>NZ_FNIG01000003.1 GCF_900103915.1 Tenuibacillus multivorans | reverse complement strand
TTACAATTTTCATTTTGAACTCTTTACTATATTTTGCCATATAAAAACACCCCAAAAGTTAGATTTTTTACTCTAACTTTTGGGGTGCAGTACCAATTTGTTAATCAATTGCACCTCTTTTTGTATATACAGAATATCAGCTTTCTGTTAGCGTCGTTCTACTCTTCGGATTCACCTGAAGCGTTATCGCTATTAAATAACGATTCAAACTCCTCAAGTTTTATATCAATGTCAGCCTCATCGATTATGGATTGTACCTTCGAAGTTAGTAATGAGCGGCGAAGGTCTTGCTCAATTTGACCCTTCATTTCTTCAAACGGTTTTAAGTCTTTATCAGCCTCACGTTTATCCTCAACTAAAATTACGTGCCAGCCAAATTGTGACTGAACGGGCTCACTGACTTCACCAGCTTCTAAAGAAAAGGCTGCATCTTCAAAAGGCTTGACCATTTTACCAGTTGAAAAATATCCTAAATCACCGCCGTTGGAAGCTGATCCATCCTTAGAATATTCACTTGCTAAGTCTGCAAATGTTTCTCCGTTATTATATTTATCTAATACTTCCTGAGCTGTTTCTTTATCATCCACTAAAATGTGACGTGCTTTTATTTCAGTCTTCATACGATCATATTGCTCTTGAAGCTGTTCGTCTGTTATCTCAATTGATTGTTCAGCAATATTATTTTGAATTTGACTTAAAAATAAAGCATAACGGAACTCTGATTCATTTCGGAAACCTTGTTGTTGTAAGAACATGTTAAATTGACCGCCTAATTGATCTTTGATATTAGCAATTTCCTCATCAACATCATCCATTGTGACTGCTTCGTCTAATTGATCATTTAATACTTGACGTGTAACCATCTCTTGTAGAACTTGTTCACCGTAACGATCTTTTAACTCATTGTAAAAATCGTCTTTTGAAATATCTCCTGCAGGTGTTTCAGCAATTGCTTCAGAAGCATCCTCGCTTTGATCTGACGTACAAGCTGAAACGACTATGAGCAAGAGTAAAAAACTCGATAATAACAACACCTTTTTCATTTGTTTCAACACTCCTATTTTATGTAATGACTAAGACTAAATATATCATATTCTTAGGATTCATACTATACAAAATTGATAGGTGCCTAAACAAAATGAAAGCATCAATCATAAATTATGAGTATTAGATAACCCAAGGAGGTGAAAATTATGAGTCACGGCGGAGGCTACGGCGGCGGTTTTGCGTTAATCGTCGTATTATTTATCCTATTGATCATTGTTGGTGCTGCTTGGTTCTAATGAGAGAAACTAGTCCTTAACAAAAGAGAGATGAAAAAAGGGTTGTTCCATATTAGGAACAACCCCAATTTATTAATAAAGAAAATTAACTTCATAATATGAAGAAATAAGCAAAATTAGCATTGAAACGTTTATTGTTCGATATACTTTGCTGCTTTTCTCCGAGGATAACTCAGATTTTTCACAGAAACGTTGTGCTAATGAATTAAATGCGTATAAGATAAATAATGCAAATGGTACATAAACAAATAGCAAAGTATCGCCTCCTAAATCATCACTGTGATTGGACTAGAATATCATAATCTTCACGTGATTTCTCAATTACACTATTTTTGGGAGCTCGAGCAAAATATGCAAGAACGATAAAGTCTTGTAGTGACATTCCAATGTTAAGAGCTAAACAAAGAATAACAACCGGATAATACACTGGAATGGCTATTAGCGCCAACATTAATGGTAATGTGATAAAGATGGTTGGTGCTAACATCATGATGATTGATGTGCGTTTTGATAAACTAGATTTCATCATGATTTTTAAATTTGGAATATACTTATTTTTAAATCCCCAACGAAATTGGAATTCTTTATCTGTAAATAGTAACGGAATAGCATGGGCTAATTTGTGTAATACCGGGATTAAAACCAAGCTACTTAAAACAATATATATGCTAGGTGCTTTTATATTAACACCTTGATATATGATAGAAAAAGGCACATACATCAATATAAAAGTTGAAATGCCTAATAATGTTGATAATATGATTAACCTATTATAACCGAGTTCTTTTGTGATATTAATAGTTTTCCAGCATGTCATAATAGGGCCTCCTTCATAGCAGTTATTATGCTCTGATTACTATCTAATTATGATAGCTCTCAAGGAATAATACGCTCATTAAAGGAAAATTTCAACCCTTTTTTTATAATTTTTAAG
Source organism: Tenuibacillus multivorans (assembly GCF_900103915.1). Classification (GTDB taxonomy): domain Bacteria; phylum Bacillota; class Bacilli; order Bacillales; family Alkalibacillaceae; genus Tenuibacillus; species Tenuibacillus multivorans. The sequence goes on along the minus strand of NZ_FNIG01000003.1, from coordinate 412,675 downwards.
TTAAATTATAAATCTAGTCAAAAGTACACTCATGGCGGTAAATCAAGACATTTTATATTCATGTCGAACGCTTTCTAAGGAACGCTCTAAGATTTCAAGATATTCATCTCCATATAAATGCTTAACAATAGATTCTAAATCCTGAAATTCGGGGAAATTTCCATAAACATTTTTAAGAGGTAAAGAAGCATTTATGAGATTATTATTAGGATTATGTGCATCTATGGTTTTCTCAAATAATTGAATGCCATCTTTAGTTAGTTTGACATACGTATTTCGTTTATCTACTTCTTTTTTTGAAAAAGTTAACAGCCCGCGTTCTTCTAGTTTTTTGGAAAAATTAAAGGCAGTAGATACGTGCATAACACCAAATTTTGAGATTTCTGAAATAGTAGCTCCTTTTAAATAATAAGCAATCCATAAAACATGGTGTTCATTTAAATTGAGATTAAACGGCTTAACCCATTCTTGCCAATTCTTCTCAATTGACTTCCAAATTGCCTTCGATAATTGTGCCATTTTGTGATTGTATAAAAGGGCTTCTTGCCAAGAATATGTTTCATTATTCACCTAACCGACTCCCTGAATCAATATTTCGAGTTAATTTTATTCTAACATAATTCAAAAAAATAAGAGTTAACGAATCGATTTAATAATCGTTAACTCTTATTTACGTATATGAGAAATATTACTGATCATAACGATTAATTTGATGAAAGACTTCTTCGAGGGATTGATGAAACTTAATAGCTTCTTTAATCTTATGTCCGATGTTTTCATGTTTTGAGTCCATCGTCTTAAGTTCATCTTCAATGGATTTTAAGCTATGGATTTGACGGTCTATAGCTTCTAACCAACGTTTTACGTATGTTTTCATGAATTTTTGATAAAGATCTTTTTTGGCCTGATATAGGTCTTTACGCGCTCCCTTTTTAAATACCCGCTCAACCAAGTTATAGTCTAGAAGGGTTCGTACAGAATTACTCATGGATGTTTTACTTTTTCCTAATACATCCTTCATGTCATCAAGCGTCATTGGCTCATCATTTAAAAATAATGTGACAAATAATTGAGCTTCCGTTTTGTTTAGTGCGAACATTTCTAACGTTTTTGAGAATTCCGAAATCATTAAATTATTGATGTTTTCGATTCGATCTTGTTCTAAAATATTCATGTTTGAAATAGATAAGCCTCCTTGTTAGGAACTACATAAATACCTTATCTTACTTTAAGAAAAAATAAAAATTTGATGTACCGGTGTTATACGGAGCTATAATGAGTAAAAGCCGTCATTTTCAATCTCAAGTTTGTAAAGATTGAACTGTATGGACTATACAAACTGATTTAATAGATTTTTACGTTTGAAATTTATGCAATAAACTTATATAGTAATACAAGTGATTTATTTTAGGACGTTTATAAAATAGTTATAAAGCACTAGAAAAAGTTGGAAGAATGAGAGAGGTGGAATAACGTGCCAGTCATTAAGGTTCATAATCTATCGAAGATTTTTGGCAAAAGGACAAAAGAGGCACAAAAATTATTAGACAAAGGATTATCAAAAGAAGAAATCCTAGAAAAAACAGGTAGTACGGTAGGTGTCAACCGTGCAAGTTTTGAAGTAGAAGAAGGTGAAGTTTTCGTTATCATGGGGTTATCTGGAAGTGGTAAATCGACTTTAGTACGTTTACTAAACAGGTTAATAGAACCAACTGAAGGTGACGTCGAGGTTGATGGTGAAAACTTAGCGACTATGGGGAAAGACGACCTTAGAAAAATCCGTCGTGAAAAAATGAGTATGGTTTTTCAGAAGTTCGCCCTTTTTCCTTTTAGATCGGTACTTCAAAACACAGAGTTCGGTTTGGAAGTACAAGGGACAGACAAACAAGAACGATCTGAAAAAGCAAAAGAGGCCTTAGAATTAGTTGGTCTCGGAAGCTTTGTTGAGCAATATCCTAGTCAATTATCGGGTGGTATGCAGCAACGTGTTGGCTTAGCCCGTGCGCTTGCGAATGACCCTGAGGTTTTATTGATGGATGAGGCATTCTCAGCATTAGACCCATTAATTCGTAAAGATATGCAGGATGAGCTGATGGATCTCCAAGAGAAAATGAGAAAAACGATTATCTTTATTACGCACGATCTAGACGAGGCTTTAAGAATCGGTGATCGTATTGCGTTAATGAAGGATGGTTCGATTGTTCAAATTGGTTCTCCTGAAGAAATTTTAATGAACCCAGCTAACGATTATGTTGAAAAATTCGTAGAAGATGTTGATCGTTCTAAAGTATTAACAGCTGAGAATATTATGAAACGTCCTGAAACGGTTGATGTTGATAAGCACGGTCCACGAGTAGCTTTAGAGCGCATTCGTGAACAAGGGTTATCAAACATGTACGTCATTGATCGTGCGCGTAATCTAAAAGGATACGTCACAGCAGATGATGTTTCCGCAGCTAGAAAACAAGAGCAAAAAGATTTCCATGGCATCATACGTACCGACATGCCGACAGTAGAGAAGGATACTCCTGTGCATGATATATTTGAAATTATTCATGATTCACAAGTACCAGTTGCCGTTGTTGAAGAAGGCAAACTTCGAGGTATTATTGTACGTGGATCGTTGATTGCAGCATTGGCTAACGGAAATGGAAATGAGGTGAACGGAGATGATGCTTGATATATTTTCTAAACTAACATTTCTAAGTATTTTTACCGATATAAAAGAATTTTTTAATAAACAAATACCAGTAGCAGACTGGGTAGATGAAGCAGTTAAATGGACAACAGATACATTTAGTTGGTTCTTTGATCCAATAAAAGAAGATTTTGGGGATCAGCTTGAGAAATTTGCTGAGTTACTTGCAGACATCCCCCCATCAATTGTTATCGTTATTACTGTGATTATTGCATTCTTCTTATCAGGTAAAAAATTTGGATTACCTTCATTTACACTCGTTGGGTTATTGTTTATATATAATCAACAGTTATGGGAACAGTTAATGTCTACTTTTACATTAGTATTGGTGGCCAGTTTAATTTCCGTCATTGTAGGTATTCCTGTTGGTATTTTAATGTCTAAAAGTAAATGGGCTGAAGCTATTATTAAACCTATTTTAGACTTTATGCAGACGATGCCGGCTTTCGTATACTTGATTCCGGCTGTTGTGTTTTTCGGAATTGGTATGGTTCCAGGTGTTTTCGCGTCATTCATTTTCGCAACACCACCTGTCGTTCGTTTTACGAATTTAGGTATTCGACAGGTATCTAAGGAATTAGTGGAGGCATCTGATGCTTTTGGTACAACAGGTAGTCAAAAGCTATTTAAAGTAGAATTACCAATGGCCAAAACAACCATTATGGCTGGTGTTAACCAAACCGTAATGTTGTCACTATCGATGGTTGTTATTGCATCCATGATCGGTGCACCAGGACTTGGACGTGACGTATTATCTGCGTTACAACGTGCTAGTGCAGGTACTGGATTTGTTGCCGGTTTATCAATCGTTATTTTAGCGATTATCATGGACCGAATTACACAGAATATTAATAAAGAAAAATCCTAGGGTATATCTCCAAGTAATTGGAGTTACCATAAATTAATTTTTAAATAAAGGGGAGTATCAAGCATGTCTAAAATGTTAAAATCACTAGGCTTAGTAGCCATGTTAGCCTTAGTATTAGTTCTCGCTGCTTGTGGCAGTGATTCTGAAGAAGGAACTGACGGTGAAGATTCTAACAATGGTGAAGAGCAACAAGAAAACGCTGAAGGAAGCAACGGTGAAGAATCTGAATCTGATTCTGAAGGAAGTAGTGAAGAAGAGAACGCTCAAGTAGGTGAGGGTAAAGAAATTGAATTAGTTTATGTTGAATGGGATTCTGAGGTTGCTTCAACAAACGTTGTAGGTCAAGTATTAAAAAATCTAGGCTATGACGTTACCGTAACACCAATTGATAATGCAGTTATGTGGCAATCCGTTGCAAGTGGCGATGCTGATGCGATGGTAGCTGCGTGGTTACCAGCGACTCACGGTGACTTACATGCGGAATACAAAGACCAATTAGTTGACTTAGGTGAAAACCTAACAGGAGCTAAAATTGGTTTAGTTGTTCCGACTTATATGGAAGATGTAACTAGTATCTCAGACCTATCAAATTATGCAGAAGACCTAGATCAGAAAATTACAGGAATTGAACCAGGTGCTGGTGTTGTAAAAGCTGCTGAGAGTGCTGTAGAAACTTATCCTGCACTTGAAGGTTGGCAAGTTGAAACTTCATCTAGTGGTGCAATGGCAACCGCACTTGGTGAAGCGATTGATAATGAGGAACCAATCGTTGTAACAGGTTGGACACCTCACTGGAAATTCGCTGAATATGATCTTAAATATCTAGAAGATCCTGAAAAATCATTCGGTGAAGCAGAAGTTATTAAAACAATGGCTCGCCAAGGTCTAGAAGAAGATCTACCAAATGCATACAAAATATTAGATCAGTTCAGCTGGGAATCTGCAGATATGGAAGAAGTTATGTTAGAAATTCAAAACGGTGCTGACCCAGCAGAAGCTGCAGCAGCTTGGGTAGAAGAAAACCAAGATAAAGTTTCTAAGTGGACTGAAGGTGTAGAGTAATTACATTCAGGGAGCTGAAAATGACTTTATGAATCTTTTTACAAAGAAAAATTTATTCGTTATCACTTTAACCGCGCTGTTACTAGTAGCAGGTTGTGGTAGTGGTGAAGAAAACAACGAAGAGAATACAGATTCAAACAATGAAACAAATGGTTCAGATGAAGCTATTAACTATAGCGAAGAAGTTGAATATACCATTACGGGTATTGAACCAGGTGCTGGTATTACAGTAACGACAGAAAAAGCTATTGAAGAGTATGAGAATTTGAATGGTTGGCAGCTTGAGCAATCATCAACTGCTGCTATGGTTACCGCGCTAGACGAGGCAATTTCAAATGAAGAACCAATTATTGTTACAGGTTGGAACCCACATTGGAAATTTGCTAAATATCCAGACCTAAAATATCTGGATGACCCTAAAGGTGTTTACGGTGAGGCTGAAAATATTCAATCCCTTGCTCGTCAAGGCCTGAAAGAGGATAAACCGAATGCCTATAAGCTGATTGATCAGTTTGAATGGGACGTAGAAGATATGGAGTCTATTATGTATGAATCCAAAGAGACCGGAGACGATATCGATGAAGTGGCCAAACGTTGGGTAGAGGATAATCAAGAGAAGGTCTCACAATGGCTCGAAGGTGTAGAAGATGTAGATGGTGTCGAAGTAGAACTTGCATCCACACCTTGGGATTCAGAACGTGCTTCATCAAGTGTTCTGGCTGAGGCAATGAGTCAAAAAGGGTTTGATGTGACGGTAACACCAGTTGATGTAGCAGCTGTTTTTGAAGCTGTCGGCAATGGTGATGTTGATGCAACAATAGCAGCCTGGTTACCATTAACACATAATGATTTCTATCAAAAAGTTAAAGATGATGTTGTGGATTTAGGTCCTAATCTACAAGGAGCGAAAATTGGTATAGTCGTTCCAGAATATGTGGATCTTGAATCCATTGAGGACTTAGAGCCCGCAGAATAATCAAAAAACCTATTGGTGAGATTTTCACCAATAGGTTTTTTATATTGTATAATTTTCTGAATAAAATTTCGATACCTACAGTTAAACTTCTTATTCTAAGCAGAAAAGTTCTCAATCCCAGGGGATTTCCCAATTTCAGCAGAAAAGTTCTTAATACCGGGAGAGAAGTTCTCAATCTAAGTAGAAAGCTCTCAACCTCAATGGAGAATTTCCTAATTTTTAAAAGAGAAGTTCAATTAAGAGAAAATCCTAGTTTTAAATTTAGCTTAATTAGAGTGTGACAGCTTGGAATAAGAATCATAAAAAAACCCGGTTGTTAAATATAAACAACCGAGATTTGATTTAAGCTTCTTGTTTTGGATTATCTTGCATTTTGTCTTCTAGTTCTTTAATGCTTTCTTCGATTTGTTGTAAGTGTTCTTGTAGGTTTTCTTGATGCGGTTCAATTGTTTCTTTCCAGCTTTCAATTGACGTTTGAATATCCTGTGATATGTCTTTTAATAATGCCGCGCCTTCTTTGGAAGTTTTGAACAGTTGATTTTTTAAATCTAATCCATCTTCACGGATTTGCTGAGCCAAATCTCGTAAGCGGGTACTTTGATCTTTTACCTTAGAACGAAGCTCTTCCCCAGAGCTTGGTGTCGTTAATAAAGATACAGATGCACCAACCACACTTCCAAAAAGAACGCCAAGCATTAATGATTTACCGTTTGCCATTAAAATCGACTCCTTTCATCCATACTGTTATTATAACCGTTTTTCTACATAATGTTTAGTGCGAATTGTAATGGAAAACGATATATTATTAAGCATTAGATATGCTGTGTAATTCGACTAGCAATTTCTTGTAATTGTTCAGTTGATGGTTGTTCACTGACATTCCATTGAGATTTGTAACCATCGTTTTCATCATAACGTGGTATTAAGTGCAAGTGAATATGAAACACGCTTTGATCAGCAAAGGAGCCATTGTTGTTTAATAAGTTCATACCCTTTGGCTCATAGGCTGCTTTAATGGCGTTTGCAACTTTTGGGACAGCTTTAAATAAATTCGCCGCTGTATCTTCGTCCATGTCAAATAAATCTTGCCTATGCTTCTTAGGAATGACTAACGTATGTCCTTCTGTCACCTGACTAATATCTAAGAAGGCATAGACATGCTGGTCCTCATAAATTTTAGCTGAAGGAATTTCGCCATCAATAATTTTGCAAAAAATACAATCTGACATAATATAGGTCCTCCTTGTGCATATTCTTACCATTTATTTTAACGTAATGATGTGTCGAATAACAGAAGAATACGTCATTTCTATTAAATCTAACCACTTTTTTGGTAAGATAAAAGTAAGGTTAGAAAGAAAAGAGGGATAGAATGAGTGAATTGTTATCAATTGATGAATTAGTTGGAGGATATACACAACACAATGTTTTACATGGGCTTTCTTTTGAAGTTAAACAAGGGGAAGTTGTTGGTATGATCGGCTTAAATGGTGCTGGTAAGAGTACGACGATTAAACATATTATTGGGCTTATGAATCCAAAAAAGGGGACAGTAAGAATCAATGGACGAACGGTTGCCGATGACCTCGAAGCTTATCGGAGGGAATTTGCCTACATACCGGAAATGCCGATGTTATATGAGGAGTTAACTTTAGAGGAACACTTAAGGTTAACCGCGATGGCTTATGGTATTGAAGAAAAGACGTATCAAGAGCGCACGGATTTTTTACTAAAAGAGTTTCGTTTAGACAATAAACGTAAATGGTTCCCGGTTCATTTCTCCAAAGGGATGCGACAAAAAGTTATGATCATGTGTGCCTTTCTTGTACGTCCATCCTTATACATTGTAGACGAGCCTTTTGTAGGACTGGACCCGCTTGGCATACAGTCTTACCTCGATACGATGAATGAAATGAAAAAGCAAGGTGCAGGCGTGCTCATGTCGACTCATATTTTAGCAACCGCAGAAAGGTATTGTGATCGATTTATTATCTTACATGATGGAAAAATTCGAGCGAATGGAACACTACAAGACTTACAACAAGAATTCAATATGCCTCAGGCTAGTTTAGATGATATCTATGTACAATTGACAAAGGACGATGCGTAATGGATACAAATCAATTATGGAAAGAGCGCTTTAGCCATCATGTGAAGATGATGAGTCGATATTTGCGCCTCATGTTTAATGATCATTTAGCCTTTGCCTTAATCTTTTTTGTGGCTGCTGGTGCTTATTTTTATCAGCAGTGGCTAGAACAGGTTCCTGACACGCTTCCAGTTGATTGGATTATGGCTGTTATTCTAGGATTATTGTTAACCCATAGCCCGGTTAGGACTTTTTTTAAAGAGGCAGACACGGTATTTTTACTCAGCGTCGAGAACCGGTTAACACCTTATATTCGTAAAAGTATATCGTATAGCTTGGTAACACAGGCTTATTGGCTTGCGATTTTTTTATTTGTTTTTTCACCTTTATATTTAAAAATCTATAACCAAATAGATCCTCAGTTTTTATTTGTGATTTTAGGAAGTTTAATCGTCATTAAAATCGGTAATTTACTCGCGGTTTGGTTTTTAGAAAAGACGCGTGATACAAGATTGCATCAGCTAGACCTTGTCGTTAGGCTGATCATTAATGTCATGCTCGTCTTTTTCTTAGTGAATGATGAGTTGTTGTTAGCTTTTATTGCTGCGGTATTAATTGTTGGTGTAGCGTTTCTTAATTACTGGAATATTTATCAGAAATATAGCCTACCTTGGGATGTGTTAATTGAAAAAGAGGAGGCACGTTTACAATTCTTTTACCGGATTGCGAATCTATCGACAGACGTTCCAGATTTAAAACATAAGCCAAAAAAACGACACACATTAGTACGAATGGCAACCAATCCGATTAAATTCCAGCAACAAAGTACCTTTATTTACTTATATCTCATTACGTTTATCCGAAGCGGAGATTACTTCGGCATGTACCTTCGATTAATGGGACTGGCGATATTTTTTATCTTCTGGGTACCATTATTATGGGGAAAAATCGTCTTTGCACTACTATTCCTGTTTGTGACAGGTTTTCAGTTTATTACGATTTATAATCACCATAAAACAATTGACTGGATTCAATTGTATCCGGTAACTTCAAAAATTCGGAAAAAAGCCGTTCATCAGTTGATTTTACTACTGATGATGGTAATGGTCGCGATCTTGTCAGTTATGTTTTTATTCGCGACGGACTACGTTGGTGCGATTATTTATGCCGGTGTCGGTCTAGTCTTTACTCTTTTATTTGAAAATGTTTATGTGAAATCAAGAATTGAGAAAATGAGTTTAAATTAATGAGTGTGTGCCTTCGGGAGCACATGTTTATTAGAAAAATCATGAGAGGTTTAAGGGGTTTTAGCACATTAAAGCGTTTATTTATTGTTATTCACAAAAGAAGGATAGAGTGGTAAAATCGTCACGGCTTAGTTTATAGACAGAAAGAAGGAATAACAGATGGTAGCAAGACATAATGGACGAGTCCCCGTATGGCAGCAGATTCTTTATATTGTATTAGGTTCAGCAATTGTTGCATTTGCCTATAATGGATTTTTATTACCAAATTATATAGCGGCTGGTGGCGTTAGTGGTATTAGTACCATTACTGAAGCATTGTTTGGTTTTGAGCCAGCCTATGTCATCTGGGGTGTTAACCTGCCCGTACTACTTGTCGGCTTTTTCTTATTAGGAAGAGCTTCAACCTTTAGATCAATTGCAGGCTCGATAATTTTACCATTTATTGTTTATTTAACGCGTCATATGGCTCCGATTTCGGAGGAACCGATATTAGCCGCTATTTTTGGTGGCGTCGGAGTTGGTGTCGGCTTAGGAATTGTCTATTTAGGTGACGCATCAACCGGTGGAACGTCGTTGATTGCTCAAATGATTTATAAATATTCTAACTTATCATTAGGTGCTAGTTTAGCCATTATAGATGGCATCATTGTGTTGACAGCGATTTTAGTCTTTGATATTGAACTAGGATTATTTGCTTTAATTTCGCTTTTTATAACGAGTAAGTCGATTGACTTCGTGCAAACAGGGTTTAACCGATCGAAGGCAACCCTTATTGTATCCGGGATGCACCGGAAAGTCCAACAAGCTATTTATGAAAAAGTCGATCGCGGTGTAACACGAATTTCCGCACAAGGTGGATTTACCGATCAAGATCGTCCTGTGTTAATGTGTGTTGTCAATCAGACGGAAATCGGTAAGCTGAAACGAACGATTAAAGAAGCAGATCCTGAAGCGTTTGTCATTGTTATGGATTCATCAGAGGTTTTAGGCCGTGGGTTTTACGAAGCAACTTAAGAGAAATGAATGAATGTCAGGGGAAGTTGATGATGAGTTTGCTAAGCTTTCAGATGGTGGAGAGGTTTTAATGCCACTTGAAAAACAAACATTTAGTCCAAAGTTTGCTTGGGTGTAGGACCTTTACGATGTATCATAGCAATTAAATCTTCAATCATAAGTAAAGCATGCTGCGTTTAACAGCATGCTTTTTTCTTATTTGGCCTGATATTTTTTATACCCGTGAAGTAACGCTTTTGCCGCAATCGGAAGTGCTCGCTCATCGATGTTAAATTTGGGATGGTGATGTGGGTACGCATGCCCCTCTATTTGGGCGCCTGTAAAGAAAAAGGCACCTGGCCGTTCTTCTAAATAATATGCAAAATCCTCGCCACCCATAACAGGTGGTACCTCTTTAGTCATCTCAACACCAGGGATTTCGTCACCTTCCTTGAGATAAAAATTGAGTTCTTCTTCATGGTTAACGACCGGAGGATAGCCTTTAAAGTAATCTAATTCATATTCGGCACCATAGCTCGTGGCAATACCACCTAGGACTTTATGCATTTCATCAATAACCTGATTTTGTACTTGTTTATCCAAAAAGCGAACCGTCCCTTTTAAAATTGCGGTATCTGGAATGACGTTAAATGCTTCGCCGGCTTCAACGACCCCAATAGTTAATACCGCCTCTTGTAATGGGTCGAGACGTCTGCTTACAATCTGTTGGAGTTCAACAATGGCTTGCCCCGCCATAACAACAGGGTCCTTCGTTTGATGTGGCATCGCACCATGACCGCCTTTTCCTTTAAATATGATTTCGAAACGGTCCGTACCAGCCATGAAAGCCCCATGCGTTGACTCTATATGATTTAGTGGTGTATTGGCCCATAAGTGCGTGCCAAAAACGGCATCTACACCTTCTAGAGCACCGTCTTCAATCATCGGCTTTGCTCCACCTGGTGCATATTCTTCGGCAGGTTGGTGAATGAATACCATCGTGCCTTCTAACTCATCTTTAAATGGAAGAACTGCTTCAGCCACACCTAAAAGAGTTGCCGTATGTCCGTCATGTCCGCATGCATGCATTATACCATCTACTTTTGATTTATAAGGAACATCATTTTCTTCTTGAATTGGTAAAGCATCAAAATCTGCTCGTAACGCTACGGTTTTTCCAGGTTTACTGCCTTCAATTCTTGCGACAACACCATAACCACCGATATGATTTTGATAAGGAATACCTAGTTCATCATAACGCTTGCAAATATACTTGGATGTTTCTTCTTCTTCAAATGACAATTCAGGGTGCTGATGTAAATAGCGTCGATCCTCAACCATTTTGTCATTTAACTCATCAATCTTCTGATAAACTCGATCCCACATCGTGATTCCCCCTTAATCATGTTAAAACAAGTATACCAAATAATATGAATTAATAAATAAAAAAATACGAGCCCTCAGTCTCAAGTCGGATAAAAAAACAACCTCAGGAATGTTACATTACAGCCTATTTCATAGTATGATAGAATTAATTATTCAGAAAAGTCGAATTCATCCAAGCGTAAGAATATAGTTACATTTGTTTAATAGTATATTAAATTTGAAGGTGAGAAATATGTTTGCTAAAGCATTTGCTAAGTTAGCCAAGTGGTTAATTGCTTTTATTTTAATCGGTTTTGGCTTCGTATTAATTTTACAAAATATAAATATTATTTCCCTGGAAATATCGAATGTAGTCTGGAAATCCTGGCCTATTATCATTGTCATAATCGGAATGATTAATTTTTCAAATTATTTTATCCCACATAAATTCGGAAGTTGGAAATTTGGTTCTTTTCTAGTCATCTGGGGCATATTGTTATGGTTGGGGAATTTTGATTATATTGACTTTGACTTTATTGACGTATGGAAGCTGTGGCCGCTTATTTTAGTTTATATTGGAACAAACATGCTATTTGGCCGTAAAACGGTATCGATTTATATGGAAACTTCTGATGATGATAAAAAAAAAGCATCTAAAGTAAGTGTCAATCATTTCGATGATAGCGGAGATTCATGGAAGTGGGACAATGGTGTAGAGGAAGATGATCCATCATCAACGAATACAGAAGGAAATAATAAACAACATAAAAACCGTAAACAATCAGGTTATTTTAAGTACCATTTAAATAAAAAGAGACATTTTGTAACGGACCTTAACTTTTCAGAAGATAATTGGGAAGTTAAAGATATGAATCTATGGACGGGAGTCGGGGATCTTTATTTTGATTTTTCCAAAGGCTATATACCAAATAGGGAGACAAAAATATATTTGCGTGGCTACATTGCGGATATTCAAATGAAGCTACCTGAAAATGTTGCTTACCGTATTCATGCTAATGTTAACATTGGAGACGTTACGATTTTTGAAAAAAACCGTTCTGGTATGGGAAGTACTTTATCCTATGAATCTGAAGACTATGAGAAGGCAACTCGAAAAGTAGATATTATGATGGATTACAAGATTGGCGATATTACGGTTCATTCAGTTTAGGGGCGATGGTGATGATTAAAAGATTAAGAGGTATTCGGTTCCAGCTTATGCGATCCGAATTATATATTATATATTTTTCATTATTAGTCATTGCATTAATATCATTTTTTACTTATTCCGTATTGCAGCCAAATTGGCTCAGTTTAGAAGCTATCTTTTTCTTACTTGCGATGTTTGTTATAGTCATGACACCTGTGGGATTATACGTTATTTTTAATAAAACAAAGAGTATTAAAGAACGTATTAACACGTATTCTATTTTTGTTTCGATGCTTCAACAAGGAAAATATAGTGCCAAGCTATATTTAGAGGATGCTGATGATGAACTTGATACCTTCGGGGAGGAATTAAATGATTTAGCCAAAAAAATGAAGGATCAAGTGAGTACTTTACAACGACTAGCTGATGAAAAATCAGAATTTGCGAATAAAGCACATATTGCTGCAACAATGGAGGAGCGTCAACGTTTAGCACGTGATTTACACGACGCAGTGAGTCAGCAGCTTTTTGCCCTGACGATGATGTCACAAGCAACCGTAAAGTTAATCGATAAAAATCCAGAAAAAGCTCGGGAGCAAATTAAGGAGATATCGGAAATGGCCTTACAAGCTCAAAATGAAATGCGGGCATTGCTGCTTCATTTACGCCCTGTATTTTTATCTGGAGAACCACTAAATGAAGGAATCATCCGTTTAGTTGAAGAATTAAAAAAGAAATCTGGCATGCAATTTCATTTAGATATTGATGAAGGCATTGATTTATCGCAATCAAAAGAAGAGCATATCTTCCGAATGGTTCAGGAAGCTCTATCAAATATTTTACGCCACGCCAATGCGCAGCATGTCACGTTAAAACTAAAGGACCGCGATCAAGAAATTTACATACATATAGATGATGATGGTGTTGGATTTAAAGCTAATGAAAAAATAGATCAAAAAACATCTTATGGGCTTAAAACAATGAAAGAGCGTTGTGAAGAAATCGGTGGAACGTTCCGAATTAAGTCACAGGAAGGGCAAGGGACGTACATCGATATTCGCATACCAAAATAGAGGTGAGAGGAAATGGAACCCATTAAAGTACTTGTCGTCGATGATCATGATGTTGTTCGTAAGGGGATTATAACGTATTTAATGACAGAGGATGATATAGAAATCGTAGGGGAAGCTTCAAGCGGAAATGAAGGAGCACAGCTTGCGAAAGAATTAGAACCTGATGTTATTTTAATGGATTTAATAATGGAAAATGGAACAGGAATAGAAGCAACTGAAAAAATTATGTCTGATTTATCTGATGCAAAAATTATTATCTTAACAAGTTATTATGATGATGAGAAAGTGTTTCCAGCATTAGAAGCCGGTGCTTTCAGTTATATGCTTAAAACATCATCAGCTGATGAAATTGCAGAAGCTATCAAAAAGGCTGCAATAGGTGAAAATGTAATTGAACCCAAAGTAGCTGGAGCGATGATGAATCGGATCCGTACACCGGAATATCTACCGCATGAGATGTTAACTGAACGGGAAATGGAAGTACTCGTTTGTATTGGAAATGGTCTGACGAATAATGAAATAAGCGAAAAGCTCTATATCGGTATTAAAACGGTTAAAACACACGTCAGTAATATTCTTAGTAAATTAGACGTGCAGGATCGCACCCAAGCAGCGGTGTACGCACATCGAAATGGTTTAATGAAAGAGACTAATTAAATATGAATAATCTTTAAACACCCTCGAGATAACGAGGGTGCTTCTTATGGTTCTATAACATCTAGCTGTGTGATATAGGATGGTCCATCAACATAAGGGGGTTTTTCCTCTTGTTTTTGATGGGCTTTTTTGAAGTCGCGGGAATCTTTCCATTGCATGAAATCATCAACCTGTTTCCACTGAGTTAAAATAATATAGGTATTCCCGTTAGTAGGGCGAAGGATACGAAAAGCAACAAATCCTTCCTGAGACTCAATGCTCCCTGAACGTTGTTTAAATCGACTTTCCAGAATCGGGCCGCCTTCTGATGTAACGGGTATATTGTTGAGCACGATGTAACCATAGGGTTCAAGATTCCCAACGGACTCAACCACTTTAAACTCTCGTGGTTCTTTTAGGACGTCTTGTTTTTCACCTTCAATCATCGCCATCGCATCCCCGTCGAGCTCCTCCATGACGATTAAGCTTTCCTCTTTTTCTCTCAATGATGATAAGTAATCAGTTGTTCCATGTGTTAGCCATAATTTTGTCATCAAATCACCTTTCGAAACAAGTTAGAATGTTTGGTTATGCGTCTTACGTTGTAATATAATGTAGAAGGTTGTAGACAAACTAAGATGAATGACAGTTAATGAGGTGGCAAGCTTGAAAATTCTTAAGTCATTCAATGACAAGTATCCACGATTAAAGTGGTTTGTATACGGTATCGTTGCATTTATTGTCCTTAGTTTATTGGGATATATGTTCATTTTACTAGGTGGACGATTTGTCGTCGATGAAAAGAACTTTGTCTTCTCGGAATCGACCGTCTTAATAAGCGAAGAGGGCGAGGAGATTATTAAACTTTACGATGAAAATCGGACGTACGTACCGATTGATGAAATACCTGATCATGTCAAAAATTCTTTTATTGCGATTGAGGACCATCGCTTTTATGAGCATGCGGGCGTCGATTTTTGGTCAGTAGGTCGAGCGTTATACCGTGATTTAATTAATTGGAATAAATCAGAAGGAGCAAGTACTATTACGCAGCAGCTCGTGAAAAATGTCGAGCTGACGAATGAAAAATCATGGATGCGTAAGACAAAAGAAGTGATGGGGGCCATCTATCTAGAACGAATGAAGTCTAAAGACGAAATTCTGGAATATTATTTAAATGAAATCTATTTTGGTCATGGTATTTACGGAGTCGAATCTGCCGCACAGTTCTTTTTCTCTAAATCTGTCGAGGAATTAAGCTTGTCTGAAGGGGCAATGCTCGCGGCCATGCCTAAAGCCCCAAATCGTTATTCGCCGTTAAGAAATAAAGACTTAGCATTAGACCGTCGCAATCTTGTTCTAAATCGAATGTATGATCTTGATATGATTGATGCTAAAACTTTAAAACAAGAGACCGGAAAAACGATTGGCTTGAATCAGGGTGAAACACAAGAGAGACCTTGGCTAAACAGTTATATTGATTTAGTCATCAATGAAATTGAAGAAAACTACCACCTTAGTCGCCACGAAATTTATACAGGTGGATATGAAATTACAGTTGGCTTAGATCCAGTTGCTCAAAAAACGATCTATCAAGAGCTTCAAAAGGAGCCATATTTCAAAGGGTCTAAGGAAAATATCGAAAGTGCTGTCGTATTACTAGATCAGCAAAACGGAGTTGTTCGAGCAGCTCTTGGTGGCCGGCATTACAACCGAGGCGATTTAAATCGTGTTCATGTTAAAAGACAGCCAGGTTCAACAATTAAGCCGCTTGTCGTTTACGGACCAGCATTAGAAGAAAGCTACTATCATCCCTACACAGTATTAAAGGATGAGTTAACGGATTATAACGGCTACCAGCCACGTAATCATAATGATCTTTATGAAGGTCAAATTACACTATATGACGCACTTCGAAAATCAAAAAATACAACAGCTGTATCTGTTTTAAATGATATCGGGGTCGATCAAGGGAAAAGTTACCTACAAAAGATCGGTTATGATATACCAGATCAAGGGCTGTCGGTTGCTTTAGGTGGCTTAGAAGAAGGACTCTCTCCAATGCAAATGGCAGCAGCTTTTCGTACCTTCTATGATGAGGGCTTCTATGTAAAACCGTATACCGTTATTGAAATTAGCGATCGAAATGGGAATGTATTAGAATACGAACGTCCGGAGTCACAACGTTTGTTCTCAAAACAAACATCCTGGTATTTAACCCGGATGCTAGAGACCGTTGTAACAAGTGGGACAGCGAGTCGTGCTAGCTACAATAAAGCCTTTGCTGGAAAAACGGGATCAACCCAACACCCTTATCAAGAAGGAGCTTACAAGGATTCCTGGTTTGTTGGTTTTAATCCAACGTATGCGATTGCGACATGGATAGGGTATGATCAAAGTGATGAAAATCATTATTTAACCCAAGGTAGTCCACTTGCAACGGATTTAGCAAGTGGCATTATGACTCAGCTAGATCAAACACATGATTTTCCAGTATCGTTTGAAAAACCAGACGATGTGAAGGACTTAGAAAAACCGGTTCGTCTACCAAATATCAAAGATTTAAATGCCAAGTTCTCATATGGTTTATTTGATGGACTGTATATTGACATTACGTGGACACCTAGTCAGGATGAACGCGTGATTTATCATGTATATAAAGAAGTCAATGGGGACAGGGAATATGTTGGTCAAACGACTGGTAAAGGTAGGTATATTGATCACGCTGTAGATTATTTAGATAATCCCACATATTATGTTATTCCGATGAATCCGATAAATGAACAACAAGGTCAGCCGTCCAACAAAGACCGAGCGTTCTAACGGATAGTTTTAGGCAAATTGATGACAATTCCTAAGGATGACTATACACTAGAACTGTTTTCTTATATAGTGATAGTGGATTATATGGTGAAAATGAAGGTGAATAAATGATGACTGAATTCAATGATACAATTTTGCGGGCCTACAACGGTGAGAAAACCGGTTATACGCCGTTATGGTTTATGCGCCAGGCTGGTCGTTCACAGCCCGAATATCGTAAGCTTAAAGAAAAATACTCATTATTTGACATTACACACCAACCTGAGTTGTGTGCTTATGTGACAGAGCTTCCGGTACAACATTACCAAACGGATGCTGCGATTTTATACAAGGATATCATGTCACCACTACCACCAATCGGTGTCGATGTAGAGATTAAAAAGGGAGTCGGGCCCGTTATTGATAATCCAATCCGTTCAGTGGATGATATTCAAAGACTAGGTCAGCTCGATCCTAAACAAGACGTCCCTTACGTGTTAGAAACGATTGAAATTTTAACGAAAGAGAAGTTAAACGTCCCCTTAATCGGGTTTAGCGGTGCACCATTCACACTTGCAAGCTATATGATTGAAGGTGGCCCATCAAAACAATACAATAAAACTAAAGCGATGATGTATGGCGATTCGGACACTTGGTTTGTGTTAATGGACAAATTAGGTGATTTGATCATTGATTACACTAAAGCACAAATTAAAGCTGGTGCTCGAGCGATACAAATTTTTGATTCATGGGTAGGTTCCGTTAGCGCTCCTGATTATCATACTTACATCAGACCTGTGATGAATAAAATCTTTACAGCATTAAAAGATGAACATGTACCAACGATTTTATTTGGGATTGGAACGAATCATTTATTATTAGAATTTAATGATTTACCTGTCACAGCTATTGGCCTTGACTGGCGAACGTCTATTTTAGAAGCTAGACAAATGGGTGTGACAAAAACCTTACAAGGGAATCTAGACCCTGCTATATTATTAGCTGACTGGGATATTATAGAAGCTAGAACCAAAGCGATATTAGATCAAAGTCAAGAACAAGATGGGGGCTATGTGTTCAACCTCGGACATGGTGTATTCCCAGAGGTTAATCCCGATACATTAAAACGTTTATCAGCATTTATACATGAACATTCCGCAAAATAAAAGGAGATGAATCGTAACAATGGCTACAAAAAAAGTAGGATTATTAGTAATGGCGTATGGAACACCATATAAGGAAGAGGACTTAGAACGTTATTACACACATATTCGACACGGTAGAAAACCAACAGACGAAATGTTAGAAGACTTACGCAGTCGTTATGATGCGATTGGTGGTATTTCACCACTTGCTCGTATAACTAAAGAGCAAGGTGAAGCACTAGAGGCAAAGTTGAATGAGGAGCACGAAGACGTTCAATTTAAGTTATATTTAGGGTTAAAACATATTGATCCATTCATTGAAGATGCGGTTGAACAAATGGCGAAGGATGGTATTAAAGAAGCGGTCAGTGTTGTGTTAGCGCCACATTATTCGACGTTCAGTATTAAATCTTATAATGGTCGTGCAAAAGAAGAAGCCGAAAAACATGGCATTGAGTTAACGTCAGTGGTGGATTGGTATAATGAGCCAGGTTTTATTGACTATTGGGTTGAACAAATTAATAAAGTATACGGCTCGATGACAGAAGAAGAGCGCAAGAACTCTTGTTTAATAGTGTCAGCTCACAGCTTACCTGAGAAAATTATTCAAGATGGTGATCCATATCCAGATCAGTTAAAGGAAACAGCTGATTTAATTGCTGAACAAGCTGGAATTACGGACTATGCGATCGGCTGGCAAAGTGAAGGTAATACACCGGAACCTTGGTTAGGTCCTGATGTTCAAGATTTAACACGTGATTTATTTGAACAGAAAGGCTATCAAGCATTCGTTTATGCGCCAGTCGGATTTGTATCAGATCACTTAGAGGTTTTATATGATAATGATACCGAATGTAAAGATGTCTGTGATGATATTCAAGCAAGCTATTATCGTCCTGAGATGCCAAATACACATCCGAAATTTATTGCTACCCTTGCGAAAGTTGTACAAGACACGATGAAAGGATAGGCGTTGTTCATGGAAGAACGAAAACGGACTGTCATAATCGGCGGAGGTATCGCTGGTCTGACCGCCGCCTATTACTTACAAAAAGAAAATTTAAACATGGATATCACACTAGTTGAAGCCACTCATCGACTTGGCGGTAAAATTGATACGTTAAGAAAAGACGGCTTCACGATTGAACGGGGTCCGGATTCTTTTTTAGAACGTAAAAAAGACGCCAAACAGTTAGTTGAGGATTTAGGTTTAGAAGAGGAGCTTGTTCGTAATGCAACCGGACAAGCTTTTATCCTATCCCAGGACCGTTTGCATCCCATTCCAAAGGGGTCGGTCATGGGAATTCCGATTGAAATTAAACCGTTTGTGCAATCAGGTTTATTGACTTGGAGTGGGAAATTAGCTGCTTTAAAGAGTTTGACCAAACCTAATGAACAGCTTAATGAGGATCAATCTGTTGGACATTTCTTTAGAAAAAGACTCGGAAACCAAGTCGTTGACCGCTTGATTCACCCATTGATTTCAGGCATTTATGCTGGTGATATCGATCAATTAAGCCTTAAAGCCACTTTTCCGCATTACCTCGATGTAGAAAAGCAATATGGCAGATTAATTAAAGGCCTTCGTCAAACTAGTAAAACCTCGAAAACGGAGAAAAAGCAAGGGCAATTTTTAACCTTGAAATCAGGCTTAAGAACGTTAATCGATCGATTAGAGGAAGCACTATCAAGCCAACAAGTTTTACTGGATAGTCAAGTGACACATATTGAAAAAAACAACAATGGTTACGCTGTGCATATCGAACATTTGGATGAGCCAATTGAAGCTGATTACTTAGTGATGGCAACACCTCATGATGCCACGAAGAAAATCTTTAGCCAATATGATTTTATGCATTTTACGCACGCCAAACGAACATCAGTGGCGAATGTCGCTATCGCTTTTGAAAAAGATGCGATTGATAATCTTCCAAACGGTACAGGTTTTGTTGTATCTAGAAAAGAATCTTATCGAATTACAGCCTGTACCTGGGTTCATAAAAAGTGGCCACATACAACACCTGAAGGGCATGTATTATTACGGGCATTTGTTGGTAAACCTGGTGATGAGGACATATTGGACCAAAAAGATGAGGAAATTGCAGAGCTTGTCTTAAATGATTTGCGGACGATTATGGAAATTAATAAACCACCGTTGTATAAAGTGGTAACGAGATGGTATGATGCTATGCCGCAGTATACAGTTGGTCATATGGATCGTTTACAGGAGTTAGGACATAACTTAGCCAAACATTTACCAAACGTATGGTTAACCGGTAATTCTTATCGCGGTGTCGGATTACCAGATTGCATGAAGGATGCTAAATCTGTTGTACAACAAATCGCTGAAAAAGAGAAGGGTCAATAACGAGAAAAAGCACCTAGATTTTTATAAAAATCTAGGTGCTTTTACTATAATGGCGTGTTTTTAACTCGTATGACAAGACAAGTTCATGCGTTATACAATAGAATGGCATTTTTGGCATTTGTTCGTATAGCAATCAGCTTGTTCTTCAATTTCTTTTTGACATGAGGCACAGCGTTTCTTTGGTAAGTTTTTAAAGAATTGAATAGGTGATATTAACAAATCGAATTCCTCCCCAATCACCTTTTAATACTAATATACTGTATTAATACAGTTTTGTTAATAGTTTTGTCTGTATTATAACAAAAATAGGAGGTATGGACTATGGAAATGAAAGTGATTGGATTTTGGGGTGCTTATCCTGAAAAGGGAGAAGCGACGTCTTGTTTTTTACTACAGCATGAACAGTTTAATTTAGTTATTGATTTAGGCAGTGGCTCGTTATCACGCCTACAACATTATATCGATATTACTGATATTCATGCGGTTGTACTATCGCATTTTCATCATGATCATGTGACTGATTTAGGTTCGTTTCAGTACGCGGGTTTAGTCCAACAGCAGCTTAAAAATTTGTCTGGTAAAATACCAATTTATGCATCGTCTGATGATCAATCTGTTATGAAACAGCTGAATCATCAAGCAACAGTCGGGAAATTTTATCACTTGACTGAGCCACAACAAATCGGTCCATTTACATTTACTTTTATCAAAACAAAACACCCTAAAACATGTTATGCCATGAGAATCGAATGTGGTGATGATGTCATTGTCTATACGGCTGATACTGCTTATTTTAAAGACTTAGTCCATTTTTCAAAGGATGCGGATTTATTAATTGCTGAAACGAGCTTTTATAAAGGAATGAATGGTGCCAAAGCGGGTCATATGACGAGTGAAGAAGTTGGTCAATTAGCAGATCAGGCGCAGGTTAAAGAGGTATGGCTTTCACATCTACCACATTTTGGCGAACATCAGCAATTATTGGACGAAGCTTCGGAAATTTATAATGGGCCGATGCAGTTAGCTTATGAAGGTCTCACGTGGCAGTCATAAAAATTGCTATTACGCTTAGAGTTCTTTAAAATGAAATAGTAGAAAAAAGTTAGGAGGGAGTCACGTGCTTTATTTTATTGATAATGAAAATATAACGGATCCGACTATTAATCTCGCTATTGAAGAGTATGTGCTCAATCATTTAGATATTAGTTCTGAACACCAATACCTATTATTTTATGTGAATGGGCCATCGATCATCATTGGACGCAACCAAAATACGGTTGAAGAGATTAATACCGATTTTGTCGATGCTAATAATATTAAAGTAGTACGCCGTTTATCTGGTGGTGGCGCTGTATACCATGATTTAGGAAACTTGAATTTTAGTTTTCTTGCTAAAGATGAAGGCGATAGCTTTAGTAACTTTGCGAAGTTCACGCAGCCAGTGGTCAATGCACTACAAAAACTTGGCGTCAACGCTGAATTAACTGGACGTAATGATTTAACGGCGGATGGACGAAAAATTTCAGGTAACGCCCAATTTACGAAAAAAGGTCGTATGTTCAGTCACGGTACACTCATGTTTGACTCAGAAGTTGAGAATGTCGTGTCATCGTTAAAAGTTAAATCAGAGAAAATTCGTTCTAAAGGAATTAAATCAATCCGCAGTCGTGTTGCTAATATTTCTGAGCTTTTAGATGAAAACATAACGATGGACGAGTTTAAGGAAATTCTACTAAAATACATATTTGATGTAGAAGATATTAAAGACGTCCCACGCTATGAGTTAAAAGAAGCGGACTGGAAGAAAATTAATGAGATTTCCGAAAACCGTTATCAAATGTGGGATTGGAACTACGGGCGCTCACCTAAATTCAATATTCAGCATTCCAAGCGAATTGAAGGCGTTGGATCTTATGATGTTCGCCTTGATGTGAAAAAAGGTGTCATAGAAGATGTTCATATTTTTGGTGACTTCTTTGGAATCGGTGAAGTGTCAGAATTAGAAGATGCCTTAATAGGAGTAAAATATGAACGTGAGGCCATTAATGAAGCCATTCAAGATGTGGACGTTCGGTACTATCTAGGAAAAATTGAAGAAGACGATTTCTTGTCGTTGCTTTATTAAGAAGGATGATAAACCGCCAATAAGTTTAGTAGTTCCGATACTGTGGAGAAAATGAATAAAACAGCTTAATTATCATATCAAAAAGCAGTATCATTAGCACGATAAATAAAAGTATAAATAACAAACAAAAACGCTTGGATATTAAAATCCAAGCGTTTTTGTTTGTTAAATTTTCTTGTTAAACTAAAGCACCCGTTAGTGAAAAGTTCAAATGCTATCTTTTATTACGTTTTACAAATTGTATAAACCAATATAATGCTATCCAAGGTAATATATAACGAGTTACCCATTCAAAAGAAACGATAATAATATTGAAACCATCATAATTTAGTAAATTTAAAACAATAAATATTATGACCAAACCAATTGTGCCATATAAGGCATATTTCATAGAAATCTCGCGCCCTCCATTAAACATCTTATTGAAAAATACTGCCTATTATTTTAAGTACAAACATTCACAATCTTTTTATTTATATATTAACATAAAGTTTTATTATGTGTCTAGAGTAACTTGGCCACTCACGCTGGCAACTCGGATACTTAGAAGTCAAACTTGGACACTTACAAAATTATTCTAGACTTGCTGAATAAGTCTAAATAATTTATAATGAATTCAGAATATAATGAATGATTATTCATTCATATTACTCCGAGGGGGCTTTACATATGAATCTTAGTGATCAGCTGTCATTAACGGCAAAGAACAATTTACATAAGACGGCTTACGTGTTTAATGGGGAAGAAACTGACTATCAAACGTTAGAAGGATCGGTAACGAAGTTTGCTTCGAGTTTGCAAAAGCTAGGTTATAAAAAAGGTGACCACATCGCATTAGTCGTGGGCAATACACCGCATTTCATCATCGGGATGTACGGTGCAATGCGTCTAGGACTCACGGTTATTCCTGTTAATCCGATTTATACCGCAGATGAAATCGCATACATCGTTAATAATGGTGATGTGAAAGGGGTTATAACTTTAGACATTTTGATGGAAAAGTTCGAACAAATGGTTCAGCTTATTCCGAATGTCGAGCACTATATTGTTGGTGAAACAACGCCTGATTATGATGTTACCCAATCTAGCCTAAGTGATAAAGCGTTTTCATTTACAAAGCTTGTCTATGGTGGAAGTCTGGAGCTCAATCGTCCGACTTTAGACGATGATGACACCGCTGTCATTTTATATACTTCTGGAACTACGGGTAAGCCAAAGGGTGCGATGCTAACTCATAAAAACTTATACTCCAATGCGAAAGACGTTGCCGAGTACTTAGAAATCGATGCTCATGACCGCGTCATTGCTGCTTTACCGATGTTCCATGTTTTCTGTTTAACAGTAGCGTTAAATGCTCCACTTGTTAATGGGTCAACCGTATTAGTAGTACCAAAATTCTCGCCAGAAACCGTTTTTCAAATGACGAAAGACTATCAAGCAACCGTATTTGCTGGTGTGCCAACGATGTATAACTATCTATTACAGTATCCGAATGAAGATGAGAAAGATCTTTCATCTATTAGACTATGTATCTCGGGTGGCGCATCGATGCCGGTAGCTTTACTAGAAAAATTCGAGCAACGCTTTAATGTGCGTGTATCAGAAGGCTACGGTCTATCCGAAGCTTCCCCTGTAACGTGCTTTAATCCACTTGATCGCCCGCGTAAGGCCGGTTCGATCGGACAAAATATCGTCAATGTGGAAAATAAAGTGGTTGATCAAGACGGAAATGAATTGCCACCAGGTGAAGTAGGTGAATTAGCTGTACGGGGACCGAACGTGATGAAAGGTTACTATAAAATGCCTGAAGAAACAGAAGCCTCGATTAAAGATGGCTGGCTCTACACAGGTGATATGGCACGTATGGATGAAGAAGGATATTTTTATATTGTCGATCGTAAAAAGGATCTCGTCCTAGTTGGGGGTTACAACGTCTATCCCCGAGAAGTCGAGGAAGTGTTATACAGCCATGAAAAAATAAGTGAGGTGGCGGTCATTGGTGTGCCGGATCCAGAGCTTGGAGAAGCCGTCATTGCCTTTGTCGTATCAACAGACGATTCTGTCACAGAAGAGAATCTTATGACGTTATCAAAAGAAAAACTAGCAAAATATAAAATACCAAAAGAAATCCGTTTCCTAGAAGAACTCCCAAAAAACACTACCGGAAAAATATTAAGAAGAAGCCTGCGAGACCAACTAGCATCACAGCAATAACGTAACCGTTTTCATGATTCCTTAGCTGTTTAAGCTGAGGAATTTTTTTGTCTAAAAAGGGTTGATTTTTCCGAATATCATACATATACTTGTTAGCAACATTAAATTTTACTTTATTACATAAAAGCACACAAGCATAAAAGCGGAAAAGTGAGAGGAGATTCATAATGAAGAAGATATCGAAATTGATCCTGTTATCCATGTTGTTATTCGTTGCAGCATGTGGAACGAGTGAAGATAGTGAAGGGGAAACGAATTCTAGTGGCGACGGAAATGAAGAATTAGTTATTGGCATTACACAAATTGTTGAACACCCTTCCCTAAATCGAGCAACGCAAGGTTTTAAGGATGCTTTAAATGAAGCGGGTTTAAATGTTCAGTTTGAAGAAGAACTAGCACAGGGGGATAACAATAATAACCAAATGATAGCGCAAAAGTTTGTTGGTGATGAGGTGGACTTAATTTTTGCCAACTCGACACCAAGTGCGCAAAGTGCTTTAAATGAAACATCCGAGATTCCGATTGTATTCACGTCTGTTACTGATCCCGTTGGTGCTGGATTAGTTGAATCCATGGAAGAACCAGGTGGCAATGTGACAGGAACAGCCGACATGCACCCAGAAACTGTTCCTAAAACCGTACAATTCATTAAAGACTTAGGTGCTGAAACGGTTGGATTAATTTATAATGCAGGCGAACAAAACTCTGTCGCCCAAATCGATAACGTTACGCAACTAGCTGAAGAAAATGGACTTGAAACAGTTGAAGCAACCGTGTCGTCATCTTCAGAGGTTAAGCAGGCAGCAGAATCATTAGTCGGAAAAGCAGATGCTATTTTAATTATCACCGATAACACAGTTGTTAGTGCCTTAGAAACGGTTATAATGGTTGGTCATGAAGAACAAATTCCAGTAGTGGTCAGTGAACACGACTCGGTAAAACGTGGAGGACTCGCCGCATTTGGTTTTGATTATTATGATATAGGCTTTGAAGCTGGTCAAAAAGCTATAGAAATTTTACAGGACGGTCAATCACCAAGTGACATTCCAGCTGAATATCCACAAAACTTAAAGCTCATGATTAACACAGATGCTGCTGAACAAATGGGTGTTGAGCTGACAGACGAGTTAAAAGAGCAAGCAGAACTCGTAACAACCGAGACTGACGAATAGAGGAGAGTTACTATGATACATGCATTATACGGCGCAGTTGAATCAGGTCTAATATACGCGATTATGGCGCTCGGTGTTTATATTTCTTTTCGAATACTTGATTTCCCGGACTTAACCGTTGATGGAAGTTTTGTCACAGGAGGAGCGGTTGCAGCCGTCATGATTGTCGGTGGTACCAATCCTGTTATCGCAACCTTAGCTGGAGCTATTGCTGGGCTTCTGGCAGGTTGCGTGACGGGCCTTCTGCATACTAAAGGGAATATTAATCCACTGCTAGCTGGTATTTTAATGATGATTGCATTATATTCGGTTAACCTCCGGATTATGGGACAACCGAATATTCCGATGCTCAATGAGACAACATTATTTTCCGTGCTGTCTTCATGGTGGCAAAGCCTCCATCTAGATGCTATTTTCATCGCGCCGTTTGAATGGATAGGGATTACGGATTTTGCACCGGATACGTTTTATATTATTGTTTCGATGATTGTCATTGCTTTAATTGTTAAAAAACTACTCGATTTCTTTTTACGGACAGAAGCGGGAATCACGCTACGTGCGACCGGTGATAATCAATCGATGGTGAAAAGTTTCTCAACGAACACCAACCTTTACATCGTTGCCGGAATGGGAATCTCAAACGCTTTAGTTGGCTTGAGTGGGGCGCTGGTCGTGCAGCACAACGGATTTGCTGATGTCAACTTAGGTGTTGGGATGATTATTATCGGTCTTGCCTCAGTGATTATCGGAGAAGTGTTATTCGGAAAAGACAAAATCGTTCGCATGACATTAGCGGTAATACTCGGCTCAATCGTCTATCGCGTCATTTACTCATTAGCCTTACGCGTTGATTTCCTTGAAGCAAGTGACATGAAGCTCATTACGGCCATAATCGTAATCGCAGCACTCGTCGTTCCGAACATGCTAGAAAAATCGAAAGCGAAACGCCAATTCAAGAAGTCGAAGCAAGCGGCTTTGAAGCGAAAGGAAAAAGGAGAGGTTCAACATGCTTCAACTGAATAATATTCATAAAACATTTTACCCGAATACACCCGATGAGCGCCGTGCTCTGCATGACGTTTCGCAAAGCTTGGAACCTGGTGATTTCGTCACGATTATCGGGAGTAACGGAGCAGGAAAGTCAACGTTACTCAATATGCTAGCGGGTACTCTCCTTCCAGATGAGGGTGATGTTTGGATAGATGGAAAAGACGTGACAGCCTTACCTGAAGAAAAACGTGCGAAGCTTATTGGGCGTGTGTTTCAAAATCCTCTATCCGGAACCGCACCAGGTATGACAATTGAAGAAAACATGATGATCTCACTCGGTCGAACGAAACGACGCAGCCTATTTAAAGGCGTCACGAAAAAAACACGCGAACGTTTCCGAGAGCTTTTATCGACACTCGAAATCGGGTTAGAAAATCGCTTGAATTCAAAGGTCGGATTATTATCAGGTGGAGAACGTCAGGCTTTATCACTGCTCATGGCAACTTTTACTGAACCAAAGATTCTGTTACTCGATGAACACACAGCGGCACTCGATCCGTCAAAACAATCGCTTATCATTAACTTAACGAAAGATTTAGTGAAGAAGCACAAACTCACAACAGTGATGGTTACCCACCAAATGGAACAAGCCATTGATCTCGGTAACCGCCTTTGGATGATGGATGAAGGCAGTATCATCTTTGAAGCAAATGAGGAAAGGAAAAAAGACCTTACCGTACCAGACTTACTTAGTGAATTTGAAAATATCCGCGGACGCCGCATGGCGAGTGACCGTGCGTTGTTGGCGAAATGATTTTAGTTGAAACTCAATCCTGGGTGGGGTTGGGTTTTTTAGCTTTAAGAACTAGGAATAGTCCCAAATCTGTTGAGGGATTACAGGAATCATTGGGCATTAAATGTTATGATTGGGCACTCAATGGCAGTTATTGGGCAAAAAAATGGCCTGATGGGGGAATTATCACATGTTTTAGGGCACTCACCGTGTATCATTGGGGAATAATCACAGTTTATTGGGCAATTATTGAGGTTGAATGGGGAATCAGGGTAGGCCTTTGGGGATTCAAAGGTTTTTTTAAAAGACCAATGAATGATTAGATGAGACAATCGGAAACTGTTAAAGGAATAAATTGACAAGTTCTATTAGTAATGATTCTATTAAGCATATAGATTGTTTAATAGAAAGGAAGTTTAATATTGACGTTTAATCTATTAAAAAATATCCTATCACATTGATAATTTTCTTTATTAATGTTGTCGTTGTCATCATGGTAACTTCAATGGGTAGTTACAGCAGTGAAATTATCCTCCTATTCGGAGCTTATGATCAGCAATTAGTTAACAACGGGGAAATTTGGCGTTTATTAACCTATGCCATTGGACATATGAGTTACTTTCACTTCATCTTGAACATTCCCATCTTGATTTATTTGTGCTTACCTTTTGAACGCATTTTAGGCAGCTTAAATTTCCTTTTAATATATATCTATTTAAGTTGTTTTGCCGCAATATTTATTCTGTTTTTCTCGGGTTACTCCATTCCTTTAGCGGGATCTTCAGGACCTGGTTATGGGTTGTTAGGGATGTATCTAGTATTAATTTTTCCTTATAAAGATATGTTTTCTCCATTTTTTATACGGTTTATCATAATTTGTGTCATATTAGGGTTTATGAACACCTTTATCGTCCCAGACATTAGTATTGCCGGTCATGTTGGCGGTCTCATTGGAGGAATTATACTTTCTGTATTGTTCGTTAGTTTTAAACTTAAACGATTAACAATCTAGTGGTATGAAAAGGAAGGAACAAATGTCATTCGGCTTTTAATTATAATTTTACTTTTCAATCGATTTTTAGCAGATTTTTTATTTTTTTAATCGAAATTTAGCCTGAATTGGCATTTGCACCTGCAGAAATCACTTAAAAATACATTTAACTTTTTTTAGTAAATTTTATATGATCTTCCTAAGAAATTATTCGAGAGGTCTTTTATATGAAATTGATTAATCGGCCGAGAGTAACGGCGAAAACGATGGCGGTTTTACCTTATGAGCTAGATGAAGATACTTGTGGATCACAGGTGTTAGAGAGAGATGGTGAGTATTATACATATCTGTCACCACGACAGGTCATGGATGAGGTGTGTAAGGAATTAGGAGCCGATTTAAAAGGGAGGTTAAGAGGAGCACAGCATGTCTATGGCATTAATCGTAAAGCACCTATTGCGATCGATACAAGCTGCCAAATTTTCTTCCTGCCGACATCCTCACCGAGTGCGAATGATTGTATTTGGATTTGTCATAACCATGTCAGTTATGTAAAGAAGGTCACACCGAAAGTGACGCAAATTCATTTTAATAATGGGAAACAGATAAAGCTTAATATTTCTTATTTATCCATAAGTAATCAAATTCAACGGACAGCTCAATATCGCCATTTATTAATGGAACGCGTTAATAAACTTCAGAAAGAAATCGAGCGTGAGCTTTTAGAGCTTCAACCATAAGCTCATGATAAAGATGTTCAACTTTTTTACGAACGGCGGGGTTAAAATACCGTCGTTCTTCTTCGTATCCGCGGGCGATAAATAGGTATGTTGAAAACGTGTCGTTTTTCTGCACGAAAACGACATCGATTTTTCCCTCACGCATTTTTCTGCGTAAGTTCTTCCGTTCATTCTTCGCAAGATTCTTCATGTCATGTAATAAATTTAAATAAGGTTCTTTGATTTTAAATGCTCCGTTCTCGATTTGTTCGAGGTCTTTTTCTAAGACAATGATGGTCATCGAGAGAAAAAGAAAACGGGAAGCCATTTGAAATTCTTCTTCTTTTAAGTAACGCATGGTGTTTCCCTCCACTATTATCGAACGTGTGTTCTATTATAAAATATTGTTGAAAATATTTCAACACGGGAACAGTAGGCAAAAAGCCCATTTTCTTATAAAATAGAAGGAGACGAGACAAAGATAGGAGTAAAATGACATGAACAGCGAAGTTTCGAATCTTGATGAATTAAAAGAAATGTTTTCTGATTCCGTTGTCGGGAATTTTATTATACAGCTTTTAGAGTTCTATGGGAGCTTTGGTCCTATACCAGGAATATTACTGCCTTTTATCGAGGCCTTTTTTCCATTTCTCCCGGTTATTGTATTTATATTAGCCAATTCCATTGTGTATGGACTAGTCTTTGGGTTTTTATTTTCATGGGTCAGTGCCTCGGCAGGTTCGATTTTAGTATTTATTTTAATTCGGAAATTGCAAAGATTCCAATGGGTGCAGCGGATTAAAGAACAAAAGCAGGTCAATCAGGTTATTTCATTTTTTGATAAGCGAGGTTTTGGCCCGATTTTCTTATTATTATGTTTTCCGTTTTCGCCATCCGCATTAATTAATGTGGTGGCAGCATTTACGAGAATTTCAATCAAACAATTTATATTAGCTGTTATATTAGGTAAAGCGGCCATGATCTTCTCAGTATCTTATGTCGGCGATAGTATTGCGTCATTTGCTCAAGAACCGGTAAGAACGATTATCGTCGGGATTTGTATTGGACTATTTTGGATCATTGGTAAACTGATCGAAAAACGCATTCAATCAAAAGCAGACGAGGTTAATGGTGACAATGAGTAAGGGGGGGGATACGATGGCTTTACAATTTATTCTCGGCAGGTCAGGCTCTGAGTTCGGTAAGTATATTTTCGATGAAATCACCGAGGAGATGAAACAGGATCCAACAGGCGATCCTATTTTTTATTTAGTGCCAGACCAGATGGCATTTCAGCAGGAGTATGATCTTGTGCGTCAAGAGGGCGTGAATGGCTCCATTCGTGCTCAAGTGTTTAGTTTTTCGCGTCTGGCTTGGTATATTTTTAACGAAGTCGGTGGAGCGACGAAGCCGTTCATTACATCTACCGGGATTCAAATGATGCTCCGCAAACTGGCCGAAGAATATAAGGATTCGTTAGTGGCGTACCAGGAAGCTGTCGATAAGCAAGGGTTTATTGATCATTTAGAAAAAATGATTACCGAGATGAAGCGTTATCGTATTACGCCACAGACTTTACATCGTGTCGTCATGGAGATGACGAAGTTCCAACATACGCATCCACATGAAGTGGCGCTTAAAAATAAACTGTCAGATTTAGCACTCATTTATCAAGAGCTCGATCAGCAATTACGTGGTCATTATATCGATCATGAGGATCAGCTCGAATTAATGGTGGAAAAGATTAAACAGACGGGTATCTTAAGTTCGTCCACGATTTACATTGATGGGTTCCATCGCTTTACGCCGCAGGAATATTACGTCATTGAAGCGTTAATGAAGCATGCCAAGGACGTGAAAATAACACTCGTGTTAAATCCAGGTGTATCCGATGGTAGTGAGCTTGATCTATTTTATCAAACGAAAACGACGTATGACACGATTGTTGAGATGGCTGAAAATGATGATATTGAAATCGACGAGCCTTATTATATGTCGCCGCAACGTCGTTTTAAAGGTAATGGAGCACTTGAACATCTCGAGCGATATTTTGAAACGCAGCCTGTTCCAACATATGATGCTGAAGCGCCAATTAAATTAGTCGAAACGGTTCACCCTCGTGCTGAAGTCGAAGGGGTCGCACAGGAAATTACGCGCTTAGTCAGGGATGAAGGCTATCGTTATCAGGATATGGCGTTACTGATCCGTCAGCCTGAAGTGTACCATGACCTTATTGAAACGATTTTTGATGACTATGAGATACCAGTTTTCGTTGATGAGAAGAAAACGATGTTAAACCACCCGTTTGTCGAATTAATTCGGACAGGTCTTGAAGTTGTGGATAGCAACTGGCGTTATGATGCGGTTTTTCGCTTGTTGAAAACAGGCTTAGTACTGCCAACAGATGAACAATATCCGCTTCATGAAGAAGCGATTGATACGTTGGAAAACTACGTCTTAGAATACGGTATCCGGAGACGCGACCAATGGTTATCTGATGAAAACTGGCCATATCAACGGTTTACAGGCTTAGAGTTCCGCCGTCAAACCGATGAAGAAAAAGAAATGGAAGAGCAGATTAATGCTTATCGAGATCAGGTAGTGAATGCACTTCAAAGCTTTGATCAACATGTCCGTCAAGCTGACACCATCGCTGGAAAATGTCAGGTCGTCTTTCAATGGCTTGAACACTTAGATGCGCCAAGAACGTTAGA
Source organism: Tenuibacillus multivorans (assembly GCF_900103915.1). Classification (GTDB taxonomy): domain Bacteria; phylum Bacillota; class Bacilli; order Bacillales; family Alkalibacillaceae; genus Tenuibacillus; species Tenuibacillus multivorans. Next base: position 380,485 of record NZ_FNIG01000003.1, on the reverse strand, counting down.
AAACTTACGCGATCATTACGATGACGTCGGTCGTGTGGAAACGGCACGTGAACAAGAGCAGGTGTGGCAAGCCGTAATGGAATTGTTTGATGAAATGGTTGAAATGATTGGCGATGATCAAGCATCAAACCAGTTATTTTTACAAATGGTTGAGGCTGGATTCGATACCTTGACCTTTGCACAGGTTCCGCCAACGATTGATCATGTCATTATTGGTAGTGTTGAACGCTCAAGAATTTCTGACGTTAAAGCTGGATTTATTTTAGGGGCAATTGAAGGTGTTTATCCGCTTAAGCCACCTGGTGAAGGGATGGTCACAGATGATGAGCGTCTTGTTTTAGAAGGTCATGGCATTAAATTGGCTGACCGAGCGGATCGTGTTTTATTAGATGACCGTTTTTATATGTATTTAGCCTTTACGCTAGCATCAGAACAATTATGGGTTAGCTATCCATTGAGTGATGAGGAAGGGCGTTCGAAAGTACCGGCACCGATGATAAAACGACTTCAAGCGATGTTTCCCAGAGTTGAGCGGAAATGGATTATGGATGATGAAGACGAGCAAGAGCCGATGCGTTTTATTACAAACCCAGAGAAATCTCGGTCGATTTTAACAGCTGAGCTATCGAAATACCTACGCGGTTATCCAGTAGCCAATGTCTATTGGGATACATTACATTGGTATGTGGAGCATGAGGTTAAAGGCGGAAAAACACAGCGCGTCTTGCAGAGCCTGTTTTACCGTCCAGAGCCTGAACCGTTACAGCAGGAAACGGTTGGAAAGTTATATGATCAAACGATTCGGTCGAGTATCTCACGTTTGGAAACGTATCATCAATGTTCCTATCGTTACTTTGCACAATACACATTAGGGCTTAGTGAACGACATACGTTCCAGCTTGCGGCACCAGACATTGGTCAGTTGTTCCACGAGTCGTTACGTGCGATAACGGAGTGGGTCTATCAAGAAGGGAAGGCGTTTTTCGAATTAACTGATGAAGAGATTCGCCAATATGCCAGACGGGCGATTGAAAAGCTTGCACCCGTATTGAATCACCAAATTTTATTTAGCTCAAATCGTTATCAATATATTTTAAGAAAACTTGAACAAGTGATTATCCGGGCGACAAACGTGTTAGCTTATCAAGCGAAGCATTCTGATTTTGCTCCGGCAGGGATTGAAATTGGCTTTGGTCGTAAGCAAAAACTACCTCCCCTTGAGTTAAATCTGCCACAGGGCTATCAATTAGAGTTAAGTGGGCGAATTGACCGGGTTGATCAAGCCGAAATAGACGACCAACTCTATTTGCGCATTATCGATTATAAATCGAGTCAAAAGGATTTAAGCTTGGTTGATGTCTATTATGGTTTAGCTCTGCAAATGCTGACGTATTTAGATGTAGTTTTAACCCATTCATCTCGCTGGGGCGGTAAACAGGCCGAACCTGCTGGGGTACTTTATTTCCACGTGCATAATCCAACGATCAGCGATCCGAAGTCGTTAGATGATGACGCGATTGAAGACGAAATGTTAAAAGCGTTTAAAATGAATGGTCTGCTTCTTGAAGACGAACAAGTCGCCCAAGCAATGGATCAATCATTAGATACCGGTACAAGCAAAATTGCGCCATTCGGTGTAAAAAAAGATGGCACATTTAGAAGTGGATCGAAGACGGTGAATCAGGATATCTTTGAGCGCATGAATCAATATGTTCGCCAGGTTATGACGAATGCTGGGAGCGAGATAGTCGATGGACAGGTGAAGCTTAATCCGTTTCAGAAAAAAGATATGGTCGCTTGTTCCTATTGCCCATTCCAATCTGTTTGTCAGTTTGATCCAACATTAGATGAACACGAGTATCGTCGGTTAAAAGAAGACAAAGACGAGATGATGCTGAAGAAAATTTTAGAGCGAGAGGGGGAACTGTAGATGAAATGGACGGAAGAACAGGAGCTTGCCATTTATGAAGGTGAGAAAGACATTCTCGTTGCCGCAGCTGCAGGCTCGGGAAAAACCGCTGTACTAGTTGAACGGATTATCCAAAAGATGCTCCGTGAACACGATCCGTATAACATCGATGAAATGTTAGTCGTGACGTTTACGAATGCAGCCGCTCAAGAAATGCGAACCCGAGTCGGAGCAGCGATTGAAAAAGCATTACAAACAAATCCCAACTCGATTCATTTAAAAAAACAACTCTCGCTCCTGCAACATGCTAATATCTCGACCCTTCATTCGTTCTGTATGGAGGTTGTACGTAAGTATAGCTATCAGCTCGATTTAGACCCAAGCTTTCGAATTTTAGATGATATCGAAGCTGAGCTACTCCGAAGCGATATCATTCAAGAGGTTTTTGAAGAATGGTATGGAAAAGAAGGTGAGGAGCAGGAAACCTTTTTCCGCTTTGTCGATAGTTTTTCCAATGACCGTGACGACGCCAAGGTTGAAACCCTTGTATTAAAAATGTACGAATTTGCGATGCAAAACCCGTGGCCATACGAATGGCTTAATCAGGTTCAAGAGACGTATCGTTTACCTGAAGATGCGAAACTCGATGACCTTCCATGGATGCCGATTGTTCGCGAAGATATAAAGGAAAACCTCGAAGCGATGTTATTTGATATGAACCAGGCATTAGACATAGCGCAGGATGTTAATGGACCAGCGCATTATGTACCAACGTTAGAAGAAGACCGAGCTCAAATTAAGCAGGTTATGGAATCAACCGGAGCTCCGTGGTATGACTTACGTCAAATTTTTATCGATAATGAAAAGTTTGGTTCTTTGTCTCGGAAAAAAATTGAATGTGATGAGGATTTAAAAGAAGCGGTCAAAGAGATTCGTAATCGCTATAAAGATCGCATGAAAAAATTGATTGAGCGTTGGTTTAAACGGGCACCTAAATCATTAGTTGAGGACTTACATAAGTTAAGCCCACTCATTGATCAGCTCGTTGTTTTAGTAAAGGAATTTCATGAACGTTTTCAACAAGCGAAAAAAGAACAAGCGATGGTTGACTTTTCTGACCTTGAACATTACTGTCTAGAAATCTTACTCGATGATGAGGCAACGGCCGATCATTTAGTCGGTTCCACCGTTGCTAGTCAATTTCAGCATCAATTTAAGGAAGTTTTAATCGATGAGTATCAGGATACAAACCTCGTTCAGGAGACAATTCTACAGCTAGTGACGCAGGGTGAACAAGCTGGGAACCTCTTTATGGTAGGGGATGTGAAGCAAAGTATTTATCGCTTCCGTCACGCTGAACCGACATTATTTATGAATAAGTATAAAAACTTTAAACAAGCAGATGCCCCATCACTTCGAATCGATTTGGCTCGAAACTTCCGAAGTCGTAAAGAAGTACTGGATTCTACGAACTACATTTTCCGTCAACTTCTGGATGAACAAGTTGGGGAAATGACTTATGACAAGGATGCGGAGCTTATTTACAGCAATCAGGTGTATGAACAGTTAACGACATCGGATGTTGATACAGAACTCCACGTCATTACACAGGATGATATTGAGGATGAAAATATATCAGATGAGTGGAAATACATTCAAAAGGCACAGCTTGAAGCACGGGCTTATGCAGAGAAGATCAAAAAATGGATTGGTACAGATAGTTCTAACCCGATGCAAGTGATTGATAAAGAAACTGAACAAATCCGTTCCTTGCAATATCGTGATATCGTCATCTTAATGCGTTCGATGAGCTGGGCGAGTGTTATTGTTGAAGAATTAAAGCAATTAGGTATCCCCGTTTATGCTGATATTTCATCCGGCTATTTAGAAGCAATGGAAGTTCAAATCATGCTGAACGTGTTAAAAACAATTGATAACCCACAGCAGGATATTCCGCTTGTGAGTGTGCTGAAATCACCAATTGTTGGTTTATCTGAGGATGATTTAGCGAATATTCGCTTGCATGGGAAAAATCAACCGTTCTATGTCGCGATGAAAAAATATATTAAACAAGGTGAGAAGGCCGAAGTGGTTCGTCCATTAACAGCCTTTGTTGAGACGTTTGAATCATGGAGAGAAGAAGCACGTTACGGGGCGTTATCAAAATTAATCTGGCAAATTTACCGAGATACGGGTTATTTTGAGTTCGTTGGTGGAACGCCAGGTGGTAAGCAACGCCAAGCAAACTTACGCGCCTTATATGACCGTGCCCGTTCGTATGAAACATCATCTTACCGCGGATTGTACCGTTTCCTCCGTTTTATTGAACGCATGGAAGAGCGCGGTGAGGACTTAGCCGCTGCCCGTGCACTAGGTGAACAAGAGGACGTTGTACGAATGATGACGATTCACAAAAGTAAAGGGCTTGAATTTCCAGTCGTCATTTTAGGGGCAGCTGATAAAGGCTTTAATGAAATGGATTTTCGCTCGCAATATTTACTGCATAAAGATCACGGCTTCGGTGCGAAATATATGGATGTCGATAAACGACTTTTATTTACGACCTTCCCATTTGAAGCGATTAAAGTGGCAATGAAGCGGGAGATGTTAGCAGAAGAGATGCGCATTCTTTATGTCGCCTTAACCCGTGCAAAAGAAAAACTTACAGTTGTCGGTACCGTAAAGGATTGGGAGAAGCGTCTTGCCAAATGGAATGAAGTCACTTCCCATTTGGAATGGGTACTCCCACCACATATTCGTACGGATCAGGCAACCTATTTAAATTGGATTGGGACGGCACTTATTCGCCATGAGCAAGCCGAAAAACTTCAAGTGAATGGTGTAGCCTCAACTGTTCCAACTGAGATACGTCAAGATGAATCACGCTGGAACATTAAAGTACAACATGCTAGCGAGCTCATGGATCCGGAATGGATTACTGTAAAACGAAATGACGAATTAGAACAAGTCATTAAAAAATGGGATGAAACTCACTTACAGGATAAATCCGGAGACTATGAAGAAGTCGATCGTCGTTTAACATTCGTTTATCCGAATAAAAGCAGTGCGACAAGGCGTGCCAAACAAACAGTCACAGAATTAAAACGTCTACGGCAAGTACCGGATGATTACAGTAGTATGGATTTGATGAATAAACAACCGAAAATGCGGTTCCAACGTCCGCGCTTTATGCAAAAAGATGCGAAAAAACTGACCGCAACTGAGGTTGGTAGTGCCATGCACACGGTTATGCAGCATCTACCCATGAACCGTGAATGGACTAAAGTGAGTTTAGTAGAATTTGTGGACGGTTTAGTATTAAAAGAAATTTTACGTGAAGAAGAATCCGAAGTCATTGATTATGATGCGATCTTAACGTTTTTATCCAATCGTATTGGACATCACTTGCACCAAGCTGTAGAGGTCAGACGCGAGCTCCCATTTACGATGGAATTAGCCGCCTCAGAGGTTTACCCCGATTGGAACGACCCTGGCGATGAATCTGTCATCATTCAAGGGGTGATCGATTGTCTGTTTAAAACCGAAGAAGGCTGGTATCTTCTAGACTATAAAACCGATTCTATTTTTGGTAAATTGACCGATGAAAAGGTAAATGAATTAAAAGATCGCTACGCTGTTCAAGTTGAACTCTATCAACGTGCAGTAGAGAATATATGGAATATTCAATTACAAAAAGTTTATCTTTACTTCTTCGAACGAGATTTGATACTCGAAAACTAATAAGGAAATGGTTCGGAATGAATCCGGACCATTTTTTCTTATTATAATCAAAAATGCTTTTTTAAGAAGTTTAATAGATGATTCGGAATGATTTATATATCATGTATAATGAATAAAGAAGTTAACTACGGGAGATTGGAATGATTTTTTGGAACATATAAATCTCATTGGGGTTATTTCCAATATAGTGGCATGGTTAATCACTGCCATTCTATTCGTTTATTTTTATAGAAAAAGAGAAGTTAATTCAAAATTATGGAAAGCTTTACTGGTTTTACTTATTGGACTATTCTCATTCACTATCAATTGGCAAATGTTTGGAAAAATGATAAGTTTCCCTATTTTGCCGCTAGGTGTATGGCTTGTATTACTCTACTGTTCCTGGACAAATAGGAAAGAACGTTGGCAAGTCTATCGGCCGTTTGCTTGGATAGGTTTTTCTTTTAATTTTATTTTACTTATTATGACTTTAATATCCGCACCAATACAGGAGGCAGTATATCCTTCAAATGACCCGCGTACCTATATAGCTGATGTAGATCATGCACAAATTGTAAATCTTCATCCATCCGCCCAAGACCAAGTCTTGCAAATAGATCTTTTGCAAAATGGACTTAATCAATGGAGTGACGCATCGTTGGGTGGCTTTGAATGGTATTACGAGATGGATAAAAATAATTCTAAGGAGGTTGTGAAAGAAGGATTTCCTTATCAACTAGTTGGTGCAAAAGCTATGTGGGGAAGTGGTCTACAATCGATCATTTATATCGAGGAAGATGGAAAGGGACTTTTAATAACAACCCCAGAAAAGCAATACTACTTTCGACTTGATCAATCGCTATTTAAGGAGAGGAAGACCTCATGACTAGAAAAAAGATTTATATATTAGTCGGCATTATACTGGTTGGGGTGCTATTATTTGGTGTTTACTGGTTTTATTTTGCCAATCCTAAGGCGTTTCTATCTGACGACAAGGTCGTTCAGGAGCTTAATGAATTGAATGACGGAGCTAGTGTCGAAACCGCGTTGGATACAATGTTTGTCGACGAAGAACATGTTGTTGTACCATTTGTTAACCAAAATAATCAATATGGATTAAGCTATTGGGTGTGGCGACATCATAGATGGAAGCCAATAAAAGTCGATGAATCAGGAGAACCGATGATTTGGAGAATTAACCAAACAGATCCATCAACCTACCATATCGTGTGGAACATACATCCGGATGACAAACTTGGATCAACGAAGTTTTATCTATTAAGAGAGCGAAACTACCAAATCACGTATGGGGAGCATCACTACACGCCTCAAATACAAATGGAGAAAAGCGTCTCAATTCAAAATAATCCATATGGCGTCATGCAGCTTCCGAATGAATGGGCTACGATTATGTCTGAAATTGGAGAAGTCAATGAAGCTAAACAATCCCCGGCCTTTTTTCATGATATGTTTCCAGATCCATCGCTATATATAGGATGGATTCCTTATGATCAAAATGGAGATGAAAAGTTTCCAGAGCATTCGGTTAATGGATCCTCGTATCATTATGGTGATATTAATGTTGATTTTGTACGGATTTTGAATGAAGTGGATCTTGAGAGAGTACAGTAGATACTTAGAGTAATAGATGTGTTAAGTTATTATTTGGGGGTGCAAAAATAATATTGGTTAAATTAAACAACAAAACAAAAACTTTTTTATCCGAATATAATCTCTACGAAACGGATGAAATACAGCAGGTACAGTTACAACACCGTCTAGATTTAGTGGGGGAATTTGGGATCAAGGAAGGGATGTCCGTATTAGAAATTGGCTGCGGACAGGGTGACACTACCGTAGCAATAGCAGACGCAGTAGGCAAAAATGGTAAAGTAATTGGCATTGATATTGCTAGTCGCGAATATGGAGCTCCGTTGACGTTAGGGCAGGCAACAGACAGAATAAAGAATTACAGATTGGGAGAACGTGTGACATTTCATTTTGGCGTGGATTTTAAGACATTTGAATCTAGAGATAAATATGATGTGGCAGTGTTATCTCATAGTTCCTGGTACTTTAAAAGACCTGAGGATTTACTGAGTTATTTCAAGAAATTACGTCGAATGACGAAATACATATGTATCGCAGAGTGGGACCTATACTTTACTCACATATCACAACGTGCCCATTTTTGTGCAGCTTCGATTCTTGCCTTGTACTCGAATTATGTAAATAATGATGGAAATATACAAAACTTGTTCCATAAAACCCAAGTTATAGAGTTACTTGAAATGTCAGGTTTTCAAATCGCAAAACAAGAAGTGGTCGATGCAACTTATCTACAGGACGCACAGTGGGAAAAGAGTTACGCCAATAGTATTCGTCATGAGTTCGCTAATGTATCAGCTATGATACAAACACTGGTTAGCAGCTACTATGCTCTAATGAATGTATCAAATGAAAATGAGCATTCATTAAATAGTTTCATTTTATGTGCAAAGTGATTTGATAATATAAGTTTCAGCAGTCTTAATACGAACCCCGAAGGAACAACAGAAGTGGAGAAATAATGGAATATATGTGGCCTAATTAGAGATGAAAAGTAGAGGAGACTGAAAGCAAGTCAATCTATATGTAAAATAAAGGATTTAATAAAAAGTTGTCGAAAATCATTAAGTAAGAGAAATTAGGTAAGCCCGTATTAGAAGGAGGTAAAAATATGAATGTTAAAGATGTATTAGTAGCTCAATTAAACGCCAATCTTGAAAACACATGGTTTGTTGCCCTACTTAATTCAATTGAAGGACTTACAGAAGAACAAGCCCAATGGAAACCGGATGACACTGCTCATTCTATTTCTGAAATTGTTAATCACTTAATCTTTTATAATCAACGCTATCTAAATCGTTTTAATAACGTACCAAATCCTAAGAACGAAGACAGCAATACATTTAAAAATAGGGATGGAATGAATTGGAACGATAAGGTTAAACGAATCTATGACATTATGGCTGAATGGAAGAACACTGTTGAAGAGGCTGAACCTATAAATCTCGAAAAAATGGTAGCTGAGATTGCTCATCTTACTCTCCACACCACTTATCATACGGGTCAAATAATATATATTAGAAAATTGCAGGACAATTGGGACTCTAAAGACGGTGTAAGTGGATAAAATACTTGTTGAAAGTAGGATCACGATATTGATTTTTTGGATTATAAATTAATGAGAGTGCTTTTATATACTTAAGGAACTTGGATTAAATTTCAAGTTCCTTTTTTTACATAGAATCCTTATAGTTTATGTGATATGATTTAATTATCAATAATTTCCAAAAATTCTTATTATGGTGGGAAGTAGCATATGAAAATCACAGATTTTTCGAAAATAGCTGACCGATACGATGAAAATCAGTATAGAAACAATGTGACCATGATTTGGAAGCACTTTTAAATAGCACTCAACTATCAGAGTATAACGTACTAGATTTATCTTGTGGCACAGGTCTTTATTTACAAAAGCAAATGCACTATTTCGACTTGTTTAATATTAACTGGCATGGCCTTGATAAATCAGAAGAGATGCTAAATAAGGCAAAAGAGAGCTAGAATGAAGTGAAAAGAAAGAAGGTTGGTGAATAGTGTTTAAAAATATAGGAGGATTATTTTGGATTACTATAACGAATACTATAATCAATACTTAAATGAGCAAGGGAATGAGAAGATCAAAAATCAGAAAAACTTTAGTGGAAATAGGAATTACTACGATGATGATGTGGTATCGATTGGAACATGGATTCTAATTTTAATTTTAACAGCTATACCATTTATAAATATAATTGCCTTATTAGTATTGGCTTTTGGAAGTCATAATGAGAATCTTAAAAACTATGCTAAGGCGGTATTAATTTTAATGGTGATAGTAATATTGCTTAGTATATTTTTTTAGAAGTAATTGAACTTATAGGGGGATAAAAAATAGTGATTTTACAATTTGATCAAGACGTTTTTAAAATTAGACAGGCAATGGAGAAGGACTTAGATAGCGTTTTACAATTATTACGCCAAGCTGCTATATGGTTGCAATCTAAAGGTACAGATCAATGGAGTTATTATATATCGGATTTAGAAGGAGAGAAACCTGAAGTACTTGAATCGATTAAAAACAATAGTACATATATTCTAGAAAAAGAGGAAGAAGTCATAGCCAGCATAACACTAGAGGAACACCCTATTGAATGGGATCGACTAGTTTGGGAGGAAAAAGCGAATGAACCTGGCATGGTCTACTTACACCGAATTGTAGTCAACCGAGAATATGCGGGTAAAGATATCGGTATTCAACTAATAGATTGGGCTAAAGATTTTGTGCAAGAAAAAGGTAAAAAGTGTATCCGCTTTGATTGTTTAGCAAGTAATCAAGGGTTAAACGATTATTATCAAAGAAAATATGAACGTAACGCCATTGTGACTGTGTATGGTGGTCAACATAGTAGATACGAGATTATAGTTTAATAAGGAATGGAACTTGGATAAGCCAAGTTCCATACTTTAAACAACCTTATTGACAATTCGTTTGATCAATTGTTCATTTGAATCGATATTAACTTTTTCACTCAAACGTTTGTTTAGTTTAAGATATTTGGGAATGATTTTTTCTATCGTTTGCATTATTTTTTCCGAATCTCGATTACAGTCCCAGCTTGCTAAAAGGCTATGAATGAGATGTCACTTGTTATATTGTTATTAATCTTAAACACAAATGAATATAATATGGTATTTATATAGTATTTTAATTTGGAGGACTTTTTAATGAAAAAGTATTTACTTTTTGTTGTGTTGTTTCTATTAGTCAGTTGTGGTCAAGAATCGAGTGGAACGGCAGACATTAGTGAAAAGATAAATGAATACTTAGGGGTTACGCCTTATTTGCCTGAGACAGAATATCCGATTGGACATGTCCATATTGAATATAGCCCAAAATTTCAAGATGGAAAAGTTACTAGAGGTGACCCATTCAAGGCGACCATTGAATATAATCTTTCTCAAGATGAAAGAGCGGATGAAACATTCAAGGAAGCATGGGAAGCAAGGGACCAATTTAGAGAAATTATTTACGGTGAATTATATGAGGACCAGTCTGCTATTGTAATGAATGTTTATAATGGGGGTCCAGGAAATTTACAGGGTGCAGATGTTATTGAAATCGACGGTCATGAGGTTCAATACCAACATATTCAAAGAGATTTAGAGGTAGTTGTCATGCTGATAAGTATTAAGGGAATCGGTTATGAAATTCAATATTTGACTGAAGAGAATGATATCGAAGAAGAAGCAAAAGCGTTTGCAAAAGAAATAATAAATAATAACTAAATATAATGGCCAGTTATTTTCCTCAGAATAACAAAAACTCTCACTTTGAATAGAGTGAGAGTTTTTACGCTATGCATTTCTTGAAATGATTTGGTCATACAAATCAGAATCAAAGGGGTTTGTTGAGCTAACTAAATTATTTGTATTGATAAAGTCACCTGTGTTTAATGAACCAGATCCAGAGTTAGTTTTGGCTGAGCTTTTAGGAGCGATATAAAAAGCATCCCCAAAGTTTACCGTACCCCCACCAACACTGTTTATTTTTAATGGGCCGACTATGGAAGGCATTTTTTCACCTACCTATCATTTTGAATAATTCGTTTGTGTTTTAAGATACTTATGGCTTTACCGTGGTTAAAAGACCCGATATGAATGATTCCACTACCTGTTACACCGTTACTGATTAAAGAATTAACCCTAATAGAATTATTGTTATGACGTGTGACTTTGGTATCTGATTTAGCTAAAAAATTAGGGAGCGGTTCGGATAATATGGTATCATTATCCTTAAAATAGTCGTATTCATCGATGAATATTGGCCTTTCCTTTTGGACAGCGTGCGCAATTGAAAAAGGATATAAACCGACGCTGTCACCGACTTGAAACACCGCACTAAATTCCATGGAATTTAAATAGACTGATTTAACCTTACTATCACGCATGAGGTCATCACCCTGTAACCCTTGCGAATGGGAAGATTCCTTCATAGACATAAGCTTCAGGTGGTGTATCATATCGGGAGGCAAGTTGTAAGTGTTCGACATCGCCTACAATAAACATGGAGGATGTTGATACACCGTTTACTTCAACTCTACCAACTTCTAATTCATCATTAAATATATTAACTTCCATCGTTATTCTCCTTCACTTTATTTAAATACATATGAATGCCTTGAGATATTTCTTTTTTAATATGATTAATTAACATTGGAACTTGGTCACGATCAACAATGACTCTTCCATCCTGTTGCATTTTTGAAGTGTGTTCTTTAATTCGATTTGGTAGTTGTTTTTTTATATCTTGAACCAACACGGTTTTCCATTCTTGACTCACGTTCATATCTTGTTCTGCAGCAAATTGATCGATTATTTGAGGTACATCTTTGTTTATATACGGCTGCAATTGATTAAAAATTTGTTGTTCCATAGGAGTGATCGTTGGTTCATTTGTATTTTCTTTAGGTAAATCCATTTGTTCAAAAGGGAGATCTTGCTGAGGAGTTAAACCTATGTTTAGCGTGCCTTCGAGCGTTTCAATTTTGAGTTGTTCAAAATTATACTCAACACGCTCAACGGATGAATTTGAAGCTTGGTTTTGCTGTTCCATGATCCGATCTATTTTTTGATTTAATTCGTTAATTAGACTGGTTTGTTGATTGATTTTTTGTTCGAGGTAGGCTAAATGTTGCCAGACCGTATTATGATCATCCATGCCAACTCCTCCTTATTCACCTTATTATATTTTATGAAGCCATTTTTTAATTAGTGAATGGGATGGCAGGTAAACTTATAATGGATTCATCTTCACCAGGTGCTTCAGCTTCTTCAGCTGGCTCAGTATAGCCACCTGTGTTATAAATATTAGAAACAGATTGGATTGAACCCGAACTACCTACTTGAAGGACGGAAGAGTTTGAAATAGCTTCGACTTTTAAAAAATTAATATAAATTTGTTGGTGAATAGTTAAGCACAATTGATTCACCCCATTAATAATCTATTTGATCTTGATCAAAAACAATTGTATCTGAATAATCAAGCTGGACTCTTATTCCATCACCAGTGTTAAAAGAGCCTCCACCAGCATAAGTCTTAGCTGTACTAATTGGTTGAATATAATAGGTATCACCAATATGAAAGACTGCTGATGATGATACAGCATTAACTTTGATAGCACCGACAAATGCAGGCATATATATAACTCCTTTCACCCTAATATATGAACTGAAAGGTTCATGTGTTATCAGTAATTTCAGTCCTTTTGTATAGTGTTATAATGGTTCAAAAGAGAGGTGGTCATTATGAATCCGGGAAGTCCAGTAAAAAGTCGAGTAAAGGCAATCGACGCAATCAGGGGCCTAGCACTATTAGGAATTTTATTGGTTAATCTATTATCATTTCATTCTCCACACTTTATGTACGGTGGAATGGAAGGCTTTTATAGTGGTTCAATCGAACACGTGTTATTAGCATCGATAGATATGTTTGTACAAGCTAGTTTTTATCCATTGTTTTCGTTATTATTTGGCTTAGGTATTTATATGATGTTTGAACGGTTGCAACAAAAGCGTCTGAATCCTAAACCAATTCTGTTAAGACGGATGTTTGTTTTAATGGGATTTGGTCTTTTACATGGTATTTTTATATGGTATGGTGACATCTTACTGACCTACAGTGTTATAGGATTAATTAGTCTTTTATTCATAAGCAAAAGCGCAATGTCATTAATGAAATGGGCATTTAACCTTTTATTAATACCTGCAGTATTGATGACGCTTTTAATGTTCTTAGTTCGGGAATATTCGGTAAGTATGAATTCACAGTTAATTCAACAAGCTATGCTTGGCTATTCAGGGAATTTGGAATCCGTCATGAGTCAAAATTTCTTTGATTGGTTGAATATGAATCATCCATTACAATGGTTGTTTATGATTTTATCGATACTACCGATGTTTTTATTGGGCATCATGATTAAAAAACGTGGCTGGATCGATGAAACACAAAAGAATAATAGTGAGATCAAGAAGTGGCTACTAGGTTCTTTTGTCGTATTTATACTATTTAAAATAGCACCATATTTGTTTGGAATGCCGACATGGTTTGACTATGCCCAAGATGCGATCGGTGGTTCTTTTTCAAGTATTTTCTATTTTTTAGTTTTATTAGTTATATTTAAAAGCAGGAATTTTTCAGCTGTCGAAAGAATATTATCAAATGTTGGTAAATTATCCTTGACCAATTATGTGATGCAATCTTTAATAGGTACTACTCTATTTTATGGCATTGGGTTTAACTTGTATGGTGAATTAAATTTGGTCACATTAATGGTGATTGGCATGGCGATTTTTGGATTACAAATTATATTTAGTCAGTGGTACGTTAAACGTTTTTATTTTGGACCATTAGAATGGGTTTATCGAACCCTTACATATAATAGGGTTCAACCAATGGTCAAAAAGGATGATTAAAAATGAAACGCATTAAATTAATAGAGGAATCTAAACAATGGGTAGAAGATGGGATCATTAGCCAGGAACAAAGAGATCAAATTATAAACCGCTATGAAGAAAAGGATCAACTTTCTTTAATATTCTTTTTTTCAGCTTTATTAATTGGATTAGCTTGTTTAACATTTGTAGCAGCAAATTGGCAAATGATTCCGGACACTTTTCGAATGATTATTATTATATCCTTCCTCATTGGGTTTTACGGGATAGGTGAGTTGTTTCACCGCAGAGAACATTATACTTATAGTGTGTTTTGTTATGTTGTCGCCTTGGCCATTTTTGGTTCAGGAATTTTTCTGACCGGACAGATGTATCATTATAGTATGAATAATGTGTTTGCCTTTATCGTATGGGGAATAGCGGCTTATTTATTATATTTGAGCCGGCCGCACACGTTTATATTATTTACAGGTCTTGTCATCGTGTCAGTTGGGCAAATCTACGGACTAATTAATATGCATGATTTTGATTGGTTATTGTTTGGTATTTTTATGGTTGGATATGGAGCGATTGTATTTATCAAAAAGCAATCATCCATAGCCTGGCTTTTTGCGATTGCTTATATGGTTCAGCTAATTGGATACTCGTTAGAACATATAGATGATTATTATTGGTTAATGATTTTTGGTTTAGTCTTATATGTTATAGGTACTTATGTGAAAGATTATAATATTAGTCGGCCGTTTCAATCGGTATCACTGACATTTATGTTTGTCTTAACGATCATTCAGTCCTTTATCTATGATTTTGCATATGCAAGAGACGAGTTTAGTTCTCATTTTATGTTTTATATCATCTTAACTATTCTTTTAGGTTTAGCTATATATTTGACTTTGAAAAATGAGCATCGCTACAAGTTATATCAATTGGTGTTGTTTTTTCCGGTTTTTATCCTCGTTGAAATAGCGTCCTTTCTAGCCTATGTGGTGTTATTTCTATTTTCGGTAAGTAAAATACTTGAAGGCTATCATGAAATAGACCGGAGAACCGTGCGTCTAGGAACGGGAGCGTTCTTAGTCAGTACGTTTATTGTCTATCTGCAATTAGCTTGGGATTTTCTTGACAAGTCATTATTCTTCTTGGTCGGTGGGATCATTCTATTTCTGATTGGCTTCTTTTTGGAGAGACACCGTAAAGAGTTCGTCAGCCAGAAACGAGAGGATGTGTGAAATGAGAAAAAAGTTATTTGTAATTGTTGTCACACTCCAAGTGGTCTTTTTAGTGGGAATGGCTGGATTAAACTACTTTTTTGAAGAGTTTAGTCAGATTATTCAGCTTGAAACAGAGCCATACGACCCTCGAGATGTGTTTTATGGGGATTATGTTCACTTAAATTACACGGCTGAAAGCATCCGACCAGAAAATTGGTTTGCAAGTGAGGATGTCAAACCGAATCAGGTTATATATGTATTGTTAAAACCCGATGAGCGAGGGATTTATCGTGTGAAAGCTGCTTCAGATAAAAAAATGGACCCTAATGAAGACGAAGCGGTGATTAGAGCACGTTATTTAAATCAAGAATTTGAGGATGCTTATCGCGTGAATTATGGATTAAGTCGTTATTACATCGAAGAGGGTACAGGAGAAAAGTTCGACACGACTAATGATAAAATGATCGTTACCATCGCACTATCTCCATGGGGTCAGAAAAAGATTTTGGAAGTTGAGGAGATGAAATGATTCAAGCGATAGAGGAGAAATGAATTTATGTATATTACGGGGAACACTTGGTTTCTTATACTGAATTAAAGAAGGAAATCGAGAGGTACATCGATTATTACAATCACGAACGCATAAAAGAAAAATTGGCTGGTTTAAGTCCAGTGGAATACCGAACTCAAACCAGCTACACAGTTGCATAATCAAAACTCTAACTTTTGGGGTTCACTACCAAATTGTAATCAATGCTCAACTTATAAAACATTTTTAATGTTTATACACCTAACTCAACTACTTAGGGAATTCTCCTGTTATTTTTTATTATTCATAAAAATATTGTAGAACAGATCCTTTATTATCATGTGTTTCAACTTCAGCATAAGCGCCATTGATGAGTGTTATTTGTGGTGGCTGATGACCACAATCGATGTCGTATATAATCGGAACTCCAAGGTCATTTTCAAGTTCTTGATAAATATCTTCCGCAGTGTAACCATCAACAGTCGTGTTAGCTTCACTTCTACCAAATAAGATTCCTGAACAATGATCAAACCAACCAGCTAATTTCATTTGTACGAGGGATCTACGAAGGTCAGTTGTTGTTAATTCACAGTTTTCGAAGAACCAGATGATTGATTCATTTTCATTTAGATAATTCTTCCTAAAGCTTTCAACATTGCCAAATGGTGTTCCTACTAAATGATGTACAGTATCAATGCAGCCCCCGAGTAAACGTCCTTGAAACGTCACTCTTTGATTGGACGTTGTTTTCCATTCAGTTGCCTCAGTCAAATGAAAGATATGTGGTGTAGGATTACCAAATTGCCACTCTTTTTGGAACTTTTCTGAAGAACGTTGGAGAATCGATTCACCTTTTTTCGTAGATAAAACCGATTGCCACATCGCTGTTGTTTCATCTGAATATTCTCCTCTTAAGTTTACTAAATTAGTTCCGTGAGCTGTAGCAATGCCAGTCTGTAGAGTAATCGCTAGTAATAATAGACTCACATCAGAATAACCTAAAATCCATTTGTTTTGTATTTGATTGAAATCAATGTGTTCAAGGGTTTCAATTAATAATTCCCCACCCCACGGCGGGATAATGATATCAATATCGGGGTTTTGCATCATTTGATTAAATTCTTCCGCTCTAACTTTAGCAGGTGCTGATTTAGCCTTTCCCTGTGTCCAAACTGTATCACCACAAGTAACGTGAAACCCTTTTGACTCCATTTGATTACAAGCGTCTTTTAAGATGGTATGCAGTTCTTTTGGAACACCTGACGATGGAGCGGTGACACCAATGGTTGCTTTTTCTTTTAGAAATGGATATTTAATCATTTTGATTCACCTTACTTTATTTCAATTATCGCATGAATAGTTCAAATATTATAATTAATATAATTCAAATAGTCAATACAAATTGAGAAATTTGATTGAAGTAAATGTATTTATTATTAGGGTTCAGGTGTCTAGTATTATATTTCCAATTAAAGAATAAAATGGGTCAAACTTTAAAGCTTGACCCATTTAGACAACCTTACAAAACTTCTCTAATTTTTTCAATTGCCCACGTGAGATCTTCTTTATCAATAATCAGTGGTGGAGCGAAACGGATAACGTTTTCGTGTGTTTCTTTACAAAGCAATCCTTTTTCCTTTAACTGTTCACAATATGGGCGAGCTGCTTCTGTTAATTCAACGCCGATAAATAATCCTTTACCGCGAATTTTCTTAATAACCGGGTTATCAATTGTTTTTAATTCATTTAACATATATTCACCTAGTTCAAGTGAACGTTCAGCTAATTTTTCATCAATTAATACATCTAACGCTGCTACGGAGACGGCACAAGCTAATGGGTTTCCACCGAATGTTGAACCGTGTGAACCGGGGTTGAAGACACCTAAGATATCTTCATTAGCCACCACACATGAGATTGGAAATACGCCCCCGCCTAGTGCTTTACCTAAGATTAGGACGTCTGGCTCAACATTTTCCCAATCACAAGCGAACATTTTACCTGTACGCGCTAGCCCAGCTTGGATTTCATCTGCCATATATAATACGTTATTTTCTTTACACACCTCATATGCTTCTTTAAGGAAGCCTTCAGGTGGCATGACGATACCAGCTTCGCCTTGAATTGGCTCAAATAAGAAAGCCGCAGTATTTTCGGTAATGGCTTCTTTTAAGGCGTCGACATCACCATACGGAATCGTTTTGATTCCAGGTAATAATGGACCGAAACCACGTTGGTATTCTTCCTCAGATGATAAAGATACGGCAGTCATCGTACGGCCATGGAAGTTTCCTTCACAGGCAATGATTTCAGCTTTGCCATCAGCTACACCTTTAACATCATACGCCCAGCGACGTGCAGCTTTAATGGCTGTTTCAACTGCTTCAGCACCTGTATTCATAGGTAATGCCATTTCTTTATTTGTAAGTTTACAAATCTTTTCATACCAAGGCCCTAGCTGATCGTTATGAAAAGCACGAGAAGTTAACGTTACGCGGTCAGCTTGATCGTTAAGTGCCTGGATAATCTTTGGGTGACGGTGCCCTTGGTTAACAGCGGAGTAGGCACTTAACATATCTAAGTATCGATTGCCTTCAGGGTCTTCCACCCATATGCCGTCCGCTTTATGAACGACAATTGGCAATGGTACATAGTTTTTTGCTCCATATTTGTCTGTTTGTTGCATAATTGATTGACTATCTTTTGTCATGATATCCCTCCAAAATGAAATCGCTATCAATTATTATACCTGTTTGTATAATTTGTTTCAAAGTTGTCAATAAATTAATCGCACTTTATAATCAAAAATGATAGGATAGGGGTAAAAGGAGGAAAAGATTAATGGATGCATTATACTATAATACACATTTACATATTACAACTTGGGTAGTTGGAATCATTTTATTTCTAGTTGTACTTGCTTTACTGAAACAATCAAATGAAAAAGCTGCCAAGATTACACATATGATTCTACGTCTATTTTATATTTTAATTATCGTCTCAGGTGCGATTTTATTCTTCAGTAATTATATTGATACATCAGGTGGCACTTTTGCAGAATCTATTGTTAAATCCCTAGCCGGAATTTGGTTAGTCGCTGCAATGGAAATGATATTAGCCCGTGTTAAGAAGGGACAATCATCTTTTGCTGGCTGGCTACAGTTTGCGTTAGCTTTAATTTTAGTATTAGCGCTTGGATTTGGTCGATTACCATTAGGAATATTGCCATAATAAACGAAAAGTCCCTCCTAAGGGGCTTTTTGTATGTTTATTAGATAAGGTTTTTCTCGAGAAGAATGAATTTCTCTCAATACGGATAAATTTGTTCTCGAATAAAATGATATTCTTCTTGAAAACATGAACTGGGTTCCACAATTCTAGACTAGATATTTTGTTACGAAAGTGAGTGAGCACCATTGAAATTAAAAAGCATACTATTCGCGATCACTCTCGTCATGGTCTTACCAACGATGGTCCAAGCTGATGAAGGTGAAAATGTTTATTATTATATCTTAGTTGATCGATTTGAAAGCGGGGATATAGATCAAGTAGGTGTTAATTTAGATGATCCCGAAGGCTTTCATGGAGGAGATTTTCAAGGTATTGAAAACCGAATCGATCATTTGGCCACATTAGGTGTGACACATATTATTTTATCACCCGTTTTTCAAACGAATGATTATACGGGGGTTAATGTCACATCCTATGAAAAAATCCAAGAAACATTCGGTACAAAAGAAGATCTGTCACAACTAATTCAGTCTTTAAACGACCAAAATATGGAAGTTCTTTTACATTTTCCGATAACAGATAACTTGACAGAAGACGAAATGATCAATCATCTTCAGGCTTGGAAAGATGGGCTACCGATTAGTGGATATTATTTTTCAGACTTAGATAAACAACCTGACGCTACTTGGCAACGCATTATAGATGAAGTCGATAGTTGGTTCATGACCGAAGTGACTAACAATCCAGAAAAATGGATTCAACTAGGTTTTGATCGAGTGGTCGATCGAAGTGTACGAGATGAGGCGGTCAACTTCCTTAAAGACTTTGATCAACCATTAGAGCCGTTACTTAATGCAACAGATTGGAGTAATGGGCAAATCGTCCAATCCATGGATCTTTATGATACTGACCGGTTTACACATAGCTTTGCAGCAACAGGTAGTCACCCCATTACGCATTGGAAGTTAGCGATAACCTATTTAATGACAACAGCAAATGAGCCACTTTTTTATCAAGGTACGGAAATTCCGTTAGATGGTGTGACAGAAGATTTGTCACACCATCAGACGGTGAACTTCCTAGCGGGTGATGATCAGCTCATTCGCCATATTGAAAAAATCTCAAATGCTTATGATGATTTACCATCTCTTGCTAAAGGTGAATTCGAATTGTTACATGCTGACGATGGTTATTTAGTGTTTAAACGAACCTATAAAGATGAAACGACTATCGTCGCGATTAATAACAGTTCATCTTTACAAAAAGTAGATATCGAATTGGAACCCGGTCTGGAGCTACGGGGCCTTTTAATTGATGACCTTGTTCGTGAAAAGGAGGAAGGTATCTACACCGTAGCTGCCGAACGTGAATCATCCAACATTTTTATGGTTCAGAATAGTACTGGTATTTACTGGCCGTTAATATTAATCTTCGGTGGAATCATGGCTATTTTCGTCACCTTTACGCTTGTGATGTATCGAAAAAATAAAAAATAACGTATTAAAAAGCTGTATAAAAGGGTAAAACCCTAATATACAGCTTATTTTTTGACTTTATTCAAGAAAAATAAAGCTATGGTTCCGGGACCAGCGTGTGCGCCGATCGCTGATCCAATGGTATGGATGATAACATCTTTTGGACTGAGCTCTTCTTGAATTAGATTTTTAAGTTTGCTGGCGTTTTCTTCATCATCGCCATGGGTAATCGCAATGGTTTGGTTTTGAAAATCTTCGCCGCGCTCTTTCATAACATCGACCATGCGACGTAAAACTTTTTTCGAACCACGGATTTTCTCAAGTGGAACCAGTTTTCCATCGTCGACATGTAAAAGTGGCTTAATTTTTAATAGGCTTCCAACAAACGCTTGTGCTTTACTGACACGACCACCTCGCTGTAAATATTCAAGGTCGTCAACCGTAAAGATGTGTTCCATATTATTCACATAATGGTTTGCCAAGTCTAAAATGTCTTGAACATCTGCATTGTCTTGGGCAAGTTGTGCGGCGTGATAGGCGATCAACCCACAGCCCAATGATGCAGCTCTTGTGTCAATACAATAAATATCCGCTTCAGGCAACTCTTCTAAGACTTGGTCTTTGGCAATGACAGCGCTCTGATAAGTACCGGATAATTCTGATGAGAAGGCAAGATAAATAATAGCCTTACCTTGCTCAGCGTGTTTCTTAAAGACGTTGTAAAAAGATTCCGGTGTAGCCTGAGCGGTCTTAGGACTTTTACCTTCACGCATGGCATCGTACACCATTTTGGGTTCAATTGTTTCGCCATCTAAGTAGTCCTGATCATCTAAATGGACAATCAATGGAACGCTTTCTAATTGATAATCTTCTAGGATGCTTTTTGGTAAATCTGAGGCTGAATCAATTACAATTTGAACATTCATGGATTTCCTCCTATTATTAAAAAATATAGTATGATATATGTAGGAATCATTTAGGTTATTTTTGTCAATATTAAGTATTTTCTTTATATTAGTTTATCTGTCTCAAGCTAAAACGTCAATGAAATCTTCAGGGGGTCGCTGTCGCTATGTTTATATTTGAGGTAAAACGATTCATCATCGTCATCATTGGAGCAATCTTTAATGCACTTGCGTTAAATTTTTTCTTAATTGAAGCGAATGTTTATGCAAGTGGGTTTACCGGTGTTGCCCAAATGATGTCGAGTATTTTTCAGGATTTTTTAAATATAGATTTAAGTACGGGTATTCTATTGTTCTTGTTAAATATCCCCGTGGCTATTCTTGGGTGGCTTAAAGTTGGTAAAGGGTTCACAGTATATAGTGCCATTTCAGTTGCGGTTACAACCTTTTTCTTAGAGACGATTCCACTTATGAATTTAGCAGATGATATTTTGCTAAACGCGGTATTTGGTGGAATTTTAGCGGGTATAGGTGTTGGAATCACCTTGAAATGGGGGGCATCGACTGGCGGGATGGACATCATCGCGATGGTGTTATCACGTCTAAAGGATCGCCCGATTGGCATTTATTTTTTAATCCTAAATAGTCTCATTATCTTCCTTGCAGGTTGGTTATACGAACCAGAAAAGGCGTTATATACTTTAGTGACGTTATATGTAACGACACGTGTCATTGATGCTATTCATACGCGCCATGAAAAGCTGACAGCGATGATTATCACATCAAAAGGCGATGCCTTGACGAAGGCGATACATTCGACCATGGTCCGTGGTATTACGAGTGTGCCCGCAAAAGGAGTTTTCTCGAATGAAGCGCGAGAAATGTTAATGATCGTCATCACCCGTTATGAATTGTATGATTTGCAGCAAATTATTAAAGAAGTTGATCCAAATGCGTTTGCAAATATCGTACAGACAACCGGTATTTTTGGTTTCTTTAGAAAAGATGATGAGAAGTTGTAACCTTAAAAAATATTAAACGACTATATAGTTAAAGCTAATTTTACAAACAAATGAAGGGGGCATCATTGTTGAAAAAAATCATACTCTTATTATCAACACTGATAATTCTAGCGGCGTGTGGAACATCTAATGATTCCGCAGAAGCTTCTCAAGAGGAACAAGAACCTACTGAGGAGGAAGGAAATATGAATGGTGAATCGTCTAATGGAGATGATCTTCAAGCCATGATTGATCAACTTAAATTCACAACTGATATTGTGTTAGAAGAGAATCAAGCTCTATTTAAAATGGAGTTAACCAATAATAGTGAAGAAGATGTCGAGGTTTCTTTTAGTTCAGGTCAAAAATACGAGATTACGGTTACCGACCCTGAGACAGATGAGGTCGTTTATAAGTTCTCAGAAGGTATGATGTTCACACAAGCGATAAATTATGAAACGATTGAACCAAATAGCTCTTTAACTTGGGAACAGGCATGGGATTATACATCCAACGGTACACAGGTTGACGCAAAGGAATATAATGTGACGGTTGAACTTTTACCTCGAGAAATTAATAAACAAGGGATTCAAACGAAACCATTTGTGAATGAGACAACGATTGAAGTACCAGAAAAACAAAGCAGTGAAACCTTCCGTAATGTTCAAGTAGAAGGTGAAAATGGCCAGTATACGATTACAGGTGAGGCTAAAGTATTTGAAGGTGTATTCCACTATACAGTAGAAGATGGCCACCATATGTTTATTGAGGAACAAAAGGTACAAACAGAGGGGGCACCATCCTGGGGATCGTTTGAAATTGATGTCAATATTGAAAAAGATCAATTACCAGAATACGGTGTGTTATCGTTAATTCTTTACAATTATGACGCAAAAGAAGGAAAACAAGCTAATCATTATCCCGTAACGTTAGAAAATTTTAATGAGTAAAAAATAAGGCATCTCGCCACTTAATGGTGAGATGCCTTATTTTCATTAGTAACCGTGATTTTCAAACACTGTTTCAACCTTTGGGATTAATTGATCCCAATCTGCATCAAACGTTTTGTTCACGGTTATGAAGTTGTGATAACCAAAAACATTATCGACACCTTCAAGATTCATTAATTCGTTTAAAATTTCATGTTCACTCGTTTCACCTTGCATAACGGATATGCTGTCGTCGCCTTCAAAAATGACGTGATCGACAGTGAATTTCATCGCATTGGGGTTAGGAGTAGCTTCTGCAATGACGCCCATTTATATCCCTCCCTAATATTCTCTACTTTATATTAGCATGAAATAGGTTTGTAAAAAAGAATTGTGTTGAAATCGATCAATTCATCAAGGTAATTGTTGAATATCTTTATGATCGAAAAAAGCATCCAATAATTGCTGAGCAACCGGTCCTGGTTGACCATCGCCTATCGTTTGGCCATCAATATCAATTACCGAAATAACTTCAGATGTGGTAGAAGAAATAAACACTTCATCAGCCTGTTTTAATTCATCAACTGAGAAGACTTCCTCCTTAATAGGAATATCCAATTGCTTAGCTAAGTACTGAATATATAGTCGTGTGATTCCATTTAAGATATAGTTATTAGCAGGATGTGTTTGGATCACACCGTCTCGAACGATAAAGACATTACATGAGCTACCTTCTGTCACATGATCTTTATCCCGATAAAAAATGGCTTCATTCACACCGTAATCCAGTGCGTGTTGTTTAGCCATGACATTACCTAATAAGTTTAAGCTCTTAATATCACATCGCAACCAGCGAATATCTTGATATAATGTAGCTTGAATCCCGTTTTGCTGTTGCTCTTTCGGCTGCGTGACGGGAATAGGATAAGCTAAAACCGTTGGTGTTGTCTGTTCTGGAAACGGGTGATTACGAGCGGCTGATCCACGTGAAATTTGAAGATAAATGCCACCATCGACAACGTCATTTTTTTGAGCTAATGTTAATAATTGATCTTTTAGCTTACTTTGATTAAGATTGTAATCGATCTGTGTCTCTTTTAAGCTGAATTCCAGCCTTTTTAAATGATCGTCTAATAGAAAATATTCGCCATCATAAATGCGAAAAACCTCATAGACACCATCACCAAATTGGTTACCACGATCCTCAATATCAATGAGGCTATCTTGACGATCAATGAATTTATTATTTAGTAATACAAACAAGGTAAGTCACCCTTTCTTATGTTGTTATACAATAATATATGTAAAATATAAACTTGTAAATATGAGAAAAAGAGTTGCCCTAAAAGCAACTCTTTAACTTATACTAAACGTTTTCTAATTTTAGTAGATGCAAAGTCGATAACTGATACGACAACAATGATACCGAGTAAGATCAAGCCTAACTGCTCCCAATTTCGGTTAGCCGCAGACAGGACGATTAATGTACCGATACCACCGGCACCAACTAGACCTAAGATTGTTGAGGCACGAATGTCGATCTCAAATCGGTATAAGGCGAATGAAAGGAATTCAGGTAAAACCTGTGGAAAAATGGCGTAAAATAGAATTTGCATTTTATTCGCACCATTAGCTTCCATTGCTTCAACCACTTTCATATCGATACTTTCAATAACTTCGGCATATAACTTACCTAACATACCAAATGCAGTTAAACCAATCGTTAATACTCCGGCAAATGCTCCTGGCCCAACAGTAATAACAAAGAAAATCGCTAATATTAATTCGGGGAAGGTACGGTCTAAAATCAGAAACCATTTACCTAACGTATTCCAGATCGGTGATTTAACCATATTTTTTGCAGCCCAAAAACCAAATGGTACCGCTAATATAGCCGCGATTAATGTACCTGCATAAGCTATAAACACAGTCTCAACAATTTTTTCCCAAACTTTATCCAATTGATTCCAATCAGGGCTAAACAAACTAGGTATAACTCGTTGGAATTTTTCAGCTAAATTATTAAAAACAGACCAATCAGCGCGGTCCCAAACGCCTTTAAAGGCCCAGATAAAGATAATCGCTAGTATCGTATATATAATTAGGTTTCGTATACGTTTTTGTGTTTGATGTGGCTTTGGTGGTAAATATTTGCCCATTATACAACTCTCCTTCTAAGCATGTTACTAATTGTTTCAATGATGATCACAGCAACAAGTAGAACAATTAGTATAGCCATAACGTTTTGGTATCTTAAGAAGTTTAATTCTGTATCGATGATTGTACCAATACCACCTGCACCAACGAAACCTAATACTAATGAAGCACGCACATTTAGTTCAAATACATAAAGACCATAAGAAATAAACTGTGGTAATACTTGTGGGACAACACCATACCAAATAACTTGAATGATGTTACCACCTGATGCTCGAATCGCCTCGAGTTGACGAGGATCAATTGTTTCAATCGTTTCACTTAATAATTTAGCTAATAGCCCTAATGAGAAAATAGTTAGAGCTAAGATACCTGAAATAATCCCAATACCAAATAAGCTAACAAATATGGTTGCTAATAAAATATCAGGAATCGTACGTAATATATTTAGGATTGTACGCGTTGTTTGATAGATAAATTTGTTTTTAACAATGGTGTTTGCTGCCATTAAGCTTGCTGGAATACAGATTAAAACTGAAAATGTTGTTGCGACGACAGCAATTTGAATCGTTTCAATTAATGGATCTATGGCAACACTAATATATTCCCAATTGGGCGGGAGCATCTTGTTAAATAGTGCATTAATAATTTTGTCAAAATCTACTATTAACGTTACAAAATCTGCTCCAGTTTCGTATAAACTATAAAAATAGAATAATAGAACGATGATAAAGATCCATGTAATTTGAAGTTTTAGTTTCCGTGGATAGAGTGAATGCACGTTTGACTTCGATTTTTGATTCTTATTCTTCTCCGTCATCAGTGTCACTTCCCCTTAAATCATCCTCACGAATTGGACGATTATAGATTTGTTCAAATGTTTTTTCAGACACTTCACTCACAGGACCATCGAAAACAACCTCACCATCACGCATACCGATAATTCGATCGGCATATTCCATTGCCATGTCAATGAAATGGAGGTTAACAATCGTCGTAATATTATCCTCTGTATTAATCTTTTTCAAATATTGCATAACTTGATGGGATGTTGGTGGGTCAAGGCTTGCAACTGGTTCGTCAGCTAAAATTAATTTAGGGTCTTGAGTTAAAACACGGGCAATACTAACGCGTTGTTGCTGTCCACCACTTAATTGGTCAGCACGTTGGTATATGTATTCTTCGATATTAACACGTTTTAAGTTATTATAAGCTCTTGCTTTATCTTCTTTTGAGAATAAGTTGAATATACTTTTTAGAGTACCTGTATGTCCTAATCGACCACTAATCGTATTTTTAAAAACACTAGAACGATTTACTAGATTATAGTTTTGAAAAATCATGCCAACCTTTGTCCGTAATTTTCTTAAGTCTTTTCCTTTTAAGTCTAAAATGTTCTCATCTTCAACATATAGTTCACCTTCTGTTGGGTTCACCATTCGGTTAATACTTCTTATAAAAGTAGATTTACCTGCACCTGATAAACCAACAATGACAACGAATTCACCTTCATTAACCGTGACATTGACGTCTTTTAAGCCTGGTGTACCATTGGGATAAACTAATGAAAGATCTTTAAATGTAATCATTGTGTACTTCCTTTCTAAAAAATAGGGAGAGTCATAGTCCTCTCCCTATTTTAAAATCTGTTTCAAATTTAAATGTAAGGATTACTCCAAAACTTCAGTTCCTAGTTCTAAGTTTTCATATGTTTCTTTTACAACATCAAAGTCAGATCTTTCTGCTTCGATAATTGCGTCCCAATTGTAAACCTCATTCATAATCTGAATCATTTCCTCATCATCGTTAAAGCTTAGGAACGCTTCTTTAATTTCTTGTACAAGTTCATCATCTAATGAACTTGGTACCGTAATGGTATCGTTTGGAATTGGATCAGTTGTACCAATAACTTTTAACTCATCCATAATATTCGGATAATCTTCAACCATTGTATCGCGAACATCATCGAAAGTTGTCGCAATATCAGCTTGTTCTTGTAATACAGCAACTGCAGAGGCATCGTGACCACCTGAGCTTACTGTATCTTTGAAGAAATCTTCCTGTAAAGCTGTTGTTCCTTCAAGGTCATACATATTGATTAACTGAGATGCTGGGAAAAGATAACCAGAAGTAGATGATGCATCACCATAAGCCCAAATCATATCTTGAGCATGTTCACCTAAATCCTCTAGGCTCTCAACCGGTGAATCTGCACGTACTAAGTATTGAGCTACATAAGTCGCACTACCGTTACGTTCAGATTTTAAAATCGGTTCAACTTCGTATTGACTATCGGCTAATACGAAACCGAACGCAGGGATAAAGCCAATATGTGCAGTATCGTTACCAAGTGCTTCAACTAGTGCACTATAGCTTGTCATCGTTTGCGCGTCTACCTCTTTGTCCAAAATTTCGCCAAGTTTTTCAGCAAGAGGTTCGGCTGTTTCCGCAATTGTATCACTATCTTGAGATGGTACGAATCCCATAACTAGTGTGTCAGGGTTACCGGAATCTCCACTAGAACCACAAGCTGCAAGAACAGCTAATGTAGCCACATTCATTAGCATGAAAAGTTTTTTCAATTTTATTCCCCCTTAGAATTATTAAAACAACTTTATTATAAATGACACCACAGATTCGTACAACATAATTTTCGAAAAATCACATACATTTACATGATTTTTACAAAAAAATGCGACACAGTTTTACCTGTGTCGCAAAAAAGGGTACTATTTCATTTTTTGCTGATTCATTCTTTGCTCAAGCTGTCTCACTTGCTCTTGTTCTTCGGGAGAGCCCTGTTCGTAAGCGGCTTGAATTCCGTGCTGTACAGCTCGATCAGCGGTTTCTTCGTCTTGTTGTTTATTTTGGTTGCGGTTAGTTAAATTTTGCATGGTTTGACGTGCTTGCTGAAGAATATTGTTATTCTTATTATTTGCCAATGTTAGAATCCTCCTCGTGTATGACGGTCGGCTTCTGCTTTCTTGCGCGCTTTATCGGTAAATTTACCTTTTCGGGTGTCAGCTGTGATTTCTTGTCTTTTCTTTCCTTTTATTGGTTCTTTTTTCATGTCGGAGCCTCCTAACCAACTAAGGAAATAAAAAACCTGAACACGTTTTGTTCGTGTTCAGGTATATTTTGTGCAGAAAAACGAAAAATATAATTAATTATTCTTTAGTTAATATTGGAGTTGGAATGCTTAAATATTCCTCAATCAAATGAGCAACACCATCGTCGTGATTGGTCAATGTCACTTGGTTCGCGATTGATTTTAGCTCATCGATACCATTATCCATTGCGACTCCAATACCAGCATAGTCAATCATTTCTAAATCGTTATCTTCATCACCAAATGCCATAATACGGCTTGATGGAATATCATATTCTTTTGCAATTTTTTGCAAACCGATTGCTTTATGCAAACCAGAACGAATAATTTCAATTACATGGAATGGCGCTCCCCATTTTCGATGATCAATAGTTGATGCATGGTTCTCATCAAGAGCTTGTCGAATTTGATCAACACCGTCATCGTATGGATGAATCAATAATGAGGATGGGTCTCCCGTTAATGTCTCTTTTAAGTTACCGATTGTTGCTGAATATTCAACACTATCAAGTAAGAAATGGTTAAAAATATGCTCTTTCTCTTCATTGATGTAAACATGATCCATAATTTCTGCCATGATATTTTGAACACCTACTGATGTAGAGGTGTCGATGATGTCAAAAGCAACGTTTTTCGGAAGAGGTGAATGCATATGGTCCCAATTTTTGTTTTTGGGATGATGAATATAAGCACCATTCATATTCACAATCGGTGTATCTAATTGAAGCTGTTCATAAAATTGTTTACTCACTCGAAATGGCCTACCTGTTGCGATGACGACAATGTGACCTTGATCTTTTGCTGCTTTTAGCGTTTGTAGTGTACGTTTTGAAATGATTTTATCATCATTTAATAATGTACCATCTAAATCTAAAGCAATTAAATGCCTTTGCATCTATTTTCACCTCATTGTATTCCCTTTAATTCTAATTATATTATTTTACCATAATCCAATCACGATGTCATATACTGTATGAAAATTGAAAGGACAACCGTTATCATATAATATAGGAATAAAACATTTGAGAGGGGCATAGGCATGATCGTTATTGATAATATAAAAATTAAAGAAATACCAACATTAATAGTTGCTGAACAAGATCAACTTAATCATCCACTTCCAACACTAATTTATTTTCATGGTTTTACAAGTGCTAAAGAACAGGACCTTGCCCAGGCTTACTTACTTGCTGAAAAAGGCTATAGAGTTCTTTTACCAGATAGTATGCACCACGGCAATCGACAGACGATAAGTGATCCGAATCGAATTCAATTGGACTTTTGGAATATTGTGTTGCAAAACTTGGATGATTTGCAGCAATTATATTTATATCTGAAAGAACATGATTTACTATTAGAAGACCGAATTGGTATCGCTGGAACAAGTATGGGTGGTATAACAGTCGCAGCGGCTTTGACACAATTTGAATGGATTAAAACAGCTGGACTGATGATGGGGTCTGCTAAGATTAGTGACATGGCTGTTTATTTATTAAAGGGTATCGAACAACAAGGTATAGAAATTCCTATGACAAAGGAACAAATCGATGATCAGCTCCAATCACTTAAAGCGATTGATTTATCACATCAATTGGAAAAGCTTAACCATCGGCCAATTTTTCTCTGGCATGGTGAAAATGACCACGTTGTTCCATTCGAACATTCCGTTTCATTTGTAGAAGCGCTTAAAAACGCCCATTATCCTGAAGACCGATATCAATATATAACTGAGCCGAATCGAGATCATAAAGTTAGCCTTGAAGCCAAATTAGCTTTAAGAGATTGGCTATTAGAGCATTTATAGAGTTTTTTGGAAATAAGGTTGATTAATATCTTAAGAATAGTCGTTACCGATTTTAATCGGTAACGGCTTTTTTGTGCATTAAGTTGATAAAGGCTTACGTAATTAACGATATGCTTTAGCTTTTTTTTTAGATAGAAACTTGACCACTTCTAAATTATAAAATTAAACTCATAAATCTTGAATCTATTAATAATTATATTAATAGGAATTAGTAGGCTCTTACTATGGTTTAAATAAGGGGAGATGAAGCATGAGTCGTCGAATGCGTGAGAATATTAATCTATTTTATAAGCATTTAAATAATTTTTTGCAAGAAGCGAACCTAAATCAAAACGAATATACATCGTTCCTCAAATGGGCGGATCGATTAGGACGAAATGGAGAGTGGCCATTATTCGCGGAAGTGTTTATTGAATCGTCTGTTTTGAAAAATATGTATCTAGCTAATAAAGAGATGACGCCTTCATTTTTAGGCCCATATTATGTTGAGGGTGCACCCATTTTGGATAAGCCGTATCAACTGCCAATGCGACCAAATGAAAAAGGTGAAAAACTGATGTTTTCAGGAACTGTAAAGGATGCCGATGGAACCCCTTTAAATAACACGCTTGTTGATATGTGGCAGGTTGATGCGGATGGTCATTATTCATCATTTGATGCAGATGCCCCACCATATAACCTGCGTGGTCGCTTCTATACGGATGAAAATGGGTCCTTTGAGGTTGAATCGATAGTTCCGAATCAGCGTCATATCCCAAAAGATGGGCCAACAAGTGAATGTTTAAACATGATTGATCAACATCCATATCGTCCCACCTACCTACACTTCATGTTCAAGCGGAAAGACTATGAGACCTTGATTACCAAAGTTTATTTTCAAAAAGATGAATCACTTGATGTGACTGACGATGTTCGTTCATCACTTATGACAAAACTCTATGAAAAAGACGACCACAAAGTGGCTTCGTTTGATTTTGTCATGCTAAACGCAGAATAGACGAGTTCTTAATGAAAGTCGTTTTTACTCAAGTTGAGATATGGGGTTGGACAATGATAAATATAGCTCATTATCGAAGGAGGAGAAGCTGTGGAACACTATGACGCTCCAGGATTAAAATTATTATTCGATATGGAACTAACCGTTAATCAACCTTATCATACAGGGGTGACAGCAAGTGGGAATCGTCAGATCATATATGTCAGGGACGGATATTTCCGAGGAGATTTATTGAATGGAACGGTTATTCCCGGAGGCGATGATTGGATGACCGTATTAGATGATAGTACAGTTATTCAGGATTTACGTATTTTGTTAAAGACGTATGATGGTGTTTATATTTTGATGACTAATCGAGGTGTTCGTACAGGACCTAAGGATGTTTTAAGACAGATCGAGCGAGGTGAGGAAGTGGACAAGAATAAATATTATTTTGCGGCACAGCCTGTTTTTGAAACGTCTTCGAGAAAGTATGACTGGTTAAATAAACGGATATTTGTGTCGAGAGGTAGAAGTATGCCAGGAAAAATTAATTACTCCATATATACAGTTGGAGAATAAATATATATGAAATGATTCGGTTATATCCATTGTCCTTTAAAAATTTTCTAAACGTGTTTATAATATAGTTAGAAAGTTGAAGGAGGATTGACAATGGATAAAGCGTTAGAAGAAAATCTTTGGGGCGCACTAGAGAACGTTATTGACCCTGAACTTGGGATTGATATCGTTAACCTTGGCCTTGTCTATGGTATAGATCTAGAGGAAGACGGAATTGCGAATGTAACAATGACACTAACAGCAATGGGTTGTCCGTTAGCGGCAACAATCGAACAAGATGTTAAACGTGCCCTTTCAGATATCCCTGAAGTTGATGAAACAGAAGTTAATATCGTTTGGAATCCACCTTGGACGAAAGAGCGTATGTCACGTTACGCCAAAATTGCTCTTGGCATTCCAGACTAATACGAAACCCAGCCATGAATCAATAGATTCGTGGCTGGGTTTTCTATTAGAAAAATAAAAAGACTAATGCGCCGACAATCAAGCAATAAAATGCAAAATATTTAAGATTTCCTGCTTTCATAACATTGATAAACCAAAGCAAAGCAAAGTATGAAGCCACAATAGCTCCAACTAATCCAATGATTAATAACACGAACTGACCTGAGAAGTTTTCATTGCCAATCATATCATTAACGGAGAATATCATCGTACCCACACTAACGGGTATATACATTAAGAATGAAAACTTAAGGGCAGATGAGCGTTTGAAACCAATGAGCATCGCACCTACTATAGTCGCTCCTGACCGGCTGATTCCCGGTATAAGCGCAATTGCTTGTGCAACCCCAACAATAATAGCATCCTTTATTGTAATCTCATCATCAGACTTAAACCCTTTAAGGTTACGAATAATCCATAAGGCTATCCCTGTTAAAATTAACGTAATTCCAACGATTTTGATTTGATTACCAATCACACTTTCAATTGTGTCTTCGAATAATACCCCTAGAAGACCAGCTGGAATCGTCGCGATGACTAATAGCATGATATAGTTGAAATCTGAACGGTAGTTGGTATCCCGTTGAAATAAAAACTTTGACCCATTAACCGTTAATTCCAT
Source organism: Tenuibacillus multivorans (assembly GCF_900103915.1). Taxonomy (GTDB): domain Bacteria; phylum Bacillota; class Bacilli; order Bacillales; family Alkalibacillaceae; genus Tenuibacillus; species Tenuibacillus multivorans. The sequence goes on along the minus strand of NZ_FNIG01000003.1, from coordinate 347,343 downwards.
TAAATCTTTCCGATAGACGATTAAAACAGCTATTAAAGAGCCAAAATTCAAAAATCCTTCAAAAGATAAGCCAGACATGTCTATATCGAGTAAATTCCTTGCCAGTAATAGGTGACCACTAGACGATATTGGAATCGGTTCTGTAAAACCTTGAAAAATACCTAAAAATAAAAACTTTAAGACTTCAATTATTTCCTGCATAAGAAACCTCCTGAAATGTGCACATATCATGGGTTATTTGAATAAGTTAATCGTGAAAAGGGAGGTTGATTCTGTGAATACTTATTCAAAGGGTCATATGTATAATTTATGTAAAAGTCATATGAAACAGAACGTGCTGGTGGAAACACATCAGGGTGAACAAATACACGGTGTAATCATTGACATGGATGATGATCATGTATATATCGTCACACCTGTTATGTTAGATCAGCACCGTCAATTTTCCCCTTATGGATATGGTTACGGATATGGATATCCAGGGTTTGGCTTAAGAAGGTTAATCCTACCCTTGACAGCCATTGCTGCCTTGAGTCTACTACCATGGTACTAAAAAAAGAGGTTGACTCAACACTCAGTATTATATGAGTCAACCTCTTTCATTAATTCGACGAGTCATCTTTTATTACGCCTTCACCCAGTGTGACAGTTGCTATCGTAAAGATTGCTGTTAAGACTATAGAGAAAGTGAAACTAAATTCATCTCCAGTCATACTTGCTAATACATATACAACCATTAAGCTTAATACAAAACTCCAAAATAAAGTCCATATAATACGCATATATTTGTCACCTCATTTTTCTTTACATTCCAAATTACAGTTTACCAAAGGATTTAAAAAAAATAAATAACTTTTACCTGAAGTTAATATTATAGACACAAAAGGATGAAGAAAATGAAAATTTTGGTTAACGGTTGTTTTCATCGAATTGCTTTTGATTTAATTGAACATTACTTAAATGAAGGTAATGAAATATTTGGATTTGATGAAGTCGAGGAGGACGACGATAAATTTAACCTTTATGCTTTAATAGGGCGAAATGCTTTATTTCACTTAAATAAACAGGAGAAAACTCATTATGATTGCGCATACGATTTTACTTCCAAGCAGCTTTTGTGTCAATTTTCAAAGAAAAATTCCCAGAAGGTTCCGATTCAACTAGAGGATACTTTTATTTCTGGACTTCATCCAGCAGAAGAAAGAGAGGAACAAGCATATGAAGTTCACATTCAGGATATCGTACACTTTTTAGTCAATTTAAATCATTGTTCTCTTGTACCCGATTATATTAGGGTGAATGGTAAAGATGAACAGTCAGTGCATATCATAAGTTTTTTAAATATTTGAAATTTATAATTTGATTATTTGTTAGAAAACGAACAAAATAGTAATAAAAGATAGATATAGTGTATCGGAGTGCTTGGGTTGCAAAAATTATGGACGATATGTTGTACGATTGTAGTTTTACTTTTATTATCTAGTTGTGGTGAAGTATTTGAAAGAGGACAATTGAATAATGTAGGGCTTTTGCTTGAAGGTACCATTCATGATGAGACCTGGGGTAAAGGGGCATATCTCGGTGTTCTTAATATAAAGGACGAGCATAATACGAGTGTCATTACACGTGAAAATGTAACGACATTACGTGAAACTGAGGAATACGTTAAAGATATGAAACGCCAAGGTGTTAATTTGATTTTTGGACATGGAGCGGAATTTGGAAAATATTTCGAACAAATTAACGAATATTACCCAAATGTTCATTTTGTTTATTTTAATGGAAACTCCTTTGACCAAAATATTACGAGTATTCATTTTGATGGATATGAAATGGGATACTTCGCAGGTGTTTTATCAGCGAAAATGACGGACACGAAAGAAATCGGTGTCATTTCAGCCTATCAAAATCAATCTGAGGTTCAGGGTTTTTACGAAGGGGTTAAAGATACGGACTCCTCTATAGATCTTCACTTAAGGTCTGTTTTTAATTGGTACGATGAACAGCGCGCGATGTTATTTTTAAATGATTTAATCGATGAAGGTATCGATATTGTTTATCCTGCGGGTGATGGGTTTAACGTTCCAATTATTGAGAAAGCATCAGAACATAATATTCAGTCTATTGGTTATATTAACGATCAATATGAGATTGATCCAGATACGGTCTTAACCAGTACCATACAAGATTTAGAGAAAATTTACCTAGAGGTTGCAAATCAATATGATGAAGGGGAATTAACCCCAGGCGTTATAAGCTATAGTTTTGACAATGAATATATTTATTTGGGACGTTATGGAAATGAGGTTCCAGAAGGGGTTCGCGAAGATATAAACGAATCAATTAATCATTATATAGAGACCGGAAGAATCGTGAAATAATTCTTTTCTTCCGTTTATTTTTTTGATAAAATTATAACCAGGTCATAATATATGATTATAATAGTTTGTAATGAGGAGATGACCCTTATGAAAGCAGGTATTCTAGGAACGGGACATTATGTTCCAGATAATGTCGTCACCAATCAGGACTTAGAGAAAGTCGTTGATACGTCAGATGAATGGATTCGGACTAGAACCGGCATTGAAGAACGTCGTATAGCACCAGATGAAATTGATACATCAGACATGGCTTATCATTCAGCCAAAATGGCATTAGATGAAGCTGGAATTTCTGGTCAAGATTTAGATATGATATTAGTAGCAACCGTAACCTCAGATATGGGCTTTCCATCAGTGGCTTGCCAAATTCAAGAGCGTTTGGGTGCCTTTAAAGCATCAGCTATGGATGTTAGTGCGGCATGCTCAGGCTTTATTTATGGTATGGTTACGGCTAAGCAATTTATTGAGTCTCAAACACACCAAAACATTTTAGTTGTTGGTGTAGAAAAACTCTCTAAAATTGTGAATTGGGAGGATCGAAATACGTGTGTGTTATTTGGAGATGGGGCAGGATCAGCTGTGATTGGACCTGTTTCAGATCATAAAGGTATACTATCTTTTGAGTTGGGGGCAGATGGAACAGGAATTCCACATTTACATCAAACGGATGAAGACTTTATTCACATGAACGGTCGCGAAGTCTTCAAATTTGCGGTCAGACAAATGGGAGATTCTGCCCTAAATGTAGTCGAAAAAATTGGTTTATCGAAAGATGACGTAGATTACCTAATCCCACACCAAGCCAATATTCGCATAATGGAAGCAGCACGTGAAAAGCTTGACATTCCAGTAGAAAAGATGTCTAAATCGGTTCACAAGTACGGTAATACTTCAGCAGCTTCGATACCAATTGCATTGTCAGAAGATGTTAAGGAAGGTAAAATTAAAGAAGATGAACTCGTAGTCCTAGTCGGATTTGGCGGCGGCCTTACTTGGGGTGCTGTTGCCTTACGGTGGGGAAAATAAGAGGAGGTTGAGCAATGTCTAAAAGAAGAGTTGTTGTAACTGGACTAGGTGTTGTTTCCCCAGTCGGTAATGATATTAATACGATGTGGGAGAACATCACCTCTGGAAATGTTGGAATTAGTGAGCTAACAAAATTAAACCCGGATGATTTTTCAGTCAATGTTGCAGGTGAGGTAAAAGATTTTACCGCAACGGACTACATGGAGAAAAAACAAAAACGTAAAATGGATTTATTTACTCAATACGCCGTGGCGGCTTCAAAAATGGCTGTAGAAGATGCGGGACTTGAAATTACTGAAGATATCGCCCCACGTACAGGTGTATGGATTGGATCAGGTATCGGTGGGATGACGACTTATGAAGAAAGCTTTCGTAAATATTTAGATAAAGGGCGTGTAAGTCCCTTCTTCATTCCAATGATTATCCCAGATATGGCTTCGGGTCAAGTTTCCATTATACTTGGCGCAAAAGGTATTAATTCATGCTCAGTCACCGCATGTGCTTCTGGAACTAACTCAATTGGTGATGCGTTTAAAGTTATTGAGCGAGGCGATGCAGATATCATGATTACAGGTGGTGCTGAGGCGCCGTTTAACCATATGTCGATCGCCGGTTTCTCGTCGATGGGCGCACTATCAAAAAGCACAGATCCAAAAACGGCAAGTCGACCGTTTGATAAGGATCGTAGTGGTTTTGTAATGGGTGAAGGTTCTGGTATCGTCGTCTTAGAAACATTAGAATCAGCGCAAAAGCGTGGGGCTAAGATTTATGCCGAAATTATTGGTTATGGTTCAACTGGAGACGCTTATCATATTACAGCACCAGCACCGGATGGCGAAGGAGCTGCTCGCGCTATGCAACAGGCATTAGATGATGCAGAAGTGGGTCCAGAAGAAATGGATTACATTAATGCACATGGTACAAGTACAGAGTTAAATGACCCATATGAAACGAATGCCGTCAAACAAGTATTTAATGATCATGCCAATAACTTAGCCATGAGTTCAACAAAATCGATGACAGGCCATTTATTAGGCGCTGCCGGTGGTGTTGAAGCGATTATTACAGCTTTAAGTCTTAAAGAAAATGTAATGCCACCAACAGTTAATTTAGATGAACCAGATGAAGAATGTGATTTAGATTATGTCGCGAATGAAGCGCGTGAAGAAAAAGTCAATGTTGCTATGACCAACTCACTTGGTTTTGGTGGCCATAATGCTTCGCTTGTGTTTAAAAAATTTAAAGAATAATAATAGCCCCCATTTTCCAGGCCTGGAAAATGGGGGCATTTTTAGCTTTGATTTGTTTGATTGTTCGTTTCGTTTTCTGTATCCGATTCATTCACTTCGCGTGTTTCATCATCTTCTTTAGGCTGATTCTCAAAGAATTCTTTAAACGCCTCTACATTCTCTTGTAAATTAATTTCTAATACGGCACCAGCGTGTTCATAATTTTTATTTCGATAGGAACCCTCAATTGGAATACGCATCGTCTCAATTTCATCCGGTGTATTCATCAAGAAATCCGTTGCAAATTTAGTGATTTGAGGAATACCCATATTCGTCGTAATAAATGGTTCTATCGTTCCTATTGCGCTCGGTAGCTTTGGAATACTCGTAAATGAAAGCATCTCATCCTTTAGTGCACTCATGACTTGCTGTTGACGACGAACCCGGCCAAAGTCACTTTCATAGTCATTTCTAAAGCGAGCATAATCAAGTAACGTTTCTCCATCTAACTTCTGTACGCCAGGCTGAAGGTTAATATTGACATCTCCGGCTTCATCGTAATAGTACATTCGTTTTTCAACATTAATTTCAACCCCATCCGGTGCAATCGTGTCTACAATACGTTCAAAGCCCCTAAAATTAACATAGGCAAAATAATGAATGTCAATATCAAAATTTTCTTTAATGGTTTTTCTTAATAACTCTGGGCCACCAATAGCATAGGATGCATTAATTTTATTATAGCCATGGTCAGGAATCTTAACGAACGTATCACGCATAATAGAAACTAATTTGGCCCGATCATACTCTGGATCGTATTGCCCAATCATGATTGTATCCGTTCTAGAATTCCCATATTTATCTGAATCTTCCCCTAATAATAAGACATTAATCGTATCGTCCAACGGTTCTTCGGGTTGAAAATTATCTATATTTTCCTCTTGTTGTTCAGAGTCGATAATTTCTTCAGCTTCTTTTTTAGCTTCGTTATTGGCTGACCAATATTCATATATAGTAAAAATAATGGCACTTAAAAATAAGACCAATATAATGGAGTATATTGTTTTTCTTCTACGTTTTCTTTGCCTTTTTCTTTTCTCTGTTCGTTTCGAAACCATAACTTACCCTCTCTTTGTTTAGATACCCACTAACAAATTTACACTTAAATTTAATATAAGTAAAGGTCGATTATATTAAATATTTTTTACAACAAACTCATATATATTTATTAATTAGACGTGTGGACAAGCTTGGAGGTTACGATATGTGGCAATTCATTATCTTTTTGATTGGATTTGGGTTTACTTGTGTGGGTGGCGTATCCATTATCGGGTATTTAAATTTCATACCAGTTGGGATGGGGCTTTTTGATTTTTTAATTTTTATCTATAAGCGACCTGAGTGCTATTTACTTCCAAGCGGACTACTTCTAATGTTTTTGGCTATGTATAAAAGCCCTTTTGATTCATAAATTAAGAATAAAAATAACTCTCTTGGTCATAATGAGCATAAGTGGAGGATTTTTGAAAAGTGAGGGATTATGATGTTATATGTACATGATATTTGGGTGAATTGGTTTGAAGGTGAAGAAAACGGCTATAATGTCTGTCAATTTCACGAATGGCGTAAAGACGATGCTATTGAGCTTTTAGACCAAATCCCTGTTGTCCATGTTGAAGAAGGTCTTTATGACTACATAGAGAACAACATGCAAGACATCCCGAAACAGTTACTTGAATCTGTTTATCAACGCGCTTACTTGAAAAAACATCATAAGAGAATCCCCCTAGATTATGCGTTTGTTGTGACAGATGGAGAGCATGCCTTAGTGGTTGACACACTAGGATATGAAATTCCAGTAAGAAAAAGCCGACTAATTCCAAGGCAAGAACGATTAGTACTGGACTTAGTCAAACAGAAAACGCCTATGTCATTCTCATTTAAACGACCAAGAAGAGGCAAGGAACACCATTTGTTATCCTTAGAACCTGTTTATATGGTAGGTTTAACTCGAAAGGAAAGACAGTTAAAGCATCTCTTAATGTTAATGATTGACCAATTAAACCAAAGTCAGCGTATTGATGAATTACGCTACTGGCTCACTGAATGGAAGCCAGAATGGTATGAACAGCTTCACGACATGATGTTTGAAGAAGGCTTTGAGCTTCTTTTAAACGAAGTGAAGGTGGGCTGGAATGATAAGCATGAAGAGCTTTGTGAAAAAATGGCAAAAGGTCAGCCGTTTTTTGAACGACTTTGGGAAATGGAACAAAAGAAGAAAAATGTGTTGAAAGGCTGAGCATTAAACCGAGTATTTTAATCACTCGGTTTTAAAATGCTCTAAATTAAGCAAAAGAACGTTTCTGGCGTGGACTGGAACGTTCTTTTGCTTTATTAATTAAGAGGAAAACCGATTGCGTTTTCAAACACAACCGGTTTTTTATTACTTTTTTAAATGAACACGTCCAATACCCATCGCTTTTTTAGCTTTGTTCAACATTTTAGATGCGACACGATCTGCTTTTTCACGTCCATGGTCCAGAATGTCGTCTAATTCATCTGATTCATATAAATCGTAATATCGATTCTGAATCGCCTCTAATTCTCCTTGGACAAGCTCTGCTAAGTCTTGTTTGAAGTCACCGTACCCTTTACCCTGATTCTCAGTCACAATGTCTTCTACGGGCTTTTCAGCAAAACTTGCATAAATATTTAATAAGTTAGTAATGCCCGGTTTATTCTCCTCATCATATTCAATGATACCTTCAGAGTCAGTGACAGCACTTTTGATTTTTTTCTCAATTTGCTTCAGTTCATCCAACATAAAAATAGTTGCTTTATGGTTATCATCTGACTTACTCATTTTCTTTGTTGGATTTTGGAGTGACATGACACGTGCACCAACTTCTTGGATGCGGATGTCAGGTATATTAAAAATATTATTATAACGGTTGTTAAATCGTTCAGCGAGATTACGTGTTAGTTCTAAGTGCTGCTTTTGATCATCACCGACTGGCACAAGATCAGTACCATATAATAAGATATCGGCTGCCATAAGTGGTGGGTAAGTCAATAATCCTGCCGTAACAGATTCTTTTCCTTCTGATTTATCTTTGAACTGTGTCATGCGCTCTAACTCACCAATTGACGCGACACATTGAAGCATCCAAGATAATTCAGCATGTGCAGGAACCTCTGATTGAATAAACAAGGTAGATTTTTCTGGATCGATCCCACAAGCTAGGTACAATGCCGCGAGTGATCGTGTTCGTTCACGAAGCTTCAATCGGTCTTGTGGGACCGTAATCGCATGGTAATCAACGATACAAAAGTAACTGTCATAATCATCTTGTAATTCTGGGAACTGTTTCATTGCTCCCAAATAATTCCCAATCGTTAATGATCCTGATGGTTGAATACCTGAAAAAATGGTTTGTGTCATCAAAATGACTCCTTTCATAAATATGTTTTTTTATACGAAAAAATCCATTCATCCCATTAATAAAGGGACGAATGGACCGCGGTACCACCCTTATTATCTCATCAATTGTTATTGAGATCACTTGATTTAAGAAAGACATAACTCCAAAGCCCAATTCCAATTTACTCCTGCACTTGTTTGCACCAAACACAAGTTCTCTTAATGCTGCCAAGAAGTAAATGTACTTTAACTTTATCATCGCTATTGATATTTATTTTGTATTATTATATATCTCATTGTTTCGAAGTGCAAGTGGGAGAACAGCATTTAAAGATCAGGGTAAATAGAAAACCGAGCTATCAAGCTCGGTTTTCCATCATAATTTTAATCCATATATTCATCTGAGTTTATCGTAGGATACCCCATTTAAAACAGACCATGAGGCAGTTATATTTCAAAACCCTTTTGTCCTATCCCCTAACCTCATTAATCATTTTTATTAAACGTATCTTGGTCATGATTCTCTAGATTTGATAAGTCTGATTCTTCTCCAAACTCAGTACCATAATTTAACCTTCCAGTTTGGGCAGAATTTTCTCTTTCCGTATTTTTTTCCTCCATCGGATCAAACAATAAAGTTAAACAATATAGACCACTCAACCCGACGAGTGCATATACAACCCTAGATAATGCAGCCTCTTGACCACCAAAAATTGCTGCAACTAAATCAAATTGAAAAAAACCAATTAGTCCCCAGTTTACGGCACCTATGATAACAAGGGCAAGGGCTAAACGTTTTAATCCTTCCATATCTTATTCACCTCCAATAAATTTGTGAAGAGGAGCTTAATATATGGGCTAGTGGTTGTCATCGACTAAATCGATTGCTCCTAACAAAACACGGTCTAACCCAAATCCAATTATCGATCCGGTTACATGTTCTAATGTTACGAAAGGTAAAACCAGTTGTTGTAACCGCAACTCCTAAAACGATTGGAATTATTCTCTCGTTTGTTTTTCATAACAACACCTCTCCTGAATTGAAAGGAGTCATATTTATCTTCTACTTTATAGATTAATACATACCTGGATGTCGACATAAATTAGTGAATATTGGCATAATAGGAGTAAAAATTAATGGAAATTAAGTTGAATAGTGGATATTAGTTAACATTTACACTGGGTGAGGTCTTATATATTATTATTCGCAATCCCTATGCCTAAGCAGAATCCAGCTAATCCCATTGATCTAGCAGTGTTTTCACATTAGAATTATCTCCTTTCACAGAAGAACTTATAGAACAAGCATTTTACGAAGTTTTTGGTTCATCTGAGTAAGGTGGCTTCTATAATTAAAGCCTGTGTGCCACTATTGATTTATGTCGAATCTCGTGCGTTAGTGTACCCACCTGGAAAAGAATTTATTAGTAAATTTAAGAATATGGGGATTGTACTAAGAGAAACCTTACGAATGGTTCTAAAAGTATTTGTTAGCTAATAATTTTGCTGTGCGTGTAGCAAGTGCTTGCGTCGTTAGGGTCGGATTCGGGCCTCCAAGCGCATTATAATCAACACTATTGTCGGCAATATAGAGTCGGTCCACCTGGTAGGCTTCACATGATGTATCAACTACAAATCCCATCCGCATCGTGCTATGTAAATGAATAAAGTAATTTGGTGGAAGATCTGCCCGGTGAACTTTTTTCGCACCTGCCTGCTGTAAAATATTTGTAGCGATTTCGATTAATTTCTCTCTTCTTTCTTTCGATTTTTTGCTTGGTGAATAGTGCACGAATGGTACGGCTCCATGTTCATCTTTTATATGAGGATCCAGTTCAACTCCGTTTCGATACAGGACCTCGTCATCGGTAATGGCGGACAGTGTCAGTGTTCTTCCGTAACCTTGCATCGCTTGTTCCAATTCATTGCCGACAAGCCGCCCACGTTGATCCCACATGTCTGAATCAGACTGACGAAGACTATTATAACCGTATTGACTGAACCCAAATAATTGTTGAGCTGATAGTCCTGGACTTTCCCCGATTGTTTCAATCATACCAAGGCCAGGATAGTCCATTCGTGCAGCTGAAGTATGCCCAACAAAAGGATTGGTTGATGTACTACCCAAGATATTCATTAATGTCTCCTCTTCAAAAGTTCCGGTAACCATATCCATATAATGATTTGTCAAACCACGTCCTACCCAAGGGTTATGAGGTAATTTAGAGTTCAGCCAAAGGCGTGGCGTTTCTATACAACCAGCTGCCATCACAACTACTTTTGCACGTAATTCTTCATTTTCACCTGTCCATGTGTCTCGAATTTTTACCCCAACTACTTGTTCATTTCCGTTGGCATTAAACTCTGTTAATACATTCGTTACAAACGTATTCGGTCTAAACGTCACATTCCCAGTTTTCATGGCTAAGGGCACATAGCTAACAGTTGTTGAGCGTTTGGCCATCTTTTCAAGTGATGGACCATAAGGACATCCTTGCCCACAATGACCACTTAACGTACATCCTTCCATATGGCTCAGTTCTTCTAATGAATAGTCAGGGTTCATTAAATGTTCATTTGGGGGCAAGATTGCATTTGGTTGCGGTCGGTAGCCAACGCTTGTCACATCTAGTGTACGGTTTAAGGGGAAGCCTACTTTTTCGGCTCCGTAATAAAAAAGGGCCTCTTTGGTAGTTGTTGGTGCAAATTCAACTGGTAATGTAGCTTCAACCTTTTCATAATAGGGAATAAGTTCATCGTAATTGATTGGCCATTCATTATTAATTGCTTCAGGAAAAGCGCGTGGAGAGTTGGAGTAGTAATGAAGTGTAGATCCTCCAATCCCGGCACTTTGCCACAAAATTGCCTGATCAGGAATATTTCTGTACCAAGGTCCACGTCTACGGTCTGCTGCACCCCAACGGAATTTACCGCTAACAAGGTCATTCATATCATTTTCAAGTCTTGTCAACTGTTTTCGATAAAGAAACCCATCCAAATCTGAAGGGTCAGAACTTTCTTTCGCCTTTCCACGACTTTTATTTGGTTCAGGCCATTTTTCATTTCCATACCATGGACCGGCATCAAGTACCAATACATGGATTCCTAATTCCCCGAGTTCTTTAGCAACAACAGGGCCGCCAGCCCCAGCTCCAATAACAATCACATCAGGATCTGTTTTCATTTTTAACCCTCACTTCTTCGCATTTTTAATAAGAAACCACGAAAGTCACGGTAGCCCAAAGATACGCCAGGATAGCCAACTTGTTGCCAACACAAAGGGAAAAATTCAAGTCGACGATAATCCGGTGGAAATAATCGTGTAGTTCCGTAAGCCGGCCACTCTGAATAATATCCAAAAAGTGAAAAGCGATTTAAGACATCAACTACATGTTTGACTAATCCAGAATTATTTTTATAAGGGGATGGTAACAAGTAAAGATCGAGATTAAGATTCTCTAATACGGATAAGGTTCGAACCCGATCTTTTCGGGAAAGGTAAGAAAACATTCGTCCTTTGGGAAACAGGCTTTGCGAGGAAGGTTGTGCTTGTTGTGCATTCACTAGCTGTATTGCTGCAACATCTAACATGATGGCTGTGGGATAAGCAAGAGGGATGATACAACGATCCAACTGTTGCTGAATTGAAATATAATGATTTAGTCCATAGATGATATATTCATGGACTCCCATATCTGCAGAACCAATATGGGGGCCATATCCGTGTTGCTCTGATTCAGGTACTAAGGCATCCGTAAGAGCCTGGAAAGTTGCCTGCACATATTCTTGATGTGGGGTATAAACACTGATGATGGTTCACCTCTTTCTAACTTTATAAACTACTACTACTGTATTTTTAAGTTCCTTTTTTTATGATTTAATTTGATATTGCTAGATATGAAGGAATTTTATTAGAAGAAGCACCCTGGGGGGAGTAAGGGTGCACTGTATGAGTTTTATCGCAAGGTTAAGAGCTCCAGGGTTGAAGAAATATTATCAATATAAAATAAACCATTTCGTATATAGATCCCCTTATTAATGTCATTAACCCAATTAACTTTTTCGTTTAAATCTAGACCAAACTAAAGCACTTAATCCGGCTACAATCATAGAAGTAACGACGGGATGTTTACTAGTCTTCACATACAAACTACGAGACCGAATCCACCCTATATTTGTTCCTCTTTCACGTAAGCCATAACCTGCGTGATATAAAGCACTTTCCTCAGGTGACTTAGAAGGTTTGTTAGCATGTTGGGTTGGATACATTATGACTTCCATTATTTTATCAGTAAGACGTGGTAAAAGTGTTCCAAGTAGTTCTGTAATTTTTGCTTGTGAGCCGATATACATATCTCTTTTCGGATATTCGGCGGAGTAAAGTATGGATTCAGCTACAGCTTCAGGTGGATAAATCATCCCTCTATGTGCTGGTTGTTTATTTAGGTAACTTCTCGCATGTTCATTGTAAGGGGTATCGATTCTGCCAGGGTGGATAAGTGTAACTGATACAGGTGCTTTTTCTTTTTCCAGTTCCATTCTTATACTTTCAGTCCAGCCATGTACAGCAAATTTAGCAGCAGCATAAGTGGATTGAATAACTGTGCCTCTATCTCCGAAAATACTTCCGACATTAATAATAGCGCCTGGATAACCTCTTTCTTTAAAATGTTTTACAGCAATTTTTGTCCCGTATACGACACTCCAAAAGTTTGTATCAAACATACGCTTGATGTCTTCATTGCTTACATCCATCGCGTGTCCGTAGATGGATACGCCAGCATTATTAACCCATGTGTCAAAACGCCCAAACTCATTTAATGCAGTTTCTGCAATTTTCTTTATATCTTCTTCACTACCTACGTCCGCTGTTACATAGGTTGCAGGGTATCCATTTTCTTTGAATTCCATTACTAATTGCCTTAATGCTTCTTCATTTCTTGCTGCTACAACAACTTTTGCACCCCTTGAAGCAGCCATTCTTGCTGTAACCAGACCTATTCCACTTGATGCACCTGTAATTACAATGACTTGATCCTCTAATTTTTTTAGATTTATCTTTCTAAATGGTTGAACTTCCAATGTATCTAGTTCACTTATGTTAGTTTTATTTACTGCTTTGTCCAACTTTTGTCCGCTTTGATTTACTTTATTTTGATTCATATTTAGGCCTCCAGTATCCCATGATTTTTTGTAAAAAACTAAGGTGACTAGCTTCTTTTATTTAGAAAAATTTTGACGATTTATCTAAAATAAATCGATTCTATATAATGTTCAATCAGCTTTAGGTTGAATTTGGCTTCTTTTTGATCCTTTTCCTCCACTGACACTGATAATTGTTTTATATGTTGATCCAGGTAATTATACTCTGTTGAATTTCCCAGTAGCTGATACATCCATTTATTCTTGTTATATATTTTCTCTATATGCTTTACTTCCTTTCTTGCTTTATCCCAATCGGATTGATTCACAAGGCTTTCTATTTCTATTGCCTTTTGAGGTAGTGGTTTTTTCTGAATATAATCTTCGGAGCAACCGAAAAGAATAGTGGTTAAACATAACCAAATTATGCTAATTTTTAGTGTTTTCATATTCTCCTCCGTAGCTAGGTATAATCTTTTCACTTATTTTAACCATAATAAGAGAATAAATGAGTTGTAATTTGGAGGATTAATATGCCTGAGTACACCGTCATAATTATTCGATCTGTGTTTGCTTTTTTCTTTGTTTTATTGATAGCTAGAATACTTGGAAAAAAACAAATTGCACAGATGACATTTTTTGATTATATCACTGGAATTACGATTGGAAATATTGCCGCATCACTTGCAATCAATACAAACATACAACCATTGAATACAATCATCGGTATGATTATTTTTACAACCTTCTCTATATTAATTGCGTTTTTCGCCTTAGAGTCATTAAAAATTAGGCAAATAGTTGAAGGAAGTCCGACCACTCTAATACAAGATGGAAATATTATAGAAAAGAATTTACTTAAAGTTAGGATGACATTTGATGATTTAATGATGGGTCTACGGGAAAAAAACGTATTTAAACTTGCGGACGTTGAATCCGCTGTCTTAGAAACTAATGGAAAAATTAGTGTCATGAAGAAGACGGAAAATAACCCATTAACGCCCAAAGATATAGGGTTACCCGTAGAGTCAGAACATGCCCCATCTTTAATTATTATGGATGGATATGTATTAAGAAAGCGAGTTCAGTATCTTGGATATTCTGAGGAGTGGTTACTTGGTGAAATAAAGAAACAAGGGGCAGAAGATTTTAAGGATGTATTTTTAGCCCAAATTGATTCAAAGGGAAATGTTCATGTCGATTTATATAATGAGGAAAAGAAGCCACAACAGGTTAAACAAAAACCCCTTCTTGCAGCCCAACTTAGAAAAATGCAAGGCGATTTAGAAAGTTTCGCAATACAAACTGATGATCAGGTGGCGAAAAAGATGTATTTAAATCAATCCAAAGAACTACAAGATCTCATTAATAAAGTCATTCCATATCTTAAAGAATAGGGGTAAATCTTATAAAGGATAAAAGAAGTAATGTCTATATTCAAAAAAACTCTATTTGTCTACTTTCCAGATTAGTTAGCAATAAAATTTAGGCTAATGAGGGAATATTAAACAAATCAATATCCAAACTATGATTGATAAATTTTTGAAGGAGGGAATCCCATTTATGACTGTCATAAGTCAGGTGAAACAAACTATAGCGGGGTTAAAAAGTGCCCAAGCAAGCTTTGAACAATTTGCACTTCAAACGGAGGATAAAGAAGCAAAACAACTTTACCAAGATGCTGCGCAACAAACAAGTGCTATTTTACAAAATGTTGAACCAAGAGTTACGCAAATAGAACAAGAAGAGCCACAATATAGGCAATAGTTTCTTTCATGAGGGGGTTGGTTTTCCAACCTCCTTTCATTTCTACACACTCAGACTTCGGTATTGGCTTTAAGCCTAGTTTTTCACTAAAACTTTATCGGTTGAAACCTATATATACAATAAGCGCTAATATTAGAATAGGGTATCAGGAAGCTCACTTACACCTGCCCTAACAAGGCAAAAGTTAGAGCAGGCTTTTTTAGTAAAAACGATCTCTAAATCTCGTCATATAAAACTGTTCCCCAGAGCCCTGAAAGTTGTTGGAAATGGGAAGGAACAATATATTTTAACCAAAAATTTCTGTAATATGTCTAACTAGTTGAGATAACGTTTCTTGTATGGTATTTATTTCAGTTTTCAAAGATGTTTTATTTTCAGTTTGATTTAACATCGTATGCATTTCATTTATCATAACACCGTCACCATAAAGAACTTTCAAATGCATTTGAACTTGAACGAGTACACCTTGTGAATTCCGGATAAGTGGTGTTGATAGTCGATCAGAGCTATTGTTTGCCCACCATTGGTTTTCCCCTTTTGGTCCAAGGCGTCCTCTGTTTATGGGATAGTCTTTATTTCCTTTCATCCCAACTATTTTATTGTCTTTTACAGCGATAAAGCAGCCACATCCATTTGAACAAATATTACAAGTGGAATAAACCCAACGATCAATTTCACCTTGTGAATAGACATTAATATCTTCCCTTAACGTTTCCCAAGCCAAATTCATCCCTTCTATAAAAAGCTAAATTTTGAGGAAGATAAGCATTTTTTAATTGTTTGTAGGATAAATAACGTGGATAAACACTCACTTTTCGATATGGAAGATAGGGTGGAACTGATGGTGTTTCTGTTGAATAGACAGGTATTTTGGTTGGTGACATTCCTGTTTCTGGGCGAAATGGTGGTACCATCGCTTGTTGAAAATTAATGTCACTATAGGTTTGCCTCTTCCTGTAAAAACCTCTTAATCCTTCATCTAATTATATATGTTAGTACAGAAGGAATAGACTTAGATTAGGCTTACTTTGAAAGCAGAAGAGCTTTCTTTTTCACTAATTTAGGGCTTAACTTCGATGCAGTCGAAGTGGACCTAATTAACACAGATGTCTTTCAGAACATAAAATAATGAAGTTAAGAGAATAAGTACACATTCGGGGGATGATTGAATGGATCACTATGGAGTTCCGGAAATATTTGAATCTGAAGCTAAGGGTCAGACGTCACTCATTTATCAGGATATAAAGTATGTTTTGAAAGTACCAGTTGTTAATTTCATATTTAGAACAACTGCATTATATGAGAAATTCTTAACAATTGCTTGGAATCAGGTCAGACCAAATATGCTGACGGTAAATATGGAAAAGGCCGCTCAAATGTTACGTTATCCAAGCCTATCCGTAAACTCTCCAAAAATAGATTGGGGAAAACTTTATGATTATGAGGACATGATTAAAATCAAAAGGATCTTATTTACGTTTAATTACGTTAATCCTAAGCTTCTTTTGATTGCTTCTGCATGGTTAGAAAGTCTTGCCAATCGGCCAATTAAAGGATCTAATAAAAAAGAAGGATTTATTATACCGGGTGTATTTCCCTCTCTACCACAAATTGAATTGATGCGTATACCTGATGCCCCACCTGATGTGATGAACTTACTATTAGACATAGCTGAAAAACATCAATCATTTGATGTAGCGAGTGACTTTCGCGCATTAGCTTATTATCCAAAATTTTTGGGTGTAAGTTGGGAGTACTTGAAAAACTATGTTGGGTCGGATGAATATAACATGATGTCTTCTAGGCTGAAAACACAAGCTACTCAATTGTCACATCAAATGCCCTATCCGGTTACAATCGACAGGAAGGAACTCGAGAAATATTACTCTAATAATGAAATAGCTGGAATCTATGGTATTGTTTCGATGTTTCAAAACGTTCTAGCTGACTTAGTGATTGACGGTGAATATCTTAGAAGAATGGTAGAGTAGATATGATTCTTTGTATGGTAATGGAATAATCAACCTCTAGGAATCTGGAATGCAAGACAAGTTTAGTGTCGGGAATGGACAACGTCGTAAGGAAAAATTTCTAATAAACAATTTACCAAATTGTTAAAGTTGAAATTCAGTGATTGAAGGATATAGTATTAAGTCAGTCGATAAAACTTACGAGGTGAAGGGGGACATCTAATGGGTAAATTATGGTTTGGGGGCACCATTTATCCGATGACTGGCGAAGGTGAAACAGTTGAAGCCATTTTTACAAAAGACGGTAAAATTGTCGAGACAGGTCATAAGGATGAATTACAAAATAAATATAACGAGGAAATAGATGAAACAGTACCGTTTGAAGGTGTATTATTCCCGGGATTTATCGATAGTCATTTACATATTATTGGCCACGGCGAAAAGCTTCTTAGACTAGATCTTTCTGATATCCACTCTCGTCAAGATGTTATAAATAAAGTTCATAACGCGATTCAGAATGTAAAAGGGGAGCAATGGATTATTGGAGAAGGGTTTAATGAAAATAACTGGGATGAACCAACCTTTATTCATAAGGAAGAATTGGATGAAATAACTGGAGGTAATCCTGTTATTTTAACAAGAGTTTGTCGTCATGCGTTAGTCGCTAATTCAAAAGTTATGGATTTGGCAGGTGTGAATGAACAAACTCAAGATGTTCCTGGTGGCGTTATTGAACGCGATTCATATGGATACTTAACAGGTGCCTTTCATGACCAAGCACAGGATTTAATTAAAGAGAAAATGCCAGTTCCTTCGATCTCTTTTTTGGAGCATGCGATTGAAACATCGATTAATGATTTATTATCGCATGGGATTGTGTCTGGTCATAGTGAGGACTTAAGCTATTACGGAGGATTTAAGAAAACCTTCGATGCATTTAATCACGTGATACCCACTAAACAATTTTTCAGAGCACATTTACTCGTGCACCATGATGCCGTAGATGATTTACATCATGAAGGTTATCGTCCAAGTGAAATAGACGACTGGTTAGAGTTCGGTGCGATGAAGTTGTTTGTTGATGGTGCACTGGGTGGTCGAACGGCTTTATTATCAGAACCATACAGTGATGATTCGACTCGAAAAGGAGTTTCCATTCATACGGATCAACAATTAGAGGGGCTGGTCATGAAAGCAAGAAATTATCATATGCCAATTGCTGTTCACACGATAGGAGATCAGGCGGTGGAGAAAATTGTCCGTTTAATTGAAAAATACCCACCCCCTCAAAATACAAAAGATCGAATTATTCATGCGCAAATTATGCGACCAGACCTAATTGAGAGGTTGAAAGAACTACCAATCATAATTGATGTTCAGCCAACTTTTGTTGCGTCAGATTTTCCGTGGGTAGTTGATCGTGTTGGTCAAGAACGAGCGTCTCAATCATATCCGTGGAAAACTTATATGGATGAAGGGATTTTATGTGCTGGTGGATCAGATGCACCTATTGAAGAAGTTGATCCTTTGTTAGGCATTGATGCTGCCGTTAATAGACGATCGGCTTATGATGGACAGACATATTATGAACATGAACGTTTATCTGTTTATGAAGCCTTTTGTTTATATACAGTAAATCCAGCGAAGGTTATTAATAAGGAAGGTGTTCAAGGACAGCTCAAACGTGGATTCTTTGCAGATTTTGTTGTGTTAGATCATGATCCGTTTAAAATAGATCAATCTAAATTATCAACTTTAAATGTCAACATGACCATTGTTAATGAGAAAATCGTATATAAAAGATAAAAATTTAACGCCACATGACTTCATGGTTGTGTGGCGTTTTCTTTATGCATAATTTACCAATTTATAACCACTCTATGGATTAGGGGTGGTGTTTGTTATGGTCTGGCTGGCTGTCATAATTGGGATTGTTTTATTGATTGGTCTATTGATTTTGTTATTGTTGTTTTCACCTATTACTGTAAAAATCATGTTGACCTATGCTGATGATCAAAAAGACCTTTACATTGAGATAAAAGTTCTTCGGTTCATTAAAATTAAACGGTCCATCCCTTTGATGAATATCGATAGCGATAGTTTAACGTTAGATGCTGAAAGCGAGGAACAACCAAGTAATGAAAAGGAGAAAAGCTTTAACGTAGATGATTTAGAAAAGCAATGGGAGGTTGTAGAGAAGTTTATCAAATCGAAGAAAGATATCATCCCTAACTTAAAAAGGACCCTACATACGATAAAATTACAGCAATGGAGGTGGAATACGGCAATTGGTGTTGACTCCGCACATTATACAGCCATATTAACTGGGTCTTTGTACTCAATTAAAAGCATGATTAGTTTATTTCTGGCTAGTTTTTTCGAAAATGAATCCGACCCTTATTACAGTGTAAGTCCTCAATATTCAAAGCCGACCTATCAAACCGAGCTAAAATGTATATTATCGTTTCAACTCGGTCAAATTATGCATGAACTGTTTAGCATATTTAGGAAGTATGAAAAAATGAAGAAGGTGGGAACAAAATGAACGAACATCCAATACATGACATGATGGTTACATCGATGGAAAATTTAAAGGACATGATTGATGTTAACACGATTATTGGTGATCCGATAGAAACACCTGACCAATCAACGGTTATCCTACCGGTTTCCAAAGTCGGTTTCGGTTATGCCGCTGGTGGTAGTGAGTTTAAAGGTGGACAGTCCGATCAAGGTGGAGACCAAGGCAGTGATAATCAATCTAGCGGACCTGCCTTTCCTTTTGGTGGGGGTACAGGTGGTGGTGTATCAATCAATCCAATTGGCTTTTTGGTTGTTCAGTCTGATGAGGTTAAAATGGTTCATTTAGATCAAGGTACACATATCGTTGAGAAATTAATTGATTTAGCACCACAAGCTGTCGAGAAGGTTCAAAGCTATTTGCAAAATCGCTCTAATCAGTCATCTCAACAAGGTCGAAGAAAAAAACAAGATCGAAAACAAGAACGAAATCAAGGACCATCTACGCCTGAGTAAAACGTAGACCTATCAAAGTCTTTCTGAATTTGCTAAAATGATATAAGAAAACCTTTCCAACACAGTAACGGATGGAGGGACTTTGATTGGAGCAACAAATTGAGCAATTATTTAAATGGCTAGACGATACAACAAATATCATTGTTGAAGAAGAAGATGTGCCCTATTTAGAAGCTTTGATAGCAGCTAGTGAACTACTTTTTTATAGGGATTTACCTGATGATCTAGCTAACGATTATGAAGCCAATTTAAAGAAAAAATTAAATGAAGCTCATTATAAAGATTATGAGGTGGAGGTTCGACGGAAAGCATTACAGCTTACGATTTTAAAAGGCATGAAGGGAGTGACCCAACAGCACCATCATATCACCCCTGATACGGTCGGGATGTTTATGGGTTATCTTGTTCAACGTTTTATGGGCGATACCAAACATTACACGATGTTTGATCCAGCCTGTGGAACGGCTAATTTACTACTAGCTGTCTTAAACCAACAAAATGAATCCTCGATTAAAGCTTATGGCAGCGAGGTAGACGCAACACTTATACGTTTAGCGTATAGCAATACAAATTTACAAGAGCGAGAAATTGAATATTTTCATCAGGATAGCTTAAAACCGATTTTATTAGATCCTGTTGATGTTATCGTTTCTGACTTACCTGTTGGATACTACCCTGATGATGATATCGCGTATGGTTATGACTTAAAATTAGAAGAAGGTCATTCGTATGCGCATCATCTATTTATTGAACAGAGTCTTAAATATACAAAAGAAGGCGGCTACTTATTTTTCGTCATTCCAAGTTTCTTATTTGAAAGTGAACAAAAAGATCAACTTCAAAACTTTTTAAAAGAGCATGCTCACATAGTTGGATTACTACAACTCCCTAACACGATGTTTAAAAACGAAAAAATGCAAAAAAGCATTTTTGTTTTACAAAAGAAAGGACCAGAGACGAAAGATCCTAATAAGGTTTTATTAGCTGATTTACCATCCTTTAAAGATGTCAATGCGATGGAAAGTGTTTTAAGTCAAATGAATGATTGGTTCAAAAACGATCGGTAGCTCAAAATGCCAGTCCTATAACTAGGGCTGGCATAAACGCATTTTGAAAGGAGAGTTCATGGTGGGAGAGGAACGTATTACGCGTTCAATTGCTCAGTGGGAAAAAGGTTTGGAGCAGCATGTCACAAATGACTTTGAGAGAATATATGAAATATGGATTCAAAACATGTTCTCAAGCATTCCATCCTCATATCAGAATAAAATTTTTGAGACGATGGACCAATGGTTTTTATATACGTATACTTTTTTACAAGGGACTAATATGCAATTGACAGCAAAAGATCGCATATTACAAACAGCCCGCTCTTTTGATGATCGTATAGAAGAAATATCAGATTTAAAAACATTGTCAGTTGAGCAATTGACGTATTTGGCGGATCAACAGTTGTCTAAAAGTCGAGTGTATGCTTTTACACAAGGTGGTTTAACAGGTACGGGCGGTTGGTTATTGTTAGGCATTGATTTCCCGTTAATCGTCACGATGAATTTAAAAAGCGTGCAATTGATTGGAACGTGCTATGGCTATGACATGAATAATCCACTTGAAATGATTATGGCCTTAAAAGTCCTTCATGCGGGTATTTTACCTCAAAGATTTCAGCATGAAGCTTGGGAAAAGCTAAAGTATGACATGGAAGACATCGAAACAATCATGGAAGATGAATCATTATTAGTAGATAGGTCTTGGGCGGAACAACCGGTTAATCAAATTTTTAAAGTACTAGCGATTGTGATGTTTCGAAAAAAATTAGTTCAAGGTGTTCCGTTAGTCAGTGTTGGAATTGGGGCAGTATCAAATTACAGGTTAGCGAAACAGGTGACGAATTTTGCAAAGCATTTCTATCAGTATCGTTTCATTAAGGAGCAAACAAATAGAGAAGCATGACTACTTTATTAGGAAGCTTAATTTTCTTCTGGCCTTACAACAAGGACATCAACTTTAGCATAACGTGTAATGTGTTCCGATACACTACCGATAAAAAAGCGTTCAACCGCGTTCATGCCTGTTGCACCACAAATAATGAGGTCTGCTCGGTGCCTTGGTGCAACTTCCTTGGCTATTTTAACCTTTGGGGAACCATGTTCAATATCTGTCACAACATTATGAACCCCAGCTTGAGTGGCTCTTTTTTCGAAGGATTTTAATAGTTCAAGTGCATCGTTTTGAACACGGTCAGAAACACTGCGGTCATAGGCTTCAATCGTTGAGTAAACACGGGTGTCAACAACATGGGAGATTACTAATTTTGCGTTATTTCTTTTAGCGATATCAATCGCTTTTTGGAAAGCAAAATCGGATGCCTTTGAACCGTCAACGGCAATTACAATATTATGATACTCAAACGCCATGGAAAAGCCCTCCTTTTTAATAGTATATCACGCCTATTATAATTATAATAAAGCTTAACAACTAAAATTCAAAATTTAAAAAAATGATGATAGAATACATGTATAAGATGTCGCAAGAATGGGGGATTTAAATGCGTCATGTTTTTATTACAGCAGGGACTAAAGGACTTGGCCGTAAGATAACGGAATATTTTTTAGAGCATGGCTATCAAGTTACGGCAACTTATCGTTCAGATGAGGAACAAGCTCAAGAGATGCGTAAAACTTATGAACAAGAAGGAAAACGCTTACATATAGAACAGCTCGATGTGTTAGATCATAAGCAAATACCAAAAGTCATCAAACGTGCATACGAAGTATTTGGCCGAATCGATTGTCTAGTCAGTAATGCTGGTCCTTATATTTTTAAAAGAAAAAAACTCTTTGATTACAGTGAAGAAGAGTGGAATGAAATGATTCGCGGTAATTTAGATGCATCATTTCATCTCCTGAAATCTTGCTTACCCATTATGCGTCAACAACAATTTGGTCGTATTGTTTTTTTAGGCTTTCAAGGGGTTAACCATAGTTCCGGTTGGATTTACCGCTCTGCTTTCGCTGCAGCAAAGGTAGGTGTTTCATCTTTAATGAAATCTATTGCCTTAGAGGAAGCTGAAAATAAAATTACGGCCAATATGGTTGCGCCGGGTAAGATTACAAATGATATGAAAGAAAAAAATATTAGCGAAAGCCGTTTAGTACAAGATGATGAGACACCAATTGGTCGACCTGGAACTGGGGAAGATATTGCACGTACAGTCGGTTATTTATGTCAAGACGATTCTGATATGATTACGGGTTCTGTGATTGAAGTGAGTGGAGCAATGGATGTCATACACCGATATTTATAGAATACTATACCAATTATACATAATGATGGTATAGTATGAGTTGGATATGACATTTAAATATTTATTATTGATGAGGGGGTCAGTCTGATGCGAATCGGAATACCTAAGGAAATTAAAAATAATGAAAACCGTGTTGCTTTAACGCCAGCTGGTGTTGTGGCCTTAGTTAATGCTGGACATAATGTTTCTGTTGAAACTAACGCCGGTATGGGGTCAAACTTCACGGACAAGCAATATGAAGATGCAGGTGCTAAGGTTGTTTCTTCTGCTAAAGAAGCCTGGGAGCAAGAAATGGTCATGAAGGTTAAAGAGCCGTTACCAGAGGAGTATAATTATTTTTATGAAGGACTTATTGTCTTTACTTATTTACATTTAGCGGCAGAGCCAGAATTAACTAAAGCACTTATCGATAATAAAGTCGTTGGTATTGCTTATGAAACCGTTCAATTAGATAATGGATCTTTACCATTATTAAATCCGATGAGTGAAGTGGCAGGCCGCATGGCTAGTCAAATTGGTGCTCAATTTTTAGAAAAATCCCGTGGTGGTAAAGGTATTTTACTTAGTGGAATTCCAGGTGTTGAGCGTGGGAAAGTCACCATCATTGGTGGTGGAGGTGTAGGTACCAATGCTGCTAAAATTGCTGTCGGATTAGGTGCCAATGTAACCATTATTGACCTTAATCCAGAACGCCTACGTGAGTTAGATGATATATTTGGAAACCAAATTAATACGGTTATGTCTAATGAATTAAATATTGCTGAATCTGTTACACAGTCCGATTTAGTCGTTGGTGCCGTATTAATACCGGGAGCAAAAGCCCCTACGCTAGTTTCTGAAGATATGGTGAAAAGCATGTCACCTGGTTCTGTTATTGTTGATGTTGCGGTAGACCAAGGAGGTATTGTTGAAACTGTTGATCATATTACAACCCATGATAACCCAACTTATGAAAAACATGATGTATTACATTATGCAGTTGCCAATATGCCTGGGGCCGTACCAAGAACATCAACTATTGGTTTAACGAATGTGACCGTTCCATATGCCTTGCAATTAGCTAATAAAGGGTATCGACAGGCTGTTAAAGATAATCAACATTTATTAAAAGGCGTTAATACATTAGATGGTTATGTCACGTACAAAGCCGTGGCAGATGCCCATCATCTTGCATATAAAGATTTAAATGATATGCTTTAACATTATAATTTTCTTCAATCGTGAAAAACTAATCATCAATGATGTCCTTTAATGGCGTCATTAATGGGATTCACAATATGATTGAAGGAGCCCTTCGTATGAAAAAATGGCTTATTCGAATCATAAAATATGGCCCGATTTTATTCCCATTCATCCAAAGAATCAAAAATAAATTTGGTCGAAATAAAAAACGGGCTGTATAACAAGAACCCCTTCTGCAACTTTATGCAGAAGGGGTTCTAAGTTTTTTCTTTAAACTATTTATAACTCAATGAGCTCCTTAATAAATTCAGTTAAGGTTGTTGGTCCGTCACCTGTTATGAATACATCATCCTCAATCCGAACACCACCAACCTCAGGTACATATATACCAGGTTCTACGGTAAAGCTCATACCTTCTTGAAGTACTGAATCATTATTAGACGCAAGCGAAGGGAATTCGTGAACATTAATTCCTAATCCGTGTCCAATCCGATGTGGAAAATACTCGCCGTAACCTGCATCCTTAATGACTTGACGAGCCACTTGATCGATATCCCCTAATCGCGTACCGACTTGGCAAGCTTCAATCGCTTTTTGCTCTGCTTGTAGAACAGTATGATAAATGCCTTTTTGTTGCTCTGACGCTTCTCCAAAAACGACAGTACGGGTAATGTCGGAACAGTACCCTTTATGAACAACCCCTAAATCCATTAAAACAAAATCACTCTTTTGAATAGGTGTTAAATCAGGATTCCCGTGAGGAGCTGCTGATTTTTTACCAGTAAGAACAGTTGTACCAAATGACATGTCTCGTATGCCTTCTTTTTTCATCGCATATTCAATTTCAGCGATAATATCTAATTCTGTTTTACCTGCTTGAATATGCTTTAGAGCCGTTTCGATTCCAAAGTCAGCATATTGAGCGGCCTCCTTTAAAATCTTCATTTCATGATGATCTTTAATCAGTCTTAATTCATTAAGAAAATGTTGTCCATTTACCATTTCAGTTTTTGGGAATTGATTTTTTAACGTTTCATAATTCAAAACATTTAGGTCTTCTTTTTCAATTGCCATTGATTGAGGGTGTCCGATATCTTTTATAAAAGATGATAGCTTATCCCACGGGTTTTCATGGTCAAAGTATGTAATCAGTTCTCCGTTCCAGCCTGCATTTTTAACATCTTCTTTTTCTAAAGCTGGTGCAATTAAAATGCGATTGCCTTTTTGATCCATATAAGCGCCAATAAGACGTTCATGTGCTTCGGCATACAGATTAGTAAAATAAAAGACATTTTCTTTCGAGGTCATAAATACACTATCGATGCTATGTTTCTTTAAAGCTTGGGTTAAATTGTTTAATCTTGCTTCCATTGTATTCACCTCAATTATTTTTTCTTATATGTGTTATCATAACGAAACAAGGGAAATAAATGAACTATGGAGAATTAATTTAGTGAGAAATATTTATGAGGAGGTTATCATTTATGAAAGTATCTTACCATGGACATTCAGTTGTACAAGTTGAAAGCGAGGGTACTAAAATCATCTTTGACCCGTTTATTTCTGGGAATGATTTATGTGATTTAGACGCTAGTCAAGTTGATGCTGATGTGATTTTATTAACTCATGGCCATAATGATCACGTTGGTGATACGTTTGATATCGCAAAGCGTAATGACGCCCTAGTCGTTGCTCCTAATGAATTAGCGGATTACTTAGGTAACAAAGGTTTGAATACACATAATATGCACATCGGTGGAGCTCATGAGTTTGATTTTGGTAAAGTGAAATTTACGCAAGCTTTCCACGGCTCGAGTTATAATGAGGAAGATGGCACCATTGTTTACACGGGGATGCCTGGTGGAATTCTACTAACCATTGGTAATAAAACGATTTATCATATGGGTGACACTGGGCTATTCTCTGATATGAAACTGATTGGTGATTTAAATGATATTGATTTAGCATTCGTTCCAATCGGAGATAACTTCACGATGGGGCCCGCGGATGCAAAGCTTGCTTCTGAATGGATTAAGGCCAAAAAGGTAGTACCAATCCACTACAATACTTTCCCTGTCATTCAACAAGACCCTGAAGCGTTTTGTAATAGTTTACAGGCGGGTGTTGGTTTAGCTATGAAACCAGGTAATGAATTAACATTATAAGCTTCAACTAAGTGCCAGTTCTGAAGCACATATCAGGGCTGGCACTTTAATAATGAATGATGTATCGATATAATGAGATTATCTTGATTTTCGGAAATGGTGATCGTAATGATAACAAAGCATGAACAAATTTTAAATCATATTGAACAATTACCGATTGGTACTAAAATCTCTGTGCGACTGATTGCTAAAGATATGAATGTCAGTGAAGGGACAGCTTATAGAGCTATTAAAGAAGCTGAAAATATGGGCTATGTCAGTACGATTGAACGGGTTGGAACCATTCGAATCGAAAGAAAAAAGAAAGAGAATATTGAAAAGCTGACATTTGCTGAAGTCGTTAATATTGTCGATGGGCAAGTTCTTGGCGGGAGAAGCGGATTACATAAAACATTGAATAAATTCGTCATCGGGGCGATGAAGCTCGAAGCAATGATGCGATATACTGAAAAAGGCTCCTTATTAATCGTGGGGAACCGCGTTAAGGCTCAGGAGCAAGCATTAAATGCAGGAGCAGCCATTCTCATTACTGGCGGATTTGATACGACTGACCACGTCAAACACTTAGCTGATCAGAATGAATTGCCGGTTATCTCCTGCTCATACGATACGTTTACCGTTGCTGCGATGATTAACCGAGCCATATATGATCAACTCATTAAAAAAGAGATTATTATCATTGACGATATTTATACGCCTTTTGAACAGACACATCTTTTAAGAGAGGGAGATACGATTCAACAATGGTATGACCTTAATAATCAAACGAAGCATAGTCGCTATCCCGTTATTAATCATCAGCAGCGAATTATTGGTATGGTAACGTCAAAAGATATTATCGGAAAACCCAATCACTTAAAAATCGAAAAGGTGATGACCAAAAATCCAATTTCTGTGCAAACAACGACATCCCTAGCTGCTGCAGCACATACAATGGTCTGGCAAGGGATTGAGCTTCTACCCGTCGTGAATGATCAGAATATTTTTCAAGGTGTTATTACGCGGCAAGATGTGATTAAAGGCTTACAAAGCAATCAGAGACAACCGCAAATCGGTGAAACCATTGATGATATTGTGCAAAAACAATTGCATTATGAAGTTGATTCATCATGGTTTACATCGGAAGTTACACCACAACTGACGAACCATTTAGGCTCATTATCTTACGGTGTATTTGCTTCGTTTGTGACAGAGGCTTGTAACCAGGTATTAAAGCAACAAAAAACAGGCGACATGGTTATCGAAAATATGTCGATCTACTACATGAAGCCTGTTCAAATTGGAAGTCATCTAACGATTATTCCACAAATATTAGAGTTTGGTCGTAAATTTGCAAAGGTAGACGTTCAGATAATGTCTAATGACGAATTGGCGGGTAAAGCATTAGTCATGACACAATTTATTAATCGTTAACCTTTAAAATTTCCTCGCGGTAATGTTTATAAAGCTTATAACCATAAATGATTTGCGCTATACCTAGGGCTAGAAAAACGATACAAACAAATAGAGCGAGCTTTGTTTGATAAAAATAATATTGATTCATACCAAACGTTGATATGAAAAGACCTAAGGCTATTCGTGCCTTGGCATTTGTAAAACGCATAAAAAGTGGGTCTTTTACATTTAATATTCTGACCTTAAAATAAATATATAAAACAAAAGATACAACAATGATTACGATAAATAAGGGCACTTATTTTCTCTCCTTTTTAGCAAAATTCACATGAGTTAATTGTATCGACTGACCTCTAAAATTTCTAGTCGGACAAATTAAGAAAGGATGACAAATTGATGAAGGAACAAATCATACAACTCATTAAAGAATATAATACGATTATTATTCATCGTCATGTTAGACCCGATCCTGATGCTTACGGTTCACAAGCTGGTTTAGGTGAAATGATTAAGCATTCTTTTCCTAATAAAACAGTTCTATTAGCCGGTGAAGAAGACCCTTCGTTAAATTATCTATCTCGATTAGATAATATTAACGATGATCAATATAAAGGGTCATTAGTTATTGTCTGTGATACGGCCAATGAAGAGCGCGTTTGTGACCAACGCTATAAGCAAGGCGATAAACTGATTAAAATTGATCACCACCCCAATCGTGAGCCGTATGGAGATATCGTCTTGGTAGATACAGATGCCTCTTCAACGAGTGAGATGATTTATGAGTTATATCAAGCTGGTAAACAGGAAGGATTAACATTAAATCAAAAAAGTGCTCGACTTCTGTATGCTGGGATTGTAGGTGACACTGGCCGATTTTTGTTCCCTAGTACAACAGGACGTACGTTTGAAGTGGCCAGTGATTTAACGAAATATGATTTTGATCGCACTGAGCTTTATGATAATATGTACCAAATTCCACTCCGAATTGCTAAGTTTAAGGGTGAACTTTTAGCAAATATCGAACCTCGTGAAAGTGGGCTGGCAGTATTTAAAATTGATCGCAACCTTTTAGAGGAATACAATCTAACAGCTGATGATACACATGCCTTTGTAGGGATAGCTGGTGACATTAAGGATGTGTTAGCTTGGGTCTTTTTTGTAGAAGAGGAGGATACGATTCGTGTACGTTTACGCTCTAAAGGGCCGGTGATTAATGATGTGGCATTTCAGTATAATGGTGGAGGGCATCCGATGGCCTCAGGTGCTAAAGTTTCATCATGGGATGAGGCTGACCGACTCGTTCAAGATTTAAATCAAGTCTGTCTGAAATATAATCAAACCAGTCAGGCATAAATAAAAGTTTAGTCTCAAAGGAGGCTAAACTTTTTCTTTTCTGGTTTATTCTTTTTCTATAACGGGTAATGTTAAGTAAACACACAAAAAACCGGACAAATGCCCGGTCCTTTTCATCTAATAATTCGGGATAAACCAGCAGCCTTGATCCGTATCATCAATAATTATATCTAACTCCTGTGATTGTATTCTGCGATTCATTAGTCGGATGAGTTCTTCTGTTTCAGCATAAACGGAGTATCCCTCAAGTAAATGATTAAGTTTTTCATCTGCAACTTCCCGTTTATTAAATACAAACATCTTCTCACCCCTAATAAAAATTTCTTGATATTTAACATTATAACCGAAATTTTTACTATTATAGCTTTTTTGACATAACTTTTGAAAAAAAGTCAAATTTTTTACGTTAACTACCCTGTAGGCTTATCTCTAATGTCACGGTTAGTGTGGGTCCTATAATTAATTGATCGACTTTAACTTGATACTGAATGTCATTGACTCTGAACGTTTTATTTTCAATGGTACGTATGAGTAATTCACGTTGATCACTGACCGATTCAATATTTCTTCCTGCGACTGTTCCAACTTCATCCTCTACTAAATCTGTTAAGCGAATCACGGTAAAACGATCAAGGTTAAGGTCTTCTATATTTGTAAATTCAACTTCAACGTCCTGGATGGTTAATCTTCGTTCTCGCTCCATATTAATATCGTCTTTATCCTGCCTTAACAATTCAACATCCTGTTCTAACTCTTTTATTTCCTGCCTAAGCGTAAGGTTTTCTTCAATCCATCGCTCCGTATGTTCACCGTAAACATACAGAAAAAATAGATATCCTATAACAACGCCTACTAAAATGCCAATAAAAAATGCCTGCCAAGATGGTCTTTTATAATAAGGTGGAATATGCATATTAAACTTCCCCTTGCGTGATCCAGGAGATTAATAACATGCCAATTTTAACTCCTCCCATGGCTGAAACAATTAAAAGGATCTGCTTAATTAGCTCTAAAGTAGAATCTTCGAATATGCCTTTTTGAAATGTGGAAATAGCATCAAAAGTTCCGCCGATGGCTGCAACAATTGCCCAAATTCGTAATCGTTTAGCGGCATTTAACATCTCAGAAATAGGAGGTTCACCCGTTAAAAAAGCACTTATACTACCGAATAATGCTCCACCTGTTAAAACACCAAATGATATAAAAAAGCATTTTATTATAGCGGCAAAAAAACGTTCTTCCATGATTCATCAACCTTCTCATATGACTTATCGTCTCTCAAAACAGCTTGTCAGTGGACAAGGGCCTAATAAATAATATGAGAAGTTAAATTATTATATGTTGAACATTTCAAGAATGACATTGATTTCGATATAATAAAATTATGATTGAAGAAAAGGTGTGATGGACATGTCATTTGTTCATTTGCAAGTGAAAAGTAGCTATACATATTTAAATAGCACGATTGACATAGATTCATATGTTGAACAGGTGAGGCAACTAGGTTTTTCAGCCTGTGCGATTACGGATCACGAATCGATGCATGGTGTTTACTCGTTTTATCAAGTGTGTCGAAAGGTAGGGGTTAAACCAATTATTGGCATGTCAATGAATGTTTATATTGGCTCTGAGAAACGACCTGTAACTATTTATTTATATGCAAAAAATGAACAAGGCTATCGTTCGCTTGTCCAACTATCTAATTTAAAAAAATTAGATCATGAAAAAATCACAGTGGAAAAGATTGGTCAGTATGAGGGTGTTTTACCTATCATATCGTTTTATGACACCTATATTGAAGATATCATATATTTAGACGACCAAGCTCACATCAAAGAACTATTTCATAACATCGATCAACACTTACCCGAATGGTATTTCAGCGTTGAGCCGATTACCTCGCGTCGTAATGTTGTAACAGATTGGTTAGATGCAAATTCACCATATTATGCCGAAAAAATGGTTTTTATGTGTGACGTACGCTATTTAAATGAGTCTGATCGTATAGGGTATGAGTCGATGTATGCAATGGACCAATCAAGCTCCCTTGACGCTGTTCGTCGTCAGGCCATTTCAGGCATCCATTTATTATCGGAAAAAGAGGTTGATGAAAGACTTCCGCAAGAATGGCATGAGGCGAAGGAACGAACACAATCAATTGCTGATCAATGTGACGTAAGTCTTCCTGAAAAGTGGTTTAGCTTACCTGAGTATCCTGATACGGAGGGTCAATCGTCTGAATCGTATTTAAGAGCGTTATGCGAAATGAAATTACCAAAGCGGTACACGCAACAAGACTTACAACTAGCACAGCAACGATTAGATCATGAGTTAGACGTTATAGAGTCGATGGACTTCTCAGACTATTTTTTAATTGTTTGGGACATTGTTCGTTATGCTAAACAAGAAAATATTTTAGTTGGCCCTGGCAGGGGGTCAGCATCTGGCTCAATTGTCGCCTATTTATTAGGCATTATTGAAATTGATCCGCTTAAATACGACTTACTATTTGAGCGATTTTTAAATCCGGAGCGTCGGAATATGCCTGATATTGATATTGATTTTTCAGATTATAGAAGAGATGAAGTCATTCAATATGTTTCTAGAAAATATGGTCAAGATCGGGTCGCGCAAATCATTACATTTGGGACGTTTCAAGCAAGATCAACAGTACGCGAATTAGCCAAGGTTTTTCAAATCGAAAAGGGACAGCTGACATATTTATTAAAACAGCTAAATGTTAAGGCTAGTTCATTAAGACAGATCGTACAGGAAAATCATGAATTTAGGGATTATATAAAAGAATCTGAACGTCTAAAAAGTATGTTTCAAGCGGCTTCTATTATTGAAGGTCTGCCAAGGCATTATTCAACCCATGCAGCAGGGATTGTTATTAGTAACCAACCGTTAACACAAAAGATTCCTGTTTTAGAAGGGCAAGATTTAATTACGTTAACCCAGTTTCCAATGCAGCAATTAGAGGCTGTTGGGTTACTCAAAATGGATTTATTAGGATTAAGAAACCTTACTCTATTAGAGAGAATGGTTAAGCAAATTGAGGAAAATGAAGGGAAAAAGATTAATCTTAATGGCTTACCATTAAATGATTCTAAGACGTATCAATTGTTAAGAAACGGTTTTACAACAGGAGTTTTCCAATTAGAATCAGATGGAATGAAGCGTGCCTTAAAATTAATCAAACCTAATGAGATTGAAGATATTGTGGCCGTTAATGCGTTGTTCAGGCCAGGTCCAATGCAGTTTATCGAGACGTTTGCGAAAAGGAAGCATGGTCGTGAAGAATTAGACTATATTCACGAGGACTTAGAGCCGATCTTAAATAATACATACGGTGTCCTCGTTTACCAGGAACAAATTATGCAAGCGGTCCATAAACTGGCTGGTTTTTCATATGGACAGGCCGATATTCTTCGCCGTGCTATAAGTAAGAAAAATCGAGATGTTATTCACCAAATGAAGGAGCGTTTCATAGACGGTTGTTTGCAAAACGGCTACGATGAAAGAATAGCCAATCAAATGTTTGATTGGATTGAACGCTTCTCTGACTACGGGTTTAATAAAAGTCATGCAGCTGCCTATTCAATTATTTCGTATCAAACGGCATATTTTAAGGCTAACTATCCTGCTTATTTTTATTCAGAGTTAATGTCTTCTGTTATGCATGATCATGAGAAGCTGGAGCGGTACATTAAAGAGGCACGTGCTCAAGGGATTCAAGTACTACCACCATCGATTAATAATAGCTTCGGTAAATTTACCGTTGAGTCTCCTAATCAAATTCGCTTTGGTTTATTAGCCATTAAAGGTGTTGGTAAACAAGCCTATGATGATATGTTTAACGCGAGGAAGCAAGAGCCCTTTAAAAACATTTTTGATTTTTGTAAACGGGTGTCTTTAAAGGTAGTCAATCAATCAGTCATTGAAACGTTAATTATGGCAGGAGCTTTTGATGAAACTAAGCGACATCGAGCCCAATTATTAGCATCTGTCATGCCTTCTATGGAACAAGGTGAGCTTTTTTCCGATATAGATGGTCAAATTAACTGGACAGATGATTTATTTGAAATGGATATAGAGTATCCGAATGCTCAACCTTTTCCGGTTATGAAGCAGTTGAATATGGAGCGGGATGTGATTGGTTTTGTCATTAGTGAGCATCCTTTATCGCATATTCGTCGTGCTTTAAGAAAAGAGGGTTATCTATCTATTAAGGAGATACTTAGCAAGCATCTAAAGCAATGCTCTATGGTAGTCAGTGTTGATCGAATTAAACATGTTCGGACTAAACGGGGAGAGCAAATGGCTTTTCTCACGCTACAAGATGAAACAAATGAAATCGAGGGTGTTTTGTTTCCAAAATTACATCGAGATGTGCATAGATGGTTAGATGAAGGACAATTTGTCAAAATTAGAGGTAAATTAGATCAACGTAATGGAAAATATCAGGTGATCCTGAATGAAATGGATCGTTTTTCAATTGATTCCGTCTCTAAAACTAATCAAGCTAAAATATTTATTAGAGCTGAAGAAGGAAACGAAGAGAAGCAATTAAAAGAATTATACAATTTTTGTCAAAGGCACCCAGGAAATACACCGATCGTCTACCATGTACCATCACAGCATAAAACGTATCAATTATCGGAGGCTTATGACGTTTCCTATACAAAAGAAGTTTTGGAACAATTAAAAGGAAAGTTTCAACCTGAAAACGTTAAAGTTAAGACATTACAACCGTAATGTATTACTTTACACATATGGGTGTTTTGTTATAATGAATAAAGTTAAGGTGGTCAGACCACTTTTAATAGTCTGATTGCAAAATAAAGGAGAGGTTTTCGTGACGAATTTAAAAGAAGAAGCACTACATCTGCATAAAGTTAATGAAGGTAAATTAGCAACTCACTCTAAGATTCCAATTCGTAACGAGAAGGATTTGAGTTTAGCCTATTCTCCGGGTGTTGCGGAGCCTTGTAAAGCGATATATGACAACCAGGAATCTGTCTATGACTATACAATGAAAGGTAACATGGTTGCCGTTGTTACAGATGGATCAGCAGTATTAGGGTTAGGAAATATTGGACCAGAAGCGGCATTACCTGTAATGGAAGGTAAAGCTGCGTTGTTTAAAGGATTTGCTGGCGTAGATTCATTTCCAATCGCATTAGATACACATGATGTTGACCAAATTGTTAATACAGTTAAATTAATGGAGCCTACTTTTGGAGGCGTTAATTTAGAGGATATAGCAGCACCAAACTGCTTCATTATTGAAGACAGACTTAAAAAGGAAACGAACATCCCGATCTTCCACGATGATCAGCATGGTACAGCAATTGTCACGGTAGCGGGATTAATCAATGCCTTACGTTTATCCGGTAAGTCATTTTCTGATATAAGAGTTGTCGCGAACGGCGCAGGGGCTGCAGGTATTGCCATTATCAAATTACTTTATAACTTTGGTGTACGCGATATCATTATGTGCGATTCTAAAGGCGCTATTTTTGAAGGTCGCCCATATGGTATGAACCCTGTTAAGGATGAAGTGGCCAAAATGACAAATAAAGATAAGGTCGAAGGTTCGCTTGAAGAAGTGATCAAAGATACGGATGTTTTTATTGGTGTTTCTGTCGGTGGTGCTTTGTCTAAAGAAATGGTTGAAAGTATGAATGATGACCCGATTATATTTGCTATGGCAAATCCAGACCCAGAAATCATGCCTGATGTTGCTAAGTCTGCAGGTGCTAAAGTGATTGGCACAGGGCGTTCTGATTTTCCAAACCAGGTCAATAATGTTTTAGCATTCCCTGGTATATTTAGAGGCGCTTTAGATGTTCGAGCGACACGTATTAATGAACGAATGAAGGTAGCTGCAGCAGAAGCGATTGCCAATCTTGTTGGTGATCAATTGTCAGAAGACTATGTGATACCAAATCCATTTGATCCACGTGTTGCACCTGCTGTTGCAAGTGAGGTCGCTAAAGCAGCCATGGAATCAGGTGTTGCAAGAACCCAAGTTGATCCTGAAAAAGTTAAGAAGCGCACACAAGAACTTACAACAATTGATGAATCATAAATCATGCTTGAGGTGCTTGGATGACAAATTCAGCTAAAATTAAGGTTTATCAGGAAGTTCTTGACCAAATTAGATTATTTATTGAAGAAAACAACTTAACTGAAGGGGACCGTTTGCCTTCTGAGCGTGAATTAGCAGAACAATTAAATGCAGGGCGGTCTTCAGTACGAGAGGCATTACGTGCGATTGAATTATTAGGGTTAATTGAGACCAAGCACGGTGAAGGTACCTTTCTAAAAACTTATCGGCCTTACCATACGGTCGAGGTATTATCAACCTTTGTCTTAAGGCAGACATCGACTAAAGAAGAATTATTAGAAGTGTTACATATGCTAGAGCAGCAGTGTATCCAAAAAGCTCATCAACATTTAACACAAAAGGATTATGTGTATTTGTATGAAGAGATTCAAGAACTAGATTTAAGTCAAGTTCATGCTTTTTTCTATAATTATTTGTTTGAAAAGGTACAAAATCAACTTTTATTAAAAATCTGGCATTTAGTCCATAAGTTTTCACAATCAGCCTATCAACCTAATCTTCCGAAATTATTTTATATTGATTTATTAAAGTTAATTCAAGAAAAGAAATTGGACAAAGCATCGCACAAGATTGAACGAGTCTATCAAGAGTTGAGTTTGGATTGATGAGGAATTCCGACAAACTTTTTAATCGGAGTTGTATATAGTTGAGAGGAGCTTGATTAATAGGGAGGAAATCCGATTGCTAAAAGATATTTTTAATAAAAAGAAAAAATATGCGACGGTAACAAAGCAGGAAGAGCGAGAAGATGTGCCAGAGGGTATCATGTTAAAATGCCCTTCTTGTCGTCAAATCTTTTATAGAAAAGAAATTGAAAAAAATTTAATGGTATGTCCGAATTGTGATCATCACCATCAAATGTCATCACATGAACGGATTGCTCTATTAATGGATTCAACCTTTGAAGAATGGGACGGGGATATGGTCTCTGAGAATCCACTCGAGTTCCCAGGATATTTAGAAAAATTAGAAAAAGATCAAGAGAAAACAGGAATTAATGAAGCTGTTGTGACAGGAAAAGGTTCAATTAATGGCCATGCAACAGCAATTGCGGTGATGGATTCACGTTTTCGAATGGGTAGTATGGGTTCGGTTGTTGGTGAAAAAATTGCTCGTGCCATTGAGCGTGCCAAGGATGAGAAATTACCAATTATCATTTTTACAGCTTCAGGTGGAGCGAGAATGCAGGAAGGCGTTTTGAGCTTAATGCAAATGTCAAAAACATCTGTGGCTTTAGAACGTTTTAGTCGCGCTGGAGGGCTGTATATTTCCTATATGACGAACCCTACAACAGGTGGTGTATCAGCAAGCTTTGCATCGTTAGGTGATTATAATTTTGCTGAGCCTGGTGCGTTAATTGGTTTTGCTGGAAGGCGCATCATTGAACAAACGATACGTGAAAAATTACCTGATGATTTCCAAACAGCCGAATTTTTATTTAAACATGGACAACTTGATCAAGTGATTCACCGCCATGATATGAAAGACATTTTATCTAACATATTAGAATTACACCAGGCTGGAGGTGATGATCGATGAAACATGTTCTTCCTTTTGAAAAACCCGTTGTAGAGTTACGCGAAAAGATTTCTGAGCTAAAAAAATTCACAAATGAAAGTGAAGTCGATTTAACAGATGAAATTAACAAGCTCGAAAACCGCCTAGAACTATTAGAACAAGAAGTTTACGGCAATATGTCTTCATGGGATCGAGTTCAAATGGCAAGACACGTCGAACGTCCTACGACCATAGATTATATCGGGCAACTATTTACTCATTTTATGGAACTTCATGGGGACCGAAATTACGGAGATGATGAAGCAATCGTTGGTGGAATAGCCAAATTTGAAGGTACCCCTGTTACAGTTATAGGTCATCAACGTGGTAAGGATACGAAGGATAATATTCGTCGTAACTTCGGTATGCCTCATCCTGAAGGGTATCGTAAAGCCTTGCGTTTAATGTACCAAGCAGAAAAATTCAATCGACCAATTGTTAACTTTATTGATACGAAAGGTGCTTATCCAGGTAAAGCCGCTGAAGAACGCGGACAAAGTGAAGCCATTGCTAGAAATTTAAGAGAAATGGCTGGCCTAACCGTTCCGATTATCTGTATCGTGATCGGTGAAGGTGGAAGTGGTGGTGCGTTAGGTATAAGCGTTGGAGATCGCATATACATGCTTGAAAACTCAACTTATTCCGTTATATCACCAGAAGGAGCAGCCGCAATATTGTGGAAGGATTCAAATTTGGCCCAAAAAGCTGCTGAATCAATGAAAATAACATCTTATGACTTAAAAGAATTAGGCGTTATAGATGATGTTATTCAAGAAGTACAGGGTGGAGCACATCGTGATATCGAAGAGCAAGCTAAACAAATACAAAGCACGTTAAGACAAGCATTAAATGAACTAAGTGAAATTTCAGATAATGATTTATTGGATTTAAGATGGGAAAAATATCAACAAATTGGTGCAGTATCATCTATTGTTCGGAGCTGATAGTCAGCTCCGTTTTTCATTTAAATTTGATCTTAGCTATTACATAGTGTCTGAATAACCTAACTAAATCATGGTATTAAAAATCGATATGATTTAAAATAGAGCACAGAGCACAATAAGAACGAGGTGTTTAAAATGAAACGTGTAGGTATTTTATCGAGTGGTGGCGATGCCCCAGGAATGAACGCAGCTATACGATCAGTCGTTAGAAGCAGTATTTTTAATAATATCGAAGTTGAAGGTATTTATTACGGATATCAAGGCTTAATCGACGGTCATATTGAATCGCTACATATAGGTTCAGTCGGAGATATTATTCAAAAAGGTGGCACCATCCTATATTCTTCACGATCGGAAGAGTTTAAAACAGATGAAGGACAAGAGAAAGCTATTCAGCAACTTCAGAAAAAAGATATTGAAGGCTTGATTGTTATAGGTGGAGATGGCTCGTTTAAAGGTGCACAAAAGCTAACAGAAAAAGGAGTACCGTGTATAGGCATACCAGGAACAATTGATAACGATATTCCGTGTACAGATTTTACGATTGGTTTTGACACGGCTTTGAATACAGTGATTAATGCGGTGGATAAAATACGAGATACGGCTACCTCACATGAGCGAATTTATGTTATTGAGGTAATGGGACGTGATGCAGGAGATCTAGCTTTATGGGCCGGGGTGGCTGCAGGTGCCGAAAGCATACTTATCCCTGAATACCCACCAAACATGAATGAAGTCATTGAAAAGGTTAAGCGCGGGCACCAAAGAGGTAAAAGGCATAGTATCATTTTAGTTGCAGAAGGTGTGGGGAGTGCAGTTGATTATGCCGATCAAATAAAACATGAATTAAATGTTGAGACGCGTGTAACGGTATTGGGACACACGCAACGTGGAGGCTCACCAACAGCCTATGATCGAGTACTGGCAGGACGGTTGGGTGCTTTTGCAGTTGATTTGCTTATGAATGGTGAGAAAGGCCGAATGGTTGGCATTGAACAAAACCGTTTAGTTCATCATGACATTAACGATGCTTTAAACTTAAAAAATAAGTTTTCAAAAGACTTATATAATCTATCTAATCAACTATCGATATAATGGATTTAGGAGGAAATTTTATGAATAAGACCAAAATTGTATGTACGATTGGTCCCGCATCTGAGTCTGTTGAAACATTGAAGCAGTTAATCGATGCTGGGATGAATGTCGCACGTCTTAATTTTTCACACGGTGATCATAACGAACAACGCGAACGAATCGCTAATATTCGTCAGGCAGCACGTGAAATGGATAAGTCCATAGCAATCCTTTTAGATACGAAGGGACCTGAAATTAGAACGGGTTTATTTGAAGATGGTGAAGCGGAGTTAGTTGAAGGGTCAACGGTAAGACTGACGATGGATGACGTTAAAGGGACAAGCGAATGCTTTACTATCACTTACAAAGGTTTAATAGATGATGTAGAGGTTGGTAGAAAAATA
This sequence comes from Tenuibacillus multivorans, assembly GCF_900103915.1. Lineage (GTDB taxonomy): Bacteria > Bacillota > Bacilli > Bacillales > Alkalibacillaceae > Tenuibacillus > Tenuibacillus multivorans. Next base: position 307,857 of record NZ_FNIG01000003.1, on the reverse strand, counting down.
TTATTAGATGATGGACTCATTGAACTTGAAGTAACAGACATTAAGCAACAAGTGAATGAAATCGTTACGAAAGTGCTTAATAGCGGTACGATAAAAGATCGAAAAGGTGTCAATGTTCCGAATGTGAAAGTTAACCTACCTGGTATTACTGATAAAGATACAGATGACATTAATTTTGGCATTGAGCAGGATGTTGATTTTATAGCTGCGTCATTTGTAAGAAGACCATCAGATGTACTAGATATAAGAGAGCTTTTAGAAAACAATCAGGCCGAACATATTAAAATTATCCCGAAAATTGAAAATCGCGAAGGTGTCGATAATATAAATCAAATCATTAAAGTTAGTGATGGCATAATGGTTGCCCGTGGCGATTTAGGTGTGGAGATACCGGCTGAGGAAGTTCCATTCATTCAAAAAACAATGATTAACGAATGTAACCTAGCTGGTAAACCTGTGATTACAGCAACTCAAATGCTTGATTCTATGCAGCGTAACCCAAGACCTACACGTGCTGAAGCGAGTGATGTCGCAAACGCTATTTATGATGGAACCGATGCAATCATGTTATCGGGCGAAACGGCTGCTGGTGATTATCCAGTTGAAGCAGTTAAGACTATGTTTAATATCGCGGTTTATACTGAAAAAACGTTACAAAATGAATCGTTGACGGAGGAGCGATTAATTGAATCAGACTTTACGATCACAGATGCGATTAGTCACTCAGCAGCTAACTTAGCAGAAGATTTAGGTGTGAAGTCAATCATTACACCAACTGAAAGTGGAAATACAGCTAGAATGGCATCTAAGTATCGTCCACAAGCTCCAATAGTAGCCGTGACGTCCAAGGAATATGTGGGTAGACAATTAAGCCTTGTTTGGGGCGTTCATGCAATACAAGGTGAACGCGTTAATTCAACTGATGAGATGCTTGCCTTAGCTGTCGATAAAGGTTTAGAGACGAATCTTTTCCAACACGGGGATCGGGTTGTAATCACAGCTGGTGTACCTGTTGGGGAAAGTGGTACGACTAACCTGATCAAGGTTCATGTTGTCGGAAATGTCGTCGCTAAAGGGCAAGGTATTGGCGAAAGTGGTGCGGCTGGTAAAGCCTTTGTTACAACAGATCAAAAGCGTTTAGAAAATGAGTTTCAGGAAGGTAATATTATCGTTACATCTGGGACTGACCGTGACATGATGCCTTGGATTAACCAGGCTTCGGGTATCATTGCCGAGGAAGGCGGATTGACGAGTCATGCTGCTGTTGTGGCAATCAATATAGGAATTCCAGTTATTGTCGGTGTAAAGAATGCTATGGACATTATTGAAGATGGTGAAGAAATAACAATCGATCCTTCAAACGGCAATATTTATCAAGGACGGACAAGTGTTATTTAACACGAAAAAGTAAAAGCTAGTTTTACTTTATAAGGGAGAATCGACTATGTTTCGAATCTTATTTTTCTTAATTGTGGTTATCTCTGCAGTTGAAATCACACTTTTTGTATGGATAGGTAACGCATTTAATGTTTGGGTTGTTTTATTTGGTATAATATTAACTGGCGTTTTAGGTGCATTTTTGGCTAGACAACAAGGGGTCGGAACCCTTAACCGCGCTAGGTTTGAACTAGCAAACGGTCGGGCTCCGACTGAAGAAATCCTAGATGGTATAGCTATATTAGTCGGTGCCGTACTTTTATTCACACCAGGCTTCGTTACCGATACGATTGGCTTTTTATTACTCATTCCACAAACACGAAAGCCTGTTAAAGTTTGGATAAGGAAGATTTTATCGGAAATGTTCCGTAAAGGGTCAATTCATGTTTTTCGTAACTTTTAGCTTGCTTTCGTAATATAATTTTTTAGTGACTCAAAAGCACCTGCTTTCGATAGGGCTTTAATGCTAACAGCAGCTACAGGCCCTAATAACAAGCCTATGAATCCGAAAAAATTAATGAATACAAATAAAATGATAATAAGGGCTAGTGGGTGTATACCAATGGATGATCCAATTAATTTTGGTTCGATAATATTCCTTGAAATGATTAACACTAGATATAAAATACTGATTTGAATCGTTAAGGCGTAACTATTGGTTAAAAATAAGACGATCACCCACGGTAAAAATAAAGCGCTTATACCAATAAAAGGAACAAGGTCAAATAGCATGGCAGCACTAGCTATAGCTAGTGCATGTCCAACATCAATGAGCTGTAGGCCAATAAAAACCATAATACCTGTCATGATAATGATGATTAATTGTGCGAATGCATATTTTTTCACAAGAGATAAAAATGACGTTTTAATTTCTTCATAGTAATGGCTAAAAGGGTCTGGTAGGCTATTATTTATGGATTTTATCCATTTCGGTCCATCTGCACTAATAAAAAATGTACTAATCAGTATAAACAGTAAAAAGTAGCTTCCTTTTAAGATGTTAGTAATACCATTAATCGTGTTATGTATGAAATTAAGTAAAAGATTTTTACTGTATTCCTTTAACGTATGGACAGTATCCATAAACAGCTCTTTCAGCAATTGCTGTGATTGAGGTTGTATGGTATCGATAAATGCAGAAATAAATTGATAGGCCCGTTCAATATTTTTTTCGGTGAAGCTTTCTAAACGACTAAATAAATTTTCAATTGTACTAGGCATTAAGTTTCTTAAAAATTGTAATAAATGTACAAGCTCTACAAGACTATAAGTAATGACTGTGATAAAGCAGAGCATGGCTAACATTAATACAGTTAGGACGGCCAATTTTCGGTTTAGGTGTAGTTTGTTTTGCAAGGCTTGTACAATCGGGTTAATCATAATAGCAACGATGAGACTAATAGCGAACGGCAAAAGGTAATGGAAAACCGTATATATGAACATGATGATGATACATATAAATGCTATGCTTTTAAATAAATTTTGATAGTTAATCACCATTGGTCTATATCCTTTCAACGTTTTACTGCACAGAAAGTTGGTGTAATCATGCTGACATCATCGACATTATTTTTACTTATTTTACTTGGCTTAGGATTTATAGCTAAAAACCAGGCGATATTAATTGCGGTATATATTTTATTAGGCATTAAATTATTTAAATTAGACGATAAAGTCTTTCCTTTTTTAGAAGCAAAAGGCTTGTTTATAGGTGTCGTTATTATTACCGTTGCTGTTTTAGTACCAATTGCAACAGGTGAAATTGGCTTTTCACAATTGTTGGAAAGTATTAAATCCTATTACGCATGGATTGCCCTTTTAGCAGGGATGTTTGTTGCATATGTTGCAAAAGACGGTCTGAATTTATTGGCGAATGATCCTCATTTAACGGTTGCCCTTGTCCTTGGTACGATTTTTGCCGTCGTATTTTTCCAAGGTGTTGCTGTAGGGCCTTTGATAGGTGCTGGTATTGCCTATTTAGCGATGCAAGCCGTTGATGCTGTTTTAAAATTATTTTCTTAGTATCGAATAACAGTCGATGGGAAGTATATTAAAATAGTTATGCATAAGATACGCATTTTATTATTTAGGCACAAAAATTTCACATTCATTTGAATTTTGTTTATAATGGGATGTGGGGCAAATGCTAGATGAATAGTAGATTAAAGTGATACATACACTATTTATTCTATGATAATTTTGTGGAAAAGGAGAGAGATACAATGTCAAATCCTAAAGGACTTGAAGGAATTGTAGCAACTGAATCATCAATCAGTTCAATCATCGATGATAAGTTAACGTATGTCGGATATGATATCGATGACTTAGCCGAAAACTCAAGTTTTGAAGAAATTATTTACTTACTATGGAATCAAAAATTACCTACAAAAAGTGAGCTTGATTCTTTTAAACAAGAATTAGCCGATAACATGAACGTTCCCCAAGAAATTATTGATCATCTTAAATCTTATGACTTAAAAACGGTTCACCCAATGGCAGCAGTCAGAACAGCTGTATCTATGCTTGGCCTTTATGATGAAGAAGCTGATGTTATGGAAGAGGATGCAAACCGCAGAAAAGCTCTCCGCTTACAAGCGAAAATCCCTACAATTGTAACCGCTTTTGCTCGTATCCGTAAGGGTGAAGAACCAGTATCTCCGAAGAACGATCTCGGATTTGCAGCTAACTTTTTATATATGCTAAAAGGTAAAGATCCTGTAGATATTGAAGTTGAAGCCTTTAATAAAGCGTTAGTTTTACACGCTGACCACGAGCTAAACGCTTCAACATTCACAGCACGTGTTTGTGTCGCAACACTTTCTGATGTTTACTCTGGTGTTACAGCTGCTATTGGTGCACTTAAGGGACCTCTACATGGCGGTGCAAACGAACGCGTGATGAAGATGTTAACTGAAATCGGTGACGAAGATCAAGCGATTGATTACATTAAAGAAAAATTAGCTAATAAAGAAAAAATTATGGGTATGGGACACCGTGTATACCAAAATGGTGACCCTCGTGCGAAACACTTAAGAGAAATGTCTAAGCAATTGACAGAAATCACGGGTGAATCTAAGTGGTACAATATGTCTGTTAAAATTGAAGACTACATCACTAGCGAAAAAGGTTTACCAGCTAACGTTGATTTCTATTCAGCTTCGGTTTATCATAGCTTAGGGATTGATCATGACTTATTTACGCCAATCTTTGCTGTCAGCCGTGTGTCAGGTTGGTTAGCTCACATTTTAGAACAGTTTGCTAACAACCGTTTAATCCGTCCACGCGCTGAATACGTGGGACCAAGCAAACAAGCTTATACCCCAATTAATGAAAGATAAATACCAAAAGCCGGTCATACCGGCTTTTGTGATGTTAAAATTAAATTAATTGAATGCATTCTAGGAGGTTATGACATTGTCACAAGGAGAAAAAATTACAGTAGAAAATGGAAAAATGAATGTTCCTAATCATGCTATTATCCCTTTTATTGAAGGTGATGGAACAGGTCCAGATATTTGGGCAGCTGCATCACGAGTATTACAAGCTGCAGTCGATAAAGCATACAACGGTGAGAAAAGTATCGTATGGAAAGAGGTATTAGCAGGTCAAAAAGCTTATGACAAAACAGGCGAGTGGTTACCTGAAGAAACACTAGATACGATTCGTGAATATAAAATTGCCATTAAAGGACCACTAACAACGCCAATCGGTGGAGGAATTCGTTCATTAAACGTTGCTCTTCGCCAAGAGCTTGACTTATTCACTTGCTTACGTCCAGTTAAACACTTCACTGGTGTTCCATCTCCAGTTAAAAAGCCTGAAGATGTTGATATGCAAATCTTCCGTGAAAATACAGAAGACATCTATGCAGGTATTGAGTGGCAAGAAGGTACAGATGAAGTTAAGAAGGTTGTCGACTTCGTTCAAAATAAAATGGGCGTTAAAAAAATTCGTTTCCCTGAAACATCTGGAATTGGTATTAAGCCTGTTTCTAAAGAAGGTACAGAGCGCCTTGTACGCTCAGCAATTGAATATGCTCTTAATGAAGGTAAGAAGAGTGTCACACTTGTTCATAAAGGTAACATTATGAAGTTTACTGAAGGTGCGTTTAAAGCATGGGGATATGACCTAGCTGAACGTGAATACGGTGATAAAGTGTTCACTTGGAAAGAATATGATCAAATCGTAGAAGAAAAGGGTCGCGAAGCTGCTGACCAAGCTCAAAATGAGGCTGAAGAAGCAGGAAAAATCATCGTTAAAGATGCGATTGCTGATATTTTCCTACAACAAATCTTAACTCGTCCGAAAGAGTTTGATGTTGTTGCAACCATGAACTTAAACGGGGACTATATCTCCGATGCACTAGCAGCTCAAGTTGGTGGTATTGGAATCGCACCTGGTGCAAATATTAACTATGAAACTGGTCACGCTATTTTTGAAGCAACACATGGTACAGCTCCGAAATATGCAGGTCAGGATAAGGTTAACCCATCTTCAGTTATTTTATCTGGTACATTAATGCTCGATCACCTTGGCTGGAGAGAAGCTAGTGAGCTCATCCATAAAGCAATGGATAAAACGATTGAAAGCAAAGTCGTCACTTATGACTTCGCTCGTCTAATGGATGGTGCAACTCAAGTTAAATGTTCTGAATTCGGTGATGAGCTTATTAAAAACATGGATTAATTCATAATCCATAATTTGAGGAGGCGGACAATGACAATTAAACGTAGAAAAGTGTCTGTCATTGGTGCTGGATTCACCGGTGCAACAACAGCACTTATGGTGGCTCAAAAAGAATTAGCTGATGTCGTTTTAGTGGATATTCCGGATATGGAAGATCCAACAAAAGGTAAGGCTTTAGATATGTTAGAAGCAAGTCCCGTACAGGGCTTTGATTCAAACATTATCGGTACTTCTAACTATGAAGACACTAAAGATTCTGATGTCGTTGTCATTACAGCAGGAATTGCAAGAAAACCAGGTATGAGCCGTGATGATCTAGTTGCAACAAACTCTAAAATTATGAAGAGTGTAACTCGAGAAATCGTTAAGTACTCACCAGATACTTTAATCATTGTGTTAACAAATCCAGTTGACGCCATGACATATTCAGTATTCCAAGAGTCTGGTTTCCCTAAAAACCGTGTAATCGGTCAATCAGGTGTACTTGACACAGCACGTTTCCGTACATTTGTCGCTCAAGAATTAAACGTATCTGTTAAAGATATAACTGGATTCGTTCTTGGTGGCCACGGAGACGATATGGTACCAATGTTTCGCTATTCATTTGCAGGCGGTATTCCATTAGAAAAATTAATCTCTAAAGAACGTTTAGACGAAATTGTAGAACGTACACGTAAAGGTGGCGGTGAAATCGTAGGCCTACTCGGTAATGGTTCAGCATATTATGCACCAGCTGCATCTATTACGGAAATGGTTGAAGCAATTCTTAAAGACCAGCGCCGAATTTTACCTTCTATTGCATATCTTGAAGGTGAATATGGATACCACGATATGTATCTTGGCGTTCCAACGATTCTAGGTGGAGATGGTCTTGAAGAAATTATTGAACTTGATTTAACTGATGAAGAAAAAGATCAATTAGACAAATCAGCCGATTCAGTTAAAAACGTTATGAAGGTTTTAGCAGATAATGAATAAGAATTGTCTAAAAAAGCTCGAGGTCAATGGCCATTGACCTTGAGCTTTTTTGTAAGGTATAAATATTAACGAGTGATGTTGAGAATAGAAGACATGCGTATTGGGTACTCAGAGTAGATTATTGGGGATTCGTGAAGTTTATTGGGTAATCAACCATGGTTATAGGGCACTCAGAATAACTTATAGGGCAAAAAATCGATATTATTGGGGAATTATCGGGAATCATTGGGGACTCAACACAAACCGGTGGGGATTCATTGTGATTATTGGGGAAATAGCTCGTTCACGAGGCACTCATCATGCTAGATTTGATCAGCTTCACTTTTAAGCGTTTTTTCTTAACGACTATTTCCCAAAACTCCATACTGAACATAAGGAATCACAGTTTTTATAAATTCCCCCGGAGAAACATAATCATTATTTCTTCTCCATGAAATCGAAGCACCATATAATCCCCAGCTTAACATGGTTGCTGTATGCTTTAGTCCCTCCTTCACTTCATTTGGATGTTGTCTCACTAATAGATTGAAAAAAATAATCTCTAGCTGGACTCTTATAATGCGGGCAATTGTATCTTCATATCCACGATGACAACGGTTTGATAATTCAGCTTGAAAATCAGTAATAGCTATAAAAATACGACTTAACGTATCTATATTAAGTTCACTATTCTTATAACTTTCGCAATTTAAATTAACAAATAACACTTCAGATAAAGCCTTATGCAATAGGTCATAAATATCCTCAAAATGATAATAAAACGTTGCCCGGTTAATCATCGCTTCTGTTGTAATATCTTTTACCGTAATATCTTTAAATTCCTTTTTACCAGAAAGATCAATGAAGGAATCCATAATCAATTTACGAGTGCGCAAACATAAGGTTTACCGCTTTAAAATCATTCGTGTTAAGGAGGAAGTTATTGTATGACCAACAAAAACATGATCTGAGATTTAGAAATCGGAATTTGTGGGGAAGCTGGTGATGAAGAAATGGAAATGATTGATTTTAACCAACCAATTAAAAAAATTGATTTATACTATGTAACCGACCCAATCTGCTCTCATTATGATTGACAATCCAATTCAGTCATCTTTTCCTTCATCACGTGTGTTTAAAGTTATTCAAAAACATCATGGTGACGAAAAAGCGTTTGAATACTTACGTCGAGCAAGAGAAGCGCTATTTGCTTTAAACAAAAATATTGGCGAGGATTCGGTAATGATTGAAATTGTTAACGAGTTGGGGCTAGACGGGAAATTAATGGTCAATGAATCTAATGAAGAATTTGCACATGATTTACTAATGGAGGATTTTGCACTTACAAGAAAACTTGGCGCTAGAGGATTTCCTACCATCATTATGGTGAATGAAGATAATAAAGGGGTTAAATTAGTAGGTGGCCGTACGCTTGACGATTATGTTGCTGGGTTGACTCAGGTTTTAGGTGAAACCCCGGAACCAAAAAAACAACCATCGCTTTCTGAATTGTTGAGAGGTGAAAACCTACTATTTGCCAAAGAAATTGAAGTTATGTACGATGTTGAACCATTTGAACTTGCCCCTTTTGTGAAAGAACAATTGACTAGTGGTACGTATGAAGTAAAGGGAATTCTTGGTGAAAAGGTTTTTATGAGTTCATTTTCAAAGGTATACCTTTGAATTTATTCAACATAGATTTACTAAACCTGCGAAAAACGTTATACAAAAAAATTACCCGATGACTAAGCTAGAACTTGATGAAGCTAAGCGAAAACCGAAATGGGGTAAATACGGTATTTGGAAATATGTTTACACAAATGATGAACAAGAAGATATGAAAAATACATTAGCTCAGTACTTGAAAGATTACTTTCCTGAGGCAAAATTCGAGTATTTTACTTAGTGTTATAACTTAGATAAGTGGATTTAAGGTTAGTTATTATCTCGATATGGGATGATGGCTAACCTTTAATTGTAAATTTAGAGCTTTTAACCACCCAGCTTAGTGCTTTTTTACAGTTATATAATTTAAATCAAATCTAGTTTTATGACTTTTGATAAAGTTGACCAAAGGTAGCATTTTTTTCTGATTTAAATTATAGTAGAAGTTTGGGAATCAAACATGACATATATTTATTGTTATAAAAACATCTAGCATTGGAGTAGAAGAAATGGGTATTAATGACATCATCGTTTATATAGTTATAAGCTTTTTTTGTTTAGGTGCAATTGATAAATGTTTAGGAAATAAATGGGGGTTAGGGAAGCACTTCACAGATGGATTCATGACAATGGGACCTATCGCACTCGCAATGGTTGGGATTATATCTTTAGCACCAGTTCTCGCTTCAATTCTAACTCCTCTCATTGCGCCTGTTTATGGATTAGTAGGAGCAGACCCTGCATCATTCGCAAATACGATAATAGCTATGGATGCTGGAGGCTATGCATTAGCAAAGGAAATGTCTCATAATGCAGATGCTGAATTGTTTGCATGGGTGTTTTTGGGGGCAATGATGGGGCCAACTCTAGTTTTTACAATTCCTGTTGGATTAGGAATTATAGAGAAAGAGCATCATTCATTTTTTGCTAGAGGGATTTTGTTAGGCTTAATAACGGTGCCGTTAGGTTGTTTGGTTGGAGGAATTGTTGCACATATTCCATTACTAGTTATTATTAAAAACCTTATTCCAACTATCCTATTGTCTTTATTGATTTCGATTGGACTATGGAGATATACAAATAAGATGATTTCTGGATTTTCCAAATTAGCTAAGGGCATAGAAATTATTGCTATTATTGGTCTAACAGCAATATCAGTTGAAACAATTACAGGGTTTACAGTGATTCCTAACATGACACCCTTAATGGTGGGAATCGAAATTGTTGCAAGGGTTGCTATATTTCTTGCAGGAGCATTTCCATTGGTTGCCTTTATATCATTCATCTTTAAGAAATTATTAAGGAGAATAGGAGTATTATTAAATATAAATGAAACGTCTACTGCGGGATTAATGGCTTCTTTGGCTCATAACATTCCCATGTTCTCTATTTTTAAAGACATGGATGATAGAGGAAAAGTTATTAACGTAGCCTTTGCAGTTAGTGGTTCTTTTGCGTTCGGGGCACACTTGGGATTTGCTGCAGGAGTTAACAAAGAAATAGTTTTTGCAATGATAGTAGGAAAGCTTGTTGGAGGTCTAAGTGCTGTTTTCTTAGCTATTATGACAACACGAAATGCAGAGAAGAGTACAAATAATGCTAATAAGTTTGTGAAAAGATATACTTAAATGATCGGGTAGGTTAGTTTAACAATGTCGGATAAACACCGTCCAAACAAGGGCGGTTATTTTTGTGACAGATATAAATACATGACAACTTACAAGTGGCGGCGACTGACTGAAAAGGTTGTCGTCATTTTTTGTATCTAATTGGTTAATATATGTATTATAGTAAGTAGAATAAATCAATTAAGAAAGAAGGTGATGCCCAATGACATCTAAACAGATACCCAATAGATTAATCGCAGAGAAATCACCCTATTTACTTCAACATGCATATAATCCCGTTAACTGGTATCCATGGAGTGATGAAGCTTTTGAAAAAGCAAAACATGAGAATAAACCAATCTTTCTAAGCATTGGTTATTCAACCTGCCATTGGTGTCATGTCATGGCTCATGAGTCATTTGAGGATCAGGAGGTATCACAGCTACTAAACGACCGATTTATATCAATTAAAGTGGATCGTGAGGAACGTCCTGACATTGATTCGATTTATATGAAGGTTTGTCAGCGGATGACAGGTCACGGTGGTTGGCCTCTAAGTATTTTTATGACGCCTGATCAGGTTCCGTTTTATGCCGGTACTTATTTTCCGAAAGAAAGTAAGTATGGCATGCCTGGAATTAAAGATGTGATTTATCATCTATCAGAAACTTTTCATAATGATCCAGATCAAATAGATGAAGTGACACAGAGTGTTCAGGATTCATTGAACCGCGTGATATTTACGAAAGGGCAGGAACGTGTTTCTAAAGAAGCTACAGAACAAGCTTTTCATGAGTTAAGTCAAACATTTGATTCGGAATATGGTGGATTTGAATCAGCACCGAAGTTTCCACAACCGCATCATTTAATGTTTCTCATGCATGATTATAAATTAACGGGTGAGACACTCGCTTTACAAATGGTCGAAAAAACGTTAGATGCTATGGCTAGAGGTGGTCTATATGATCATATTGGGTTTGGTTTTGCTCGTTATTCTACTGATGAAAAGTGGTTAGTCCCTCATTTTGAAAAAATGCTTTATGACCAGGCGTTATTGTTGATGGCTTATACGGAGGCTTATCAGCTTACTGGAAATTCATTTTATAAGCAAATAAGTGAACAAATTATTACCTTCGTCTCTCGTGAAATGATGAGTGAAGAAGGAGCGTTTTTTTCAGCAATTGATGCTGATTCGGAAGGTAAAGAAGGTGAGTATTACGTCTGGGGTCGCCGTGAGGTTTATCAAGTGTTAGGCGATGAGCTAGGGGATTTATATACAAAAACGTATAATATAACAACGGAAGGTAATTTTCACGGTAAAAATATTCCGAGCCTCATATATACTAACCTCGAGACATTAGCTGATGAATTCAAGTTATCTCAAGATGCATTAAATTCAAAGCTTGAAGAAGCGCGGCAAAAACTATTGGAAGCACGTGAACAACGGGTCTATCCTCATTTAGATGATAAAACGTTAACGTCGTGGAATGCGATGATGATAGCAGCCTTAGCGAAAGCTGGACAGGCCTTTCAAAATAAGAAATATATCGATATGGCTAACCGAGCGCGTCAATTTGTAGAGGAAAAACTGATTGTTGATGATCGTGTCATGGCGAGGTATCGTGATGGGGATGTAAAGTATAAAGGTTATTTAGATGACTATGCCTATTTAATTTGGGCTTTTCTTGAGTTATACGATGCAACCTTTGAACAACATCATTTAAAAAAGGCAAAGAATCTGGCGAATCAAATGATTGACTTATTTTGGGACGAAGAGTACGGCGGTTTTTATTTTTCCGGAATGGATAGTGAATCCTTAATATCTCGGGATAAAGAGATTCATGATGGAGCGGCTCCTTCGGGTAATAGTGTTGCAACAGTTGTGTTATCACGTCTAGCTAATTTAACGGGAGAGACTGAATTAGCTGATTGTGTTGAAGATCTATACCACGTCTTTTATCCTGCTATATCACGAATTCCAGAAGCCAGTACTTACTTTTTAAAAAGCTTGCTCATAACGGAGTTTCAATCTTATGAGGTGGTCGTGCTTGGCGAAAAAGAAGATGAAGAGCGTTCTCAACTAATGGAACGAAAGAGTGAACACTTTTTACCGAATATGAGTTGGCTTATAACTGAAGAACGGTCTGGTTTAAGTGAGATTGTTCCCTTTATAAAAGATTATCAGTCGATTGATGATAAGACAACGGTTTATATTTGTGAAAAATTTGCTTGTCAAAGGCCGACAACAGACATATATGAAGTTTTTGTAAAGTTACAAATAGAATGAGTATAGATGCTTTTCAAACCATCTCGTAAGCGATATGATTAAAGCAAAAGACAAAAAGCAATGGGAGATGGAAGCTGTGGATACACGTATTCTTATTGTAGACGATGAAGAATCGATTACAACTTTAATTGACTATAATTTAATTCAAGCTGGTTATCGTACGGCTGTCGTTCACGATGGGGAAACGGCTTTACAATTAGCTACTCATGAGAATTTTGATTTAATTTTGCTTGATTTAATGTTACCTACCATGAATGGCCTTGAGGTTTGTGAAAAATTAAGAGAACAGGGTCTAACGATACCAATTATTATGCTCACCGCAAAGGGAGAGGAAGAAGATAAAATAACTGGGCTAGATGTTGGTGCAGATGATTATATGACAAAACCGTTTAGTCCGAAAGAATTGTCCGCTCGCATTCGAGCTGTTCTAAGACGATCAGTGCCACATATTCAAAACGAGGAAGTTATTAAAGTAAAAGACATCGATATTCACATCGATACGTATGAAGTTTTTAAAAATGGACAACTCGTAGAATTCACGAAAAAGGAATTCGATTTATTAGTTTATTTAGCGGAACGTCGAAATAAGCCAGTGAAGCGGGAAGTGTTATTACAGGACGTATGGGATTTTGATTTTATAGGCGATACAAGAATTGTCGATGTTCATATCAGTCACCTCAGAGAGAAGCTTGAAGATCAGCCCAAAAAGCCTAGTTTGATTAAAACGGTACGAGGTATTGGGTACAAACTTGAGGGATAATATGAAAAATTTAAGTGATCGAAAAACATTAATAGTTTATATCTTAATTAGTATCACCTTCATTATGGTGCTAGGTGTCCTGTTCATTCAGGTTGCAAGACATTATGTTGTTCAAGCCTATGAGGAACAACTTACCTATGATGCCGAATATGTATCAAATCATTTATATTTGAACAATTCGACTGATTTGCTGCTGCAACAGATGGAGGAGTTTAGTGAGTCCTTTCCAATTGATCTCGTTTTAATTAATCGGGAAACTCGTGAGCATTTACATACGTTTACCTCATTAGAGTCTGTTTATTTAGAGGATGTTATGAATCAGTCTATTGAATCAGGGGAAATAAAATTGATTGATTCCAGACTCATATATCCTAATCATTTTGATGATCAACGTTCACTCATTGTGATTTCAGAACAATTACCGCTTCGTTATATTAATACAACGTTATGGTCGGTTGTTATTAGTCTTGCAATTCTCGTCAGTATTTTTATTTGGGGATATGGTAACCGAATCTATGAGAACTATGTCACTCCAATTCGCCAAGCTTCGAAAACGGCAACTGAATTAGCTGAAGGAAATTATAAAGCGAGAATTCAAGATGCGCCATACGGTATTGTTTCTGAACTCAGTCAATCCATCAATACACTCGCACGTAATTTGCAATATATTACCTCAAAGTACGAAAACCAAAATGATCGATTAAAAACCGTTGTCAATAACATGGATAGCGGTCTATTGTTGATCAACGAAAAAGGCATTACGCGATTAACTAATCAAGCCTTTTTGGATCATTTTTCTATCGATGATCAATCGTTTATTAGTGAGGTTTACTATGATGTGATTTCGAATCAGACGTTGAATGATGCGATTCAAGAAGTTGTTTTTATGGAAAGAAAAAAACAGGTTACGGTCGAAACGGATAGCGGTCACTATTTTGAAGTCTATTTAGTACCGATCAAAAATGATAACCGTACCTGGAAGGGGATTGTAGTTGTTTGCCATGACATTACAAAGATTAAACAGCTTGAAAACGTGCGGAAAGACTTTGTCGCTAACGTTTCGCATGAACTCCGAACTCCTATAACTTCTATTCAGGGGTTTGCTGAGACGTTATTAGATGGGAATCAACACGATGAACAGACAGTCGAGAAGTTTTTGAAGATTATCGAAAAGGAAACAAAGCGCTTAAATGCATTAATCGATGATTTATTGGACTTGTCATCGATTGAAAAAGATGACTTAGAATTAACCATGTCTATTTTTAAGGTGTCGAAGTTAATGGAAGAAGTGCAACTTGTTGTGGGAAATCAAATAGCTCAAAAGCAAATAAATGCTACGATTAATGTTCAAGATGATTTAGAAATATATGCTGATTATCATCGTCTTTATCAGCTTATTCTAAATCTATACTCAAATGCGATTCAATACACGCCAGAAGGTGGTAACATCCATTGGAATGTCTTTAAAGATGAAGATTTTATTACCCTACAAATACGTGACTCGGGAATCGGTATACCTGAAAAAGACCAGTCCCGCATTTTTGAACGGTTTTACCGGGTTAGTCGTGACCGCAGTCGACAAACCGGCGGGACAGGTTTAGGGTTGTCGATCGTCAAACATATCGCTGAGGCGCATGAAGGAACGATTGAGATAGAAAGTGAAGTTGGAGAGGGCACGTCCATTACTGTTTCAATTCCTCAACCTATTTAATAGTCGTTTTTGTTATAATGGAACAAAAGGAATAAAGAGGTGTTCGATTTGTCGGATGAAATCATACTTATAGATGGAAATAGTGTGTTATACCGGGCTTTTTTTGCCTTGCCACTGTTGAGCAATGATAGTGGTGTGCATACGAATGCAGTTTTTGGTTTTACAAATATGCTGTTAAAAATACTTGAGGAAAAAGATCCAAGTCACATATTAGTTGCCTTTGATGCGGGGAAAACAACCTTCCGCCATGAAACGTATAAGGAATATAAAGGTGGTCGACAAAAGACACCCCCAGAGCTATCTGAACAGTTCCCCATTATGCGTGAAATGTTGGATGCCTTAGGGATCAAGCATTACGAACTACCGCAATATGAGGCTGATGATATTATTGGAACGATCTCTAAACAGGCTGATCAAGACCATAAACGGACGTTTATTTACTCAGGAGATAAAGACCTGCTTCAATTAGCCTCGGATTACGTGACAGTCGGATTGACACGTAAAGGGATAACAGAGATTGATGAATATGTTCCTGATCAAATCAAAGAAAAAATGGGAATTACGACTGATCAAGTTATTGATTTAAAAGCCTTGATGGGTGATAAATCGGATAACATCCCTGGTGTTCCAGGTGTTGGTGAAAAAACGGCTGTTAAACTGCTTAATCAATTCGGGACGTTAGAAAACGTCTACGAAAACGTCGATGAAGTCAGTGGTAAAAAGTTAAAGGAAAAGCTGATTAACCATAAAGAAGAAGCCTTTATGAGTCAACAACTTGCGACCATTAATCGTAAGTCGCCGATTGATATTAAGGTTAATGATTTATCCTATGAAGGATACCAATCAAGAGATGTCATAGAGTTGTTTAAAACATATGGATTTAAATCGTTAATGGGACGCATTGAAGGCTCGGATGAAGCAGTAGAACGTGAGGAAATAACGTTTGAAAAAGTGGAAACGTTCACAAAGGATATCGTGAGCCCTGAAGGTAATTATTTAATCATGGAGATGCTTGAGGATAATTATCATATTGGTGGTCTGTTAGGTTTTGCCTTAGTCAATAATCAAGGGCATTATTATATTCCGACGGATGTTGCATTAAATTCGAATGACTTTATCTCTTGGATTGAAGATGAAAATAGCCATAAAGTCGTTGCAGATGTTAAACGGTTGAAAGTGGCCTTAAAGTGGAAAGGGATTAATCTTCAAGGTGTTGATTTTGATTTAGTTCTCGCTTCCTATATTGCGAATCCTTCTATTAGTTATCATGATCTGCCTTCAATTGGACAAGGTTATGGGTTTAACGTTGCGTCATATGATGAAGAGGTTTATGGGAAAGGCGCTAAGCAATCAATACCTGAAGAAGAAGTCTTTTCCGAACACATTGTGCGAAAAGGTATTGTCGCTCAAAAGTTACATCATTCGTTATCTGATGAATTGAAGTCTAATGAACAGGAAGATTTATTTTATCAATTAGAAATGCCTTTATCTCATATTCTTGCCGACATGGAATATAAAGGGGTACAAGTTGATGTTGATCGACTTGAGGACATGCAGCAAGATTTAAGTGAGCGTTTAGATAAAATTGAAGAAGAGATTTATGAATTAGCTGACCAATCGTTTAATATCAATTCACCAAAACAATTAGGAAAAGTATTGTTTGAGGATTTAGGTCTTCCAGTGATTAAAAAGACGAAAACGGGTTATTCAACGTCTGCTGATGTCTTAGAAAAATTACAACATGAGCACGAAATCATCGAAAAGATTTTACTATATCGACAACTTGGAAAGCTTCAATCCACATATATCGAAGGGTTACTGAAGGTTGTCCATGATGATAATCATAAAATCCATACGCGCTTTAACCAAGTGCTAACCCAGACCGGCCGACTAAGCTCTATTGATCCTAATTTGCAAAACATCCCCATTCGATTAGAGGAAGGACGAAAGATTCGCCAGGCTTTTATTCCATCTAAAGAGGATAGTGTAATCTTTGCAGCGGATTATTCACAGATTGAGCTTCGGGTGTTAGCACATATCGCCAATGATGAAAAACTAATCGCTGCATTTAAGGAAGGAAAGGATATTCATACACAAACCGCCATGGATGTCTTCAATGTCAACGAAGATGAAGTCGAATCACTTATGCGACGCCATGCTAAAGCCGTTAACTTTGGGATTGTCTATGGCATTAGTGATTATGGCCTAAGTCAAAGCTTAGGTATTACGCGTAAAGAAGCGGGGAAATTTATTGAGAAATATTTTGAAAGCTATCCAGGCGTTAAAGCTTATATGGATGACATCGTTCAGCAAGCCAAACGTGATGGATTTGTCGAGACGATTATGAATCGCAGACGATATTTACCTGATATTACAAGCCGCAACTTTAATAAACGGAGTTTTGCGGAACGAACAGCTATGAATACCCCGATTCAAGGTAGTGCCGCTGATATTATCAAAAAAGCGATGATTGATGTCATGGAGCAATTAAACCAAACAGATATAAGAGCTAATTTGCTATTACAGGTTCATGATGAATTAATTTTCGAAGTGAATAAAGAAGATATTGAACAACTTGAAGCATTAGTCAAAGACGCGATGGAAAACACCGTCGATTTAGATGTTCCATTACTCGTAGAAGCGGATTATGGAACGACTTGGTATGATGCGAAATAAGGAAGGATGGAACCATGCCAGAATTACCGGAGGTCGAGACCGTAAGAAGGACTTTAGAACCGATTGTTCAGGGGAAGACGATTAAAGATTTGAACATTCATTATTCAGGAATTATCAAAGAACCATCAGATACAAAAGCTTTTCAACATTTAATTTTAAATCAAACGTTTCAAAAGATTGGACGTTTAGGTAAGTTTTTATTGTTTTATCTAGATGACAACGTATTAGTGTCTCATTTAAGAATGGAAGGTAAATACGGTGTATACGAACAGGATGAGCCTATCGATAAACATACACATGTTGTATTTACGTTAAGTGATGGTAAAGAACTTCGTTATCGTGATGTCCGTAAGTTCGGCACCATGCATTTAAAAACACTTGATAATCTGTTTAAGACGGCGCCTTTAAATAAATTAGGTGTGGAGCCGTTTAGTGAAGCTTTTACAGTGGAACATTTATATCAAAAATTACAAAAGACTACTCGTAAAATTAAGCCAGCCCTATTAGATCAAACGATTGTAACCGGATTAGGGAATATTTATGTCGACGAAGCCTTGTTTTGGAGCCATGTTCACCCAGAGCGAATATCGCATACGATCTCATTTGATGAGGCAAAGCAATTACATCAAAGTATCAAACAGGTGCTTCAAGAAGCTGTTGAGCGAGGAGGTTCGTCGATTCGTTCATATTTAAATAGTCTTGGTGAGGTAGGCATGTTTCAACTTAAACTGGCTGTTTATGGTAAGGAAGGAGAAGCTTGTAAGGTTTGTCGTTCTGATATCGAGAAAATTAAAGTAGGTGGAAGAGGAACCCACTTCTGTCCACACTGTCAGCCATTAGGCGATTAACACACGTGTCAAGCTTCTTTCATAAGATAAGTTGAACCCTTATGGAAGGAGCTTTTGTTTTGGAACAGTTATGGGTCATTCTTTTACTTAGCTTCGCCGTAAGTTTTGATAGTTTCTTTTTTGGTTTTACTTATAGTCTCCGTTCGATTAAAGTAAAGTTATCAACTTATATGATCATTGGTCTTGTAACCTCGATTAGCTTTTTGGCGGGGTATTTACTAGGGGATGTTCTATCGTATTTGATCCCACAAATAACGGATTATCTAGGTGGCTTTATTTTCGTTTTCGTGGGCTTATATATTATTTGGCAGTGGGTTGACGAACAAAGAGAGAAGTTAAAAAAATACTATCAAACAACACAAATTAAATGGAATCTTAAAACGTTTTGGTTAATATTAAAAGATCCTCAATTGGCTGATTTAGATCATTCCGGTACTATTTCAGGTAAAGAATCATTTATGGTCGCTTTTGCGCTATCACTAGACTCCTTTGGTAGTGGGGTTGGTTCAGCGTTTACGGCTCTTCCCCATTTTTTAACAGCTAGTATGGTTGGCTTAAGTGCCATGATTTTCTTAGCTACTGGGTCACTTATCGGCCGTATTTTACACTCATATAAGTGGATGCAACAGCTGTCGTTTTTACCAGGAATTATTTTTATTTTTTTAGGAATTTGGAACTTTACAAAGTAGGTGATGAAATTGTCAGTCGTGATTGGGTTAACAGGAAGTATCGCAACAGGAAAATCAACCGTATCCAATATGTTTAAGGAGTGGGAAATTCCCGTTGTTGATGCTGATCAAATCGCTAGAGATGTCGTTGAACCAGGTGAAGTCGCTTATCAAAAAATTGTCGATCATTTCGGCGAACTAGTATTGCATGATGACAAAACATTAAATCGGCAAAAATTGGGACAAATTGTTTTTGAAAATGAAGCGGAAAGAAATAAATTAAATCGTTTCATTCATCCCGAAATACGTAAAGAGATGTTAAGACAGCGCGATGAGTATGTCACAAATGATGAACCTGCCGTTGTATTGGACATTCCATTACTATTTGAGAGTCAGTTATTTGACTACGTGGATAAGGTTTTAGTCGTTTATGTTGATCCAGAACTTCAATTGGAGCGCCTTGTAGAGCGGGATAACTCAAGTAAAGAGGAAGCTATGAACCGGATTAATTCGCAAATCTCGATAACGGAAAAACGAGACCAAGCTGATGCGGTTGTTGATAATAGTGGAACGATTGAGGAAAGTCGTGAGCAACTGATCCAAATTTTAAAAAATTGGGGTATATCCATAAAAAATCTATAAAAATAGTGACAAATTTTAAATAAACTCTCCTATAATATATTAAATGTGTTATACTATTTTTGTGAAAAAGACAAGTTAAGTGTGACATATATATCGTAGGAGGGTATTTTTATGACGACTCGTATTGCTATTAATGGTTTTGGTCGTATTGGTCGAATGGTATTTCGAAAAGCAATGAAAGATGAACAATTAGAAGTGGTTGCAGTAAATGCTAGTTATCCTAATGAAACATTAGCGCATTTAATTAAGTATGATTCTGTTCACGGTCGTTATGATGGTGACGTTACATTCAATGATGATGACATTATCGTTGATGACCATCACGTCGTTAAAGTATCTAGCCGAAATCCCTTGGAGCTTCCGTGGACTGATTTAGATATAGATATTGTGATTGAAGCGACAGGTGCTTTTAAAACAAAAGAGACAGCTTCAGATCATATTAAAGCAGGGGCAAAGAAAGTGATTATTACAGCTCCTGGTAAACAAGTCGATAAAACCATTGTCATGGGAGTTAATGAAGAAGACTTTGATCCAGAGCAGGATGAAGTAATTTCGAATGCTTCATGTACGACGAACTGTCTAGCTCCTGTTGTTAAAGTATTAAATGATCGCTTTGGGATTGATCATGGTTTAATGACCACCGTTCATGCCTTTACCAATGATCAGAAAAACTTAGATAATCCGCATAAAGACTTAAGACGCGCACGTGGCTTAACTCAATCGATTATTCCAACGTCTACAGGGGCAGCCAAAGCGATTAATGAAGTGTTACCTGAATTAAAAGGACGTTTACATGGCATGGCTTTACGTGTACCTACACCTGATGTTTCTTTAGTTGACTTAGTTGTTGATGTCAACCAAGATGTGACGGCAGAACAAGTGAATCAGGCATTTTATGATGCGATGCAAGGCGAATTAGAAGGAATTGTTTCGATCAATGAAGAACCACTTGTGTCGGTCGATTACACGACTTCACCATTTTCTTCTATTATCGATGGATTATCGACCATGGTGATGGAAAACCGTAAAGTTAAAGTGTTAGCTTGGTATGATAATGAGTGGGGTTACTCATGTCGAGTGGCTGATTTAGCTAAGTATGTCGGCGATAAAATTTAATAGACTAATTCATGAAAGAAGCCTTACCATTGAATAAGGCTTCTTTTTTTGTTCTCAATCATCACTCGTTTTTGTTATACTTATAAGAAGATATCATTTTGTCGAATTTTTAAGGATAGATGGAGTGAAGTGACCATGAAGTGCCCCAATTGTGATTCGAAAAATACGAGAGTGTTGGATTCAAGACCTATTGATGAAGGTCGTTCGATTCGTCGCAGAAGAGAATGCGAAGATTGCCAATATCGATTTACAACGTTTGAAAGAGTAGAAGAAATTCCTCTTATTGTCGTTAAAAAAGAAGGAACAAGAGAAGAATTTAATCGTGAGAAATTAAAGCGTGGCTTAATTAAAGCATGTGAGAAACGACCAGTTTCCATCGAAGAAATTGAACGAGTTGCGTTTGACGTTGAGAAGGATTTACGAAACCAAGGTAATTCGGAAATTGTTAGTGAAGAAATCGGAGAATTAATCATGGATCGCCTTGCTGAAGTTGACGAGGTCGCCTATGTACGGTTCGCTTCGGTTTATCGGCAATTCAAAGATATTAATGTGTTTATGCGTGAGATAAATGAGATGATTAATCGCAACAAGAAGTAATGGGTGAATGAGGTGTAAATCATGAATGAAAGAATGCGGCAGCTTTTGCCGAATGATCGAATGAAAATATATCAAAGTGAGCCCTTCTTTGAAGATACGGATACCGTACTGACACTGTTATACCAACCGTTGATTTCGATTAAAGGTGTAGCGGTATTTCAGGCTTTGTGGAAGGAATCATCCTATCAGAAAACACAGACATCCATTTCCCATCATCAAATGATGAATATGTTGAACATCACGCTTGATGAATTTTTCGAAGCTAGAAAGAAATTAGAAGCGATTGGTTTACTTCATACTTATAAAGAAGAAGGAACGTATCGTACGTTATATTATATTTTGCAAAAGCCTTTTTCGGTTAAAGGTTTTTTTGAGGATCCAATGTTATCGGTATTATTAGAGCATCACATTGGACGAGATGCGTATTATCGCATAAGGAAGCGGTTAATGTATTCCATGTCATTACCTTCTAATGTAAAATCTGTGACGCATGCTTTCGATGATGTATTTACGATGATTCATCCTAATGAGGCTAAGCAAGAACCGGTGCAAGTAGAAGAAAAGACGTTAACCATCGACACGAACTTGCCATTAGAGTGGTTACATAAAATGTTAACCCAGCAAAATATTAAAGCCAAATGGATTTTGACCCAATCTAATATTGATTTCATTGAAAAAATGACTAAAATCTATGACGTCGATTTTCTAGAGCTAGAAAAGGCTTTACTTTGGGCCGTTACCGAGGATCAGGTGTTGGATCGCAAAGAATTTCAGGACATGTGTAAGGATATCTTTTATAAAAAACATGGGAGTGTTCCGCCTCGACTTTACGTTAAAGGTGAACAGAACCAAACCCAGCCAGAACAGAATACCTCTTCGCATCAACAGGAACAACCTCAATCAAAGGAAGAGAAGTTAATTCAGCATTTTGAAACGATTACCCATCGTGAACTATTAGAAGATCTTTCATCTTCTGGCCGCGCCTCCATGAAAGAGATTGATATGCTTACAAATATGATGGAAGAGCATGGGCTATCTCAGCCTGTTATGAACGTGCTTGTTGACTATGTGTTAAAACGTAATCATAATAAGCTTGCGAAAAATTACTTAGAAACGATTGCCGCCCATTGGAGTCGTGAAGGTATTGCAACAGCTAAAGAAGCGATGCAAATTGCTAAACGTGAACATCATATGTATGAAACCTGGAAGAAGAAAAAGTCATATAATCAGAAGAAAAAGCAGGGTTCAAATGAGGTTTTACCGAAATGGTTTGAAGAAGAACGGAAAAATAAGCAAAAACAACCTTCTGCAACTAAACAACCAAATCAGGAAGATCTAGAGAAAGAGAAAAAAGAACTTGAAGCATTTTTTAAGAATTATTCTAAATCTAACCATTAAGGGTGAATGATTATGGAGTCAATCCAAACAACGTTAAATAATTGGCTTAAGGGGAAGGAAAGCTACCAAAAATCAATGAAGCAAATGCGAGATCAGGTGTTGTCTTCTCCCGAAATAAAGGATTTTTTAATTAGGCATCCTGAAATTACAGATGACCAATTAGATAAGCAACTGATTAAGTTGTATGAATATAATACCCAATCAAAAGCATGTGAGAAATGTCCGTCGTTAGAGCAGTGCTGCAACGTGATATCAGGTTATGCACCTGAAATACGTTACGAGAATGACCATATAAAATTAAGCTATCATGAATGTCCAAATAAAGAGAAACATCTTGAAGAGCTAGAAAAGCGTAACTTTGTCCAAAGCCTACACATGCCTAAAGAAATTCATGAAGCGAGATTTAATGACTTATATTTAAATGAAACTGGTCGAGTAAAAGTCCATCAAGAGGTTAAAAAATTCCTTGATAAAAGTCAAGATAAAATCCCAAGTAAGGGACTGTATCTATATGGTAAGTTTGGAGTGGGAAAAACGTTTATTCTTGGAGCATTAGCTAATGCATTAGCTGAGCGAAAAATAGATACCTACTTCATTTACATGCCAGAATTGGTTCGCGAAATGAAGGCATCCATTAATGATTCATCGATTAATACTAAAATAGACCGGTTTAAAAACGCTTCTGTTTTAGTATTGGATGATATTGGAGCGGAATTTTCTTCAGCTTGGTTTAGAGATGAAGTATTAGGAGCTATTTTACAATATCGCATGATGGAACGTTTACCGGTATTCTTTACATCGAACTATGCCCCTGATGAGCTAGAATCGATTTTATCTAAATCGGGAAAAGGGGAATATGAGCAGCTTAAAGCAGCTCGAATCATGGAACGTATCCGACAGATTAGTGAACCAGTGGAAGTCATCGGAGAAAACTATAGAGATTAATAGGTAATGAAATATATGGATTGGTGGCATTATTATTTATTCAGCTTCATGCTACTTGTCTTTTAGTTCATGGAACAGGAATCCTTAACCATTCAAAATTGATAAAGGTCTACATGGAGGGCCTTACCTAGAATTGAATAAAGTTTTTCTATTGTTTTCATGTTTTTAATTTCTCTTTCATAAACTGTATTACTGTGAATGATGTGGAAAGAGGGATGAAACATGAAAGATACGTTATTTCTGTTTCAAAATGAACAGGATGCCAATCAATTTTATTTGTTTGTACTGGCATCAACATTTAACGGAAACGCCGAAATTAATGGGAATGAAGTAAGAATTTCCAACTTTTCGGCTGTTAAGCAGACAAGCATGGTTGATTTAATTTACCCATTCGTTGTTAACTATTACGTACCAAGAATATCAAGCTATTTGTTAAAAAACGTGTACTATTATCAGGAAGATGAGATTGAACAAATTGTACCGTTTGTTTCATCTGTAACATCAATTTCTAAAGAACTTCATTCGGATTTATCATTTTCTTTATATGAACGATTGATTTATTATTTGTATAGTCACCAAACGCGTGGACAGATCAATATGAAGCACTTATATTTAACGCTGTTTCAAAATGAGGATAGCTGGATTGAGATTGTCGGTTATGGGATTGAAGAATGGCAGTTTGAAATGAACTTTCAAGAAAAAATGAATGATATTAGGCAGTACGTGATGAATCGCAAACCAAAGCTTCCCCAAGTTATTGTTTATATTCAAGAAGGGGTGCGCTTTTATGACAGTCATGGACAACCTATTCGGGAGGAAGTATTAAAGCACTTTCGAAAAGTCTCCGGTCCATCGGTAATCGATGAATATGATCAATCTAAGCTTATCTCAACCATACTGTCCATTTCTCCTGAACAAATCGATGTTTATGCATCGAATGATCATTTGCATACGCTTTATTGGATGATGAATATTTTCCAAGAACGTATGAAGCTTTACCCAGTCGAACAATTTCCATTTAAAATTGTTGAATAGCTTGATTTTCTGTCAGGACATCGTTATAATACCTACATAAATAAGAAGACGTTAAATGCATGGATGAGGACATGAACAAATAGAAACAGCTTTACAGAGAAGAAAGCCTTGGCTGAGAGCTTTCAGGTACGACTGTTTGTTTACCACCTCGGAGCATTGATTGTGAAGCTCAAGTTGTTTGAGTTAGCAATTAACGTAACATCGGCGATAACGATGTCTGAAGTGCTGCTTAACAGCAGAAACTGGGTGGAACCACGGGTACAACACTCGTCCCTTTGATTAGGGATGAGTGTTTTTTTATTTTATTTAGAAAAAGGAGTGGAGCAAGATGGCTGAGATGGTACAGATTACGTTCCCAGACGGAAACGTGAAGGAGTTTCCAAAGGGTACGACGACTGAAGATATTGCGTCTTCGATTAGTTCAGGGCTGAAGAAACAAGCCTTAGCGGGTAAATATAACGATGAAATGGTTGATTTACGTACCCCATTAAACGAAGACGGTTCAATACAAATCATTACGTACCGAGATGAAGAAGGGCTTGATGTTCTTCGTCATTCAACGGCACACCTAATGGCACAAGCGATTAAACGTTTATATCCTAACGTTAAATTAGGTGTTGGTCCGGTGATTGAAAACGGATTTTACTACGATATTGATATGGATGAAACGATCACACCTGAAGATTTACCTAAAATTGAAAAGGAAATGAAAAAGATTGTAGATGAAGCTTTAGAAATTCGTCGTGTTGAAATATCACGTGACGAAGCAAAAGCACGCTACAAAGAAATTGGCGATGATTTAAAACTAGAATTAATCGACGATATACCAAATGGTCAACCGATTTCGATTTATGAACAAGGTGAATTTTTTGACCTTTGCCGCGGAGTACACGTTCCGCATACAGGTAAGATTAAAATGTTTAAACTATTGAATATTTCAGGTGCTTACTGGCGTGGCGACAGTGATAATCAAATGCTACAGCGCGTTTATGGTACAGCTTTTGAAAAGAATGGCCAGCTAGAAGAGCATTTACGCCTATTAGAAGAAGCGAAAGAGCGTGACCACCGTAAGTTAGGTAAGGAATT
Source organism: Tenuibacillus multivorans (assembly GCF_900103915.1). Classification (GTDB taxonomy): domain Bacteria; phylum Bacillota; class Bacilli; order Bacillales; family Alkalibacillaceae; genus Tenuibacillus; species Tenuibacillus multivorans. Next base: position 281,736 of record NZ_FNIG01000003.1, on the reverse strand, counting down.
AGACATTTTTACGGTTTCGCAAAAAGTGGGACAAGGCCTTCCGCTATGGCTTCCTAAAGGGGCAACGATTCGTCGCACGATTGAGCGCTATATCGTTGATTTAGAAACTCGATTAGGTTATGACCATGTTTATACACCTGTTTTAGGAAGTGTTGATTTGTATAAAACAAGTGGCCATTGGGATCATTATCAAGATGATATGTTCCCTGAAATGGAAATGGATAATGAAGACTTAGTCCTTCGTCCGATGAACTGTCCGCATCATATGATGGTTTATAAAAATGAACTACACAGTTATCGTAACTTACCGGTTCGTATAGCTGAGTTAGGTCAAATGCATCGTTATGAAATGTCAGGGGCTTTAGCGGGTCTTCAGCGTGTGCGCGGTATGACATTAAATGATGCTCATATATTCGCAAGACCAGATCAACTAAAGGATGAGTTTATTCGTGTGGTTGAACTCATTCAAAATGTGTATCAGGATTTTGGAATTGATGATTACTATTTCCGCTTATCTTACCGTGATCCTGAAGATAAAGAAAAATATGTTGATAATGATGACATGTGGAATAAAGCTGAAGCTCTTCTAAAAGAAACAATGGAAGATATGGGTGTTGATTATGTTGAAGCAGATGGCGAAGCAGCGTTTTATGGACCAAAGCTTGATGTTCAAGTCAAAACAGCTTTAGGTAAAGATGAAACATTATCCACTGTTCAGTTAGACTTCCACTTACCAGAACGTTTTGATTTAACTTATATTGGTGAGGATGGTAAAGAACATCGCCCGGTTGTTATTCACCGTGGTGTTGTCTCAACAATGGAACGTTTTGTTGCCTTCTTAATTGAAGAATACAAAGGGGCATTTCCAACTTGGTTAGCACCGGTTCAAGCTAAAATTATTCCGGTGTCATTAGATGCCCATATGGATTATGCCAAACAAGTTGAAGATCGCCTGCGTCGTGAAGGATTCCGTGTCGAGTTAGACACACGCGATGAAAAACTGGGTTATAAAATCCGTGAATCACAGACGCAAAAGATTCCTTATTCTATCGTCCTTGGTGACCAAGAGATGAAGGATGAAGCGGTTAATATCCGTAAATATGGAGAAAAGGATAGCAAGACCATCAATATAGACGATTTCGTTCAACAACTGGTTGATGAAACCCACAAACGTTAGTTATAATAGAAAGCAGTCGCGCTTTAGCGTGGCTGCTTAATTTTTTCTTGACAAATGGTTGAAGAGACCTTTATACTGTTAAGAGTGAATTAAATAAGGTCATTGATAGACAAGTAGGAGCACCCGCTTCTCACCTGATCGACGCCGCTTGAGCAGTTGGCAGGTTATCATTTCTAACACATACGTTTAGTATGTTATTTGAGAGATAATAGTGTGGGTGCAGTCTGTACCGACACTTTTTTTATGTGAAACACTTGTCGAGAATGCCTTATTCTTTTAAGAATATTTTGGAGGTGTCTCACTATTAGCAAAGATATGAATGTTAATGAGAGCATTCGTGCCAAGGAGGTACGCCTCATTGACGTGAATGGCGAACAATTAGGAATCAAATCTCGTCAAGAAGCGTTAGAGATGGCTGAACGTGCTAATCTCGATTTAGTGTTGGTAGCGCCAAACGCTAAACCGCCCGTATGTCGAATTATGGACTACGGTAAATATCGCTTTGAACAACAGAAAAAGGAAAAAGAGCAACGTAAAAAGCAAAAAGTCATTAACATTAAAGAAGTACGTTTAACACCTGCTATTGAGGATCATGACTTTAATACGAAACTACGTAATGCTCATAAATTCCTTAAAAAAGGCGATAAGGTTAAAGTTAGCGTTCGATTCCGTGGCCGTGCGATTACGCATAAAGAATTAGGTCGTGAAGTCTTAGAGCGTTTTGCTAAAGAATGTGAAGAGTTAGGAACATTAGAAACGAAGCCTAAGATGGAAGGCCGTAACATGTTTATGATGCTTGCTCCAATGGCTGAGAAGTAAGCGTAACAATCTTTGAGGGAGGACTTTATTATGCCAAAAATGAAGACGCATAAAGGTGCACAAAAGCGTTTCAAGAAAACAGGAAGTGGAAAATTCAAGCGTTCTCACGCTTTTACAAGTCACTTATTTGCAAATAAAACCACTAAACAGAAGCGTAAACTAAGAAAGAGCGCAATGGTTTCTAAAGCTGATGAGGGTCGTTTAAGAAAACAAATGCCTAACAAATAAGACTAACGGAAGAATATAGGAGGGATTACAATGCCACGCGTTAAAGGTGGAACAGTTACACGTCAAAGACGTAAGCGTGTTTTAAAACTAGCAAAAGGTTATTACGGTTCGAAAAGAACGTTATTCAAAACAGCTAAACAACAAGTGATGAAATCTGGTCAATATGCATATCGTGACCGCAGACAGAAAAAACGTGATTTCCGTAAATTATGGATTTCTCGTATTAATGCGGCTGCACGTATGAATGACATTTCTTACAGTCGTCTAATGCACGGTTTAAAACTTGCTGGTGTTGAAATTAACCGCAAAATGTTAGCTGAATTAGCTGTTAGCGATGAAAAAGGTTTTGCTCAATTAGCTGACCAAGCAAAAGCAGCACTTAAATAATAATGGTAGAATACCCCTGAAGGGAGCAGTCCTTTCAGGGGTTTAGTTTTACCACATATAACTTACATAAAGAAGGAATAGAGGAGAAAGTTATGGCACTATTATATGGCATTCTCATGATGAGTTTTATTGGATTTATTTTAATGGGGATTGATAAACGAAAGGCTAGAAAAGAACAATGGCGTATACCTGAGAAAACATTATGGCTTTGGGCTATCATCGGTGGTGCACCAGGAATGTGGCCAGGTATGAAAGCTTTTCATCATAAAACAAAGCATAAAACGTTTAAATTTGGACTTCCTATTTTGACCATCATGTGGTTGCTTTTATTAATTTACTTGTCATAATAGCTCGTCTTATGTCATATAGTTTTATGGTAAAGGAGGGGCTTGCTATGGAAAATATATTAGTGTGGGTCCAAGATTCATTACAGACGACGAGCTATGCTGCACCTATGCTTTTTATCATTTTTCACATTATCCGTCCTTTCTTATTTGTTCCAGTTGCCTTTATTTGTATTACGGGTGGACTTATTTTTGGCTTAACCTTTGGTGCGATTTACTCCCTAATCGGTGTGACATTATCGAGTTTAATCTTTTACTTTTTTATCAAATTGATGCCGAAGCTTTTTGCGAGATTTCATCGGCTGCGTGAGAAGATGTTTGGTAAGCATAGTAGGTTATCCCTACCGCAAGTTATGTTGTTACGGATCACGCCATTTATCCATTTTCACCTCGTCTCCATTTGTATTATCGAAATGACACGGAATTTTAAAGATTATGCCAAGCTATCTGTTTTGTCCAATGTACCATTGGCTGTATTTTACACCTCCTTTGGGCAGTGGTTTCAATCATTAAGGTGGGAGTACATTTTGATTTTACTCGGATTTATTTTAATCATGTTTTATTTATTAAGAAAAAAGGAAATTGTAATGAAGTGGGAGGATTTTTTCGAACCCGATCTCCAAAAATAGTGGTTCACACGTATTCTTTAAAACGTGTATACTACTTATTATGGAGGTCTTTATTTATGATGGATTGGGACAAGCTATATGCGCTACAAAGGCAATTAGATGATGAGATTATGGATCGCATTCCAAAGACCAGAGATGAGGTTTTAGATGATAAAATATTGGCATTAATAGTGGAAGTAAGCGAATTAGCCAATGAAACACGATGTTTTAAATATTGGAGTCAAAAAGGCCCTAATAATCAATCGGATATATTAGAAGAGTATGTTGATGGTATTCATTTTTTACTATCTTTAGGCATTGATCTTGGATTTAAATATCATCATCGTGATCATGAAGTGTCAGCCCCCAGCATAACAGCGTATTTTCATAAAATTTATGAAGGTATCAATAGTTTTAAACAAAACCCTAGTCAAGAACACTATCTTCAATTGTGGCTCACATATTTAAGTTTAGGTATGCAATTAGGTTTTTCTGAACAAGATATATACGATGCTTACTTAAATAAAAATAAAGTCAACCACGAACGTCAACAATCTGGTTATTAGTTTTGTGAAATGTTTGAAAAACTATTATAATGAAGTGAGCGAATCATTATATTACGAAATAGGAGGAAAAGCATGGCAAAACTTGATGAAACTCTCACAATGTTAAAAGACTTAACAGATGCTAAAGGGATTCCGGGAAACGAAAAAGAGCCGCGTGAAGTGATGCAAAAATACATAGCTCCTTATGCGGATGACGTCACAACGGATCATTTAGGCAGTTTAATCGCGAAGAAATCGGGTGACGAGAATGGCCCTAAAGTTATGGTGGCAGGTCACTTAGACGAAATTGGATTTATGGTAACAAGAATTGATGATGATGGTTTCGTCTTCTTCCAAACCGTTGGCGGTTGGTGGAACCAAGTCATGTTAGCACAACGTGTCACAATCATGACACGAGATGGTGACGTGACTGGTGTAATTGGTTCTAAGCCTCCACATATTTTATCAGCTGATGAACGTAAGAAACCGGTAGAAATAAAAGACATGTTTATTGATATTGGTGCTTCAAATAAGGAGGAAGCTGAGGAATTCGGTGTTCGTCCTGGGGATTCAATTGTTCCTTATTTTGAATTTACACCATTGAAAAATGATAAGGTTATGCTTGCTAAAGCCTGGGATAACCGCATTGGTTGTGCGATTGCAATTGAGGTATTAAAACGATTGAAAAATGAACAGCACCCAAACACCGTGTACGGGGTAGGTACAGTCCAAGAAGAAATTGGATTACGAGGTGCACGTACGTCAACTCACGCTATTAAACCTGATATTGGATTTGCTGTAGACGTAGGGATTGCAGGTGATATGCCAGGCGTATCTGATAAAGATGCATCAAGTGAAATGGGTAAAGGTCCTCAGATTGTTCTTTACGATGCTTCCATGGTCTCTCATAAAGGTGTACGCGATTTAGTTATTGGTACAGCTGAAGAGAACGAAATTCCATTCCAGTATGAAGCAATGCCTGGTGGTGGAACTGATTCTGGACAAATTCATTTAACTGGTGAAGGTGTCCCATCATTATCTATTACGGTTGCCACACGCTATATTCACTCGCATGCCGCGATGCTACACCGTGACGATTTTGAAAATACTGTTGATCTACTTGTTAAAGTGATTCAAAAGCTAGATCGTGAAACAGTTAATAACATAACATTTAATTAATTTAAAAACTCTCGCTGCACATCCAGCGAGAGTTTTTGTTGAGTTATGTCTAGCGCAAGCCACCCAACCACTGGGTGACTTCCCGAACGATCCTACGATAAGTCAACATCGACTCGTCACCTCGTCGTGTTTCCTTTATCTCAGCTCATTCGGTCCAGTCACTGCGTGCCTAAACGGGCGCTTGCGCTTTTCTTATAGTTTATTGGCCTCTTGTTCTAATAAATTTAACATACTATCTTTATCATCCTCACTAGCGCCCTCCCAAATCATTTCAAAGAGAACACCAAGGCCGGGTAACATCTTTTCTTCTCCACTTTGAATCGCATCCACAATCGTCGCTTGTAATTCCTCATCATTATTTCCTGCGATATTATTTTTGATGGCTTTTCTTAAATTAAGATCCATTTATTCACCTCATTTTGTTATCCATTTTTATGAGTAGTTTGACCAAACTGATTTAAACTATGTATCATGGTATAAAAAGTATTTTAGGAGAACATGATGATTGAATCTAAACAAAATAAACGCGTTAAACAATGGAAAAAATTACATCGAAAAAAATACCGTGACCAAACTGAAGCCTTTTTAATTGAAGGCTGGCATTTAGTTGAAGAGGCTATCAAAAGTGATTGGACCATCCAAACCTTGATTATGGTTGAGGACCGCGAACGACCAGAAGTATGGTCACATATGGATACTATATATGTATCCCAAGATGTATTTAAAGAGCTATCGCAAACTGAGACACCTCAGGGTATAATGGCAGTCGTCAGGCAAAATAAATTGGAATTTAAGCCAAAATATAATAAAATACTTTTGGTTGATGCTGTTCAGGATCCTGGCAATATCGGCACCATGATTCGAAGCGCTTTAGCCTTTGATATTGATGTTATCGTTCTCGGAAAGGGATCTGTTGATTTATATCATGATAAAGTGATTCGAGCAACACAAGGCGCTATGTTTCATATACCGATCATACAGGATGATTTGGAGCTCTGGATTAACTACTGTCAACAAAATGAGATAATGGTTTACGGAACCGCATTAGATAAGGGAGCCAAATCGTTGAATCAAGTTGATATCCAAGATAAGTTTGCTGTTATGGTTGGTAATGAAGGGCATGGCGTAAGCTCTGATTATTTAGAAAAAGCGGATGAAACAGTATATATCCCTATTCATGAACAAAGTGAGTCGCTTAATGTAGGGGTAGCGACCAGTATCGTTTTATATCATTTTTCCCTTCTGACTTGATAAATGTAAGAATGTTTTCTATAATACATTTCAGAAACAATTGAATCGGAAAAGCTATGAATGAGCTAAGTAAGCTTTTCAGCACATCGATTAACAGGGAAGGATTGCCTTGGACTGTAAGCATCCTAGTCGATTGAAAGGTTGAATTTCACTCAGGAGCTGGCGCTCGGATCGTTTGACGTAAAGGCGTCCCGGCAATTCGTCCGTTATCGAAATGAAGTGGATAGCCGCTTACGGTTATCAATTAGGGTGGTAACACGGAAATACAACTCGTCCCTTGTTTTAGGGAGGAGTTTTTTATTTGTTAAAAAGGAGGAAGTCAAAGTGAAGGAACGTCTAAAAGAAATTAAGCAGGAGGCGTTGGATCGAATTCAATCGGCTGCTGATGAACAATCTTTACAAGATGTTCGCGTTTATTTTTTAGGTAAAAAAGGTCAGATCACAGAAGTCTTAAAGGGCATGGGGAAACTTTCTAAAGAAGAGCGCCCTGTGATCGGTCAATTAGCTAATGAAGTACGCGATGAGATTACTGAAGCGTTAGAAAGTAAAAAGGCGAAGCTAGAGCAGGTCGCTTTAGAACAACAACTGCAGGAAGAATCCGTCGATGTTACGCTACCTGGCCGTCCTGTCAATATGGGTGGTCCGCATTTGTTACGAAAAGTGATTCGTGATATTGAGGATCTTTTCACAAGTATGGGCTATGAAGTGGCTGAAGGGCCAGAGGTCGAAACGGATTTTTATAATTTTGAATCATTAAACTTACCTAAGCATCATCCGGCGCGTGATATGCAGGATTCGTTCTTTATTACTGATGAATTATTAATGCGCACGCAGACTTCACCCGTTCAGGCGAGAACGTTAAGAAAGCATGATGGCCAAGGACCGGTTAAAATCATTTGTCCCGGAAAAGTTTATCGCCGTGATACGGACGATGCGACACACTCACACCAATTTACACAGATTGAGGGCTTATACGTCGATGAAAATATTCGTATGAGTGATTTAAAAGGAACGTTAAATGTATTTGCAAAACATATTTTTGGCGAAGACCGTAGCATTCGTTTACGACCTAGTTTCTTCCCGTTTACAGAACCTTCTGTAGAGATGGATATTTCCTGTAAGATTTGTGGAGGAGAAGGTTGTTCCGTTTGTAAGGGATCAGGCTGGATTGAGATTTTAGGTGCGGGCATGGTTCATCCAAACGTTTTAGAAATGGCTGGCTTTGATTCCGAAAAATATACTGGATTTGCTTTTGGTATGGGGCCTGAACGAATAGCTATGTTGAAGTATGGTGTAGAAGATATCCGTCATTTCTATACGAATGATATTAGATTCTTAAAGCAGTTTCATGGCGTGTAAGGGAGGAGCGTAGAAAATGTTAGTATCTCGAAAATGGTTAGAGCAATATGTTAATCTAGATGGAATTGATACCCAAGATTTAGCCGAAGACATCACCAAAAGCGGTTTAGAGGTTGAGGAAGTTGTCGGACCTCAATTAGATGACGAAAATTTGGTTGTCGGTTATGTTGAAAAGTGTGAACAACATCCGAATGCAGATAAATTAAGCCTATGTCAGGTTGATGTTGGAGAGGAAGAGTTATCCCAGATCGCCTGTGGTGCCCCTAATGTTGCGGAAGGTCAATATGTCGTTGTGGCAAAACCAGGTACTCGTTTACCAGGCGGATTAAAAATTAAAAAAGCTAAGCTCCGTGGTGAAGCTTCTGAGGGTATGATTTGTTCACTACAGGAGCTCGGAATTGAAGACAAATTTGTTAAAGATGAATTTAAAGACGGTATTTATGTCTTTCAGGACGACGTTACAGTCGGCGAGCCGGCATGTCCGCTTCTAAATTTAGACGATGAGATTATTGAGATTGAATTAACGGCTAACCGTTCTGATTGCTTAAGTATGATTGGTGTGGCTTATGAAGTAGCGGCTGTATATGATAAGGATATCGAACTTCCAGAACCAACTGTCTTAATGGATCAAGAACCTTCAAGTGATTATATTTCGGTTCACATTGATAATGAAACAGCGAACCCTTATTACGGCGCGTGGATGGTTAAAGATATAACTATCAAGCCATCACCGTTATGGTTACAAAATCGTTTAATCAGTGCAGGTATTCGTCCGATTAATAATGTCGTCGATGTCACGAACTACATTTTATTAGAGTATGGTCAACCACTCCACGCCTTTGATTACGAACGTTTTGACTCAAAAGAAGTGGTAACACGATTGGCTAAAGAAGGCGAAACCATTAAAACGTTAGACGGCGAAGAACGCACCTTATCATCCGATCAACTTGTGATTACAAACGGAAAAGAAGCACACGCAATTGCGGGTGTTATGGGTGGCGAGGAATCAGAAGTACAAGATGATACAAAGACAGTTTTACTCGAAGCGGCTTATTTTAAACCGCAAGTCGTTCGTAAAGCTTCTAAAGATCACGGGATTCGTAGTGAAGCCAGTTCCCGATATGAAAAAGGAATTGATATAACACGCGTTAAAGAAGCAGCCACTCGTGCGGTTCAATTATTATCGGAACTGGGTAATGGAAAAGTACTAGGTGAAATAGTCGAAGAAGGTTCTACAGATTGGGATCCTGCAGTAGTGACTTTTACTAAAAATGAAATTAATGATCGAATCGGTGCTGACATTTCACTTGATGAGATGGTTCAAATTATTGAGCGTCTACGTTTTGACTATGAAGTAGATGGTGATACGGTCAAAGTGATTGCCCCAGCTCGACGTCAAGATATTGCGATTAAGGAAGATATGGTAGAGGAAATTGCAAGACTCTTTGGCTATGACAACATTCCATATACATTACCGCAGGGTGTAATGGATAAAGGTGGATTAACGACGCGTCAAAACCTGATTCGAGAAGTCCATCGTTACATGCAGAAGGCTGGTTTGAACGAATCACTAACGTATTCATTAACAAAAGAAGAATGGGCAACGAAATTTGTTAGCCCTGAGATTCAAAATTTAGTGGTTTCACCAGTTGCCTTAAAAATGCCAATGACAGACTTACACAGCCACTTGCGATTAAGTGCTATTCCTGAGCTGTTATCTAGTGTTCAGTATAACGTGGCTCGTAATCAATATAATGTAGCTTTATATGAAGTAGGATCGATTTATTTACAAAAGCAGCCTGAGGTTCAACCAGAACAAAACCTTCGTTTATCGGCTGCTGTTACTGGACTTTGGGAATCCCATCCTTGGCAAGGTGAAAAGAAACCTATTGACTTCTTTGTGATTAAGGGTGCTTTAGAAGGGTTTTTTGATCATTTACTTGAAGATGAGGTGACCTTTGAAAAAGCCGAACTGGATGGTCTTCACCCTGGACGTACAGCGGTTATGAAGTTAAAAGATGATGTGATTGGTTTCGTTGGTCAAGTACATCCAGCTGTTCAAAAAGATTATGATCTACAAGAGACATATATTTTTGATTTAAACCTAGATAAAGTGTTCGACCAAGCGGCATACAGTGAAAATTATCGACCGATCACTAAATATCCAGCTATTGCACAAGACTTAGCCTTTGTTGTAGATCGTGATTTACCAGCCAAACAATTGGAGGATGCTATATTACAACAAGGCCAGCCTCATTTAGAATCTGTTCAAGTGTTTGATGTGTATCAAGGCGAACACATGGAAGAAGGTAAGAAGTCGATCGCCTTTAGCCTATTATTCCAAAATGATGAGCGCACATTAAAGGATGAGGAAATTGAAGAAGCACGCAAGCAAATTGTGACCCATCTTGAAAGTCATTATCAAGCTGTTTTACGCGGATAGTTGTAAAAGATGATTCATAAAAATATAGAAAAGCTATGAATAAGCCAGCTGTGATTCCTCAGCTGGCTTATTTACTTTTTTAATTAGGGAACTAGCGTCTCTTAATGGGCATTTAGTCATTGTATTGGGGAATCAGAAGCATTCATTGGGCACTCATACCGCTTCAATGGGGAATAAAAGGAGTTTAATGGGGAATCACACTGTTTCAATGGGGAATAAAAGGTATTCAATGGGGATTCATACTGCTCCAATGGGGAATCACGGATCTCATTAGGGATTCAGGTGCTTCCATTTGGGAAAAACATTCACTAGCGCCGATGCTTGGTCATGAATTAAAAAAGCATCCCCACCTCAAATGAGAATGCCTTAATTTTAAGCCTGCCTACTTCAGTATTTCTAGTCTACTTGGGTCAAAGTAGATTGGATTCGGGTTTTAGCTGTTCACAACGCTTTTTTCGTATTAGCAAAATGAACCTTGGCAATCTTGTCTAAAAGTGCTTGTCCACGTGAATTGACTATTCGTTTAATTTGCTGATCGACAACTTTTGAAGCACCTTTTTGTAAATCGAAGCCGACAACTTTTGATAGCTTTTCCATCTCTTGAACAAATCGATATCTGGCAATCATGGAGGCAGCAGCGACTGATGTTGAGTAGCTTTCAGCCTTCGTCATAAATGATAAATCACGGCGTGGCTTATCACCTGTTGCCTGGACATGGTTATAAAAAATGTCCGGTTTGCAAAATTGATCGACTAATATTCCGCTAGGCTTTACACCATCCTCTAATTTACCTAAAACATTTTGAATGGCGTGATGGTGCATCCATGCTTTCATACGCCCCTGTGACCATCCGCGCCGTTGTAGCTGATTATACTTCTCATTGTTTAAGGTTAAGGAGCTGTACACCATATCGGTTTGTAACATATCATTAACAATTTTCTTTATTGTTTCATCATTCATTGATTTGGAGTCTTTAACGCCTAACTCTTTAAGTAAGGCTTGCTGTCGTGCTGTCACAAAAACAGCGGCAACCGTAATCGGACCAAAATAATCGCCTGTGCCTGCTTCATCAGAGCCAATATGGTCTTTCTTTAAAAAGTCAGGCATATTTTGATGATTCGATTTTTGTTTAGGTTGGTCTGCACCATCAGACCATTTAGCTGCTTCTTCGGCATGCGTGCTTCCTTGAAACAATACCTTTCCTGATTCATAAATGGTAATGGCGCAGCCGTTTGTCTTAGCAGCTAGTATAGAATAAGGAGGTTTTTTTGAGGAGCTATAAGGTTTATAGTGTTCCACAACTTTTTTTAATTCTTGTTTTTTTAATTTGATAACGCTTTGACCCATAAATAATCCCCTTTATCGGTTTTAGCATTAGTATATCATGCCGATGAAAACTATGAATCCATCATAATCTACTTTCCTAAACATGTAAAAACGTGTTACTATATGGATTAGAAATGTATTTTGGGGAGGACTCGCGATGCCAGAGTCAGATAAAAATAGAATTACGGTCGAAATTAGTAATCGTAAATTTACTGTAGTCGGTGAAGAATCCGCTGAACATATAAAAATGGTAGCTAGTCTCGTCGATCAAAAAATGGACGAGCTTCGCTATGCCAAGCCAACTTTAGATACGTCCCAACTTGCTGTTCTTACAGCATTAAATACAATGAGTGATTATTTAAAGTTGAAAGAAGAACACAATGCACTTGTACAGAAGGAAAGGAAAGAGGATCGAAAATAAATGGTTAGCTTACTGATACTTATACTACTCATATTAGGATTTTTACTAGGTTTGAAACGAGGTTTTATTTTACAGGTTCTACACCTGACCGGATTTATCATTGCTTTTTTAATCGCACTTATTTATTTTAAAGAGCTTGCAGCCAAATTAGAGCTTTGGATACCATATCCTGATATTGCCGAGGAACATTTTTGGGGTTCCGTTTTTAACTCAGGATTTTTAGAAGGGGCATTTTATCACGGCATAGCCTTTTTCGTGATATTCTTTGTCGTTAAAATCATTATGCAAATCGTCGCTAATTTACTAGACTTTGTCGCGCATTTACCTGTATTACATAGTGTTAATAATTTATTAGGCGCCGTACTTGGCTTTATTGAAATGTACTTTATCATATTCGTATTTTTATTTTTCGCATCGTTGATTCCTGTAGATTTTATTCAAGAACAATTAAATGATTCATCTTTAGCAAGCTTTATCATCGAAATGACACCGATTTTTTCTGAACAATTAAAAGAAAAATGGTTTACGGAATTACAATAATCAAGGGGGAGGTTAACTCATAAGAGTCAACCTCTTTTCTTTGAGTAAAGGTGGTTTTCTAAATGGATAAAAAGCAGGTCATTAAACACTTAGAAACAATTTCAACTTATTTGGAGTTAAAAGGAGAAAATGCGTTTAAAATATCTGCCTATCGTAAGGCAGCGCAGGCATTAGAACGAGATGACAGGTCTCTTGGTGAAATAGATGACGTCGGGGCCCTAAACGGTATAGGGAAAGGAACGAAAGCCATTATTGAGGAGTTTATCGCAAATGGTGAGACAGAAACATTGAAAACATTGGCTGAAGAGGTTCCACAAGGACTCATTCCACTATTAAAAATTCAAGGTCTCGGTGGTAAAAAGCTCGCGCGACTTTATCAAGAAATTGGTGTCATAGATGAGGCTACATTAAGAAAAGCGTGTGAAAATGGTGAGGTAGAGGCGCTTAGTGGGTTTGGTAAAAAGTCAGTCGAAAAAATCGTAAAGGCATTAGACGATGCCAATACAAGACCAGAAAGGTTGCCCGTTTCCTATGTGATCCCAATCAAAGAAGAAATCGAAGCGCATTTACGTCCTATTTCAGACATTTTGGACTTTTCGGTTGCTGGAAGTCTTAGGCGGTTAAATGAAACAGTTAAAGATATTGATTTTATTGTCGCGACTACTAAACCTGAAGTAGTGGCCGACCAACTCGTTCAGCTATCGATGGTAAAAGAAGTCGTATCAAAAGGTATGACGAAAGTAACCGTTATCGTAGAAGGTGAATGGGATATATCCGTTGACTTTCGTTTAATTGATCCGGAACATTTTGTGACGACTCTTCACCATTTTACAGGTTCAAAGGATCACAATGTTGAAATGCGGCGTTTAGCTAAAGACAAGGGTTTAAAAATAAGTGAATACGGAATTGAGCATAGTGAAACAGGTGAAAATCATACGTTTCAATCTGAAGAGCAGTTTTTTAACTTTTTGGATTTACCTTATTTACCACCAGAAGTACGTGAGTCAGGTGAGGAAGTTTCACTAAATGAGTTACCGGAACTCGTCAATCTAAACCATATACGTGGTGACTTACACATGCACACGACCTGGAGTGATGGTGCTCAATCCATCGATGAGATGATTGAGAAAGCATTAGAAAAAGGCTATGAGTTCATCGCTATTACAGATCACTCGAAATTTTTACGTGTGGCGAATGGGCTGAATGAAAAACGCTTACGTGAACAACGCCAAAAAATACAGGAGTGGAATGAAAAATATCCAGACATTACCGTCCTCTCTGGTGTTGAAATGGATATTTTACCGAATGGTGATTTAGATTTTGATGACGATTTTTTAAAAGAGATGGATTTTGTTATTGCATCCATCCACTCAAGCTTTAATCAATCTGAAGAACAAATAATGAAACGGCTAAAAAATGCTTTAGAATGCCCTTATGTTGACATGATTGCTCATCCGACGGGCCGCTTAATTGGAAAACGTTCAGGTTATCCAGTAAACTATGAACAGTTCATTGAATTAGCGGTACAAAACGATACGATTATTGAGCTCAATGCTAACCCTAACCGCTTAGATTTAGCTTGGAAGTGGCTCCAGGTCGCTCAGGAGCAAGGAGCAAAAATTGCAATTAATACAGATGCGCATAATTATAACATGTTAGATGATATGAAAATAGGCGTTCAGGCTGCTAGAAAAGGGTTTATTGAAAAAGATACGATCGTCAATACTTGGGGGATAGAGGATTTACTTCGTTTTTTGAAACAGAAAAAAGGTGATTAAATATGAACGATAAAATTTTACATCAACTCGAATTTTCTAAAATAAAAGATTGGCTTAAAGGCCAGGCTGCAACTAGTTTAGGTCAGGAAAAGTCTAAGAAAATATTGCCATCCTCTGATCTTGAAGAAGTTATAGAATGGCAAAATGAAACCGATGAGGCTGTAACCATCCTACGCTTAAAGGGCCATATCCCGCTTGGTGGGATAACGGATATTCGACCAGCCATTAAACGTGCTAGTATCGGTGGTGTTCTGTCAGCTTCTGAATTATTAGATATTGCCAATACGTTATATGGCGGCAAACAGTTAAAAAGCTTTATTGAGGATTTAGAGGATATTGAATTACCCATTATAAGAGAATATATGGAACAGTTAACTCCATTGAACCAAATGGAGCAATCGATTAAAGGATGTATTGATGATTATGGTCATGTGATGGATGGCGCTTCTAGTAAATTGAGAACGATTCGAAGCCAAATCCGTTCTTATGAAAGTAGCATTCGTGATAAATTAGATCAATACACGAAATCAAAAAGTAATATGTTATCGGATGCAATCGTCACCATCCGTAACGATCGTTACGTCTTACCGGTAAAACATGAGTATCGGTCATCATTTGGTGGCATTGTCCATGACCAGTCATCTTCCGGACAAACATTATTTATTGAACCCCAGTCTGTCGTGGAACTTAATAATAAATTACAGGAAGCACGTGTGGAAGAAGAACGTGAAATTGAACGGATCTTACTGCAATTGTCTGGTCTCGTGCAGGCAGATGCAGACATTTTACGCCATAATGTAACGGTCCTACAGCAAATGGACTTTATTGTGGCTAAAGGGAAATTATCACGCCACTTAAAAGCAGCTAAGCCGACCATGAATCAAGAAGGCTATATCAACATGCGTCAAGCCAGACATCCATTAATACCTGAGGATGAGATCATTAGTAACGATGTCGAAATCGGAAAGGATTATACTGCTATCGTGATAACCGGCCCGAATACAGGTGGTAAAACCGTTACATTAAAAATGGTCGGGTTATGTACGTTAATGGCTCAATCAGGGTTACAAGTACCAGCGCAAGATGGTTGTGAATTAGCCGTATTTGATTACGTTTTTGCTGATATTGGGGATGAGCAATCCATCGAACAAAGTCTAAGTACATTCTCATCACACATGAGTAATATTGTTGAGATTTTAAATGATGTCAACAGTAATTCTTTGGTTTTATTTGATGAATTAGGTGCAGGGACTGACCCGCAAGAAGGGGCAGGACTTGCAATGGCGATATTAGATTATGTTGTTGAAAAACGATCCCGGGTCATCGCGACCACACACTATCCAGAACTAAAAGCTTACGGCTTTAATCGTAAGGAAGTCATTAATGCGTCTGTTGAGTTTGACATTACGACATTAAAACCAACTTATCGCTTGTTATTAGGCGTGCCAGGGAGAAGTAATGCCTTTGATATTTCAAAACGATTAGGATTAGAAGAGTTAGTTATTGATCGAGCCAAATCAATGGTGAGTGATGATTCTCGCTCTGTCGAAAATATGATTGCTTCGTTAGAACAGTCTAGACTACAGGCTGAAAGGCATTTTGAAGAGGCAGAAGATTTCCTTGAAGAAGCAACAAACATCTATCAATCATTAAGAAATGAATATGAACATTATTTAAGTCACAAAGAAAAACACATGGATAAGGCTAAGGTGAAAGCCGCCAAAATCGTAGACAGAGCCGAAACTGAAGCAGAAGAGATTTTAAAAGAAATTCGTGAGATGAGAGATGAAGCGAATGTTAAGGAACACCGTTTCATTGATGCTAAGAAGAAATTATCTAATCAAAAAGAAAGCCTTGAAACAACTGAAGAAAAACCTCAGAAAAAAGCGGCTAAAAATCAAAGCTTTATGCCTGGCGATGAGGTGCATGTCCTATCCTTTAACCAAAACGGAAATATTGTCGAAAAAATTAATGATAAAGAATATGAGGTTCAGCTTGGAATATTAAAAATGAAAGTACCTGTCAATCAATTAGAGTTCATTAAACGTCCTGACCCGCTAAAAACTAAACCGATGACGTCAGTAAAAGGAAGTCATTATCATGTTAAACCTGAACTCGATTTGCGAGGAGAGCGTTATGAAGATGCTCTTCAGCGACTAGAAAAATATATCGATGAGGCATTACTAGCGAATTATCATCAAGTGTCGATTATACACGGTAAAGGGACAGGTGCTTTGATGAAGGCAGTTCAACAGTTTGCGAAGGAACATCGTGCGATCAAAGGATCTCGTTCTGGACACGCTAACGAAGGTGGAAGTGGTGTTACAGTATTAGAACTAAAATAGTCTAGAACAATTAATAAGTGCATAAAAATTAGAGAGGGTATTAAAATAATGGAAACTTTAGCGAAAGTATTAATCGTCGTTGCCATATTATTTGTGATTGTTGGTGTTTTTTTCCTCTTATATAGCTAAATCGTAGCAGCTCACTTAACATTGATGTCGAAAATCAAATGTTATGGAGCTGCTTTTTTACAACCCTATTGTCTGATAATTAAAACAATTGTTTTAACTTTTCACTGATTTTGTATATAATGAAAAGTAATATACTTTAAAGGAGGGCTTTAATCATGGGGGTAGAATTAACGAAGCGTTGGTTTGAGCATTACCCAGAAGAAGTACCTAAAACGATAGAATATGACAACAAGCCTTTACACGAATTCCTAGTAGAAACTGCGACAAATTACCCAGATAAAACAGCAATACATTTTATGGGTAAAGAGCTAACGTATCAGGAGGTGTATGATGCAGCTAAGAAGTTTGCAAGCTATCTTCAGTATCTAGGCTTGAAAAAAGGTGATCGTGTTGCGGTTATGTTACCGAACACACCTCAGTCAGTCATTTCATATTATGGTGCTTTATTAGCCGGTGGGGTTGTCGTTCAAACGAATCCACTATATACTGAAAGAGAACTTGAATATCAGTTAAAGGATTCAGGAGCCAAGATAATAGTATGTTTGGATATCCTTCTGCCTAGAGCTGAAAATGTCAAAGATGATACGTATTTAGAGAACATAATTGTAACCGCTATCAAGGATTATTTACCATTCCCGAAAAATTTGATTTATCCTTTTATTCAGAAACGGGAATACAACATGGTTGTTAAACCAGAACATAGTGGTGATACACATGTTTGGACGACTATGTTAGAAGAAGCAAGTGGTGAATATACGAAGCATGAGGTTGACCCAGAAGAAGATTTAGCATTACTACAATACACAGGTGGTACAACAGGCTACCCAAAAGGTGTTATGCTTACACATCTAAACTTAGTGTCGAACACTCAAATGTGTGAGAAGTGGAATTACAAGGCCGAATATGGAAAAGAAACTGTATTAGGTATTTTACCATTTTTCCACGTCTATGGCATGACGGCTGTTATGAATTTATCTGTTATGATGGCACAAAAAATGATCTTAGTGCCTAAATTTGATGTCGATACCGTATTAAAGTTAATTGATAAACAAAGACCTACTTTATTCCCTGGTGCACCAACGATTTATATCGGTTTGTTAAATCACCCGAAGCTATCGAACTATGACCTTTCATCGATTAATGCATGCCTAAGTGGTTCAGCCCCGCTACCAGCAGAGGTACAACAACAATTTGAAAAAGTAACAGGTGGTAAGCTAGTTGAGGGATATGGCCTAACAGAATCCTCTCCAGTTACTCATTCGAATTTAATTTATGAAAATCGTCGAGCTGGGACAATAGGGTTGCCGTGGCCTGATACGGATGCCAAGGTGTTTAAACCTGATACACTTGAAGAAATGCCGATTGGCGAGGTTGGTGAAATCGCAGTTAAGGGACCACAAATTATGAAAGGTTATTGGAACCGACCTGAAGAAACTGAAAATACGCTAAAAGACGGCTGGTTATTAACTGGAGATATGGGATATATGGATGAAGAAGGTTATTTCTATATCGTTGATCGTAAAAAAGATATGATTATCGCTGGTGGATTTAATATTTATCCGCGTGAAGTAGAAGAAGTCCTATATGAGAATGAATTAATCGCTGAAGCTGTTGTGGCAGGTATACCTGACCCTTATCGCGGTGAAACAGTTAAAGCATACGTTGTACTGAAAGAGGGTGCCGATCTTACAGAAGAAGGTTTAGATCAATATTGTCGTGAAAATTTAGCAGCCTTTAAAGTTCCAAAACGATATGAATTTAGAACCGAATTACCGAAAACAGCGGTCGGAAAAATACTTAGGAGAAAATTAGTGGATGAAGAAAAAGAAAAATTACAAAACCAAGTGTAGAATCAATATTATGAGTTGACATACTAGCATTTTGGCTATATCATGAAAGGTGAATGACTGTTCATTCAGTTAAGGAGTTATCATAATGAAGAATCAAAAACCAAAATACAGACAAATAATCGATGCGGCTGTTGAAGTTATTGCAGAAAATGGGTATTACAATTCACAAGTTTCTAAGATTGCTAAACGTGCAGGCGTAGCTGATGGAACCATTTATTTATATTTTGAAAATAAAGAGGATATTTTAATCTCTGTATTTCAAGAAAAGATGGGGCAATTCATTGAAAGAATTGAGAATGTGATTGTCGATCAAGAGTCTGCAGATGATAAATTATCTGCCTTAATTAAAATGCACTTCCGTCAATTAGCTGAAGATCCAGATTTAGCTATCGTGACGCAATTAGAATTAAGGCAATCGAAAAAAATGTTACGATTAAAAATCAATGAAGTATTAAAACGTTATTTAACCGTTGTTGATAATATTTTAAAAGATGGTATGGATCAAGGAATATTCCATGATCATTTAAACGTCAAATTAGTTAGACAAATGATATTTGGCACTTTAGATGAAGTTGTTACGAATTGGGTGATGAAAGAACAAAAATATAATCTTGTAGATCAAGCTGAAGAAGTCCATTTCGTCATTTCTAATGGTCTTAAAATACATCATCAATAAGGAGTTGTTTGGATGGAGCATCTTTCCTGGAGTAAAGAGGGGAATATTGTAACAATCATTATTAATAGTCCTCCAGCTAACGCTTTGTCTTCTGGTATTTTAAGTGACTTATCAACTGTTTTAGATGAACTAGATCAAGATTCTTCCGTGAAAACAGTTGTTCTCAAGGGAGAAGGTAAATTCTTTTCCGCAGGAGCAGATATAAAAGAATTTACATCATTCCAAGCTGAAAGCGATTACGTGAGTCTTGCAAAGAAGGGGCAAGATCTCTTTAATCGTATTGAAAACTATCATATCCCGTTTATTGCATCGATCCATGGTGCTGCACTAGGTGGTGGACTAGAACTAGCGATGTCCTGCCACGTTCGTGTCGTCACAAAGAGTGCTAAACTTGGGTTACCTGAGATGAATTTAGGTATCATACCTGGTTTTGCTGGGACACAGCGTTTACCACGCTATGTTGGGCTACCAAAAGCATATGAAATGGTGCTATCTAGTCAACCGATTACTGGTGAAGAGGCGGCTCAATATGGCTTAGCCAATCATGCGGTTGAAGATGATGAACTAGATTCCTTTACTATGAATCTAGCAAAGCAATTTTCTAGTAAGAGTGGGCCTTCTATTCATGCCGTAATGAAACTATTACCGTATGCTCGTACATCTCAGTTCCAGCAAGGTGTTGATGCAGAGTCTGAAGAATTCGGTAAGGTTTTTGGAAATGAAGATGCTAAGGAAGGCATTCAAGCTTTTATAGAAAAACGCAAACCCAATTTCAAAGATCAATAGACTTAAGGAGGTAATCCTATGAACATTTTTGTTCTAATGAAAAAGACATTTGATACAGAAGAGAAGATTCAAATTAATGGGGGAGTCATTGAGGAAGATGGTGCTGAATTCATCATTAACCCATACGATGAATACGCCATCGAAGAAGCTATTAAAATTCGTGATGATCATGGCGGCGAGGTGACTGTGGTCACTGTGGGTAATGAAGAATCAGAAAAGCAGCTACGTACCGCTTTAGCTATGGGCGCTGATAAAGCGGTTCTAATTAATACAGAGGATGATTTAGAAGAAAGTGATCAATATTCAACCGTTCGTATTTTAGAAGCATACTTTGAAGATCAAGAAGTTGATATTATTTTAGCTGGTAATGTAGCAATTGATAAAGCAAGTGGTCAAGTAGGTCCGAGACTTGCTGATAAACTCGATATTCCTTATGTCACAACCATCACCAACCTTGAAATTGATGGTGACACGGCAAATATCGTTCGAGATGTTGAAGGTGACGAAGAAAAAATTGAGACATCTCTACCTTTACTCGTAACGTGTCAGCAAGGTTTAAACGAACCACGTTATCCTTCTTTACCAGGTATTATGAAAGCTAAAAAGAAACCGCTTGAGGAATTAGAAATTGATGATCTTGATTTAGATGAGGATGATGTTGAAGCGAAAACGGAGACAGTTGAAGTTTTCCTTCCACCTGAAAAAGAAGCTGGTAAAGTGTTAGAAGGCGAAACAGATGATCAAGTTAAAGAGCTTGTATCGTTACTAAAATCAGAAGCGAAAGTACTTTAACACAGGTGTAGAAAGGAGAATTTTACAATGACAAAATTATTAGCTTTTGCAGAATTAAAAGACGGTGAAATTCGTAATGTGTCATATGAAACGATTTCTGCTGCGCGTCAGATAGATGAAGGAGCTGAGGTTGTAGCGATCGTTTTTGGAAATCAAAATGTTGAAGATGCAGCAAAACAAATGATTCAATATGGTGCAGATCGTGCGGTAACGGTAACAGATGATAAATTAGAACATTATACGTCTGATGGATATACACAAGCAGCCATGGCTGTCATTGACCAAGAGGATCCAGATGGACTCGTGATGGGGCATACATCAGCTGGTAAAGATTTAGCCCCACGTATTGCGAGTAAATTAGATAGCGGGCTTATATCAGATATTACAGGGATTGAGGGCGACCAATTTGTACGTCCGATTTATTCAGGTAAAGCTTTTGAAAAGAAATCCATTAAAGATGGTAAAACATTTGTAACCATTCGTCCGAATAATATTGCACCACTTGACCAGGATGAAAGTCGTTCAGGTGATGTATCTGCTTTAGATGTCGATATTCAAGACCTACGTACAATTATTAAAGATGTAATTCGTAAAGCGTCAGACGGTGTTGATTTATCAGAAGCAAACATTGTCGTAGCAGGTGGCCGAGGTGTTAAAAGCTCTGAAGGCTTCGAACCGCTTTATGAGATGGCTGATGTGTTAGGAGCAGCTGTTGGTGCTTCTCGCGGGGCGTGTGATGCAGGATATTGTGATTATTCCTTACAAATCGGTCAAACGGGTAAGGTTGTAACGCCTGACCTGTATATTGCATGTGGTATTTCTGGGGCTATTCAACACTTAGCCGGTATGTCAAACTCTAAGGTAATTGTTGCGATCAACAAAGATCCGGAAGCTAACATCTTTAATGTTGCAGATTACGGTATTGTTGGCGACTTATTTGATGTTGTACCGAAGCTAACGGAAGAGTTAAAAGCCCTTCAAGTTAACTAATCTAACCATGAGTTCTTTGCCCAAAAATGGGGAAAGAACTCATGTTTTTTAACAAAAATTAATCATAAACAAAGTATTGGAAAAGATAATATTTAACATGCTATACTTACGGTACATTAGTAATGAGGAGGATATATATCTATGGCTATTGTAAGTGCAACTGATCAAACCTTTAATGAAGAAGTATCAGATGGTCTAGTACTAGTTGATTTTTGGGCAACTTGGTGTGGCCCATGTAAAATGATTGCTCCTGTATTAGAAGAATTAGATTCAGAGATGAGTGATCAGGTTAAAATTGTTAAACTAGATGTTGACGAAAACCAAGAAACAGCACAAAAATTTGGTGTTATGAGTATACCTACTTTAATCCTTTTCAAAGATGGTGAAAAAGTAGATCAAGCAATGGGCTTCCAGCCTAAAGATGCTTTAGAACAATTCGTACAAAAACACGCATAAGGTTAAGAGAGCTAACAGTGGTTAGCTCTTCTTTTTATGTGCAACAGTAAAATCGTGTTAAGATAGAGGTATAATTGCATTTTCGAGGTGTTTGTTTATGGCAGATCAAATCAAAGAAAAATTAGCCATACTACCTGACAAACCTGGTTGTTATTTGATGAAAAGCAAAAAGGGTGAAGTCATATATGTAGGGAAATCTAAGTTGCTAAAAAATCGTGTGCGTTCCTATTTCACAAGTGCAAACGATTTAAAAACGCAGCGACTGGTCAATGAAATTGCGGATTTTGAATATATTGTCACGTCATCAGAAATGGAAGCGCTTATCTTAGAAATGAATTTGATTAAGAAATACGACCCGAAATACAACGTCATGTTAAAGGATGATAAAAGCTATCCATTTCTAAAGATTACGAATGAGGAACACCCAAGATTATTAGTAACTAGACAAGTCAAAAAAGATAAAGCCAAATACTTCGGACCTTATACTAATGTTTATTCGGCACGTGAAACGAAGAAGCTACTAGATCGGTTGTATCCACTTAGAAAATGTAATGTTATGCCTAAACGCGTTTGTCTTTATTATCACATCAATCAATGCTTAGGACCATGCGAGTTTCCGGTCAGTCCGGAAACGAATGAACAATTAGTGCAAAATATTACCTCTTTCTTAAATGGCGGCCATAAAGAAATCAAACAAGAACTCACGGATAAAATGCATCAATTTGCAGAGGATTTAGACTTCGAAAAAGCTAAAGAATATCGCGACATGATTGAGCACATTGAAGGCGTTATGGAAAAGCAAAAAATGGATTTACACGATTTAACCGATCGAGATGTATTTGGTTTTGCTTTTGACAAAGGATGGATGTGTGTCCAGGTATTCTTTATTCGACAAGGGAAATTGATTGAACGAGATGTTTCATTATTTCCTTTTTACAATGATGCGAATGAATCGTTTATTAGTTATATTGCGCGATTTTATCAGCATTCTAACCACATTAAACCAAAGGAAATCTACTTGCCTATCGGTAGTGATAAGGAATTACTTTCGGAAGTCTTAGATGTAAAAGTTAAAACACCACTACGTGGAAAAAAGAAAGACTTAGTAGAGTTAGCCATGGAAAATGCACAAATTGCCTTAAAAGAAAAGTTCTCCTTAATTGAACAGGATGAAGAACGTACGATTAAAGCGATTGAGCGATTAGGTGACATTTTAAATATTGAAACACCGCATCGAATTGAAGCCTTTGATAATTCAAACATTCAAGGTACGAACCCGGTTTCTGCTATGGTAACTTTCATTGATGGTAAGCCGAAGAAAAATGAATATCGAAAATACAAAATAAAAACTGTCGAATCTCCAGACGATTATGAAACCATGCGGGAGGTTATTCGGAGACGTTATCAACGTGTTTTAAAAGAAGGGGCGCCACTACCTGATCTCCTTATGGTTGATGGGGCTAAAGGCCAAATGTCAGCTGCTAGAGATGTTTTAGAAAATGAATTAGGTTTGGATATCCCGATATGCGGTCTAGCCAAAGATGAAAAACATAAGACAAGTGAATTGTTATATGGTAATCCACCGGAAACGGTTCCATTAAAACGGAATGAACAATCCTTTTATTTAGTTCAACGAATTCAAGATGAGGTTCACCGCTTTGCTATATCATTTCATCGTCAATTGCGAGGAAAAAGTGCTTTTCAGTCCAGTCTTGATGAAATTGAAGGAATCGGTCCAAAACGAAAAAGACTATTAATTCAACACTTTGGCTCGATTGATCAAATTAAGCAAGCTAGTGTAGAGGATATGGCGAAATTAGGAATCCCGTCACATGTAGCAGAGAATATACAACATTACTTCGTGTATGAAATGAAGCAAAATGAAGAAGACTAGGTATAAGCCATGGGGAACTATGTAGAAAAGCTGTAGTTAGGGAAAAATTAATACTGCCCTAACCGTCAAATCAAATGGTAAGGATTTCTTGACGCTTTAAACCGTTAGAAGTACAATATAACATGTCATGTTTACTTTTTATGATGTTGATAACTAAAGAATTTTACTCAAAACAAGGGGGGTAACACATGGCGGATAACCGTGAGTTCTTTTATCGCAGGCTACATTCTTTATTAGGTGTCATACCTATTGGGCTTTTCCTTATGCAGCACTTAACGGTCAACTTTTTTTCTACATATGGACCAGAGGCATTTAATAATGCTGCAGGATTTATGGAAAACCTACCGCTACGTTTAGGTTTGGAAATCTTTGTGATTTACCTACCGCTATTATTCCATGCTATCTATGGGGTTTTTATCGCCTTTACGGCAGAACCAAATACGATTCGTTACGGCTTCTTCCGTAATTGGATGTTTTTAGTTCAACGAATCACGGGTATTTTGACTCTAATATTCATTGCGTGGCACGTTTGGGAAACACGCTTAGCGAATGCGATTTATGGAACTGAAATTAATTTTGATCTAATGGCATCAATTTTATCTGATCCAATTATGTTCTGGTTCTATATTATTGGTGTTGTTTCAGCAGTATTTCACTTTGCGAATGGTTTATGGTCATTCTTCGTCACTTGGGGTCTTACAATTTCACCAAAATCCCAACTCGTTATGACATATATTACCATTGCGATTTTTGCGGTTTTCACTTACATGGGAATCTCTTCCCTAATCGCATTTGCATCGTAAACTTATAAGGAATTTCGGAATGATAAGGGAGTGAAACAACTAATGACTAATGATAAAAATGTTGTAATCGTAGGCGGTGGTCTTGCTGGTTTAATGGCAACAATTGAAGTTGCACAAGCTGGTGTACACGTCGATTTAATTTCACTTGTTCCGGTTAAACGCTCCCACTCTGTATGTGCCCAAGGTGGTATTAACGGAGCCGTAGACACAAAGGGTGAAGGTGACTCACCTTGGATACACTTTGATGATACCGTATATGGTGGGGACTTTTTAGCAAACCAAACTCCAGTTAAAGAAATGTGTGAAAAAGCTCCAGGGATCATTCACATGTTAGAACGTATGGGGGTTATGTTTAACCGTACGCCAGAAGGTTTATTAGACTTCCGTCGCTTTGGTGGTACACAACACCACCGTACAGCTTATGCTGGTGCTACAACTGGACAACAGTTATTGTATGCATTAGACGAACAAGTTCGTCGTCAAGAAGCTAACGGCCTTGTGACAAAATATGAAGGCTGGGAATTTATTTCTTCCATTCTAGATGATGATAATCGTTCACGCGGAATTATTGCACAGAATCTTAAATCACATGAATTTAAAGCATTTAAAGCAGATGCTGTTATTGTTGCAACAGGTGGACCAGGAATTATCTTTGGTAAATCAACAAACTCTGTTATTAACACGGGTTCTGCTGCTTCAAGACTGTATCAACAGGGAGCAGCTTATGCGAATGGTGAATTCATTCAAATTCACCCAACAGCAATACCAGGGGACGACAAACTTCGCTTAATGAGTGAATCAGCTCGTGGTGAAGGTGGTCGTGTATGGACATATAAAGACGGTAAGCCATGGTATTTCTTAGAGGAAAAATACCCTGCTTACGGTAACCTTGTACCACGTGATATTGCGACACGTGAAATTTTTGAAGTTTGCGTAAACCAGAAGCTAGGTATTAATGGCGAAAACATGGTTTACTTAGATTTATCACATAAAGACCCGAAAGAATTAGATGTTAAACTCGGTGGTATTATTGAAATTTATGAAAAATTCGTAGGTGAAGATCCACGTAAAGTACCGATGAAAATCTTCCCAGCTGTTCACTATTCTATGGGTGGACTATGGGTCGATGATGATCAAATGACAAGCATTCCAGGTGTATTTGCAGCTGGAGAAGTGGACTTTACGATTCACGGAGCTAACCGTCTAGGTGCTAACTCATTATTATCATGTATTTATGGTGGTATGGTTGCCGGACCTAATGCGGTTGAATATATTAAAGGGCTTGAATCATCAGCTGACGATCAGTCTTCATCTCTATTTGATGATAAATTGAAGGAAGAAGAAGAGAAATTTGAAGACTTATTAGGTATGACGTCAGGTAGTGAAAATCCATATAGTCTTCACCGTGAACTAGGTGAATGGATGACTAAAAATGTTACAGTTGTCCGTGAAAACGACAACCTACTTAAAACAGATGAGAAGATTGTTGAATTAATGGATCGTTGGAAAGATATCAACATTCACGACACATCAAGATGGAGTAATCACAGTGTTATGTTTACACGACAATTGCAAGACATGTTGCAATTGTCACGAGTCGTCACGATTGGCGCTTACAATCGTAATGAAAGCCGTGGTGCTCATTATAAACCAGAATTTCCTGAGCGTAACGACGAGGAATGGTTAAAAACAACAAAAGCGACTTACAATCCAGACAAAAATGGACCAGATATAACATACGAAGAAGTTGATACGCAATACATTGAGCCTCGTAAACGTGATTACTCAAAATCAAAATAAAAGGGGGTAACTAATCATGGCGGAAGCAACTAAAACTAAAACAATTAAGTTTATCATTACACGCCAAGATAGCCCAGATTCCCAATCATACGAGGAAGAGTTTGAAATCCCTTACCGTAAAAATATGAACGTTATTTCCGCGTTAATGGAAATTAGACGTAATCCTGTTAATGCAAAAGGTGAAGAAACAGCACCTGTCAATTGGGAAATGGGTTGTTTAGAAGAGGTTTGTGGCGCTTGTTCAATGGTTATTAACGGAAAACCAAGACAATCTTGTACAGCACTAATTGACCAATTAGAGCAACCGGTTCGTTTAGAACCAATGAATACGTTCCCTGTAGTACGTGACCTAGAAGTAGATCGTAGACGTATGTTTGACTCCTTGAAGAAAGTTAAAGCTTGGACACCAATCGACGGTACACACGATCTTGGTCCAGGAGAAAGGATGGCAGAAAGTAGACGTCAATGGGCTTATGAACTTTCTAAATGTATGACTTGTGGTGTATGTTTAGAAGCTTGTCCTAACGTTAACAGTAACGCTAACTTCATTGGACCAGCAGCGTTATCTCAAGTACGTTTACACAACGCGACACCAAATGGAAGCCTTCATAAAGCGGAACGTATGGCTGCTGTAACAGGTGATGGTGGATTACAGAATTGTGGTAACTCACAAAACTGTGTACAATCTTGTCCAAAAGGTATTCCACTAACAACTTCAATCGCAGCATTAAACCGTGAAGCAACTGTTCAATCGTTTAAGAGCTTTTTCGGCAGTGACCACAATCAATAAGCTCACAATGATATTTAGAGGTAAAGGGCTGGCTATCATGTCAGCCCTTTTCTTTAAACGAAATTGAACGAATATTCATTTTTTCTGAAAGGAATGAAATTGATAAATGCGATTACCCAATTACATACAGGATTTAGAAACATGGAAGCGTGAATTTTCATATTATACCACTATCGAGATTCGTTTTTCTGAAACTGACCTGTTCGGTCATATGAATAACGTTTCTCCATTCATATATTTTGAAGAGGCAAGAATTAAATACCTTGATGAAATTCAGCTATTCGGTGAACTAACCAAAGAGGTAGAACGTGTACCAGTCGTAGGTGATTTACAATGTGACTATTTTAAGCAAGTATACTTCGGCGACAAGATCAAACTATATGTTAAAGCAATAAATATTGGTAAAAGCTCAGTAGACATTCATTATATGGGGCTTAATCAACAGGATGATCTATGTATTACTGGGCGAGGGCGAATTGTTCAAATTAATTCTAAAACTGGTCAATCAACACCATTTGATGAAGAACAATTAAATAAACTACAAAATGACATAAAACTTTGAAGAAGTAGACGTTTGTCGCGAACCAACTCGCCTTATCAATCATAAAATATCATGACTAAGTAATTCCTCATGTAGAACAAGTAGCTCACTCTTTAACAGAGGAGGGGTTACCGTTTGGATAGCAAGGAATATCGACCTACTAATATATTGACAAAAAGAGAAAGGGAAGTATTTGAATTACTCGTACAAGATAAAACAACAAAGGAAATAGCAGAACAATTATTCATTTCTGAAAAGACTGTGCGAAATCATATCTCAAACACCATTCAAAAATTACAAGTGAAGGGGCGTTCTCAAGCCGTAGTCGAGTTAATACGACTAGGAGAAATTCAGCTGTAATTTGAACCGGCTGTTCTTATAGCCGGTTCCTTTTTAATCTTTTTAATTCTAAATAACAAGCCTAATCAAGAACTTAACTTGAAATTTTCTTAAAAAAGCTTGAAAATATTATATATAGATATTATTTTCGAGGAGGAGACCCTGTGGACTCTACAATAAATGATAAAACCATCAAGGAACTAGAGAAAAGTATTCGTTACATATCCCATATAATTAAACAACGAGGTCGTGAAATTTTAGACCATTATCCAATCACCCCACCACAGTTTATCGCCCTTCAATGGTTACTAGATTCCGGTGATTTAACGATTGGTGAACTGTCTAAAAAGATGTACTTTGCTTTTAGTACAACGACTGACCTTGTAGATCGAATGGAAAACAACGAGTTAATTGAACGCGTCAGAGACCCAAAGGATCGTCGAGTTGTTCGAATACATTTATTACAAAAAGGCAATGAAATTATCAAAGAAGTAATCGAAAAACGTCAAGTATATGTACAAGAGGTATTAGAATCGTTTTCTTCGGAGGAAATACAATCGCTTCATCATTTAATGTCTAGAATGTTTAATGAGATGCGAGTACATGAAGAAAAATCAAAACAGCAAGATGAAGGTGAATAAAATTGAATCGTCCTATTGGAGTTATAGATTCGGGGGTTGGTGGATTAACAGTTTTACACGAATTAAATCGCCAATTGCCTACAGAGAAATTCATTTATTTAGGAGACACCTTAAGGTGCCCATATGGCCCTAAGGAAGAAATTGACGTACAGCAGTATACATGGGAAATGGTACATTACTTAATGAAGTTTGAGATTAAAATGCTCGTGATTGCTTGTAATACAGCGACAGCCCTTGTTTTAGAACAACTAAAAGACAATCTACCGATACCAGTAATAGGCGTGATTGAATCCGGAGCACGTGCGGCTATTAAAGCAACACAAACCAATCAAGTGGGTATCATTGGAACAGAAAATACTATTCAAAGTGAAGCCTATGAGCGTGCGCTTAAACGGATTAAGCCACATATTAACACATTAGGGGTAGCGTGCCCTAATTTTGTTCCAATGATTGAGAACGGTGATTTTGTAAGCTTGAATGCCAAACGTATAGTTGAGGGTAGTCTACAGTTTATGAATCATCATCCTAGAATTGATACACTTATATTAGGTTGTACGCATTATCCTATTATTCAACCTTTGATTGAAGAAGTGATCGGTGAGAATGTAACGGTTTTATCATCAGCAGTAGAGACAGGATTTGAGGTTAGTACGGTATTGACGTTTTATGAATTATTTAATACTAATCAACAGGAAAACCAAGAGCCTTTGATTTTTACAACAGGCAGTTTACAAGTATTCCAACGACTGAAAGAAGAAATTTTTCAACTCAAAAGCGCGACGTTAAAACAGGTTTCTTTAACCTAGATAGAGAAGCTTATACCATTTTGCTTAAGGTATAAGTTTTTCAGATACATAATATGACCGCTATGATTCGCCATATAACTTAATGACAGGCGAATTTTTTCTTGATTTATGGGGTCTTTTGTTTAGAAAATAAGAAAGCGTTAAAACTATTTTAAGCACTTATATTTTTTTATTTTAGGAGGGCATTGTATGCGTAATGACGGCCGACAAGCCGATCAATTAAGAAATGTAGAAATCATCACAAATTATACGAAACACCCTGAGGGATCAGTTTTTATTACTGTAGGCGATACGAAGGTCATTTGTAATGCCAGTGTAGAAGATCGTGTACCCCCATTTATGCGAGGTCAAGGGAAAGGCTGGATTACAGCAGAATATGCGATGCTTCCACGTGCTACAGAGAAACGAAACATACGCGAATCATCTAAAGGTAAAATTTCCGGCCGCACTATGGAGATTCAGCGTTTAATTGGCAGAGCCCTAAGAGCTGTCATTGATTTAGATAAAATCGGTGAACGCACGATCTGGGTTGACTGCGATGTTATTCAAGCTGATGGTGGAACGAGGACAGCTTCGATAACGGGCGCATTTGTTGCTGTTGTTTTAGCTTGTAGCCAATTAATTGATGAGGAAAAAATCAATGAGATGCCAATTAATCATTTCTTAGCAGCTACATCAGTTGGAATTGCTGAAAATGGTGAGGCGATTTTGGATTTATACTATGAAGAGGACTCTACAGCAGCAGTCGACATGAACGTTGTTATGACCGATGAAAATGAGTTTGTTGAACTACAAGGTACAGGTGAAGAAGCGACTTTCTCACCTAACCAATTAAATGAATTAATTCAGTTAGCACAAAAAGGGATTAATGAGCTATTTGATATTCAAAAAGACGCTTTAGGAAATCGTGCCAATTTGATTGGAGAAAATAAAGGAGAATAAAACGTGGACCAAATCTATGTCGCAACCACAAATCAAGGTAAAATTAGAGAATTTCAAGAGATGTTTCAGTCACTCGACATTAAAATGGTAAGTCTAATGGATACTTTTAATGATGTTGAAGATGTCGAAGAAACAGGTAAAACTTTTGAGGAGAATGCACGGTTAAAAGCTGATACGTATGCGAAAACGTATCAAATTCCAGTTATGGCTGATGATTCTGGCTTAACGGTTGAAGCTTTAAATGGTGAACCAGGCATTTATTCTGCGCGCTATGCTGGTTTAGAGAAAAATGATGATCAAAACCTGGAAAAACTTTTAAAAAATCTAGAAGGTGTTGAACAGCGAGATGCGGCATTTGTTTCTGTTATTGCTTTTGCCAGGCCTGACGAAGAAACAATCGTGGCAGAAGGCCGTTGTGAAGGCCGAATAACGGATGAGCCAAGAGGTTCAGAAGGATTTGGTTATGATCCCGTATTTATTCCTAATGGTTATGAACAGACGATGGCTCAGTTAGGATCTACTGTCAAAAATAAAATAAGTCATCGGAAACATGCACTTGATGCGATGTTGAAAAAGATTAAACCATTATTATAAAAGATTGGCCAGGGATTTATTCCCTGGTTTCTAAAAAAAATACCAAACATGTGTTGACATAGACAGGGTTATTTTTATATAATGATTCTTGTCCGCAACAAAAGGAAGGTTTCATACATAACCTTCGAAAGACACTGTGATATATGTTATGGTATTAAATACAAGTTCTTAAATAATTGAGATTTACATGCGGGTTTAGTGACGAGCGAAACTTCCATCGAATAAGCGACGAGTTGCCCGAAGAATTCACAACCATGAATAAACTAGAAGATGCAGGGGCATAGTGAAAAGTCACAAGCTGCGTGTTGCAAATCCTTGTGTATAAATTATATTAAAATGCGGGTGTAGTGACGAGCGAAACTTCCACCGAGTAAGCTACGAGTTGCCCCGAAGAATTTACATCCATGAATAAACTAGAAGATGCAGGGGCATAGTGGGAAAGTCGCAAGCTGCGTGTTGTGAATCTTTATGTAAAATATATATAAAATGCGGGTGTAGTTTAGTGGTAAAACCTCAGCCTTCCAAGCTGATGTCGTGGGTTCGATTCCCATCACCCGCTCCATTTTTTGCCTAAATTTATGAGCAACAGCCTTCTAAGTTGTTGGTCTTAATTATTTGCTCCAGTAGCTGCTCAGCAACGAGCAGTGCATCTGCCGAAATGCTACGAGTTATCTCGACGCATGAACCTTCATAGGATTTGCTAGAAAAGGAAGAGACAGGATAAGACGACATTGGGTTATATACAACTAAATAATTTGTTTTTATTTATATTGTCCCAGTAGCTCAGCAGGATAGAGCAACAGCCTTCTAAGCTGTGGGTCGCAGGTTCGAATCCTGCCTGGGACGCCATTACTTTAACATGCTCAATCCCTTTAATCACAAGGGATTGAGCTTTTTTTAATGTGTTAGAAAACCCCTGGCTATGTTGAGGTCACTGAAAAAGTCCAATATTTTAAAATATCAGTCCATCTTTTACCATTTTTTAGGAAAAAGATGGACTGATTTCCTTTGCAATAAAGGTAGTACATAAAAGTGAGGGATTGGATGATTGAACGTCAACTTTCGTTAAACCTTAGTGATTACTTGGGATTATATGATGCCCTTATTCCAGAAGACCATCTTAGACAAATCAATGATTTGGTCGATTTTTCATTTGTTTATGATGAATTGAAGGATAAATATTGTCACGACAATGGACGGAACACCGTCCATCTTATTCGTATGTTTAAATATCTTAATATATAATCTATCTGATGTAGATCTGATTAATCGTGCACGTGTTGATATGTCTTTTAAGTACTTTCTTGAAATGGAACCAGAAGATGATGTTATTGATCCAAGTTTATTGACCCACTTTCGACGTAGGCGATTAAAAGACGAGAATCTTCTTGATCTTTTGATTGGAAAACGGTCAGGACAGCTAATGAACATGATATTATCCAAGCTAAATCAATTATTGTCGACGCGACGCATACAAAAGCTAGATACAACCAATTGAAGCCTCAAGAAATACTACGTATCGATCGAAAAATGTTCGTAATGAAATTTATAAGATCGATGAATCAATGAAAGAAAAGTTCCCAAAAAAACCCCAATCCGATACAATTGAGGCTGAAATTAATTATACTCAAGAACTTATCAAAGTAATTGATCAAGAACCAACATTAAAAAAGTATCCAAAAATAAAAGAGCCATTGAATCTTTTAAAAGAAACGGTTGAAGATGATATTGAATTTCTCCAAGAATCTAATGATCCTAATGCTTGAGTTGGTCATAAATCTTCTGATTCCTCATTTTTTGGTTTCAAGACTCACTTGGCAATGAGTGAAGAACGTATTATTACCGCAGCACTGGTGAAAAAAATGATGGAAAACAACTAAATACATTAATTCAAAAGAGTCAAGCATGTGGAATAGAAGTTGAGGACATTATTGGTGATACTGCGTATTCTGAAAGAAAACTTGAAGTATGCTTCGAAGAATAATTTGAAATTAGTCTCAAAATTACATTCCATTATTTCTAATGGCAACCGTCAAGGGGATGAATTTGAATACATCAAAGATGCTGGAATGTATGTGTGTCCAGCAGGACACATGGCTATTCGAAAATCCAAGCAGGGCAAAAAAAGATCAAAGCAAGAACCAGACTATAACTTACTATTTTGATGTTGAGAAATGGAAGAGATGTCCTTTAAGAGATGGTTGCTATACTCCAGGAGCAAAAACGAAATCCTATTCCGTAAGTATTAAGTCGAAAGAACATAACGAACAATTAACCTTTCAAAATAGTGATGAATTTAAAGAAAAAGCTAAAGAACGCTACAAAATTGAAGCAAAAAATAATGAATTGAAGCACAGACACGGATATGAGGTTGCCTTGACCTCGGGTCTTGAAGGCATGCATTTACAAGGAGCAATGGCAATATTTACCGCTAATATAAAACGAATTCTAAAACTAAAGAAATATAGAACAACAGAAACTCGTAA
Source organism: Tenuibacillus multivorans (assembly GCF_900103915.1). Lineage (GTDB taxonomy): Bacteria > Bacillota > Bacilli > Bacillales > Alkalibacillaceae > Tenuibacillus > Tenuibacillus multivorans. Next base: position 247,671 of record NZ_FNIG01000003.1, on the reverse strand, counting down.
ACCTATATAAAAAATAGCTGATTTCGGATTTAATTTTCCGAAATCAGCTATTTTTTATTAAACTACAATTAAATCTATTAAAAAACTAACAGTTTTTCAGTGGCCTCGCTATGCTAGGGGTAGCTTTTAGCGTTGGTTAAAAAATGCCTCTCTTCATGGTAAGACTAAAGTTGGTTTTCCGATCACATATCTCATCATAGAAGGAGGCGTGTCCCATGAAGGACGCTCCGCATCATAGGTCAAGAAAGCATAAAATCAGATGATGAACCTGTCAAGAAGAGAGTGTTCCGGTGTAGGAAAAATGGTAATCTAGACCCCGAGTACGTTAGCACCCAAAATGGTTAAGCATGCTCGAAAACTTTATCTAAAGTTTGGGAACTACACCTCGTGGTTTCCAACAATTTATACATCATTTTTAACGTAACTCGTATAATCCATCCCAAAAGTACCAACTTGTATTAATTTCCAGTGTTACATGCTTATTTAATGAACCCAAAAAACTGTAAAAAAAATAATAGATTCGATGTACTTTCGAGTAAGTTATGATCCCTAAGGATCAAATTTTCGAACTTTAGAGGAAAAACCAAAATATATAACAGCTACCACAGATTTAGGTGTATGTTATTTTTTATAAAATATTCCAATGTTTATATTATTTTAGATATTTGGAGATATTTGGAGATAATATCATCATAAGTTTTCAAAATTGTATGTAATTGGCTGAGAATGAGATTGTTAAATATTATAATTTATGGTTATTATATTGGAAAAAGGAGGTGAAAATTTCTATTATTAACATCACTACTTTGTAAACTTGAAATTTATAGGAGGTACGTTTATTATGAAAATTGGTCGTATAATCTTATTTGGGTTTTTGCTTGTAATGATAATAGCTCTCTCTTTAAACATCAGTGCTGAATCAAAAATTAATGTTAAAAAAGAAGGAATCAAGGCAAGCTCAACTATGAATTTTATTGATTCTGAAACTACGGTTTTAAAAGAAGGAGAAGCGGTTACTGGTAAGTTTAAAGCTGGTGAGTCTTTTATGGGTGAAATTACAACTGAAAACGAAGAAATTATCAAGTTGGTAGGCAAATTAGTTTCTTCTAATAATGGAGAAAAATATACTTATAAAGGGACTGTTAATTCTTCATCAAATAAGACCTTCAATGCAATGCTTTATCTAGATAAAACTACCGAAAAATTTGATGCAGTTATTAATATTGAAACTTACAAGTCATCAGAACATATTGAATTGAAGAATGGTGAAACTTATATATTTGATGGATCATCTCCAAAAGTGACAAAAAACACTAATTATGATGCAATGAATGATTATTATAATGAATTGAGAGATTTTAATGGATTTTATCAACGTACTGTTGTAGAAGGACCGTCGGAAATTGGAAAAGGCCAATCAGATTATCATTCTTTGAGAAGTACAACTAAAACTGATAAAGTAAATGAATATTGGGAAAATAAAGGATATATTGTGGATCATACTCTTGTAAGAGAATATGACTTAGAATTATCTACCTATGACGCTGCTGCATTTGATACAGTTAGCCCAGAAGATGATAATGAAGAAACATTCAATATTCCGTTTTATATTAAAGAATTAGGTATTATTTCAATACCAGTAACAACTGATGGAGTATCAATAGACGGCACAGGAACAGAAAATTTAAGTTATAGTTTTACTAATCTTTTTTATATTGACGATGGAAGCCCTTATGAAGAGACTGATAGAGGGTTTGGAGCAAGATATGAAGTTGATACTGCTAAAGCAGAGATTGATAGCAACTTAAGAATTCATGTTGAATCCGACTTATTATATCATTCTTATGCGTATGATGGCTATGATTGGGTTTATGCATACCATAATGGTGTTAATAATTTTTATTATGATGTGCCTGTAACAGATTAATATTATTGGGTGCTCTTTAGTAAATATTACTAAAGAGCACTTTATTTTTTAATGGTAGGGTTATAAAATTAATATACGTAAAGTAGAGGTTTATAGTAATTAATTTGATATCTTTTTACATAATGAATCAGAGGAGTGTAAACGTGAAAATTTTATTAAAAATAATTCTAATAATAGTAATATTACTAGGTATTGTATTTTTATATCAAACAAAAATAAATCAGGGAGACAATAATGAGGAGATAACTAAACAAGAACGTTTACTATATGATTTTTTGTTAAAATTTCATAATGATTTAGATAGCATTTCAGGCACTTTAGATTTATATAATAATGATTTTAATGAAACAGAAAATAGATTATTTTTTAATGCAATTGAAAAAGATATAAGTAGTTTAAATTCGAATGGAAAAAATATAAGTTATGTTTGGCCGATGGAAGAAAGACATTCACAGATATATGAAGATAAAATATGGAAAATTGAGAATTTATTAAATAAAATTATAAAAGGTAGTATAAATGACGAGTATATAATTTATAAAATTTCGACTATTATAAAAGATCATAATAATAAATTATATTCAATTTTTTATGGGGAAAAAGGATTGGGTATTATGGGTACAACCTCTGAGGAAGTACTATCCGAAATCACCCAGATAATTGATTCAATAAATAATGATATTAAACAAGAATTAGAAAGTTATTGACATTTTTAAATCTTAAACGGTAAAATAAGATTTTTACTGATTTGTAGAAACACCTTTAAATATTAGGTAGGAACTTGATTAAGCCGTATGAACATGGTTCGGCAACAGCCTTCTAAGCTGTGGGTCGCAGGTTCGAATCCTGCCTGGGACGCCATTTCACAAGATGTCCAATTTCTTGAGAGTGTAATCTAAACTGTGTAAGTAGAAGAGCGTACGGCTTCTACTTACCGGTTTAGATTTTTTTATTTACCTAGACTGATTATATTTGAAATTGGGAGGAATTCTAATGACGAAAATTAAGCGTGATCCGAAATCAGTCAACTTAGCTAATAAAATTATCGAAGAGTACCAACCGAAATCTGTAGAAGAGATGCAGAATGCTCTAAAAGACATTTTTGGACCAATGTTTGAAGCGATGTTAAAAGGTGAAATGAATTATCATCTTGGCTATGAATCGAATGATAAAGGTGAAAAAGAATCGCTAAATAGAAGAAATGGATTTGGTAAAAAAACGTTACACACGACCTCTGGAGAAGTGAAAATAGCTACCCCTCGTGATCGTGATGGATCATTTGATCCACAACTCATTCCTAAGCGTCAAAAAGACGTTTCGGCCATTGAAGATAAAGTGATTTCCATGTATGCCAAAGGCATGTCACAACGTGACATTTCATCTACTATTGAGGATATTTATGGTTTTTCAGTTTCCCATGATATGATTTCGGATATCACAGATACAGTAATTACGGAATTAGAGGAGTGGCAATCTCGTCCGTTAAGTAACTGCTATCCCTTCCTTTTTGTTGACTGTATGTTTACAACTATTCGGAATAACTATGAAACTAAGAAGTATACCATATACACCATTCTAGGTTATAACATGGAAGGAAAAAAGAGATTCTTGGCTTGTGGTTAAATGAAACAGAAAGTAAGCACAAATGGATGCAAATTTTTGATGAGATTAAGGCAAGAGGCGTCGAGGACATTTTCTTCATTTCCATGGATGGTGTCAGTGGATTAGAGGAAGGTGCTCGTGCGATTTACCCAAATGTCACTGCTCAGCGATGTATTGTCCATTTGATTCGTAATTCGATCAAATATGTGCCAAGTAAGGACTATAAGGCTTTTACAGCCTCACTGAAAAAAGTGTATGGTGCCCAAAACCTTAAGGCATGTCAAAGCGCATTTGAGACATTTAAACAAACATGGTCGGCATACCCTGGCGCCATTAATGTGTGGACGAAGCATTTTCATCACGTTGAACAGTTATTTGATTATGGTAGTGCTATACGTAAGATCATGTATACCACGAATGCGGTTGAAGCCATTCATTCCAGCTTTAGAAAAGTAACACAAAAAGGAGCATTTCCTGACGAGACAGCTCTTTTAAAAGTATTATTTTTACGCGTAAAGGAATTAGAAGCTAAATGGGACGGAGGCTTTATTCAAAATTGGTCCTTAGTCCGGAATCAGCTACTTGTACATGAAGGGTTTGAAGATAAAGTACTTAAGTATAGCTAGCGATTAGAAAGGTGTATGGCCTCAATAGAACTCGTATCACGAACGCCACCATTGACCTTCGCTTTTGTCCGTGTTGTGGTATTCATGCAGGTAAGCCAAAAAATAAAGCCTGAAGGGTTCCCTGCAACAAATGATAACACGGACAAATCGATTCTAAGTATTCGGACGGTGGGGACCACACCGTCCGAATACTTAGAATCGGGCGCTATGGTCAATGGCAAGCAGCAAAGCTGTGGCTGGCTTTAGCATCGAGTCAGGAGTTCTTATCCTAATATACAATTGACTGCTATAAATACGGAGAAGTTCATCTAAACGTTACTACTTACACACTTTATTTGACAAACCCTTGGCTACTCTATCTCTATTCCAATTCGGTTTTTTGTGTGTCCCAGAAACGACGTTAATGTCCCTAAAAAAATGACACCACTTTCTCTTTTCGTAAGTAATATGCTTTTTTTCTAAGTAATTAACTAAAAATATCAACTCCTAAAATATCTCTATTATATAAATTAACAGTTATATGAATCTTAGAAGCATAGGTACTCAAACTTCTTAGAGAAGGTGATTCGATTAAATCACTTTTTAATTTCCAACCTACAGGCTGCATACGTATGACTCCTTCACTTGCAAAAAATGTTTGTTTCAAGAATTGGTATAAACTTTCAGTGCCAGCTATCTTTAAAGGTTTCAGCTGACTTATATCTATAGAATATTCTCTGATATCTGCATTTTTAAAGTACTTTTCATCGAATTGAATTATAGAATTACTTTTAACCATATCTGGTACAATAGAATATAATTTTCCTGAAGTTTCATAATACCTAAAAAGAGTTAGAGTTTTAGGTTTTAAACCAATCAAGTTATATCGATAAGTTTTATTCCCTATGCTCTCTTTCATGATCTTTTTATAGTGAGGTGCTAATTGTTCTAAGACTAAGCTTTCAGCTTCTCTACTGGGTGTTGGAATAGAGACATAAACTTCGGTTTGAAGAACGTAAGAAGAATATGAAAAAAATTGGCATGCTGGAGTTAGTATTTCTCTATAATCTCTAGCTGTTATCCTTTCAATACTAACTTCTGCGATAAGGTCCTCATTATTTTCATAGTGTTTCTTCACTGGAATAAGCCATGGATACATGATAATCACCCTTTTTTGGTATATAATCCCTAACGTTGCATTTGACTTGTCCCGGTGAAATTCAGTGTTAATTATTGTTGCCGGGAAATCGATTTATTTTTAGTGAAAAACGTGGTAATCAACTATTTTTATAATTGTCATTAATCGCAGAAGTCCATATGCATATTTACCAAACGGACGGTGTCGCCATTGGTAAGGTTTTTCCTTTTTTTAGATTAACTAAATATTCAATCCGTATATATACAACGTAAATAGGAATATAATAAAAATAAAATTGGATGTGGGGATAAGTAAGATTCTTATATTAAAAGCTATTTAATTTAAGGAACATCAATATATTTTGAGTAACTGTGGAGTTGATAGACTGCATACCTTCCTGTAACAGATCCGTTTAAATGCATTCTCCACTCACCACTTATAGCATTTTTTACCTCTCCTTGATCACTAACAGATCTAGTAGCAAGTGGATTGGGATAGTTGAATTGATCCTCATGTATCCAATATCCATTACTATAATAATCCAGTTTCTGATTAACGTATGTAATATAATCAGAATAAAGTATTGACGTCCAATCGCAGACTAAATCATTTGAGTCCAAATTACAAGTTAAAGTAGCGTGCCCACTTGGTAAATCCTCAATTTCAGAATCCTCACTTTTAATTAATTCATTACGTAATTCATTACGTAATTCATCTGTGCCCTTTAAAACCAATTCTTTGTTGTTTTCAATAAATTCTTTTGATTCAATATTATTTGGAATATTCTCATCTTCCGGATATATTAGGTAGACTTCACTGTAAACTATTTCCTCATTCTCATCCTGAACTAAATCTGATTGTGCATTTGCTTGATTATGATGAATATTAAAAAATAAGGAACCAAATAACATTACTGTAAACATGAATTTTAACTTATTAATAGTATCGCATCCATTCATAATTTAATTATAAACAACCATTTTCTTCCTCATCCCCACATATATTAGTTTAATATAGTTAATAAAATAATTGAAGCAATAATTAGAATTTTCTATATTTTATGATCGTTTGGAATTAAAAGATGAAATCGATCCTAACATAAGAGACGTGGTAGGAGAATATAAGACTAGAGTTTAATAGATTTGATGTCGTGTATATGGTTTTGTCAAAAATCCCTATAGATATTGTTCGGATATATTAATATTTATAGAATGTAATTTTAATGTATATTACCAACGAAAAGAGACATGTTTGCCATGTTTTAGGGACAGTAATGCCATTAGAGGGACACGCCCTTAAAAACGGTTTGAAATGAAGATACAGTTGCCATATTGTCGCTTTACTTGGAGCCTCTGCGGTTATAATTCTCTAGCCAAGCAGCCAGCTTTTATTAACCTTGGCATAGCCAGCCAAGGCTATCACACTCGCCACTCCAAATAAAGTGCACTTCTCTCTAGTTTATTTAGTCTACGTTATTTCGCTTCTAGTTTATAAGTATATAAATGGAAATACTTAGGTGTATCATTAGGTGTCACAGGTGTCCCTATTTCATGTCCTAAGTGTACCTGAAATCTGACAAGATTGTACTTTTTGTATGGCAATATTCATTTAATGATGTGCTCTTTATTTTTAGTTAAAATTCATTGTTTTCAACGTACTTCGAATCTAAATTACTCAAAAAATAAACTCATTATTTAATTATTTTCACTCAATTTCTTTAGTTTTTTATATCGAATTAAGAAGAAATTCAAGATGTTGACGAATATATACACAATTTAGGTGAAATTGGAAGTAAGGTAACAGAAGAAACAATTACGATGGAGTTAGCAATAGTGAAGTTCTCTAAAGATAACGATGTTATTAAAGTAAGTCTAACAGATGTTGATTAGATTTTTTTATGCTTCTTCGCCGATTAAAATGATTTAACTTGGCAATACTGGAAACTACCAAATTAAATTGATAGGTGGTTTTCATATGTTAGTAGAAATTAAGGATCTAAAAATGTATTTCACATTCCAGAGCCATGGTACATTAGTCGATACCTTTTTGATGAAAATAAAAAGCAACTAGATGTTTATTTGAAAGTTCGTAAAGAAGCTACGATGACTTGTTCTAACTGCGGTAGAAAAAACCAGCGGATCTTTGATATTGCTGATTATGATCGACAGTGGAGACATTTAAACTTTTTAGAGTATCCTTGTTACATTCACGCTGAACACCCAAGAACGGAATGTAAGAAGTGCAGAAAAAAACATCGAGTTGATATTCCTTGGGCTATTAAGCCCCGAGCGGGCTTCACGAAGTTATTTGATGCATGGATTATGATGTTAGTCAAGGATATGCCCATGAGCGCGGTAAGTCGTTTAGTAAATGAACACGACACACGCTTATGGCGAATTCTTCACTATTACGTTGATAATGCTATTGCTACCCAAGATTTATCCCATGTTACTCATATAAACACAGATGAAACATCGTCCAAACGTGGACACAATTATATTACCATTTTTGTTGACTCGGATAAAAAGAATGTTATTCACGTAACCAAAGGAAAAGATGCAAGTGTTTGGGAGACATGTAAAGAGCGCCTTGAGGCGCAAGGTGGGAAGGCAGACCGTATAACCGAAGTCTGTATGGACATGTCTCCCGCTTTTATCAAAGGGGCTTCAGAGCACTTTCCTGAGGCTTCCATTACATTCGATAAGTTCCACGTGATTCAAGAGGCTAACAAAGCTGTCGATGCCGTACGGCGCAATGAAAGAAAAAGCTGTGCGGAGTTAAAAAATACTCGATATGTCTGGCTTAAAAATGAAGAAAATCTAACAAAGAATCAAAAAGCTATGCTTGATAAACTAAAAGATACTGAACTGGATACGACAAAAGCTTATCGCATGCGTCTATGTCTTCAAGAGATTTACCAGTATCCTGCTCAAATCGCACCAATGGTGCTGGAGGATTGGATTCAATAGGGGTTACGTTGTCGGTTAGAACCCATGGTTGAATTAGCCAAAACATTACGTCGACATTATAATGGTGTCGTTCAATGGTTTCAATCTAGACTTAACAATGGCATCCTAGAAGGCATCAATAGTTTGTTTCAAGCTACCAAAAGGAAAGCCCGTGACTATCGATCCGACAAAAATATTGTGGCGATGGTTTACTTACTTGCTGGTAAACTGGATTTTTCAACATCATAAAAAAAGAACAGGTATCAGTATGGAGTCATGTATCGCTCGCAACAGAACCCGTTCCCTTGCCCACTTTTAGTTTATCCACTCTTTCAAGAATCATACATTTATCAGGGCGGGGAATGAAGAGCATGTATCAGGTGGTGATTATGGAGTGAAGCAATCGAACCTGTTCCCTTGCCCGGTTTTCATAGATTTACTGGAAACTACTATACCATTTTTAGACCAATTTCATTATTTTTAGCGAAGAGCCAAAAAAAGCTACCTCTCATATCTTATTTCTATCTCTAGGATTACTTAGAAACTATCTTTTCAACAACTGTACTTCTTTGATTTTAATGGCTTGATATGTATCCATTATCCTCAAAGTACGTCCATATTTATTCGTCCATTTTATTAAATGATATGAGGGTAGCATAGTATATTAATACACCTATTTGGTATCGTAAGTCAAATGTTGTTGTCTGAATTTTTGTATAGTACAATGATTATTAATTAAGAATTGCCCTGTTGACCTGTTTTACTACTTGTTTTTGATTGTTGATTAATTTGTGATAGTACTAAGCTGTTAAAAACAGCAGTAGCTAAAAGAATTAGAATAGAAAAGACCAATAACACAACAAAGTATGCATCACGCAAGTCGACCACCTCCTATTGTTTACAATAGTTTTTGAAAGTGTGTTCATTTTTATTCTAATACGAGCATAAATCAAAATAAGACGAAATTATTTTGACCATAAAACTAGGTATTGGTTGTGACGAAAGGTAGTAATTTTAATAGAGTATTGGTGAAGGCCCTATAAAGGAGGGATACTTGTGCCTGTCAATAATAAATATACGATTCAAAGACGTTATATTAGAAGAGGTAATGCACGCTCAGGACAAAAGCTAGTTACGTCCATCCCTCAATTCATCGTAGCGCATGAGACAGCTAACAACAATGCGGATGCGGATGATCACTTCAACTATTTTAATAACCAACAACCCTCAGCATCAGCCCACACATTTATTGATGATAGTAAAATCTTAGAGATTATTCCATTGGATGAAAAAGCATGGCATGTTCAGTATCAAGTAACACGAGATAATGAAATGTTTGGTGAGGATGCTAACGATGCGGCTATAGGTGTAGAATTGTGTCGCCCAGGAAGTTTTAGTCAGGCTTATGATCGTTATGTATGGTATTTTGCTTATCTTTGTCGGAATTATAATTTAAGACCTAGTGATCACATTGTCGCTCATAGTTATTTGGACCCATCTCGTAGAAGTGATCCTCAAAGTTGGTTACAGCCAAATGGGGTTAGCTGGAGTGAATTTTTAAATGATGTTCAATACTATTATGATAGGTGGGATGTTATGGGTAGTGTATACAAAGACGTCCCAGACAATCATTGGGCCATCGATTCAATTGAACAAATGAAGGAATTAGGAATAATGAGTGGTTATCCTGATGGTACTTTTGGTCTGGGTGAAGCCGTAACACGTGAAGAAATTGCCGTGATTGCTGATCGGTTATATCGCCAATTGAGTTCTTAGTCATATGATTAAAATAAGCCTCATTTCGCATATTAAGCCACCCCCCCGAAATAATTTAGACCAAAAAATCTAACTCTTTGGGGTCAACTTATATGGAATGAGGCTTTCTTTTTGTTGATTAACTAATTGATAATCTAATGGTGTTCGGTGAGATTCCTCTTAGGCGTAACTCGTCTTCTAATTGTAAAATAAATAGCTTTTCAAGGTTTAACTCAATTGCTTTTACATAGGTGTCGATTACTTGAACGTTAGTCAAGCGGTACATAAGAAACCAACCCCTCTACATGATTACTCGCTTTCTTGTTTTCAAAAGACTTGTTAATAATTTTCATGAGGTTGTGAAAGTATGGTTTAACTATAAAATCAGTTGCACCTAAGTCAATGGCTTTAAGAATAAGGTCTTTTGATCCTATTGCTGAACACATGATAATATTAGCATTTGGGTCGGATTTGATAATTCTTGTTAAAGCAGTAATTCCATCGATTTTATCCATCGTTATGTCTAAAATCACTAAGTTAGGTTGATATTGTTTATAATAAAGAATGGCTTCTAGTCCGTTATTTGCTTCAGCTATGACTTGAAAATCATGTTGTTCAATTTTATTTTTGAGCCATGTCCTCATAAACTTTGAATCGTCTGCGATTAGTACATTGTTCATACCATCAACCTCTTAGTATTAAAATACCCTATACGCCTATATATAAACAAAAAAGGTCAGTCTCACCGAATATTGAGACCAACCTTTATTAATCTCATCTTCGGTAACCCGGCGATCTTAGTCTATTATAGGACCGTAGACCCGTGGCTTTGCGTCCCTATCTTTCGATAAGTTTGCCATTATCGGATGTGAACTAATCTTATTGTTATAGTGCTATTTTACTACAAAATTCTACAAAGTCAATTTTATAATCCAAAAATAATGATAATCTTATAGTAAATATACTTTTAGGAATATGAATATGGAATCACTGGTTAAACAAGCTTTATTTGCTGCGAATGATCATACTGAATTGAAACAGATTCGACCTGTAAGTGGTGGTTCGATTAACCAAAGCTATTATATAGAAACGAGTCAGAATCGTTATTTTCTAAAAAGTCATGTCAATGATCCATGTTACTTTCTTCACTTTGAAGCGGTATGTGGGGAAGTAGTGTATAGAGGTGGCAAAGAGATTAGTCAAGATGGGTTGAATCATTTTAAAAAAACTGATTTAATAATAACGTGTTCAACCTAGATTGTGTCCCAGTAGCTCAGTTGGATAGAGCAACAGCCTCCTAAGCTGTGGGTCGGGAGTTCGAATCTCTTCTGGGACGCTACAAGAATAGACCTGCCCAACTGGGACAGGTCTATTTATTTTGTCTTGGATAGACGGTAATCATTTTATAAAAGAAATAGATAAATAATAATATAGGTAAGATGAATAGAAAAAAGTTTTCTATATTAAATACGTTAATGACGAAGTAAATCATAATTGGGATGGTCAGTGCAAAAGCTGTCATTTTCCATAATTGATGGTAAGCCAATCTTCTTTTTAAAGCACTTCTCATCCCGTAAGCCACGACTGCCAAAAGTGAAACGGTTAAAATGGTGATAAAAAGGGATAACGCAGGATATAGAAATCCAACTTGTATATAAACAACATCTGGTATACTTCCACTTTTCTCTTTAACATTCAAAACAAAATCGATCGCATATGGAAGAAATAGTAAGAAGAAAAGAATATTAATATACACTAGCGTATCACGCATGTTCATCCGATTTAATCGAAAGAGTGCTTGTTTCTTTGGTAATTGTAAACTATTTTTAAATATAGTAATGATATTCACGGTTCCTGTCCTCCGAAATTAGAAAAATACCGCTAGCTCTTCTTCGATTAAGGCTTTAATTTTTTCAACAGCTTCTTCGGTGTTTTTGCCAAAAACGCGTTTTCCGTTAACAAGTGCATATGGTCTTACTGCACATAAACCGCAGAAGGAGAGGCAGCTATTCTCAATCACTGCTACTTCTGGGTATTCTTTTTCTAATAATTCTTCCAGATTAATTTGACTGATCAAGTTCCCATCACAAATTTCAACAACGACAAGTCCCATAGCTGCTTCCCTCCTTATATTCTAGGCTGTTTCGTATTCAATGTTGCATTTACACCACCACAGTTGAAATACACTTCGCTTTCACCCTAAACGGCACAAGTGTGACACTCCTGCTCACTTTGGTTCGAATTCGTATTGTCTTCTTTGCCGCGGACAACGCTTCAGCCTCCTCGTGAGCAGAGTTCGCTCACTGCGGGGTCTTCAGCTGATGCTATTTCCGCGAAGAACTGGACGTTCAAGTGTCGGCGTTGGCCACAAATGCTACTTGCGTTACATCCTTGCGTAAGTTTGCGCCGAGTAACCGCAGGCGCAGGACGTGGCCGTATTTAGCCGACCAGGAGTCTCCGTGTATTTCAACTGCAATATAGAACTTCGTGTATCAAATTAACTTCTTAAAAACAATCATTTTCAAAATAGCTATTCTATTATCAAGTATAAAAAACAGTCGTGTCCGATTACAACTAAACCGAACCACAACTGATTTATTTTAATAGAAAAATTATTTTTTATCAACAGTTAATACAAGGTAATATTAACCATTTAGTTCCTGGCTTTTTTGATCAATGTATAAGGTACCATCTTGTTGCATTTCACCATAGAAAACTTCAGATAAATTTTGAATACCCTGTTGTTTTAATTGCCCTGTTAACCATTCGACATCAAGATTTAACTTTTTTAAGTTTTGGTGAATGATTTTACCATCTGATATGACTGAGGTCGCAAGCGGATAAGGATATGTCGGTATAGGTGCATTGACATCCGATTTTGTTGCTGGTCTTTGTTCTTCTTTTTTCATCACGGATAATTTGCCGTCCACTTCCAAAATAGCATGATCAACATCTTTCATGGAATGAACACTATTTTGTCTTAGAAGGGCGTTTAACGTATCTATATCAAGACGCGACTTCCGTAATTCACTTTCCATTATCTTCCCGTTTTTAATTAAGACACTTGGTTGGCCAGATATGGCTGTCCTTGCTCCTTTTGACTTTATATCGATTAAATCAAAAATTATGGTGATGATGGTCCATCCAACTAATGCAATAAGCCCATTTCGGATACTGAGGTTTGAATTGATGGCGAGGCTTGCGCCGATACTACCTATAGAAATCGCCGAGATAAAATTAAAAAAGGTAAGCTGACCGACTTCTTTACGCCCCATCATTCTTGCCAGAATAAGTAAGGTTATAAATGTAATGATGATTCTTAAAATGACTTCTTGAATAGACATTTTATTTCCGCCCCTTCTTTTTCGTATGGTACTTAATTTTTCCTTGTTTATAGAAAATCATGAATGGATTAGGCTAATTAAAATAAAAAGATTGGGAAAAACTAATATAGATAGAAAAGAAAGAAGATCTTAACATTTTTTATAGCTAGGAAAAAATACCATTTTTGACCTATTATTAATGCTTAATTTCATGTATGATGTTATTAGGTGTAGCAAATAATCATTTAGTATTAGGGGGGATAAAATTTTTTAATTGATGTTTTTTATAGACTTTTTATGGGTACAGTAAGTTTACAGTTAAATATTTATTTAAGACGGGATGGTTTTAGAAATGGATTATGAACATCATGATGTCGTCATGTTCCCGGGCTGGAGAAAGGAATTAGAGGCTAAAAGTTTTGATGCTGTTAAACATAAGAATTATGAAGAAGCGTTAATACATATTGAGCAGTTAGAGAGTTTTAATGAGGCATCAAACGATATTTTAACGGCCAAAGTGATATGTTTTATCGAGTTAAGTCGATATGATGAAGCCATTATGCTCTGTCGAAAACTGATGCGAGAAGACGACGATCATTATTTTAAGTATTTACATATTTATTTGTCGATTCTATTTCAAACAAGTCAATACTCAGAAGTTGTTGATTTGTTAGATGAGATTAAAGAAACATCTTCACTACCCGTGGAATATGAAGAATCATTTGAACAACTATACGACATGAGTAAGCAATTTCTGGAGAATGCCACCGATCAAGAATCAGAAGAACATATGAATCATTTTTTGGACTCATTGGAAAATGGGAACTTTCAGGAACAATGGAAGCTTCTATCCTATCACCGTAAATTTCCAATCCAGCCGTATTTAGATCAATTAATCCCTTACTTAAGTGATACACACCTTAATCCTGTTATTAAAACAGGCATTTTACAGTGGTGCATGGATGAGGACATTGATCAAGGAATTGAAGTTGAGAAGTTTGATGAAACAGACTGGTTTACGCCATCTAAATTACCTGATGTGCTTGATACTCGTTTTGCTCAAGATGTTTTAAGTGAACTAGAAGAGGTTGAACAGGATGACCCAACACTTTTTCAGTTTACAAAGCAAGTCTTATATCGTTTCCTATATATAAAGTTTCCTTTTACACCACCTGAAAGCTTAACACATACCGTGGCTGATGCTGTTATAGCACTGGCTAAAAGTTATTTACAATTAGATCAAACTGATTGGTCGTCTTACATACCGGAAGAATTAGCGACATGGATGAAAGAAATCGAACGTTTAGAAAAGGTCTATTTTTCACAGATTGAAGATTGATGATTTCATTGAATTAGGTTATTGAATGGCTAAATTTCTATGTTATAATATAATGGTTGCATTATGCATAGACAGTGATGGACTGTGTTCGCGATCTATTAATTGACGTAATAAATAGTTTTTGGAGGGAAGATTTTTATGTCAGCAAAATGGGAAAAGAAAGAAGGTAATGAAGGCGTCTTAACGTTTGAAGTTGATACTGACAAATTTGATCAGGCGTTAGACCAGGCTTTCAAAAAAGTTGTTAAACAAGTTCAAGTACCAGGTTTCCGTAAAGGTAAGGTACCTCGAAATATTTTTGAAAAACGTTTCGGCGTAGAATCCCTATATCAGGATGCCGTTGATATTGTTTTGCCGGATGCGTATATGAATGCTATTGAAGAAGCGGATATTACACCTATTGACCGTCCGGATATTGATATTGAACAAATTGAAAAAGGAAAACCGTTAATTTTTATAGCCAATGTAACGGTTAAGCCAGAAGTTGAACTTGGTGATTACAAAGGACTAGAAGTAGAAGAAAAAGATACAACTGTTAAGGATGAAGATGTTGAAGAAGAATTAAAATCTCTTCAAGAAAAACATGCTGAGCTTGTTGTAAAAGAAGAAGGCGAAGTTGAAAATGGTGACACAGTGGTCATCGACTTTGAAGGCTTCTTAGATGGTGAAGCATTTGAGGGCGGTTCAGCTGAAAACCATTCATTAGAAGTTGGCTCTGGTTCATTTATTCCAGGATTTGAAGAGCAGTTAATTGGTCATTCTGCTGGAGAAGAATTTGATGTAGAAGTTACATTCCCAGAGGATTACCAAGCTGAGGATTTAGCTGGTAAGGAAGCCACTTTTAAAGTGAAAATTCATGATATTAAGACAAAAGAACTACCTGACTTAGATGATGAGTTTGCTAAAGATGTGGATGAAAACGTTGAAAGTCTTGATGAGTTAAGACAAAAAACAAGAGAGCGTCTAGAAGAAGAGAAGAAAAATGACGCTGATGTAGAAAAACGTGAATCACTTGTAAATCAAGCAGCAGATAATGCTGAAATGGATATTCCTCAAGCGATGGTTGATACTGAGCTTGACCGCATGATGCAAGAGTTCGAACAGCGTCTGCAAATGCAAGGTATGACGCTTGATATGTACTTCCAATTCTCTGGTCATGACGAACAAGCGCTTAAGGAACAAATGAAAGAAGATGCGGAAAAACGCGTTCGTACAAACTTAACATTAGAAGCTATTTCTGATAAAGAAGACCTTGAGGTGACAGAAGAAGATGTCCAAAAAGAACTTGAAGATATGGCTTCAATGTATAACACCGATATCGATAATTTAACTAAAATGCTTGGTGGCAATACCGATATGCTAAAAGATGATCTAAAAATGAAAAAAGCCATCGACTTCCTCGTAAATCAAAGTAAAACTGTATAATGTTAGGGTAAGAAGGCACGTTTTAAATACGTGCCTTTTACATACATTTTTAATCATCAATCCCTTCCTTACATAAAATTCATTGACATATTAGGTGTAACTTTTATGTTTCTTTGCATAAGATGTTTATAAGTTTTTCTTTTGACTATTTAATATTTCAAGTACATAATGAGAATTACGATATTATTTTCAACACAGAATAAGGAAACATTGTTAAGATACAGATTATATTTTATGGGGTGAAAGCATGTTTAAGTTTAACGAAGAAAAAGGGCAGCTTAAATGCTCATTTTGCGGTAAAACACAAGACCAGGTTCGCAAGTTAGTTGCTGGCCCAGGTGTTTATATATGTGATGAATGTATTGATCTTTGTACAGAGATCGTTGAAGAAGAACTTGGCTCAACTGAAGCTGAGGAATTTAAAGAGGTACCTAAACCAAGAGAAATCTGTGAGATTCTTGATGATTATGTAATCGGCCAAGAGCAAGCTAAAAAATCATTATCTGTTGCGGTTTATAACCACTACAAACGTATTAACTCAAATAACGTCAAAAACGATGAGGTTGAATTAGCTAAAAGTAATATTTTATTACTTGGACCAACTGGTAGTGGTAAAACATTATTAGCTCAAACATTAGCAAGAATTCTAAACGTACCATTTGCAATTGCCGATGCCACGTCACTTACTGAAGCGGGTTATGTCGGCGAAGATGTTGAAAATATTTTATTAAAACTAATTCAAGCAGCTGACTATGACGTTGATAAAGCTGAAAAAGGGATTATTTATATCGATGAGATTGATAAAGTAGCGCGTAAGTCGGAGAACCCTTCAATCACACGTGATGTATCGGGTGAAGGGGTACAGCAGGCTTTACTTAAAATTCTAGAAGGCACCCAAGCAAGTGTACCGCCACAAGGTGGACGTAAACATCCACATCAAGAATTCATCCAGATTGACACAACAAATGTTTTATTCATCGTCGGTGGTGCTTTTGACGGTATTGATCAAATTATAAAACGTCGTTTAGGTGAGAAGGTCATTGGTTTTGGTGCGGAAGCTAAAAATGCTGAAGTACAAGAAGAGGATTTATTAACTAAAGTTCTCCCTGAAGACTTATTACGATATGGCTTAATTCCAGAATTTATCGGTCGTTTACCGGTTATCGGCAGCCTAGAACAATTAGATGAAGACGCATTAGTTGAAATCTTAACGAAGCCTAAAAATGCATTAGTTAAACAATATGAGAAATTATTTGATATTGATGATGTTGAATTAGAGCTTGAGGAAGAGGCTTTACGCGAGGTTTCGAGAAAAGCCATCGAACGTAAAACAGGAGCTCGTGGTTTACGTTCGATTATTGAAGACATTATGTTAGATGTTATGTTTGAATTACCTTCACGTGATGACATTGAGAAATGTATCATTACACGTGATACGGTTAAGTTAGATAACGGTAAACCGAAGCTTGTGATGAAAGATGGTTCGGTTGTGGATCAAAACGAAGAGCCTAAAGAAAGTGCTTAATTTGAATGAATTGTGATTTCACTTAGAGCTCGCCATTTTTTTGGCGAGTTTCTTTATTTCTATAACAAATTTTGTACATACTAATGGTGTGATCTGATTTCATGGAGTATGATGAAATGAAGTCTTACATAAGGCTCACCATTATAACAATTTACAAGTTATTAGTAATTCTATATGATAAGGTTACGGAAAAATATGGAGGTGTTCACCTTTGGATAACGATAAGAAAACAGAAATCCCCCTCCTACCATTGCGTGGTGTTGTTGTCTATCCAGCAATGGTTATGCATTTAGATGTGGGAAGAGAAAAATCAGTTAAAGCATTAGAACAGGCCATGATGGATGACCATCATATACTTTTAGCAACTCAGAGTGAAACATCGTTGGATCATCCATCAAAGGATGACATATATTTAACGGGAACCGTTGCACATATCAAACAGATGGTCAAATTACCAAATGGTACAAGACGTATATTAGTTGAAGGCTTGAAGCGAGCAGAAGTGCAATCTTTCGAAAATGAAGATCCTTACTTTTCGGTTACTTATGAAGAGCTAGAAGAAGAGCATGGAGACGGAGTAGAAGAACAAGCTCTCATGCGGATGTTAATCGATGATTTTCATGAATTTACTAAAATATCTAAAAAGTTAAACCAAGATACTTATAATACCGTTAAGGATATCACCGAACCCGGTCATTTGACTGATATGGTGAGTTCACATTTATCATTAAAAATTCAGCATAAACAACGTATTTTGGAAATTGTATATGTTCCTGAGCGTTTAGACTATATCATGCATCTCATAAAAAATGAAAAAGAAGTTTTAAGCATGGAGAAAAAGCTTGGTCAACGTGTGAAGCGCTCCATGGAGAGAACACAACGTGAATATTACTTACGTGAGCAGCTTAAGGCGATTCAAAAGGAACTTGGTGAACGTGATGGAAAAACCGGTGAGGTAGCAGAGCTTAAAGATCAAATTGATCAAGCTAATATGCCAGAACGAATTGAAAATGTAGCGCTTAAAGAATTAGATCGTTATGAAAAGGTGCCGCAAACCTCAGCCGAGAGTTCTGTTATTCGAAACTATATCGAATGGTTGGTTTCGATTCCATGGACGAAGGAAACGACCGATAACTTGGATATTAATCGGGCGGAAAGAATATTAAATGAAGATCATTATGGATTAGATAAGGTAAAGGAACGGGTGTTAGAGTATCTCTCTGTTCAAAAACTGACTCAATCAATTAAAGGACCGATTTTATGTCTAGTTGGACCACCAGGTGTTGGTAAGACTTCACTTGCGAAATCCATTGCCCGGGCGATTAATCGTAATTTTGTCCGTATGTCATTAGGTGGTGTTAGAGATGAAGCTGAAATTAGAGGTCACCGCCGAACCTATGTCGGAGCGATGCCTGGACGAATCATTCAAGGAATGAAGAAGGCTGAAACGATTAATCCTGTTTTCTTATTAGATGAAATAGATAAAATGGCAAGTGATTTCCGCGGTGATCCATCCTCTGCTATGTTAGAGGTATTAGATCCTGAGCAAAATCACACCTATAGTGATCACTTTATTGAAGAGCCTTATGATCTTTCGAAGGTGATGTTTATTGCGACTGCTAATAATTTAGCAACAATCCCAGGACCATTATTAGACCGTATGGAAGTCATCTCTATTGCGGGATACACTGAAGTTGAAAAGCTTCATATATCGAAGGAACATCTTATCCAAAAACAACTTAAGGAAAACGGCTTAACAAAAGGGCAGCTTCAAATTCGAGATGACGCGATTTTAAAACTAATTAGAATGTATACGCGTGAAGCTGGAGTTCGTAACTTAGAGCGTCAATTTGCTTCACTGTGTCGTAAAGCAGCAAAAATCATTGTTTCTGAAAAACAGAAGCGCGTGGTGATTACGGAGAAGCGTTTAGAAGACTTATTAGGTAAACCTCGTTTCCGTTATGGACAAGCTGAGAAAGATCATCAAACTGGTGCGGCTACAGGGCTAGCCTATACACAGGCTGGTGGGGATACATTATCGATTGAAATCTCATTGGCTAAAGGTAAGGGTAAATTAACACTCACTGGTAAATTAGGGGATGTTATGAAGGAATCAGCTGAAGCGGCATTCAGTTATGTCCGTTCACGTACGGAGGAGCTTAATATCGATTCTGATTTTTATGAGAAATACGATGTTCATATTCACGTTCCAGAGGGGGCCACGCCAAAAGATGGTCCATCTGCCGGTATCACGATCGCAACAGCGCTCGTTTCTGCATTGACGAATCGCCCGGTACGTAAAGAGGTGGGAATGACAGGCGAGATTACATTACGTGGTCGCGTCCTACCGATTGGTGGACTAAAAGAAAAATCTTTAAGTGCGCATCGTGCTGGTTTAACAACAATTATTATACCAAAAGAGAATGACAAGGATTTA
Source organism: Tenuibacillus multivorans (assembly GCF_900103915.1). Taxonomy (GTDB): domain Bacteria; phylum Bacillota; class Bacilli; order Bacillales; family Alkalibacillaceae; genus Tenuibacillus; species Tenuibacillus multivorans. The sequence goes on along the minus strand of NZ_FNIG01000003.1, from coordinate 227,647 downwards.
GAAGATATTCCTGAAAGTGTACGTGATGACTTAACCTTTATTAAAGTGAATCATCTCGATCAGGTGTTAGAACATGCCTTATTAGAGGAGAATTAGTATGAAAGTTAATCAAGCTGAAATCGTCATCAGTGCGGTTAGTCAAAAGCAATATCCTAATGAAAATCTGCCGGAGATTGCCTTGGCGGGTCGCTCGAATGTGGGGAAGTCTTCCTTTATAAATCGTATGATTCAGCGTAAAAGTTTAGCGAGAACATCTTCAAAGCCGGGAAAAACACAAACGCTCAATTTTTATAAAATCAATGATTCTTTCTTTTTTGTTGATGTACCTGGCTATGGCTATGCTAAAGTTTCCAAAAAAGAGCGTGAAGCATGGGGAAGAATGATGGAAGAATATTTTCAGTTACGTGAAACACTTGAAGCAACTGTCCTATTAACTGATATGCGTCACCCGCCTACCGAAGATGATATTATTATGTATGACTTCTTAAAGCACTTTGAGATACCTGTCTTAGTCGTGGCTACGAAAATGGATAAAGTTAAAAAAGGTAAACGTGACAAACATATTAAAATCATAAAGGAAGCATTAGATATCGAGCCGGAAGATCATCTAGTAACTTTCTCTGCTGAAACAGGAGAAGGTAAAGATGAGGCATGGAAATATATAAGGAAATTTCTTTAGGTAGAGAAGCTGATTCAATGATTGAATCAGCTTTTTCCATATATAATGGTTAATTACTCAAAAACCTTACTTTTTAAAGATTAAGACGGCACCGATGATGATTAAAAGTGCAGGCCAAAAACGTTCTAAATGATAAAAAGCATAATCGAACCAGTAAAACCAACCGGGCATAGCAATGGTTGTGATTGCAATAAATGATATAATTAAAAAAATGATACCGACTAATAGCCCTTGTTTCGTCTTTTGTGACTTCAATAAAAAAGCAAAACCGATAACGAGTGTATACATACCCCAATGATCAATCCACTTTGTACTATGTTCTAAGGCATGAAAATGAATTCCCAAACCTAATAAAATCACACCTGGAAAAATATGATCGTGCTGGTTATTACCATAACCATTGAATAAAAAGGCAATACCTAATATGATTAATATGGTCGGCCAAGTATCAAATCGTGATAAAAAGGGTATGGAATATTGTTGCAATAGAAAATAAATACCGATTCCAATTAGAATAATTCCTAGAAAAGATTTCTGTTGTTTCATTAACTCCGCTCCCAAATCAGTTTTCTTGAAGGCTCGACCTTGATGTGTTATCTTTACAATTAGTTATTAATAATAATTCTAATTTAATATTATCACAAATTTTCATATTATGTTCATGATTACGGGAGTAATAAAATAAGGTCTATTGGTATACTAACATTATAAAGAATGAACGTATAGATAAGGGGTGAAGGGTATGCATGTCATAGTTGTGAGTTTAAACTATCGGACAGCCCCAGTTGAGGTAAGGGAAAAGTTAGCCTTTCCAGAAAAACAAGTAAGTGATGCAATGGTCGCGTTAAATCAGGAAAAAAGCATTCTGGAAAACGTCATAGTATCAACATGTAATCGTACTGAAATATATGTTGTGGCAGACCAGTTACATACTGGTCGTTATTATGTGAAGCGTTTTATGGCTAACTGGTTTAATGAAGAAATTGATTTTGTCACCAATCATGTTGAAATTTTAGAGGATAAAGATGCAATCCAGCGATTATTCCATGTTTCTGCTGGATTAGATTCAATGGTATTGGGTGAAACGCAAATTCTAGGGCAGGTTAAGGATGCCTTTCAAACAGCTCAAGAATATGATGCATCTGGATTAATATTTAATCAATTATTTAAGCAAGTCATTACAACGGCAAAACGTTCCCATCGTGAAACGGAAATAGGAGAACACGCTGTTTCCATCAGTTATGCTGCTGTTGAATTATCGAAAACAATTTTCGATCAGCTTCAAGAACAACATGTCGTCATTCTTGGTGCTGGAAAAATGGGTGATTTGGCTGTTCAAAACTTATACGGCAGTGGTGTTGAGAAAATTACGGTAGTGAACCGTACGTACGCTAAAGCAGAGGAACTTGCCGCACGTTTTTCAGGCGATGCAAAATCATTAGATCAATTCGAAGAGGTCTTAGAAAATGCTGATATACTTATTGCCTCTGCTGGTGCCAATGATTTTGTATTAAATAAAGATCAAGTTGGTCGTGTGTTGAAAAAAAGACATGGCAAACCATTATTCCTTGTAGATATTGCTGTACCTCGTAATTTAGATCCTGAAATTGATGAGTTAGAAAATGTTTTCCTTTATGATATTGATGACCTACAAGGTATTGTCGATCAAAACTTAGAAGAACGTAAGAAAGCAGCGGCAGAAATTGAAACCATGATTTCAGAAGAGATAAAGGAATTTGAAGAGTGGCTAACGACACTGGGTGTTGTTCCAGTAATCTCAGCATTGAGAAATAAAGCGTTGGTGATTCAGGAACAAACAATGGCATCAATTGAGCGTAAAATGCCAGATTTAACCAATCGTGAACGCAAGGTGTTAAATAAACATACAAAAAGTATTATTAACCAAATGTTAAAAGAGCCTATTTTACAAGCAAAAGAAATGGCAGGAGAAGAGCACGCGGATGATATGCTGAAGTTGTTTATTCGAGTGTTTGGTATTGATGAAGAGGTGAAGCAAGAGTTAGAGAAGCAAAGTCAGAAACACCAAAGCCATGAAATGGTTCGACGCTCTCTTCCTGTTAAAAATTTAATTCAATCAATCCAACACAGTTAAGTTAAGGGGAAACTCCTATGAGTGCCTTTGAAGACTTTCGTATTTATGAATTAATCGTCATATTATATGCACTTAGTTTGATTATGTATTTTTATGACTTTGTTAAACAGGACCGGAAGGCAAATCAAATGGCCTTCTGGTTACTTTTATTGGTTTGGTTTTTACAGACCATTTTTTTATTTGGTAATATTTACGTAACAGGACAATTGCCTGTTTTTAGTATAATGGAGGGCTTATATTTTTACGCCTGGCTAATTCTATTAGTATCGATTGTTATTAACTATTTTTATAAGGTTGATTTTCTTGTATTTGTTATAAATGTCGTCGGATTCATTGTCATGATAATTTTCTTAGTGTCGCATTTGACGAATAGCGAAACATCAATAGGTGTTCAATTTATAGGTGAGATGCTCTTGGCTCATATTATTCTCGCGTTTTTAGCCTATACGCTTTACACGCTATCATTTGCCTTTTCAGTCTTGTATCTTTTTCAATTTAACATGCTGAAAAAGAAAAAATGGGGTCAAACATTAAAGCGATTAGGTAGATTGGGCCAAATGGAGAACTTATCGTACTTATTAATGGTATTATCAACTCCATTATTGTTTATTTCCTTGATTTTGGGGATAATTTGGGCATATTCGACAAACGATTTGTTTTATTGGTTAGATGCAAAGACAATCGGTTCGTTTATTGTCTTAGTGATCTATAGTATAATCTTGTATCGAAAAGCCACCAGGCAATCTGTCGGAAGAGATTATGCATTTTCAAATACCATTGCTTTTTCAATTTTGTTTTTAAATTATTTTTTATTCACTTTACTTTCCGATTTTCATTTTAAATTAGGAGGTTAACGATGCGAAAAATCGTGATAGGTTCAAGAAGAAGTAATCTAGCAATGACACAAACCGAGTGGGTGATTGACCAGCTAAAAAAACATACCGATCAATATGAATTCGAAATTAAAAAAATCGTAACAAAAGGTGATAAAATCCAAAACGTGACCTTATCCAAGGTTGGTGGGAAAGGCTTATTTGTAAAAGAAATCGAACAGGCGATGTATGGCCACGAGATTGATATGGCCGTGCATAGCATGAAGGATATGCCATCTCAGATGCCAGATGGTTTAAAGATTGCTTGTGTACCAGAGAGGGAAGATCATCGTGATGCGTTTATTTCAAACGATCATGTTAAATTAAAGGATTTACCGGATGGTGCCGTTATTGGAACGAGTAGTCTACGCCGTGGGGCGCAAATATTAGCTTATCGGCCAGATTTAAACATACAGTGGATTCGTGGAAATATCGAAACACGCCTGCGTAAATTAAAAGAAGAAAACTATGATGCTATTGTACTTGCAGCAGCTGGTATGAAACGTATGGGTTGGTCAACTGAGCTAGTGACTGAATTTTTAGAGCCAGAGGTTTGCTTACCCGCTGTTGGTCAAGGTGCGTTAGCGATTGAATGCCGTGAAGATGACCAAGAATTAGTTGATTTACTAAATGAAATTAATCATGAATATACGGAAACAACGGTAGCTGCTGAACGTAAGTTTCTCGGTATGTTAGAAGGTAGCTGTCAAGTACCGATTGCGGGATATGCGGTAAGAGAAGGTGATGAGATTGTACTAGATGCACTTGTATCATCACCTGATGGAAACGTTTTATTACAAACTCAAAAACGCTCTAAGGATCCAATTCAAGCTGGTGAAGATGCAGCTAATGAATTGATCAAACAAGGTGCTAAAGATTTAGTCGATGAAGCCAAAAGAGAATTGGATGAAAGATAATGTCGTTTCTATTAGATAAACATATTTTTCTTTCGCGGGATGAGGAGAAAGCTTCTGATTTTATTGACCTCCTAAATGAAAAGGATGCTAAAATTTCTGCGTTACCCTTAATTAAGTTTGAAAGTACAGATTTAGACGAGAGTCAAGCATTATTCAATCAATTGAGAGACTTTGATTGGATTGTGTTCACAAGTGCGAATGGTGTTGAGTATTTTTTTCATCACTTAGAGAATCATCGTTTGTCTATTGAACCGTTAAAGCAGCTAAAAATGGCAGTCGTGGGTACAAAGACAGAACAAACGCTTCAGCAGTTTGGTTTTAATGCTGATTTTATTCCTAGTCATTTTGATGCTGAACATTTTAGTCGGGAATTTACCGAACGCTATCACCCCCGTCATGTTTTAATGATTAAAGGTAACCTATCTCGTCGAGTCATTGATGAGGCCTTTGATCGTGTAGGTTGTCATTATGAAAATATGTATGTCTATCGAACGCTGACAAATGCCGAGATACAAAAGCCACTAAATCATTTAGTTGACCAGCAGGAGATTGATGCTTGGGTCTTTACATCACCATCATCAATTGAAGCGTTCTTTAAACTAATAAATCATCGAGGTGCAAGTGTGCTAGGAAAACCTTGTTTTTGTATTGGCCATACGACTGAGATCAAGGCTAAAGAATATCGTTTTAAACATACATTGGTTCCCGATGTTTTTACTCTAGAAGGTTTAGCCTATAAAGTCATAGAGTATTACGCTCGAAAGGAGTCTAAGAATGAGTGATTTACAGTTTGATCGTCACCGACGTTTAAGAATTTCAGAAAATATGCGCGCACTAGTTCGGGAAACACAGCTTCATACAGAAGATTTGATCTATCCGATTTTTGTTCTTGAGGAAGAGGGAAAGAGGAGTGAAGTGCCATCCATGCCAGGGATTTATCAATTATCATTAGATTTACTTCTTGAAGAAATCGAAGAAGTCGTTCAATTAGGCATTCGTTCTGTCTTACTTTTCGGTGTACCAAAGGAAAAGGATGCCGTTGGTTCTGAAGCTTATAATGATGATGGGATAATCCAACAGGCGACACGTTTGATTAAAGAACATTACCCTGATTTAATTGTTGTAGCTGATACTTGCCTTTGTGAATATACGGACCATGGACATTGTGGTGTCATTCACGAGCATTTTGTTGATAATGATGAATCGTTACCGTTATTAGTCCAAACCGCTATTTCACAAGCTAAAGCTGGGGCTGATATTATTGCTCCTTCTAACATGATGGATGGATTCGTAGCTGCTATCAGAAAAGGTCTTGATGATGCTGGATTTGAAAATATCCCAGTCATGTCATATGCGATCAAATACTCATCAGCATTTTATGGCCCGTTCCGTGATGCAGCAGGAAGTACGCCACAGTTTGGTGATCGTAAGACCTATCAAATGGACCCGGCTAATCGACTGGAAGCACAACGTGAAGCGGAATCAGATATTCAAGAAGGGGCAGATCTTCTCATTGTGAAGCCGGCGATGACATATTTAGATATTGTACGAGAAGTAAGAGATCGTTTTAATCTTCCAGTAGTGGCTTATAATGTTAGTGGTGAGTATTCGATGGTTAAGGCAGCCGCACAAAATGGTTGGATTGATGAAAAGGAAATCGTATTAGAAAAGTTGACATCGATGAAACGAGCAGGAGCAGACTTAATAATGACTTACTTTGCTAAAGATGTAGCAAGGTGGATTCAAAATTAAAGGAGGATAATCCGATGAGTAATCATGCAAAGTCTAGGGAATTATTTGATGAAGCTATTGATCTTTTCCCAGGTGGGGTAAACTCTCCTGTCCGTGCCTTTAAATCGGTTAATATGGATCCGATTTATATGAAGGAAGGTAAAGGCTCAAAAATTTATGATGTTGATGGGAATGAATATATTGACTATGTTCTTAGCTGGGGACCATTAATCCTGGGGCACGCTCATGAACAAGTGATCTCGACCTTAAAAAACGTGATGGAAAAAGGGACAAGCTTTGGCGCGAATGTAGAATATGAAAATAAGTTAGCCAAACTTGTTATAGACCGAGTACCGTCAATCGAAATGTTACGTATGGTCAACTCAGGTACCGAAGCAACGATGAGTGCATTACGTTTAGCACGCGGTTATACGGGTCGAGATAAAATCCTAAAATTTGAAGGAAACTACCATGGCCATGGTGATTCTCTATTAATCAAAGCTGGTTCTGGTGTTGCTACATTAGGTTTACCTGATAGCCCTGGCGTCCCATCATCTATTGCACAAAACACGATTACCGTTCCGTATAATGATCAGGATAGCGTGGCCTATGCATTTGAACAATATGGGGATGATATCGCGGCTGTAATTGTTGAACCTGTATCAGGAAACATGGGAGTTGTCCCGCCAATAAACGATTTCTTATCGTTCTTAAGAGACATGACGGAAAAGAACGGGTCACTATTAATTTTTGATGAAGTGATGACGGGCTTCCGTGTTGGATATCATTGTGCTCAGGGTCATTTTAATGTCACTCCCGATTTAACTTGTTTAGGTAAGGTTATTGGTGGAGGCCTACCTGTAGGTGCTTACGGTGGTAAACGTGAGATTATGGAAAAAATTGCGCCTACTGGAGATATTTATCAAGCTGGTACATTATCCGGTAACCCATTAGCTATGGCAGCAGGGTATGAAACGTTAAATCAATTAACTGAACAATCCTACAAAGATATCAGTCAAAAAGCAGATCGGTTAACAGAAGGCTATCAACATGCTGCTGAAAAACACGGTGTGCCACTACAGGTTAATCGAGCTGGTTCTATGTTAGGCTTCTTCTTTACTAATCAAGACGTGATAAATTTTGAAACGGCCCAAACGTCTGACGTTGATTGGTTCGCGAAATATTATCGTTCAATGGCTGATCAAGGCGTGTTTTTACCGCCATCACAGTTTGAAGGTGTATTCTTATCGACGGTTCATACAGGTGAGGATATTGAGCAAACAATTAAAGCCGCCGATCAGGCATTTAACTCATATAATGGATAAAGTTATGGACTCTCACATTTATGTAAGGTGTGGGAGTTTTTTGTACCGTTAATTAATGGTTTTCCTCCCTATGAGATTTCTATAATGAGTTCTTTTTCGATACAAGTTGTCATATATTTAGTGGTAAAAGGACAATTGTGAGGAGGAAGCGCATTGAGTACACAGGAAAACGAGCCAATGTTATTTGACCTGCACGAACAAATTACGTTTCGTCAAGGTGAAGAAATTGATGATTTGTACGGTATATCCATTCAGCCGGATGTTAACGTTATAAAAGAATCTAGTTACATCCAGTTGCGTGGTGTATTAATGGTTTCAGGTGACTATCAATCCTTACCCCGAGAAGAACCAATGCTATATGTTGACAATCATGAAGATGACGAAAATTATGTTCAGCAAGTAAAAGCACTCGATAACGGATTTACGACCTTCCAATATCCAATCCCTGTCGACATTACATTGCCAAGTAATCGTGTCGCTGAGATCAATGAACCTGATGTTGAGGTAGAATACTTTGATTATGAATTACCTGAACCAGGTAGTCTCCATGTTTATACTAAAATTCGATTAATCGGGGTTGAGGTGGCTAAGGAGGAAGCACGGCACGAAGAAACTCATCAAGAAACAGAGGTCAATTATGACTTTGAATTAAAAGAAGTACCTAGCTTTGAAGCTGAGGAGTTAGGTGCGAGTGAACTTGAAACAGATCTTGGTGAAGTACCGGAAGTGAATGTGGAAGAAGAACCAGCTGAAAACGAAGATAAAAAGGGACGTGATTTTTGGAAGAAAGAAAAGTCACAATCTCTAAATGAGTTTTTTAATAAAAAAGAAGATAAGAAGGATTTTAAAGAAGAATATAATGAAGAGTATGACAATGAACAGTATGAAAATGTAGAGTATCAAGATAATATGGATTATGAAGAAGAAGAATACGCTGAAAAAGACGATTATCATGAGCCTGAACAAGAGTATGAAGACGATGGTAAAGAGGATGGTGAAGAAAAGCCTAAGAAAAAGAAAGGCTTTGGTTTAGGCTATTTATCTAGTTTTTTCCGTGAAGATGAACCTGAAAGAGTAAGCGTTAAAATGCGTTTTGTACAAGAGAACGAAACTTTAGAATCGATTGCAAATGCATATGAAGTGTCGGTCTATAATTTAGAACGAATAAATGGACTTGAATCCGGAGACGAACTACACGCCGGGGATGTGTTATACGTTCCTTATGAAAAGAAAAGCAGTTAAATCCATTCTAAGTAAAAGCTAATAAATAATCCGACAAGTAAGCCGGTTAAAAATACATCAAGTGATGTTGGGAATAACAGGGTCCGTACCAATTGAAAAATCATGATTGGTAACGTACATTTTTCAATAATAAATATGCAATGTCTGGCCCAGGGTGGTAGGCGATAACGATAATACCTAGCCATTAGTCTCCTCCTCTCTATTACACGATATGAAGAAGAGGGAAGATGCGTGTTATATTTTAATCTTTTTTCTAAGGTGGATGACGTCAGTCCACCTTTTATTTTTTTAGCCTATTTTATTGAAAATAATTGACTTATTCAGTAAAATACGTATAGAATAAGAGAACAAATCCTATAATGTTTTTAAATGCTTGTAAGAGAGGAGTACAAGTTGGATTCCGACAGAAAGGGGAGCGTTTGCTGAGAGCTTCCTGGGTATGATGGCTTGGAAGGTCGCTCTGAATATGCAGATTCATTGAACGTGTTAGTAGATGAATCCGGGAAAACCGTTAATGTTACAAAGTGCGCAACCACAGCTGTGGTTTGCGAACAAAGGTGGTACCGCGAATACAATCTTTTCGTCCTTTTTCAAGGATGAAAAGATTTTTTTATTTATATGAAGTTAAATAAACGAATAAGGAGGATTTTATATGGCTGACCAGAAAACGTCGATGGCGCCAAAATATCATCCACAAGAAGTTGAAAAAGATCGCTATAATTTTTGGGTAGATGGCAAATTCTTTGAAGCTAAAAATGATCAATCGAAAAATCCGTTTACAATTGTTATTCCACCACCAAACGTAACCGGTCGTTTACACTTAGGTCATGCTTGGGACACCACGTTACAAGACATTATGACTCGTTATAAACGGATGCGCGGTTATGATGTATTATGGTTACCAGGAATGGACCATGCGGGAATTGCGACACAATCAAAGGTTGAAGCTAAATTAAAAGAAAATGGTCAAAACCGTTATGATTTAGGTCGTGAAAAATTTCTTGAGCAAGTATGGAATTGGAAGGAAGAATATGCATCCTTCATCCGTCAACAATGGGAAAAGCTTGGTTTAGGACTTGATTATTCCAAAGAGCGTTTCACATTAGATGATGGTCTGTCTAATGCTGTAAAAGAAGTATTTGTGACCCTTTATGAGAAAGATCTTATTTATCGTGGCGAATATATCATTAACTGGGATCCTAGTACACAAACAGCATTATCTGACATTGAAGTTATTTATAAAGATGTCAAAGGTGCCTTTTATCACATGCGGTATCCATTAAAAGACGGTTCAGGTCATATCGAGATAGCGACCACACGTCCAGAGACGATGCTCGGCGATACGGCTGTCGCTGTTCACCCAGAAGATGATCGTTACAAGCATTTAATTGGTAAAAAAGTCGTATTACCAATCGTCGGTCGCGAAATCGAAATCGTAGCTGATGATTATGTCGATATGGAATTTGGTTCTGGTGCTGTTAAAATCACACCTGCTCATGATCCAAATGACTTTGAGATTGGTAACCGTCACAATTTAGAACGAGTTCTCGTCATGAATGAAGATGGAACGATGAACGAAAATGCTGGTAAATATAAAAATATGGATCGATTTGAATGCCGGAAGCAAATCGTTCAAGATTTACAAGACGAAGGTGTTTTATTCGAAATTGAAGATCACGAGCATTCTGTTGGCCATTCAGAGCGTAGTAATGCTGTTGTTGAACCATATTTATCTACGCAATGGTTCGTCAAAATGGGGCCATTAGCAGAACAAGCGATTCACTTACAGCAAACCGATGATAAAGTTAATTTTGTTCCGGATCGCTTTGAAAAGACTTATCTCAACTGGATGGAAAATATTCGTGATTGGTGTATTTCGCGTCAACTATGGTGGGGGCATCGTATCCCGGCTTGGTATCATAAAGAAACTGGTGAAGTTTATGTTGGTCGTGAGGCACCTGAGGACATTGAGAACTGGAGACAGGATGATGATGTTCTAGATACATGGTTCTCATCTGCCTTATGGCCGTTTTCAACAATGGGCTGGCCAGATGAAAATAGCAAGGATTTTATGCGTTATTTCCCAACAGATGTTTTAGTGACAGGTTACGACATTATTTTCTTCTGGGTAGCACGAATGGTATTCCAATCTAAGGAGTTTACAAATCGTCGCCCATTTAAAGACGTACTCATTCACGGTTTAGTTCGTGATGCACAAGGACGCAAGATGAGTAAGTCACTTGGAAATGGTGTTGACCCAATGGATGTGATTGACCAATACGGTGCTGATTCCTTGCGTTACTTCTTAGCAACGGGTTCTTCACCAGGGCAGGATCTTCGTTTCCAATGGGATAAAGTTGAAGCAACCTGGAATTTCGCTAATAAGATTTGGAATGCATCACGCTTTGTCATTATGAATCTAGAGGACTTTAGATATGAAGACATTGATTTATCAAAAGAAAAATCGTTAGCGGATGAGTGGATTTTAACACGCCTGAATGAAACCGTTGAAAACGTGACTCGTAATATAGAACGATATGACTTCGGTGAAGCGGGCCGTCATTTATATAACTTTATATGGGATGAGTTTTGTGATTGGTATATTGAAATGGCGAAATTACCGCTATATGGAGAAGATGAAGAAGCTAAGCAAACTACGCGTTCCGTTTTAGTTGTCACGTTAGATAGCATTTTGCGAATGCTCCATCCGTTTATGCCGTTTATTACCGAGGAAATATGGCAGCATATTCCACATGAAGGAGAATCGATTGTAGAAACGGATTGGCCGGAAGTAATAAGTGAATATTCTAATGAACAATCGGCTAAAGAAATGCAACGTCTAGTATCCATTATTCGTTCCGTTCGAAATGTTCGTTCTGAAGTCGACACACCAATGTCGAAATCAATTAATATCATTATTAAAGCCCATGATGAATCCGTCGTGAGAGAGCTGCATACGAACCGACATTATTTAGATCGTTTCTGTAACCCAGAACAATTAACGATTGCAACAGATGTTGAGGTGCAAGAACAAGCTAAAAGTGCGGTCGTTACAGGTGCAGAAATTTTCTTCCCGCTAGAAGGTTTAATAAATATTGATGCAGAAATTGAACGTTTGAAACAAGAATTAGAGAAATGGAATAGCGAGGTTGAACGTGTTCAGAAAAAATTAGCAAACGAAAACTTTGTAAATAAAGCCCCTGAACATGTTGTACAAGAAGAACGCGATAAGGAGAAAGACTACCTTGAAAAACAGCGTTTAGTTCAAGAACGAATAAAAGAATTAGAAACGGTATCCTAACCTTTACAAATTGCCTGTCATACACAGGCAATTTGTATTTACATAATGAGGGATTTGAAATGAACGAATCACAAGCAATTGACTGGATTCATAAACAATTAAAATTTGGAATTAAGCCAGGACTCAAACGTGTTCAATGGCTACTGAGTGAGTTGGACAATCCAGATAAGCATTTGAAGATCGTCCATGTTGCGGGGACGAATGGGAAAGGCTCGACAGTCGCCTTTTTACGTCATATTTTACAAGAACACGGTTTTAGTGTTGGGACCTTTACATCACCCTATATTGAAGTTTTTAATGAACGAATAAGCATTAACGGGGAACCCATTAGTGGTGAGGATCTCGTTCAATACGTTACGATGATTAAACCGTTGTGTGAACAATTAGCCAAAACGGACTTGGGTTCGCCTACTGAGTTTGAAATCATTACGGTCATAGCCTTAAAGTATTTTCAAGAAATCGATGTAGAGTACGCCATTTTTGAAGTCGGTTTAGGTGGAAGGTTAGATTCAACGAATGTTATCGATCCGGTTCTATCAGTCATAACGACAATTGGGTTCGACCATACAGACATTTTAGGTGAAACAATTGAAGAAATAGCTTATGAAAAAGCAGGAATTATCAAACAGAAAAAGCCAGTGATGACGAATGTCGTCGATTATAAAGCCCTTAACATTATTGAAAAACAGGCTAAAAAAATGAATAGCCCATTGAGTCAATTAACAGTTGATTTTAACTATCAATGGTTGAAATCTCTTTATAATGGTGAAATATTTTCGTTCAGGTCTAAATGTTTAACCATCGACCGTATCACACTAAATATGAGTGGTCAGCATCAGGTTGAGAATGCGACCTTGGCAATATTTACCTTCAAAAAGTTGTCCGATTTAGAAGGATTTTCAATCTCGATAGAGAAAATAAAAGAAGGTATAAGGAAAACGACGTGGATCGGTCGGTATGAAATCGTTCAGGAAAACCCAACTATTATATTAGATGGTGCGCACAACATTGAAGCTTTAAAACCTTTATTAAAAACGTTGGGGCAACGTTATAGACATGAAAAAGTTGATGTTTTATTTTCAGCGGTTAAAGGAAAGCCTGTCGATCAAATGTTGCAGCTTCTTCAGCGACACTTTGAGACGATTCATTTAACAGCGTTTGACTTTTTTAAAAGTTATAGGCATGAAGAACTATTACAAAAGTTCAGAAAATATGGTATAATAGTATCAAAAAATTGGAAGAACGTTGTAGATGAATTTAATTGTAGTCAAGATTCAGATAGCGTTTTAGTGATAACCGGTTCGTTATATTTTGTATCTGAGGTTAGAAGTTATTTGACGCAGCAGAAATAATTAGAGTTTTTTGCGAGCGTTCACGAAGGGGCTTTTTTATGGCGAAATCAAAAGTATGGACACTATGGATCATTTGGTTGGTAACCTTCCCAGCATTAATGGCTTATTTATTTTTAGAGTTTAGTCCTGATTTTTCTGATTATTGGTTTGACCTACTGGCTTTTGCTATTGTTATTAGTGCAATAGCAATTTTTCCTATTAAAATAGGAAATATTACTGTTTTCTTCGTCAATGGTGTCAGTTTAGCAGCCTTTTTATATTTTGGACTTTTGGCGGAGGTTTTATTAACTCAAATTGCTTTAGTGGCTTTACTCGTTAAAGACAAACTTAAAAAAGATCAATCATATCGAATTGCATCAAACTCCACGATGTTGCTGCTAACATCAATTGCAGCAGCTGGTGTTTATTATGCTTTAGGTGGAGAACATGGTGAGCTAGCGTTTAATTCATTTGAAGAGACCGTACCTTTAATTGGTTATATTTTAAGCTATATCTTAGTTAACCAAATTTTTATTGCGATATTATCAGCTTATTTAAACGGGGAGAACTTGTTTAAATTACCGAGAACTTTATTTATCGATTCAGGAATTACATTACTCGGTTTCCCTTTAGGTTTGGTTTTATATTTAATGTATTTACAAATTGAATCAATCGCTGTCTTTATTGTTGGAATTCCATTTGTCCTGTTATCGACTGTATTTTCCTATTATCATAGTAGTCAACGGGTAAATCGATATTTACATGTAACGAGTGAAATTGGTCATGAGCTATCTAAAAGTTTAAATGTTAAAAGTGTGCTAGATACCTTTTTGAAAGAGGTTAAACAGTTAATACCAGCATCACATATCTATGTTTTTGATATTATACGTGATAGTCATACCATGAGTCTCATTAGGTACTTAGATGATCAAGGTTTAAATTTAAATAAAGATTCCCAACTACGTCGCGGACAAGGGTTTGCAGGTAAGGTATATGAAGAACAAAAAAGTATCATGATTACGCGTAAAAAGGATTTAGAGGAACTTAATCATGAATTACCTGCTAATGCCAAAAGCGCTCTAGGTGTTCCAATCCTAAGAAATAACAAAACCGTTGGCGTTCTATCCGTTGCCTCACGGGAATTTAATGCTTTTGAAAAATATCATTTAATGTTATTAGAAATATTAGCTAACTTTTTATCTGTTGCCGTTGAAAACGCGAGACATTATGAAACAGCTAAAAATCGTAGCCAGAAAGATCAGTTAACGGGTTTATACAATTATCGTTATTTTATCGAGCATATTCACGAATATGCTTCTGACTTAGAAGCAAAAGGTATTGAAGAAAATCTCTCAGTTATTATTTTGGACCTAGACTCATTTAAAGCGATTAATGATCAGTATGGTCATGAATCGGGTAACGAGGTTTTAGCAGAATTAGCAAAACGTTTAAAAAATTTAATAGGAGAACGTGGCACCATAGCACGTTATGGTGGGGAAGAATTCACGATACTAGTCAAAGGAATGACGCATGAAAAGGTTATTGATATGGCTGAAGAGGTTAGGGATGAGATTGCTAATGAGCCTTTTGTTTTATATAAAACGATTAATGGTAATGTCGAGGTTAAAGAAATTAATGTCACAGCAAGTATTGGTGTTGCGACTTATCCTGACCAATGTGAAACACCACAAGAATTAATTAGAAATGCCGATCGCTCTATGTATATAGGTGCTAAGAGAAATGGAAAGAATAAGGTAGCATCCTTAACAGTATAAGAAAACGCTTGAGAAAAACTCAAGCGTTTTTTGTTCGATTTTGACGAAGTCATCTGACAAGATTTAACTTATTTTGCGTTCACTTTGTGCTACGATTTAGTCATCCTAGCATAAGGTGGTTTGAAAATGGACGAGCATAAAAAAGTTCGAGTAACGATGAATCAACAATCGACGAATCATAAGAAAAATGACCTTGAATATTTTTTAACACCTAAATCTAGTAAAAATTCAAAACCTTCATTTTTTCGTGGTCGTTCTATGTACGGAAAAATGGTTAAGCCTGTTGTATTCGCTGTGATTTTAGGTGTTGTTTTTGGTGCAGGATTAATATACTTTTTTTCAGATCTGACTCCATCAGCTATTCCCGTAGCAAGTGTAGATGATGAAGAAAATCAGGCAGAAGAGGAAGGTAACGATGGTGAACAAAGTACGGAGAATCCGTTAGCCTTTAATATTCCAGGTAAGACGCATGATGTGATACAGTTTGGAGTTTTTTCATCAGCAGAAAATGCTCGTGAGTTCATTCAAACACTCTTATCACCTCATGCTATTCCCGCAGTGGTACAAGAAAATAATGGTCAATTTTTCATTATTAGTCACTTAATTTATTCAGAATCTGAGAAGAATCAAATTACTGAATGGCTAGAGTCTAAAGATTTAATTTATATGGAGGATTTTTTATATAAATCTTGGAGCTTTAATCCTGTGGAGGCACAAGTAAGTGAAGAGGAACAAGCGTGGTTAGAACAAGGGTTGGATTTAATTGAGGCCTATCAAAATTCGGATTCTATCGATAACTGGGTTGCCGATAGTTTAGCCTGGATTGATGAACGACCAGAAGCATATCGTAACAATCAAAAATTAATTCAAGCTCATGAGCTATTGGCTGATATACAAGGCGGATTAGATAGTCAACTACAGAACTTTTATACACATACAACCTTATTAAACCTTCAATTATTTTTTTCAAATATAGCCTAATTTAATTATCTCGTTGAAATCAAACCTAAATAATATAAAATTGACCCGAAATCACGGTTTTCCCTAGTGGAAAATCGTGTTTTTTGTGTTTTGTGTCAAACAATTTAAATGGATAAAATTAAATGTGACTACAAAATAATGAAAGGGGTTATTTAATTGGATTCAGAAATGATTTTCATTAAGGATGTTCCGAAAGATGATCGTCCTAGAGAACGCTTAATGCAAGCGGGGCCTCAAGCCTTATCAAATCAGGAGTTAATCGCCATTTTAATTGGGAGTGGTACGAAAGGAAATTCTGCTTTATCACTGGCCACACGTATTTTAGTTCACTTTGAAGGTTTATCGCTGTTAAAAGATTCTACTATTTCAGAGATGACATCTATTAAAGGGATTGGTGAAGCGAAGGCTGTGACGCTAATGGCTGCAATTGAGCTAGGTAAGCGGCTACATAGCTTTCGTGTAGGGGATCGTTATACAATTCGTAGCCCAGAAGATGGTGCTCATTTTTTAATGGAAGAAATGAAGGATTTAAAACAAGAGCATTTTGTTGCTTTATATCTCAATACGAAAAATCAAGTGATTCATCGGCAAACGATTTTTATTGGTGGTTTGAATTCCTCGATCGTCCATCCTCGCGAAATTTTTAAAGAAGCTATCAAACGCTCTGCTGCTTCTGTTATTTGTGCCCATAACCACCCTAGCGGCGATACGGCCCCATCCAATGAAGATATTCATGTCACGAAACGTCTATTTGAATCAGGTAAAGTTTTAGGAATTGAATTATTAGATCACTTAGTGATAGGTGATCATAAATTTACATCCCTAAAAGAGAAAGGGTATTTGTAGTGAAAATAGTTACAATATCTCATATTTTTGCTTCTATAAACTCTATCTATTTTTCTCTTTTTTTCGTATAATGAAATAAGAATAACTTTGAAGCGCCATAAGTCATTTTTTGGACAAAGTTGTGGCGCTTATTCATGTTTCATGATGCCATTACATATTTTTTAGTATACGAATGACAGACAGCAAAGAGAGGAGATTGTAATGGGTGCATCATTATTTAACAAGGATTTTGGAATTGATTTAGGAACTGCGAATACGTTAGTATTTGTTAAAGGAAAAGGCATTGTGTTACGTGAACCATCAGTCGTAGCTGTCAATAATCATACTGGAGAAATTACGGCAGTTGGCATTGAGGCCAAAAAAATGATTGGTAAAACACCGGAATCACTTTCGATTATACGTCCGATGAAGGATGGTGTTATTGCTGATTATGATACGACTTCTGCCATGATGAAATATTATATTGGAAAAATCCAACGTAAAACATGGTTTGGCAAACCGAATGTGATGGTTTGTGTCCCATCAGGTATTACAATGGTTGAGGAAAGAGCTGTGATTGATGCGACAAAACAAGCAGGCTCAAAGCATGTATTCCCTATTTCCGAACCGTTTGCCGCGGCTATTGGTGCTGGGTTATCCGTTTGGGAACCGCAAGGTAATATGGTCGTTGATATTGGTGGAGGGACAACAGAAGTAGCTATTGTTTCGCTTGGTGGAATCGTAACAAGTCAATCCCTAAGAATTGCTGGGGATAAATTAGATGAAGAAATCATGTATTATGTTAAAAAGCATAAGGGGTTAGTCATTGGGGAGTCAACAGCTGAGGATATTAAAATGCAGTTAGGTGCAGCGAAGAAAACAGATGACAAAGAAAGTATGGAAATTCGTGGACGAGATACTGTATTTGGTTTACCTAAAACTGTTGAAATTACAAGTGATGAAGTAGTCGATGCGATTTCAGATACGATTCAATCGATGATTGGTAAGATAATGGAAACGTTAGAGGCTACTCCTCCAGAGCTTTCTGCGGACATCATGGACCGCGGAATTGTTTTAACAGGTGGAGGAGCCATGTTACGTTATCTAGATGAATTGATTAAAGAGCAAACTAAAATACCTGTGTTCGTATCTGAACACCCTTTAGATTGCGTGGCAATCGGTACAGGAAAAGCATTAGATCATATAGAACACTTCAAAAATTCTCCTAACATTGCACGTCGAAATATATTGAACTAAGAGTAGGTGCTAATTTTATGCCTTCGTTTTTAAGAAAGAGAAAGCTAATCGTCTTTTTTACAACTATAATATTACTTGTAGCCATAATCGGATACTCATTAAGAGCAGACGAGCAGTCTAATATTGCAGTACAATTTATTCAAGATACGGTTGGTCTATTTCAAAATATCGTTTATCAACCAGTTAATTTTATTATTGATCTGACAGATAATATACAAGACATTCGTGATGTTTATTCACAAAATGAAGTTTTAAAGGAACAATTACAGGATTATAAATCATTGGCTTTTCAAGTAAATGAGTTGGAAAAGGAAAATGAAGAGCTACGAACAATTACCGAAATGGATAAGGCCATTAGTGATTATTCACCAATTAAGGCAACTGTTATCTCACGAAGCCCCGAGCAATGGTTCAATCAAGTTAAAATCAATAAAGGACGACAGCATGGAATTGAACCGAATATGGCAGTCTCGACTGCTGAGGGTATGATTGGAAAAGTGATCGGGGCTTCTCAGTTAACATCAACTGTTCAATTATTAACTGGATTTGATGTTGATAATCGTATTTCAGTCGTTGTGGATGGTCATGAAGATATTTTTGGATTAATTGAGGGATATGACGAAGAATCTGAGACGTTGCTATTTAGAGAATTGACAGATAGTGGTGATTTAGAAGAAGGACAAACCATTATAAGCTCTGGTATGGGAGGGGTCTTCCCTAGAGGACTATTAATCGGGGAAGTGTCTTCTGTAGAGTTAGATCAATATGGGTTAACTAAAATTGCCCATGTTAAACCGGCAGCTGATTTGTTAAATATTAATCATGTCATGGTCATTAATCGAGATATTTATTCACCCGTTCTTGACGACCAAGATCAATTAGAGGAGGAATCTTAGTGAGATCCCTCTATTTACCGCTTATTTCATTTATATTACTCGTGTTAGAAAGTGTTGCTGTAGGTTTTTTACCTGAAACGATTATGGCATCGGACTTATATTATATTCCTCACTGGATATTAGTATTTTCGTTATTAGTTCTACTTTTCTATGATCAAGAACATACCTACCATGGAATTGTGAACGGCGTCATCTTTGGTTTCCTATTTGAATTAGTATATACTGACTTACTAGGTATCTATATGTTAGCCTATGGCATTGTCTTGTATCTTATTCATCTCTTAATAAAGGTTTTACAACAAAACTTTGCAGTGACATTATTATTGGCTACAATAAGTATTATAGTAGCCGAACTTATTTTATATGCTTTATATTTGATGGTAGGACAAATTGACTTAGCAGTGACTGAATTTATACGATTACGGTTAATTCCTACTGTGTTAAGTAACATATTATTCTTATTAGTGATTTATCCTTTTTTTGCAAAACGTTTAGTCAAATGGCAGGAACAAGACCAGCAAATCAAGTAATCTGTATTTGGTAGAACAAAATCGGGGTGTACCTATATGTCAGAAATGAAACACTATATAACGATGAAGGGTACGAACAAAGGTATTGTAGTTTATTTAGATGATCAATGTTCATTTGAAATATTGCTTCAGGAACTAGAGGATAAAGTCAAAACGAGTGAGTCATCAGGAAAAACCGAGATAACAGTACATAGTCAATATCGCTATTTAACTGATGATCAACGAAAAGATATTGCACAGTTAATTGATCAATATAGTGACATGTCGATAAAAAAAATAGATTCATATGTTTTGACTCGAGAAGAATCATATGAGCTATATGACAATACAACTGTCAAATCAGTGATCAAAACTATTCGTTCAGGACAAGTTCATGAGGTTAAAGGTGATGCACTTGTCATCGGTGATGTCAATCCAGGTGGGACAGTTTTGGCAACAGGAAATATATTTGTGATGGGAAAGCTTAGAGGAATAGCCCACGCTGGTTTTAATGGGGATGAAAGTTGTGTCGTGGCAGCTTCATATATGCACCCTAGTCAAATAAGGATTGCAAACAAGATCAGCCGAGCTCCAGATTATGATGTAGAAGGGTCGCCAAGAGAGTTCGCTTATGTGAATTCAGAAACTGAACAAATCGAGTTAGATCAGCTACAGCATTTACAAAAAATCCGTCCTAATTTACTGGATGTATTTGAAAGGGGATTGTAAAATGGGTGAATCAATCGTAATCACGTCTGGAAAAGGTGGGGTTGGTAAAACAACAACTACAGCTAATATAGGGACCGCTTTAGCATTACTCGATCAAAAAGTGTGCTTAATCGATATGGATATAGGCTTACGAAATCTTGATGTGATTCTTGGCTTAGAAAATCGGATTATTTTTAATTTAATTGATGTACTTGAAGGGCGTTGTAAATTACAATCTGCATTAGTGAAAGATAAGCGCTTTGATTGCCTACATTTATTACCTGCTGCTCAAACCAGTGATAAAAATGAAGTAACACCTGATGGGATCAAAGAGTTAATAGAAGAATTAAAGCCTGATTATGACTATATTTTAATTGACTGTCCTGCAGGGATTGAACAAGGTTATAAAAATGCCGTGGCTGGCGCAGATAAAGCAGTGGCCATCACAACACCTGAAAAATCAAGTGTGCGTGATGCTGACCGGATTATCGGTTTGCTAGAACAAGAAGGGTTAGAGACATCCCCTTATTTGATTATTAACCGTATTCGCAAGCATATGATGGACAGTGGTGACATGCTAAGTGTTGATGACATTGTGTCAACATTATCGATTGAACTATTGGGTATTATCTTAGATGATGAGGATGTCATTCGTGCTTCACATCATGGTGAACCTGTAGCTTTTCAGCCAGACACGAAGGCTTCGATAAGCTATCGTAATATTGCAAGACGAATTTTAGGCGAATCAGTGCCACTGATGTCTTTTGATAATGATCAAGGCTTTATGACGAAAGTGAAAAAATTACTCGGAATGAAATAAGGGACGTATCGCATTAAGCGGTACGTTTTTTATGGATTAAGCCCCTGGGCGAAGATTGCCTTAACCTTTAACGGCAATATTATATCGAATAACGAGACATCATACTTTACTAAAAACTAGCTTATGATTGTGTTAACTATTAAAAATTGTAGAAACAATCATACTTTTATTTATTGATGAATAAGCTAGTACAAATTAAAAAGGGAATGGTGAAGTATGAGTCGTAAATTAAATGAAATCAGGAGTAATATTGCAAAACGTAAAATGAATAGGAACATTAATTTTAAAAATAATCCATCACACAATTCACTATTAGATGATGAAGAAAGGCATGGGTATACGTCATTTCCGAAGGTTGATTTCGATGAAGCTCGATCAAGGAGGTCTTCTTCTTATTTAACTAAGTTTTTAATTTCGACGTTGATCTTATTTTTCACTTTATTCATATACCAAACGCAAATCCCGATTCTAAATGCTGTTAAACCATATGTTCATCAAACATTGACAGAGGATTTACCATTCGCAACTGTACAAGCATGGTATGATGATAACTTTGCAACACCGTTATTGTTATTTGGCCGAGATGAAGAACGAGTTGTAACCAGTTCGCCTGTTAACTCCATTCCTGTTAGTGGAGTGCAAATGGAGAACCTTGAAAATTATGATAAGGGTGTTTATATCGAAGTTACGGAGTCTCAGGATGTCACGCCAATGGCACGTGGAAGCGTCATGTTTGCCGGGAAGAAGCCAGAAACGGGTCAAACAGTTATTGTCCAACACGAGGATGGAACAAAGTCGATTTATGGTCATTTAAATACCATTGACGTCTTTCATTATCAATTTGTATCACCGGGGCAGAAAATAGGTACTGTTGAACCTGATGAGGCAGTCGGATTTACTAACATGTATTTTGCGGTTCAAGAAGACAGTCAATATATAGATCCTGTTCAGTTTATTTTAGGGGAAAGCTATGAGGAGCAATAGCCTAATTCAATTTCATCCATTATTATTACTATTTCTATTGGCCAGTTATTTTTTAGGGATGTTTGTCGAATTAATATGTTTTTTTGTTATTATAACGATCCACGAATTAGGGCATTATCTAGCAGCTAAATACTATAAATGGAACATCACACGATTACTCATTTGGCCGTTTGGAGGTGTGATGGAAACAGAAGATTACTACAACCGGTCAAGTAAGGAAGAACTAATCGTTACGATTGCTGGACCTGCTCAACATATATGGATCTATGCATTACTTGGCTTGTTAAACTTCATCAATGTTCAGCATGTTTTCCTGGATCAACTGTTCATGATTAATACCATTATATTATTGTTTAATTTAATACCAATCCTTCCCCTTGATGGGGGGAGACTGGTTTTTATTTTTTTGACTAGAATTATTGCCTTTCATCAATCCATTATATGGATGGCATTATATTCAATTGCTTTCATTGGTATTGCGAATGTTTTGATGTATGTCATGAATTGGACAAGTATTCATTTAACTTTCTTATCCTTATTTCTATTGTTAGATAATTGGATGCTTTGGCAAAATAAGCACATTTTATTGTTGAAACATTTATTAGCTAGATATTTTATAACAAATGTTGATCGTTCCAACGTTAAATTTTTAAAAGCTTCATCTAGGACACCATTAAGTGAACTGGTAAAGCATTTTAAAAAAGATTGCTATCATTATGTCTACTTAGATCAACGCACTAATCCTATTTCTGAAGACGATTGTTTACAAGCATTATTTACACGAAATGAGCCAGCATTAACCGTAGAGCGTGTTCAGGCTAATGAAGCATAGAAGAATAATTTAAATTATCCCTTTACATGGCTAGACGTGCTATTTAAAATAGATAAGGTAGCGACTTCAGCGGTTTCAACGAATCTAAACAGTGGTTGACAATCTTTTTGCAGTCGTGGTATTATTTATTTTGTTATGCTTAAATGTAGCACCCGTTGCTACAACCGCTCAGAAGAGGTTATAAACTTATGTAGATAAGTACCTCGATGGCGAGTCTTAGTCTAAGAGGAGGTGCAGAAGAATGTACGCAATTATTGAAACTGGTGGAAAACAAATTAAAGTAGAAGAAGGTCAATCTATCTTCATCGAAAAGCTAGATGCTGACGCTGGTGAAGAAGTAACGTTTGACAACGTCCTTTTTGTTGGTGGTGACTCTGTAAAAGTTGGCTCACCATTAGTTGATGGCGCAACTGTTACAGGTAAAGTTGAAAAACAGGGTAAAGGTCGTAAAATCACTGTTTTCAAATACAAGCCAAAGAAAAACTATAAACGTAAACAAGGGCATCGTCAGCCTTACACAAAAGTAACGATTGAAAAAATTAATGCGTAAGGGTCATTAACTATGATTGAGTTGAGAGTATTTCGAAAAAATGATCAGATACAAGGATTTGAGCTGTCTGGGCACGCTAATAGTGGTCCACATGGTCATGATTTAGTCTGTTCGGCAGTATCAGCTGTATCATTTGGTACTGTTAATTCAATTATGAAACTTTGTCAGATCGATCCAGAGATTGAGCAAGGAGCCCAAGGTGGATACCTAAAGATGCTCTTACCTGAAGGCATGTCTGATAAAGCTTATGACAAAGCCCAAACGCTTTTACAAGGAATGCTGGTTACATTCCAAACGATTGAAAGAGATTATCATCAATATATAACCATCATTGAAAATTAAGGAGGTGCATGTCGATGCTACGTCTAGATTTACAATTCTTTTCTCAGAAAAAAGGTCAAGGTAGTACAAAAAACGGACGTGACTCAGAAGCGAAACGTTTAGGTGCTAAACGTGCGGACGGTCAATTCGTAACAGGTGGATCTATTCTTTACCGTCAACGCGGTACGAAAATCTACCCAGGTGAAAACGTAGGCCGTGGTGGAGATGACACATTATTCTCTAAAGTTGACGGTGTTGTACGTTTTGAACGTTACGGTCGTGACCGTAAAAAAGTGAGTGTATACCCAGAAGCTCTAGAAGCGTAAATGTGAACGAAAGCTGACTCCTTAACGAGTCAGCTTTTATTATGCTCATAATGGGTGGTAAAATATGGCTTGTCGTATTCGGCAAGCTTTTCTTTTGTTTTTCGTTTTATGATAGGATAGAGCATAAGGCGGGGTGGGAGAATGAAATTAGATGTTCATGAAGTTTTACAATTAATTCGACTATATCGACATGATTTAATGAATGATTTACAACTTGTTCACGGTTATGCCAGTATGAAACAATATGACGTATCGATGGATAAACTGAATCATCTTATCGCCAAATTAAGTGAAGAACGCACTTTACAGACAATTGATGCACCACAATTTGTTTATTGGTTAATTAAATTTAAATTAGAACATAAAGAAGTTACTCTAGAATTCGAGCTAGATGAGGATAAACAATCCGTAGAACCGTATGATCAAGAGCTTGTAACGGACGCAGAAGCTCTAATCAATACCCTTAGGCACGAGCTTGGTTCTTTAGAAGGTTTACATATCCGAATCGAAATAAAATATGACCATCAATGGCATATTAAGTACCGTGTAATAGGTCATGAGGAATTAAAAAAAGTCAAAATGGATAAACAAGCTAATTTAATGGTTGAACATAAAGAAAATGAGGTATTATTTGTATTTTCATATAAGTAGGTGAGTATGATGTTTATCGATCAGGTAGAGGTCTTTGTAAAAGCAGGTGACGGTGGGAATGGTTTAGTTGCCTTTCGTCGTGAAAAATATGAACCAATGGGTGGCCCAGCTGGTGGTGACGGCGGCCATGGTGGTGATGTCATTTTTGAAGTCGATGAAGGTCTCAACACCTTAATGGATTTCCGTTATCAAAAGCATTTTAAGGCACCTCGTGGTGAAAATGGCATGAGTAAGGGGATGCATGGTAAAAACGCTACCCCATTAGTCGTACCTGTACCACCCGGGACAACGATTCGAAATGCCGAGACTGATGATTTAATTGCGGATTTAACGAAGCATAAGCAACAAGCCATTATTGCCCAAGGTGGTCGTGGTGGTCGAGGTAATATCCGCTTTGCTAATGCACGAAACCGCGCACCAGAGTTAGCTGAAAATGGAGCACCTGGCGAAGAGTTGAATGTCAAAATAGAATTAAAAGTATTAGCCGACGTTGGTTTAGTTGGATTTCCTAGTGTCGGTAAATCAACATTATTATCAGTAGTCAGTGGTGCAAAGCCTAAAGTAGCTGATTATCATTTTACGACACTTAACCCTAATCTTGGTATGGTCCGCACTGAGGATGAGCGAAGTTTTGTGATGGCAGATTTACCGGGACTGATTGAAGGTGCTCATTCCGGTGTCGGCTTAGGTCACCAATTTTTGAAGCATATCGAACGAACACGTGTCATTGTACACATCATTGATATGTCAGGCCTTGAAGGGCGAGATCCTTATGAGGATTTTGTTACGATTAATAAAGAATTAGAACAGTACGATGAAAAGCTACTTGAGCGTCCGCAAATCATCGTTGCAAATAAAATGGATATGCCCGATTCTGAGGCTAATCTTAAAACGTTTAAAGAAAAGATCGATGATGAGTATCAAATATTTCCGCTCTCGACCATTACAAAAAAAGGTGTACGTGAATTATTGTACGCTATTGCTGATATGTTAGAGCAAATTCCTAAGCATCAATTTGAAACCGAGGAAGAAGCACAAACCGAAGAACGAGTCGTCTATAAATTTGAAAAAGAAGACGATGATATCGCAATTACGAGAGATCCTGATGGTGCTTATGTCGTTTCAGGTAAAACGATTGAACGAATCTTTAAAATGACTGATTTTAATCGTGATGAATCCGTTCGGCGATTTGCTCGACAAATGCGTCATTTGGGTGTTGATGATGCATTGAGGAAACGAGGAGCAGAAGACGGTGATACGATTCGTTTATTAGATTTTGAATTTGAGTTTATCGAATAATATGGTTAGAGCATTTCTGTACTTATAACAGAGATGCTCTTTTTTTGAATATGTGACGAGCGAAACAACACAAAAATAGTCATCTTTTTATTTTATTATTAAAAATTAGTAAATTTTTATTGTAATACGATAAATAAATTGTATAATAAAACGTGAGGTGATCATATATATGAAAAAAGGAACGGTAACTTTTTTAATTGCGTCTATTTTTATAATCGGGATGGCTGTTCTAACGCTTTGTATTTTTTGGCTACCATCTCAAGCGATTAGAGCAGCAGAGAATTTTCCAGAGTTTGCTTATTTAAAATATCCTACCCTAATTGGAATATACGCTACGGTAATTCCGTTTTATTTTGCATTGTATCAAGCCTTCAAGCTTTTGAGTTATATTGATCAAAGTAATGCATTTTCAACATTAGCAGTTGAAGCGTTAAGACGTATTAAATGGAGTGCTTTTGTTATTATTGGGATATATATTTTAGGAATGATTGTTTTGATGACTCAAAGTGCTCTTCATCCTGGGATTGCCCTAATCGGTATCATTATTGCGTTTGCGGCATTATTAGTATCACTCTTAGCTGCAACTTTACAAGAATTATTAAAACATGCTTTTAATATAAAAGCCGAGAATGACTTAACGGTCTGAGGTATCAGGATGGGAATTACGATTAATACTAAACAGAAAATGAGTGTAACGGAACTTTAACAAGAGTTGGTATCACGATGGTTAATCAAAAACGGTAAAGCAAAAGCAGTTCGACTTTCAACATTAGATGTACTTCGTAAGGCTTTAGACTGTCAATCTCCTTGAATACAATGATGATGATAAGTAATGTGAATTTCAATATAGGCAAACGCTCAACTTTTATGAACTTTTGCATAATGTGATATTGGGAATATTATCTGAAAGGAGATTTGTCACCATGAGAATACATGTTGTGCAAAAAGGTGAAACAGTTGATTCTGTGGCTAAGAAATACGGCTTATCAGCTGATGAGCTACAGAATATGAATCGACAATTGTCAAGTGTTGATCAATTGTTACCAAAAATGAAATTAAAAGTGCCGATGGAATTTGAAAAACATCAAACAAAAAATGAGGATAAGGTTGAAGAAGTGACACCTGAGAGAGAAACTCAAGATGACAATGCTGAAATTAATCGTGAGGTTGTTGATCAAAGTAAAAATGAGAATGAAGCATTATCAAGTGATCAAAAGAACTTTCAACTTCCACACGATCCGTACCAACCACGAGTATTACCTAGAATTAATGAAGATGAATATGTGATGAGTGATAAAATGATTTCGTCCATTGATGAGGATCAGGAGGATGAATTTATTCAACAATTCTTACCTGATCATGATCATGATTATGATAGTGGTTACCAAGAGCAGCCTTATGAACCTTTTGATTACGATTATGACTACAATTATCCTGTGCAAACCATGACACCTGTATATTATGATTATCGCCATATGTACCCTGATTATGCTTATCCTAACGCTTATTCTTTAATGAATGCTGCCTATCCAAATTATTCGTATTCGAATGATTCTTATTTCAATTATCCATACCCAAATAACACATATTGGAACTACTCATATCCAAATTACGTCTATCCTGGATATAATCCTTGTGGATGCGGAGGCTATTACTACTAATTTTGAGCACCATTGTTAGTTTGTGTTAAAATATTCAGTAGTGAATAAGTCGAAGGGGATATAAAACATGAAGAATCACATCGAACAATTAGTACAATGGTTACAACAGCAAGTTAAAGAAGCGAAAGTTAATGGTCTACTTGTCGGTTTAAGTGGCGGCATTGATTCATCAGTTGTTGCGTATTTAATTAAACAGGCGATGCCTGATCATTCATTAGGTATTATAATGCCCTGTAAAAGCCATGGTCAAGATGAGGATGATGCTCAATTAGTCGCTGAAAGTTCTGGAATTGATTCTGTTACAGTTGATTTAACCGACCAGCATGATCTTTTATTTAATGGCATAAAAACTCAGCTAAAGGATAAAAATGAGTGGAACGAAGAAAAAGAAAGAATGGCTGATGCAAATCTTCGTGCCCGGCTACGTATGAGTACTCTTTATACGATTGCAGCCAATTACAACTACTTAGTGGTCGGAACAGATAATGCTGTGGAATGGTATATTGGATACTTTACAAAATACGGTGATGGTGGCGTCGATTTGGTACCACTTTTACATTACACTAAAACAGAGGTCCGTCAAATAGCTCGAGAGCTAGGTGTTCCTGAACAGATCATTACAAAAGCCCCGAGTGCAGGTCTTTGGGAAGGACAGACAGACGAAAGTGAAATGGGGATTTCTTACGATACGATCGATGCATTTTTGAATGGGGAACAAGTTGATGAAAAAGATGAACAAACAATAATTAACATGCATCAGCGAACGGCTCATAAGCGAGCGTTACCCACATCACCACCGGATTTCCATCATTTCACACTAGAATAAATGAATGTAGAAACACCTCTTATTTCAAACTAATGAAAACGGAGGTGTTTTCATGTTTAAGAAAATAATCTTGTTTTTTAGTATAATATTCCTTAGCGCATGTACTTTCGTCAATCCAGATCGACAAAAAGAAAGTATAAGTGACGGTGAACAAACTACTGAAATTCAGTGGAACCAGGAACAACAAACAACGGATGAGGAGCGTATTCGTTACAATGCTTATCCAAATCCGTATGAATATTATGAACAACGTGAAACTGAAGAATCATTAGGTAATACAGATAATCGTGATAATATTCGAACAGAAGAATTTCGGAGAGAAAATGAACTAAACCGTCAAATTTATTATGAATTGCGTAACATGCGCGAAATTAGAGAAGCTGGCGTATCTGTTCAACAGGATCAAATTTACGTAGCGATAAACTTAGCAAGTCGTGCTGATCGTGATGAAGTCGTTGAAAAAGTTGAAGAAGTCGTTCAAAATATAACTGATAGAACAGATATTACGGTCTATGTCGATATGGAATTTCATAATCGAATTGAAAATCGTAAAAAGGATTAATTCTGAAAAGGAGTTGAACTCCTTTTCAGTTACATAAGAAATTGGGGGAAGAAAATATGAAATTTGCTATTGTGACAGGTGCATCTCGCGGGCTCGGTGAAGAAGTAGCCAAAAATTTATTGAAACAAGACTATAACCTCATGACCATTTCTAGAAAAAGAAAAACCAATGAAATGAAAAATTTAGCAAATGAAAATCGCAAATCTTATTATCATTATTCATGTGACTTAAGTGATTTAGAAAAGCTAAATGACACTCTACATGAAATCATTAGAAAGTTACACGATGAATCAATGGACGAATTACTAATCGTCAATAATGCTGGAATGGTATCGCCAATAGGTCCAGTCGGCACGCTAGAAAACCATGATATTGTTAAGCATGTATCCGTAAACCTTACTGCACTTATGTTGATTGTTAATACAATGAAAAAACATATTACCGCTAACCGGTTGTTTGTAACGAATATTTCTTCTGGCGCAGGTGAGCGTGGCATATATGGATGGAATGCTTATTGTTCAACAAAATCTGCTGTTAATATGTTTACGGAAACAGCTGCAATCGAAGCGGAAGAATTGAATTCAAATGATCTTTATATCGCGTTCAGCCCGGGGATTATGGATACAGATATGCAGAAGGAAATCCGAAGTACAGATGAGGAATCATTTAAAAATGTTGAACAATTTAAACAATACAAAGAAGAAGGTCAGTTAAGAAGTCCAAAAGAAGTGGCAGACATCTTGATGAAATTAATCACGCAACCAGAACAAATTGATAATGGTAAAGTTTATCGGGTATATGATTTAGTTTAATCAGAAAGAGGGAGGAGACAGCATGGCAGGGCATTCAAAATGGCATAATATTAAACATAAAAAGAACGCAAAAGACGCAAAGCGTGGAAAGATTTTTATGAAATTAGCCAAGGAGATTTACGTTGCAGCTAAACAGGGTGGTGACGATTTAGAAACGAATAGTGCATTACGTTTAGCAATCGATAAGGCAAAGGCAAACAATATGCCAAATGATAATATTGATCGTGCAATCAATAAAGCAACCGGAAATTTAGATGGGGAAAACTATGAAGAGATCGTGTATGAAGGTTATGGACCTGGTGGCATCGCGGTCATGGTTGAAACCTTAACCGATAACAAAAACAGAACTGCATCTGAAGTGCGTCACGCGTTTTCCAAAAATAATGGTAACCTCGGTGAAAACGGCTGTGTATCCTTCATGTTCCATAGAAAAGGTTATATCGTGATTAAGCGTGATGATATTGAAGTTGATGAAGATACATTTATGCTAGAAGCCATAGAAGCGGGATGCGAAGAAGTCGAAGCGAATGACGAAGTATACGAAATTTATACAGCAGTTGAGGATTTTGAGGATGTTAAAAACACACTCCAAGAATCTTATCAACTTGAGGTAGCCGAGTTATCGATGTTCCCTGATACGTATACATCGATTTCGGATGATCAATCAGATGATATGGATAATCTGATAGATATGCTAGATGATTTAGATGATGTTCAAGAAGTTCATCATAATATGCAGTAGACCTTCCCTCTCCATTTAGGGGAGGGTTTTCACATTGATAAGGTGATTTAGTCCTAAACATGTTACAATAGTAATAGAACGTTTGTTCATAGGTATAGGAGGAATCACATGTACGCATATATAGATGGGGAATTAATGACGATTAAAGAGGACCATATCGTCATCGATGTATCAGGCATTGGGTATGAGATTTTTAGTCCTAACCCATATCGTTTTCAAGATAAAATTAACGAGCGTGTGAAAGTTTATACATATTTTTATGTTCGAGAAGATACACAAATGATGTATGGTTTTAAAGAGGAAGAAGAGAAGGAATTATTTAAAAAGTTATTAAATGTATCGGGAATTGGTCCGAAAAATGCGCTAAGTATCGTTGGCCAAACATCAGCACATGACTTTGCGATGGCTATAGACCGGGAAGATGACGCTTATTTAACGAAATTCCCAGGAGTGGGTAAGAAAACAGCTAGGCAAATGGTTTTAGATTTAAAAGGAAAAGTAACGGAATGGATGAATGCTCAATCCAGTCAAACGTTAACTGAATCAGTTACACAAGCTACTAGTCATCACATTTATTATGATGAAGCGGTTGAAGCCTTAAAATCTTTAGGTTATTCTGCAAGGGAAATCAACGGCATTTCTAATCAATTAAAAGCATTAGAAGCAAAGTCAACGGATGATGTCATAAAAAAAGGTCTACAATTATTAATGCGATAAAAGTGGGTGAGAGAAGATGGACGACCGTATGGTATCAGGTGAACTTCAGTATGAAGACCATGAAGTCGAACAAAGCTTAAGACCATCGACTTTGTCTCAATATATTGGACAATCGAAAACGAAAGAAAATTTAGGTATTTTTATTGAAGCGGCCCGAATGCGTGAAGAATCACTTGATCATGTATTATTGTATGGCCCACCTGGCTTAGGGAAAACAACATTAGCATCGATTATTGCAAATGAAATGGGTGTGCAATTTCGTACAACATCAGGTCCAGCGATTGAACGTGCCGGTGATTTAGCCGCCATCTTATCATCGTTAGAAGCTGGCGATGTTTTATTTATCGATGAAATTCATCGTTTACCTCGTTCCGTTGAGGAAATTCTTTATCCAGCGATGGAGGACTTTGTTTTAGACATTGTCATTGGTCAGGGCTCTAGTGCACGATCCGTTCGATTAGAGCTTCCGCCATTTACTCTAGTTGGCGCAACAACACGAGCTGGCTTATTATCAGCGCCTTTACGTGATCGGTTCGGGGTACTTAGTCGATTGGAGTTTTATAACGTTGAAGAATTGAGCATGATTATAAATAGGACGGCAGATATTTTTGAAGTGGACATTGATGAAGAGGCAGCAGATGAGATTGCATCACGTTCACGTGGGACGCCACGTATCGCTAACCGCTTGTTAAAACGCGTGCGTGATATTGCTCAGGTTAAGCAAGAAAAAAGTATTACATTTGAAACGACACAAAAAGCGTTATCCATGCTTCAAGTTGATGTAGCAGGGTTAGATCATATTGACCATAAGTATTTGTTAGGCATTATCGATCAATTTCAAGGTGGGCCTGTCGGTTTAGACACGATATCAGCTACAATTGGTGAAGAATCACAAACGATTGAAGATGTTTACGAACCGTTTTTATTACAACAAGGCTTTATTCAACGAACACCTAGAGGTCGAGTCGCAACCTTCAAGGCTTACGAACATTTTGATAGGGAGGTAGAATGACCTTGCCTGGGTTTGGAAAGATCATTATTTTTACAGGTGTTGTTTTAATTATCATTGGCTTAGCTTGGAATTTTATTGGGAAGTTACCAGGTGATATAACCTTTAAAAAGGGTAATACAACCATTTATTTCCCAATTGTGACCTCGATCGTCATCAGTATAATACTTAGCTTAATCTTTTTTATTATCGGTAGGTTTAGATAAAGGGAAGTGAATACGTCATGAATGTAAATGATTTTGATTTTGATTTACCTGAAGAACAGATTGCTCAAACGCCATTAGCGAATCGATCTGACTCACGATTGATGGTATTAAACCGAGAAAATCAAAAGATCGACCACAAATATTTCTATCATATAATCGACTATTTACAGCCTGGGGATTGCTTAGTATTAAACAATACGAAGGTACTTCCTGCTCGGCTTTTTGGACAAAAGGAAGACACGGGTGGCAAGGTTGAAGTGTTACTGCTAACTCAGCAAGAGGGTGACGACTGGGAAGTCCTCGTTAAGCCAGCGAAAAAAGTAAAAATAGGTACCCGGTTATCATTTGGTGATGGACGATTAAAAGCAGTGTGTATTGGTATCAAAGAACATGGCGGTCGTGAAATTCGTTTTGAATATGATGGGATCTTTTTAGAAGTACTTGATCAGCTTGGTGAAATGCCGTTACCACCTTATATTAAAGAACAGCTTGATGATCGTGACCGGTATCAAACTGTTTACGCAGAGGAAGCTGGATCAGCGGCAGCACCGACAGCAGGCCTTCACTTTACAGAGGAGTTATTAGAGCAAATTAAAGCTAAAGGAGTCCATATAGCTAATATCACCCTACATGTGGGTTTGGGAACGTTTCGCCCCGTTCAAGTAGATAACATAGAAGAACACGATATGCATGCTGAGTTTTACCAAATGAATCAAGAGACGGCTGATTTACTCAATCAAGTTAAATCTGATGGGCATAAAATCGTGGCTGTTGGAACAACCTCAGTTCGAACATTAGAAACGATTGCACGTGATGAAAATGGGGTATTTAAAGAAAAAAGTGGCTGGACCGATATTTTTATTTATCCCCCATATAAATTTAAAGCAATTGATGCGATGATTACAAATTTTCATTTACCGAAGTCTACGCTCATCATGCTTGTGAGTGCGTTTTCAACAAAGGATTTTATTTTGAAGGCTTATCAAGAAGCGGTAGTGGAGAAGTATCGATTTTTTAGCTTTGGCGATGCCATGTTAATTTTATAGTAAAGGTGAATCGAACATGACAGCAATAACGTATGAATTGATTAAGACATGCAAACAAACAGGTGCGCGCTTAGGTAGAGTGACAACGCCGCATGGTTCGTTTGAAACACCTGTTTTTATGCCGGTTGGAACATTAGCAACCGTCAAAACGATGGCCCCGGAGGAATTGAAGGAAATGGGGGCGAATATTATATTATCGAACACTTATCACCTTTGGATTAGACCGGGTGAAGATATCGTAGAAGAAGCTGGTGGTCTTCATTCCTTTATGAATTGGGATGGGTCCATTTTAACCGATTCTGGTGGATTCCAGGTATTTAGTTTAAGTGATCGACGTAAGATTCATGAAGAAGGCGTTCACTTTAGAAATCATTTAAGTGGCGAAAAGTTATTTTTATCACCTGAAAAAGCGATGCGCATTCAAAATTCTCTAGGCTCAGATATTATGATGGCTTTTGATGAGTGCCCACCATATCCTGCCTCCCACGAGTATATGGAAAGCTCTGTTAATCGAACAAGCCGTTGGGCGGAACGTTGTTTAGAGGCACACCAAAATAAAGATAAGCAAGGTTTATTTGGAATTGTTCAAGGTGGTAAGTATGAAGATTTAAGAAAACAAAGTGCTCGTGATTTAGTCTCATTGGATTTCCCAGGCTATGCCATTGGCGGATTGTCTGTAGGAGAACCAAAAGATGTAATGAATAACGTATTAGAGTTTACGACACCATTACTACCGTCCGATAAGCCCCGCTATTTAATGGGCGTTGGGTCACCGGATTCATTAGTAGATGGTGCGATACGTGGAGTCGACATGTTTGACTGTGTATTACCGACACGAATTGCCCGCAATGGGACATGTATGACATCCCATGGTCGACTTGTCGTTCGTAATGCGAAATTCGCAAGAGATTTTACACCTTTAGACGAAAATTGTGACTGTTACACATGCCGCAACTATACAAAGGCTTACATTCGTCACTTGATTAAAGCAAATGAAACATTAGGAATTAGACTTACGACTTATCATAACCTGTACTTTTTGGTAAAATTGATGGAGAAAGTGAGAAAAGCCATAAAAGAAGATCGCTTAGGTGATTTTCGAGATCAATTTTTTGATCAATATGGTTTTAATAAACCAAATGCTAAGAATTTCTAGAAAGGAGGGGGATTTGTGGATCTTTTAGGTAGTTTATTACCAATTATTTTATTTATCCTATTGTTCTGGTTGATCTTAATTCGACCGCAACAAAAGCGTCAAAAACAAGTAAGGGAGATGCAATCGAACTTACAAAAAGGAGATCATATTATTACAATTGGCGGCCTGCATGGTAGTGTACATGCTTTAGATGAAGGAACGCTTGTGTTAGAAGTGGAAGATGGAACGAAACTTACATATGATCGTTCTGCTGTACGCGAAGTCGTACAATCAAATTAATCATAAAGAGCCGAACTTAATCAAAGGTTCGGCTCTTTTAATGCATTTATGTCTTCCGTGTATTAACGCCAAGCATGCTGCCGACTGTCGCTGCAATGATAAAAATTAAAAAGTAGAGTAATTGACTATCATACATCCACGTATTTTGTGCTAGAAACTGATAAAGAACGATCCCAATGGTATAGATAACCCCAACAATGACCCCTGTCATCCAACCTTTTTCTTCTGTTTTACGTCCACCGATAAAGCCTCCAATCATTAAAACTAAGACACTCGTAATAAAACTTGTCCACCTAAAAGCTGAATCAGACATACTCGAGAAGTTTACGATTAGTGCGATGATTAAACTGCAAACCAGCATAAAACCTATGATCGCAACGACTCCTACAAGACTCGCTTTCATTCTGTCACCCATTTGCTAAACCTCCTTATTATTAATATCATAACGCCAACCTGGCGAGGATTCTTTAGTATAAAATATGCATGTTTCATAGAGAAAAGACGTATTTATTTCATAAGGGATAATTGCAAAAGGGGATAAAATAATGGAAGCCATATTAGTTATCACGATTTTCGTCATTAGTTACGTCTTTTTATTGTTAGACAGAATTAATCGCGCATTAGTGGCAGCGACGGGTGCAGCTCTTATGGTGTTATTCGGTGTTTTTTCATGGGACGAGGCATTATCATCATACGTCGACTGGAGCACGATTGCGCTGTTATTTTCGATGATGGTGATGATCTCGATAACACAACGGACAGGTATATTTGAGTTTATTGCCCTTTGGATGATTAAAAAAGTAAGTGGCAAGCCTGTTGCATTATTTTTTTGGATTGGCGCTTTAACGGCTATTGGATCAGCCTTATTAGACAATGTGACAACGGTGTTACTTTTAGTACCAGTCCTACTACATATGGTTAAACAACTCAAACTTTCATCGTTTCCATATTTAGTGAACGTTATTATCAGTTCGAATATAGGTGGTACAGCAACGATGATTGGGGACCCTCCGAACATTATGATTGGACAAGCTGTACCCTATTTTGATTTTCTGGATTTTATTCAACATTTAGGACCAGTTGTTGTTATCATTCACGGGGTGACAATGATTTTGCTTTATTTCATGTTTAGAAGGGTACTATTAACAGGTGATACAATTGATGAATCCTTTATACGTTCGTTAAAACCAACTGATTCGCTACGTGTATCACCACTTTTATACCAATCCATTACGATTCTAGTACTGACTATTGTTGCTTTTACCTTTCATGGATTTTTACACGTCGAGCTTACGACCATTGCCATTATATCTGCTTTATTAATGCTACTCATATCTGAAAAGGATGAATCGAGTGAAGTTGTGTTTCAGAAAGTAGAGTGGACGACATTATTTTTCTTTATCGGTTTATTTGTCTTAGTAGGTGGTTTAGAGAAGGCAGGAATTATCGATCGAATTGCTTATACTTTTATTGATTGGACTGAGGGAGATGCCCTAATGTCGTCTGTAGTTATTCTGTGGTCAGCAGGTATTCTATCGGGATTTGTTGATAATATCCCTTATGTTGCCTCAATGATTCCGGTGATTGAAGAGTTTCAAACATTTGGTGTGAGTCCAATTGACCCTTTATGGTGGTCCTTGGCACTTGGGGCGTGTTTAGGTGGAAATGGGTCATTACTTGGTGCCTCAGCTAATGTTGTTGTAGCAGGGATTGCGAGCACGCAACAAGAGAAAATTAGCTTTATTAAATTTATGCTAATTGGACTCTTCATTGTCTTGATTTCATTAATCATCTCAACGATTTATGTATTAACCCGTTATTTTCTTTAAAAGATTCGCTGTATAAACGTGATTCTTGTGGACATATTAAGGGCGAATATATGTAAAGGTTGAGACGAAATGTTTGAAGATATATGGCTTTTAATTATTCGTACGCTTGGTGTTTATATCGCAATTTTTATTGTATTTCGATTAATGGGCAAACGGGAAATTGGTGAATTAAGTGTTATGGATTTAGTCGTCTTTATCATGCTAGCTGAGATCGCCATTTTCTCAATTGAGAATACTGAGGATTCATTTTTCTTATTATTAACCCCCATGCTTGTCTTATTAGTTGTTCAACGATTTACGGCCTTCCTTTCCCTTAAAAGTAATAGATTTAGGGAATTCTTAGATGGAAGGCCTTCTGTTATTATACGTAATGGAAAAATTAATGAACGCGAAATGAAGCGTCAGCGTTATAATATGGACGATTTACTCGTTCAGCTAAGGGAAAATGGGATTATTGATTTAAGAGAGATTGAGCTTGCCATTCTTGAGACGAGTGGCAAGCTTTCTGTCTTTGAAAAAAAGGATCACCCACCGTCTATTATCGAACCAGTGATTATTGACGGTGAAATCCAGCAACGAACATTGGAGAAATACAATTTAACGAAAGAAGAATTAATCAAAATGTTTGAATCACGAGGTGTACATGACTTTAAACAAATTTCACTTGCTCAATTGAATGACGATCATCAATTGTTTATCGATATTAAAAACTAACGACGACTTTTACTCAATTGTTGCCATTCTTCTTTAGATACAATTCGTAAAATGACGAGTCCGATAAAATAAGCGATGCATAGAATCATAATGGCCAAAGCTAAATAAATAATGTTCGGGCTTGCTCCCCAAGTTTCTTGAAGCTTTGAGCCAATGTAATATAGACCCGCCAGAAGACCAACCATTTTAAACAGTAGACCAACTGGTATTTTAAATCCGATTGTTTTATATAGGGTTATAAAATGTAAAGTTGTGACAACAACGACCCCAACAATAATGGCAATGACAACTCCGTTTATTCCAAATGAAGGCTTCGTCGCCAATAGCCATAGGGCAGATAACTTCACAACTGATCCAATTAAGCTATTGATCATGGCTTGCTTGGCATAGTTTAAGGCCTGAAGGGCGGCTTGTAATGGCCCTTGGAAATAAAGCAATAGGAAAAATGGTGCCATAAAGCTCAAAAAGGTTGTCCCATCAACATTGCCGTAAACGATGCTTAGGAGTGGTTGTGCATATAGCATGAACACAATCGTCACTAAGCCACCTGAAGCGTAGGATAATCGCAAAGCTTGTCTAATACGATAATGAACTGAGCCTTGATGATTTAATGCATTAAACTCACTCACAGAAGGAATAAGAGCGACTGATAATGAGTGTGTAATAAAAGTCGGCAGTAATAATAAAGGTAAAACGTAACCCGTTAATTGGCCATAGGCTGAGGTACTTTGTGACACAGTATATCCAGCGATAAACAAACTTTGTGAGACTAAGATTGGCTCTAAAAAATATGTGACAGAGCCGATTAATCGTGTCCCTGCCGTTGGTATAGCAATTTTCATAATATCTGATACGGATTGCCTTAACTGTGGAAACGAGAATTTTGTGAATATGGATACCGGTCTTTGCCAATCTGTTTTAAAACAATAGTACATGTAGCCAAGTGAAGCTAATTCCCCAATCACAACAGCAAACATGGCTCCGCCTGCTGCATAGGAAATACCGAATGGCAGCATAATCTGAATAAATATAAAGACTAAACTGATCCGTACGACTTGTTCAATGACTTGTGCGGCTGCTTGTGGCTTCATATTTTGTTTACCTTGAAAGTATCCGCGGATGACGGCAGAAATAGCGACAATCGGTATAATTGGACTAATCATGAGCATCGGTATATACGTACGCTCGTCCAATAATAAATGATTTGACACAATAGGTGCTAGAGCAATGAATGCCAAAGTCAAGATAACACTTAAAGATATGGTGATGGAAAATGATATAAATAAAATCTTTTTAATACGTTGGGTATCCTTTTGAATACTTGCCTCAGCAACTAACTTGGATACAGCAATAGGTATACCAATTTGTGACAATGTGATCATTAAAAAGAGAGCCGGTAAGGCTAACATATAAACGCCGACGCCCTCATCACCTAGAAGACGTGCCAATACGATACGGTTTACAAAACCTAAAAGACGACTAATCATGCCAGCGACTATTAAAATTAATGCACCTTTGATGAATGTTTGTTTTGTCATTTTTTGAAAGCCTACCTTCTCAAAGAGATGAAAATTCGGTACAATAATGTATATGCTAATAGATGTACAAGTCATGACACCGACTTTCGGTTAATGAAGGAGGAAATTCGCTTGGATCCAATGGTGCAACACGTTGACGTATGGAGACCATATATTAAAGACGTTTTACAAAGTAAAGTAAGCGAGTTAAAATTGTTAGGGTATGATGCCGCAAATGAAACAGAGGTTTGGGAATGCTTAAAGAAGAAAGTTTGGAAAAAGGAACAAGAAAAACCATTGTTCCAAGTTGTACAAGATATATTACATTTAAGTGGAAATATCTATATGAGCTATTTAACTGTACAAAGTCAGCAACACACCGATTTAATGGCTCAAATTGAAGCCTTAACAAGTTCTGAAAAACAATAAAGTCGTGACCAGGAAGGTTTTTAAGGGGGCAGTACATATGGGCAGAAAGGGCAGAATAGTCGCCTTTTTTCTAATTGTAATTATATTGGGGGGTCTAATAGGCTCAACAACAAATTCAGTTGCAAAAGGAATACCACTTGGTTTAGATCTCCAAGGCGGTTTTGAATTACTATATGAAGTAGAACCACAAGGTGATGGAGAAGTTAACGATACACTGTTAGATGCGGTGGTATCTAGTTTATATGAACGTGTCGATATTTTAGGGGTTAATGAACCTCAAATTGATATCGAAGGAGATAACCGGATACGCGTCCAGTTAGCTGGTGTCGAGAACCAGAACGAAGCGAGAGAAATACTCTCGACAACAGCTCAGCTTTCGTTCCGTGATGTTAATGATAAATTATATTTTGATGGATCGGAAATCGTTCCAGGAAGTGCACAACAGGATTTTGGTCCAACGAATAAACCTGTTGTAAATTTGGAAGTCAACAGAAACTTTGAAAATAGTGATTATGAAAATTTTGGAGCCGTTTCGAGGGCTATTGTTGACAATTTTGGTACTAGTGGTCAACTCGTTATTTGGATGGACTATGAGGAAGGCGATTCTTTTGAAGCAGAAATGCAAAAGCCTGAGGAGCAACAGAAAATCATTTCTGCCCCAACATTTAGTAATGGACCAATTGCCAGTAATAATATACAGATTACTAATATGGCATCTATTGAAGAAGCCAAACAGTTAGCTGATTTACTTAATGCAGGTTCTCTACCAGCAGATTTAAATGAAATTTACTCATTTTCAGTTGGGGCACAATTTGGTGAACAGGCGTTAGATAAAACGGTATTTGCGAGTATAATTGGGGTTATTTTAATCTTCCTATATATGATTGTTTATTATCGTTTTCTAGGTGTTATTGCTTCGATTACATTAAGTGTTTACATCTTCTTAATCCTAGCGGTGTTTAACTTAATAAATGGTGTTCTAACATTACCAGGTATTGCTGCACTTGTACTCGGTGTCGGTATGGCTGTTGATGCCAATATTATTACGTACGAACGCATTAAAGAAGAACTAAAAGCTGGTAAAACGACATTATCTGCCTTTAAAGCTGGTAATAAACGTTCACTTGCAACAATACTGGATGCTAACATTACAACGATATTAGCGGCAATCGTACTATTTATTTTTGGTACAAGCTCGGTTAAAGGTTTTGCGACGATGTTAATTATTAGTATTGTGTTAAGCTTTATTACCGCTGTTTACTTAACGCGTTTGTTACTTGGTCTTTGGGTCAATAGTAAATTCCTAAATAAAAGACCGAAATGGTTTGGTGTTAATCCAAAAGAGATTAAAGATATTACAAAAGGTGAAGAGGTTAAACCGCATGTATTTGGAAAAACATTTAATTTTGTGAAGCATCGTAAGAAATTTTTCATGATTTCCATTGGGTTAGTTTTAATAGGTGTCATCTTCTTAACCTTTAGAGGTCTAAATTTAGGCATTGATTTTGTTGCCGGGACACGTGTCGAAGTATTAGGCGATCAGCCACTAACAACTGAAATGGTTGAAGAACAATTCGGCGAGTTAGGTATAGAACCAAAACAAGTCGTGATTGCTGGTGAAGATCAGGACATTGGAATGGCACGCTTTGACACAGTCTTAAGTAAAGATCAAATAGCGGAGGTCAACTCACACTTTAGTGAGCAATATGGTAATGCGCCAAATGTGAGTACGGTCACGCCAAAGGTTGGTCGCGAGCTGGCGATGAATGCCGTAAAGGCTGTCATATATGCATCAATTGGTATCATTATATATGTCGCATTCCGATTTGAACTATTCTTTGCGATCACGGCGATCATTGCACTATTACATGATGCATTCTTTATACTCGCATTATTTAGTGTGTTCCAATTTGAGTTTAGTGTCATTATTATAGCTGCTATCTTAACCATTGTCGGTTATTCGATTAATGACACGATTGTCACCTTTGACCGGATTAGGGAAAATCTCCGGATGGAAAAACGTGTCAAAACCTTTAAGCAACTTGGTCATGTCGTGAATAAAAGTTTAATGCAGACACTGGCCCGGAGTTTCAATACAGTTATTACTGTTGTGTTTGCTGCCTTGATGTTATTTATCTTTGGTGCTCAAGCGATTACCTACTTTTCATTCGCATTAATTGTTGGGTTAACCGCGGGTACTTATTCTTCTCTATTCTTAGCCGCACAACTATGGTTAGTATGGAGAGGTAAAAACATTGACAATAAACCAGTTGACTTTAGAAAGAAACAAAAAACTGACGGACCACAAGTATAAATACAGGCAGACTTAGCCATTTTGGTTAAGTCTGTTTTTGTTTTTCTAATTATCTTGAATTCGCTTTAATTAATAAAGACATAATAAATTTACTAGGTATTGAGAGGAGCTGAGTCAATGAAACAGCAATCATGGATTATTATTTCTATCATCTTTGCGGTCTTAATAGCTATTTTCGCTGTCATTAATGTTGAGGCAGTTGAAGTGGACTTCTTATTCATAACAACAGATGTACCACTGATTCTTGTTATCTTAATATCTGTCTTAATGGGCGCACTCTTAATCGTGGGCTTTAGTTTTTCAAAGATCTATCAACTCCAACGTCAGGTTAAGTCACTAAAAGAAGAGAAGAGACAGATTAATGAAGGACCTGATTCGTACCATTTACCAGACGACGACACAGATGAGCCTCATTCTAACGATTTAAATGGATCTTAATCAACACTACCTCATTGATACCCCTAATAAGCTCTAGTATAATGAGTTAGGTTAGGGGTGAATTTATGCTAGAGAGTAGAATGAATTGGAACATACATAAAGTTGAAGAAACACCCGATATTGATTTACCTTTTTCAAGTTCAAGTGTGATTAAACGAATGTTAGTCAAACGAGGTATACATACATCAGAGGATGCTAATCAGTTTTTACAGGCTGATATAAATGATTTGCACGATCCTTTTTTGTTTCCTGATATGGAAAAGGCTGTTGATAGGGTACAGCGTGCTATTCAAAACGATGAACAGATCCTTATTTTCGGTGATTATGATGCTGATGGGGTAACATCAACCGCAGTTATGATCAAAACATTACGGGATTTAGGGGCTCATGTGAACTATTATATTCCGAACCGGTTTACGGAAGGATATGGCCCTAATGAACAAGCTTTTAGAGAGGCTAGTCAAGCTGGTGTAGATTTAATTTTGACCGTTGATACCGGGATTGCTGCCCCTAATGAAGCCAGGATAGCTAAGCAGCTTGGAATGGATTTAATTATTACGGATCACCATGAGGAACAGGATGAAATGCCTGATGCTTATGCGATCATTCATCCTAGACTTGCGGAGACCTATCCATTTGATAGTCTTGCAGGCGTTGGGGTTGCCTTTAAGTTAGCTCATGCGTTATTAGGCGAGCTACCAAAAGATTTATTAGCATTAGCAGCGATTGGCACTGTGGCGGATTTAGTCCCATTAAAAAACGAGAACCGAATCATAGTAAAAAAAGGCCTTGAAGTTTTAAAACATACAACGGATCCCGGTTTAGTTGCGCTTAAAAAGTTTGGTAAAATAGACGACAATTTAACTGAAGAATCAATCGGATTTATCATAGGCCCTCGCTTGAATGCGGTCGGAAGATTACAGGATGCTTCACTAGCGGTTGATCTATTACTAGAAGACGACGAGTTAATCGCTGTGGATATGGCTGAAGAAATTGAACATATAAATAAAGAACGACAACAAATCGTTGCTTCAATTGTTGATGAAGCGATAGATGAGATTGA
Source organism: Tenuibacillus multivorans (assembly GCF_900103915.1). Lineage (GTDB taxonomy): Bacteria > Bacillota > Bacilli > Bacillales > Alkalibacillaceae > Tenuibacillus > Tenuibacillus multivorans. The sequence goes on along the minus strand of NZ_FNIG01000003.1, from coordinate 184,082 downwards.
AGCGAAGCATAAAGATGATAAGGTCATATTATTAGCAAAAGAAGGATGGAATCCGGGCGTATTAGGTATTGTCGCTTCACGTATTGTCAATCAATACTTCCGCCCAGCGATTGTGTTAGGAATAGATTCGGAAACAAACGAAGCGAAGGGTAGTGCTCGCAGTATTCCATCCTATGATATGTTTAAAAATGGTATGGAATTGCGCCATCTATTTTTACAGTTTGGCGGCCATGCCCAAGCCGCAGGGATGACGGTTGCAGTTGATCATATTGATGACTTAAGACGTGCCTTAAATGAACAGGCAGATGAACGTTTAGATGAAGATGATTTTCAACAAACGTTGGAAATAGAAGATGAGATTAATTGGGATGAGATTGATATTGAATTCCCTAAACAGTTACAATATTTAGCCCCATATGGAATGGGTAATGCTAAACCGTATTTCCAAATGAGTCATTTGACCTTACGTGAGGCTCGTAAAATCGGTGCGAATAAAAACCATGTTAAAATTACAGCGCTTAGTGATGATGAACGAATTGAGATGGTTGGCTTTCAGCTCGGACATGTTGCCGATCAGTTAACTCCCGGTTGTCACATTGATGTTGTCGGTGAAATCGAAGTAAACGAATGGAACGGGCATCGTAAGCTGCAAATGAAAATAAAAGATTTGCGCTGTTTAGAAACTCAGTTGTTTGATTTTCGTGGTCAAAAACAGTTGGATGCCGTTCCAAATGAAGGAGTTGTGGCGGTTACGTTTACAGGTCAATCATCATTTTTAGATTATCCATTGGTTGATTATAATAAGGGTAAACTCCAGTTAAATGAACAATTAAAAGACGTTAAAAAAATCATGTTTATTGATTTACCTCATCAACTAGAATCGATCCAAGAGGTATTATCCATGACGCCATATCATTCCATTTACGCTTGTTTTGAAAACCATAATCAGGAATTTTTTAGTAATCATTGTAACCGTGACCAGTTTAAACGTCTTTACGTTACACTGACACAGCATAAAACTATTAAGGAAGCACAAAAAGGTCAGTTAGCTAAAGCTAAAGGTTGGACGTTAGAGCAGTTAGATTTTATGCTTCAAGTGTTTTTTGAGCTGAATTTTGTTACAATGGAGAATGGTGACATAGTTTTAAAAACCGACGTCAATCAACAACCACTCAAAAATTCGACAAGCTATCAAGAAAAATTACAGCAAATTAAGGTCGAAGAAACTTTGTATTATTCAACAACAAAAGAACTTAAGGATTGGATGTTTGCTCAATTGGAGCCTCATATGAAGGAAGGAGAAATTGTACATGGATTATAAACAGTACATTACCATTGTTGATGATTGGCCTAAAGAAGGTATTAAATTTAAAGATATTACAACGTTAATGGATAATGGTAAAGCTTTTAAATCAGCTGTAGATGATATTGTAGAATACGCTAAGAAAAAAGATGTTGATATCGTTGTTGGACCAGAGGCACGAGGATTTATCGTCGGTTGTCCGGTTTCTTATGCCTTAGGAATTGGGTTTGCTCCAGTGCGTAAGGAAGGTAAGCTTCCGCGTGAAGTAATAAAAGTTGATTACGGTTTAGAATACGGTGAGAATGTTCTTACCATACACAAAGATGCGATTAAACCGGGACAGCGTGTTTTAATTATCGATGACCTATTAGCTACAGGTGGAACGGTTGAAGCTTCCGTTGATTTAGTTGAACAACTCGGAGGCGAAGTAGCCGGTTGTGCCTTTTTAATTGAGTTGTCTTATTTAAACGGTCGAGATAAATTAAAAGGATATGATGTCTTAACGTTAATGGAATATTAATTGTATTCGGCTGGCTCACCAAAAGAGTCAGCCGATATTATAATTAATCAAAAATATTTGACTTAACTTTACAATTTTCTATAAATTATTAATAATATAACAGTGACTTGATTTTATTTGGATGACTAGGTGATTGTATGGCAAAACATCAAACGAAGACAATCGAAGAAGTTTTAGGGGAAGCAAGCCAGTATATAAATGAACAAAATACGGCTTTGCTTCGACATGCTTATGAATATGCAGAACAGGCTCATGAAGGACAAGTACGAAAATCTGGTGAAGCATATATTATCCACCCTGTTCAAGTAGCTAGCATATTAATTAACTTAGAGATGGATCCAGCTACGATTGCTGGTGGGTTCCTTCATGATGTCCTAGAGGATACAGATGTTACATATGACGATTTAAAAGAGGAATTCAGCGAAGAAATCGCATTATTAGTCGATGGTGTCACCAAATTGGGTAAAATTAAATATAAGTCTAAACAGGCTCAGCAAGCGGAGAATCACCGAAAAATGTTTATTGCGATGTCTAAAGATATTCGGGTTATTTTAATTAAGCTAGCTGATCGCTTACATAACATGCGGACATTATCCCATCTTCCGGAGGAAAAACAACGACGCATCGCCAATGAGACTTTAGAGATTTTTGCCCCATTAGCGCACCGGCTCGGAATCTCCACCATTAAATGGGAACTAGAAGATACGGCACTACGCTATATGAATCCACAACAGTACTACCGAATTGTCCATCTGATGAAACAAAAACGAGATAAACGAGTTCAGTATATTGAACAAGTGATTGATGAAATTAACTCTCAGCTTGGGGATGTCAATATAACAGCTGATATTTCTGGACGTCCGAAACATATCTATAGCATTTATCGAAAAATGGTTCATCAGAAGAAAGATTTTAATGAAATTTACGATTTATTAGCGGTTCGGGTGATTGTTAAAAGTATTAAGGAATGCTATGCCGTCCTTGGAATCATCCATACTTGTTGGAAACCGATGCCTGGTCGTTTTAAAGATTATATTGCAATGCCGAAGCCGAACTTATATCAATCACTTCATACAACCGTAATTGGTCCAAAAGGAGAACCGTTAGAAGTTCAAATTCGTACACAAGATATGCACGACATTGCTGAATACGGGATTGCGGCACACTGGGCCTATAAAGAAGGTAAAACAGGAGCCGATCAGCAAAAGGATATGTCACGACAGCTCACTTGGTTTAGAGAAATATTGGAGTGGCAAAATGAAACGAATGATGCAGAAGAATTTATGGAGTCACTTAAAGTCGATTTCTTCTCTGATATGGTGTACGTATTTACGCCTAACGGTGATGTGATTGAGCTTCCAAGTGGGTCCATTCCGTTAGACTTTGCTTACCGTATTCATACGGAGGTCGGTAATAAAACGATTGGAGCAAAAGTAAACGGAAAAATGGAACCATTAGATTATAAGCTTAAAACAGGGGATATAGTTGAAATCCTAACGTCTAAGCATTCCTATGGTCCGTCTGAGGATTGGCTTAAAATTACCCAAACGACACAAGCTAAAAATAAAATTAAACAATTTTTCAAAAAGCAACGACGTGAAGAAAATGTGGAACGAGGCCGGGAAGCTGTCGAAGCTGAAATTAAAAATCTTGGTTTTCAACCGAAGGAAGTGCTCGTTGAGGAAAATATCCAGCTAGCGTTAGATCGCTTTCATTTTAATACAGCTGAGGACCTTTATGCAGCTGTTGGTTATCAAGGTGTCACAGCCCAACAAGTAGCAAACCGAGTGACTGAAAAGCTTCGGGAGAAAGAACGCGCAAGAGATTTAGAAAACTCGATTAAAGAAATGCAGCAAGAGGTTGAAAATAAACGTCGTCGTTCTTCAGGATCAGGGGTTTATGTTAAAGGAATAGATAATTTATTAATCCGTTTATCGAAATGCTGTAACCCAGTACCTGGTGATGACATTGTCGGTTTTATTACACGCGGTCGTGGCGTTTCCGTTCATCGAAGTGATTGCCCAAATATTAAACATGAAGATGAATCAAGACTAATTGAAGTTGAATGGGACAACCTAGAGCAGGAGCGAAAAAGCTATAGCGTTGACCTTGAAGTATCAGGGTTTGATCGAAGTGGATTTCTCAATGATATCCTTCAGGCTATTAATGAAACGAATACCAGCATTACAGCTGTGAATGGAAAATCAGATCGCCACAAAATGGCTACGATTAACTTAACCATTTTGATCCATAACGTCGACCATTTAAAACGAATTGTCGATCGGATTAAAAAAATCCGCGATGTGTTTGCCGTACAAAGAACGTTACATTAAGGAGTTTTGGTTTACATGCGAGCAGTCATACAACGTGTCACAAAAGGAAATGTGGATGTAAAAGAGGAAACAACAGGTGCGATTGAACAAGGGCTAGTCGTTTTAATCGGTGTCACACATGAGGATACTGAAAAAGATGTTGAATTTCTAGCAGATAAAATAACAAATTTGCGTATTTTTGAAGATGATCAGGAAAAGATGAATTTGTCTGTTAAAGATGTTGGTGGAAAAATATTATCGATTTCTCAATTCACCTTGTACGGTGATTGTCGTAAAGGAAGACGACCAAACTTTATGCAAGCAGCCAAACCTGAATACGCTAATGAACTTTATGAAAAATTTAATGAACGGGTACGTGAATTAGGAGTACCTGTTGAGACTGGCGTTTTTCAGGAATATATGAAGGTTTCATTAATTAATGACGGCCCGGTTACATTAATTTTAGATACAGACCAATAATAAGTCTTGACAGATGGAAAAAAGCCATATATGATAAGTGAAACATTTGAATACGAAAAACTGATGAAGGAAAGAGTAATAAAGAATTAACGATTCAGAGAGGGTTTATCATAGGCTGAGAATAAACCTATTCGTTAACTTTATGAAAGACATTCTGGAGGTGCCGCATCGAACCTATAACTTAGTAGGTGCTGGCCGCTTTAAAAGCGTTACATAATGAAGTGAAAGTGATTATCATCACTTTAATCAGGGTGGCAACACGGGTATACTCGTCCCTATCAAAGTTAATATGGCTTTGATAGGGACTTTTTTAATTTTAAAATAATTTTAACGTTGTGACGAACAAAAAAAGGAGGGGCTTTAATGAATATCCATGTTCCTAGAGGGACAGAAGATTTATTACCTGAAACGGCAAAAAAATGGCAAGCAATAGAGGAACAGTTAATCCATTTAGCACAAATCTATCACTATAAAGAGATTCGTACACCGATGTTTGAACGAACCGAACTATTTCAACGAAGTGTTGGGGATTCGACGGATATCGTGCAGAAGGAGATGTACACTTTTCAGGACCGAGGTGGACGAAGCTTAACCTTAAGACCTGAAGGAACAGCTTCAGTGGCACGTGCTTATGTCCAACATAAAATACACGGCTCACCGGAACAACCGACGAAGTTATATTACATGGGCCCGATGTTTCGTTATGAAAGACCGCAGCAAGGACGTACGAGACAATTTACCCAGTTTGGAATAGAAGCAATTGGTAGTGCACACCCTGCCATAGATGCCGAGGTCATGGCCTTCGCAATGGCTTGTTATCAATCGCTAGGATTAAAATCATTAAAATTAGTAATCAACAGCCTAGGTGACAAAGAAAGTCGCGAGGCTCATCGCAATGCTTTAGTTGATCACTTTACACCGGTTAAAGATGAGTTGTGTCAGGATTGCCAAAACCGACTAGAACAAAATCCTTTACGGTTATTGGATTGTAAGGTAGATCGGGATCACGAAGCGATGAAAACAGCACCTTCGATTTTGGACTATCTTAACGAAGAGTCGTCTCGTTATTTTGAACATGTTAAAAAACACCTCGATGCCATGGGGATTGACTACGTCGTCGATGATACGTTAGTGAGAGGATTAGATTATTATACACATACCGCGTTTGAAATTATGAGTGAAGCAGATGGATTTGGCTCAATTACAACGCTATCTGGTGGTGGACGGTATAACGGTCTGATTGAAGAATTAGGTGGGCCAGATATTTCGGGGATCGGCTTCGCCCTAAGTATTGAACGTTTAATTATGGCAATAGAAGCTGAAGGTATTGAACTCGAGTACGATGAGACGGTTGATTGTTATGTCATTGCAATCGGTGAAGATGCCAAATATACTGCTTCAAACGTTGTTTATCAGCTTCGTAAAGACGGAATTAAAACGGATCAGGATTACTTAGATAAGAAAATGAAAGGTCAATTTAAAGCAGCTGATCGAATAGGAGCAGCTTACGTTTGTATCATTGGTGAAGATGAAGTAAACCAAGGTGTTGCAAATGTTAAGAATCAACAGTCTGGTGAACAAAAGACCGTTCAAATCAAGGATATATCAACAGAAATTAAAGCAGGCTTTTAAGGAGGAAACAACAGCATGGAAAGTCGTACACATTGTGGCTTAATTACAAGTGAATTAGTTGAACAGAAAGTATTATTAAAAGGATGGGTTCAAAGACGGCGTGACCTGGGCGGATTAATATTCGTTGATCTACGTGACCGCTCTGGTATTGTTCAGGTCGTCTTCAATCCTGATATTAATCAAGGAGCATTAGAAACAGCAGAAAAATTACGTGGCGAATATGTTGTCACCATTGAAGGAACCGTGAAAAAGCGAGATGAAAATACCGTTAACCCGAAGATGAAAACTGGCGAAGTTGAAGTGGTAGCTGAGCGTGTAGAAATTTTAAATAAATCAAAAGCACTCCCGATTAAAATTGAAAATAAAACGGAAGCTACAGAAGAAATCCGTTTGAAATACCGTTATCTAGATTTACGTCGTGAAGAGATGCAGGAGACGATGAAATTACGTCACCTCATATCACAATCTTTTCGCCACTATTTAAATCATCAAGGCTTTTTCGAGATGGAAACGCCTATGCTGACCAAAAGTACCCCTGAGGGCGCGCGTGACTATCTTGTTCCGAGTCGTGTTCACCCTGGTGATTTTTACGCTTTACCACAATCACCACAATTATTTAAGCAATTGCTCATGATTTCGGGTTACGAAAAGTATTATCAAATTACGCGTTGTTTCCGTGATGAAGATTTGCGTGCTGATCGTCAACCAGAGTTTACGCAACTAGATATTGAAACATCCTTTATGTCACAGGAAGAGATTATGGCTATGACGGAAGAAATGCTTCAATCTGTCGTAAAAGAAGTAAAAGGTGTTGATGTTGCAACGCCATTCCCGCGTATGACCTATGATGAAGCGATGGAGCGTTACGGCTCAGACAAACCAGATACACGATTTGAGATGGAACTGGTTAATGTAAGTGATGTTGTCGCTGATAGTGGATTCAAAGTATTCAAAAGTGCTGTTGAATCAGGTGGAAAAGTTAGTGCCATTAATGTTAAAGGTCAGGCAAACAATTTTTCAAGAAAAGATATTGATAAACTGACAGAATCTGTTTCTGTTTATGGTGCAAAAGGACTAGCGTGGATGAAAGTAGACGGAAATGAATTTTCCGGACCTATTGCGAAATTTTTCGAAACAGATGAAGTCCAAGCGTTAAGTGAAAAGCTAAACGCAACGGATCAGGACCTATTGTTATTCGTTGCTGATAAAGCAAACGTTGTTGCTGATAGCTTAGGAGCTTTAAGGTTAAAATTGGGTAAAGAGCTTGGCTTAATTGATGAATCCAAACTTAATTTCTTATGGGTGACGGATTGGCCACTATATGAATACGATGAAGATGAAGGACGTTACCATGCGGCTCACCACCCTTTTACGATGCCACAGACACAAGATATAGATCGTATTGATGAAGATCCTGCAAACGTTAAAGCACAAGCCTATGATGTTGTATTAAATGGCTATGAGTTAGGCGGTGGTTCGCTACGTATTTATCAAAAAGAGCTTCAAGAACAAATGCTGAAAACGCTTGGATTTTCCGAAGAAGAAGCAGAAGAACAATTCGGTTTCTTACTTGAGGCGCTTGAGTTTGGAGCCCCACCTCATGGTGGAATCGCGTTAGGTTTAGACCGAATTGTGATGATTTTGGCAGGTAAAACGAATTTACGGGATACAATCTTGTTCCCGAAAACGGCTTCAGCAGCCGACTTATTAACTGATGCACCATCACCAGTCGATGGAAATCAGCTAGATGAATTGTATTTAAAACTGCAACAAAAGTCAGATGAGTAATGGAAAAAAATACATCGAAATGACTACGTTATCAGTGTTGAATTGCGTTTATTGATGTGCTATTATTCAATTACACAATTAATTGAGCACAAAACAATCCTAATGTGTTCGTCTATCTTCACATGTTTTGACCGAACACTTATAGAAAAGGGAGTCTGGTGTTTTCATATGGCGTAAATGCCTCATTGAGGACTTACAAAGTATGGAACAGGACACCCACCTGCCGGGAGCGGGTTCAAAACTATAACCAGATGGACGGCACGATTGGGATTGTATACATATTTTAAACGGAAAAAAGGCTATTTGCATGATTAGTGCAAATAGCCTTTATTAATACCATTTATTTTGCGATTTGTCGCAAATTCCCATTTTTCTCCATCTGAAAGGCTGGTGAGGATAGTGATTGATCTTCATCAAGGACAACCATTTTTCGGGCACGATCCATGATCTGAATGAAAGTTTGGTAATCCTCTTGTAAGTATTGATAATCTTGATTTAATTTATCAATTTTGCTTTCTAATTGAGCTTTTTCCTCTTTTAACCTTTCATTTTCTTTTTTTAATTGGACTAACTCTTCAGAGGTAACACGTTGTTCATTAGATTTCAGTTCTTGTAATTGCGCAATAATTGAATCTAGTGTTGTGTGTTCTCCACTTGACTGAGTCTGCGGTTTTGGTTGTGTTTGATTCTGATTAACAGTCTGTAATTTTGATTGTCCTTTTAATTTATGTTTTTCAGCTTGCTTTAATTGTTTACGCTGTCTCTTGGCTAAATCTATCGCTTTTTCATAGTTTCTACGAACTTCTGCATTCCAGCGAAAACCACATGCTGCCGCTGTACGGTTTAATTGATCGCCGACTTCTTCAAATGCGGTTAACTGCGTACTTCCTTCTCGGATATGACGTAATACGGTTTCTGCTAATAATAAATCGTCTTCATGAGACCAAGCGTCTTGTCGAACTTTTACCACGATTTTCATCTCCTTTTTCAAATGATAGTTTTCTATTTCTATCATGTGCAAGATTTTAAAATTATATACATGCAAATTCGCAAATACTACTATTCGCCAATTTGCTTTTTAATATAGTAAAATAGATACTATAGAGTATTGAGCGAAAGAAGGAGTTTTATACATGTTTCATACTGAACCTTTAGCCTATCGAATGCGACCAGAAAGGATAGAAGAAGTTGTCGGACAAGATGAGATTGTGGGCGTTGATACGCCATTATATAAAATGATTCAAAAAGGACATGTTCCTTCAATGCTCCTTTATGGTGAACCGGGTACTGGCAAAACATCATTAGCATTTGCCATATCAGGTTCAACTAACAAAGAGTTTTATGCCATTAATGCGACAACAGCAGGTAAAAAAGATGTTGAGAATATTATTAATGAAGCAAGAATGACAGGAGATGCAATCTTATTCATTGATGAGATTCATCGCTTTAATAAAAGTCAACAGGATTCTCTTCTTAAGGCTCTAGAACAAGGTGTGATTACCTTAATTGGTGCGACAACTGAAAACCCATTTCATAGTGTTAACCATGCGATTCGTTCGAGATGCGGTCAAATTAAACAGTTGAAACCTTTAACAAAGGAAGCGATTATCGAGTTATTAAATCGGGCTTTGTCTGATCAAGAAAAAGGGTTAGGATCATTAAATGTTCATATTGATGATTCACTTATTGAGTTAATTTCGGATACGACTGGTGATGGACGTACCGCTTTATCTCTGCTTGAGGATATTGTTTATGCTTCTGATGAAACCGAAGACGGAATTCAAGTTACAAAGGAAACAGTACAGTATTGTATTCGAAATAAAGGCTTCTCACATGATAATAAAGGTGATATTTATTATAATCTTTTATCTGGACTGCAAAAGAGTATACGCGGTAGTGATGCAGATGCCGCCTTGTATTATCTAGCTCGTTTACTAGAGGGTGGTGATTTAGAAGCCATTTCTAGAAGGCTTTTAGTGATTGCTTATGAGGATATCGGATTAGCGAACCCTCAGTTGTGCGCCCGAGTTCTACCAGCGATTCAATCAGTTGAACGATTAGGGCTTCCTGAAGGTCGAATCCCCTTATCAGTCGTAGCAGTTGAATTAAGTTTATCACCAAAATCCAATACCGCTTACAAAGCATTGGATAAGGCGATTAAACATGTGCAAAAAGGTGTTACCGGTGATATTCCGGTTCACTTAAAGGATGCACACTATCAAGGTGCCAAAGAGTTAGGCCATGGATTAGAATATAAATATCCACATAATTATCCGAACAGTTGGGTTTATCAAGAGTATTTACCTGAATCTATTAGAAATATGAATTATTATCAACCTAAGGAATTAGGAGAGGAAAAGCGTTATAAAAATGTTTATGAAAAATTAGACCATTTAAGACAAGAAAGTCGTAAAAAGCAATCGTAGCTCATACCTGTGCATCTTAAGGTTCTTCATGCTATAATGTCACATGGTTTTAATTCAAAATATAGATAGGAACGTTTAAGGAGGTCCTATAAGTTGAAGATCTCGACAAAAGGTCGTTACGGATTGACGATTATGATCGCTTTAGCTAAAAATTATGGCAATCAACCGTTACCATTAAAGTCAATCGCAAACGAATACGACTTATCTGAACATTATTTAGAGCAATTAATCGCTCCTTTGCGTAACGCTGGTTTAGTCAAAAGTGTACGTGGAGCAAAAGGTGGTTACTTATTAACACGTGAACCTAGATTAATTACCTCTGCCGATATTATCAAGACATTAGAAGGACCCATTCGCCCAGTAGAAGAAATGGACGATGAAGAGCCTTCAAAACGTGAACTATGGAAAAGAATTCGTGATGCTGTAAAGGATGTATTAGAACAAACAACTCTACAGGATTTAATTGAATATCATGACACAAACTATCAAGAAGAGAATATGTTTTATATTTAGATAAATTTTAAAGCTGAGTTATTCATTTGCGAATCTTTACAAATGAGCCTATATTTAAAAGAAGGTGATGAGATGAAACGCATTTATTTAGATCATGCGGCGACGACACCGATTCATCCGTCCGTTAAACAGACGATGAGGGAAGCTATGGAAGAAAGCTTTGGTAACCCTTCAAGCATCCATCATTTTGGTCGTGAAAGTCGAAAAAGATTAGACGAAGCAAGAGCTACCATGGCCAAAAGTATCAATACTAATTACGAATCGATTATCTTTACGAGTGGTGGAACTGAAGCCAATAATTTAGCTATTTTTGGTACAGCCTATGCAAATCAAGATAAGGGTAAACATATCATTACAACACAAATCGAACACCATGCTGTTCTGCATCCATGTGAACAGTTAGAAAAAGAAGGATTTGACGTAACGTATTTACCTGTTGATGAAAATGGCATCATTGATATTATGGATTTGAAAAATGCTTTACGTAAAGATACAATCCTTGTAACCATCATGTTTGCCAATAATGAAACGGGAATGAAACAACCGATTCAAATGATCGGTAACATGCTTGGAAAACGAAACATTACATTTCATACCGATGCCGTACAAGCATATGGTATTGAAGAAATTGACGTGGAACAATTAAGAATCGATCTATTGACTGTGTCCTCTCACAAAATTTACGGCCCAAAAGGGATTGGCTTTTTATATAAACGAGATGGCGTTAATTTAGTTCAGCGATTATATGGTGGAGAACAAGAGCGTACTTGGCGTTCAGGGACTGAGAACACACTCGCTATTGAAGGGTTTAAAAAAGCTGTTGAACTCTTAATGGAAGAACGCAATGGCCGCAATGAGCATTACCAACAGTTATCGGAACGTTTATTACAGACTTTAGATGAACGAGAGGTTGATTATAACGTAAATGGTGAACTTGATTCAGAACATCACGTTCCAAATATCTTAAACCTAAGTTTTTCAGGAATGGATGTGGAAATGTTCTTAACGAATCTGGACCTTTCAGGCGTGGCTGTATCTTCAGGTTCAGCTTGTACTGCGGGGTCCATTGATCCATCTCACGTTATAAAAGCGATGTATGGTGAGGATAGTGAAAGATTACGTAATTCTATAAGGTTTAGTTTCGGAAAAGATAATAATATAGAAGATATGGAACAAGTAGCTGAACGGATTCAATCGATTGTGAACCGCTTAGCATCAAATGTTTAAGGTGGTGAAAATATGAGTGACAATGCAAATACACGAGTTGTTGTTGGAATGTCAGGAGGCGTAGACTCATCGGTTACAGCGTTACTCCTAAAGCAACAAGGCTTTGATGTTGTCGGAATCTTTATGAAAAACTGGGATGATACAGATGAATTTGGAGTCTGTACGGCAACAAAAGATTACGAGGATGTCGTTCGTGTATGTAATCAATTAGACATCCCTTATTATGCGGTTAATTTTGAAAAGCAATATTGGGATAAAGTGTTTACCTATTTTCTAGATGAATATAAAGCCGGTCGTACACCAAACCCGGATGTGATGTGTAATAAAGAAATTAAGTTCAAAGCCTTTTTAGACCATGCGATGTCTCTCGGTGCTGATTATTTAGCGACAGGACATTATGCACAAGTTCGAGAAAAAGATGGTCATGCGGAGCTTTTACGTGGTGTTGATGCGAATAAAGACCAAACGTATTTCTTGAATCAAATACCGAAGGAAATTCTGCCAAAAATAATGTTCCCATTAGGTGGAATGGATAAAAAAGAAGTTAGAGAAATTGCGAAAGAACATGAATTAGCGACGGCAACTAAAAAAGATAGTACAGGCATTTGTTTTATTGGTGAACGTAACTTTAAAGAATTTCTAAGTGAATACTTACCAGCTCAGCCTGGTGAGATGAGAACGCTAAATGGTGAGGTAAAAGGCCAACATGATGGCTTAATGTACTATACGATTGGGCAACGACAAGGTCTAGGCATCGGCGGTTCTGGTGAGCCTTGGTTTGTTGTTGGAAAAAATTTAGATGATAACGTATTATACGTTGGTCAGGGATATAACCAAGACGCGCTCTATGCCGATGGTTTAGAAGCAAATGAAGTAAATTGGTTAGTTGATCAAGATTTTTCACAACCGTTTACTTGCACGGCTAAATTCCGTTACCGTCAAACCGACTGCCCTGTAACTGTTTATCCACAAGAGGATGGGACTCTACTGGTTCAGTTTGATGAAGAGCAACGTGCCATCACACCAGGTCAGGCCGTTGTATTTTACGATGACGAAGTGTGCTTAGGTGGAGGTACGATCGAGCGGGTGTATAAGAATGAGAAAACGGTCAAACATTTAGCTTAAACACAGAAAAGTCAGCACATGACCATGTGGTGACTTTTTCTGCTTTTTACCTTAATATAAAACTAGCTAAGTGGAAGGGGTTATACAATGGATTTAATACAACAAGGACTAGAAGCGATGAAACAAAATAAACTAGACGAAGCAGCAGCTAAGTTCAATCAATTCGTCGAAGAAAATCCCGAAGACCCGGTTGGTTATATTAACTTCGGAAATCTTCTCATTCATATAAAAGAATTTGATCGTGCTACACGTTTCTTTAATAAAGCCTTATCCTTAGACGAATCATTGCCAACAGCACATTACGGTTTAGGAAATGTTTATTTTGAACAAGAAGATTACGCTGAAGCAACACAGCAGTATCAAAAGGCCATCAAGGAAGGATTAGATGAAGCGGATGTATATTTAATGCTTGGAATGTCATTAATGAATCAAGAACAGCCAAAACTAGCTCTTCCCTATTTGCAACGAGCGAGTGAATTGGATTCAGATGATGTCGAAATCCAATTTCAATATGGGTTATCTCTAGCCTATGCTAATCTAATTGAAGAAGCTTTTAAACAATTTAATCACGTATTATCACTAGATGAAAATCATAGCGATGCCCATTATAATTTAGGAGTGACGTTTCTTTATAAAGAACAGCCTCATGAAGCATTAAAGCATTTTGATCGTGCATTAGACATTCAACCCGATCACCTTCTCGCTGGAAATGGAAAAAAACAAGTTGAAGAGCTACTTCATAATCAATAACAATAAAGGAGGCCGAAATTGATATGACAGAAAAAGGATTTGTCAAAGCAAAGTTAAACCATATGATTTTTCATAAAGAAGAGGAACAGTTTTCCATCGCTTCGGTCTCCATTATTGAGTCCAACGAAGAACTCGATGAGGATGAACTTGTTGTCAAAGGTCATTTTCCACCATTAACTCATGGAAATGAATATACGTTTTATGGCACGATGAAAACCCATCCGAAATTTGGTGATCAGTATCAGGTTTTTACATATGAGAAATCTTTACCTAAAACAGAGGATAGTTTAGTTAAGTATTTTGCCAGTGATTTATTTTATGGGATTGGTCAAAAAACGGCCCAAAAAATTGTCGATACACTTGGTATTCAAGCCGTTGATCAAATATTAAGAGACGAATCGGTTCTGGAACGTGTTCCAGGGTTGAATGCAGAAACGAAAAAGCGTTTAATCGGTGACTTACGAATGCATCAAGGCTTTGATCAAGTGACGGTTGAACTAGCTAAATATGGTGTCGGATTACAGCTCGCTCAGAAATTATATGAAGTTTTCCAAGAGAGAACAATCCAACAATTGAATGAAAACCCATATGCGTTTGTGTTTGAAATAGAAGGATTTGGATTTCAGCGAGCAGATGAAATCGCACAAGAGATGGGGATTGAAAAAGATCATCCTAACCGAATAGAAGCAGGTATTTTACACGTGCTAGAGCAAGAATCGACGAATGGTCATGTCTATGTTGATGAGGATTGGCTATTAAATAAGGTTAGTAAACTACTATACCAGCGGCAGCACGTCATTTCCGAGGATGATTTGCAAAATCATTTACAATCATTAGAGGACGATAACCTCATTGTAAAAGAAGACAGACGTGTTTACCTGCCACATCTCTATTTCTCTGAAGAAGGAATCGCCTCGCAAATTAAACGATTAATGGATGTTGAGGAAGATGACACCTTTGAAGAGAGTGAATTATTAAAAATCATTGGAGAAATCGAGGAATCTGAAGGCTTTTCCTATGGCGAAGAACAATTTGAAGCCATTAAAAAGGCCTTGAATGAAAAGGTTTTGATTTTAACGGGTGGTCCAGGTACAGGTAAAACAACGGTCGTAAAAGGAATTATTCACTGCTACGATGCTTTAGTTCGTTCGAGCAAAATGGGAAAACATGATTCCGATTATATTTTAGCTGCACCGACTGGTCGAGCTGCAAAACGCTTATCTGAGGCGACAGGACTTAAAGCTAAGACCATTCATAGTTTATTGGGGTGGTCCGGTGAGGATGAATTCGAATATAATCAGGGTAATCAATTAGAGGGAGAACTGATCATTGTTGATGAGTTTTCCATGGTAGATGTTTGGTTAGCCAATTCCTTATTAAAAGCCATTCCGTCTAATATGAAAATCGTTTTCGTTGGTGATGAAGATCAGCTTCCATCGGTTGGACCTGGACAAGTATTATCCGATTTATTAACAGCCCAGCGAATTCCAACGAGTCATTTATCGGAAATCTATCGTCAAAAAGAAGATTCGTTCATTATCAAATTAGCTCATCACATCAAAAATAATGACATTATTAATATGCCATTATCGAAATCGAGTGATTTTAATTTTATTACCTCTAGTCAAGAAATTACGCTTCCAACCGTGGAGCAGATTGTCCAGCATGCCTTAAATAAAGGATATAAGATGAAGGATATACAAGTCTTAGCACCTATGTATAAGACTGAGGTTGGGATTCACAAGCTTAATCGAACTTTACAGGAAATCTTTAATCCATATCATGAACAAAAGCGTCAAATTCAGCATTTTGACCATATTTTAAGAACCGGTGATAAAGTCATTCAACTTGTTAATCAACCCGATAAAAATGTTTATAACGGTGATATAGGCGAAATAATAGCGATTAAAAAACCAAATGAATCAGAGAGTAAAAAAGATGAGCTCATTATTGACTTTGAAGGCTTACAAGTTTCGTATACGAAACAGGATTTTAATCAGATTATGCTAGCATATGCGATTTCTATTCATAAATCCCAAGGAAGTGAATTTCCGATTGTGATACTTCCAGTTGTCCGAGCCTTTAAACGGATGTTAGTTAAAAAACTGCTTTATACAGCCATTACACGAAGTAAAACGTCATTAATTATTTGTGGCAATTATGAAGCATTTATTGAAGGGGTTCAAAAAGAGAATGCTTATGAGCGTAATACAACATTAGTCGAACGCCTACAAAGTATGTTTTTAGTCGAGCAGATGACGGATGAAGGTGAAGAAGAGAAAGAATTATCACCTTACGATTTCATGTAGTCAATTGTCACATATAGGCGTATAGGACCGAATTAAATCGGGTAACCTTAGGACAAACAATTTTCTCTTTCTATGTTGTTTTAGAATGAAAAGGTGATTAAAGGAGTATGCCCGATGAAATGTCCAAATTGTCAATCTGCTGAAGTGGGAAGAATTGGCGAACAGGAATACTATTGCTGGAGTTGTTTTTTAGAGATGGCATATATAGATGGCCAATTACATGTTCGAGAAATTGAAGAAGACGGTTCGCTCTCTTCATTAGATGATCTGTTTTTTGACGGTAGGTAAGGTTGTCGTTACCCATACTTGGTCAGGGTATGTCACTTAAATCAATCACTATAAAACGGATAGGCTAAAGCTACATCATACAGCGTTAGACTCGGAGTGGATATCGAATGATCAGGATAAAAAGAAGAAATAGAGCGTTTAGAAAAAACGGTTTGATGAAGAGAATTCGAAAAATGAGGAAAAGATTTAGAAGGCGATTTTTTTAGCTGTGATGCTGATTTCTTTTATGATGGAGAAATCAGTGTTACATAATTTATTTGACAGACACACTTTCGTTAAATATAATAACGGCAGATAAATGATTTGAAATCGAAGAAGGAAATGAGTAGATGACAGTCCATTTCTAAGAGAGGTATTTCATTAGCTGAGAGAAATACTAGGTGAAGGGTCATTGAAGCTATTCTGGAGTGTGGTTAATACCCGCCGTCATACACCACGTTACGGTGTTGCGAGCAGATAAGCAACGAGTCGCTTATAATTAGGGTGGTACCGCGGATCCATCGTCCCTACACATATGATGTAGGGGCGTTTTTTATATTTGTTACAATTTATTTAATTAAAGGAGGCCCAAAGAATGACGCTCAAATCGGCTGAAGTTAGACAAATGTTTTTAGACTTTTTTAAAGAAAAAGGCCACGCAATAGAACCTAGCCAATCACTTGTCCCACAAGATGATCCAACCTTGCTATGGATTAATAGTGGTGTGGCAACACTAAAGAAATATTTTGATGGCCGTGTCATTCCAGATAATCCACGAATCGTAAACGCACAAAAATCGATTCGAACGAATGACATTGAAAATGTTGGCTTCACTGCACGCCACCATACATTTTTTGAAATGCTAGGGAACTTTTCAATCGGTGATTATTTTAAAGAAAAAGCGATTGAATGGGCGTGGGAGTTTTTAACGAGTGAACAATGGATCGGATTTGATCCTGAAAAATTATCTGTTACGGTTCACCCAGAGGACGAAGAAGCCTATCAAATTTGGCGAGACCAGGTTGGTGTACCTGAAGAGCGAATAATTCGGATTGAAGAGAACTTCTGGGATATAGGGGAAGGTCCGAGTGGTCCAAATACGGAGATTTTCTATGATCGCGGAGAAGCTTATGGTAATGACCCGAATGACCCAGAATTATATCCAGGTGGTGAAAACGAACGGTACTTAGAAATATGGAATTTAGTCTTTTCACAATTTAACCATAACCCAGATGATACTTATACACCGTTACCAAAGAAAAACATAGATACTGGTATGGGATTAGAACGAATGCTTTCAGTCATTCAAGATACACCTACTAATTTTGAGACTGATTTGTTTATGCCTATTATTAAACAAACCGAAGAGATTAGTGGTAAAACATATGGTGAAAATCAAGATAAAGATACAGCCTTTAAGGTGATTGCCGATCATGTTAGAACGGTATCATTTGCGATTGGTGATGGTGCCCTTCCATCGAATGAGGGAAGAGGA
This sequence comes from Tenuibacillus multivorans, assembly GCF_900103915.1. Lineage (GTDB taxonomy): Bacteria > Bacillota > Bacilli > Bacillales > Alkalibacillaceae > Tenuibacillus > Tenuibacillus multivorans. The sequence goes on along the minus strand of NZ_FNIG01000003.1, from coordinate 165,935 downwards.
TATGTTTTACGTCGCTTACTTAGACGAGCGGTACGCTTTGCGAAAGAACTTAATATCAATGAACCCTTTTTGTATCGATTGGTCGATCAAGTTGCTGAGATTATGAATGATTTTTATACAGAGGTTCAAGATAAAAAGGATTTCATCCAAAATGTTATTAAAACAGAAGAAGAACGCTTCCATGAAACATTACAAGAAGGACTTACGATTCTAGAAAAAGTGATGAATCAGGAAAAGCAAAAAGGCAGTCAGGTATTCCCCGGTCATGAAGTATTCACATTATATGATACGTACGGCTTTCCTAAAGAATTAACGGAAGAATATGTTCAGGCAGAAGGTTTTACCATTGATGAGGCTGGCTTTGAAGCGGAAATGAGTAAGCAACGAGAACGTGCCCGGGATGCTCGTCAAAAAGTTGATTCAATGCAAGTTCAAAGTGAAGTTTTCCAAAATATCCATCACGATAGTCTTTTTATTGGCTATGATCAATTATATACTGAAACAACAACTGAAGTATTAGTTGCTGATCAAAAATTAGTAGAAGAATTAAACTCGGGTGATATAGGATATGTTACTTTGAAAGAAACGCCGTTTTATGCTGAAAGTGGTGGACAGATTGCTGATAAAGGCGTCATAGAAACGGAAACGGGCCGCGCACATATTGTCGATGTTCAAAAGGCCCCTAACGGCCAAAATCTCCACCAGATTGAGGTTGAAGATGGTTCTATTTATCCGCAGCAAGCTGTCAAAGCATCAGTTTTCCGCCATTTTAGAAAACAAATTGTGAAAAATCATACTGCGACACACCTACTACATCAGGCTTTAAAAGATGTTCTAGGTGAACATGTTAATCAGGCAGGATCTCTTGTTGCACCAGATCGACTACGCTTTGACTTTTCTCACTTCAGTGCTGTAAGCCAAGAGGAACTACAGAAAATTGAAGAGATTGTCAATCAAAAAGTATGGGATTCAATTGATGTTGCAGCTAATCATCATACACTGGCTGAGGCTAAAGAAATGGGGGCGATGGCTTTATTCGGTGAAAAATATGGTGATGTTGTCCGTGTTGTCTCGATTGGAGATTACAGTATTGAGCTTTGCGGAGGCTGTCATGTGAATAACACCGCTGAAATCGGTTTATTTAAAATTGTAGCTGAATCCGGTATTGGAGCAGGCACGCGTCGTATTGAAGCACGAACAGGTCATGGTGCATACCAATATTATGAATCACGTGAAAATTTACTCCAAGAAGCGGCATCTCTATTAAAAACGAAGCCGGAACAAATTCCAAGTCGAATTGAGTCACTATATGATGAGATGAAGCAGCTTGAACGTGAAAATGAATCGTTAACCGCTAAAATTGCTAACTTTGAATCGGCTAATATGACAGAACAAGTTGAAACAGTTAATGGCGTTTCATTATTAGCATCCAAAGTCAACGTAACGGATATGAACGCTTTAAGGAATATGGTTGATGAGTTAAAACAACAATTAGATTCTGTTGTGATTTTACTAGCCATGGAGAAGGATGGAAAAGTACAATTAGCTTCAGGCGTTACAAAAGATTTAATCGACAAAGGATTACACGCAGGAAACTTAATTAAAGAGGCTGCAACGCGCTGCGGAGGCGGCGGAGGAGGCCGACCAGACATGGCTCAAGCTGGAGGTAAACAACCAGAGAACATCGATCAAGCAATAGAAGCTGCAAAAGAATATGTACAAACTGTTTTAACTTCATCCTAATTAAGTTTATAATAGGAATAGAAGTGAAACGAGGGGGTATGAAAGATGATGTCGAATGATCACACCATGAAGTTTCAGTTCAACGACGACTCACAAGAACAAAAAGTAAACGAAATATTACATTCAGTGTATCAATCATTAGAAGAGAAAGGGTACAATCCAATCAACCAAATTGTGGGATATTTACTTTCGGGTGATCCCGCTTACATCCCTCGTCATAACGATGCACGGCATTTAATTCGAAAAGTCGAGAGAGACGAAATCATCGAGGAAGTAGTCAAATATTATTTGAAATCGAATAAAGAGGCTTAATAATGAAAATATTAGGTTTAGATGTCGGAGAGAAAACAATTGGTGTTGCTGTCTCCGATGCGTTACATTTCACTGCTCAAGGCATCGAAACAATAAAATGGGATGAATCGGATTATCGTACAGCTCTTCCCAGGTTAAAAGAAATTATAGGTGAGCATGACATTAGTAAAATTGTTGTCGGTCTCCCAAAAAACATGAATGGTACAGAAGGTGAACGGGCCAATTCTTCCCGTGAATTTGCGAGCCATATGGAACATGAGTATGAATTACCAGTTGTGCTATGGGATGAACGGCTGACGACGATGGCTGCTGAACGTGTTTTATTAGAAGCGGATATGAGTCGTAAAAAAAGGAAAAAGGTCATCGATAAAATGGCGGCTGTGATGATTTTACAAAGTTATTTAGATGCCGGTCATTAATTAGGAGGTAATTGAATTGGATGAAAAAGAACGTATTATTATTCCAGATGAAAATGGTGAGGAACATCTATTTGATATTCTCTTCACCTTTGATGTTGATGAAACTCAAAAATCTTATTTAGTTGCGGTACCGGCAGAACAGGCTGAAGAAGAAGAACAAGAAGTCTTTGCATTCAGATTTGAAGAAAATGAAAATAATGAAGATGATTTAACCCTTTATCAAATTGATTCAGATGAAGAATGGGACATGATCGAAGAAATGCTCAATACATTTACTGAACAGGATGAGGAGTAATTAGTTAAAAAGAGGTGCACTTGGCACCTCTTTTATTTATCAGTCCTTTTGGGCTTCTTGCGCTCAGGTATTTTAGGTTTTTGATGGTGTTCAGTAATCTCTTCATTTAATTTTAAGGTAGAATCATCCAAATTGTTATTTAAGGCAGCTTCTTCATTTAATTTTTCTTCTTCCTTCATGACGATACTCCTCTCAAAATAAGAATGTAAGATTTATTTTATCCACTCACTCATAATAAATACTCTATCGTGCCTGAAGAAAAAGATAGAAAAATGATAGAAAATAATTTATAATATTACGGGAGTGGAAGGGGGAAATTCGGATGTCTTCCAATGAACATTCAAATTATAAATCACAACGTATTAAAGAGGCCAGTACGGCTCGTAAGATTATTATTGTTGTTTTGTCTATATTAACGCTTATCGTTGGTATTACGGCTTACAATGCTTATACATACATAAGTGAGGGCTTAAGTCCTGTCGATCCTAACGACAACACCATTATTGAGGTTGAAATACCACTTGGTTCAAGTGTCGATTTAATTGGACAAACACTTGAGGAGAAAAACATTATAAATGATAGTACCATTTTTAAGTATTATATTAAGTTTAAAAATGAGACAGGATTTCAAGCAGGCGAATATAAACTGTCTAAAAGCATGACATTAGATGAAATAATTGAGTCATTAAAAACAGGTAAAATTTTAGTTGATCCGTTATTTACTGTGACAATACCAGAGGGTTCAAGTATTGAGCAAATGGCGGCCATTTATGGCGAGACCACGTCAATTACAGAAGATGAGTTCATTGAGAAAATGAATGATGAAGAATATATAAACTCTCTTATTTCATTATATCCTGATTTACTATCGGATAGAATTCTACAAGAAGGTATTCGTTACCCGTTGGAAGGGTATTTATTCCCAGCGACGTATCCGTTTTATGAAGAAAATCCTACCGTCGAGCAAGTAGTTGAAATGATGCTTCAGCAAACTCGAGAGAGAATTCTTCCTTACATGCAAGATATTGCAAATAGTCAGGATATGAACGTTCATGATGTATTAACGATGGCATCTTTAATTGAGGAAGAGGCTGTTACTGAAATGGATCGTAATAAAATTTCAGGGGTATTTTATAATCGATTAAATAATGAAATGCCACTACAGACAGATCCAACTATATTATACGCTTTAGGCGAGCATAAGGATCGGGTGTTATATGAAGATTTAGAGGTAGAATCTCCGTATAACACTTATCAACACCCGGGGCTTCCGATTGGACCTATTGCCAACTTCCATGAAAATGCCTTGCAAGCAGCTCTTTATCCAGAGGAACACGATTATTTATACTTTGTTGCCGGGTATGATGGAAATGTTTATTATGCTGAGTCCTATGAGGAACATCAAGCTCTTATCCAAGAACACCGTCCACCAGAAGAGCAATAATTGAGCAATTGAATATGAGGGAATGCGTAAAATATTCGCATTCCCCCATTTTTTCATGGTAAAATAACTGAGTTGTTTTAAAGATTAACTGATTGGATGGAGTGTTACGTTCATGACCGATCAAACGAAAGAATATATCCGTCGACTATATCAAGAGAATCATCCATTAATTCTCGAGATGGAGAATTATGCTAAGGAGAACCATATCCCGATTATGGAAAAGGACGGAATTGAATTTTTAAAGCAATTAATTAGATTACATCGTCCGAAACATGTTTTGGAGATAGGCGCAGCAATTGGCTATTCAGCGATTCAAATGGCGATGGCTGATTCCAATGTCAACATTACAACCGTTGAAAAGGATTCAGAACGGTTTAAAGAAGCCCAAAAAAATGTAAAATTAGCTGGATTAGATAGGCGTATTAATATTGTATTTGCTGATGCCAATGATTTTTTAGAAAGTATGAATGAACAATTTGATTTTGCTTTTATTGATGCGGCCAAAGGGCAATATCGACATTATGTTGAAAAAATAGACCCTTATCTAAACCGTGGAGGCTTAATAGTTATTGACAATGTTTTATTTAAGGGTTATGTTTCTAAAGAAGTCCAAGAACGTGAACGCCTAATTAAATTAGGAGAAAAAATCGATTATTTTAATCAATGGCTTATGAAGCACCCCAATTACCAGACAACTATAGTTGCAACTGGAGATGGCGTAGCTATAGCATTAAAGAGGTGAACATCGTGGTTAAGCAAAAACCCATCATTATCGGAGTAGCGGGTGGTACAGGTTCTGGTAAAACAACTGTTACACGTTCTATTTGTGATCATTTTAAAAACACGTCTGTTCTAATGATAGAACAGGATTTTTATTATAAAGATCAATCTCATATGCCTTTTGAAGAACGACTACAAACGAATTATGACCATCCACTTGCTTTTGATAATGATTTATTAGTTGAACATCTAGAAACCTTAAAAAACGGAAAACCAATTGAAAAACCAGTTTATAATTATGAGATGCATACACGTTCAGACGAGACAATTTACACCGAACCAAAAGAAGTTATTATTTTAGAAGGAATTTTGGTCCTTGAAGACGAAAGATTACGTAATATGATGGATATCAAGGTTTTCGTTGATACCGATGCTGATATTCGTATTATCAGACGAATGATGAGAGATATTAATGAAAGAGGTCGAACACTAGAATCGGTCATAAATCAATATATTAGCGTTGTTCGTCCGATGCATCTTCAATTTGTCGAACCAGCTAAGCGTTATGCTGACGTCATTATTCCAGAAGGCGGTCAGAATCATGTCGCTGTGGATTTATTGACAACAAAAATTGAAAGTATTATTAATCAACATTAAACATAATTATACTCAAGATGAACTAATCTTTTAAAAACTGATAACGGAAATAATCAAAGGAGTGTTAGTATTATGGCTCAAGAAAAAAGCTATTATATGACGGAAGAAGGTCTAGAAAAATTACAGCAAGAATTAGAGGAATTAAAAACAGTTCGTCGACCTGAAGTTGTTGAACGTATTAAGGTGGCTAGAAGTTTCGGTGATTTATCCGAGAACTCTGAGTATGATGCGGCTAAGGATGAACAAGCATTTGTGGAATCACGAGTTGCACAGGTTGAACAAATGATTCGTAACGCTGTTATCATTGAAAATAATCAAGAAAGTTCTGATATAGTACAATTGGGTAAACATGTTAAATTTATTGAGTTACCAGATGGTGATGAGGAAGAATATCAAATTGTCGGTAGTGCAGAGGCTGACCCATTTGAAGGTCGTATTTCAAATGACTCGCCTATGGCACAGAGTTTATTAGGTAAAAAGGTGGGTGAACAGGTTTCCGTTCAAACGCCTGGTGGTGAAATAGAAGTAAAAATAGTTGAAGTTTCGTAATTGATTCCATATCTTGTCCTACACGATGTTGTGTAGGACATACTATTATTGAATCATATAGGTCAAAAGGGGTGTAGTTCGATGAGTTATGATTCTTTTGGATCAAGATCTGATCGTTACCAAAAGCGTAGGAAAAATACAAAAATGATTAATACATTAATTGTGATTGCTATTTTACTCATTGCTTTCCTAATCGGAATGTATGTATTTGGTGGTGATGATGGGGAGGAACAAGGCCAAACGGATACACCTAATGCAGAATCACAAGACAATACGAATGAAGATGAATCACCAAATGAAAACAATGAAGAGGATCTAAACGAAGAAGAAGAAAATATGGATCAAGATGAATCACCACAAAGTGATGACAATACAGATACTGAAGAGACCAATGAAGATGAGACTAATAATGAAGAAGAACCGACTGAACCTGAGAATAGTGAAGAGGTTCAAGAGGTGATTGACGGTGAATGGGCACCTTACCCAACAGAGCAGGAAGAACCACATACGATTGAATTTTCTGATGGTTCACAGGACCGAACAGAAATGGAAATGGCGATTTCCGAAGCTATTGATATTCCAAGAGATAATTTAATCTATTGGTGGCTAGAAAGTGGAGGTGTACCTGATCGAATTATTGGGTACGTAGAAGATACGACCAATCAGGAATATTATAGAGTTTATCTTCGTTGGATTACGAATGAAGGCTGGCAACCTCAGCGAGCTGAAGTATTATACGAAAACTTAGGAAAACAAAAATTAGAAGAGAATAGTCAAGATTAAGTGAGGTAACAGTATATGAAATATGGAATCATCGGTGCAATGGAAGAAGAAATTCAATGGCTATTATCTAAAATGGACGTTCAACAAGAATACAACATAGCAAACCGAAAATTTTATGAAGGTAAAATCGCGGATCAAGAAGTGGTACTATTGCAATCAGGTATTGGGAAGGTTAATGCCGCATTAACAACAGCTATTTTACACGAAACATTCAAACCTGATTTTGTGATTAACACAGGGTCAGCTGGTGGAACGGATCCCAATTTAAATGTCGGTGATATAGTTGTCGGGTACAAAATTGTTCATCATGATGCTGATGCAACTGCATTTGGTTATGAGTATGGTCAGATCCCGCAGATGCCAAAACACTTTCAGTCCAATGATGATTTAATTAAGGTATCAAAAAAGGCGATTCAACAAGTAGACGATTCGATTCAAGTTGTTGAAGGGATGATTGGAACAGGGGATTCGTTTATGTCTGATCATAAACGTGTTTCAAACGTGTTAGAACGGATACCTGAAGTAAAAGCCTTGGAAATGGAAGCCGCAGCCATTGCCCAAGTAAGCTATCAATACGACACACCGTTTATCATTATACGGTCACTCTCAGATATTGCTGGTAGAGATTCAGATGTATCGTTTGAACAATACTTAGAAAAAGCTGCGAAAAATAGTGCTAATCTAATTGTGAACATGCTTGAACTAACTTCTTAAACATAAAGGCTACTTATATAAATAATATAAGTAGCCTTCTTTATTTATAAAAATAGTAACTTCCTAGGATTAGGAGCAATAGTAAGGCGACAATTAATATACTATATGCAATGCCATTATTTTTAGGTGGATACGGATAGTAAGGAATTGGAGCAGTATATGGAACGTCATAATAAGGGGGATACATATACATCTAACTCACTCCAGTTTATGATCGTATTACATTTTATGCTGGGCTTTTAATAGTGGTTAGATGAATGCCTATGTTTACGATATTAAGTCTCAGGATTTTTTTTATTTTTTTCATCACGATAGAAAGCATGAAACATCTTCATGAGTGCACGTTTTTCAATTCTAGACACATAACTTCTCGATATGTTTAACTCTTTGGCAATTTCGCGTTGGGTGAGTTCATCTTTTTCATTTAATCCATAGCGTTTTACAATGACTTCCTTTTCCCTTTCATCTAACAAATTGATGTAGCTGAACACCTTTTGGATTTCCATTGAAGTCTGGATTTTTTCAACTAAATCAGGCTGATCAGATTTAAGAATATCAATTAAACTGATTTCATTCCCTTCCTTATCCTGACCTATTGGATCCTGTAAGGACATATCCTTATTACTCTTCTTAGACGATCTTAAGTACATGAGAATCTCATTATCAATACACCGTGCGACGTAAGTAGCGAGTTTCGTCCCTCTCTCACTCGAAAAGCTTTCAACACCTTTAATTAATCCAATTGTACCAATAGAAATTAAATCTTCTTGGTCTTCTTTGTTGTTCTCATATTTTTTTGCAATATGAGCGACGAGACGGAGGTTATGTTCGATTAGCTTATTTCTAGCTTCGATATCCCCGTTTTCCCACCGACGTAGATATTCTTTTTCTTCATCTCGACTTAATGGTTGAGGAAAAGCGTGACCCTTGACGTATGAAGCAAAAAAGTAAAGGTTCTCAAAAAATACCGTGATTAATTTAATTAGAGTGTACATTAATAAACCAACCCCACGTCACAAAATTATAGGTAAATGCCTATATTAAAATGTATGTTGTTATAGGGGATTAAGTGCGTGTACACCCTAAAAAGCGATTAAATGCCTATTTAATTTTGATAAAATGAACAAACTTAAGATTCCTCACAGAAGGGACACCCCCGTAATTAAACTATAAAAAAGCTGATTCAACTTTATGAATCAGCTTAATCTTTTCTCTTAATTTGCTTTTTCTTCTTCTTCTTTTAATTCATCTCGAATACTGTGCTTCCATAATTCAACGCCTGTATTATGGGCGGCTCTTGAAATCATATGACCACTAACTGGCGCTGTAATGAGGATAAAAATGATTCCCAAAAGTAATTTACCACTAATAATACCGTTTTCGATGTAAAGAAATAAAAATGCACCTAATAATACGCCTGCAACACCTAGTGTAGCTGATTTCGTTGCAGCGTGTAATCGTGTATAAATATCAGGAAAACGCAAGATACCGATTGAACCTGAAAGTGCTAGGAAGGTGCCACAAAGCAATAATATACTAATGATTATGTCGATCAATGATAACACCCTTTTCTATAAATTTCGCGGTGGCAATGGTCCCAATAAATAATAATATACCAATTAGCAGCACGACATCATTTAATTTATCAGTAACCAACCCGATTGCTGCAAGTCCTGTAAAGGCCATCATATTAGCACCTATCGTATCAATAGCAACAGCTCTATCAGCATTGGATGGTCCTATAAATGCTCTAATAACGAGTAGAAAAATGGATATAGCAATACCAATGAAGCATATAACAAGAACGATACTTAACATCTGACTCCCAAATTCATCAAGCATTATCGTGTCACCTCCATAATGGCTCGTTCAAAGGTGTTTTTAATATCATTAATCGATTCTTCAACATCTGGCATATCCATGGCATGGATGTAAATTTTTGTGTAATCATCAGAAACAGCCACAGAAAGGGTACCAGGTGTTAATGAGATTAAATTAGCCAATAAGGTAATTTCCCAATTCGACCTTAATTCTGTCGGTAAAGCAAAAATACCTGGCTGGACATTTAATTTAGGTTGATAAGCGATTTTAACCACTGACCAAGTGGATAGGATGAGTTCTTTTATAAATAACAAAATTAAGCTAATTACTTTAAAGAAACGTAACAAATAATACGAATCAGGTACAAAGCGTCTTAAAAAGAAAAGTAACGCCATGCCAATTAAATAACCTGTGAAAAATGTGAGAAAATCGTATGTTTCTTTTAGAAACATCCATAAAATTGCTATAAGAATATTTAAAATGATTTGTAAGGCCATGAATTATTACCCCTTTAAAACAGAAGAGATATATTCTGTTCGATCTAATAGATAATTTGATATTGTCTCAACATAAGGCAGTACATACTCCGCACATACACCGAGGAATATCGATAAAGCAATTAAGAAAACAGCTGGAATGGTTAACGCATGAACTTTTCGAGGATTAGTCGTCATACCTTCCATTTTTTCACCCCAAAATCCTCGAACGAATATGCGCATCATCGATAATAAAATAAGTAAGCTGGATAATAAAGCAATTATCGTTAATAAAACCTCGCCTTGACCTAAGGAACCTTGTAACAGTAGCAACTTGCCAATAAAACCACTAAATGGTGGAATACCCGCAAGCACTAATGATCCAATGAAAAATAGCCAACCGAGAAGAGGGAAGCGTTGAATGACACCACTCATCTTAGAAAGATCCTTCGTGCCTGCAGCTACAACAAGTGCTCCTATGAGAAGGAAAAGTGCTGCTTTGATAATCATATCGTGAATTAAATAATAAGTAGAACCAGCTAAACCTTCTTCGGAATATAACCCAATCCCCATTAAAATAAAACCAATTGCTGGAATAATGTTATATGTAATGATTAGTTTTACATTATTCGTTGAAAGCGCTCCAATTACACCAAAAATCATCGTTAACATGGCCAACCATATAAATAATTGATGGGTTATGCCTGTGTCTTGAACAAAAATTAGTGTGTATACACGGAAAATGGAATAAATTCCGACCTTCGTTAATAAAGCACCAAATAAAGCAGAAACAACTGGATTTGGTACGACATATGAGTTAGGTAGCCAATAATACAACGGAAAGATCGCGGCTTTTACAGCGAATACAAAGAAAAGTAAGATACCTACTGCTGTCAAAATACCCTGTTGTTCAGCAGGAACAGCTTCAACTCGTTCTGCAATATGTGCCATATTAAGCGTGCCTACTAGCGAATAAATAAAGGCCACCGTCGTTACGAACAGCATAGATGAAAACACATTAATAAGAACATATTTTAATGATTCTCTTAATTGAACTTTCCCATTACCGAGTACGATTAGGCCGTATGAAGCCATCAGTAACACTTCAAAGAATACGAAAAGGTTAAATAGATCACCTGTTAAAAATGCACCAGAAATCCCTGATATGAGTAAGAAAAAGAACGTATAAAAGTAAAACATTTCTTGTTTATCTGATAGTGAGTACGGTGCATAGAAAACAGCTGCAGTTGCGATAATATAAGTTGTTAAAACAAGTAGAATCGAAAGATAGTCAGCTATAAAAGTTATGCCAAACGGTGCATCCCATCCACCACCTTGAAGAGTGATAGGTCCATTTGCGAATACCTTCCAAAAAATATATCCGACGATAATTAGGAAAACGACAGTAAAGATTTGTGATAGTTTTCGAACGATATTCAGTTTTTTGGGAATAAAAGCAACAATAACACTTGCTAATAGTGGTAGTATGATCGGTAGTATTGCTAAGTTATTCATTCTCTGCCCCTCTCAATTCTTCCATATTATCCGTCTTGTTAAGTTTATAAGCTCGGTAAGCTAGAACTAATAATAGACTTGTCACACCAAAACTAATAACAATTGAAGTTAATATAAGGGCTTGAGGAAGGGGGTCTGCATAATTCGCAACCCCTTCATCTAAGACCGGTGGTGCCCCGCGTTTTAATTTACCCATAGTTAAAATAAACAAATGCGCTCCGTGAGAAAGGAGAGCTGTACCGATAATAATTCTTAAAAATTGTTTCTGTAATAAATTATAAACTGCTGTTGCAAAAAGGATGGAAGCTAATATGATCATGATAATTTCCATTTATTTCGCCCCCTTATCCTGGCGGAGTTTGATCAAGCCGAAAACGGCAAGGGCTGCTCCAAATAGAACGGCAATTTCAAACAAGGTATCAATACCCCTAAAATCAACTAAAATGACGTTTACGACGTTATCACCACCGCCTAATTTATAAGCGTTGTCCGTAAAGTATGTGGAGATGGTTTCTGCAAAGCGACTATTATATGCTGTCATACCAATCACCATCATGAGTAGACCGTAAGCAATAGAGACGACTATATTGCTTCCTTTATACACAATCGAGCTTGTATCTTTTGTAAGGTTTGGTAAGTGATAAAAACAGAGTAAAAATAGGACAACAGTAACCGTTTCTACAATTAGCTGTGTAAGGGCCAAGTCTGGTGCACTATATAAAACGAATAATAGGGATAATCCATATCCGACGACCCCTAAAATTAATATGGCTGCAATACGGTTTTTGGCAATCGATGCCCCGATAGCCGCAACTGCCATTATAATGGAAATAATGACCTCTGCCGCCGAAATAGATGACACATCACTTATTTCAAAATCACTTCCATTTGTGAAAAGAATAGTTCCAGCCGTAATAAGAATGATTGTGCCCACAATTAAGGTTATATACAAACGTAAAGAACCGGTCATATAAAAGGTAGTAATTTTATTGGAAGCCGATTCAATCTTCTCAACGATCCAATCATAAACTCGGTTCAGATTTAAACGACCTGGGAAGTAGTTGTAAATCGAATCCCATTTTTTCTTCGTTAAATATAGAAGCAATCCTACGCCAACAACGATTAATGACATTTGAAACGCTCTGCTGTTCCATCCATGCCAGAATTTTATATCTTTCGTAACGTCAGCTCCATATACAGCATCAGCTGAATGGGTTATTAATGCTTGGTTAAAGAAGTTGGGGAATAACCCGATCACAATGACACCTATAACGAGTATCATTGGAGGGACAAGCATCATAAAAGGAGCTTCATGCGGTTCTTTAGGCAGTTCATTTTCTTTATATTTACCTCTAAATGTTCCAAAAAATAAGTACATGGAATAAATGAACGTAAAAATACTACCTACGACAGCAATAATCGGTATCGCTGTTACTAAACCTTCAACGAAGCTACCAGAATAACCACCTAAACCTAAGCTTGATTCAAAAAACATTTCCTTACTATAGAACCCATTTAGAAACGGTAATGGTACACCTGCCATTGAGAATGTTCCAAATAACGCTAAAGTTGCTGACATTGGCATAAATGTCATTAAACCACCAAGTTTACGAATATCTCGACTACCCGTTTCATGATCCACGATACCTGCTATCATAAAAAGACTGCCTTTAAATGTGGCGTGGTTTAAAATATGAAAGACTGCTGCAAATACAGCATAAGATGTTCCAAAACCAAGCATTGCCATAATCATGCCGAGTTGACTAATGGTTGAGAAGGCTAGAATACCTTTAAGGTCGGTTTGTCTTACGGCCATATAAGAAGCCCAAGCTAATGTGATTAATCCAAATAGACTTAATAGAATGAAGAAAATAGGTACCTCAGAGAAAATGGGTGAAAAACGGGCCATTAAGTAAATCCCTGCTTTAACCATTGTTGCTGAATGTAAGTAAGCACTTACAGGTGTCGGCGCTTCCATTGCATCCGGTAACCAAATATGAAATGGGAACTGAGCTGATTTAGTAAAAGCACCTAGTAATAAGAAAACTAGAATCAAAAGAAAGTAAGGGCTGTTAACAATGACATCAGCTTGTTCAACCATTCCTCTAATACTTGTTGTTCCTGTCTCGATTGTAAGTAAGATTAATCCACCTAATAAGCTGAATCCACCGAATACTGTAATCAGCATTGATTTTAAAGCACCGTAACGTGATCTCTCACGGTAATGCCAATAACCGATTAATAGGAAGGAGGATAAAGAAGTGAATTCCCAAAACGTATATAGGACAAAGACGTTATCTGAAAGAACAACACCTAGCATGGAGGACATGAAAATAAATAAATATGTATAAAAGTGCCCAATTTGTTCCTCTTTATCAAGATAATAAATCGAATATAAAACAACTAAAGCACCAATACCACTTATTAATAATGCAAATAATAAGCTAAGTCCATCTAAATAAAAGTCGATTGAAATATTTAAAGATGGGATCCAGTCGACCGTTGCAATGGACGTTTTAAAATCGGATCCAACGAATTGTAGGAAGTACACAAAAATAAGTAATGGTACAGGGAGTATGAGCCATCCCGTATGTATTTTATGTTTTAAACGACTCAGGAAAGGGATTATGATTGCAAAGATAAGTGGTGCAAATACGGCATAGACCATATGTATGTTTCCTTCCTTTCATTATGTAAAATAAGCTAGTAAATACAGTAACATTATAACGATAATTATTAATAAATGAAATGAAAAAGAATTGAACAAATATTACATAAAAAAACTGACACAATGAAGTGCCAGTTTAGATTGGGGCCACCTATTTATCTCTAAGACGATTCTTTTAAGTGTTCGTTAAGTCCACGTCTAATTAATTCTTCTTCAATTAATTTAATGAAATCGTGGTTCAAATCTAATTCTCTCGCTTTATTATAAGATTCGACCAGCAGTTGATTGGATAAATGTTCCATATTCGCCCTAGCCTAAAATTGGCTCGCACCTCCTTGAAAGTCGTCCACTTTGTAACAGTTATTATCCTACCATTAATCGAAAGTTTAAACAACACAATTTTGTTGTTGATAACTTGTGAATAACTTGTTAATATTTATCAAAAATAATCGTGAAAATATTGTTACTATAGTGTGTATAATGTTGATAAAATTATCCACAGGTTGAAAAATGAGAGTATTTGTCGAACGATTTTCAACATATCTTAACGATATTTACAATATTATGGTCTTTTAATATTGTTTCATTTAACAAAAATTTCTTTGAAACATTCTATCGAATTGTTTATGATGAGAAATAGCTAATGCTATGTAGAGGTGAATAACTTGCTAAACATTTTTCTACCAAATGATCACGTTAAAACGGTACAAGAAATTACACCAGAATTTTTGAAACAAAAAGGAATTCGAGGCGTTATAACCGATTTAGATAATACATTAGTTGCTTGGGATCAGCCCGATGCAACACCTGAAGTCATAGAATGGTTTAAACAACTTAAACAAGCTGGTATTGAGGTGACGATTATTTCTAATAATACAGAAGATCGTGTTGCCTCATTTTCAGTTCCATTAAATATCCCTTTTATATCAAAGGCAAGAAAACCAATGCAAACGGCTTTTAATCGTGCAAAGAAGACAATGGGTTTACCAAAGAGTCAAATCGTTGTCGTCGGAGACCAACTCTTAACCGATGTATTTGGAGGAAATCGTGCAAAATTATATACCATTTTAGTTGTTCCAATTGTACAAACAGATGGTTTTATGACACGCTTTAATCGAAAAATAGAAAGACGTCTACTAAAATATTTTAAAAGTAAGGGTAAACTTCATTGGGAGGAATAGTATGGAGTATATAATCTGTCAAGGCTGTGGGGCCACAATTCAAACAGAAGATGAAACGAAGGCAGGTTACGCTCCAAAATCTGCTCTTGAACGTGAAGAGGTCATATGCAAACGCTGCTTTAGGCTTAAACATTATAATGAAGTTCAAGATGTAGACATGGATGCGGACGATTTTTTAAATATGTTACATGAGATAGGTCACCATGATGGACTAATCGTCTATATCGTTGACTTATTTGATGTTCATGGCAGCTTCATTCAAGGACTGCACCGATTTGTAGGGCGTAATCCAATCGTTCTAGTTGGTAACAAGGTTGATTTATTACCGAAATCTACAAATTTAAATAAAATCAAACATTGGATGTTTAGAGTTGCTAAAGATTTTGGATTAAAAGTTAAAGATATACATTTAGTCAGTGCTGACAAAGGAATTGGTATGAAAGAGACTGCCTTTGACCTAGAACGCTTCAGGCAAGGAAAAGACACATTTGTTGTCGGAAGTACCAATGTAGGAAAATCAACGTTTATCAATTATTTGATACAACATTCTACAGATGAAGAAGAAGTGATCACGACATCTTATTTTCCAGGAACGACACTTGGTTTTATCGACATTCCTTTAGATGAAACATCATCGATGATTGATACACCAGGTATTATTAATCATCATCAAATGGCGCATTACTTATCGGATAAAGATTTAAAGGCAATCACACCTAAAAAGGAAGTCAAACCTAGAGTTTTTCAATTAACAGAGGGACAAACCTTATATATTGGTGGCTTGGTACGTTTTGATATAGATGTGGCGGATGAAAAAAATGGTTATGTGTGTTATTTTGCAAATGAATTAAACATTCACAGGACTAAACGTGTAAAAGCCGATGAGCTATATGAAAACCATTTAGGTGAACTGTTATCACCGCCAACTGATGAAACTTTAAAAAATTGGCCGGGATTAGAACAGGAGTCTTTTCGTATTAATGGAGGTAAAACAGATGTTGTCTTTTCAGGCTTAGGTTGGATTACGATCCCAGAAGGCACTACATCAATTACCGTTCATGCACCTAAAGGAGTAAAAGTCATGCTTCGCGAAGCCATTATTTAGGGGGAATAGAATGTACCGGTTCGGGCTGATTGGCAATCCGGTCCACCATTCGCAATCACCTCAAATACATCAAAAATTTTTAGATATGATTCAAGCTCATGGAACCTATGAATTGATTGAGGTGAATGAGGAAGACCTGGGTGAACAAATACGAGCATTTAGAAATGGAAGGTTGGATGGATGTAACGTAACGGTACCTTACAAAACGGAAGTCATCCCTTTTTTAGACGAATTAGATGATTTAGCCGTAAAATTACAATCCGTTAATACCATCAAAAGAAAAGGAAATCGATTAATTGGTTATAATACAGATGGAATAGGTTATTTGGAATCACTTAAGCAAGCCTATCCTAACTTTTATCATGAGTTATCTCAAAAAAGAATTTTAATATTAGGAGCTGGCGGTGCAGCGCGGGGTATTTACTACAGTCTACAGATGATGAATCCTAAACAAATCGACGTTGCTAACCGAACGTTAGAAAAAGCAGAAGTTTTAAGTGATGGTTATTCTAATAGTCAATCATTATCATTATCTGATGCAGAACGTCATTTATCACGATATGATTTCGTGATTCAAACGACGACGACTGGAATGTCACCATACGAAGGAGATAAGATTATTTCCTTATCAAATCTTAAGTGTCCTTCTATTGTGAGTGATATTGTTTATAAGCCTAAATGGACTAAGTTATTACGAGAGGCAAATCAGATCGGAGCCGACTTATTGTTCGGTGAAACAATGTTGTGGTATCAAGCCGCGTTAGCATTTGAAATTTGGACAGGTCATTCCATTAAACCTTTTACAAAAATGATGTAAGACAAGAAAGGAGTTTTTCATTGCTTACAGGCAAACAAAAGAGATTTCTTAGAAAAGAAGCGCACCATATGAATCCAATATTTCAGGTTGGTAAAGATGGGGTTAACGAAAATATGATTCATCAAATTAATGAAGCACTTGAAAAAAGGGAGCTGTTAAAGGTTAGTATTCTACAAAATTGTTTTGAGGATAAGCGGAGTGTAGCTGACCAGCTCGTTAACGGTACTGGTGCTGAATTAGTTCAAATCATTGGGAATATTATAGTACTATATAAAGAATCTGAAGAAAATAAAAAACTTGAACTTCCATAAAAGGGTGACATGATGGAGAAGATTGGTCTATTTGGGGGAACGTTTGATCCACCTCATATCGGACATGTTAAGTTAGCTGAAACGGTTCTTCGTGCATTGGAATTAGATGAGGTTTGGTTTATACCGACTTACCAACCACCACATAAACAAAACGCAGCGGCTGATCCTAATTCACGGTTAGAAATGTTGCGGTTAATTCTTAAGGATCAAGAGAACTTTAATATTTCAACCATCGAGTATGAATTAAAAGGAAAGTCATACACCTATCACACCATGGTCAAATTAAAAGAACAATACCCAAGTGCACAGTTTTATTTTATTATAGGTGGTGACATGGTTGACTATTTACCCAACTGGTATCGGATTCAGGACTTAAAGAAAGTTGTTAAGTTCGTTGGGGTTACGCGTAAGGAGTATGAAGATGTACGGGATGAAAATGTGTTAATGGTTGAAATGGAAGACATGCCCATTTCATCAACAGAAATTAGACATCAATTAAAAAAAGGGAACCAACCAGAGGGTTTATCAGAGGACGTTTTGCAATATATAAGGGAGAATCATTTATATGAAAATTGAAGAGGCATTAGAGGAATCTAAAAAGGTTCTAAATTCAAAACGATTTGAACATGTTGAACGTGTTACGGATACCGCTTTTGATTTAGCGGAACGTTTTCAGGGGAATCAACAACAAGTTGGTTTAGCAGCTGCCTTACACGATTATGCGAAAGATATGGAATTATCAATTCTAAAGGATTGGATTATCGCTCATCATGACATTTCTAAGGACTTATTAGCATATCACCATGAATTATGGCATGGACCGGTGGGTGCAAAAATGGCTGAGAAGCTTTTTTTAATTAAGGATGATACTATACAAAATGCTATTTATTGGCATACGACCGGGCGAAAGGGTATGACAAAGACTGAAAAAATTGTGTTTTTAGCCGATTATATCGAGCCAGGTCGCGACTTCCCTGCTGTTTATCAAGCAAGGGAAATCGCTAAAGAAGGACTTAATCAAGCTTGTCACTATGCTTTGACTAATTCGATTCATTTTTTAATGAGTAGACAGCAGCCTATTTATCCTGCGACTTTTCAAGCATATAATGATTTTACAAAGCGATTGTTAAAATAAAAATGGAGGTTTGTCAATGGACAGTAACGAACTTTTACAAATCGCAGCTGAGGCCTGTGATGATAAACGAGCTGAGAATATTGTGGCATTAGATATGCGCGAGGTTTCATTAATTGCGGATTATTTTTTAATATGTCACGGGTCTAATGAAAGACAAGTCGATGCGATTAGTAAAGGCATCAAAGATTCAGTTGAAGAAAAAGGATATCAAGTTAAGAAAATAGAGGGAAGAGATCATTCGCGTTGGGTATTAGTGGACTTAGAATATGTTGTGGTTCATATCTTCCATAAAGATGAAAGAGAATATTATAACCTTGAAAAACTCTGGGGAGATGCTGATCGCGTAACTATAAATATATAACCTTGCTGGAGTTGAAAGAATGTATAACAAAATGGCTGAAGTCTATGATGAACTTATGCGTGATGCCCCATATGATAAATGGCTTAACTTTACCAATAGGATAATTCGAGATATACCTGGTCAAAATGTGTTAGAAATTGGTTGCGGAACAGGTGAAATAGCCATTCGCTTAGCCAATGAAGGATATGAGGTAAACGCATTCGATCTCTCTGATCAGATGATTGAAATCGCTCAGAAAAAAACAAAGTGCGTTATAGGTAAAACTAATTTTTTTCAAGCGGATATTACTCAATTAAAATTAAATCAAAGGTTTGATTTAGCGATTAGCTATTGTGACGTATTTAACTATCTGGTTACGGTGGAAGATTTAAAACAAGCCCTTGCCAATACTTATTATCATTTGAATGAACAGGGTGTTTTTATATTTGATGTTCATAGCCAAGCCTATGTTGATTGGCTCGTTGAACAAGGTATGTTCTCTGAAATTCGGGAGGACATTAGCTATATCTGGCTTTGTGAGCCTGGAGATCATTTTGGAGAAATATTTCATGATTTAACCTTTTTTATTCAAAAAGACGGTGAATTGTACGAAAGACAAGATGAATGGCATGTGCAACGGACTCATTCTGTTCAACATTATAAACAGCTGTTAAAAGATATAGGTTTTAAAAAAATCAACGTTTACTTTGATTTTACTTTCAATATAAAACAAAAAAATGAAGAAGATGCAGACCGGATCTTCTTCGTCTGCTATAAGTAATATAAGTAATATAATGAGGCTAGGACGACAATATCTAGAGGGAGATGAAGGCGAACCATATCATCTCATATAATTGAAAATGAACGAAGTCAAAATGCGAAGACGCCTCGTCGACTAAAAACGGCCACGTCCTGCGCCTGCGGTTACTCGACGCAAACTTACGCAAGGATGTAACGCAAGTAGCATTTGTGGCCAACGCCGACACTTGAACATCCAGTTCTTCGCGGTGACAGCACGAGTCTCGAGACCCCGCAGGCAGCGCTTTTCTGCCGAGGAGGCTTGAGCCGTGCCCGCGGCAAGCGAAGCTTTTTGACGTAGTGAATAACATCTGAACTAATTCATGAATAATTGAATCTAGTTCGGATTTTATGTTTTTAATAAAGTTTTGTCTCAGCCCCATTTTTGCTTTGTCTTCATATTGCTTTTTCTTGAAAAATTGAATAAAATAATAATCAGACAAGCTATTTAACATTAATTTGATTAACAAGCTCATCGATATTATCTTTTTCATGATAGAATTTGTTATGTGTAGCGTTAAACACATCAGTAAAAATATCGTTATACGATTGCTCTAAAGCTTTCATACCTTCCCCAGTAATCCCACCTTTGACCATCACTTTTTCTTTTAAGGACGTAAAATTATAAATATTGTCTTCAAACAGTTTTCCAAAGCCAATGATCATCTGTTCAACTAATGTCGTGGCTTGATCTTTTGGGATACCCGTTTTTTGTTGTGCTGCTTGAATCATATCTTCAAGAAGAAAGCTGAGAAATGCGGGACCACAGGAAACGATATCTGAAGCAATTCTGACGTGCTGTTCTTCAATTTCAACAGGTGTCGAAAATAATTTACAGCTTTGTAATAATACCTCTTTTTTATCTTGATCATAACCTTCAGGGAATGTTAGTAATGTAACCCCACTTAGAGCTCGATTGGTAATACTCGGAATCATACGGGCAACAGAGCATGGCAGGATGCTATCCAAATTTTCAACAGATACGGAACTTGTGATGGAAACGACAAATTGTTCTGGTTTAACAATTGGTTTTATTTTTTTGGCAATTTCTACAATTTGCTTAGGCTTAGCACAAAGTAATATGATATCGCAATCCTTAGCTAGTGTTTCAACCGTTTGAACAACATGAACGTCAGGATAGTTTTCCTTTAAGGTATAAGCTTTCATGAAGGTTCTGTTATATAAATACATATTCTTTTGTGGCACAGCTTGGCTGGAGGTAAGGGCATGAAGTAAAACATTACCCATATTTCCTGTTCCAATAATTCCCCAATTCATGAGTGTACCCCCTTTTAAAAATTATAGTTGATAGACGATAATTACGAACTCACAATATGTATATGAAAGAAGGTTTAAATCATGCCTGTTAATAAAATGTGGTTGTCGATTCCTATTGCATGTATCATGTTGATATTAATTGTTTTGGCTTGGCCTAAATCTCAAAATGATATGGTGATAGAGGAAGATATTCGCCAAAATCTTGCCTTAAACTCTGAAGAAGAACCGATTGTTGAAAGTCAGACCATTTTTATCGATATTAAAGGAGAGGTTATAGATCCAGGTGTATACGAAATGACAGAAGGTGATCGTGTCATTGATGCCATTACACTAGCAGGTGGTTTTAAAGGTGACGCAGACCAAAACAGTGTTAATTTAGCTCAGCTTCTTCGAGATGAAATGGTCATTTTTGTTCCGAAAATCGGAGAAAAAACAATCGAACCAAGTAGCCTAGTTGATGATGGCAAGGTTCGAATTAATACAGCGACTAAGGATGAATTAGTGACGATTCCAGGCATTGGCGAACAAAAGGCCACTAGAATCATTGAATATCGTGAAGCTCATGGACCTTTTAGCCAAAATGAAGATCTATTAAATATCAGTGGAATCGGCGAAAAAACATTAGAAAATATTGCAGAATATATCATTGTCCCTTAAGATTAATGATTAATTACAGTTACTTTAAATACAGGAGGTCAAACAATGGAGCGTATTTCTTGGGATCAATATTTTATGTCACAAAGTCAATTATTAGCGTTACGCAGCACTTGTGAGCGTTTAGCAGTAGGCGCCACAATTGTGAGAGAAAAACGGGTTATTGCAGGTGGTTATAATGGTAGCGTATCTGGTAGTGTTCATTGTATAGATGAAGGTTGTAAGGTAATAGATGGTCATTGTGTCAGAACGATACATGCTGAAATCAATGCCATATTACAGTGCGCTAAATTCGGCGTCCCAACTGAGGGTGCGGAAATATATGTCACCCATTTTCCCTGCTTAAATTGTACGAAAACAATTATTCAAAGTGGTATAAAGAAGATATACTATGCCCATGATTATAAAAATCATCCTTATGCGATTGAATTACTAAAAGAATCAGGGGTTGAGTTCGAACAGGTTGAACTGGATTATTTACATATTGATACGAATACAAAGGATAAGATGTACTTTATATCGACACTACTACAAAGATTAGAGGATAAAGGAATGGACAATGAGGAATTGAAACAATTAAAACAAGAGGCAAACCAATTATTTATGAATGTCGAGTAAGTGAATGATGAAGGGTAAATGGTACATATTGGCGTTAAGTTTTGTATTAGGCTATTTACCATCCGTAATCGGTTTTTTATCAATAATCTTACTATTTATTATCTGGCGAAAAGTATTGATGAAAAATCGATTACTTCTATTCCTTACTCTCATATCCTTTATTAGTTCTTACCTCACAACACCTTCCTTAAATTCTACAGAATTACAACAGCCCATCAACTATGAAGGATGGGTGTCCGTAAAAACAAATCCTGAGCATACGGAAACGGATCTTCGTTTTGTTGCGGAGACACCGGAACTAGGCCAACTATATTTGTTCGCAAACAGTGATTCTAAAACCATTAAGCATGGATCTAAATGTCTGGTTCAAACACAGCTTGAAGAACCTATGGATGCAACGAACCCGGGACAGTTTAGCTACAAAGATTATTTAGCTACATTAGGTATTTTTAAAGTCGGGTTTCAAACTGATATTATTCAATGCCATAACCGTTCAATGTTATCGTACATTTTTGAGTTTAGGGATTCATTGCAACAGCGTTTAAAAAGTGAACTTTCCACAGATACATTTATTTGGTTAAATGCTTTAATTTTTGGTGAACGTGATGGTATTGACGAAGCTACGATTGAACAATTTCAATATTGGAATATCTCTCATATACTTGCCATTTCTGGACTTCATGTTGGAATTGTTATCGCTGTCTTATACGTTGTGTTATTAAACGTAGTTAGAACGACAAAAGAGAGGGCCAAGTGGGTTATTATTTGTTTCATTCCACTTTATATCTTGTTAGCTGATTCTCAACCACCTGTATTAAGGGCAGGCTTAATGGCTACTGGCCTAATGATTTGGAGTCTGTTTAACCAAAAAAAGATGGATGCAGCTGATATATTATCGGTTGTCATGATTATTTTATTATTAACTGATCGATATTTACTATTTCAACTGTCCTTTCAATTTTCATTTGCCGTCACATTTTCACTTATTTTATCTAGAAACCTTTTACAAAATGTCAGTTGGTTCATGCTGTCATTAAGAGTTAGTTTAATCAGTCAGTTAGCCATTTTACCATTACAGCTATACTATTTTTATTTCACAAATGTTTTTTCTTTCTTCATGAATCTAATCTATGTCCCCTATTTCACACTGTTCGTCATTCCACTCCTCATGATAATCATCATATCCATTTATATATTGCCTAAAGCTATGACAGGATGGTTAGACCAAAGCTTTTCCTTTGTACAAAACAAAGCCATACAACTCATTAGTTGGTTTGATGAGCCTGATTTTGCAATATGGATTGTCGGGCAACCACATGTGCTTCTTATGATTGCCTATACGGTCCTATTTTTGTTCATGATGACATATTGGGATTTTCGACGTCATGTCAAGGCAGCCATAATGGGTGTCTTGATGGTTGGTGTGTTCTACGTGCCATTATGGTTACCGTATCTCAATCCGACATACACCATAACGATGTTAGACGTTGGGCAAAGTGATTCCTTTGTGGTTGAACTTCCATATCGTAGGGGCGTTTTTTTGATCGATGCCGGAGAAGAGGTTCAGCCAAATATTGAAGATGTACAAAACGAAAATTTTGAAAATGTCATTAAACCCTATTTATGGTCTAAAGGCATTTCAAGTATTGATGCTGTTTGGCTTTCTCATTTGGATTATGATCATAGTGGTTCAATCGGGCATGTGATTGAAGAATTTAGGCCTGAATATTTATTTACTCATTCTAATATGAAACCATTAAACGTTAAAAGATTAAATCATGTTTTACTTCAACATGGCATGACGGTCAATTATGGGGAAGCTGTTTTTCAAGTTCTTGCTCCGAACCCCGATTTAAATATAACAAAGGAAAACGATTGGTCATTAGTGTTTATATTAAAAGTGGATGATTATGAAATGTTATTTACAGGGGATATAACGAAGCGGATTGAGACGGAAATTATTCAAACAGGAAATTTAGAGTCCGTTGATGTGTTAAAGGTGGCTCATCATGGGAGTAAGAGCTCGACAAGTTCTGAATGGTTAGAACAAGTGGATCCCCAATTGGCCTTGATTTCAGTTGGAGAGCGCAATCTGTATGGCCATCCACATCCTGAAATAGTCGAACGGTTAAACAGTAACGATGTTCAAACCTATAGGACCGATCTACATGGAGCTGTTATTATTAAATATCACGACGGACAAAGCACAATCTACCGCTTTCGACCATAGTGTAAATTAGGTTGAAATTTAAAAAAGAGACTGTTTAAAAACAGTCTCTTACTTTATTTGCCACTTCATCTAATCAATCTTTATTAAGAACTAATAACCTTAAATATTGTTCCAATAAAGAAAATAACCAAGAAGAAAATGAATGACAAACTGAAGCCTTTAATGGAATCGACAACGTCATTGTTTTTTGATTGTACATCATTTTCAAATTCGTTCACGGCTATCCCTCCTACGCTACATTCAAGTATAATCCATCTTAAATAAAAAATCTATGACTTTTTACGTAATTCAAAAAACTGTACCATTTTTTGAACTGTTAAGAGTTAACAGCAATATTATATACCAATTACGCACAAAATAACAAATACCAACGCCGCTAAAAGTAAAATAACCCGGGATTTTATTTTTAGCGTTTATATAGATATTGGGGGGAACGAATCATCTGTTCCCCTCTTTATATTTTTAAATGACAACATTTCTTGTCATTTAATACAGTTCGTTATACGATAAATGGCATAGAAAGGTGTTGAAAATGATGCACGCTCAGCAATTTATACAGAGTCGCTCCATAAAGTTAGCTCCTATTTATGTATTATATGGTGATGAAAACTATTTTATACAAGAAGTGAAAAAGCGGATAGAATCTCATCTAAGTCAGCATGAAGATGAGATGGATCGCAATACATATGATATGGAAAATGTGGCCGTACAAGAAGCCCTTCATGATGCGGAGACGTTTCCTTTTTTTAGCGAGCATAAATTCATCGAAATTCAGCAGGCTTACTTTTTGACAGGTCAAAAGGTTAATACAGATGTTGAACATGACATTGAGGCACTAGAAGAGTATGTCCAACAACCTGTGGAGTTTACAACGCTAATCGTTATCGCGCCTTATGAGAAATTAGACCAACGTAAAAAAGTCGTTAAATCGTTGAAAAAAACAGCGGAGTTTATTGAATGTACGTCACCAAAAATTTATGAAATGGGTCAATTCATTAAAGAGATGGCTCAAAATGAGGGCTTACCATTAAACGAACCCATCGTCGACTTGATGGTGGAACGTGTGGGAGATCACATCGAAGCGGTAAAGCAGGAATTAGAAAAGCTAAAATTATACTTCAAAGATGAACCGGTTACCTATGAGGGAGCGGAGCAAATTATAAGTACTCATGCTGAGGCCAATACATTTTCATTAATCGATCATTTAGTCGATTTGAAGTTAGGCGATGCCATTCAAGTGCTGAAGGCCCTACAAAAACAAAATGAAGAGCCGATTGCCTTGTTGGCATTAGTCAGCCAGCAAATCCGCTTAATCCTACAGGCTAAATTATTAAAACAGAAAGGATATCAGCAACAACAGATGGCCCAGCAATTGCAGGTTCACCCATACGCAGTGAAAATGGCTTTAAAGCGTGAAAATAGGTTTTCCGCTCAAGCATTGAAGGACATGATTAAAGAGGCAGCCTTAACCGATGAAAAAATGAAAACAGGTAAAACTGAGCAATGGCTGGCACTTGAATTGTTTTTACAACAGGTGGTTCAGCGATTAAAACAGGCGAGTTAAAATACAAAAATCCATTTCTACTAGTTAGAAATGGATTTTTTCATGCCTGTATGACTTATTATTTAGCTATTTGTTCAATTTTTGTCATTAAAGTGCTCTTCTTACGATCACCATTATTTTTATGGATGATACCTTTCTGAACTGCTTTATCAATTTTACTAACAGCTTGTGGTAAAGCTTCTTTTGCAGCATCTACATTCTTTTCGTGAACAGCTGTTTCAACATTTTTGATGGCTGAGCGCATATCAGATTTAACGGTTTGATTACGTAAACGAGCATCGTAGTTTACACGAATACGTTTCGTAGCTTGACGAGTATTGGCCACTATTTTTCACCTCCTGATGAAATGTCACCGTGTACATTTATTCTATTTATGGACAAAAGTCATTTTACCAAAGCAAAAGTGAGTTTTCAATAGTTTGCTGTTAAGTTGTTTATCTTGGCAGTAGTTAATCTAAAGAACGTTTTCAAAAGCCTTTCGTTTAATTTAATCGACATCGGAAACAATAAGCTTGATAGGAGGGATTCGATGGATAGAAGAAAGTTCATGCCAAGAACGGACTTAGCTTTAGAAGCTCGTGAAATGTTTGTTGAACAAAACCCGGAAAAAAAACATGAATTAGATGGCATTATCATTAAGGAATATGAACAGGACGAATTTAAATTAACTCGAGTCGAAATCGATGAAAAAGGATCAGAAAGGGTCGGAAAGAAACCAGGTAATTATGTGACGGTTGAATCACAACGATTAAGAAAGATGGAAAAGGAATTTGGTAGAAAATCGGCAACTGTTTTAGCTCAGGAGTTTTCACGTTTAATTGATGAGCATCAAATTCCGAAAGATGCTAGATGCCTAATTGTGGGTTTAGGTAATGGTTATGTAACGCCAGACGCCTTAGGCCCCAATACAGTTAACAAAGTTTATGTAACCTCCCATTTATTTAAACTACAACCGGAAATGCTCGGAGAAGGTGATCGTTCTGTTTCAGCATTTACACCCGGTGTAATGGGGTTAACTGGAATGGAGACGAGTGATATTATTTTCGGTGTTGTTCAAAAGACGAACCCAGACTTTATGGTTGTGATTGATGCATTAGCAGCACGTTCTATAGATCGAGTTAATACAACACTTCAGCTTTCTGATACTGGTATTAATCCAGGATCAGGTATAGGAAACGATCGTAAAGAGGTTAGTCAAGAAACTTTAAATATTCCTGTTTTCTCATTAGGAATACCGACCGTCGTGGATGCTGTCACGATTACGAATGATACGATTGATTATATTTTAAAGCATTTTGGTCGTGAAATGGAAGAAAAAGATCGGCCGAGTAAAGCTTTAGCGCCTTCTGGGATAGATTTTGGTGAAAGGCGAACTTATTCAGAAGAAGACTTACCAGACGAAGAAGCGCGTCAGACGTATTTAGGAATTGTTGGGGCACTAAAAGAAGATGAGAAGCGTCAGCTCATTCGAGAAGTGTTAAGACCAACTGGACATAATTTAATAGTAACACCTAAAGAAGTCGACGAAGTGATTGAATATATGAGTAGCGTGGTCGCTTCAGGTATCAATCAAGCTCTACATGATTCGGTTAATGCAGAAAATGCGAAACATTATTTAAAATAATTGGTTCTACCTTTTCAACAATCTGAATAGAGTTTTAATAGAACTTTAATAGAGAGGTTGGAAAGGTCCATGATGAATAAACTCACATTATATTTGAAGCGTATAAACCAGTTTAAGAAGCATCCTTTTCTCTTGTTTCAAGTGTTGTTCGTTTGTTTAATATTACTTATTCCAATTTTATCGATTAAACCATTTCATGAAGCGTCGACGAATGTCCTCCAAGATTGGGTGAAACATATAGACGGTGCTTCATTTTCATATTTTATGACCATTGATCAACCGATATTAGATGGATTGAATGAACAGCATGATCAGCAATTATCGTTATCGGGATTTGCACTTCCGCTATTAACAAACCTACCTTATCAAGATATTCGCTTATTGTTTGGACATGAATTACCGAGGTTTCCGAACACGAATAGTACGATTGCGGTAGCCGGTGAAGGAACCAATATGTTTACAACGTCTTTTGAAACTGAACCACCTGATTATTTATTTGAAGAAGAAACAGAAGATCCACCGCCACAAGAACCGCAACCAGATGTAAACGATGAATCGGTTTTTATTTATACAACGCATAACAGGGAATCTTTCTTACCACACTTACCGGAAGGAACGAAAACAAATGAAACTTATCATGCTACTGAAAATGTCATGAAGTTAAGTCAAACCTTACATGAGAATTTGGAAAGCTATGGACTAGAGGCTTATGTAGACCAAACGGATTTCTGGCAACTTCTACCACAAGGACAATATGGAAAATCCTATGACATTTCAAGAGAAGTTGTACAAAATGCTTTGAGTGATAACGGTCAAATTAAGTATTTAATTGATATCCACCGAGATTCAAAACCTAGAAGTGAGACTACGACAACGGTTAATGGGCAAACAATGGCTAGATTAATGTTTGTTGTCGGAGGAGAAAATGAATCCCACAAAGAAAATTTACAATTCGCAAATCGTTTGCATCAGATTTTAGAGGAAAAATATCCAGGGCTAAGTCGAGGGGTAGACGTGAAAGCAGGTCCAGGCACAAATGGAGTCTTTAATCAGGACTTATCTGGTCACTCGGTAGTCGTTGAGGTGGGTGGAATTGAAAACAACTTTGAGGAATTAAATTTAAGTATTGATGCACTGGCCGATATCTTCAGCCAATATTATTTCGAACAAGAAGGAGCCGAAAGCCAATAATGGGGGGATTAACCATGCGGGTGTTGTTTTTGGTCGTCGTTTGTTTCTTCATCTTTTACCTAGGGATGCAAACCGCAACCGTAAATCAGACTAATGAAGCTCAAACTACTATCCAAAATGAAGCGGATTTACAGCAATCCAGTATCAGCAGTGACTCATTTGAAGAGCAGCATGAAGCCATCGTTCATGCTGATACCGAACAAAGTACGAGTTCCTTTTATAGTATTGCGGTATTTTTAGAAAAATTTGTGAAGACCGTTTTCTCAGTCGTCTTTCAATTTTTATACCGATTTAGTTCGATGTTCTTTTAACCATTAAAAGCAAGCTTTCATAACATCTGATTGAATATTGGTGAATCAATTGCTATAATCGAGCTAGCGTATTTGGACGTCAAAACAGGAGTGATGAATGTTGACAGAAAATAAACAGAAAAATGTCCGAAACTTCTCGATTATAGCTCATATTGATCACGGAAAATCAACATTAGCTGATCGAATTTTAGAAGACACAAAGGCATTAACACAACGCGAGATGAAGGAACAATTTTTAGATGCCATGGACCTTGAACGTGAACGTGGTATCACCATAAAATTAAATGCCGTTCAGTTAAGATATCAGGCAAATGATGGAGAGGACTACACATTTCATTTGATCGATACACCGGGACACGTCGACTTTACATATGAAGTATCACGAAGTCTGGCCGCCTGTGAAGGGGCATTACTCGTTGTCGATGCGGCACAAGGAATAGAAGCTCAAACATTAGCCAATGTTTACTTGGCACTTGATAACGATTTGGAAATCATACCGGTCATTAATAAAATTGATTTACCTAGTGCGGATGTTGATCGTGTTAAACAAGAAATTGAAGATGTAATTGGGATCGATGCGGATGACGCCATTTTAGCTTCTGCTAAAGACGGAGTCGGAATTGATGAAATATTAGAACGGATTGTTTCGGATATTCCTGCACCAGAAGGAGATCCTGAAGAACCGACCAAGGCTTTAATATTTGACTCCCTTTATGATCCATACCGAGGGGTAATAGCGTATATTTGTGTTAAAGAAGGAAGTATTAAGGTCGGCGATCAAATTAAAATGATGCAGACAGAAAAAACGTTTGAAGTAACAGAGTTAGGTGTCTTTAAACCCAATCCTGTTGCCAAAGACGAGTTAACGGTTGGCGATGTTGGCTTTTTAACAGCATCGATTAAAAATGTTGGTGATTCCCGAGTCGGTGATACGATTACGTTAGCCAACAATCCCGCAGACGAACCGTTATCTGGATATAAACGTTTAAATCCAATGGTTTATTGCGGTTTATTCCCGGTTGATGCGGATGATTATAATGATTTACGTGAAGCACTAGAGCGTTTAGAGTTAAATGATTCTTCCTTACAATACGAACCAGAAACTTCTCAAGCTTTAGGATTTGGTTTCCGTTGTGGCTTTCTCGGGTTATTACACATGGAGATCATCCAAGAACGAATTGAGCGGGAGTTTAATATTGAGTTGATTACGACAGCTCCAAGTGTTATTTATGAAGTCGAATTAACAGACGGTGACGTGATTAACATTGAAAACCCGTCGTTAATGCCAGAAGCGAAAAATATAAAAGAAGTACGTGAACCTTTTGTGCGGGCTACTGTTATGGTTCCCAATGATTTTGTTGGTCCCGTTATGGAAATCTGTCAGAAAAAACGTGGTAACTATGTCGATATGCAATATTTAGATGAAAACCGGGTTAATATCGTGTATGACATACCTCTATCTGAAATTGTTTATGATTTCTTTGACCAACTAAAATCACAAACAAAAGGATATGCTTCGTTTGATTATGAATTAAGTGGCTATCAGCCGTCTAACTTAGTGAAGATGGATATTTTATTAAACGGTGAGACCATTGATGCCTTATCCTTCATCGTTCACCGTGATTTCGCATTTCATCGAGGGAAACAAATTGCAGAAAAGCTGAAAAAACTAATTCCACGTCAGCAATTCGAAGTCCCGGTTCAGGCAGCTATTGGTAATAAAATAATTGCTAGAACGACGATTAAAGCCATGCGAAAAAACGTATTATCAAAATGTTATGGCGGGGATGTTTCTCGTAAGCGTAAGCTACTAGAGAAGCAAAAAGAAGGTAAGAAACGAATGAAAATGGTAGGAAAAGTTGAAATACCGCAAGAAGCGTTCATGTCTGTTTTAGAAATGGATGATGATAATTAAGGGCGGCCAAAAAGGTCAGCCCTTTTATGTTGTGATGAGGAGGTGTCTTGATGGCACAATCAGTTTATATTCATATCCCCTTTTGTCATGAAATTTGTCATTACTGCGATTTTGCCAAGATGTATTACAACCGAGAATTGGCGGATGCTTATTTAGACCATTTACACACCGAAATGAGTCTTTATCTTGGTTCAAAAAAACTCAAAGCTCGTACTGTATATATTGGTGGGGGAACCCCGACAAGTCTTAATGAAAAACAATTAGAGAAACTACTAAAAACAATTAATGAATTTATTGATATTAAAGAGGTAAATGAATTTACGATAGAAGCCAATCCTGGAGAATTTCTCGAAGAGCATGTCAATGTGATGACTAATTATGGAATTAACCGAGTTTCATTAGGTGTACAGGTATTGGATAATGATTTTCTAAACATGTTAAATCGTAATCATGCGGTTGAAGATGTAAATCAAACGGTGAACTTGCTACAACGATACGATTTAACAAATATTAGTATGGATTTTATTTATGCTTTACCAGATCAATCAATTGAACACTTCAAAAAAACACTTAAGCTGGCATTAGATTATAACTTACCGCATTATTCAGCTTACGCGTTACAAATAGAACCAAGGACTGTGTTTCATTTACGACATCAACAAGGGAAGTTAAATAAACCACCTGAAGAAGATGAAGCGGAAATGTTAGAAATGTTAATGGATATGATGGAGCAAGCTGGTAAACGACATTACGAGATTAGTAATTATGCAGATAAAGGGTTTGAGAGTCAGCATAATTTAGCTTACTGGAACAATGAAGAATATTATGCCTTTGGTGCCGGAGCTCATGGTTACTTAAATGAAGAACGTTATATTAATTTAAGACCGGTCAATCATTACAATCAATCCTTAGAAAAAGGAGAGAAACCGGTGTTACACCGTGAGCCGATTACGCTTAAAGAAAATATAGAAGAGGAAATGTTTTTAGGGTTAAGAAAAGCAGAGGGTGTATCCGATTTAAACTTTCAAAGAAAATTTGGTGTTTCATTTTATGAACTGTACAAATCTGAGATAACAAGATTGAAACAAAAAGGCTGGATTAAGGATGAACACAGTCGTATTAGTTTAACAAGAGATGGCCTTATGTTTGGTAACGAAGTGTTTGCATCATTTTTACTTGACGAGCCATCCTATAAACGAGCATTTCGTAATTGACAGCGTCATATGATTTTGATAATTTATTAGTAGAATTAGCACTCGGATGTATTGAGTGCTAACAGGGGTGATAGACATGTTAACGAATCGTCAATTACTTGTGCTAAAGGTGATAATCGATGATTTCATTGAGACAGCCCAACCAGTCGGTTCACGCCATATTGCCAAAAAGGATCAAGTATCATATAGCCCTGCAACCATTAGAAATGAAATGGCTGATCTAGAGGATCTTGGATATCTAGAAAAAACCCATTCTTCTTCTGGTAGAATACCGTCAGAAAAAGGTTATCGCTATTATGTCGATCATATTATGTCACCTTTACAATTATCGAAAAATGAAGTGAACCAAATTAGATATTCCTTCAGCAATCGTATGATGGAGCTTGAACGTGTGATGCAGAACTCTGCCCATATTTTATCAGAATTGACGAGATATACGACCATAGTGTTAGGGCCCCAAGTATATGAGACAAAGCTCAAGCAAATACAAATTGTTCCTTTAAACAACCAGTCTGCTATTGCCATTTTAGTGACGGATAAAGGTCATGTTGAGCATCGTTCATTTGCTATTCCAGGTGATCTTGATCAGTCAGATTTAGAAAAAACGGTTAACATTTTGAATGAAAAACTGGCTGGTGTACCGATTGTGTATCTTAGCCAATTAATTGAAACAGAAGTGAAGTATTTATTGGAAAAATACACGAATGACTATCAAAAGTCTTATGAGTTGTTAAATCAGGCATTTTTTACGGAACAACCGACAAATTTATATGTCGGAGGTAAATCCAATATTTTGGCACAACCTGAATTTACAAATGTTGAGAGGGTTAGGGCGCTCTTTAATATCATGGAAAACGAAGAAGACATAGCACCACTCCTGAAAGCAACAGACGAGGGCTTGCATATATTCATTGGACATGAGAATAAAATCGAAGCGATGAACAAGTGCACATTAATGACAGCCACTTATTCGTTGGGTGACAACCAATACGGAACTGTCGCTTTGTTAGGTCCAACACGTATGGATTATGCTAAAGCGGTGTCCATTTTAGACTTATGGAGTACCCAAATGTCCCAGTCATTACAAAAATGGTTTAATGAACAATAAAAGCGGAAATGCTTATATTGTTATTGAATGAGGTTTAAACTTGGCCAACCCATTTAGCCAAGTTTTCTTACGGTTAAATACTTGTATTTTGTTTCATTCATGATATATTTAACTATTGGAAATTGTCGGTAGAATTTTGGGAGGTGACGAAATGGATGAAAAAACTATGAATCAGGAAAATGACCAACAAGAACAGGTAGATAATGATTCAATTAAGGAACAAGAAGGTAAGGAAACTAACGAAGAAGACTACAATCAAAACAGCGAGCTTAACGAACAACTTGAAAAATTAGAAAGTGAAAAACAAGAATTGCAGGATAAATTGTTGCGTACACAAGCAGATTTTGATAATTTCCGTAGACGTACGCAGATGGAAAAGGAAAGTGACTTAAAATATAAATCACAAGAGTTAGTCACTGAAATTTTACCTGCTTTAGATAACTTTGAGCGTGCCTTACAAACTGAAGTACATGGTGAGGGAGCTCAAGGATTCGTTGATGGTGTGAAAATGGTATATGATCAGCTCCATCAAGCATTAGAAAAGGCTGGTGTTGAAGAAATTCAAGCTGAGAATGAACAGTTTGATCCAAATGTACACCAAGCAGTTATGCAAGTACAAGAAGAAGGTTATGACTCAAATCAAATTGTAAACGTCCTGCAAAAGGGTTATAAACTAAAAGATCGCGTGATTAGACCAGCAATGGTTCAAGTGAATGAATAAATGAACTTATACTTAAACATTGAAGATTAAGGGAGGATTTCAAAAATGAGTAAGATTATAGGTATTGACTTAGGTACAACAAACTCTTGTGTGGCCGTAATGGAAGGTGGAGAGGCAAAAGTAATTCCTAACCCAGAGGGAAGCCGTACCACTCCATCTGTTATTTCATTTAAAAATGGTGAACGCCAGGTAGGTGAAGTAGCTAAGCGTCAAGCCATCACAAACCAAAACACAGTTCAATCGATTAAAAGACATATGGGAACCGATTATAAAGTTAAAATTGAAGATAAGGAATATACACCTCAAGAATTATCAGCGATTATTTTACAACATATTAAATCTTATGCAGAAGATTACTTAGGTGAAGAAGTAACAAAAGCTGTTATTACAGTACCGGCTTACTTTAACGATGCCGAGCGTCAAGCGACAAAAGACGCTGGTAAAATTGCTGGTCTTGAAGTAGAACGCATTATTAACGAACCAACAGCAGCAGCTCTCGCTTACGGGATTGACCAAGATCAGGATCAAACAGTGCTTGTTTATGACCTAGGTGGCGGTACATTTGACGTATCCATCCTTGACATCGGTGACGGTACATTTGAAGTTGTCGCTACTGCTGGTGATAATAAACTTGGTGGTGACGACTTTGACCAAGTGATTATTGATCATATGGTATCTGAATTCAAAAAGGAAAATGGCATCGATCTATCACAGGATAATATGGCTTTACAGCGCTTAAAAGATGCTGCTGAAAAAGCGAAGAAAGATTTATCAGGTGTCGCTCAAACACAAATTTCACTACCGTTTATTACAGCGGGTGATGCAGGACCATTACATTTAGAAATGAACTTAACTCGAGCTAAGTTTGAGGAGTTATCTACTCATCTAGTTGAACAATCAATGAAACCAACGCGTCAAGCATTAAAAGATTCTGATATGAATTCTTCTGAAATTGACAAAGTTATTTTAGTTGGTGGTTCTACCCGGATTCCAGCTGTTCAGAAAGCTATTGAAAAGGAAGTCGGCAGTGAGCCTTCTAAAGGTGTAAACCCAGACGAAGTAGTGGCTTTAGGTGCAGCTATTCAAGGTGGGGTTTTACAAGGTGATGTTAAAGACGTTGTGTTACTGGATGTTACACCACTATCATTAGGTATTGAAACAATGGGCGGTGTTACAACTAAATTAATTGAACGTAATACAACAATTCCGACAAGCCATTCACAAGTTTTCTCAACTGCTGCAGACAATCAGACAGCTGTTGATATTCACGTCCTACAAGGTGAACGTGAAATGGCACAGGACAACAAAACATTAGGTCGTTTCCAACTAACCGATATTCCACCAGCACCACGTGGCGTACCACAAATTGAGGTTAGCTTTGATATCGACGCTAACGGTATTGTTAACGTCCGTGCGAAAGATTTAGGTACAAACAAAGAACAATCGATTACCATTAAATCTTCTTCTGGATTATCCGATGATGAAGTTGATCAAATGGTTAAAGAAGCAGAAGAAAATGCTGAAGCCGATAAAAAACGTCGTGAAGAAGTTGAATTACGCAACGAAGCCGATCAATTAGTCTTCACAACAGATAAAACGATTAAAGATCTTGGTGATAACGTCACAGATGAAGAAAAACAAAAAGCAGAAAATGCTAAAGATGAGCTTAAGAAAGCTCTTGAAGGTGACGACCTAGAAGATATTAAAACGAAGAAAGAAACACTTGAACAAGAAGTTCAAAATCTATCGGTTAAACTTTATGAGCAAGCTCAACAGCAAGCCCAAGACCAAGCTGGTCAAGAGGGTGGCGAAGATGATAATGTCGTCGATGCTGATTATGAAGAAGTTAACGATGATGAGAAAAAATAAGGCTTAACAAAAAGTCAAAGTCAGGACATCCTTGACTTTGACTTTTTTTCAGCAAACTGAAAAAGCTCCCTACATCCGACTTAGGATTGCAGGGACCAATGTAGTAATGTTAATATAAAACTTATGCTAGAAGGTACGGGAGAGTGATCTTCAATTGAGTAAACGAGACTATTATGAAATATTAGGTGTTTCCAAGGATGCATCTAAAGACGAGATAAAAAAAGCCTATCGTAAACTCGCTCGTCAATATCACCCAGACGTAAGCGAAGAAGAAAATGCTTCCGAGAAGTTTAAAGAAGTTAAAGAAGCTTACGAAGTGTTGAGCAATCAACAAAAACGCGAGCAATATGATCAATTTGGTCACGCTGGAGCCCAACAAGGTGCAGGAGCCCAAGGGTTCGGAGGATTTGATGACTTTGGCGACTTCGGTGATATTTTCGACATGTTCTTTGGTGGTGGCGGTAGACGTCGAAGAGACCCAAATGCACCACGACAAGGACAGGATCTTCAATATACAATGGAACTTGATTTTGAAGAGGCTATTTTCGGAAAAGAAACGACTATTCAAATTCCAAAAGAAGAAAAATGTGACACGTGTAATGGCTCTGGTGCGAAACCTGGGACATCTGTAAATACATGTAGTCATTGTCATGGTACTGGCCAGCTTAACCAGGAGCAGAATACACCATTTGGCCGTGTTGTAAATCGTCGTGTCTGTAACTATTGTCAAGGTACAGGGCAACAAGTAGAAGAAAAATGTTCGACTTGCGGTGGAACTGGTAAGGTTAAGAAACGTCAAAAAATTGATATTAAAATCCCTGCTGGTGTTGATGAAGGACAACAAATCCGTGTAACTGGCCAAGGTGGTCCAGGTGTAAATGGTGGACCTCCAGGTGACTTATTCGTCGTCATTCGAGTCAAACGCCATGAATTTTTTGAGCGTGATGGTGACGATATTTTATGCGAATTACCAATTACATTTACACAGGCAGCTTTAGGTGATGAAGTTGAGGTACCAACCGTTCATGGAAAAGTGAAACTCAAAATCCCAGCTGGAACGCAAACGGGAACACATTTCCGACTAAAAGGAAAGGGGTCACCTAATGTTCATGGTTACGGCTACGGGGATCAGCACATTTTAGTTAAAGTTATGGTACCTAAAAATTTAAATGATCAACAAAAAGAACTACTTCGTGAATTTCATGAATTAAGCAGTGATGATGAACTGGATGAACAACAAGATAACTTATTTCAGCGAATGAAGCGTGCTTTTAAAGGGGAATAAACCGTAAAGTGAGTGAATGTGTATGAAGTGGTCTGAATTAAAGGTTCATACAACGAATGAAGCAATTGAACCGGTATCCAATATTTTACATGAATCAGGTGCTAGCGGTGTTGTCATCGTTGACCCGATGGATCTAGATAAAGATGACGTTACCTTATTTGGCTCCGTCTATGAACTCGATCCAACTAATTATCCTGATGAAGGTGTTTATATTAAAGCTTACTTACCGATGAATAGCTTTTTAGGAGAAACAGTAGATGCCATTAAAGAATCGATTAATAACTTAGTTAAATTTGATATCGACATTGGAGAAAATAACATCACCATATCTGAAGTCAATGAAGAAGAGTGGTCAACGGCTTGGAAAAAATATTATAAGCCTGTGAAAATTTCTGAAAAAATCACAATCATTCCAACCTGGGAAGAATACGAACCTGTTAGTAGTGATGAAATTATTATCGAGTTAGACCCAGGGATGGCATTTGGAACAGGCACGCACCCAACCACTGTATTAAGTATCCAAGCATTGGAACAATACGTTAATGAAGGTGATGTTGTTTATGACGTTGGCTCCGGATCCGGTGTCCTAACCATTGCAGCAGCCTTACTAGGTGCTAGCCATATTAAAGCATTTGATTTAGATGAAATTGCCGTCAAAAGCACGACGATCAATGTAAAATTAAATCACGTTCAAGACCGTATGGAAGCAAAACAAAATAACCTATTAAACGGCGTGGAACCAGGCGCAGATTTAATTGTTTCTAATATTTTAGCTGAAATCATTCTACAATTTGTCGATGATGCTTATCACAAACTTAATCCAGGTGGGTACTTTATTACATCTGGTATCATTCAAGGTAAAAAGAATGAAGTGAAAGAACAACTCGAACTGAATGGTTTTGACATAATCGAAGTGAACCAAATGGAAGATTGGATTTCGATGGTGGCAAAGAAACCAGAGTAAAAAAGAGGTATAGATCATGCAAAGATATTTTGTTCCAAAGGAGAATTGGGAGCAAAAAACAGTCAAGATAACTGATGATGACTATCATCATGTTGTCAACGTCATGCGTATGAAAGAAGAGGATGAATTAATTTGCTGTCACCCTAACGGTCAGGCTTACCTCTGTCAAGTTGATTCTATTGCACAGAAGGAAGTTTGTTGTTCTATTATGGAAGAACTAGCGGAAAATAATGAGCTACCAATAGAAATTACAATTGCCCAAGGCCTACCAAAAGGTGATAAAATTGAATTAATTGTTCAAAAGTGCACTGAATTAGGAATGAAGCATTTTGTTCCAATTCAGATGGATCGCACCATTGTCAAATGGGATGATAAGAAAGAAAAGAAGAAACTTAATCGCATACAAAAAATTGCGAAGGAAGCTAGTGAACAATCACATCGGTCATTAGTACCGACAATACATCCTAAACAGACCATTCATACATTATTACAAAATGGTCCTTACGATCACTGTTTAGTAGCAAGCGAATATCTAGCTAAAGAAACGCAACATCAATCATCATTTAAACATGCCATTAAACAAATTTCTAACGGTGATCGTGTACTAATTTTGATTGGTCCTGAAGGTGGTTTTTCGGAAGAAGAGATATTAAATTTAAACGAGCAAGGCGGTTTATCTATTCGTTTAGGGAATCGAATACTTCGGACGGAAACGGCACCCATTTATGTATTATCAGCTTTATCTTTTTATTTTGAAGAATGGAGGTGCGAGGTGTGACGACTGTTGCTTTTCACACTTTAGGCTGTAAAGTCAATCATTACGAAACGGAAGCTGTATGGCAGTTTTTTAAAGAAAATGACTATGAACGTGTTGATTTTAATCAACACTCTGACGTTTATGTCATTAATACTTGTACGGTTACGAATACTGGAGACCGAAAAAGTCGCCAGGTGATTCGTCGTGCTATTCGTAAAAACCCTGATGCGGTTATCTGTGTTACGGGCTGTTATGCTCAAACATCACCAGATGAAATCATGGAGATTCCAGGTGTCGATATAGTCGTTGGGACACAAGAGCGGCGCAAAATGCTTGAATACATAGAGCAGTATAAAAAAGACCGTGAACCGATTAACGGTGTTAAAAACATTATGAAGACACGTGTTTTTGAAGAGATGGATGTTCCACACTTCACAGATCGTACACGTGCTTCACTAAAAATCCAAGAAGGCTGTAACAATTTCTGTACTTTCTGCATTATTCCATGGGCTCGTGGTTTAATGCGTTCGCGTCCACCTGAAGACGTGGTTAATCAAGCCCAACAATTAGTAGATGCAGGCTATAAGGAAATTGTTTTAACAGGCATTCATACAGGTGGATATGGTGAGGACTTAAAAGACTATAACTTAGCTCAATTATTACGAGATTTAGAAGCTAAAGTTGTTGGCTTAAAACGAATTCGAATTTCATCAATAGAAGCAAGTCAAATATCGGATGAGGTTATTGAAGTACTGGATCAATCTGAAAAAGTCGTGCGCCATTTACACATTCCGTTACAATCGGGCTCTGATACGGTCCTTAAACGGATGCGCCGAAAATACACGATGGATTTTTACTTAACAAGAGTTAAAAAAGTTAAAGAGGCTTTACCAGGTCTAGCTATTACATCAGATGTCATCGTAGGTTTTCCTGGGGAAACAGAGGAAGAGTTTATGGAAACCTATCGTTCCATTCAGGAAATTGGTTTTTCTGAATTACACGTGTTCCCATATTCTCAGCGTACAGGAACTCCAGCAGCACGCATGAAAGACCAAATTGATGACGAAACGAAGCATAATCGCGTACGTCGGCTTATTGCATTGTCCAATCAGCAGGCGAAAGAGTATGCCTCACATTACGAAGGCGAAGTACTTGAAGTTATTCCTGAAGAGCCGTATAAGAAAGACCCTTCTAGCGGTTTGTATGAAGGCTATTCTGATAACTATTTAAAAGTTATTTTCCCTTGCTCTCAAGACATGGTCGGTAAGGTTGTTAGAGTAAAAATTACAAAAGCTGGTTATCCTTACAATGAAGCAGAGTTTGTTCGTGTCATGGACGATAACGTTACGAAGGAAGCAGTTAGTCAATAAGGAGTGTGTAATATGACAAATTCCAGTTTAGCTAAAATGATCGATCACACGTTACTAAAACCTGAGACGCAATCTGAACAAATTAATCAAATTTGCGAGGAAGCGAAAGAATACGGTTTTGCATCTGTATGTGTTAATCCGACTTGGGTTACCCATTGTCATTCACTTTTAAAAGATAGTGAGGTCAAGGTTTGTACAGTAATAGGATTTCCGTTAGGTGCAACTACTACAGAAACCAAAGTTTTTGAAACAAAACAAGCTATAGAAAACGGTGCAACTGAAGTGGACATGGTTATTAATATCGGTTCGTTAAAGGATGGCCGTTATGAAGAAGTAGAACGTGATATTAATGAAGTAGTGGAAGCTGCAAAAGATAAAGCTATAGTAAAAGTGATTTTTGAGACTTCTTTATTAACAAAAGATGAAAAAGTTAAAGCATGTGAATTAGCTAAAAAAGCTGAAGCAGACTTCGTTAAAACGTCAACTGGATTTTCAGGTGGCGGAGCAAATGTTGATGACATCCGATTAATGAGGCTTACGGTTGGTCCTGAAATGGGTGTCAAAGCTTCTGGTGGTGTACGCAGCCTTGAAGATACTAATGCGATGATTGATGCAGGTGCTACACGTATTGGTGCTTCAGCTGGTGTTGATATCATTAAAGGGCAAGAATCAAATAGTGATTATTAAAGAAAAGATCGACAGCCTAGGTTGTCGATCTTTTTAGTTCACTTTTATGAATGTTTAATTTCATTAAAGGATATAAGTTAAAACTACTTCCCTGACTTCGCTTTAGGGGTCGTCAATCGACTAGTTTTTATTTTCGATGAACAAAATGCAAAAATTTAATAAAAGGTTTTAAAAAGATGACAAATAATAATCCGATCAATGTATTATAGATCACAGCAACCCAAACAATTTGCTGTTCCGGATCTATCGATAACCACTGTGATATTTGTACTATTGATTCACCAACCACAAGTGGAAAGGCTATGATTCCCGCTAACACATTAATCCAAATATGAGCATACGCTGTTATTCTAGCGTGATAAGGCTGTTTAATTGAAACTAAGAATACAGTAAAGCATGTCCCAATATTCGCACCAAGCAAAACATAATAAATTTGTATTAAAGGAATCGTTCCTTCATGAGAAAAGCTCATTAATGTTCCGGTCACAACGGTAGAGGACTGAATCAGCATCGTTAAAATCATGCCAAATGTTGCTAAGGAAAAAGGTGTGTTATGTGGCGAATTGGCAATCGCTTCAATCCGTTCTGTCGGAATCATATGAATCATGCTCTCAAATCCGTTTAAAGCACTAAAAATTACACCTAACCCGAAAACAATCGCACCTAGTAAAATAGCTCTCGCCCGCGGTACAAACATAACGATAAATCCAACGATCAGAAATAAAAACATTAAGTGTGTTTCGTTCCAAACGAATATTTGCGTAGTTAAGGTTGTCCCAATGTTAGCACCAATTATATAGCAGACAGCAAAGGGTAAGGACATTTTAATCGTAGCCAAAAACGTTACGAGTAAGGCAATTGATGCAGAGCTACTTTGCAAGAGTAAGGTTAAAACGATACCAAATATAAAACCATTAATCGGTGATAGGTCTGGTTTTAGTTTTTCTAGATGACGATAAGTGAGACCTTTAAACCCATAACGCATTAAGGCGATCCCGAATAGAAATATAGCGATAAATAAAAATAACATCATAACAGCTGTGTACATGCTCTAACACCTCAATTTATTGTATGGTGAAATCGATAAAACATGATAAAAGATTAATTGGTTTATTGATTTTTATCTCATTGTTTAATATAATAACTAGAGATGTGTGACCAATCGCACATGGTTTTATTTTGTGTTTTATTCGGAGGGAGGGTTGAGCATGTCAAATACAACTCGCGTTAGAAAGAATGAGTCGATTGAAGATGCTCTTCGACGCTTCAGACGTAGTGTTTCTAAAAACGGAACATTGTCTGAGTATCGTAAGCGTGAATTTTACGAGAAGCCTAGCGTACGTAGAAAGAAAAAGTCAGAAGCTGCTAGAAAACGCAGAAAATAAGAAGAGGGTGTAACATGGAATGACTTTGCTTGAACGTTTGAATGAAGATATGAAACAAGCATTAAAGAACAAAGAAAAAGATCGTCTAGCTGTAATTCGAATGGTTAAATCATCGCTACAAAATGAAGCGATTAAAAAAGGCGAAGAGTTATCAGAGGACGATGAAATGCAAGTTCTAACGCGTGAAGTAAAGCAAAGAAAAGATTCCCTCCAGGAGTTTAAAAACGCTAATCGTGAAGATTTAGTTGAAAAAACTGAACAAGAATTACAAGTTATTCAAGATTATTTACCAGAGCAATTGTCTGATGAAGAATTAGAACAAATTATTGTTCAAACGATTGAAGAAATCGGCGCTTCTTCTAAAAATGAGATGGGTAAAGTGATGAGTGCCGTTATGCCAAAAGTAAAAGGCAAAGCAGATGGCTCTAAAGTAAATAAGATGGTCATGAACCATTTATCATAATTTGATCAATACCTAACGTCATTCATACCCTTACTGATAAGGGCATTGTTTGGGGTTAGGTATTTATTTTTATGTTTTCTAGTTAATACAACCTGAAAAATACAAAAATTATTACATTTTGAAACAAAAAGGGTTGCTTAATCGTATAAACGTCTAGGATAATAATTGATAGAGAGGGGGTATCGCATGAGGAAAAAGTTTTATATGATTACAATCCTATTACTGTCTTTTGTGTGGCTTAATCAGGCTTCCATTGAGGCAGACCAACAGCAAGGAAGTGAACTCATTTATGTTGTGCCTGTTGAAGATGACGTCGAACAGGGATTAGTTGCCTTTTTAGAAAGAAGTGTAAAGGAAGCTGAAGAAAGCTTTGCGGATTATATCGTATTTGAAATTGATTCACCAGGTGGACGAGTCGATTCAGCCAATGAAATTGCGAACATCTTGACTGGAACAGATATCCCTACTGTAGCGTATGTCATTAATCAGGCGGCATCAGCAGGTTCATACATAGCTTTAAATGCTGATGAAATATATTTTAAACCTAATGCTCGAATAGGGGCTGCTGGGGTTATTAATTCTGATGGTACAGCCGCAGATAAAAAAGCTCAGTCTGATTGGATTAAAGCCATGCGAGCAGCAGCGGAAGCTAATAACCGCGATCCATTGTATGCTGAAGCCATGGCAAATGCTGAAGTTGACTTGCCTGAATATGGAGCTCCTGAAGGGGAGTATTTAACGTTAAGTCCTGAGGAAGCATTAGAAGTTGGGTATGCAGAAGGTATTGCAGAGGATCGACGCGAATTATTTAACTTAATGGAAATTAGTCAGCCAGAGGTTCGGGAAATGGAGTTAACCATTTCTGAACACATTGCCAGATTTATAACCAATCCTGTCGTCATTCCAATTTTATTATCATTGGGAAGTATCGGATTAATAGTTGAGTTATATTCCCCAGGATTCGGTATACCTGGTATATTAGGTATAACGGCATTAATTTTGTTCTTTTATGGTCATCTAGTCGCAGGGCTTGCCGGGTATGAATCGATTATACTGTTACTTGTCGGATTAATATGTATCGTATTAGAAATATTTGTCCCAAGTGGTATTTTAGGTATTATCGGTGGTGGTGCGATTCTTGGAGCTCTATTAGTATCTGGTGCCGATATGGGACACATGGCATTTAGTATTGGAATCGCTTTATTAGTAGCCATCATCTTATCAATTGTTCTATTTAGAAAGTTAGACTTTAATAAAGGATTTTTAAGTAACTTTATCTTAACTGAAGCTACGAATACGGAATCCGGTTTTGTATC
This sequence comes from Tenuibacillus multivorans, assembly GCF_900103915.1. GTDB lineage: Bacteria > Bacillota > Bacilli > Bacillales > Alkalibacillaceae > Tenuibacillus > Tenuibacillus multivorans. Next base: position 121,608 of record NZ_FNIG01000003.1, on the reverse strand, counting down.
TAACGAAAATCGTATGGAACTAATCGGCCGTCGTGGTCAAGCGTTAACTTATTTAAGACCATCAGGTACGGGTGTATTTGATGGCGAACGATTAGATGTTGTATCAGAAGGTTCTTTTATTGCAAGAGATGCCAATATTGAAATTGTTAAGGTGGAAGGTTCTCGAATCGTTGTTCGAGAAGTTCATGAATAAACAAAAATGAGGAGGAGTATGAATGGAATTTGAATTATTTCCACTGATTATTGTAGCAGTAATAATTATTGCTATCGCTATTTTATTTACATTTGTACCAGTAGCACTATGGATTAGTGCGTTAGCGGCTGGTGTCAGAATTAGTATTTTCACACTTATTGGGATGCGTTTACGTCGAGTTGTCCCGAGAATGGTCATCAATCCATTAATTAAAGCACATAAGGCTGGCTTGGATCTGCAAACCAATCAGCTAGAGAGTCACTACTTAGCTGGTGGTAACGTTGACCGCGTTGTAAATGCTTTAATTGCGGCTCATCGTGCAAATATTGAGTTAAGCTTTGAACGATGTGCAGCAATTGACTTAGCTGGACGTGATGTTTTAGATGCCGTTCAAATGAGTGTTAACCCTAAAGTAATTGAAACACCTTTTATTGCCGGTGTTGCGATGGACGGGATCGAAGTTAAAGCTAAAGCAAGAATTACAGTCCGTGCTAATATCGACCGATTAGTTGGTGGTGCTGGTGAAGATACGGTTATCGCACGTGTTGGTGAAGGTGTTGTTAGTACAATCGGTTCTTCCAAGAGCCACGGTGATGTACTAGAGAATCCAGACCTTATCTCACAAAATGTTTTATCTAAAGGTTTAGATGCTGGTACCGCTTTTGAAATTCTATCCATCGATATTGCTGATGTTGATATCGGTAAAAACATTGGTGCAATTTTACAAACGGACCAAGCTGAAGCTGATAAAAACATCGCACAAGCAAAAGCAGAGGAACGTCGTGCAATGGCGGTTGCACAAGAACAAGAAAACATTGCTAAAGTCGAGGAAATGCGTGCACGCGTTGTGGAAGCAGAGGCAGAAGTACCACGTGCATTAGCTGAAGCGTTACGCAGTGGTAATATGGGTGTTATGGATTATATGAATTACCAAAATATTTTAGCTGACACTGATATGCGTGACATGATTAGTAAATTAAATAAAGACGATTCCGATGATTCACCAGATGAACATAAATAATCCCGAATGGTTAGGTGATAAGAATGGGATTTTTTGATGCAATTTTTAGCAACTTTTTTGTTTTACTTGCTATCATAGCAGCAATTTCAGGTCTTTTTAAACGGGGGAGTGACCAGGAGGGTGAAAACCACCGACCTACTCCCCAAAGAAGGCCACAACAGTCGGAAACGCGACCTAAAACCGTATCAGTTGAGCCTGCTTCGACCATTTCAAAAGCTGAAGATATTGAAATAGATGCTGCTAATGAGTGGTATGAACAGCTTGAAGAAACTAAGAAACGTCGCCAAGAAAGCCATACAAATCAAAATTTAGATACAATCAAACGACAATCACTTTATAAAAAAGACCGAGCTGTTGCTGGTCTAGAGATTAAGAAAAATCTAAAAGACAAACGTTTAGTTGAAAGTCTTGTCATGAGTGAAGTTTTAGGTAAACCAAAAGCTAAAACAAATAGAATACGATAAATATTAACAGGATGGAAATTTTCCATCCTGTTTTTTTATGCAATTTTATGAACGATTCAAGTATGTTGTGATACATTCTTATCTTCATTCATAAATTGGTGATGATAGGAGGATTTAATATGAGACGAGTTCGCAAACAAGTTAACCATTGGCTAACAAGACAGCTTAATTTACCTGCCGATGTTATTTACGATTATCCTCGAATTACCTTAATCGGTGATATCCATTTATATATTGAAAATCATCACGGATTATTAACATTTGAATCAAATGAAATTAAAGTTAAACAACAAAACAGCGTCATTCATGTTCGTGGTCAAGATTTGGTCATTAAAAACTTATTAAAAAAAGAAATTGTCATAGAAGGCAAAATTGATTCGATTCATAGAGAGATGTTAAACGGTTAGGAGGGAGAAACCATTAAAAAACAATTTTTATTAAACGGATATGTAGATGTCACTATCACAGGTCGTACACCAGAGCAAATGATCAACTATTTAATTCAACATGATATTGAATTTTACGACGTTCGTAGAATGAGTAATCAGCATATTAAACTTCGAATGAAATATCGTGATGCGTTTTCATTGAAACACGTCCGAAAGCGTTATGGTTGTAAAGTAAAATTTGAAAAAAGGGGAGGACCACCTTATTATTATCAAAAGCGAAAAAAATGGCTCCCAATTTTGTTTAGCTTGATTTTTGTCATTGGTTTTATTTTCGTTTTATCAAATATGATTTGGAAGGTTGATATTAATGGGGGGACCCAAGAGGTAAGGTATGAGGTTCATGAACTGATTGAATCATTAGGATTAAGTCGCGGATCATTTATTCAAGAAATGGATAGTATCAGTCAAATTGAACGAGAGATTATGAATAATATCGAAGAAGTCTCTTATGTGGGAATTAAACGGACAGGCACGTCATTTAGTATCACGATTGAAGAGAATAAAGAAATGATGGATGAAGAAAATGAACAACCGAGCAATTTAATTGCATCAAAAACAGGAACGATACAAAAAATATACGTAACAAATGGACGACCTGTCGTTCATGTGAATGACTTTGTACAAAAAGGGGATCTCTTAGTATCAGGTCAACTTGATGAAGGAAATGATGATGTTTATACGCATTCAGAAGGGGAAGTCATTGCGGAAGTTTGGTATAATATGACTGGAAGTATTGATTTAGCAACGGAAAAAATGAAGTTAGTAGATGATGTCAATGAGCAATATTCGATTAAATTTGGTGATTTCGAATGGTTTCCAACGAGGCCTGAAGACTTGAGATTGTTAAATGAAGAAAAGAAACCGATATACTTTTTGTTTTGGGAAACCCCAATTTCTATTCAGAAAAAATATTTTTACGATGAAAGTGAATGGACTGATGAATATAATGAAGAAGAATTGATTTTACAAGCGGTTGATGAGTTACTCAAACGAAAGCTAGGACAATCGATTGATGTTGTCTACCAAAAAGTTTTGCACGAGGATAGGGACAGTGATACAGTAAAAATAGAAATGTTTGTTAAAGTATTAGAAGATATTTCTCAAGAACAAATACTGAATCAAGGAGATTGATGTATGGCAGAAACCAATAAAACGATTGACTTACACACCGAAGATCATTCAGATACGCTAAATTTATTTGGTACAAATGATCGCAACATCAAACAAATTGAACAATTCATTCCTGTTAAAATATTAACACGTGGTGGACAGATCAAAATTACTGGCGAAGAGTCGGATGTTGAAGCTGTTCACTCGCTACTTGAGTCAGTGTTAAAAGTTATAAAAAAAGGTATTACAATTACCGAACGCGATGTGATTTACGGTTTAGAGTTAGCCAAAGAAGGAAAAATTGAACAGTTTGAAACTCTTTTTGAGGATGAAATTACAAAAAACCAACAGGGTAAACCGATTCGAGTTAAAACCCTAGGTCAACGCGATTACGTTGCATCGATGAAAGCAAATGATTTAGTGTTCGGCATTGGTCCTGCTGGCACTGGTAAAACATATTTAGCCGTTGTCATGGCTGCCAAGTCTCTTCGTAACGGTGAGGTTAAACGATTAGTCCTTACACGGCCAGCAGTTGAAGCAGGTGAAAGTCTAGGTTTTTTACCTGGCGATTTAAAAGAGAAGGTCGATCCATATTTACGACCACTGTATGATGCCTTACACGATGTGATTGGTGCGGAACACACGGTTCGTTTAATGGAAAGAGGCACGATTGAAATCGCACCACTTGCCTATATGCGTGGTCGAACACTAGATGATGCGTTTGTTATATTAGATGAAGCACAAAACACAACCCCCGAACAAATGAAGATGTTTATTACTCGATTAGGTTTCGGCTCTCAAATGGTCATAACGGGTGATATTACCCAAATTGACTTGCCTAAAGGGGTTACGTCAGGTTTGAAGGTAGCAGCAGAACGTTTAAGTGATATTAAAGGCATCTCATTTAATTATTTAAAAGGGACTGACGTAGTCAGACACCCATTGGTCACTAAAGTTATTGAAGCATACGAAAAATAACGGTTTGAGTTGGTGTTTTTAAATGAATGTGGTGAAGGAAAAATATTCAGTTCCGATTTATAATGTTAAGCAGGTTAATATTCAATCGATAATGGCATCATTGGTCACACCAACTATGTTTATCAGTTTGGTACTAGTTCGCTTTTTCCAACAACAAATGTCATTTAATCAGCTACTATTAATGTTTTGCTTATTTCTTTTATCTTGTATTTTAACCAATATCGAAATTATCCGACATCCCAATTGGACCTCGCAAATGACAATTACATTTTCATTTCTCGGTTCATCGATGCTGTTATTAATTTACGCTCTACAAAGCCTTAGCCCTGGTATCGCCACGATTTTTTATGTGACGCCTATTGCGGCATTTTCGATGCTGATTAAGCATTTTATTAGTGAACGCTTCGCCATGATGTGTTCCGTTTTGATGGCCATATATGGCAGTTTTTTATTTAGTTTTCATGAAGTTAATATTTATTCAATTTTTTTATACTTATTACTTTCTCAGTGGTTTGCTATTTTTCTTTATCAATCTATAAAAGACCGTAAAACGTTATTAAAAACGTCCATGTCATTACTTTCAATCCATTTCTTACTCGTCTTTGTTTTTGAATTAAATCATTTGAACATGCTTACGACATCAGACATTTTGTTTTCGTTACTTTTTTCGCTCTTATCCGTTTTATTTGCATCTATTTTATTTTTAGGTATTTTACCGATTTTTGAGGCTGGATTTAATATGTTAACTGAATCAAAGCTGCTAGCCTTATCAAACCCTAACCATGCGTTATTAAGAAAAATGCTAGTAGAGGCTCCCGGTACATATCATCACAGTGTTATGGTTGCGAATTTAAGTGAGTCAGCCTGTGAAGCAATTGGAGCGAATGGTTTATTAGCGCGTGTAGCGGCCTATTATCATGATGTCGGTAAAGCGATTAAACCGCATATGTTTATAGAAAACCAACATAAAAAGAATCCACATGATTCCTTACCACCTGAGGATAGTGCACGGATTATTTTACAGCATCCTTATGATAGTGCAAGGTTACTAAAAGAACATAAATTACCAAAGGAAATAATTGATATTGCTGAACAGCATCATGGAACAACACTGTTAAAATATTTTTATTATAAAGCAAAGGAACGTCAACCAGGCGTTGATGAGGTAAAATACCGATATAGAGGGCCCATACCACAAAGTAAAGAAGCGGCAGTGATCAATATTTGTGATTCTGTTGAAGCGGCTGTTCGTTCTAAGAGTAACCCGACAAATGAGGAGATTTTAAAAATTGTTCGATCGATTATTTATGATCGACTTATGGATGGTCAATTAAATGACAGTCATTTAACATTAAACGACATACTTGTGATTGAAAAGGATATATGTGATATGTTGAATGGAATTTTTCACTCTAGAATAGAGTACCCTAATGATATCTTGGTTCAACAGGCATCAAGGAGGTAAATGAATTGATCATTGATATAACGGATGAAACAAATCAGACGACTGATGAACAATCTGAATTACTAAAACAATTATTGGATTATGCTGGGCGGATGGAAATGGTTAATGAAGCGGCTGAACTTTCTGTCACATTGGTTCAAAATGAGACAATTCAAGAAATAAATCGTGATTACCGCGGAAAGGACAAGCCGACGGATGTAATATCATTTGCGTTAGAAGAGCAGGGTGAAAATGAATTAGATATTGTTGGGGAAGACTTACCCGAGCACTTAGGTGATATCATCGTCTCGGTTGAACAAGCCCAAGACCAGGCTGAAGAGTATGGTCATTCTTTTAACAGGGAATTAGGTTTTTTAGTCGTGCACGGCTTTTTGCACCTATTAGGTTATGATCATCAAACCGTTGAGGAAGAAAAGGAGATGTTCGAGCGTCAGGAACACATTTTACAAGAATTTGGATTGAAAAGAAATGAGATTCGATAAAATTGGTTTAAGACATGCTGTGAATGGCCTATTTACAGCATTACGCATCGATCGGAACGTGAGAACGCACTTTGTTTTTATGATTATTGTTTTAAGTTCGGGGATATTATTTAAAGTAACGCTTATAGAATGGCTGTTTTTATTGACGGCAATAGCTTTAGTCATCATTACTGAGTTAATCAATACCGCTATAGAGATTATATCGGATCAAATGTATCCCGATTACAATGCGTATGCCAAACAAATTAAAGATATTAGTGCTGCGGCAGTTCTAGTCGCAGCTATATTTGCCATCATTGTTGGGTTTATTATATTTGTTCCAAGGATAATTAGTATTTTTTAAGAAAAGAGTATTCGGGGATAACGGATACTCTTTTGTCTTTTAATTAAATCTTTTGTCGAACGTATGAAAAAACCTATGCTTTATAGTAAAATAAGATACAAACAAAAATAGGAGAATGAATATGCAAGACAACTTTAGATCAGGTTTTATTGCAATTATTGGACGACCAAATGTAGGGAAATCAACGTTTATGAACCGTGTATTAGGCCAAAAAATAGCTATTATGAGCGATAAGGCTCAAACGACTCGTAATAAAATACAAGGTGTTTATACAAAAGATACAGCACAATTTATCTTTATTGATACACCAGGTATTCATAAACCGAAACACAGACTTGGAGATTTTATGGTTCAATCATCGATTAATGCATTGAACGAGGTTGATTTAGTCATTTTCATGATAAACGCCAAGGAAGGTATGGGAAAAGGTGATCAATTTATCATGGAGAAGTTGAAAAGCGTTAATCAACCAATTTTTTTAGTGATGAATAAAATTGATGAGATCCATCCTGATGAATTATTGCCGTTAATTGATCAGTATAAAGATGAACTAAATTTTGAAGAAATCATTCCAATTTCAGCTTTAAATGGCAACAATGTTAATCATTTAATGGACGTAATGGAACACCATTTACCTGAAGGGCCACAATTTTACCCGGAGGATCACATTACTGATCATCCAGAGCGTTTTATCATCAGTGAATTAATTCGTGAAAAAGTATTACACCATACAAGAGAAGAAATCCCACACTCAATTGCGGTTGTGATTGAAGGTATACAAGGTGATGAAGACTCCGGTTTGATAGATGTACAAGCAACTATTATCGTTGAACGGAATTCGCAAAAAGGGATTATCATCGGGAAACAAGGACGAATGTTGCGTCAAATTGGTATTGAGGCGCGTAAAGATATTGAAAACCTTCTGGGATCTAAAGTATATTTGGAGCTTTGGGTAAAAGTTGAAAAAGATTGGCGTAATCGGATACATCAACTACGTGAATATGGATATAACGAAGAGGATTATTAAATATAACTGGTAATTTTTTTAACTTATGAACTTAGAGAAACAGCAAAAGATATGAATATAGAAAAATGTTTTCATACTGATTGAATTCACGAGCAAGTATTATTGCAGATGTGTGTCAACAGCGTGGACATTTGTTTTATGATCAATAAATCTGAAAGGTGGAGATGATCATGATCGATTTACCTTGGAAAGTTTTTAGTAAAACTGGAAGTATTGAAGCGTATTTATTGATGAAACAAATGGAAGAAACCAACCGTAGCGCGCACCAAAAAAATAATGTGGAAGAGATGAAAACGACGTTAACCAATAATCGTCAATAAGTTAAAAAAGAAAGTTAGGGAATTTTATGATCGAAAAAGTACAGGGGATTGTGCTTCGAACTCGAGACTATGGGGAAACGAATAAAATTATTACATTATATACAAAAGAATATGGTTTAATCAGCGCTGTTGCAAGAGGCGCTAAGAAAACAAAAAGTCGAATGGCTGCTATTACGCAGCCATTTATATATGGATTATTTTTAACCCAAATAGGAAAAGGATTAGGTACCATCCATCAAGGTGATATTCTAAATAGCATGCGAGGGATTAGAGAGGATATTATTAAAACGGCCTATGCCTCTTATATGTGTGAATTGGTCGCTAAAATGGTAAATGAAAAAGAACCCAATTCGGCATTATTTGATGAGCTTAATATAAGTTTAGAAAGAATGTTAGATGACGAGCCACCTGAAGCCATTTCCATTATGTTTGAGCTTAAAATGTATCATATTGGGGGTTTTGCTCCTGTTGTACATAACTGTGTCAATGGACATGACGACAGACCAATTACAGCCTTCTCAGTTGTTGATGGGGGCGTTGTTTGTGATATGTGCCAGTCAAGTTCCGAATACACCATACCATTACCTGCCCATGCCTATAAGGTTTTACGACAAATGAGCCTAACAAGTATTAAACGTATTCGAAATATATCCATAAAGCATGATACATTAAAACTATTACGTCATATTCTTGATCAATATTATGAACGTTATGGTGGGATGACAATCAAATCCAAACGCTTTCTTGATCAAATGCATTTATTGGATCATGATTAACAGGATGACAAACTTCTGAAAATTTGTCATCCTTTATTTAATTTATGGTTAAAATAATATATAATATTTGATTGTAGTATGTCTGAATGAGAATGAGGTGAAGAAAGCAATGGAATTAACTCACCGGCAAGAACAAATTATTGAAATTGTTAAGGAAAATGGCCCCATTACGGGAGAAAATATAGCAGATAAATTAGATCTAACTCGGGCTACGCTAAGGCCGGACTTAGCCATATTAACAATGGCTGGTTTTTTAGATGCTCGCCCAAGAGTTGGCTATTTTTATACGGGAAAAACTGGGTTTGAATTATTGTCTGACCAATTGAAGAAATTAATCGTGCGTCATCACCACTCAGTTCCTGTCGTTGTCAACGATCAAGTATCAGTGTATGATGCGATTACAACGATGTTTTTAGAGGATGTCGGAACGTTATTTGTGGTCAATGATCATTCGCTTCTAGTTGGTGTTTTATCAAGAAAGGATTTACTTCGAGCGAGTATGGGAAATCAAGACTTATCAGATGTACCAGTACATATCATCATGACAAGAAACCCTAAAATAAAGGTTTGTGAAAAAGATGATTTATTACTTGATGCGGCAAATAAATTAATCGAAAATCAAATTGATGCCCTTCCCGTTGTAATTGAACGTGAAGATGGTTTAGAAGTTGTCGGACGATTGACGAAAACGAATATTACAAAAGCTTTTGTAGAATTAGTAAAGGAAGATGTTTAAAGGAGGAGGTTAAATGGATCATTCGAAATTATATGTGTTGTCTGATTCAGTTGGCGAAACCGCTGAGTTATTAGCCAAAGCCGCTTTAAGTCAGTTTTCTCATACAGATATGAAAATACAACGAATCCCATATGTAGATGATGAAGCAACAATGGTTGATGCCTTTCAATTAGCTAAGGAGAATAATGGTTTGATTGCTTTCACATTAGTTAAGCCTAATTTTAGAAAGAAAATGCTAGAGCTTTCTCAACAATATAATGTGACTGCCATTGATGTCTTAGGTCCGTTACTAAATGAACTTGAAGGTCACCTACATGAAGAACCGCGTTTGGAGCCAGGCTTAGTTCATAAATTAGATGAGGATTATTATAAACGAGTTGAGGCCATTGAATTTGCTGTAAAATATGATGATGGTCGCGATGCGAAAGGTATATTAAAAGCTGATCTCGTATTAATCGGGGTATCCCGTACCTCCAAAACACCATTGTCACAATTTTTGGCTCATAAACGATTAAAGGTAGCCAATGTCCCAATTGTTCCTGAAGTTGAGCCGCCAGAGGAATTGTTTCAAGTTCCTGCAGAAAAGTGTATAGGATTAAGTATTAGCCCTGAAAAATTAAATCATATTCGTACGGAACGATTAAAAGCTTTAGGACTTGATGGCTCAGCCAATTATGCTAAAGCGGAACGAATCAAACAAGAGATTGATTATTTTAATAAAGTGATAGAAAAAATCGGTTGTGATTTAATTGATGTGTCGAATAAGGCGGTTGAAGAAACAGCCAATGTCATCTTAAGAAAATTGAAGAAGTAATCATATAGCTGTTAGTTCTAAACTAGCAGCTTTTAATTTTTTACTAACATATTTTTCAATCAATTTTTAATATTAAGACTTAAAACAAACTGTTCGCATAATTTTCTCTAATCCGTTATAATCGATACTTGTGGAAGATGATAGAATAATAGAATGTAAAGATTTAACGATAGTTTGCCTGTCATTTTGACAAGGTATACATTTAAAAAAATGAATAATTATTATGAATTTATGACAATTTTTTGTCATACAAAATTTTATGTCGATATTTGCAGGTGTTTTGCAAAAAATATCGAATTAAATCACATGGTGATGTAGATGGTAAATAAAATTTCACAAGAAACTATTGATCAAATCACAGATAACAACAACATTGTTGATGTGATTAGTGAGTACATCAAGTTAACTAAAAGAGGACGGAACTACTTTGGTCTTTGTCCTTTTCATGGTGAGGATACGCCATCTTTTTCAGTATCACCAGAGAAACAAATATTTCATTGCTTCGGTTGTGGAAAAGGTGGTAATGTCGCCTCCTTCATGATGGAGATTGAGCAAATTTCCTTTACGGAAGCGTTGAAAAAGTTAGCTGACAAAAGTGGGGATCAGTTACCTCAAGAATGGTTATCTCAAAATCAAGATCGGCAATATTCATCTGATCAACACGATGTATTGCAGGCTTATGAATGGTCAACAAAATTATTTCACCACGTATTAAAGCATACAAAAGATGGAAAAGATGCCCTTAATTATCTAAAAAATAGAGGATTTTCCGAAGAGGCCATCGAACACTTTCAATTAGGATTTTCACCAAGAAAAGATCAATTTTTAGCTAAATTTTTGCAAGGAAAGGGCTTCAAGCCTGAAAAATTGCAGGAATACGGTTTAATAAATAGTCGAGATGGGAATACCTTTTTTGACAGATTTCAAGGAAGAGTTATATTTCCAATCCATAATCACCAAGGTAAAGTGGTGGGGTATGGCGGAAGGTCGATGGTTGATGATGAACAGCCCAAATATTTAAACAGTCCTGAATCAACCTTATTTCAAAAGGGCAAAATTCTTTATAACTTTCATCAGGCGAGAAAGCATTTTCAAAAATCGAATACGGTCGTTTTATTTGAAGGATATGCTGATGTCATAAAAGCACATCAGGCTGGTGTCTACCATGCTGTTGCAACTATGGGGACAAGCTTATCAGACACACATGTCAAAATTCTAAAACAGTACGTGGATGAAGTCATTATTTGCTTTGACGGTGATAAAGCAGGGAAAAATGCCAGTTATCGTACAGCAAATATGTTAAAAAAAGCAGGATTAAACGCACGAATAGCGAATGTACCTAATGAGATGGATCCTGATGAATACATTGAAAAGTTTGGTTCCGAACCATTTCGTAAACAAGTTATTGAATCAGCAGAGAGCTACGTTGCTTTTGCTTTACAGTATATTAAGAAAGACTATAACTTAAATGTTGATCATGACCGTGTTCAATACGTTGAGAAGTCGTTAGACATCATTGCTACAGTCAATCAAGCTGTGGAAAGAGATTTTCACTTAAAAGAGCTTGAAGAGACCTTTAATTTAGATCGTAATACACTAAATCAAGAAATTGAGATCCGCAGAAGAATAATGCGGCGCACAAAAGATAATGATATACATGTTAGGAAATCTAACGTTCATCAACCTAATTGGAATCAAAATCAAAAAATATATAGTGCATATGAAAATGCGGAAAGGCATTTAATAGCCCATATGCTTCAAGATGCGTATATATCTAATCGGGTTCAACAACGATTAGGATCTGTTTTTAACATTGAAGAACATCAAGTGTTAGTCACGTATCTATACGCATATTATGAGGAAGGGAACGAACCGAATGTCAGTCGACTTATAGAACGTTTACCCGAAGACTCTATAAAACAATTGGCTACTGAGCTTGCGGTTTTACCTATAAATGAATCGTTAAATGATCAGGAACTTGAGGATTATTTCATAGCGATCCAAAAGGAACATGAATGGAGCAAAGAAATACGTAAGTTAAAACAGATGCTGAAACAGGCAGAAAAAGAAAATGATCCACAGTCTGCAGCAAGAATTGGCATGAAAATAATTGAGTTAAAAAAGAACAGCATCAATTGACTTACAGCGACCAGTTTGGAAGGAGGGGTATAGATGGCTAATAAGCCAGTTGATCCAAAACAAGAGTTAGAAGAACAGGATCTAACGTTGGACCAAGCGAAAGAACAGCTATTAGAGGTTGGGAAAAAACGAGGCGTTCTTGTCTATGAAGAAATAGCCGATAAGCTTGGACATTTTGAATTAGATTCAGAACAAATGGATGATTTTTATGAAACTCTCGCTAATGAAGGAATTGATGTAATTGGGGAAAATGATGACGACCCCAATATGCAAAAAATTGAAAAAGAGGAAGAGTTTGATTTAAATGATTTGAGTGTACCTCCAGGGGTGAAAATTAATGACCCTGTTAGAATGTATTTAAAAGAAATCGGCCGTGTTGACCTGTTAACAGCTAATGATGAAATAGAATTAGCTGAACGAATTGAAAAAGGCGATGAGATCGCTAAACAAAAATTAGCAGAAGCAAACCTAAGGCTAGTCGTAAGTATTGCTAAGCGTTATGTTGGAAGAGGTATGCTGTTCCTTGACTTAATCCAAGAAGGTAACATGGGCTTAATTAAAGCTGTTGAAAAATTCGATTACCGTAAAGGATTTAAATTTAGTACGTATGCGACGTGGTGGATACGCCAAGCAATCACACGTGCTATCGCGGACCAAGCTAGAACAATCCGTATCCCCGTGCATATGGTTGAGACAATTAACAAATTAATTCGAGTACAACGCCAACTACTACAGGATTTTGGTCGTGAACCAACCCCAGAAGAAATTGCTGAAGAAATGGATTTAACACCGGATAAAGTTCGAGAAATACTGAAAATTGCACAAGAACCTGTTTCATTGGAGACTCCGATTGGGGAGGAAGATGATTCACATCTTGGAGACTTTATTGAGGATCAGGATGCACAATCACCTTCAGATCATGCTGCTTATGAACTTTTAAAAGAACAGCTCGAGGATGTTTTAGACACATTAACAGACCGTGAAGAGAACGTATTACGTCTACGTTTTGGTTTAGACGATGGAAGAACAAGAACGCTTGAGGAAGTGGGTAAAGTCTTTGGCGTTACCCGCGAGCGTATTCGTCAAATTGAAGCAAAAGCTCTACGTAAATTAAGACATCCGAGCCGAAGTAAACGCCTTAAAGATTTCTTAGAATAAGTAAAGGTCTGTTGGAGTACAAAATGGGAAATGAGAGAAAAGAAATAATTCTCGACGAGATAAAATATTGGAAACAATCTAAACTCCTTCCGACAGAATACTGTGATTTCCTAATTATGTTATATACAGAGGGTGAAGGGGTTACAGAAAAGACAGAAAGCAAGCGAAAGCAACGTGGAAGTTTAAGACGAATATTAGATATAATCTTCCTGTTGCTTTTGATTCCTGTTTTTATTTATGTCATTTTATTTTATGACTTGTCAATTGATGTCAAAATGTTAATAACGCTAGGTATGCTCATTTTGACAGGAATACATTATTATGTTTATAAAAAATCCAATACCGTTTATGTACATCTTCCTATTATATTATTTTTCTTAGTATTGTTAGTGGGAACTTTTGCATTTGTTCAATCCGTTAGCGATTCTAGCCTTTTTATACAATTAACCATCTTACTTCATTGCTTTATTTGGTTAATGTTTGGTTATTGGAAACGATTATACTATTTAATTGCTTCAGGTATCATAGGCGTTATATTATTAATGGTAAGTTATATTGTTATATAAATATTCACAATTTCTCTCTTTCAGTTTAAACGGATTTCGAGTAAAATAGGTTATAGTTTGGAAATTATACGTTTGATACATATAGGCAACGAAGGAGGTCATATTGACATGAAAAAGAATCCAGTTATTCCTTTTGGATTAATTGCTGTACTAGGTATTTTAGCGATCATTATAATGGGAGGAGTTGGCGTTTCGCAGGTGCAACATGCTGAAGGTGAAGGAGAAAGTGAAGAGGCAACTATGGATCCTGCGTCGCTTGTCGAGAATAATAACTGTATATCGTGTCATGGCGGAGATTTAACAGGTACAGGTACGGCTCCTGATTTAACAAATTTACAGGATAAGTATTCAATGGATGAACTTGTTGATATCATTAATAATGGTGTTGAAGGTAGTAACCTTATGACTGGCGATTATGCTAATGCCGAAGAAGCAGAAGTTATCGCTGAATGGCTATTAAATGGCCAAGAGTAAAGTCACATAAGTCCAGGAGCAATTTAGGTTGTTTCTGGATTTTTTATTTATAAATAAGGAAGATGTTTATGAATGACTTAATATTATCGAATCGGTTGCAGCTAGTGGCAGACCAAATCCCTGACGACATACATAAATTTGCCGACATTGGTTCAGACCATGCTTACTTACCTTGCTATGTATGTAAGCAACAAGCTAGCATTCATGCAATAGCTGGTGAGGTCAATGAAGGACCTTATCAGGCAGCGGTTAACCAGGTTGAAAAATACCAGCTACTAGACCAAATTGAAGTTCGATTAGGCGATGGACTAGCTATATTACAAGAAAATGAAGTTGATTGTATTACTATCGCTGGGATGGGCGGAACCTTAATCACTCATATTTTATTAGAGGGATTAAACAAACTCGGACGTGTTAAACGATTAATCTTACAGCCCAATATTGATGCTTTTTCAATTCGACGATTTGCCGTAGATCACCAGTACCGAATTATTCATGAAGACATTATCAATGACGAGGGTTACATTTATGAAGTGCTCGTTTTAGAGCCTAGTGATGAACCCGTTCAATATTCGGAAAAGGAATTATACCTTGGCCCGATTTTACTAGGAAACAGAAATGAAGTCTTTTATGAAAAATGGGGCCATGTCTTTAACAAGAAACAAAAGATTATTAACCAAATGCAAAACGCCAAAGCGGTTGACGACGATAAGCTTAATTACT
This sequence comes from Tenuibacillus multivorans, assembly GCF_900103915.1. GTDB lineage: Bacteria > Bacillota > Bacilli > Bacillales > Alkalibacillaceae > Tenuibacillus > Tenuibacillus multivorans. Next base: position 106,370 of record NZ_FNIG01000003.1, on the reverse strand, counting down.
TTATTAAACAAACGCAATGGATTGAGGAGGCGATCGATTATGACTCAAACAACGGTTAAAGATGTCATTCGAGTACTTGAGGATTTTGCACCACCTGAATTAGCCTTTGAAGGGGATAGAATTGGCTTACATGTTGGTAGTATGAATGCAAAGGTTAACAAGGTGATGATTGCTTTAGACGTTTTAGAAGAGGTTGTGGATGAAGCAATCAAGAAAAACGTTAATCTTATTATCGCTCATCACCCATTAATTTTTAAACCCTTAAAATCAATTGATTTGAATAGTGATAAAGGTCGAATTATTCAGAAACTCCTACAACATCAAATCTCTGTTTATGCAGCGCATACTAACCTTGATATCACATCTGGTGGTGTCAACGATATGCTCATGAACCAATTGGGGATTGAGCTTACAGATGTTTTAGTGGAAACCGGTGAAGAGAAACTATACAAACTCGTCGTATTTACCCCAGAAACACATGAGAATGAATTAAGGGATGCGTTGTCTGAAGCTGGCGCTGGTCATATTGGCGATTATAGTCATTGCACGTTTATGACACCTGGAACAGGTACGTTTAAACCACTCATTGGAACGAATCCATATATTGGATCTCAGGGAGAGTTAGAAAGAGTATCAGAGGTTCGGATGGAAACCATTGCACCAGAGCATTTATTAAAACGTGTCATTCATGCAGCGGAAGAAGCACACCCTTATGAAGAAATGGCTTATGATGTTTATCCGGAGAATATCACCGGTTCTAAACACGGATTAGGTCGAATTGGTGAATTAGAAAATAAGATTACATTAAAAGAATTGTGTCAGCATGTAAAACAGTCATTTAATGTTCCATTTGTACGAGCAGTCGGAGATCCAAACAAAAAAGTAAAAAAAGTTGCGATCATCGGTGGTGACGGAAATAAATTCATCAACCAAGCTAAAATTAAAGGTGCTGATGTGCTGATTACAGGGGATGTTTATTATCACACCGCTCATGATGCTTTAGGGATAGGTCTACCTATGATTGACCCAGGTCATCATATCGAAAAAGTTATGAAAACAGAATTAGCTAAAATATTGCAAGAAAAGACAACATCACTTGATGTCGATATCGTCTCGTCAGAAACTGTAACAGAGCCTTTTCAAGTATTTTAAAAACCAGAATTGATGTTCTGGTTTATTTTTTTAAGTACTTATGTGGACAAATAAACTTACACGTTAGCCACGTCCAGCGACGCACAGGACGTGGCGTTTGCCATTGACCGCAAACACCCAGCGACTAGTGAGACTTCCCTCAGCTCCGTACGATAAGTCAACATCGACTCGTAGCCTCGTCGTGTTCCTTTATCTCCTGCGGATCAGTCCAGTCCATACGTCGCTAAACGGGCGCTTGCGCTTTTGTTTATATTTTGAAAATTTTTACTTATCGATGTCTTGTTGACATAATACGGTCTCGTTGATAATCTTATTTAAAATAAAAGGAAAGGGGAGTTTCGGTTAATGGTTTGGGAGCAAAAGTTTCAAAAAGAAGGTCTAACGTTTGATGATGTTCTATTGATGCCAGCTCAATCTGATGTATTGCCACGTGAGGTTGATATCCAGGTTGCTTTAACAGATTCATTAAAGCTTAAAACACCTATAATCAGTGCTGGTATGGACACCGTTACTGAGGCGGATATGGCTATTGCGATGGCACGACAAGGTGGACTAGGTGTCATTCATAAAAACATGTCCATCGAAGAACAAGCTGATCAAGTGGATAAAGTAAAGCGCTCAATCAGAGGGGTTATAACAAATCCATTTTTCTTAACACCGGAACATCAGGTTTTTGATGCTGAGCACTTAATGGGAAAATATCGTATATCAGGTGTTCCAATTGTTAACAATGAAGTGGACCAAGAACTCATTGGTATTATTACTAATCGTGATTTACGCTTCATAGAGGAATATTCTTCTAGAATTTCGGAAGTTATGACAAAGAAAGACCTAGTGACAGCACCTGTTAATACATCTTTAGAAGAGGCTGAACGTATTTTACAACAGCATAAAATCGAAAAGCTTCCTTTAGTTGATGATGACAATAGGTTAAAAGGACTCATAACGATCAAAGATATTGAGAAGGTTATTGAATTTCCAAATACGGCAGTTGACGCAAAAGGACGTCTATTAGTTGCTGCTGCAATTGGTGTCACTGCAGATGTGATGCTAAGAGCGGAAAAATTAATAGATGCTGGTGTTGATGCGTTAGTTGTTGACACAGCTCACGGCCATTCTCAAGGCGTTCTTGACACGATTAAACGTTTAAAAGAGGCTTATCCTAGTGTTGATTTGATTGCCGGGAATGTTGCGACTCCTAAAGCGACGCGTGCCTTAATTGACGCTGGCGCAGATGTCATTAAAGTTGGCATTGGCCCGGGATCCATTTGTACGACTCGTGTTGTTGCTGGTGTAGGGGTACCACAAATTTCAGCAGTTTATGATTGTGCTACAGAAGCGAGAAAACATGGTGTTGCGATCATTGCAGATGGTGGTATTAAATTCTCTGGCGATATTGTAAAAGCTTTAGCTGCCGGAGGACATGCGGTCATGCTTGGAAGTATGTTTGCAGGAACTTCTGAAAGTCCTGGAGAGACTGAGATTTTCCAAGGCCGACGTTATAAAGTTTATCGTGGCATGGGATCAGTTGGGGCTATGGAAAAAGGAAGTAAGGACCGCTATTTTCAAGAAGATAACAAAAAGTTTGTTCCAGAAGGTATTGAAGGTCGAGTCCCTTATAAAGGCCCATTAGCTGAAACGATATATCAATTAACAGGAGGACTAAGATCTGGCATGGGATATTGTGGCGCCGAAAACTTAGAAAAGTTACGCGAAGATGCCCAATTCGTTAAAATTACCAATGCAGGTCTAAAAGAAAGTCATCCACATGATATTCAAGTAACAAAAGAAGCTCCTAATTATTCATTATAAATAATAACCGAACCCTTTTCAAAGAACGGAATACTTTCATATATACTTACCAATATGGGGTGAGAGTCTCTACCGGGTTGCCGTAAACAACCTGACTATGAAGGTTAGAATTTTAGTAACTAGAATTCTGCCTTTATAGCCAGAGGCGGAATTCTAGTTTTTTGTTTAAGGGTTCGTTGTGAGGTGAATAGAATGAACGCAATGGATGAAAAAATTATTGTATTAGATTATGGAAGCCAATATAATCAGCTGATTACAAGACGCATCCGTGAGCTAGGCGTATTTAGTGAACTGCATCCAAATGATGTGACCGCCGAGGAAATAAAAGAAATGAATCCATCCGGTATTATTTTATCAGGTGGTCCTAATAGTGTTTATAGTGACGATGCCTATACGATTGATCCAGAAGTGTATGAACTAGGAATACCTATTCTCGGTATTTGCTATGGCATGCAGTTAATGGCTTACAATCTTGGTGGTTCAGTTAAAAACGCTGGAAAAAGAGAATACGGAAAAGCAGACATTGAGGTTGAAGCATCATCATCGCTATTTACTGCTCTACCAGATCATCAGCAGGTTTGGATGAGTCATGGCGATCATGTCAACCAGGCTCCGCAAGGCTTTACAGTTGATGCTACCAATCCTTCATGTTCGATAGCGGCGTTCAGTGATGAAAAGCGTCAATTTTACGGTGTACAATTCCACCCGGAGGTTAATCATTCTGAGCATGGTCAAGAAATATTAAAGAATTTTGTCTATAATATTTGTCAATGTTCTAACCAATGGACGATGGAAAACTTTATCGACTTAGAAGTTGAGAAAATCCGAGAACAAGTTCAAGATCGTAAAGTATTATGCGCTCTAAGCGGTGGCGTAGACTCATCGGTTGTTGCTGTTTTATTGCATAAAGCTATTGGTGATCAGCTAACATGTATTTTTGTGGACCATGGATTACTCCGAAAAAATGAAGCCGATGACGTTATGAAGATGTTTCAAGATGGTTTCCACATGAATGTCATTAAGGTAGATGCTCAAGACCGATTCTTAAATAAATTAAAGGATGTTACCAATCCTGAACAAAAGCGAAAAATAATCGGAAACGAATTTATTTATGTTTTTGAAGACCAGTCATCCAAACTACAGGATATTGATTATTTAGCTCAGGGAACGTTATATACTGATATTATTGAAAGTGGAACTAAAACAGCGCAAACGATTAAATCGCATCACAATGTTGGTGGATTACCTGAGCATATGGATTTTAAATTAATCGAACCTTTAAATACTCTATTTAAAGACGAGGTAAGAAAATTAGGAGAAGAATTAGGAATTCCGAAACACATCGTTTGGCGTCAACCTTTTCCAGGTCCGGGCTTAGCTATTCGTATTTTAGGAGAAGTAACGAATGACAAGCTTGAAACTGTTCGAGAATCAGATGCTATACTACGTGAGGAAATTAAACAAGCTGGACTGGAACAGGATGTTTGGCAATACTTTACGGTGCTACCTAACATTCAAAGTGTAGGCGTGATGGGAGATAAACGCACGTATGATCACACGATTGCGATACGTGCTGTAACGTCTGTTGATGGTATGACCTCTGATTGGGCTAGAATTCCATTTGATGTTCTAGAAACTATTTCAACTCGAATCGTCAATGAGGTTAGTGGTGTCAATCGCGTCGTTTATGATATAACGAGTAAACCGCCATCAACGATTGAATGGGAATAAAAAAAGGGCTGATTAGCTTCAGCCCTTTTTGTTATGCCTGTTTCCTTTTCTTTGGTTTAACCTTTGGAAGGATTTTATTATTGGTCACAAGGCTTTCTTTACGCCATGTTGACTCATCTTTAGAATCATAATTCTCAATGAATTTAATGACTTCTTTAGTAATCGGCGTGGGTGTTGAAGCTCCTGCTGTAACAGCAACTTTTTCAACATTCTCAAGCCATTCCAAATTAATTTCTGAAACATTGGCAATACGATATGCTTCTGTTTTTGCGATTTGTTTAGAGACTTGCGCAAGTCGGTTAGAGTTATTACTCATTGGGTCTCCAACCACTAATGTTAGATCGGCATCTTTAGCCTGTTCAGCGACTGCTTCTTGTCGTACTTGAGTAGCCATACATATTTCTTGAACCATTTCGGTTTGTGGGAACAGTTCCTGAACTTTGAGCATAACATCGTAAACATCCCACTGACTCATTGTCGTTTGATTAGTAACAATTATTTTGGCATCATCTTCAAAATTAAGCTTTTTAGCATCTTCTTCAGTTGTAATTAAATGAACATGATCCGGAGCTACACCTACGGCTCCTTCTGGTTCGGGATGCCCCTTCTTACCGATATACACGACTTCATACCCTTCAGCTACCTTCTCGCGAATTAAATCGTGTGTACGTGTTACATCAGGACATGTTGCGTCTAAAACCGTTAATCCTTTATCTTCAGCAATTTTCTTGACTTCAGGTGATACGCCATGAGCCGTGAAAACAACAGTACCTTCATTAATATCTTTTAATAATTCAAGTCTACTTTTTCCTTTTTGGTCCAATGTAATTATGCCTTCATCTTCGAATGCATCAGTTACATGACTATTGTGAACGATCATACCTAAAATATGAATAGGTCTAGGTAAATTAGGATCTTTTGCCGCATTGCTTGCGATAACCATGGCGTCGACTACACCATAGCAATATCCCCTCGGAGCAATTTTAATAACTTCCATGTTAAAATGGCCTCCCCATTTATACTCTCTCTATATATTATAAAGCCTATAGCCATGATTGACAAAATGTTTATCATAGTAGCAATTCATTCAAGACTCATTTATAATGAAAAATGTTAGGCATAAAAGGAGATTGAGTCCATATGAATCATTACTTTCAATCGTATCAACTAAGTGAAGAAATGTTAAATATTATTCAACAATTACACTTTAAACAACCAACTGTGATCCAGCATCGTGTTATTCCATCAGCCCTAAGAGGTGAAAATATTATCGGTCAATCCCAGACTGGAACAGGGAAAACTCACGCTTATTTAATTCCTATGATCAATCAATTGAACTTAGAAGAACAACGAATTCAAAAAATGATTATTGCTCCAACGCGTGAGTTAGCGATGCAAATTTTTCATGAAGTAAAAAAGATGAAAGAATATGCCTCTCATGACTTTACCGCTCGACTCGTTATTGGAGGTACAGATAAAGAAAGAGAATTACAACGGTTTAATCAACAGCCGCATGTTGTCGTCGGAACGCCAGGACGTATTTTAGATTTTATTAATGAAGAAGCCATCCAACCTTCTTCTGTTACAAGCGTTGTGATCGATGAGGCTGATTTATTGATTGACCTTGGATTGATTGCAGAGGTTGACCAGATTCTTTACCGTATGTATGAGGACGTTCAAACATTAGTTTTTTCTGCAACTATTCCGAAAAAATTACAGCCATTCCTTAAAAAGTACTTGGTTAACCCGAATCATATTGTGATTGATGATCAATCAAATCCTATAAATTTGGAACATCGATTAGTACCGCGTAGACATCGAGAACTAGCGGATCTCATTGTAGAAACATCAAAATTAATTCATCCTTATATTGCCTTAATATTTGTTAATAAAAAAGAGCACGCAGATGAATTAAGAGAGGAACTGTTGAAGAAGGGTTTAGAAGCAGGTGTCATTCATGGTGGTTTAAAGCCAAGGGAACGTAAACGGATGCTAAACGATTTACGTGCTTTAAAATATCAATATATTGTTGCCACTGATTTGGCCTCACGTGGGATTGATATTCCAGGTGTGAGTCATATATTTAACGCAGAGTTTCCGATCGATGTTGAGACTTATACGCACCGGGTTGGAAGAACAGCCCGTGCTGGTAATAAAGGAACAGCAGTCAGCTTTTATGAGGAAAAGGACATGCCGTTAATTGAGAAGCTCGAACTGACAGGTATTGAATTCCAAAATTACGATGTCAAAAGGGGCGAGTGGGCTCCTGTTAAGGAATGGAATAACCGACGGAAACGTCAAGCACAAGAAAATGAATTAGAAAAAGAGGCTTGGAAAAAGGTAAGAAAGCCTAAAAAGGTGAAGCCGGGTTACAAAAAGAAAATGAAACAAGAAAAAGAACAAATTAAAAAACAACTTAAGAAGGACAAATTCAAACGAAAGTACAAAAAGGGGAGAAAATCATAATGACATTAAAGATTGGTTCACATGTCTCGATGAGTGGGAAGAAAATGCTGTTGGCGTCTAGCGAGGAAGCTGTTTCATATGGAGCAAATACGTTTATGATTTATACAGGCGCTCCGCAAAATACGAGAAGAAAAGCGACTGAGGAGTTGAATATTGAAGAAGGCCAGGAACATATGAAAGAAAATGGGATTGATGAGTTCATCGTTCATGCACCATATATTATCAATATTGGGAATACACAAAAACCAGCGACCTTTGAACTCGGTGTAAACTTTTTACAATCAGAAATAGAGCGAACTGAAGCGTTGGGTGCAAAACAGATCGTTTTACACCCTGGGTCACATGTTGGGGCAGGTGCTGAAAAAGGCATTCCAAAAATTATTGAGGGATTAAATGAAATTTTACAAAAGGACCAAAATGTTCAAATTGCTTTAGAAACAATGGCAGGTAAAGGTTCGGAATGTGGCCGTACCTTTGATGAAATTGCGGCGATTATCGATGGCGTAAAATATAATGAACATTTATCAGTTTGTTTCGATACCTGTCACGTACATGACGCAGGCTACGACATTGTAAATGATCTGGACGGTGTTTTAAAAGAGTTTGATGATATTATTGGATTAGGTCGCTTAAAAGTCATCCATATTAATGACAGTAAAAATGAACGCGGAGCTCATAAAGACCGACATCAAAACATTGGATTTGGACATATTGGCTTTGATGCAATTCACCGTGTTGTCCATCACCCTGACTTAATGCACTTACCAAAAATACTTGAAACACCGTATGTCGGTGAGGATAAAAAGAATAAAAAACCGCCATATAAATTCGAAATTGACATGTTAAAAGGTGGCGAATTTGTTCCTGAATTAAAAGAACAAATTATGGAACAATAATATGGGATTACAGTAAGTGGTCTAAATTGTATTGCTTGGCTAGTTGTTTGAGCAATTGATCTGCTTGTTGAGCTTCTTTTTGTCCAATTGTTTTTTCAACGTATTTAAACGTTAAGGATCGATCGCGCTCTGAGAATGGGTCGATCGATTCTTTTTTTATAAAAGCTAATAAACGTTCAGCCTGCCCGCGAGATATTTGGACTCCATATTTACGGCCATACTGCACAACTTCTTCTGGTGATGATGAATACAAACGACTCCGAATAAGTTGTTTTAACATAAATGTACTCCTCTCATTGACATTCACCGATAAGTATATGCCCCGACATAGAAAATGTGCCCCCTTTTCCATAAATTACTCTCGTAAAATAAGAAATTCCTCACACAATAAGAGTATCACGGTGGAAAGTGAGGTAAGTGCAATGACAGATCAAGAAAACAACTCCCCTAACAGCTATAACGATGATCAAGATTATTTTAATCAACAAAATAACCAAAAAGTATATACAAACTTTAATGAATATGATGCAAGAGACACGGGTGATGATACAGAATTTGCAAGTGAGACAGCAACGTTAAACCCTAATGAGTTAGACCGTGATAAACTAAAGAAAGAAGAAAAAGAAGCCCATTATGAACAGCATGTTGACGCTGGTTGGGGTTGGATAGCTTTAGTCGTGTCACTGTTATCCTTTTTTGTATGGACCTTATTATTTGCGGTGGTTGGTGCAGTGATCGGGATCTATGCTAAAAGACGTGGCGCCGATACGTTAGGTAACATTGCAATCGGTTTAGCCATTTTAGCAGTGGCAGTTAGATTATTCGTCTTCCCGATTATGTAGAAAAAATCCCTTATTGTCAGTTGGCAATAAGGGATTTTATAATTTAAGCGTTTTGTTTTTCTTCTTCCTGTTTTTTATAATGTTCTTCCGCTAACTTGTCGACTTCTTTTTTCAGTTCATCAACCATAATTTCCTCAGGTACTTTACGAATGATTTCCCCATGTCGGAATAATAAACCTTCACCTCTAGCTCCAGCGATTCCAATATCGGCTTCACGTGCCTCACCAGGACCGTTTACGGCACAACCAAGGACCGCAACTTTAATAGGAGCTTTAATTTTCTGGATATACTCTTCTACTTCATTTGCAATACTAATTAAGTCGATTTCGATACGTCCACAAGTAGGACATGAAATTAGTGTAGCAGCATTTGAAGCAAGACCGAATGATTTAAGCAATTCCTTTGCAACTTTAACCTCTTCAACGGGATCAGCACTTAAAGAAATGCGAAGTGTGCTTCCAATTCCTTTACTTAAAATAGCGCCTAACCCAGCTGCACTTTTAACCGTACCGGCAAATAATGTTCCTGATTCGGTAATACCTAAGTGAATCGGGTATGATATGACTTCCGCAGCTTTTTCATAAGCTTCGATGGCTAACTTAACATCAGAGGCTTTTAATGAGACAACAATGTCATGAAAGTCAAGATCCTCTAAAATTTTAATATGACTAAGTGCACTTTCAACCATTGCATCAGCTGTTGGATAGCCATATTTCTCAATTAAATGCCTTTCTAATGAACCTGCGTTAACGCCAATTCGGATTGGGATTCCTTTTTCTTTTGCTGCATTAACAACAGCTTCGACACGTTCGCGTTTACCAATGTTACCTGGGTTAATACGAATTTTATCGGCTCCACCTTCAATTGCTTTTAAGGCATAGCGGTAATTAAAGTGTATATCAACCACGAGTGGGATATTTATTCGTTTTTTGATTTCAGGAATAGCATCGGCAGCACGATCGTCCGGACAAGCTACACGTACAATTTGACATCCGGCTTCTTCCAAACGGTGTATTTCATTAACAGTTGCTTCCACATCATGTGTTTTTGTTGTAGTCATGGATTGAATAATAACTTCATCTTTTCCTCCAACAACAACGTTACCAACACGAACAGGTCTCGTATCTTTGCGGTGAATAATCGTAGACATGCTACAACTCCCCTTTTGTCTATATAAAATACTAAAATTTAATTCTAACTTAGATAATAACATAAAATTAAATAATTATGCTATTAGAACAACTGTTATAATAATAAATATGCCGTAATATTTCAAAAAGAAGTTTATGTCATTGTTTTTAACATTTTAAAGTTATTAGGTTAAATTATAAGAAATACTAAAGCTTTCGCCATTAAGTCTTGGTGATAAGCCAAGTTTTTCTTTAAAGGGGAGAGAAGAATGATTCTTGAAAGTGCTTTAGGGGTTTTTGTCATCACATTTTTAGCCTTATTTTTTTTAATTGGAGAAATGTTAGTTAAATTAAAAGGAATTGGTATTGTTCTAGGTCTTGGGTTCATGGGTTTTTATTTCACAGCCCATTTATCTTCATTAGGCTTATTCTTAATATCAGGCGCCTTTATTTTTGGTATTTTACTAATTATTTTAGACGGAAAACTGATTAACGATGGTACAATTGCGGCTGTCGGATTCATTATCATTTTGATTTCCGTAGCATTTGCAGCTTCGAGTTGGACATTAGCTCTCTATAGTGCCACGGGAGTTATCCTTGGTACTTTTTCAAGCTTTTTTCTTATTAAAGTCTTACCCCGGAGAGAGATGTGGACTAAAGTCGCTTTAATGGATCAATTGACTAGTGATCGTGGCTACAACTCCATGAACCAATCCTATGGAAATTTGCTACACAAAGAAGGGGTAACTGTAACCGTATTAAGACCCTCAGGGACCATCAAAGTGGATAATCAAGAAATTAGTGCCGTATCACGGGCAAAATGGATTGAAAAAGGAAGTCACATTAAAATCGTTACAGTTGATGGAACAAAAATAGAAGTGGAAGAGATTGACCAATGAAAAGAATAATGCAAGAGCATTATCTAATACTAAAATATAAGGCTCTTTAAGTGAGCCATTTTTTATCCTTTTAAGATGTTTAATTTCTTATAAAATGTTTGAGTGCCTCTTTGATTCTCACTTCGTCTAAAGGATTGTAAACTGGGCGGTTTTTTTAATCTAAAATGATGGAATGTAAAGTTTTTGTAAATTTTATGTTAAGCCTTTACTAATCCTTTTAACCCCCATACAATTGTATTCGGCTTACGTAATTTCTTAATAGAGGTGAAACGATGGACTTACAAGAAATGATATTTTTATTCATTGGTGGTTTAGGTATTTTCCTTTTTGGAATTAAATATATGGGGGATGGTCTTCAAAAGTCTGCTGGGGATAAATTAAGAGACATTTTGGATCGCTTTACGACTAATCCATTTATGGGTGTTTTAGCTGGGATAGTCGTAACCATACTTTTACAAACGAGCTCAGGTACTACTGTTCTGACAATTGGTTTGGTGAATGCTGGATTCATGACACTTAGACAAGCTATAGGTGTTATCATGGGGGCTAATATAGGTACCACTGTAACGGCATTTATTATTGGTATTGAAATAAAAGAGTACGCATTACCTATTTTAGCGCTTGGTACTATTATGATTTTTTTCTTTAAGAACAAGAGAGTTAATTATATAGGTCAAACGGTTTTTGGTTTCGGTGCATTATTCTATGGGTTAAAACTAATGGGCGATGGTATGAAGCCTTTAAGATCATTAGATGCTTTTCAAGAGCTAACAGTTAGCATGAGTGATATTCCACTTTTAGGTGTTGCTATTGGAACGATCTTTACTGTGATTGTCCAAAGCTCTTCAGCAACGATTGGGGTTTTACAACAACTATTTGCTGAAGGAGCCATTAGTTCATTGGATGCAGTGTTACCAGTTTTATTTGGTGATAATATCGGTACGACGGTTACAGCTGCAATCGCAGCTATTGGCGCAAGTGTGGCTGCTAAGCGCGCAGCCTTAACCCACGTTATCTTTAATTTACTGGGTACGACAATATTTCTAATCTTGCTTCCTCTATTTACAGTGTCTGTCGAATGGATTAGAGATACCCTTATGTTAGAGCCGAAAATGACCATTGCCTTTGCACATGGTATGTTTAATGTTACTAATGTCATTATTCAATTCCCATTTATTGCCTTTTTAGCATTGATGGTAACAAAAATTATTCCTGGTCAAGATAATGTCATTGATTCTAAGCCTAAGCATTTGGACCCAATATTTATTGAACAGTCACCATCAGTAGCTGTAGCTCAGGCAAAAGAAGAATCTATTCACATGGGAGAAATCGCTGTTAAAGGATTAGAAGAAACTAGACAATTTTTAAATAATAATCAATTAAAGCATGCTGAAGTAGCTTATCAATTAGAGGATGCCTTAAACAATTTAGATAAGAAAATCACAAATTACTTAGTTCAAGCATCAGGATCAATATCTGAGGCCGAAAGTAGTTCACACTCTTCAGTCGTTGATATTGTAAGGGATATTGAACGCATTGGAGACCATTTCGAAAATATAATCGAACTTATTGAGTATCGCATTACAAACAAAGTTCAAATGACAGATAAAGCCTATGATGACATGAATACAATGTTTGACTTGACTATCGAAACGGTCTCTCAAGCTATTGACGCCTATAATAATATGGATGAAGAACTAGCTAAAGAGGTTATTCAAAAAGAGGAAGAAATTGACTCAATGGAGCGTAAATTCCGTAAGAAGCACATTATACGTTTAAATGAAGGGCAGTGTTCAGGATCTGCTGGAATTGTTTTTGTAGACATTATTAGTAATTTAGAACGTATTGGAGACCATGCGTTAAATATTGCGCAAGAGGTCGTTGGAAAAAAAGATGAGTAGAATTTGGATTACCAAGAAAATTCATATATAATCATGAATGATGATGGCTTGTCGCCAAGGTTTTTGACGGCAAGCTCTAATTTTTATATAGTATGTCATATTGGTGTTGACAAGTTACCAGTATCATGATAAATTATATCTCGTCGTCATAATTAGTTTGAATTAAAAAGGCTTTTCACATTCCAGCGTAGCTCAGTGGTAGAGCCACCGGCTGTTAACCGGTTAGTCGCAGGTTCGAATCCTGCCGCTGGAGCCATATGGCGGTGTAGCTCAGCTGGCGAGAGCGTACGGTTCATACCCGTGAGGTCGGGGGTTCGATCCCCTCCGCCGCTATTACATAATTTGAATACCGGAGCTAAAAAGCTTTGGACCGTGAAAATAAATACATAGTCAGACTACTTTATTAACATGGCGGTCGTGGCGAAGTGGTTAACGCACCGGATTGTGGCTCCGGCATTCGTGGGTTCGATTCCCACCGATCGCCCCATCCATTATTTAATATTATCGGACCCTTAGCTCAGCTGGTTAGAGCTATCGGCTCATAACCGATCGGTCGCAGGTTCGAATCCTGCAGGGTCCACCACTTTTTTAAATACGGAGGAGTACCCAAGTCCGGCTGAAGGGAGCGGTCTTGAAAACCGCCAGGGGCTTCACGGCCCGCGGGGGTTCGAATCCCTCCTCCTCCGCCATACATAATTGACTTGAACAAGCTAAAAACTTAGCTTGTTTTTTAATGTTTAAAATGTCGAATTAAAGGTTATTGTAGTAACGAAAAGATTTTAGTAATTTTAAGCAAAAGTGTTGCATGCTTTGGGAAGCATTGGTAATCTTTTAATTGGATGGGGTAATTATTATCCTCATGATAAAGTTTAAGGAGGAATTTCGTTATGGCTAAATTTGAACTACCAGAATTACCTTATGCATATGATGCATTAGAACCACACATTGACAAAGAAACAATGAACATTCACCACACGAAACACCACAATACTTATGTTACAAAGCTTAACGCAGCGTTAGAAGGTCATTCAGATCTTCAAGATAAGAGTCTAGAAGAACTTGTAGGTAATTTAGATGCATTACCTAGTGACATTCAAACTGCCGTACGTAATAACGGTGGTGGCCATGTTAACCATAGTTTATTTTGGACTATTTTATCTCCAAATGGTGGAGGAAACCCAACTGGTGAATTAGCAGATAAAATTAATGAAGCGTTTGGAAGCTTTGACGAATTTAAAGAAAAATTCGCAGCAGCTGCAGCTGGACGCTTTGGATCAGGTTGGGCTTGGTTAGTTGTTAAAAACGGTAACCTTGAAATTACATCAACACCTAATCAAGACACACCACTAATGGAAGGCGTGACACCGATCCTAGGCTTAGATGTTTGGGAACACGCTTATTACTTAAAATATCAAAACCGTCGTCCAGATTATATTTCAGCATTCTGGAATGTTGTTAACTGGGATGAGGTAGCAAAACGTTACGAAGAAGCTAAGTAATAATTTTCACATAGGAACCGGCCTTTATTAAAGGGTCGGTTTTTTGTATTTAGGAAATTATAATATTTAGGTTCTATTGTTCAATTAATGTAAGGATTGAAATAAACGTATAGACCGCGCCGTTTTGCAAAAAATATTGGTTAGGAAATGAGGGATAACATGTTTTCTAACCAGTTGTCTGGTGTTAGCCATAATGAGAAAAAGAATTTAGGGTTATTGTTGGTTATTGGATTACTGTATACGCTCGGTATAGCACTTTCAAATATATTCGTTAACATCTTTTTGTGGAAACAATCAGAAGAACTTTATATCTTGGCTTTGTATAACCTAACCACCTATATTACACAAGGTTTAATCTTTATACTGTTTGGTAAATGGGTCAAACGAATAGATCGCGTTATTATTTTAAGGGCTGGTATTTTTGTAATTTCAGTCTTTTTTATTTCTGTTTTACTTTTGAGTACAAAAGCCTCAGATTATTTCTATGTGCTAGGTATTTTAATTGGTGCAGGTTATGCCCTATTCTGGTTAGCTTATAATATTTTAATTTTTGAAGTGACTGAACCATATACGCGGGATTTCTTTAATGGCATGTTTGGGGCACTTCAATCAATCAGTGGAATGGTTGGCCCTGTTACGGCAGGTTGGATTATTACGGTATTAACAGGGTTTAAAGGGTATTTAACCATATTTTTTATATCATTTGTATTGTTTATTATAGCGATTATTTGCAGTATATTTTTGGAAAGGCGTGAAGTATCAGGTTCATATCATATTAAAGAAGTGATTAAGGAAAGGAAAAATAATAAACATTGGCGACAAATCTTAAACGCCCACTTTTTCCAAGGCATGCGAGAAGGTGTTTTCTTATTTCTAATTGGACTATGGGTTTACTTAGGAACACAAAGCGAATTAATTGTCGGGATATACAATGCGATTTATGCTGTCGCATCGCTAATCATGTATCAAATTATTACTCGATTCGTAAAACCTGAAAACCGCAAAATTTTAATTACGGTTGGGGCTATCTTTTTGTATATAAGTGTTATTTGGCTTGTGTATTCCGAATCATCCTTAGATTATTATATTTATGGAGGCGTATTAGGTATCTTTATCCCCTTATTTTTAGCCCCTTTATTATCAGTCTCTTATGACATTATTGGCAAAGCTAAAAACGCACGAGATTATCGTGTGGAATATATCATATTCAGAGATATTATATTAAATATGGGGCGTGCTTTATCATTAATATTATTTTTAATTGGTTTAGCCATATTCACTGAAGAACAGTGGATGATTTACTCTGTCTTAACATTCGGGGTTGGTTATTTTTTTACAGCGATGATCATCATAAATATTCATAAAAAAGATGAAACATGACCTTCAGACGTGACCTAAAAGGTGCTATAATAAATATAGAGACTAGAAGAGGGGGAGGAGAAAGTTTTGGGGAAAAAGAAACAAAAATCACATTTACCTCTTCGATTAAATGTATTATTTTTTGTTATATTTTTGCTGTTTTCAATCTTAATTTTACAATTAGGTGTTGTACAAATATTGTATGGGGAGGATGCGCAGGCAGAAATTGATCGTACGGAAAATGTCACATCAGAAATCCCTACACCCCGAGGGAAGATTTATGATCGTAATGGGAATGTTGTCGTGGACAATAGCTTGAAATACGCCATTACGTATACCCCACAAAAAAATGTACAGCCTGAAGATAATCTAAAGGTTGCCGAGCAATTATCTCAATACATGAAGATGGAACCTGATTCTGTGACAGAACGGAATATGAAGGATTATTGGATTTTAAAAAATCGTGACGAAGCTTATTCACGCTTAACAGCTGAAGAGAAGACACTTGGTGATTTAGAGCAATATTATGCTATGTTAGAAGATATTGATGAATCAGATCTAAGTAGTATTTCCGAAGCTGAAATGGAAGTTATTGCGATAAAACGTGAGCTAGATCAAGCGATTCAATTAACGCCACATGTTATTAAGAGTGGAGAAGATGTTACGAAGGAAGAATACGCAGTCATTGCTGAACATGCGTATGAATTACCCGGTATAAGTGTTTCGACAGATTGGAGTAGGGAAAACCTTTTTGCACCAACACTTTCTTCTTTTATAGGTGGTATTTCTGATCGAAATAGCGGCTTACCTAAAGATAAGCTAAATTATTATTTAGCTCGTAACTATAAATTAAACGATCGTGTTGGAGAAAGTGGAATAGAGGAAGAGTACGAATTATATCTTCAAGGTAAGAAAGAAATTAGACAACACGTTACAAATTCAGACGGAGAAGTCATCAAAAGTGAGCTTATTCGTGAAGGTGAACGCGGTAAAGATTTAATGCTGTCAATCGATATGGAAATGCAGCAGGCATTAGATCAGATTATACGTGAAGAAATGGAAAAGGTTATTTCTGAAAAGCCACAGGTTAATCGTCATTTTGATAAGGTGATGGCCGTCATGATGGATCCTAATACCGGTGAAATCATTGCCGTTTCTGGTCACCGTTACATCCGTGGTGACGAGGAAAATGCACCACGTTTTAGAAATGAAGCGTATCGAGCACTTTACGATGCACATCTACCGGGTTCAACCGTAAAAGGCGCCACAATCTTGTCAGGTTTGGATTCTGGTGTCATTGAACCAGGCACACAGTTTAATGACCACCCACTGCAGTTTGCTGGTTCACCAGATAAATCTTCTTGGACTAGTACAATCGGCGTCGTAGATGACATAGCAGCTTTAAAAGAATCATCAAACGTTTATATGTTCCGGACGGCTATGAGACTTGGTGGTCATTGGGATTACGTTCATAATAACCGGTTAAGGTATAATGGAGAAGGTTATTCGATCCTTTCAAATTATTTCAGACAATTCGGTTTAGGTGTTCACACTGGTGTTGATTATCCGTTTGAAGAAAATGGCTTTTTAGGTGATGATGATACTAAAGGTTATGAAGTTTTAGACATGGCGATTGGGCAATTTGAGAACTATACGACGTTACAACTTGCACAATATGTATCAACAATTGCCAATGGTGGATATCGATTAGAACCACATCTTGTTAAACAAATTCATAATCCATCTGATACTGAAAGTTTAGGACCTATTTATAAAGCTAATGAACCGACCGTTTTAAATAAAATTGACATGGACCAAGACTATTTGGAAAGGGTTCAAGAAGGATTCCGCCAAGCCTTTCAGGAGCCAAGAGGTACAGCCTATTACAAGTTCGCCGATGCCCCATATAATCCGGCCGGTAAAACAGGTACAGCAGAGAGTGCTATTTACCCTGGAGATGGAACAAAAATTGACACCATTAATTTATCACTAGTCGGTTACGCACCTTACGATAATCCGGAAATTGCCTTTGCGATTGTCGCACCACATTTGGGTGAGAGTGATTCTCATATCAATAACGAAATTGGACGTCGCTTGTTAGATACTTATTTTGAATTAAAGGAAAAACGTCAACAAGGTGAAACCGAATCTGATCCGAATAGTGAAGAGGAAACGGAGAATGTAGAAGAAAACACTGAAACAAGTGAAGAATAAACTAAAACAGCTATGAGGACCATAGCTGTTTTTATATATCAGGATTTTTGTATATGTTTTTTTCAGTAATCACAGCATCAACAGGAAGGTCGAAAACTTCATGTGGTACATGTTTAACTAACTGTAGTTCCATCGCGATTGAGATTTTATCTTGATTATAACTAGTTAAGAAACGATCGTAGTACCCACCACCGTAACCAATTCGATAACCTTGGTAATCAAATAGAAGACCAGGAACGATGATTAAATCGATGTCTTGTGACGATACGAGTTTTTTCGGGTCTTCTTTCGGTTCATATAAATCTAAAAAGACATTTTCAAGTTCATTTTTATTTGTGAATTGATAAAAACGCATGGTGTTATCTTCATCAGGGTAGCATTTAGGAATGACAACTGTTTTATCCTGTTTCCAAGCCTTTTCTATTATGGGCATCGTATCAAGTTCAATCTCTCTCGCAACCGTGATAGCGATTACTTCAGCACGAACCCACCATTCCGAAAGTAATAATTGGGTTGTAATTTCTTCAGCATATTGCTTTTTCTCTTGCTTTGGAATATGCTTTAATATTCGTTTGCTAAGGACTCGAAAAGTATCTTTGTACATTCCTATCATCTACTCCCCCGAATAATTTCATAACAAAAAAACAGCAGGTAATCCCTACTGCTTATTTTGTCTCACGGTGTAGCGTATGAGTTTTCTCTCTTGGGCAATATTTTTTCATTTCAATACGTTCAGTATTCGTCCGTTTATTTTTAGTAGTGTCATAATTACGATCACCACATTCAGTACATGCTAACGTGACTTGTACACGCATGTGACTCCCTCCATTTCTGCATTACAATCAATTTTGACTACATCATCATACCAAATGTCGACTAATTATTCAAGAACGAAATCGCCATGAATATGTAAAATAAAAGCATTCTCTTTCAAAATAGTTAATGTTAAACTATTTACTAGAATGTTGGTTGAGAGGTGAAAAACATTGATTTATGTTATAACATCATTATTTGTCGTTGGGCTCGTTTTATTCATCATATCATTTTTCTTACATAATCGGTTTGACGAATTAGAAAAACAGATTGACCAGTTGTCCATCTCGACGTTACAGGATGGTTATGTTCTCAAAAATAAAATAAAAGTATTAGAGGAAGAATTATTAACAGACCCGATGGATTTAACAAATTTACGACAACATATGAAGGAGCAACAACAAAAAGAAGCTGATAAAGAACCAGCGATAGTTAAAAATGTTAAGGCGTTATATGAGCAAGATTATACACTGGATCAAATTGAAGAGAAAACAGGGTTGAGACAAGAAGATATACGTGTGATTGTTAACCAAAGAAACAAAAATGAATCATTTAAGTAATCAATGATTAAAAAGGGGAATATACAGCATGCGAACTGTTGTACAATCTTTTGCTTTAGGAATACTAACGACTACAACCATTATCGGTATAGTTTTTTTTATAGGGAATAGCGAACCAGTCCAGAGCGAATCAGCCAATGAAGAATCATCATCTTTAACGGTTGAAACAGCTCAAGCCTTTTTAGAGGAAGAAGACTATGCCGTTGTAACTTCAACGAGTTATGAAGAAATACAGGTTGAGAATAAGCAGCTTCAAAATAAAGTTGAACAACTTCAAAGTCAATTAGAAGAGCAGGAAGAACAAGAAGTCGATGATGAACCAGAAAATACAGAGCAAGATGAAGTAGAAGATCTAGATCAGAATACTGAAACAACGCATACATTTACTCTTATAATTGAGAGTGGTATGACATCTATTGATATTGCTAATGAATTGGCAGAAGCGGATATTATATCTAATGCAGACGAGTTTAATCAGTTTTTAGAACAGAATCGTTATAGTCGAGACATACAATTAGGAGAATATGACTTAACTAGCCAATTAAATTATGAAGAGATTGCTCATATCATAACGAATTAAACGACATATTGATAATAAATATGTATGTAGGTTGTGTTGAACGCGAATAGGAGTTGTTATTTTGTTTGTCACTGAACAATATACATTATTAAGCGCTGTTAATCATTATATCGAACAACACCGATATGAGGTCATATATATATCAAAAAATCGTGATGAATATATTCTGCAAAAATATGAAAACCGGGTGAATCGTGTTTTGCGTTTCAAACGCCAAACATTTGACTGGTCTAATCATTTAAAACGTGATATTGAACAACGTGTATCATCTTTACTACGTCAAAGACAATTGATGAAAGGTAAAGAGGTTCATATTCATTTTATTTATATTTCTGATTTAGTCCCTGTTGATGATTGGGAGCGTTTTAAAACAACAACACCTATCAAAAGTAAAAAAGCTGTAGACGTTGCTATTTATTATTTGGATCAACATGAACGAGAGAATGAATGGAATAGGTTAATTCAAAATATCAACGAGGGGAATCCGGATTTATTATCTAAACATCCATCGATTGATGAGCAAGAACGTCAAACCATGTATTTGGAGCAAAAAATACAGGCTGATTTATATAAAAAGCAGCGAGAGTTTCGTGATGTTTTTCAACGCGGAAAGCCGCGTTTGACCTACCTATTACTCGGGATTAATGTATTGGTTTTCTTGTTATTAGAAATGAACGGTAGTAGTACGAATGTTCCCAATTTAATTGAATGGGGGGCTAAATTTAACCCTGCCATTGCAGATGGTGAATGGTGGAGAATTATCACCTCCATGTTCTTGCATATTGGATTCCTTCACATACTGATGAATATGGTTGCGTTATATTATCTCGGCGATTTAACCGAGCGAATATATGATACGCCACGTTTCTTTTTTATTTATATGGTTGCAGGTATATTTGGTGGGTTAGCCAGCTATGCAACAAACGATTCAGTTGCAGCTGGTGCATCGGGTGCTATATTTGGTCTATTTGGTGCTCTTTTATTTTTTGGTATGCATCATAAGGAAATATTTTTTCGAACAATGGGAGTCGACGTCCTTGTTGTCATTGGGATTAATATTGTGTTTGGATTAATGGTTCCTCAAATTGATAACGGTGCCCATATTGGTGGTTTAATTGGTGGATTTATAGCATCGCAAATCGTTCATTTGCCTAATAAAAGGGCCATGTTTAAGCAAGGTATTGCTTTTATCCTAATTTTGATATTGATGGGGAGTATGTTTACGATCGGTACTAAACAAGCCCATTCTTCAGCAAACCCAGAAACACTTGGGAGTTTATCATATCACTATTTAGAAGAGGGAGAATACGATAGGGTATTGGATATACTTGAAAAACCTCTTCAATCAGGCCTGGAAAAGGATTATTTGTTCTTTTATCGTTCGATAGCTCATATTCGACTTGCAAATATAGATTCTGCGAAGGAGGATTTAATCCAAACGATTGAGATTAATCCAAATTTCACAGATGCCTATTACAACTTAGGGATTATCTATATCAAGGAAAACAATTTGAAACAAGCTAAAACGCATATACAAAAAGCCTTTGAACTTGCACCAGACAATCAGCAAATTAAGGACATGTATCAGGAATTGAACGATTTGTCATAGTGGGTGAAAATATGCAAAATATATTGGATGTAAGACATTTATTAAAACGATTTGGTGTATTTGTCTATGTCGGTGATCGATCCTCAGATTTATTATTAATGGAGGAAGAATTAAAATCATTATTTGAAAATCGACTGATTAGTGGGGAAGAATATAAGCAAGCACTTCTTATTATAAAAAAAGAGAAAAAAGACCTAGTATAAAAATGAAAAATAGGCGTTATAATACATTGTTTTAGGGGTATGTTTTATAATAATATGTTTTTATTGAAACTTTTCTTTCTCGTAAACGTCTAATAATGGGAGAGAGAGAATGAATATAAATGGAGGACCATAACATGGAACGTTTAAAACGTGTACCATTGTTTATCATAGCAGCTGTATTAGTTGGCTTGAAAACATATATGGTGTATCGGTTTTATTTTAATTTATCAATTGAATCGTTATTTCAGGAAATCATCCTTTTTATAAATGCTTTCGCCTTTAGCTTTTTTATTTTTTCAATTGCGGCTTGGTTGAAAAGTAAAAGGCAAAGGAAATTTATATTAATAACCTCAGTCGTTTTAACGTTTATTTTACTTGCTAATTTAATGTATTACCGTAATTTTACAGATTTCATAACGTTACCTACATTGTTTCAAGTGAATAACGCTGGTGACTTGGGTACAAGTTTAATTTCGCTTGTTAAATTTGTTGATATCTTTTTGATCTTAGATGTCATCTTAATCTTTGGTTTAAGTAAGAAGGAAATATTTTCGATTAAAAGCTATTCTAAAGTTTTTAAACGACGAATTGCTTTAGTGGCATGTTCTGTGTTAGTGCTAAATTTAGCTTTAGCCGAAATTGAACGACCACTTTTATTTAAGCGCGGTTTTGACCGAGAATATTTAGTTAAAAACGTTGGAATATATACTTTTCATGCTTATGATGCGTTCATAACAGCATCAACTCAATCAAAACGTATTTTTGCGGATGGTTCCGAATTTAGTGAAATAGAAAAATACGTTAAAAGAAGCGTTCAGGATGAACAAAAGCAAAAACCTGATGAACCAATTAATTTAGAGGGTATTGCTGAGGGAAAAAATATTGTTCACATTTCGGTGGAGTCTCTACAAGACTTTGTCATTAATCGGACGCTACATGGTGAAGAGGTGACACCATTCCTGAATGATTTAATTAAAGATAGTTATTACTTTGATAATTATTATCACCAAACAGCTTTAGGCAAAACCTCAGACCATGAATTTTTAATGGATAATAGTTTATATCCTTTACCTAACAGTGCAGCGTTTTTCACACATGCACAAAATGAATATTTTGCGTTACCTGAAATTATAAAGAATGAAAAGGGATATAACTCTTATGTGTTCCATGCTAATAATGCTAGCTTTTGGAACCGTAATGTGATGTACGAAACACTGGGATATGATGAATTTTTCGATGTCGAATCGTTTGAGTTCGAGAAAGAAGATGTTATCGGTTGGGGTCTTAATGATAAGATGTTCTTCGATCAATCAATTGATATCCTTAAGGAGCAAGAAGACCCTTATTATGCTAAATTTATCACATTAACGAATCACTTCCCATTCGATATACCAGAAGAGGAAGCAACGTTAGAACCATATGAATCTGATTCAAATACGTTAAATCAATACTTCCAAACCGTACGTTATTCTGATGAAGCTGTCGAACAGTTTATGAAAAAAATGAAACGAGAAGGCTTGTATGATGATACCATTTTCATTATTACTGGAGACCATTACGGTGTACCGTCTTATCATAATGAAGCTTTAGGTGAATATTTGGGTAAAGAAATTACAGCATATGATGATGCATTACTCCAAAGAGTGCCATTGTTAATTCATATTCCAGGACATGAGGATGATCGCACGATTTCGACATTAACAGGTCAAATTGACTATAAGCCAACAATATTAAATTTCTTAGGTATTGAAAAGCAAGAGGATATTATTTTCGGTAATAACTTGTTTGCTTCAGAAGAGGATCGTAAAGACTTTATCGCCTTTAGAGATGGTCGGGTCGTCGGCAAGGACTATGTTTATGCTGCTGGTGTTTGCTATGAGCATGGCACTGGAGAACAAGTTGACGAAACGAAATGTGATCCAATTAGAGAAAAAGCCATGAAAGAGTTAAATTATTCTGATGAAATTATTTACGGCGATTTATTAAGATTTTACGATTTCGAGAGTGGCGAAATTAAAAAAGAGGAAGATGAGTAAATAATACTGGAGAGCTGCGAGTTGAGTAGCTCTCCTTTTTTTAGTATGTTTACTTATAAGAAACTTAAGCATTGGAGCGACTATAATGGCGGAATCAATTTTCGATTTAAAACATGTGAGAAAACGGGTTTTAAAAGATATTAATTTATCGATTCAAAAAGGCGAACGAATCATGATATTTGGTCCTTCGGGCTCTGGAAAATCAACCTTGCTCCATTTATTCAACCGTTTAGAAGACCCAGACAGTGGGCAGATTTTTTACTATGGTGAGCCGATTGATTCTTATGATATTCCGCAGCTACGTAAAAAAAATGGAATTGTGCTTCAGTATCCCTATTTGTTTCCTGAAACGGTGTTGGACAACCTCAAATATGGGCCTTCACTTTTTGATGAATGGCAGAGTGGGAATGAAGATAAGCTTTTAGATTATGTCAATTTACCGAAAGAATACTTAGATAAACCTGTTGATGATTTATCAGGGGGGGAAAAGCAAAGAGTCTCCCTGGCTCGAACCTTAGCGAATCAACCTGAAATTTTATTATTGGATGAGCCTACAAGCGCTTTAGATGATCAAAATATTGAATCAATTGAAGAAGATTTGATGACATTAATGGATAGTAAAGCCTTAACAACTATTATGGTTACGCATAACTTACATCAGGCCAAAAGACTGGGTACGAGAGGGCTCTTTTTAGCAGATGGCATGATAAAAGAAGAGGGAGATTTGCCAGGTATGTTTGACCAACCAAAAACTGACGAACTACAAAAATTTATTAATGTAAACTAGGAGGTTTTATGGAACGCGACGTTTCAAACTTTTCATTACTTGTCCTAATTGTCTTTGTCATGATTCCATTCACGATTTCATATTTTTATCAATTAGGTTTAAAAAAGGATATCCTTTGGTCTTCGATTAGAGGAGCAATCCAATTATTCCTAATCGGCTTAATACTAACGTATTTATTTAATTTAAAGCCACTCATAGGTATACCGATTATGCTAAGTGTCATGATTACGATAGCGACTTTCCACGCACGAAAAAAAGGGAAGGAATTGCCCAATGTTTTTATGACGGTTTTGGTCGGGTTAATAACGATAGAAATTATTGTACTGGCACTGTGGTTGAGTTTTGATATGGTGTCGTTTACGCCTGAAGAGATTATTCCAATGAGTGGTATGGTTATTGGAAATAGTATGGTTGCGATGGGATTGTCTCTTGAGAGAATGAAATCAGAATTTGAAACCAATCATGGTAAAATTTTAGCTGCTTTATCTTTAGGGGCAACACCTAAACAGGCCTCTCATTTAACGGTCAGGCGAACGCTGAATGCAGCTTTAATACCAAATATTGATCAGTTGAAGACGATTGGCCTCGTGCAACTTCCAGGTATGATGACAGGCTTAATATTAGGTGGGATAGAACCGATTGTAGCCATTAAATATCAACTCGTTATTTCAATTAGTATTTTCTCATCCGTGTCACTTAGCGCAATCATAGTGTCGATGGTGATGTATCGATTTTTCTATAATCAAAACATGCAGTTAGTTGATTTTCAAAAAATAAAGAACGGTTAACTCAAATGATGTTAACCGTTCAAGTAACTTAAAATGAATCTGGGAACAATGCATGCATAATAGTCATGACTGAAAACCATCCAAATACAGCAGTTGATGCGCCTGCAAATAGAATAGCTAAGACATTACGATTTTTAAGCTCTCTAAATACAGCAAATAAACTCAATATCGCCACAAAGAAAAGAATAATACCTAGTACCATATGTTGTTGCCTCCTTGAATTATGTTATCCTTCCATCATACATGTTTGTTATTATTTGACGTATCATACTTAGTATATTTTATACAAAAAAAATAATACTGTCGAGTGATTTAAAGAAAAATCAAATGCGAAAAGGGGGAACTTTTTGTGAACATTCACTCTCTTAACCTAGGTATGCTTGGAACGAATTGTTACATATTATCCGCCCAAAGTAAAGCATTAATTATCGACCCGGGCGGGGATGAAGAAGTGGTGCAGCAATATTTAGAGGAAACTCAAATACAGCCTGTAGCGATTGCGCTGACACACGCTCACTTTGATCATATTGGGGCTGTAGATGGTTTGCGTCACCATTATGACATTCCTGTTTATATGCACGAAACGGAGCAGGATTGGCTGACAGATTCATCATTAAATGGCTCAGAGCTCTTTGGTGTAGGGGAAATTGCCTCATCTAAGCCTCCAGAGTATACCTTAGAAGAAGGCAAACATGATATCAGCGGTTTTGAATGCGACATTCTATATACGCCAGGTCATTCACCGGGAAGTATTTCATTTTGGTTTAGTCAAGACAAGATGCTTATCGCAGGAGATACATTATTCCAAAGAGGGATTGGCCGTACAGATCTACCGTTTGGTAACCATGAAGAACTGTTAGAAAGTATCGAAAACAATATTTTATCACTTCCGGATGAGACGATCGTTTATCCTGGCCATGGCCCGAAAACCACAGTCAAAGAAGAAAAACACCTCAATCCATTCTTATAAACAAAAAGGATGACTCGCGTTTGAGTCATCCTTTTTCGATACGTTTACTATGGCACTATGTAAGCTTAGCCATTTAGTAAGTTTCATTAATGCGCAAAACCTGGTTCTAAGAGGAATGTTACATAGTAAGTAAATCCGACCATAAAAACGGTTAAGTATGCGCCAAAAATATACATATAAAGACGTTCGGACAGATTTAAGTATCCAATTCCTAAAAAGAAAACTGTTTGCGCTAAAAATAATAGGGATAGTTCTATCATACCACCTGCGTAGAACATAGCCGTAAAGATTCCTGTCCAAAATGCTAAACCTCGAAACACTCGTGGCATGTCTTTCTCCTCCTTTTTGCAGGAACATTATCAACCAACATTATATATGAATCCAAAATAATTGTAAATGAACAAATTATGTACATTAGAAACATTTACCTAAAGAAGTATATGTATGTTACTGGGCCAGCTGGATTCGAACCAGCGCATGACGGTACCAAAAACCGTTGCCTTACCGCTTGGCTATGGCCCAATAACAGTTATTATTATAAGGCATTCATGCCCTTTTTATACATCGATTTGCGTAAGAAATTTAAATGGCTTCGTTTGATTTTGAGTGGTATAAACATCAATTTGCAATTCAATCGACGTTTCATTAACTAGTTGATATTTCACCACGGTATGACCGGTTTCATATTCGAACTCGATGGTTTGCTCGTCTTCTATTAATATTAAATCATTTTTTATCATGTTAAAATCATGGACCGTGATTTGAATTAAATTTTGAATGGTCATTTGTTCCTTTAATATTTTGGTCTGTTGTAAATTATAACGTTCCTGATCAAGTGATAGCAATAAGAAAGCAGATATTAAAATTAAAATAGAAAGTAAATACGGAAATAGGATTCCTCGTTCATCATGGATTCGAAGCAAAGTCGTTATAGAAATAGGTTCTTTGAAACGCATGTTGATCGCCTCTTATTATTTTAATGACAAAAATATCGTCTGTCTGTGGAATCACTTCATAGTGACTGACATTCCTAAGAAGAATTTCATGACCCTGATCATTTACTCGCCTTCTGATTATATGGTTATACCTCTCATAGGTCACCTTAATTCCATCTTGCTGGATAAAATGTATGCCATTTTCTTCAAGCTGAACTTGTATGGATTGGTTTAATGCTTGGTCGACAAAGAAATGAAATTGTCTTAGTTCCATGTCTGAAAGTCCATGCTGCGGTTGAAGCGGTACGACAAGCTTTATGAAAGACAAAAGAAGGGGAGAGATGATTATAAATATGGACAAAGTCACTAATAAGCTTATTAACGTGTATCCTGATTGGTTATCTTTAGCCCGTAGGTACATAACGACACAGTCTTTCTTCTTCATCTTTTGAGTTAAACCAAGTTATACAAACGAAATACTTGTGATTCAATGGGTATACTTTAAAGTTGAACGTTTTATTTTGAACGCCAAAGGAGTAATCAATATGGTGTTCAGGTTTTGTTGGGGTGAAATGATCAAGTA
Organism: Tenuibacillus multivorans; assembly: GCF_900103915.1. GTDB lineage: Bacteria > Bacillota > Bacilli > Bacillales > Alkalibacillaceae > Tenuibacillus > Tenuibacillus multivorans. The sequence goes on along the minus strand of NZ_FNIG01000003.1, from coordinate 78,605 downwards.
ATTGCCTATTAAGCTGTTCCTGAGCAATTAAATATGAATCAAGATCCTCCTGTAATTCCCCAACGTTGATGATGAACGGTGTCAAAATCGTTATCATAAGAATTAAACAGCTTATCGATAACAACAGATCCATGAGAATATACCCCTTATCAGAGTTCAGTGACATAAAATCGCCCTTTCCCAAACGGAAATGTAACTTTATAGTGTTTTTCGTTATAGGTCAAAATAAATGACCCAGGATTAATCGGCACACCAGATGATCGGTAATGAAGTGGATTGTTAATGGAAGTTAAATCAAGTTGAAGCCTATGGTCGTAGTCTCGCTTCAGTATGGCTGGGTTTAGTGGAGAATCGTAAATCATATAATAGTGTTCATTTAAATGAAATAGTAAGGATAATTGCTTTTGCTTAGTCATTGCTTGTTGCTGCATCATGAAAATATCCTTCTCTAATTGTTCCAGGAAGTCTTCTAAGGGATCATTTGTGGTGGATTTGACCATTTGATTCATGGAAAATGTCGTTATCATAAGAATAATCGTTAAGACGATCAACATCTCAATTACTGTAAAGCCAGCTTGTTTATTCCCCATTTTCTGTTTCATCCTCAACGACTATGACATTACCATTTTCGTCAATCATAATGTCCTCAAAGCAAGTTAATTCCTCCTCATTATCTACAGAATCTAATTGACCTATGTCTGTCGGATATTCATCGTATTCAATTTTATATAATTGGACCTCAGTTTGTAGTAAGTCTAAATATGCTTCACAGCCTTTGTCTTCAGCAACATCATTGTATTTCGTTATGTTTGGAATCGTTAAAATTAACAAAACCGAAATGATTAAGAGCACAATGAGCATTTCGATCAAGGTAAAACCGCGTTCACTTTTCATGTTTTCCACTCCTTTTATATTTGCTGCATTAACTGATAAATTGGAAATAACGTAAAAATATAAATCGCTACAATCAACACACCCATGATGAGATAAAATATAGGTTGTACCCACAAAATGGATTGCTTAGCTTTATGTTCAATCGTTTCAATTAATAGCTGGGAATAGGTTTGAAGGTCCTGTGAAAGCGTTCCCTCTTGGTCACTCCTTTTAATGAGCCATTTTAAATCTTCTTGAACTAATTCAAGCACATCAAAGGATTCAAATAAGGATCTCCCTTGTGCTAATTGATTTATTAATAACCGTGCGTAATGCTTTACAATTTTGAGTTCATTTTGTTCGTTTAATAGCTGCAAAGCTTCGCGAATTGTTTTCCCACTATCAAGTATTGCAAAGATCTGGTAAGAGAGTTGCATACTGACTAACAATTTATAAATATTGCTCAGGTAAGGGATCTGGCGAATCATTTTTATTTTTTTCTCAATTTCTAGTCGACGTACATATAACAGGATAACTAAAACGATGGCGACAACCATCATCACCCCTATAAAAAGATAATTAAAAATGTTGATGATGAGTTCAAACGATTTTAAAGATTCAGTTTGGCCAAAGCTTTCAAAGGTATTCGTAAAAACAGGTAATAAATAAACATTCATACCGATAAAAACGAACACACTCACGATGGATAGAAGGAGAGGATATCTTGATACACGTTTGAGCTTATTTTCAAGATCCTCTTTCATTTTTAAAATTTGAGCACAGCTCATTAAATGTTCGCTGATGTGACCAGATTCTTTTGAAAAGCTCATAAAGGCTATAACCAGTGGGTGAAAGTAAGTAAGCTTAAAGCAATCATCAATCGAGCGACCGTTTTGAAGAAAATCAAAGAATGAAAATGCGATATTTTTGAGTTGAGGGTCATAAAGCATAAATTCTAATGCTTGTTTCATGGTATATTGTTTCATTAAGAGTTTAGCTAAGCGGTTAAGAAAAAGAATTTGTTTCGCTATAGGTAATGATTTACGACGAAAGGTGAGTGTAACCAAGGGCATAGGCTTTCCTCCTTAACATCGCAAACGTTTGGTAGCTGTGATTGCTCTCTGGCGGGAACCCATTAATTGCTTGATCTAAATTATTACCGGTTAATAACTCGGCAATAGCCGCTCTTCGTCCAATATCTTCGCTCGAAGAAATCGAGATATTAATCAGCTGTTGTGAGGCAATACCTATAATTGATTGACTTAAATCTGATTTATGAAGTCCCATTTCGTTGAGACGAGAAAGGGTACCAAAAGCGTTTTTAGCGTGTACGGTGCTGATCACAAGGTGTCCCGTTAAGGCAGCTCTAAAAGCAAATCTTGCCGTTTCTTCGTCTCTTATTTCACCAATCATGATCATGTCCGGATCATGTCTTAATGCTGCCTTTAATCCAACGTCGTAATTGAATCCAGCCTTTTCATTTACTTGTACTTGGAGTAAGTTTTGAATCGATTGCTCAACAGGGTCTTCAAGTGTAATCGCTTGAAATTTATATGTTTCTATTGCTTTTTTAACGAGGGCATACATCGATGTCGATTTACCAGAACCTGTTGGACCCGTGAATAATATAATCCCTGCTTGCTGTTGTACCCATTCCATTAGTTTGAGAGCCTGTTTAGGGAAGATAAATAACTGTTCTAAATCTGGAAAATAATCTTTTGGCAGTATTCTTATGGCGAGACTTTCGAGGTTTTGCGTTGGTAGTGTTGATAAACGTAAATCATAAGTATGTTGATTGAGTTGATACAGCATCGTCCCGTTCTGAGGGAGTCTTTTCTCTGCAATATCCATACCAGAGACGAACTTATAATAACTCATTAAACCATGATATACTTTAAATGATAGATTCTGATAGAACCAACGATAACCATTAATACGAAAATATATCAATACGCTTTCATCTATCGGTATGAAATGGATATCAGTCGCCCTTTTTCGAAGGGCTTCATTCATAATCCGATTTGAAAATTGTTCGGGGTTATTCACATCTAGCCCTCCTTAAAGTAGGTGATAAAATGAAACCAATCGCATTAATCGGTTTTATGGGATCAGGTAAAACTACCGTGGGACAAGCATTATCAAATGAATTAAACCATACATTTTTAGATACCGATCGTTTGATTGAATCACATACGAAAAAGTCGATTCCACAATTATTTGAGACGTATGGTGAAGCATTTTTTAGAGAACAGGAAACAGAGACTCTAAAAAATCTCTCTTCTAAACATTTGATCGTTATCGCCACTGGTGGTGGAATAGTTGAAAGAGAAGAAAACCGGTTATTACTACAAGAGGAATTCCTCACCATCTTTTTAGAAACACAGTTCGAGTCAATTGTGAAACGTATTGGGGAAGATTCATCAAGACCTTTGTGGCAACAATCATTGAAGGAACGTCAGTTGATGTTTGATAAACGTCAGGAGCTTTATCGGCAATCAGCCTCATTAAGCATTTCAACCGATGGAAGATCGGTTCAAGAGGTCGTTCAACAAATTATGTTACACATAAATTTATAACGCGATAAAATTGTTGTGTCAATGGATAGAAAAATGCGTTTTCTGCCCGTAAAAAATTAGTTTTCTCACCGAAAATAGAGCATTTTTATAAATATTAGGTGAGAAAACTAAAATAATGCATAATTTAAGAAACGTTTAATAATTTTTTTGACCTGCTTTCTGTTAAATAAAACAATCCGCAATTAATTAGTGATAGGTCTACTTTTGGGTATAAACGATCATATATTTGTTGTTCGATATTTTCCTTTAATAAATCGATATCATCTTCCCGACCTTGAAACAGTTCTTCGGTCATGTTTTTTTCTTTTTGATAAAGCTCAAAGGATTCGTATTCAAAATTGGTTGAACGCTCAGAGATTCTATGCTGCAACTCTCTATTAATTATTTGAATCGCTCGAATGCGATTAATAATAGGAGGAATTTTATAACAGTAATCAGGGATGACTTCATTAAATTGATGATTAATGATCTCGTCCATCATTCGAAAACGCATGGCACCATTAATGAGATAGACACCAACACTAACCATTTCGTCATGGGTGTATGCGCCTCGATAACGCACGAGCATATTACAAATAAACCAAGGATGAAAGGCGTGCCGTTCATCCTGATTGATCTGTTCATAGAGCTCAGCATATTTTCCCTCATCTAAAATCATCTGAAAAAGCTGTTCGAGTCGTGGTGATCCATAATGAATCCATTCGCCTGCTTCACCTTTTTTCTGTTTATCAGATATAAAGGTGACCGACATCGGATCGCCTTTGTAACCTAACTTTTTAACATATTGCCAATAAAATGGCCGATTCATTAAGCGTTGATCCAGATCTTCAGTTAATTTGATTTTTAATAAGCCGGGCTCATTATGTTCAAAGGTTGCTTGACGCTTTTTAAAAAAATTAACGAGAAATTGATGAATTTCAGCTTGATTCATTGGCGATGTTCCTTTCCTCTACATGACTATCACTAATGACTGAAAACAAATGGTCGACCTTAATAGAAGCTTCTTTCTCAGAACGAGAATCCCGAACGATTTCTTCAATTTCATCTTCAAGGTTTTGAATACCAAGCTGGCTCAATATTTGATCTAACTCACCTATCACATCTTTAAATAAATCTAATTTGTCATATAGTAAATCAAGAATACGTTGATCAATCGTATTTCTTAACACCGTATAATAAATATTGACATCTTTTGTTTGACCAAAACGGTGGATACGGCCAATACGTTGTTCAAGCTTCATTGGATTCCATGGTAAGTCATAATGAATCATGTGGTTACAAAACTGTAGGTTCAACCCTTCACCACCCGCATCCGTCGCAATTAAAACCTGCGCGTTATTTTTAAAGAGTTGAATCATCCATTCTTTCTTACTTTTGCGGAATCCCCCGTTATAGGTAACCGACAGAATACCGTTTTGATGTAACAACCATTGTAAATAAATTTGTGTTGATTTATATTCTGTAAAAATGATACATTTTTCATTTAATGATTTAACAAATTCAACGGTTTTTAAGGCTTTGGCATGGTGTGGCAGCTGTTCGATTTGTTGCATTAAGTCCTTCTTAAATTCATCATTCCAGTTTGATTGACCTATTGATTGATAGCAGGCCTCTCGACTTGAGCAAATTTCGCGCTGTAAAGTTAAGGCAGTAAAGGAATGCATGCCATCGAGTGACTCTAAATGTTTATAAAACTCCATTTCCTCATCCGTAAAGTCAACATAAATCGTATCAATATCGCGTTTAGTCCAATGATTAGTTGTTTCAGATCTTCTGTTTCGAACCATCGATTGTTTGACTAATGTTTGGATCGCATTGCTATTGTCATCCTTTCGTTCTTCTCTAACGGTACGCTTAAATGATTGTTTATCTCCGAGTAAGCCCGGGCGCACAATCGACATTAAATAGTAAATCTCATCTATTTTATTTTGGATGGGTGTTGCTGTTAACAATAGGCAATAGGTTGATCTGATCTGTTTGACGAATTGATAGTTTCTCGTTTTTGGGTTTTTTAAACGATGTGCTTCATCGACAATAAGCATGTCATATTCTTCGTTTAAAATATCACTAGAATGCGGATCCTTTTTAGCTAAATCAATGGATGAAATAACGATATCATACGCTTGCCAAGGATAAGAACGATGTTTCGCTTTAGCCGGGATATAGAACATTTTATTAAGTTCACTTTCCCATTGACGAATCAACGATGAAGGAACTAGTATGAGCACTTTTTTGACTAATCCTTTAACCATTAATTCTTTAAGGATTACGCCTGCTTCAACCGTTTTACCTAAACCAACCTCATCGGCGAGAATGGCTCGACCGTGCATTTGATGTAATACCTTTTTAACCGCATCAAGCTGGTGCGACATAAGCTCTAAATGAGGCAAGTACTGCATACAAGTTAAAGCATCTTTATGATTCATTTTCATCTGGCTTAAGGTATAAGCTTGTTTAAAAGTATCCCAATCACTTGATTGATAATGATCAAGATTGTTAGAAAGTAAGTCAAGGTCATGATCGTCGATAACTAATTTCATCGGTCATGCTCCTCTCTATAAATAAATCAATGTGACGCTTACACAATAGAGACACATATGCTATAATGTGTCACAAGAATAGTCATATTATGTACATAAAATAGAATATCATCTGGCGAATGATTATAAGGGGAGAGACCACACACGTGGCGCCGACGGAGCAAGTACGTTATGACGTATGAATCTCTCAGGCAAAAAGACTCTTGTATGACGCTACTCTGGAGAGTGTTCATGTGATATGAACCACCAAAGATGCAAGTAATATCATTGAATATTACGAAACTTTCAGGTGACAGGACAGAGAATTCCGAATGTTAATTTGGTATTCTCTTTTTTAATGTTTAAAAATTGGAGGGATGAAAGTGGGAGAATTAAAGCGGACACCATTATTTCCTGTTTATCAGGATTTTAATGCCAAAACAGTCGATTTTGGCGGATGGGAAATGCCAGTTCAATTTGTTGGGATTAAGGATGAACACCATACAACACGAGAAAAAGCTGGTTTATTTGATGTCTCTCATATGGGAGAAATATTAGTAGAAGGCCCAGATAGTGAAGCTTATCTACAAAAAATGCTAACGAATGATTTATCTAAAGCCTCTATAAACCAAGCGCAGTACACGATTATGTGTTATGAAGACGGTGGTACGATTGACGACTTATTAGTATATAAGCTTGATGAGAGCAAGTATTTTCTAGTCGTCAATGCAGCCAATACGGAAAAAGATTATGACTGGTTGAAGGAGCATGCAGAAGGTGATGTGACCGTTCGTAATGTCACACCCGATTATGTTCAGATTGCACTTCAAGGACCTAAGGCTGAAACCATTTTGCAACAATTAACAGAAGAAGATTTGAGTGAAATCAAATTCTTTAGATTTAAACAAGATGTTCAATTAAATGGCATTGAACATGGTGCGATCATTTCACGTACAGGTTATACAGGTGAGGATGGTTTTGAGATTTACATCAACCATGCTAGTGGCGTTGAGCTATGGAGAGCTATTCTTAAGGCTGGTGAAGCCCATGGTGTTACGCCAGTTGGCTTAGGTGCTCGTGATACATTGCGCTTTGAAGCTAATTTAGCCCTTTATGGTCAGGAGCTTTCAAAAGATATTACACCTGTTGAAGCCGGCTTAGGTTTTGCCGTGAAAGCGAAAAAAGAAGCAGACTTTATCGGGAAAGAGGTATTAGCTGAGCAAAAAGCTAATGGACCTAAACGAAAACTAGTAGGTCTTGAAATGATGGATAAAGGCATTCCACGTCATGGTTATGATGTATTGAAAGATGGGGAAAATGTCGGTTTTATCACGTCTGGTACTCAGTCGCCAACATTAGGAAAGAATGTTGGGTTAGCCTTAGTGCAAGCTGAATATGTCAATGAAGGAGAAACGTTAGAAGTTCAGGTTAGAAAACGAACATTAGAAGCAAAAATCGTTCCTACACCATTTTATAAACGAAAATAAGAGGGGTGATCATCATGCAACATCGTTATATTCCAATGACGGAAGAAGATAAAAAAGCTATGCTAAAAACGGTTGGTGTGGATTCAACAGACGACCTATTCGCAGATATTCCAGAAGAGGTTCGCTATAATGGTGATTTAAACATCAAACCAGCTAAAAGTGAATATGAGCTTAAAAAAGAATTAGCAGAGCTAGCTAATCAAAATGTTAATTTACAAACTCACACGTCATTTTTAGGGGCAGGGGTTTATCAGCATTATATCCCGTCAATTGTCGACCATGTTATTTCGCGCTCAGAATTTTATACCGCTTATACACCTTATCAACCTGAAATATCACAGGGTGAATTACAAGCTATTTTTGAATTCCAAACGTTGATTTCAGAACTTACAGGGATGGACGTTGCTAACTCCTCGATGTATGATGGCGGAACAGCACTGGCTGAAGCGGTAAATTTAAGTGCTGGTCAAACTCGTAAGAAAAAAGTACTAGTCTCTAAAGCTGTACATCCTGAGTCCATGGAAGTCATTAAAACTTATGCAAAAGGACCAGGTTTAGATATTGTTGAAATCGATGTAAAGGATGGTTTAACGGATCTTAGTCAGCTAGAGGCTGAGCTAGATGAGGATACGGCAAGCGTTGTTTTACAATATCCAAACTTCCTAGGTCAGGTGGAACCACTACAGGAAGTGAATGAACTACTTGCTAATCAAAAGAAAACGATGATGGTCGTTTCAAGTAATCCATTGGCACTTGGTTATTTAACACCGCCAGGAGAATTTGGTGCCGATATCGTTGTTGGGGAAGCACAAGTATTTGGCATCCCAGCTCAGTATGGCGGACCGCATTGTGGTTATTTCGCAACAACGAAAAAATTAATGCGTAAAGTTCCAGGTCGTTTAGTCGGTCAAACGGTTGATGAAGAAGGTCAACGTGGTTTTGTTTTAACGCTACAAGCGCGTGAACAGCATATTCGTCGAGATAAAGCAACATCTAATATTTGTTCTAACCAGGCGCTAAACGCACTCGCATCATCTGTTGCCATGACGGCACTTGGTAAACATGGTGTAAAAGATATGGCCATTTTAAATATGAAAAAAGCACGTTATGCTAAGAAGAAAGCTGAAGATACAGGATTAGAAGTCGTTTACAGTGGACCGTTCTTTAATGAGTTTGTTGTAAACGTTAAAGGTGATGTTGCTTCCATTAACAAACAATTACTAGATAAAGGCTTTATCGGTGGTTTTGATTTAGGCAAGGTTAGTGATGATTGGAAAAATCATATGTTAATGGCTGTAACTGAGATTCGTACAAAAGATGAGATTGATCAATTTGTAAAAGAATTGGGTGATATTAATGGCTAATCTTAAAGATTTCCCAGTTATTTTTGAATTAAGTAAAGAAGGACGAAAAGGGTATAGCTTACCTGAACTGGATGTACCAGATATCGATGTCGATCAAGAATTTGATGATGCTTATATTAGAAAAGAAAACCCTGACTTACCAGAGGTTAGTGAACTACAAATTATGCGTCATTACACCGCGCTTTCAACTCGAAATCACGGGGTTGATTCCGGTTTTTATCCATTAGGTTCTTGTACGATGAAATACAATCCAAAAATAAACGAGGATGTTGCTCGTTTTCCTGGTTTTAGTCAAATCCATCCTTACCAGGAAGAAAATACAGTTCAAGGTGCTTTAGGATTAATGTATGATTTACAAACAACGTTGGCTGAAATTACAGGGATGGATGAAGTAACCTTACAACCAGCTGCTGGCGCCCAAGGTGAGTGGACCGGATTAATGATGATTCGTGCTTTTCATGAGGAAAATGGTGATTACAATAGAACGAAGGTTATTGTACCTGACTCGGCACACGGAACTAATCCAGCATCAGCAACTGTAGCAGGCTTTGAAGCGGTAACCGTAAAATCAGATGAACGAGGCTTAGTCGACCTTGAAGATTTAAAGCGAGTAGTAGATGAAGATGTAGCCGCCTTAATGCTGACCAACCCGAATACTTTAGGGTTATTTGAAGAACATATCGTCGAGATGGCCAATATTGTTCATGAGGCTGGCGGTCGCCTGTATTATGATGGTGCAAATTTAAATGCGATTATGGGGTATGCTCGCCCAAGCGATATGGGCTTTGACGTAGTCCACTTAAACTTACACAAAACATTTACAGGACCACATGGTGGTGGTGGACCAGGCTCAGGTCCGGTCGGTGTAACGAAAGAAATGGCTAAATTTTTACCTAAGCCTGTTTTAACGACTGATGGCGATCAGTATTACTTTGACCATGATCGTCCGCATTCGATTGGTCGAGTCAAACCCTATTACGGTAACTTCGGAATTAATGTTCGTGCTTATACGTATATTCGTTCAATGGGACCAGATGGTTTGAAACAAGTTAGTGAAAATGCGGTGTTAAATGCTAACTACATGATGCGCCGTTTAGAGGAAGAATATGAATTACCGTTTAAACAGCATTGTAAACACGAATTTGTTTTATCAGGTAAAAATCAAAAGAAACTCGGCGCTCGTACACTAGATATTGCGAAACGACTATTAGACTTTGGCTACCATCCACCAACTATTTATTTCCCACTAAATGTTGAGGAAGCGATGATGGTAGAACCAACAGAGACCGAATCAAAAGAAACATTAGATGAATTTATCGATGCGATGATTCAAATTTCCAATGAGGCAAAAGATGACCCAGAAATTATTCAAGAAGCACCTCATACAACGGTCATTAGTCGACTAGATGAAACGCAAGCGGCCAGAAAACCTGTTTTGCGTTACTATAAAAATGAAGAGTAAAGCTTTAGCGACCTTTCTTTAAGGAGGGTCGCTTTTTATGGCTTTATAAAAAAGAAACCCTCACTCGATTAATGTTCGAGTGAGGGGAGTTTGCTTAATAAGCTTTCTTTTTAACCTTAATTTTTCCATTCCATTTACGGAAACCACCTTTTAAGTGGTTTAAATCTTGATAGCCATTTTTGTGAAGTAATGTAGCCGCACGTGTTGAGCGTTGGCCACTTTGACAATATAAATAAACTGGTTTATCAGGACGAACTTCTTGTAAACGTTGTTTCATTTGGGATAGTGGTATATTTCTTGCTCCTAATATATGACCACGTTCAAATTCATGCGGTTCACGAACATCAATTAGTTGAGCTTTACGATAGCCTTCAACAAATTGAGCTTCAGTTAAGGTTTTTAAAAAACGCTGCGTTCGAATATAGCGAAATACGCCAAATAATATTAAAGCAGCTAACACGATTAAAATAGATAACAGTATGTCCATCTATATCCCCTCTCTTATCTTTCTAGGTTCAATTATATAGGCGATTCTAACAAGTTTCAAAGAAAATAATTGAGTGATTATACATGTGATACTAAATGATTTTACACTATTCGACAAGCATTTGCATTGACATTAATCGATTATTATGCTTGTTTTACAATATCTAGTGCATAAATAAAAATTCTAATACTATATATTGATTTATCTTATGGGTTCTGTTATCTTTAATTCAACAACAATTATTATAATTGAATATTTTGTCGAATAAAAGGAGTGACATTTTAATGTTAGGTGTTAAAACCCGGGAAAACCAGATTGATGTGGATCGTTTAAATGAGGATATTAAACAATTTCCACACGTGCACCCGATCACTTCCGAGATGAACACAACACATAAAGGTGTATCCCGCTTAGTTATGCTGGACCGATACGCTTTTAAAGACACAGAAAAGAAAACATTAAAAGAAGGAGATTTCGTCGTCTTAACTGTTAAGGAAGACCCGAAATTTCCTGCTAGAGGTACAGGATTCATTGTATCAATTAATCACGAATCGCAAAAGGCAAAGATTAAAATTGAAGATGATTATGTTCATGTTCTTGAAAAAGAAGAGGAACAGGAAACCGGAATCATTGAACGTCCTATTAGTGTCATAGACAAGCCTTTAGAAATCTTCTATGAACAAATTGCACAACGAAATGCAACAGGTTTAGCCGAAGTCGAGCGGTCACCTGAGAAACGACAAGAATGGTTCGAAAAATTTAAAGAAGAGTTATCAAGTTTGAACTTCATTCCTGCTGGTCGTGTTTTATACGGAGCAGGTTCTAACACAGACGTAACGTATTTTAACTGTTATGTGATGCCATTTATAAAAGACTCACGCGAAGGCATTAGTGACCACCGTAAACAAGTAATGGAGATTATGTCACGAGGTGGTGGTGTAGGTACCAATGGTTCAACCTTAAGACCTCGAAATGCATTGGCTAGAGGAGTTAATGGGAAATCATCAGGTTCTGTTTCATGGCTTGATGACATTGCAAAGCTCACACACCTCGTTGAGCAGGGTGGATCGCGCAGAGGTGCGCAAATGATCATGTTAAATGATTGGCATCCAGATATCATAGAATTTATTATTTCGAAAATGCAAAACCCAAGAATTTTACGATACTTAATTGAAAATATTGAGGACGAAACGATCCAGCAATTAGCAAATGATAAACTAAAATTCACACCACTAACAACCGCTGAAGAACAAATGTATCAAGGTATTGTGAATTATAAGCACATACCTGGTCAAGGTGGCTTTTCTGAAGAAAACATTCGCGATGCTGAGAATAAATTACGTGACGGAGGTACTTACAGTGTTCATAATCCAGAATTTTTAACAGGTGCGAACATATCCGTATGTATCACGGACGAATTTATGGAAGCTGTTGAAAACGATGACGTTTATGAGCTTCGTTTCCCTGATGTTGAAAATTACACAGAAGAAAAAATGGCGTACTATAACGAGAATTGGCATGAGTACGGTGATATACGCGAATGGGAGAACTTAGGTTTCGGTATTAAAGTTTATAAACAAATTAAAGCAAAAGAACTTTGGAATTTGATTAATATTTGTGCAACCTATTCAGCAGAACCTGGAATTTTCTTTATTGATAATGCGAATAAAGAAACGAACGCAAAAGCTTATGGACAGAAGGTCGTTGCAACTAACCCATGTGGAGAACAACCTCTCGCTCCATATTCTGTCTGTAATCTCGCAGCAGTGAACTTAGCAAACATTGCTGATAAAGAACGTAGACAGCCTGACTTTGACAAACTAAGAAAAACGGTTGAAGTAGGCGTCAGAATGCAAGATAACGTAATTGATGCGACACCTTATTTCTTAGATGAAAACCGTAAGCAAGCGTTAGGAGAACGTCGTGTTGGTCTGGGTGTCATGGGACTACATGACTTATTAATCTATTGCGAAACGGAATACGGTTCAAAAGAAGGAAATGAGCTCGTTGATCAAATCTTTGAAATCATTGCAACAACCGCTTATCGTGAATCGATTGAACTTGCGAAAGAGAAGGGAAGCTTTCCATTTTTAATTGGTGAAACAGATGAAGAAACACAAATGCTTCGTGAACGCTTTATCGGCAGCGGTTATATGCAAAAAATGCCTGAGGATATTAAAGAAGGTATTTTAAAATATGGTATCCGTAACTCACACCTATTAACGGTTGCACCAACCGGATCTACAGGTACAATGGTTGGAGTTTCAACAGGATTAGAGCCGTACTTCTCTTTCACCTATTACCGAAGTGGACGTTTAGGTAAGTTTATTGAAGTAAAGGCTGATATTGCCGAAGAATATTATCGATTAAATCCAGATGCATCAGAGGATGAGCTTCCAAACTGGTTTGTCACAGCTATGAAGTTATCGCCTGAAGCTCATGCGGATACACAGTGTGTCATTCAGCGTTGGGTGGATAGTTCGATTTCTAAAACCGTTAATGCACCAAAAGGCTACTGTGTCGATCAAGTAGAAAAAGTTTATCGTCGTCTATATCGCGGTGGTGCTAAAGGTGGTACGGTGTATGTTGATGGAAGTCGTGATACGCAAGTCCTTACCCTTAAAGCTGAAGAAAATGATTTCTCTGAACAACAGGAATTATTTGAAGAAGAAGAAAAGAAAGTTGTGTTAATGGACACGGTTCAAGAGCTAGATAAGACTGATGTCACAATTGGATCTGAAATCGGTGATACATGTCCAGTTTGCCGTAAAGGTAGTGTTGAAGACGTTGGTGGATGTAATACGTGTACCAATTGTGGCGCACAACTCAAATGTGGATTATAAATCATAAAGGGTTTGGCTATTTTGTAGCCAAGCTCTTTTTCTTTTCATAGTTCTAATTGGTGTGTCTTATTCATAAAATGATATGCATATCATCATGAATAGGGCGGGGATAACATGGAAGTCGATGGGGTTTTCTCAGGTGGTGGCATTAAAGCATTTGCATTTTTAGGTGCTTTAGAAGTCTGTGAAAAGCGTGGGATAACCTTTAATAGAGTGGCAGGAACTTCAGCAGGAGCCCTAATTGCATCTTTAATTGCTGCAGGATACCGACATGAAGAAGTCAGGCAAATATTAAATGCGCAAGATACAGGGAATTTCCTCGATCCACACCCTTTTGCTAAAAAGCTACCTTTCTTAAAATGGTTGTCACTTTATTTTAGATTAGGTTTATATCGTGGTGAATATATTGAAAAATGGATTGACCGACTCTTAGCTCAAAAAGGTGTTCGAACGTTTGGTGACTTACCAGATAATCTATTTATCATAGGCACTGATATAACAAATGGCCGGTTAGCTGTCTTTCCCGATGATTTAGAACCTTATTATGGGATAAAACCTTCGAATTTCCCGGTTTCTAAAGCCGTACGTATCAGTATTAGCATTCCTTATTTTTTTCAACCAATCAAACTATTAACTAAATCCAATTACCTAAGCCTGTTTATTGATGGTGGGACATTAAGTAATTTTCCTTTCTGGATTTTTACTAGCGAGGAAAACACTAAAGTAAGACCAACACTTGGGATTAAGTTAAGTGCAAAAAAGTCGTCATTACCAAAACAGAAAATAGATAATGCAGTGGATATGTTACCTGCTATTATATGGACGATGATCCAGGCTCATGATTCCCGATATGTTTCAGAAGAGACGGCAAAGGATATCATGTTTATTCCAATTAATGATATTAGTGCAACAGATTTTGATTTGGATGCAGAAGAGAAGCGATATTTATTTGAAATTGGAAGGCTAAAAGCAGAGTCTTTTTTTAGGAAATGGAGTGGATAAATAAACAGGCTGGATTCTAGTGACTTAGATCCAGCTATTTTTTATTGCCTTTTATCACTGTTAAATGTGGACTTTTCTTTGATGTTTTTTGCATGCGACTTGGTTTATTGCCCATAGATGAAAATGCAGCTTTTTCTTGACCTCTTCCGTATTTTTTTTTCGATTGCTTGACCGCTTTTTTGTACTTGGCATGCTGATGACCTTTACGTCGACCAATCAAGAAATAATAAATGAGTCCTCCAAGAACGACGGCGAATCCGACCATCATTAATAAGCTCTTAAAAAATGAGACGGGACTATTAATTAATTGACTCAATAGTCCAATAGCTGCTAGAACAAACAATCCGTATATGAGGAATCTTCCATTTCGGCCCATGATAAACCCCTTTCAGACAAATCTTATAACTTATTAATATCATGCCAAAAATGTCATGTTATATACGCTATTATATTGATATTTTACTAAAAATAGTCTGAAACGTACAAGAAAATGTTTGGTATGAATCCGTTTAAATAGCTAACACTACATGTTGAAAGGGTGATTCTATGGCTGAAAAAGAAAGACAAGAAGAAAGTCAAACTTCCGTATTTTTAAAGAGTCTGTTTTGTGGGGCTGTTGGAGGTTTTATTTGGGGATCGGTAAGTTCTATTGCTTACTTTTTTTCATTTTCTAATGTCTCACATGCGTCATTTACATTACGATCATTCTTTTCTGGGAGTTGGACAGAGGGGCTGTCAGGTGAATTAATAAGCCTTGTGATTGTAACTATTCTAGGGATCATCCCGGCATTAGTTTACTATTTATTCTTTAAAAAATTTAACGGCATCACACCAGGTATTTTATATGGCATTGGATTATGGGTCGTTATCTTTATAGTGTTTAACCCTATGTTTTATTATGTACCTCCATTTAATGAGATGGATTACGATACCATCGTCACGACGGTTTGTCAATTTATCTTATATGGTGTTTTTGTCGGTTATACGATTTCATATGAGCATCACGAACGTCGGATTGTTCCGAAAAATTCCCAAAAAGAAGCATAATTATGATAAACTAGTTATTGGACAAAATTTAAGGGGAATTGAAGATGGCAAAGATACTATTGCTCAATGGGCCTAATTTAAATCTATTAGGAAATCGAAATCAAGACGTGTATGGATCCAATACATTAGCTGACATTGAGCGGAGTGTTTCTGATTTATTACAGCGTCATCAAATACAGACTGAGGCTTATCAATCCAATCATGAAGGGCAGTTGATTGACCGATTGCATAAAGCCAATCAAAAATGCTCCGGTGTCATTTTGAATCCCGGAGCATTCACGCATACGAGTGTTGCACTTCGAGACGCCGTTGAGGCTATAGATATTCCAGTTATAGAAGTGCACCTCTCGAACATACATAATCGTGAACCATTTCGTCATCAGTCTTATATTGCACCAGTAGCTGCTGGGCAAATTATTGGGTTGGGTCCAACAAGTTATTTAGCGGCTGCTTATTCGCTAATCCAAATTATACAAAAAAGGGGAGAGTCATAAACTTATGTTGAAATTAGACAAATTACGTCAAAAGTTAACTGAAAAGGATTTAGATGGGTTTTTAATCACGAATGGTCAAAACAGAAGGTATATGACAGGATTTACAGGTACGGCCGGCGTGGTTCTAGTCACAAATGATGAGTCACTTTTCATCACAGATTTCCGTTATACTGTACAAGCCAATGAACAAGTTAAAGATTTTAAAATTATTGAACATAAGGGGCCTATTCATCTTGAAGTCGCAGAGCAAGCCAAACGTTTAGGCATTAAAAGACTTGGATTCGAAAAAGATAGCATGACATATGCACTTTATGAAACGTATGAAAAAGAGATTTCGAGTGAATTTATACCGACATCAGGATTAATTGAAACATTAAGACTGATAAAATCAGAAGATGAAATTAAAGTATTAAAAGAAGCTGCGGAGATCGCTGATGCGGCGTTTGACCACATTCAAACTGTGATTAAGCCGGGTGTGAAAGAAATCGATGTTTCTAATGAATTAGAATTCTATATGCGCAAACAGGGTGCAGCATCTTCATCATTTGATATTATCGTGGCATCAGGATATCGTTCCGCTTTACCACACGGTGTTGCTTCTGATAAAGAGATTCAATCTGGTGAGTTAGTCACATTAGATTTTGGTGCTTTATATAATGGCTATTGTTCTGATATCACACGTACGTTAGCGGTCGGTCAAATAAATGATCAATTACAGGAAATTTATGATACGGTGTTACAAGCTCAACTAAAAGGAATGGAAGGAACCAAATCAGGGATAACGGGTAAAGAAGCAGATGCCCTAACGCGTGACTATATTAAGGAAAAAGGCTATGGTGAATACTTTGGCCATTCAACAGGACACGGTCTTGGAATGGATGTACACGAAGGGCCAGGATTATCTTACCGATCTGACAAAGTATTAGAACCAGGTATGGTTGTCACGATTGAACCTGGAATTTACGTGC
The DNA here is from genome assembly GCF_900103915.1 of Tenuibacillus multivorans. Lineage (GTDB taxonomy): Bacteria > Bacillota > Bacilli > Bacillales > Alkalibacillaceae > Tenuibacillus > Tenuibacillus multivorans. Next base: position 61,483 of record NZ_FNIG01000003.1, on the reverse strand, counting down.
CAGATGTCGGTGGATGCAGAATTGAGGATGATATAGTGATTACTGAAAATGGGAATGAAACGTTAACATTCTCTCCAAAAGAACTAATCACGTTATAACGGTCACAAAGGAGGAATTTTAAATGATTTCAGTAAACGATTTTAAAACAGGATTAACGATAGAATTAGATGGTATGATATGGCAGGTCATGGAATTCCAACACGTTAAGCCAGGTAAAGGTGCTGCATTTGTGCGCTCAAAGCTTCGTAATTTAGAAAATGGTAGTATTCAAGAAAAAACATTCCGTGCAGGCGAAAAAGTTAATAAAGCACATTTAGAACGTCGAAAAATGCAATACTTGTATGCAGACGGTGATAATCACGCTTTCATGGATTCTGAAACATTTGAACAAATCGAAATTCCATCTGGTACAATCGAAAATGAATTACAATTTATGAAAGAAAATATGGAAGTCTCCGTCCTTATTTATGATGGCGATACACTAGGGATTGAGCTTCCTAAGAACGTAGAGCTAGAGGTTGTTGAAACTGAGCCAGGCATTAAAGGGGATACAGCCAGCGGGGGAACAAAACCAGCTACGCTAGAAACAGGTTATGTCGTTCAAGTACCGCTCTTTGTGAACCAAGGAGATGTCTTAGTAGTCAGTACAACAGATGGCAAATACGTATCTCGTGCATAAAACAAAATAGACCAATTTTTATCGTGTTAAGAAGTGCAATGTGATTGCGCTTCTTTTTTTATGCTCAAATGTCTGAAATGAATCATAACGATTTCTATATAAATCTATATCCTTTTTCATATTCAACCAATAGCGTTCATAGAATAGTGATATCAATAGGAGGATGTACAAATGAAAGAAATATTAGAAGTGCTTCCCAATCATATTGAACATGACATTTTGACGATAACTAGTAGTTTAGAAGATTTGGAAGAAATTCGTTTAAGGATTAATAAATCTGTCGAATTAGTTTTTCATTCGCATAGTTACTTTTTGGACAAGCATTTTTTTACTGAACAAGATGCGAAAGAGTTTTTAGGTAAAATCAGCCAACATTCAGTATATCGCATGGAAGAAGAACTAAGAAATGGCTATATCACCATTCATGGTGGTCATCGTATTGGGATATCTGGAAAAGTGACACTTACGAATGGACAGGTTAAGGCTATTACCCACATTTCCTCATTTAATATCCGTGTAGCAAAAGAGCATAAGGGGACGGCGAAAGCCATCATTCCATATGTATATAATAAACAATCCGAAAAAATGTTTAACACCATGATGATAGGTGCTCCTAAAAGCGGTAAAACAACATTATTACGTGATTTGATTCGATCAATAAGTGATGGGCTGTATGGTATTAAATCGGCAAGAGTATCGCTAATAGATGAACGCTCAGAAATTGCAGCACCTTTTGAAGGGGTTCCGCAGCATGATGTTGGTCGAAGGACGGATGTCATGGCTGATTGTCCTAAAGCAGAAGGTATGATGATGATGATTCGTTCTATGTCTCCCGAGGTTTTAGTTGTTGATGAGATTGGAGATGAAAAGGATGTTAAAAGCTTAAAAGAAGCGGTCCACGCTGGGGTTCAAGTGATTTGTAGTATTCATGGCTATTCATTGGAGGAAATCAGAAAAAGGCCATCATTAGCACCATTATTTCAAGATCATGTCTTTCAAAGATACATTCTTCTTGATCATTTACAATCTCCAGGGAAAATCGAGCGTGTATATGGTGAAACGTTCGATTCATTAACGAATAACATAAGGGGAAATCGCTATGAAATGGATCGGAGCCATTCTGATACTGTTCACGTGCACGTGGGTCGGAATCGATATCGCTAAAAACTATACAAAACGACCAAAGCAAATTCGTGAATTATTACATGCTCTTCAAATTATGGAAGCTGAAATGGTTTTTGGACAAGAACCGATTCATCACGTGTTGCATAAATTATCAAAGCAATTATCCCCACCTATGAGTTATATCTTCTATGACATCTCTGAACATTTATTGAAAAGTCGTGAATCCTTACAACACATTTGGCAACAAAACTTAGAACGGAAATGGCATCATACTGCGATGAAAGAAAGGGAAAAAGAAGTATTTATACAATTTGGACAAACATTAGGGATTCATAATTTAGAACAACAGCAAAAGCAAATTCATCTAACTAAAGTACATTTACAGCGGGAATTAAACGATGCTGCTGAAGATGAAAAGCGCTTTTCAAATATGTTTCGCGCGCTAGGCGTTTTATCTGGTCTGTTGCTAACACTAATATTTTTGTGATTCGTAAATCAGAAGCGGGTGTACTAATGCAGGTATCGGCTTTAGCTTACTTACCTGTCAGATCGAGTAGGAGGGTTAAGATAGATGACCGATGTATATTTACTTTTTCAAGTTGCTGGCATAGGGATTGTCGTCGCTATGATTCATACCATCTTAAAACAAATGGGGAAAGAAGATATGGCTCATTGGGCTACACTAATAGGTTTTATTATCGTACTTGTTGTTGTAATTGATCATCTATCTCGACTGTTTGATCAGATCAGATCTGTCTTTTTATTACAAATGATATTTAGAGGGTTCTTCATGTAATGCAAATGCTACAGATTTTGATGGTTGTCATTGTGGGCGCCTTACTCATTATTCTAGTGCGTGAGAAGCATGAAACAATAGGCTTTCTATTAATTGTTATAACCGGTGTTATCGTCTTTATTTTTATATTAGATAAAGTTGCACAGCTATTCGATGTCGTTCAGCAGATTGTTTCTCGCTTTAATGTATCACTTCTTCATCTAGATACCATCTTCAAAGTGATTGGTATTGCCTACATCACAGAATTTACGTCTCAACTCCTAAAAGATGCAGACCTAGAAGCTATCGCCATAAAAGTAGAATTGGTTGGAAAAATATTTATTTTACTATTTGCTCTACCTATATTCATAGCGGTATTGGAAACGTTAATGAATTTTATTCCGAACTAGTGAAGAAGGGATCATCCATGTTAAAAAAAATCTTTATATCTATTATCTTTTTCAGTATATTGCTGAACCTAAACTTCATAGAATCAAATGCCACAACTAATGATCAATTATTTGAAGCACCAAAAGAATGGGTTGAAAGTGAAGAAATGCAAGCCCAGTGGCAACAAATCCTTAGTCGATATCGGGAGTATTTACCGGTTTCGTCGGATGACCATTGGTTAGATTCTGTACGGGATGGTTCTATTTTTTCCTTAAAAAACTGGATATCCGGGATCATGAATTTTTTTATCGATGAATGGATTGTTAATGGCAAGCTTTTAGGCATGTTGATTTTCTTAACTCTATTAAGTGTTTTTTTAAAGCTATTAATTGGTTCATTTGAAAATGAATCCGTATCGAAAGTTAGTTATCTCGTGATATTCGGTGTTTTATTAACGATTGCAATTACAAGCTTTCAACAAGCTGTTTCCTATACAACAGGGGCCATCGATGGAATGGGGAACTTTATGCTTGCCCTTTTACCATTAATGTTAAGTATGATGGCGGCTTTCGGAAATGTGGCATCGGTTGCATTCTTTCATCCATTATTGCTCGTTTTCGTACAAGTTAGTGGCGTTTTAATAAGTAAAATCGTGCTCCCCTTATTCTTTTTATCTGCGATTTTAAACATCGCAAGTACGATTAATAAAGAATATAACGTTAGTCAATTAGCGAATCTTATGAAGCATGCCGCATTTGTGATATTAGGAATATTTTTAACCTTATTTTTATCTGTGATGTCTTTACAAGGCGTTAATGCAGCAGTTGCAGATGGTGTTGCCATACGAGCGGCAAAATTCGTCACGAGTAACTTTATACCCGTCATTGGTCGGATGTTTACGGATGCAACGGATACCGTGTTTTCTGCATCAGTATTATTAAAAAATTCTATCGGTTTAGCCGGTGTCGTACTCGTTATGATCATTACATTGTTCCCCGCATTAAAAGTCTTAGTACTAGGGTTAATTTTCCGATTATCTTCAGCTTTACTTCAACCTGTTGCAGATGGGCCGATTGTCGATGCGATTGAAACGATGGGCAAGCATATCTTGTATATTTTAGCAGCGTTATTAGCTGTTTCCATGATGTTTTTCTTTGCATTAGTCATGCTCATCATTGTAGGAAATATGACTTTGATGGTTCGTTAAAAGGTGTGAGAGATGATGAATTTTTTAACCGATTGGATTACGCAAATCGTCTTTTTTATATTTTTGGCGACAATTATTTCACTTTTAATTCCGACGACCTCTCATCAAAAGGTAATTAAGCTTGTGTTTGGTCTCGTTATATTTTTATTGTTTCTTCATCCATTGACTGAACTTTTTGGGATTAATCCCGATCAAATCGTTCAGTCATGGCAGGTGTCATTAGAGGGTTTAACGGAAGAAGATTTAGAAGAACAAATAAATAACAAAAAAAATGAAATACAAGCCTCACAAGATGCATATATATTAGAACAGTTACAACAAGATATCAAAAGTTTATTAGAAGAGGATTTAATGAATCAGTACCAAGTTGCGATTAGAGACATCTCAATCAGCCTGAATGATGAAGCTGCGGAGGGTTCCACAGAAGAGGTTGTTCAAAATTTCGAATCCATTACGTTTCGACTTGAGAAACAATCGGACAACCGTATTAATGAAGTTGAAGATGTAACGATTCCAACTAAACCAGAACCAAATACTCATGATGAAGAAGATGCGATTAAGCAAACGATTGCCAGTAAATTAAACGTATCAGCTGAACAAATTAAACTTGTATGGGGAGGAGCGTGACGATGTTTCAACAATTAAAGGATCTTCTCAAAATGAAAAATGACACTGACCGACCCACAAAACGATCCTACATTATATTAATTGGATTAATCGGGTTGCTCTTTTTAATTGTTTCTAACATTTTCTCAAGTGATACTAACCAAAACGAACCAACAGAACTAGAGCAGGAAGAAGTATTTTTAGATAAAAATGAAGATGGCGATAGCGTTTCTGAGGAAGAGGCAGCGAGTGAGATTAGACAGCAGATGCAAAAAGATTTATCAAAGGCGATTGAGACCATCGAAGGAGTTTCTAATGTACAAGTTATGCTACAGTTAGAGGCTTCCTCGTTAAAAGTATATGAAAAAAATACTATTACAGGGCATCAGCGAACGAGTGAAACTGACCAGAATGGCGGAACAAGAGAAGTAGAGGATGAAACAATAGAAAATCAAACGGTTATTCTGAGGAAAAACAATTCAGAAAAGCCATTACTCATTCAGGAAAAAAATCCGTCCGTTCGAGGTGTCCTAATCATTGCGGAGGGGGTTGATAATCTTCAGATTAAACAGATGGTCGTTGAATCAGTCTCAAGATTATTAGATGTTTCAACGCACAGAATTGCAGTAATGCCAAAAGATGAGGAGGAATAATTAATGGTATTGAAAAAACAAACAGTTTGGTTAATTACAATGCTAAGCTTATTAATTGTATTAAGTGTGTATTATATGACGGCTCCTGATAATGTCGCTGTGATGGGGAATGATGATGAAGAACAAACCGAAGAAGACAATAAAGAAGGAACTGATGAAGGTACGGAGGATGGAACTGAAGGCGAGACCGGAAGTAACGTAGATGTATCAGGTATGAATGTCGATGAAGTCTTTGCGACAATTCGAATGGAGAGAGATGATACACGTGGTGAGCAAATTGAATCCTGGAATAATGTAGTTGCTTCTGAAAATGCAACGGCAGAAGAAAAGAGTGAGGCCAGGGATAAAATTCATGAGCTTCAAACGATAGCTCAAAAGGAAACGATTCTTGAAGAAACGATTCAGTATGAGAAAGAGTATCGCGATGTATTAGTTCGAAATAATGAAGAAGTCGTACAAATTACGGTTATTGCAAATGAATTATCAAAGACGGATGCAAATGAATTAATGCAAATGGCACGTGATGAATTTGGTCAAAAAGAAGTCCGTGTCAAACTACAAGAAGATGATGTATAAACCAAGACCCTTTTCATCCCATATCGATACGGTATGGGATATTATTATGTTTAAAAGGAAGTCATATGGTGTTCAGCTATTTAAAAAATAAATCTATTTCTATAAGATTGAGTTGAAGTTTATAAGTTGTTTATCGTACAATATTTAGTAGGAATTATTAGTACCTGTTATTAAAATAAAAGGAGTGCCAAGGATATGCTAAAAGTACAAGAAATACGTGAACTGATTAAATTAATTGATGAGTCATCGATTTCTGATTTTACTTATGAATCAAACGGTACAAAAGTAACGTTAAAAAAAGAAAATGGTGATGTGGTCACTGTAGCCAAACCAAGTCCTGCACAAACTCAAATTCAGGAGGTACAAGAACAGGCTCCTAATCCAACGGTTGAAAAGCAGCCGGTAGTAAAAGAAGAGGTTAAACAAGAAACGAAAGAAGAGACAACTAATGAAAATACTGATTTTAATTATGAAATCGTTTCCCCTATGGTCGGAACGTTTTATGCTAAACCTACACCGGATGATGATCCATATGTACAGGTAGGAGATTCAGTAGACACCAGTTCAGTTGTTTGTATTGTAGAAGCAATGAAATTATTTAATGAAATTGAAGCAGAAGTTAAAGGTAAGATTGTTGAAATATTAGTCGATGATGGTGAATTAGTTGAATACGGACAACCACTATTCAGAGTGAAGAAACAATAAGGGAGGGAATGTCCGTGATTCAAAAAATATTAATAGCTAATAGAGGCGAAATCGCAGTACGAGTAATACGTGCAGCTAAAGAATTAGGAATTGAAACGGTTGCGATTTATTCTGAGGCCGATAAAGATTCATTACATGTTCAACTAGCAGATGAAGCTTATTGTGTTGGTCCTACATTAAGTAAAGAAAGTTATTTAAATAAAACAAATATCATGAGTTTAGCTAAACTAACAGATTCAGATGCCATTCATCCAGGATATGGCTTTTTATCGGAAAACGCAGACTTTGCAGAGATGTGTGAAGCTTGTAATGTCACGTTTATTGGACCTAGCGCTGATGCCATATCAAGAATGGGTACCAAAGATGTCGCGCGTGAAACGATGGACCAAGCAGGCGTTCCAATTGTTCCTGGATCTGATGGTATCATTGATGGTGTTGAAGATGGTAAAAAAATAGCTGACGAGATCGGATATCCAGTCATTATTAAAGCTACCGCTGGTGGAGGCGGTAAAGGAATTCGAGTTGCACGAAATGAAGAAGAACTTGAAAAAGGAATACGAATTACACAAAATGAAGCTGAAACAGCGTTTGGAAACCCAGGCGTATACTTAGAGAAATTCATTGAAGATTTTAGACACGTCGAAATTCAGATCATTGCTGATACGCATGGCAATACAGTACATTTAGGTGAACGTGATTGTACGATTCAAAGACGTTTACAGAAATTAATCGAGGAAACACCGTCACCAGCTATTAATGATGAGACCCGGCAAAGAATGGGTAAAGCTGCAGTCAAAGCAGCTCAGGCTGTTAATTATGTTGGTGCGGGGACGATTGAATTTATTTATGATCGTCAGCAAGATGAGTTTTATTTTATGGAAATGAATACCCGTATTCAGGTTGAACACCCTGTTACCGAAATGGTTACCGGAATTGATTTAATTAAAGAGCAGATTAACGTTGCTAATGGTCATGAATTATCCTTTAAACAAGATGAAGTAACCTTTGAAGGTTGGGCCATTGAATGCCGAATAAATGCAGAAAATCCTTTCCGTCAATTCATGCCTTCAGCCGGAAAAATTGATATGTACTTACCGCCTGGTGGTTTAGGTGTTCGTGTGGATTCAGCCGCTTATACTGGTTGGAATATACCGCCATATTATGATTCCATGATTGCAAAATTAATTACTTACGGTAATACTAGAGATGAAGCTGTGCAACGGATGAATCGCGCACTAGATGAATTTGTCATTGAAGGTATTTATTCGACTGTTCCATTCCACAAACGAATGATGAATCATCCGGTCTTTGTTGGCGGAGAATTTAACACGAAATTCCTTGAAGAGTATGATGTATTATCGGATGAAACGGCTAAAGAGGTGAAATAGATGGAAGACAAACAATTATTAAATGTGAGCGATGATCAAACATTAGGTAAGGTGGAAATTGCACCAGAGGTTATTGAGGTTATAGCTGGAATAGCAGCAAATGAAGTTAGTGGCGTTGCTAATATGCGAGGTAATTTAGCTTCTAATGTTACCGAACGGTTTGGCAAAAAGAAACATGGTAAAGGAGTCAAAGTCGATCTTTCAGAAGAAGGTATTGTTATTGATGTCTTTACTGACCTAGATTATGGTGTATCAATTCCAACTGTGGCGCAAAAAATTCAAGACAGCATTCGTTCAACTTTAAAAAACATGACTGCTTTAGAAATTCTAGAAATTAATGTCCATGTGGTTGGTATTCAAATTGAAGATCGAACAGAGGGAATTAAAGAGAATGATTAATTTTTATAAGGACTTGCAGGGAATTATACCTTGCAAGTCTTTATTTCGTTTACATCTTTTTTCATTGTCATGGTTTTCGTGGTAAACTTACGGTGTACGTGGTAGGATATATAAGGATATTTTGTTTTTACACATAAAGAATGTTTTAAAGTTGTTATAGGTTTAAAGTAAAATAATTTGCCATTAAGATTTGACGATAAGTTCTTTAAAGGAGCACAGACATGAAAGAGCGAAAACACGCCAGGGAAAAAGCTTTTCAGGTTTTATACCAAATTGATATTAATAAAGATGTAACAAGTGAACATTTAATCCAATCGATTGATGAAAATGTCAATCCTTATGCCAAAACGCTAATCCAAGGTGTTTTAAATTATCGAAATGAGCTGGATCAGGCCATTGATCAAAAACTAGAAAAATGGTCATTTTCACGCATTGGTACGGTAGAAAAAACCGTATTAAGGATTGCTGTTTATGAATTGTTATATGAACAACAAATACCAGAGAAGGTAGCAATTAACGAAGCCGTTGAATTAGCCAAAAGGTTTAATGAGGATCAGTCAGGGAAGTTCATCAATGGAGTATTATCTAAATTTATGAATGAGTAAGGTGGGGGATTTATGTCCACAACGATTATGTACGGGAATACATTGGCCAAAAAAATGAGTGCCGAATTAAAAAAAGAGGTTGAGCAATTACACGATGTTGACATCTACCCAACCTTAACTGTTTTAATTATAGGCGATAATCCTGCTTCAAAAACCTATGTTCGAATGAAACAAAAAGCTTGTGAAAAGATTGGTATTCAATCAAACGTCGTTGAGCTTCAGGATGATATATCAGAATCAGAGCTATTAGGTAAGATTAATCAATTAAATCAAGATCCAACTGTACACGGTATTTTAGTCCAATTACCGCTACCTCAACACATTAACGAAAAAAAGGTATTAGAATATATTCATCCCCAAAAAGATGTTGATGGCTTCCATCCGATTAATGTCGGGAGGTTAGCTATTGGCCATGATGCTTTAATTCCATGTACACCAATAGGCATTATCAAACTATTAGAGTCTTACAATGTTGATATTCAAGGTAAACATGCCGTCATCATTGGAAGAAGCAACATTGTCGGGAAGCCAATCGGTCAATTATTATTGAATCAAAATGCAACGGTTACTTATACACACTCAAAAACAAATAATCTTTCACACATGACTCGCCAAGCTGACATATTAATTGTTGCAGTCGGTAAAGCTCAATTTATTTCCGAGGACGATATCAAGGAAGGAGCTGTAATTGTAGATGTCGGTAACACCTTTTTGGAAAATGGTAAAGTCGTAGGGGATGTTGATTTTGAATCCGTTAAAGAAAAGGCAAATAAAATTACACCAGTTCCAAAAGGGGTAGGACCAATGACGATTACAATGCTTTTACATAACACAATTAAAGCAGCTCGGAACACTGTTTAAGGGGAGTATAAAAGTTGGAGAAACAATATTTAACCGTATCGGCATTAACCAAGTATCTCAAACGGAAATTTGATACAGATCGACACTTAAAGAATGTATGGCTACAGGCGGAAATATCAAATTTTAACCACCATTCACGTGGGCACATGTATTTTACTTTAAAGGATGAGAATGCTCGTATTTCTGCTGTCATGTTTGCTAGCCATAATCGGCAATTAAAATTTAGGCCAGAGAATGGCATGAAAGTGTTGATACGTGGAGATATTTCCGTATATCCACCTCAGGGACAATACCAAATCTATGTTCAAAGTATGCAACCCGACGGTATCGGAGCATTATTTTTAGCTTATGAAGACTTAAAAAAGAAATTAGATTTAGAAGGTTTATTCCAACCTGAACGAAAAAAAACAATTTCCAAATTTCCCAGTCGGATTGCCATCGTAACATCACCTACTGGAGCCGCCGTTAGAGACATCATCACAACATTAAAACGCCGGTTTCCATCCGTTAAACGCACGATTTTACCAGTATCGGTTCAAGGTGAACAAGCAGTTCCTTCAATTGTTAAAGCGATAGAATATGCGAATAAAATCGGAGACTTCGATACCATCATAGTCGGTCGAGGTGGTGGCTCAATTGAGGAGTTGTGGGCTTTCAATGAGGAACAGGTAGCTAGAACCATTGCAAACTCAACCATCCCCGTGATTTCTGCTGTCGGTCATGAGACAGATTTTACAATTAGTGATTTTGTAGCAGACTTAAGGGCTCCCACCCCAACAGCAGCAGCTGAACTCGCTGTACCATCGTTGATTGATCTAAAACAGCAATTAACAGGAATGACTCAACGTTTACATCAAAGCGTTCAGCATCGATTAAAATCAAATCGTGATAAGCTTCAATCATTAAGCCAGGCTTATGCCTTTAAATACCCAATTCATTTAACGCGACAAAAAGAACAAGACTTAGACCGAATCGTGATTCAATTAAACAAGTATACAGAGCGATATTTATTTGAAAAACAAGCTGAACAACGAAATTTACAACAAAGATTATTCAGGAATAACCCAAAACGTATAGTTCGAGATGAGGAGAAGGCTTTACAATATCAACGGGCTCGCCTACAAACATCAATACAAAATATTAAGGACAAAAACATTGATCGTTTTCAAAAGCAACTTGAAAAACTATCAATATTAAATCCGTTGGAAACCATGAAAAGAGGATATTCGATTACGTATAAGGAAGGTAATATTGTTAAGTCGATCAAGCAGGTTAACTCAGGTGATATCTTAAAGATATCATTAAAAGATGGTCAGTTAGATAGCCACGTTTGGGGAATTGAAGAAAAGGAGGATTAACGGATGGCTAATCAAGAGGAATTAACGTTTGAACAAGCGATGAAAAACCTAGAGGATATAGTTGATAAACTAGAAGAAGGAGATGTCCCTTTAGAAAAGGCTATTGAGTATTATAAAGAAGGGATGAAACTTTCAAAGTTTTGTAATGATAAGTTGAAATCTGTTGAAGATGAAATTACGGAAATTATGAACGAAAATGGTGAAACTGAGTCTTACATTGTGGAGGAAGAATAGGTGTGATCAATCAATATATTCAAGAAAAACAAAATGAAATTAATCCATTAATAAAGGATGAATGCCAGTCACTCAATTTACCGGAACGATTGAAGCAACCTTTAATCTATGCGGTTGAAGCAGGAGGTAAAAGATTAAGACCGATTTTGATGATGGCATCATTTGAAGCTTTTCAGCCGAAATCGACTGATAAAATTATTCATCCAGCTTTGGCTTTAGAGATGATTCATACATATTCATTAATTCATGACGACCTACCAGCTATGGATGATGATGATTTCAGGCGAGGACGATATACCATTCATAAGGCATACGATGATGCGACAGCGATTCTTATAGGTGACGGTTTATTAACTTATGCTTTTCAAGTTGTAAGCAGGTCGAATCAACTAGAAGCGGAAGAAAAAATTTATGTGTTACAGCAATTAAGTCAGGCAAGTGGTTTAGAAGGTATGATTGCTGGGCAGTTTTTGGACCTACAAAGCGAAAACCAAAACCTTCAGGAAGAAGAATTGAACAATATTCATCAGTTAAAAACAGGTCAATTAATTAGGGTGGCTATCAAAATTGGAGCATATTTAGGAGGAGCAACTCCACCACAAATAGAAGCGCTGGACGAATTTGGAAGATATTTAGGTCTCGTTTTCCAAATCCAAGATGACATATTGGATGTAAAAGGGAATAAGGATGATATTGGGAAGCCAGTAGGTAGCGATGAAGAAAAGAACAAAAGCACTTACCCAAAGGTTTTGGGTTTAAATCAAACAAATGAAATCAAGAAACATTACATGCAACAGGCTAAGAAAAAGTACGATGATGCCCGTATCAATCAACCGAGATTATTAGAACTATTACAAATATTCGGTGAAAGGACTTCCTGACTCTAATACAATTGTTTGTCATTTATAAATATGATAAAATAGTACTTGTACGAGGGATGGTGCAGTATTCTAGTCGGTCCTCCACTTCTGAAGGCGGGCCTAAAAATCCGCCAAAGGGCACATCGATGAAGTTTCTGGTGTTGGCTTGAGGCGCCCAGCCTTGGGTCAATGCTGGGAGTTAAGGTCGTAGGGCGATCCACAATGGCATGTGGGCGTTGACCCTGCTTCCGCGGAGGCCCATTATTGTGCCCCATTAATCGCGCTTAATGGGGTACGAAATGGGGTATGAACCTGCATTATAAGGGCTAATACCTCTTATTTGCAGCGTAGCCTGCCTTGAGTGGTGTTTAGGGGATTACAATTTTTAACGTTAAAGCGGAATGGCCACCGTGAACACGTTGTCAGTATTGTATGAAATAAACACTGCAAAAGAGGCTAGGAAGTGGCTAAAGACTGTCGAGGAAAACTCCTAGACTGCTCGTTGGACACTTAAAAGGGATTGTAGTGCGGACTTAGTGGTAATCCAGTCTAACTGTGGTGACGCAGTTAAGATCGTTTTAAAGGGGAACCGCCGTTGTGGCAACACATGGTAACGATCTGGGAAAACCTACTGGACCTATGCCGCAATATTTATCTTTTAAGTGACCATCCCCAGCATTACATATTGAGTGTTATGACACATATTTTGAGCCATAACGAGGGAATTTATGAATAAAAATACGATAAAAAAATCACTGCGATTCAGTATAAGTATAGCCGTTATCACTTTAGTGTTAGCGGCAATTTTTTCAATTGCATCGACTTCGGTACTAAGTGGTACAAGTTGGGCAATTGGGTTAATCATTGTTTTTATCATTGTATTTATTGGGGTATTTTTTGATATGATGGGAATTGCAGCGGCTGCTGCTTCTGAGACACCTTTTCATTCCATGGCAGCTGAAAAGGTGCCCGGTTCTAAACAAGCTATTATCATTGTGAGAAATGCTGACCGATTTGCATCGTTTTGTAATGATGTAATCGGTGATATAGCTGGGATCGTAAGTGGAGCTGCATCAACACTCGTTGTGATTCAATTGGCAGCGGTTATAAATACAAATGGTGTTGATTTACAATCTGTATTAAATATTATTTTAACAAGCATTGTAGCAGCCTTAACGGTGGGTGGAAAAGCGTTTGGTAAAACATTAGCAATGACTAAATCCACCGAAATTATATTGATGGCAGGTAAAACGGTTTCTTTTGTGGAACGTAACTTGCATATACGTCTTTTACCTGAATTAAAAAAGCAAAAGAAATAAATATATCGAATAAAGGTGAGTGATCCACTGTGGATCTAAATGAGATTAAACATCCAAATGAATTAAAGGATTTATCCATTGAAGAGTTAAAAACGTTAAGTGAACACATCCGTTCATTTTTAATTGAACAGCTTTCAGTAACGGGAGGTCATTTAGGCCCTAATTTAGGTGTAGTAGAGCTAACACTAGCTCTTCACCAAACATTTGACAGTCCAAAAGATAAATTAATTTGGGATGTTGGGCACCAATCTTATGTTCACAAAATACTTACCGGTAGAACTAATGCGTTTTCAACACTTCGAAAATATAAAGGATTATGTGGTTTTCCTAAACGTAATGAAAGCGATCACGATATTTGGGAAACGGGTCACAGTTCAACTTCATTATCTGCCGCAATGGGTATGGCGATTGCGAGAGATATAAAAAAAGAAGATCACTCAGTCGTACCAATCATTGGTGATGGTGCTCTAACTGGTGGTATGGCACTTGAGGCACTGAACCATATTGGAAGCGAGAAGAAGAACGTGATTGTCATTTTGAATGACAATGAAATGTCTATTGCACCAAATGTTGGGGCTCTTCATAATATTTTAGGCCGACTAAGAAGTGGAAATAAATACAATTGGGTTAAAGATGAAATAGAATGGGTAATGAAAAAGATTCCAGCTGTTGGCGGACGTATTGCAACAGTGGCGGAACGTGTCAAAGACAGTATGAAATATTTAGTCGTTCCGGGCATGTTCTTTGAAGAATTAGGGTTCACTTATTATGGACCAGTTGATGGTCATGACTTTGAAGATTTATTTAAATCCATAAATTATGCGAAAAAGACAGAAGGACCAATCTTGATTCATGCGATTACGAAAAAAGGTAAGGGTTATAAGCCTGCTGAAACTGATAAGGTCGGAACCTGGCATGGTGTCGGTCCTTACAAGATTGAATCAGGAGAAGGCTTGAAAAAAGCTTCCAATGGTCCCGGTTGGAGTAAAATCGTAAGTGATACCTTAACGAAAGTGGCTGAAAAGGATGAAAAAGTTGTCGCCATTACGCCAGCAATGACAGTTGGTTCAAAATTAGAGGATTTTAAAAAGAAATTTCCTGACCGATTATTTGATGTCGGTATTGCTGAACAGCATGCGACGACACTCGCGGGTGGAGTCGCTACACAGGGCATGAAACCTTTTCTTTCGATATATTCTACATTCCTACAACGTGGATTTGACCAAGTCGTACACGATGTCTGTCGTCAGAACTTAAACGTTGCGTTTGGAATTGATCGTGCCGGATTAGTCGGGGCAGATGGTGAAACGCACCAGGGTGTATTTGATATTTCATTTCTACGTGATTTACCAAATATGACGATTATGATGCCAAAAGATGCGAATGAGTGTCAGCATATGGTTTATACAGCATTAGAGCATTCAGATGGTCCAATTGCAGTAAGGTATCCAAGAGGAAATGCTAAAGAGGCACCAAGTGATGAATCACTAAAAAAAGTACCAATCGGAACTTGGGAAGTAATAAGAGAGGGTAATGATGCTGTCATTTTAACCTTTGGTACAATGATAGACAAAGCATTAGAAACTGCAGATCAGTTAGAAAAAGAAGACGTTTCGGTAAAAGTTGTCAACGCTAGGTTTATTAAACCTTTAGATGAACAAATGCTTAGTGAAATAGCCAATTTAAATCTTCCTGTTTTAACTTTAGAAGAGCATGCTTTGCAAGGTGGCTTTGGAAGTGCTGTATTAGAGTTTTTCGAATCGCATAATATACCATTCCCATTTATCAAACGAATGGGCATTCCAGACCGATTTATTGAGCACGGTAGTGTCGATGAGTTATTAGAGGAAATTGGATTAACGACTGAACAAATAACGCAAACTTTAAAAGAAATGGTACCATCTAAAGAGAAAAGAGCTTAAAGATGAAAAAAGTAAGATTAGACACATTACTGGTTGAAAAAGGATTTTTTGAATCACGTGAAAAAGCAAAACGTTCAATTATGGCGGGTTTAGTTTTTCATAAACATGAAAGGCTTGATAAACCTGGTATAAAGATTGACCCAACTTATGACATTACAGTTAAAGGTAAAGCGATTCCTTATGTTAGCCGTGGTGGATTAAAATTGGAAAAGGCTTTGAATGTTTTTGACGTCGACGTCAAAAATCATTTGGTTTTGGACATTGGTTCTTCTACAGGTGGCTTTACTGATTGTGCATTACAAAATGGTGCACGTAAGGTTTATGCTATTGACGTGGGTTATAACCAGTTAGATTGGAAATTAAGAAAAGACCCGAGAGTTCATGTCATGGAAAGAACCAATTTTAGATATGTGACACCTGAAGATCTTAATTACGGTTTACCAAGCTTTGCAGTGACAGATGTGTCATTTATTTCGTTAAAGCTCATTTTTCCAGTGCTCAAGCATTTATTAAAACCAAACTCCGATTCTATAGTCTTGATTAAACCCCAATTTGAAGCAGGACGAGACCAGGTTGGTAAGAAAGGAATAGTTCGTGATCCTCAGGTACATCAGCAAGTGGTATTAGACATCACACAATTTGTTTTTAATGAGGGCTATGACATTGTTGATGTCAGTTTTTCACCCATTACGGGTGGTGATGGTAATATTGAATTTCTATTGCATGCAAGATGCTCTGAAGGAGAAGCTGTCAATCATGTCACTGAACCATACATTACCAAAGTTATTCAGTCAGCACACGAAGAATTTCACAGGCAAAAATAAGGGAACGTTCTATAAAAGAAACCAAGTTGGTGATGACTAACGTGAAGAAAGCACAACGTTTAATGAAAATACGAGAACTTATTACAAATGAAAACATTGAAACACAGGATGAAATGGTGTCCAGGTTTCATGAACTAGGCTATCCCGTGACTCAAGCAACCATCTCACGTGATATTAAGGAATTACAATTAGTCAAAGTGCCGACACATGACGGCTCCTATAAGTATAGTCTGCCTCAGGATCAACGTTTTAACCCTATTCAGAAATTAAAACGTATGCTGACGGATAGTTTTGTGTCGATTGATCATGCAGACCATTTTATTATTTTAAAGACGATCCCAGGGAATGCTCAGGCGGTTGGAGCATTATTAGATCAATTAGAATGGGAAGGCTTAATGGGGACCATATGTGGTGATGACACATGCCTTATCATCTGCAGGTCTCCGAAAAATTGCCAGAATGTATTTGTAAGCTTTAACGATATGCTTGAATAATCGAGGTGTCTAACGTGTTAGCTCAAATCAATATCAAAGACTTTGCTATTATCGATGATATTAGTATTGATTTTAAAGAAGGTTTAACGGTTTTAACAGGTGAAACAGGAGCAGGTAAATCGATTATTATCGATGCGATTCAGCTACTTGCTGGAGCACGTGCTTCCGTTGAATTTGTTCGTCATAAGGCCGAACAAGCTAATATAGAAGGTATATTTTTTATTGATGAGCCAGACCATCATGTTTATGAGGTGTTGAATCAGTTTGATCTACCTGTCGATGAAGAAGGTAGTATTATTTTGCAACGCCAAATTACGGCTAAAGGTAAGAGTATTTGTCGTGTTAACGGTAAGCTGATTACGTTAGGCATCTTAAAAGAAATCGGACAGACGATCATCGATATACATAGTCAACATGAAACACAATCCTTAATGCAGTCAGAAAAACATATTCAATTGTTAGATCAATTTGATCAAACAACCATTCAAGAATCCATGCAATCCTATGATGAGTTATTCGGTGAATATTCACGTCTTAAACAGCGATTTAAGGATTTATCAGAAAACGAACAAGAGATTGCTCAAAGAATTGATTTATTAAAATTTCAATTAAGTGAGCTTCAAGAGATAAAGCTTGAAGTTGGAGAAGACGAACAATTAGAAGAAGAACGCCACAAATTAGCGAATTTTGAGCGGATTTATGACGGCTTACAAACGACTTATTATTCTTTATATGGAGAAAATAAAGGACTTGATTTTTTAGGACATGCCATGACATCACTTGAACAATTAGAAGATGTGGACGAAACGTTTCGCAGCTTATCGGAACAGCTTAAATCCAATTTTTATGCCATTGAGGAGCTATCCTTCGATTTGCGTAATCGTTTAGATGAAATGGAATTTCAGCCTGATCGTTTAAATGAAATTGAAAAACGTTTGCATGAAATCAATCGATTAAAGAGAAAATATGGGAAAAGCGTTGAAGAAATCGTTAATATGATGATCCACATGGAAGAAGAATTAGAACAGCTCGAAAACAAAGATACACATCTTCAAGCACTTGAAAAACAGATAATAGAAGTGGAAAAGGATACGTTAATGGAAGCTGAACAACTTCATCGTATTAGAACAAGCATAAGTCAGAAGCTTAAGACGGCTATTCAGCAGGAATTAATGGATTTATATTTAGAAAAGGCCTCATTCAACGTATCTTTTTCCACCGTTAGTGGCGATGTAAGATGGAAGGATTCTTCAGTTAAATTATTAAAGAATGGTATGGACCAAGTTCAATTTATGATTAGTACAAACCCTGGTGAACCAGAAAAGCCATTACAAAAAGTCGCATCAGGAGGAGAGATTTCAAGAATAATGCTGGCTTTAAAACGTATATTCTCTGAACATCAAAACGTGACGAGTGTCATTTTTGATGAAGTGGATACAGGCGTAAGCGGACGTGTTGCCCAAGCCATTGCCCAGAAAATACATGACATATCCAAACAATCTCAAGTCTTATGTATTACGCATTTACCACAAGTTGCGGCAATGTCTGATCAGCATTTATTAATTGAAAAGGACCAAGATAATAAAAGCACTACAACGAACGTTAAACAGTTAAGTCAAAATGAAGCGGTTGAAGAAATTGGTCGAATGATCTCTGGTACTGAAGTAACGGATACGACAAAACAACATGCTGAAGAATTAATACAGCAAGCTAAAAGTGTCAAATCTTAACGAGTAATCGCCTAAAATTAAGTAGTTTTTAGGCGTTTTTTTATACCTTTAAATAAATCGAAATGTAGGAAAAGATAAACTGTATTGCATGTGTTTTAATCGTTTAAAAACGACCTCAAATGCTCAAATTAAGCTTACAGCTTCAAAAAAGAAATGAGGAGTGTCAATCATGAAAAAGTCTCGCCATTCAATACATTTCATTCTCCTTGTTTCGTTTTTTATTCCATTCCTACATGTCAATGCTGTTTTTGCACAAGAAACTGTAAGTGAAGTTATACCTGGAGGACAATCCATTGGAGTAAAATTGCACACTTCAGGGGTAGTCGTTGTAGGTTTTAGCCCAGTTAATACGGATGATGGTAAAGTCTCTTCCGCAGAGAAAGCAGGCGTAGAAATTGGGGATATTATTTTACAGGTTAATGGTGAAAAAATTAAAGATATGGAAACATTTATTGATAAAATTAAAGGTATTGAACAGGAAAATGATCCGGTTCAATTGTTAATTAAACGTCAAGAACACATCTTTCCTTTATCCTTTCAACCAGTGTATGATTCCAAGGACGAAGCTTACCGTCTTGGACTTTTTATTAGGGATGCATCAGCTGGTATAGGGACACTAACCTTCTACGATCCAGAGTCAAAGAGTTACGGTGCTTTAGGCCATATTATTATGGACCATCAGACGAAAAAGCCAATTGATATTTACAATGGTAAGATTGTGTCATCTGATATCACATCGATAAACAAGGGTCAAAACGGGGCACCTGGTGAGAAAAAAGCCCGTTTTTCTATGGATGATAAAAGCTTAGGAACTATTCAAAAAAATAGTGAATATGGCATATTTGGAAAATTAAAGAATCCTTCTTACTTTAATGACTTACGTGATCCAATTCCTGTTGCTAAGGCAAACGAAGTTAAAGAAGGTAAAGCTAAAATTTTAACCGTTGTTAAAGATGATAAGATTGAGGAATATGATGTTGAAATTATTAATAGTGCCCCGAGTAAAAATCCAGAAACTAAGGGTATGGTGATTAAAATCACCGATAAAGAATTATTAGATGAAACAGGTGGTATTGTTCAGGGGATGAGTGGAAGCCCGATTATTCAAGATGGGAAATTGGTAGGTGCTGTCACTCACGTCTTCTTAAATGATCCGACAAGTGGCTATGGTGTTCATGTAGAATGGATGTTAAATGAAGCAGGATTAGAAATAGAAACAGATCAAGAAACCGAAAAAGAAGCAAGCTAATGAAAATTTCCCAATGTCATCCAAGAAAGGTGGCATTGGGATTTTTAATTAAGGTCGACAAAAATTTTTAAAAAATAAAGAATCATGTCGTAATATGAAGAAATAAAAAGAAATTGTATAAAAAAATAAATATTATAAAAAAATTTCGGATAAAAGAAGGATTTTTACGATTTAAATGGAATAGAGATTAGTGTGGAAAAAGAAAATCTAGGAGGTTCACAATGGAAAAAGTAAGTTTAGGGATTGCAGATGACAATCGAGAATTGGTTGCTATGTTAGAGAATTATTTTGGTGAGGAAGACTCAATTAATGTTGTGGGTTCAGCCTATAACGGTAAAGAATGTTTAACGATGATTGAAGACACCAATCCGGATGTACTCATCTTAGATATTATCATGCCACATGTTGACGGATTAGCTGTTTTAGAAAAAATGCGCCATTTGAATGTAGATATGCCTAATGTCATTATGTTAACGGCGTTTGGTCAAGAGTCCGTAACCAAAAAAGCAGTTGAATTAGGGGCTACATATTATATGCTGAAGCCTTTTGATTTGGAATTGCTAAAAGAACAGGTGTTACAAGCTGCTGGTGCCGCTCAACATTCGCCGATTAAAGTAGATGAACAAATGAGCCAATTTAAAGGAACGCCTAAAATTGATTTAGATGCTAATATTACATCGATTATTCATGAAGTCGGTGTTCCAGCTCACATTAAAGGATATTTGTATTTACGTGAAGCCATTTCAATGGTCTACCATGATATTGAACTTTTAGGATCCATTACAAAAGTTCTTTATCCGGATATTGCTAAAAAATACAATACAACAGCTTCACGTGTTGAACGTGCTATTCGTCATGCGATTGAAGTGGCTTGGAACCGTGGAAATATTGATTCGCTCTCATCCATTTTCGGTTATACCGTTAGTGTTTCTAAAGCCAAGCCAACGAACAGTGAATTTATCGCCATGATCGCAGATAAATTACGTTTAGAACATAAAGTTGGGTAAAACGAAGCCTTCTTTAAATTGTACAACAATTTAAAGAAGGCTATTTTTTAGATTATAAACTTGACGAAAAGCAACGTTTTTCTTTACAATAAGTCAGTTGGTATAAAGGTTTTCGATGAATTTCGAATCAAATTGATCATACCAAGAATCGGGTAATTCAATCTCAATTAATAACGAAATGAAATCTTGAACTAAATTGCCGTCAAAGTCAGTCCATGAACACCTTTCTAATTCATCAAATGCTTCTTTATATGACAATTTCGTCAGTTTATAATTTCTTAAGTCATATGTCATTGTGTCAAATGAATCACATATCCTAATGATTCTTCCCTGTATTGAAATATCTTCGCCAATTAATCTCCGAGGATAGCCTGTCCCATCCCAATTTTCATGGTGTTTTCTAATAAATTCAGCTGCACGAGTTTTTCCAAGTTCTCTGCGTACAATTAAATTACCGACGTGAGAATGACTTTTAATAATGTTTTTTTCCAAACTATTTAATTTCTTATCTTTAAATAATATTTCTTTTGCAATCCCAACCTTCCCAATGTCATGTAACAAGGCCGCCACTTGTAAATCTTCATCGTAGTCCGGTTTTTTTAGCCAACATAGAAGATAAGTACATCACTCTATAGGAATGATGTTGGAATTGTTGTAAAACTTCACTGTCTTGAGCAATTTCACCGAACAGTGACTCCGGCATTCTTTTTGACATAGTTAGCCCCCTATTGTTTGACGACTTACAAAGTTCGTCAATCGAAGAGTTTTCTTTGTCATTAATTATAGAGATTTCCGAATAATCGTACAAGATTAAAATAAGTTATATATTTTAAAAAATAATCTGCTATTTCTAAATATTGATTTATTAGAACCTCATACCATACGGTGTTATTTTTTTGGTTAATTGTGTCCTACAATTTAAATTGCTTTGTCTAAGCGCTGTACACTCGGAAGTACTCGCTCAAGCACAGTTTCATTAATTTTGATGAAAATGATAAAATTTATAACGTATTAAAACAATGGAGGTATTCAGATGAAAGTCGCCAAATTTGGGGGAAGCTCTGTAGCAAATGCAGACATGCTTGAGAAAGTTGCAAATATAATTAAAGATGATCCAAAACGGAAGTTTATTGTTGTCTCTGCCCCTGGGAAACGATTTGAAGATGATATTAAAGTTACGGATTTATTTATTCAGCTTGGAGAAAAATATACAAGTGGACAAGAGATTGATGAGATATTAAATAAAATTACGGATCGATTTTTATCGATTACACAGGATTTAGAATTAAACGGTGAGGTTGTTCAGCGAATTAAGGATGAAACGAAACGACTATTAAACGATACGAAAGAAGAATCAAATCTAAAGGATTCATTAAAAGCTATGGGTGAAGATTCTTTAGCACGTGTATTGAGTGCTTATTTAAACAAAATAGGATTGAAAGCATCATATGTGAACCCAAGGGATGCAGGTATTTTTGTCAGCGATGAGCCAGGTGAAGCTCAAATTCTTGATATGAGTTACGAAAAAATTTATCAATTGAGAAAAAGAGAAGGCATCATAGTGATACCAGGGTTTTATGGGTATACAGAAAAAGGGGTTTTAATGACATTTCCTAGAGGTGGATCTGATATCACCGGTTCAATCATTGCAGCGGGTATTGATGCTGAGTTATACGAGAACTTTACGGATGTAAGTTCAGTTTATTGTGTTAATCCAACTATTATCGATGATCCAAAGGAAATTAAGTCGTTAACATATAGGGAAATGCGTGAGTTATCGTATGCTGGTTTTTCAGTGTTTCACGATGAAGCCTTAATTCCTGCGTTTAACCAAAACATTCCAGTTTGTATTAAAAATACGAATGAACCACAAAAGCCGGGAACGATGATTTCAGCAGAAAAACAGCATCATAATGGACCAATTGTCGGTATAGCTAGTGACAAAGGATTCTCAAGTATTTATGTCGGTAAATATTTGATGAACCGAGAACTTGGTTTTGGTAAAGGTTTATTAAACATACTAGTCGAAGAAGATATTTCATTTGAACATGCACCATCTGGTATTGATAGTATGTCGGTTATTGTGCGTTCTGATCAATTAAATAAAGGTAAGGAACAAAGGGTCATTAAGCGTATAAAAGAAGAGTTGCAGGTTGATACTATTTCAATATCCCATGGACTTGGAATCATTATGATTGTTGGCGAGGGGATGAGCAGTCGTGTGAATGTTGCAGCTATTGCGACAACGGCTATTGCAAAAGCTGGCGTTAACATCGAAATGATTAACCAAGGATCTTCTGATGTATCTATGATGTTTGGGATGCAAGAAACTGATATTAATCGAGCTGTACAAATGCTCTATCATGACTTTATCGAACTATCCGAATTTTAATACTTGCTATATTTATCTTATTTATCAGACAATAGTATTAAATCTAATTCTTAAGGGGGACGGACAAGTATGGAGATTTTGTCAATTACAGCTGGAACCTGGTTTTGGTTCTTTGTTCCGATACCGCTATTAGTGGTTTGGGCAATCATTACTTTTATTAAAGAGGGGAGAGAAGAAGAATAATGGATATCAACCCGACTTACTTAACGTTTATATTATATTTAGTTATGTTGATTGTTATCGGTTTTATTACTTACCGCATGACGAATACTCTCTCCGATTATATCCTAGGTGGCCGTAAATTAAACAGCTGGGTCACAGCGTTTTCTGCA
Organism: Tenuibacillus multivorans; assembly: GCF_900103915.1. Lineage (GTDB taxonomy): Bacteria > Bacillota > Bacilli > Bacillales > Alkalibacillaceae > Tenuibacillus > Tenuibacillus multivorans. Next base: position 37,793 of record NZ_FNIG01000003.1, on the reverse strand, counting down.
CAGGCTAGTGATTTTAGCGGTTGGCTGTTACTCGGATTACCCGGTGCGGCATATGCTGCTGGTTTTGGGCAATGGAGTTTATGGATTGCAGTCGGTTTAGCAATCGGTGCCATGGTAAATTGGCAATATGTGGCGAGACGTTTACGCGTTTACACAGAATACTCTAATGATGCCATTACATTACCAGAGTTTTTTGAAAATCGCTTTCGTGATCGTTCGAATTTACTAAGAATTATCGCTGCAGCATTTATTTTAATTTTCTTCCTATTTTATACTGCCTCTGGGTTAGTAGCAGGAGCAAAATTGTTTGAAGGAACGTTTGGTTTTGAATATCATACAGCATTACTTATTGGTGCGACTGTTATTGTCGGATATACATTCCTTGGAGGATTTTTAGCTGTTAGTTGGACTGATTTTATACAAGGATTCTTGATGTTTTTAGCTTTAGCAGTAACAGCTATATATGGTCTATATGAAATAGGTGGTTTTGGCGCATTATTTGATGAGCTAGCGTCAGTAAATTCAAGCTTAACCGATGCTTTTGAAGGGACTAGTTATGACCATGAGAAAGGAATCTTTTGGGAATCAGCTGGTGCAATTGGTTTTCTAGGCATCATTTCTGCATTAGCATGGGGATTAGGTTATTTTGGACAACCACATATTTTAGCCCGATTCATGGCGATTCGTGATCGCAAGGAAATTCGTAAAGCTCGGTTGATTGCGATGACAATGGGGGTTGCTATCCCACTTTACGGTTCCTTACTTGTTGGTATGTTGGGTTCCGTTACCATTGCAGAACCATTGTCTGATCCAGAGCAAGTATTCATCGTTCTAGTCGAAATGACATATAACCCATGGATTGCTGGCGTTTTATTAGCAGCAGTATTAGCCGCGATCATGAGTACGGTTGACTCTCAATTACTTGTATCCTCGAGTGCCTTAACTGAAGACTTTTACCGTAAGTTTTTCCGAAAAGAAGCATCCGAAAGTGAATTAGTTTGGATCGGACGTGTTTCGGTTATGGTCATTGCTCTTATCGCATTGGGGTTAGCCTGGGGTGAAGAAAGTTCAGTTCTTGAACTCGTATCTTACGCTTGGGCTGGATTTGGTGCAACGTTTGGACCCGCTGTTTTATTCTCGTTATTCTGGAAAAGAGCAACTCGAAATGGCGTTTTAGCAGGCATGCTTGTCGGTGGTATTACGGTATTCGTTTGGGGATTTAACGAGACGTTAGCTGGAATATTATATGAACTCGTTCCCGGGTTCCTTCTTTCATCTATCGCGATTGTCATTTTTAGTTTAATGGATCGGAAACCTTCAGAGGATATTATTGAGGAATACGAAAAGGTTGTTAAAGAAGAAAAATAGGTATAGACTAAAATTATTTAGAGAGGTTTGGGGAATGCCCAAGCCTCTTTGTTATGACAGTAAAGAGGAGGTATAACATGACAGATAAAATTTATGGAAACACCCCTTGTTTTCTTAGTAGCAAAAAAGTAACTTTTGACTCGAAGGATTTAGATGAAAAAGATGTCTTAATCTACGGCGTACCTTGGGAAGGCGCTGTAACATGGGGAGATTATACGGGAGCAGAATTAGGTCCTAAAGTTATTCGTTTAAGCTCTGCTCGCTATAGTGGTTATCTCCCTGAGTTAAATGACATCGATGTTTTCGAGCATTACAAGTTAGGTGATTTAGGTGATGTTGATGTTGTCCCAGCTGATGTGATTGAGACAATGAAACGAATTGAAGGCTTCTCTGGTAAAGTGTGGGATACAGGGAAGTTCCCTGTTGCCTTTGGTGGTGATCACGGCATTACTTATCCAATCGTCAAAGCTTTAAGTGATCGTGTTGACGGAAAGGTTGGTATTATTCATTTGGATGCACACTACGATAATATGCAACACCATGAAGGGGATAAATATGCACGTTCTACCCCATTTGCTCGATTATACGAAACGGAAGCTGTTCGTAATGAGAGTATTGTCCATATGGGAATTCACGGGCCGCGTAATAAGCCTGAGAGTGGCCGTTATGCGAAAGAAGCTGGTGCGACAACCATCACATCTCGTGAAATTAGACAATCCGGAAACATTCAAGAGATGGCAGATCGCGCTTATGCTCAAGCTAGTGAAGGAACAGAGGCCGTATATCTTTCGATTTGTAGTGATGTGTTAGACTTTGCGTTTAACCCTGCAGGCCCAGTTGACGGCAATGGTTTGACATCATATGAATTAGTTGAGCTTGTTCACTCGTTTACTAAAAAAGGCGTCAGTGGAATGGATTTAGTAGAAATCTATCCTATTCAAGACCAAAACGATTTCTCATCTCATTTAGCTTCAACCATTGTTCTTTATGCTTTAGCAGGTAACATTTTAAATCAACAACAATAAACGAAAATAACCTGGCTCAAATTAAGAGTCAGGTTATTTTTTATCGGTAAATCGTCCTTTTGTTTTATTTTTCTTCCGATCTCGATGTAATAAAAAGCCGCCAATAAATCCAATTCCCATGCCCGTAAAAATAAATCCAGCCAAAAATTGAATTATCACATTGATAAACACCGGATTTACTAAGCCAAAGAACGAATCCCGTATCAGTTTGATGCCATAAACGGCTAGTATACCTGGGAGTAATAACATTAAAAAAGCAATCAATCGAAGCATTTCTAACACGACCTTATCTCTTCCTTAATCCTTAAGTAGTATATCATTAATCGTATTAATAAAAAATGAAAAAAACTTGCAAAAATAAAGCGCTTTCATTATGATGGAAGTGTGCAAAAAATTGCAGGGTGTAGGTGTAAAGTATGCAAAATGTTATAATTGTTGGAGCAGGTAATGGTGGAAGCGCGATATTAAAGTTGTTTGATCAAGCTGAAATGCTGAATATAACTGGTGTTGCAGATATTGATTCACATGCACCTGGTATTAAAATAGCGCAATCATTAAACATACATACTTATCGCAATTATCGTCAAGCTATTGATGATTCAATAGATATCTTAGTGGAAACGACTGGGGATCAGGAAGTTTTCCATGATTTGATGGCGATTAAACCAAAACACTGTGTACTAATTCCTGGGACAGTAGCTCATGTGATGTTTGAACTGTTAAATGAGAAGGAGTGTCTACTGGAACAGATTCAAAAGAACACCAAAAAGCGTGATATGGTACTGAATTCTATTCATGATGGTTTAATCGTTATTGATCCTAATGAAACGATTACGATGGCAAATGAATCGGCCAGTAAAATTCTAGAATTTCCCGTTGAGAAGATGATTCTGCGAAAAGTTTTAGATATTATACCTGATTCGAAGCTCCCTAAAATTTTTGAAACCCGGGAGCAGGAAGTTAATCAACGTCTAACATTGAATAATGGCAAAAAAATCATTACGACAAGGATTCCATTAATCAGTGATTCTGGTGAAGCATTAGGTGCTTTTGCTGTTTTTAAGGATATTACAGACGTCGTCAGCTTAGCCGAAGAAATTACAAACTTAAAAGATATTCAAGTCATGCTCGAAGCAATTATCCAATCAAGTGAAGAAGCTATATCAGTTGTAGATGAATCGGGTAAAGGGATCATGATTAACCCCGCGTATACGAAAATCACGGGTTTATCTGAGAAAGATGTCATCGGTAAACCAGCAACAGCTGATATATCTGAGGGCGAGAGTATGCACATGAAGGTACTACAAACAAGGCAAGCAGTGCGCGGAGCACGAATGAAGGTAGGACCGCATAAACGAGACGTATTAGTTAATGTCGCACCGATTATTGTGGACGGCAAACTTAAAGGAAGTGTCGGTGTCATACATGATTTATCTGAGATTGAGTCGTTAACTTCTGAGCTAAAACGAGCGCGACAAATCATTCGTGACCTTGAAGCGAAGTATACCTTTGATGACATCGTAGCTAAATCAACTGATATGATACTAGCCTTAGAACAAGCTAAGCTCGGAGCGAGAACACCAACGACGGTATTGTTGCGGGGAGAATCTGGAACAGGGAAAGAGTTAATTGCTCATGCCATTCATAATGAAAGTAAGCGTCAACATATGAAATTTATTCGGGTTAATTGCGCTGCTTTCGATGAAGAGGTGTTAGATCGATTATTATTCGGAGATGAAAGAGGCTCACCTGAGCAACAAATCGGTTATTTTGAAGAAGCACATCAAGGAAGTATTTTTCTAGATGAAATTGGCGACTTATCAAAAGACCTCCAAGCTAAGATATTACGCGTTCTTGAAGATCAAACCATTATACGTGTTGGAGGTTCTGAACCTATTTACGTAGATGTTCGAATTATCGCTGCAACGAATGTCAATTTGGAACGAGCTATTATGTCCGGTGAATTTCGCGAAGATTTATATTACCGATTAAGTAAATTTCCAATTAACATTCCACCTTTAAGAGAGCGAATGGAGGACCTTTATCCGTTAGTTCATTATTTAATCAGTCAGTTAAATGAAAACTATGGTCGAAGTGTCGAAACCATATCCGATGAAGCCTTAGAGAAGTTAAGGAAATACAACTATCCCGGTAATGTAAGAGAGCTTGATAACATTATCGGCCGCGCTATGATCAACATGGAAATTCAGGATGAAATCATTAGAGGAAAGCATCTGCCACCTTTAAGAAAGACATCGTTTGATGATTTAGACATCATGAATGGTTCATACGATGATGAAGTTATTTCATTACAGGCAGCGCTAGATGAATTTGAGAAACAACTTCTAATTGAAACATTAGAAAAAAACAATTTCATCAAATCCAAAACAGCTAAACAACTAAAGATTTCGATCAGGAATCTTTATTATAAGATGAATAAATATAACCTAGGCAAAGACACATGACAATCTCAGAAATAATGAGTAGAGGTAAAATTTATAGAGTAGGTTGAAGCCAGTATATTAGCCTCTCGCGCCAAATACGGCTGAGAGTAAAATTATACAGTATGATCATCTTGAAATTTAGGGAGGAATAAAAAATGGAATTATTTAAGTATTTAGGGGAGCACGATTACGAACAGGTTGTCTTTTGTCATGACGAAAACTCAGGCTTAAAAGCAATCATAGCCATCCACGATACAACGTTAGGACCAGCCTTAGGTGGTACGCGTATGTGGACCTACGATTCAGAGGAAGATGCCGTTGTTGACGCTTTACGTCTAGCAAAAGGAATGACCTATAAAAACGCAGCAGCTGGATTAAATTTAGGTGGCGGTAAAACGGTTATCATTGGGGATCCGAAAAAGGATAAGAACCCAGAGATGTTTAGAGCATTTGGTCGTTATATCCAAGGATTAAACGGTCGTTATATTACTGCAGAAGATGTGGGTACGACGGTACATGATATGGACACGATTTACACGGAAACAGATTTTGTAACAGGTATTTCACCGGAATTCGGTTCATCAGGTAACCCATCTCCAGCAACAGCTTATGGTGTTTATTTAGGCATGAAAGCTACAGCCAAAGAAGCTTTTGGCAGTGATTCACTAGAAGGTAAGACGGTCGCTGTTCAAGGTGTCGGTAATGTTGCTTATAATACGTGTAAGTATCTCCACGAAGAGGGTGCGAAATTAATTGTAACAGACATTAATAAAGAAGCTGTTAAACGAGCTATGGAGGACTTTGGAGCTAAAGCAGTCGATCCTGATGATATATATAGTGTTGACTGTGACATTTATGCACCATGTGCCTTAGGTGCAACCATTAATGATGAGACCATTCCGCAATTAAAAGCAAAAGCTATCGCAGGCTCAGCGAATAACCAATTAGCTGAACCACGTCATGGTGAAAAATTAAATGAATTAGGTATTGTTTTTGCACCAGATTATGTCATTAACTCTGGTGGTGTGATCAATGTGGCTGATGAATTAAATGGTTACAATAAAGATCGTGCATATAAACAAATTGAACAAATTTATGATAGTTTAGGTAAAATCTTTGAAATTTCTAAACGAGATAACATTCCAACCGATCAGGCTGCAGATCGTATGGCAGAAGAACGCATCGAGAGTGTGAACCGCTCGAGAAATACATTTTTAAGAAATGAACACAACATTATCTCTAGACGAAACTAGTTCTTCGTCAAGGTTGTTAGACTGGATTGTTAATGTATTAGCGTTATAAAAAAGGAATAGAGAGGAGATTGATTCATGGCCTTAGAATATGATCTCGTTGTTCTAGGGGGAGGAACAGGCGGTTATGTGGCAGCCATCCGAGCCAGTCAACTGGGACTTAAAGTAGCCATTGTTGAAAAAGGAAAGCTTGGTGGCACTTGCTTACATAACGGATGTATCCCTTCGAAATCTTTACTTCGCAGCGCAGAAGTTTTCAAACAAACAAAAGAAGCTGAGCAGTATGGTATAACAACAGAAAATACATCATTGAATTTTGTTAAAGTCCAGGAAAGAAAGCAAGGAATCATAAACCAACTCCATCAAGGTGTTAAAGGTTTAATGAAAAAAGGAAAGATTGACGTTTTCGAAGGCTTTGGTCGTATATTAGGGCCAAGTATTTTTTCACCGACAGCTGGGACTATTTCGGTTGAGCGTGATGATGGTGAGGAAAATACCATGATTATTCCTAAAAACGTCCTTATTGCAACAGGCTCAAAACCAAAATCATTACCAGGTCTAGAGTTAGACGGTGACTTCGTTATGTCATCTGACCACGCACTAGACATGGAAACACTTCCAGATTCAATCATTATAGTCGGTGGCGGTGTTATTGGTATTGAGTGGGCATCGATGCTAGCTGATTTTGGGGTTGAGGTAACCGTATTAGAGTATTTGAATCGTATTTTACCTACAGAAGATGAAGCCGTTTCTAAAGAAGTAGAAAGGCTTCTAAAGAAAAAAGGCATTCAGTTTGTTACGGGTGCTAAAGTCATGCCAGATACGCTCAAAAAAGAAGGAAATGTTGAGATTCAAGCCGAATTAAAAGGTGAGAAACAAACATACAAGGCTGATCAAATGCTCGTTTCAGTTGGCCGTGCTCCTAATGTTGATAATATCGGGCTGGAAAATACCGATATTGTGGTTGAAAATGGTGCCATTAAAACGAATGAGTTTTATCAAACAAAAGAATCACATATTTATGCCATTGGTGATGTCATTGGCGGTATGCAGCTAGCTCATGTTGCTTCACATGAGGGTATGGTTGCGGTTGAACATTTAGCGAATGAAGATCCAATGCCAATCAATTATGACCATATCCCAACATGTATTTACTCAAATCCTGAAGTGTCTAGTGTAGGGTTAACCGAAGCTCAAGCTAAGGATCAAGGCTATAATGTTAAAGTTGGCAAGTTCCCGTTCCAAGCAGTTGGGAAGGCTCTAGTGCACGGTGAAACAGACGGATTTGTAAAAGTTATAGCAGATAAAAGTTCTGAGGACCTATTAGGCGTTCATATGGTTGGTCCTCACGTAACGGATATGATTTCAGAAGCAGGATTGGCTCAAGTGTTAGATGCGACACCGTGGGAAATTGCGCAATCTATCCACCCACATCCAACCTTATCCGAGGTTGTAGGTGAAGCGGCTTTAGCAGTCGACGGAAAACAAATTCATGGATAATAACAAGGGGAGGTAGAATTATGGCGAAAAATCGTCATCAGGAACTAGGTTTAGCTGATGAACAGGTAATTGAAATGTACCGCACGATGTTACTCGCACGTAAAATTGATGAAAGAATGTGGTTACTTAACCGCGCGGGGAAAATTCCATTTGTTATCTCGTGTCAGGGACAGGAGGCTGCACAAATTGGAGCAGCCTTTGCTCTAAACCGTACCGAAGATTATATAGCACCCTATTATCGTGACATGGGAGTCGTCCTAGCCTTTGGTATGACGACAAGAGAGCTATTTTTATCCGCTTTTGCAAAGGCTGAAGATCCGAACTCAGGTGGTCGTCAGATGCCGAGTCACTTTGGACAGAAGAAGAATCGTATTTTGACAGGTTCTTCACCGGTGACAACTCAATTACCACACGCAGTCGGCGTAGCCTTAGCAGGAAAAATGGAAAAGAAAGATTTTGTTTCGTTTGTCACATTAGGTGAAGGCTCTTCTAACCAAGGTGATTTTCACGAAGGTCTAAACTTTGCTGGTGTTCACAAGCTACCAGTCATTACAATGGTTGAAAACAATAAATATGCCATTTCGGTTCCATTAGATCGTCAGGTGGCATCTGAAACGGTTGCTGATCGTGGTCAAAGCTATGGCATGCCAGGCTACCAAGTTAATGGAAATGATCCACTAGAGGTCTATAAAGTTATGAAAGAAGCGAGAGAGCGTGCCGTAAATGGTGAGGGGCCAACGTTAATTGAGGCACTCACAAACCGTTTAACAGCACACTCAAGTGATGATGATCATACAGCTTATCGTGATCAAGAGGAAATTGAAAAAATGAAGCAAGATGACTGTGTTAACTTTTTTTCCGATTATTTAAAAGGTAGTAAAGTTCTTACAGAAGAGCAAGAAGAAGAAATCATTAAAGACATTGATAAAGAAATCAATGATGCAACTGAATATGCAGAAAATGCACCATATGCTGAAGCTGAGTCTGCGTTAAAGCATGTGTATGCGGAAGAAGGAGGGGAATAAACGATGCCAGTAATGTCTTATATTCAAGCCGTTACACAAGCCATGAAAGAAGAGATGGAACGTGATGAGAAAGTGTTTGTTTTAGGGGAAGACGTTGGTAAAAAAGGTGGAGTCTTTAAAGCAACGGATGGTTTATATGATCAGTTTGGTGAAGAGCGTGTCATTGATACACCGCTTGCTGAATCAGCCATTGCCGGTGTCGGAATCGGTGCAGCGATGTATGGAATGCGTCCAATTGCGGAAATGCAATTCGCAGATTTCATTATGCCAGCTGTAAACCAAATTATATCTGAAGCAGCTCGTGTTCGGTACCGCTCGAATAATGATTGGAACTGTCCAATTACAATTCGTGCACCATATGGTGGGGGTGTACATGGAGCGCTTTATCACTCTCAATCCGTTGAAGCCGTTTTTGCGAATCAGCCAGGACTAAAAATTGTGATGCCATCTAACCCGTATGATGCTAAGGGTTTACTAAAAGCAGCCATTCGCGATGAGGATCCCGTTTTATTCTTTGAGCATAAACGTGCTTATCGTTTAATTAAAGATGAAGTACCAGAAGATGATTATGTATTACCAATTGGTAAAGCAGATGTTAAGCATGAAGGGGACGACATTACAGTTATTACTTACGGCTTATGTGTTAATTTTGCCCTTCAAGCTGCTGAAAAATTAGAAGAAGAAGGAATGTCTGCTCATATACTAGATTTAAGAACGGTATATCCATTAGATCAAGAGGCCATTATAGAAGCAGCTAAGAAAACAGGTAAGGTCCTATTAATTACTGAAGACAATAAAGAAGGAAGTATCATGAGCGAGGTAGCTGCAATTATATCTGAGCATTGTTTATTTGACCTTGATGCACCTGTACAACGATTAGCAGGCCCTGATATACCAGCGATGCCGTATGCACCTACAATGGAAAAATTCTTTATGGTTAACCCAGATAAAGTTGAAGAAGCGATGCGTGATTTAGCTGAATTTTAATCGATAAGAAAAGGAGGTTGAAAAATAGATGAGTGTAGAAAAAATCACGATGCCACAGCTAGGAGAAAGTGTAACTGAAGGTACGATTAGTTCCTGGCTCGTAGGTGTTGGTGATCAAGTGAATAAATATGATCCCATTGCTGAAGTTATGACGGATAAAGTTAACGCTGAAGTTCCGTCCTCATATACAGGGAAAATTACGGAGCTTGTGGCCCAAGAAGGCGACACGATTGAAGTCGGAGAATTAATCTGTTACATCGAAGTTGAAGGCGGAGATCGTGACGAAGCTAGTGAAGCCTCAACTGAAACGACGACAGATGACCAACAAAAAGAAACTTCAGAAGCGAAAGATCAATCGATGAAAAAGCGTTATTCACCTGCCGTTTTACGTTTAGCGCAGGAGCATGATATTGACCTTAATCAAGTTGAAGGGTCAGGTCGAGGCGGACGCATAACACGTAAAGATCTAGAGAAGATCATTGATTCTAGTCAAATTCCACAAGCAGGAGAAGCAAAAGCCGCAGAAACACTAAAAGCTGCTCAACCTGAGGTGGCATCACCACAGCCAAAAGCACCAGCTGAAATGCCGACGACTGAAGCTGGGGATGTTGAAATCCCGGTTACAGGTGTGAGAAAAGCTATTGCTCAAAATATGGTGAAATCGACAACAGAAATACCTCACGCCTGGATGATGGTAGAGGTTGATGTTACCGATCTTGTCAACCTACGTGATGAATTAAAGGACGATTTTAAACGTAAAGAAGGCTTTTCCTTAACATATTTCGCCTTCTTCGTTAAAGCTGTTGCACAAGCACTTAAAGAGTTCCCAGAGCTAAACAGTACTTGGGCAGAAGATAAAATTATTCAGAAGAAGGATATTAACCTATCGATTGCGGTTGCCAACGACAATCAACTGTTTGTACCTGTCATCAAACATGCAGACGAAAAGAGTGTTAAAGGCATCGCTAAAGACATCGTTGATTTAGCTAATAAAGCAAGAGCTGGAAAATTAACGAATGATGATATGCAGGGCGGCACGTTTACGGTAAATAACACCGGTTCATTTGGTTCCGTTCAGTCAATGGGTGTGATTAACCATCCACAAGCGGCTATTTTACAAGTAGAATCAATTGTGAAAAAGCCTGTTTACATGAATGGTATGTTTGCTGCACGTGATATCGTTAATTTATGTTTATCACTTGACCATCGTATTTTAGATGGATTAGTCTGCGGCAATTTCTTAAAACGAGTTAAAGAGATACTAGAGAATATGTCGCAAGAGAATACATCAGTATATTAAATTAATGATTAGCTTTAGAAACGTCCTAATTTACTTACAATTTAGGGCGTTTTTTGGCTGCATCACGCCTAATAATAGGAAACGATGCTGGCCTTGTTGGTTGCAATATAATTGAAAGAAAGCCTAATTATTGATAGGATAATAATAAATACTTAAATCTTTTTATAAAAAAGGGGCTAAAATTGACATGGATTTTAACATTTATATGCAAGATTTTGTGAACCAGGCAAGAACGGAAATTAACGAAGCTGGTTTTGAAAATCTAACGACACCTGAAGAGGTAGAAGAAGCGTTTGATAGAAAAGGTACAACGCTTGTTATGGTCAATTCAACTTGTGGTTGTGCAGGTGGAGTAGCACGACCTGCAGCTTCTAATTCTGTACATCATGACCATCGCCCAGATCATTTAGTTACAGTTTTCGCTGGACAAGATCGTGAAGCTACAGAAAGAGCTAGAGAATACTTTGAAGGATATCCACCATCTTCACCATCATTTGCGTTAATGAAAGATGGAAAAATTCAAAAGATGGTTGAACGTCATGAAATTGAAAGCTCAACACCAATGGAAGTTGTTCAACAACTACAATCATTATTTGATGAATACTGTGAAGAATATTAATTTTAGATAAAGGTGGTTTTAACCACCTTTTTTGTTTGCCATAATGACCATATAGGCTATAGTAAAAATAAATAATATTGTGAAAGAGGCTTTGCCGTATGTTTCGAATTGGTTCACGAACGATTAAGACAGCCATTGGTGCACCTATATCAATATTCATTGCACAACTGATCGGGTTAGATAATTTTATTTCAGCTGCGATTTTAACGATTTTATGTATTAAGGTGACGAGAAGAAAGTCAATATTAAATGCCTGGTATCGCTTTGCTGCCTGTATCATCGGAATTGCTGTTTCAGGTATTGTTTTTGAAACCCTTGGTTATATGCCAATCGCTGTTGGTATCGTTTTAATCATATTTATTCCGATTACGGTTAAATTAAAAATTACTGAAGGTGTTGTGACAAGCTCGGTTATCATCCTTCATGTTTATGGATCAAACCAAATAACACTTGATCTTATTATTAACGAGATTGTTCTATTAATAGTTGGATTAGGTGTAGCACTAATTCTTAATTTATATATGCCAAGCTTAGAGTCCAATTTAGAAGATGTTCAAAAAGAGGTTGAGAAAAACTTTTCAATTATATTAAAGGAAATTGGCCACTTCTTAAAAACTGGAGATCATTCATGGACTGGGGCTGAATTAACAAAAGTAGCTCAATTGCTGGATCAAGCAAATGAACTGGCCTCTCGAGATGTTGAAAACCATTTATTAAGAAGTCATCACCCTTATCATCACTATTTTCACATGCGGCAAAAACAATTTGAAATCCTTGAAAGAATGTTACCTTTAATTAGTCGCATTCAAGCAAGTAGAGATGAATATGAGTACATCGGTGAGTTATTTGAAGATTTATCAGAAAATGTTCAACCGAAAAATACGGCTGTTAAGTATTTAGAAGAATTAAATCAGATACGGCAACAGTTCAATAAAGAAGAACTTCCAACTGAACGGATAGCATTTGAAGAGCGAGCGAATTTATATATGTTACTTAATGAAATCGAGCAATATTTGATTTTAAAACGTTCTTATAAAAAAAGTGATATATGATGTATTAAGGCGGATTCAAAAAGGATTCGTCTTTTTTTGTAGTAATAAATAACAAGATGAAACTTATTCATTAGCTATTAAAAAGCAATAACCTAAACTAAAAACTCCTCTAACCAAATTTGGAATAGAGGAGATCATTTATGATTTAGCAATAGAAAACCCAGAACCTATGTTCGGTGTTTGGAGCAGTTAAATTAGAGCCATATATTGGCTGACATCCATAATATTAGTATAACTGATGATTAAATATAAGTCTATATTTTTTTGAAAAATTAAATTATTGTAAGAATATCTAGTTAGGATTCTCAGGTGAAAGGGGATAGAAATTCTTGCAATGGTTTTCATGGGATATTAATTTAAAAATTAGGCTTATTGGAGAAACTCTATTTAATATGCTATTTTGGATGTATTTTCCTTTTATTACGATTTACTTTAGTGAAGCTATAGGGTCAGCTGAAGCAGGAATCATGATGACGGCTCCGTCCATTATTAGTATTTTTGGAGGTATGATCAGTGGCTATATTTCGGATCAATATGGAAGACGAACGATTATGCTTATCGGTTCATTCATGCAAGCTGTATTTTTTGCACTGTTCGCTCTTTCTGTTTCTCATTGGGTTGATTATTTTGCATTTCTTGGAATTAGTTTAGGGAAATCATTCTATGGGCCAGCGAGCACGGCAATGGTGGCTGATTTAGTACCTGATGAAAAGAGAAGGGGTGTCTTTGCTACGTTTGCATCAGCCAATAACATCGGTGCAGTCTTTGGTCCAATAGTTGGTGCAGTCTTATTTTTTCATTATCGAAGCGAATTACTATGGACCTGTACTTTTGTTACGTTACTATACTCGATAACTATCTTGTTAATAGTTAGGGAAACAATGCCTGAAAGAGAGCGAGAAAAGGAAATTGATCATTCAATCGTGAAAGTTTTAAAAGAACAGTGGATTAGCTATTTTGAAATTTTGCGTGATAAAGTATTTTTCCTATATATTTTTGGAGGTATTTTAATTACAATTTCTATTATGCAATTAGATCTTTATTTGGCAGTATACGTTCATAACTTCGTGACTACACAACCATTGTTAGCAATTGGAGAATGGTCAATTAAGCTTACCAGTGAGCAAGTATTTGGATGGATGATTGGATTGAATGGGCTTTTATTTGTACTTTGTATTATTCCGATTACAAAGATATTTGAAAAATGGAATGACCGAAATACACTTATACTGGCTGCTTGTTTATCTGGTTTGGGTATGTTTTTAGTTGGATTAACGACAAGTGCCTGGTTATTGTTTGGAATGACTATCATTTTAACATTAGGAGAAATAATCCATGCTCCAGTAGTCCAAAATTTTGTAAGTAAATATGCACCTAAGAATGCGAGAGGTCAATATTTTGGAGCATCTGATCTTCAGTTTTCAATTGGGCGATTTATTGCACCTATTACTGTCATCCTATCAGCATCTTTGTCACCATTATGGGTTTTTGGGTTCATTCTTTTATGTGCTTTGGCGAGTGCATTTATTTATGGATTAATGTTTAAGAGATTATCCCAGAAAACTATGGTGTAAAGGCTTAGACTAAACTTCGAATTAAAATCAGTTAAAGACTAAAAGAGGTTAGTAATTAAAGGCTTATTACAGAGTTATAAATTCGTTCAGAATATTATGATTACAGATCGTTTGTTGTTGGAATTTTATGTTAGTATAGAAGTGTGTTGAGTATCATTCTTAGTATCAAATAAACCGAGGTAAACCCAAAACTAATTCATTATTAGATGATACGTAGTACATCAATCTTAAGGAGTACTTCATCTTTTGAAGAAGTGCTGAAACGGTAACAGGTTGAGTCTCATGATAGTGAGATTAATCATCAGATTGAAGATGAAGCGGATTATTTTTTTGACATAAAAAGCTCCAAGGAAGTTCAATCAATTTGTTTGGAAATCGTTAATCTAGCTGAAAGGGTTAAGAGTTGAGGAGGAAACGATTGCGTACAATTAAGAAAGTCTATGGTTATGTTACAAGAGTTTTTGAAGGGAAGCCTCAAGTATTAGTTTTCCTGCATTCAAATCCCAAAGCTGGAATTCAGATTCCCAAAGGTACTGTGGAGGCTAATGAAGATACATTTCATGCCGTAATTAGAGAACTACATTTCTAGCTGATCATGTTATAAAATATCATCGCACGATTTCCACATATATAAATGACTTACTTGAAGCGGGTTTTAGTATTCAAGCAGTCGAGGAACCTATCCCTTCAGAAGAGATGTTAAACCATGACCCTGGAATGAAAAATGAACTGCGAAGACCAATGTTTTTAATAATTAAAGCGAAAAAATAATGGAACCAAATAACCGTAATCACAAAGTATTTTCTGCAATATAGATATTAGTTCTTGCAAGAGATTTTAAAGGACTATTATTAGATTTAACAACAGGTGTCATAGATTTGATAATTGGTTTGAGGGAGATTAAATATGAACTTAATAAAAGTGGGATTATTCATATTAAGTCTACTGTGTCTAATCGGATATACGCCTTCTTATGATGCCAATGACGGCTTTAAAGAATCAACAATCCAAAGTGATATCCCTGTGCCAGTTCATGCACAAGCAAATGATGTCAATATTAATAATCCCAATATTAAAAAAGGTAAGAAGTATAATTTAGAAAATATAGGTGGGGAAAATGGACTTTATCGCCCACAAGAGTATTTTCAGGAACTAGAAAATTGGGGATGGCAAGAGTTGAAAGTTAATCAAATGGGGCATGTTCATTTCTTTAAAAAAGGAAAAATTATCATTTCCATAGTGATAAAAGAGGATAATTTCAATTTGTTCGTTATGAAGGAAAATTTCCAATTCTGAATTAAATGGATCTTTATCTAATCAGAGGAATATTACAAAGTCAATATTAGGGGAAATAGGAGAGATTTTATTGAATATTAGAGAAATAAAAACTTCGGATGCAGAAAATTTTATCGATTTATCCGTACAAGTTGAAGCAAGCTCTTCATACATGCTCTGGGAGACTGGTGAAAGAAAAATACAGCTCGAAGACCAACGTAAAATGATAAAAAACTTAGGGGATAGCAATAACTCTACAATACTTGTAGCTGAAAATAATAACAATGAAATAGTTGGTTATTTAATGGCCATCGGTGGTAATTCAAATCGTAATAAACACTCTGTGTATATTGTTATCGGAATCTTAAAGGAATACAGGGGACAAGGAGTAGGATTTAAATTATTTGAATATCTAGAAGAATGGGCAAAAAAACATTTTGTCCATCGTTTAGAATTAACTGTCGTAACTCGAAACGAACCTGGTATAGCTCTTTATAATAGAGTTGGATTTGAAACTGAGGGAATAAAGAGAGATTCTTTACTTATAGACGGTGAATATGTAGATGAGTACTATATGTCAAAACTTATAAAGGTTTGAGTTCTATGAGAAAAACTGATGTGAGTTAGTTGGGGTGAAAGTATTGAAGCGGACTATAATTATTTTATCAATCTTATTAATAGCAAGTGCCTGCTCAACAATAAGTGACGATGAAAAGGATATTTTATATATACGGAAAAATCCAGATGGCTTTCAAGCTAAAACTATTCCTTATCAAGGTAATATAGTATTCACATTGAAAACCGATGAAATATTAAACGGAATTAATGAACCACAAAAAATAACCCGGATTGAAGATACTGAAGTTTATCTTACGGAATTAAGAGAAAAGGAAAATGAAATATTTGTAATTATTGAATTCGATGGTAACTTTAATCCAGAAGGTGGTACAATGCTCAGCCTTTTTCGTTTGAGCGATAATAATAGTCATGCAAATACTGTAACTCTACAATCTTACAACGACAACGGAGAAAGAATAGGTTTTGTTCGTGGAAGCGGAGATGGTGGGAAACTGTATGGACAACAAGTTCATTATAGACTCATAATGGATAAACTTGTTAAAAGTGATGAGTGGACTTTCGAAATCAGTGATATGCATTTGTTGAATTATAGTAAGAGCTAGTTTTATGAAAAAACAGTTAAATACAATAGAAACAGTTTTGCTAGAATTAACTAGATAATATTACAATTGGTAGAGGAATACTGGGAGAGGATCTAATTATGAATATAGTTGTTATTGTATCAGTTTTACTTACCATTCTATGTTTTTACTACACTCTTACATTTATTGAGAACCTGCAAAAAGGTGATGAACGTGTAACTAATCAGTCAAAAATGGCAGCTATAATATGTTTTGCTTTAGCTTTTATTATACCTGCCTTTTACTACTTGATAACGTTAGGTTAAAACAAAATAGAGGTACACCTAATGGTACCTCTATCCACCTCTGCTTAAAGACTAAGCATTCGGTTTAGCGCTGTACGGGCCCAGTGAGCAGTGTCTTCATCAACAATGATCTCATTAATCGGTTGATGGTTTCTAATTGCATCTAAGCTCCATGCTAGGTGTGGTAAATCAATCCGGTTCATCGTTAAGCACGGGCACATATGTGGATTTAAGGAAATGATCTCTTTATCGGGATTTTCTTGTATGATTCGTTTAACGAGATTCATTTCTGTTCCAATCGCCCATTTAGATCCACTAGGCGCTTGTTCAATGGTGTCAATTATTGACTTCGTTGAACCACTATCATCTGAAAGTTCAACAACCTCGCGGCGACATTCTGGATGAACGATGATTCTCATGTCCGGGTGCTGCTCCCTAGCCTGGTGAACATTGTATTCCGTAAAGTTTTCATGAACAGAACAATGGCCTTTCCAGAGAATCACCTTAATATCCTCTAATGGACAATCATAAAATAGTTTTTCTAGAATGGGATCCCAGACAGCCATTTCATCTAATGGCATGCCTAGTTCATAAGCTGTATTACGTCCGAGATGCTGATCTGGTAAGAAGAGAAGGCGTTGTTTTTGAGTGAAAGCCCATTCCATCACACGTTTTGCGTTTGACGACGTGACAGTTGTGCCGCCGTTTTGACCGACAAAGGATTTGATGGCTGCCGTTGAATTGACATAAGTCATCGGTAAAATGGTATCGCCTAAAAGCTCAGTTAATTGATCCCATGCGACTTCTGTTTGCTGCATATCGGCCATGTCTGCCATCGAACAGCCTGCACGTAAATCTGGTAAATAGACCGATTGTTCATCAGTTGAGAGGATATCGGCGGTCTCAGCCATAAAATGAACACCACAAAATACGATATATTTGGCACTTGTTTCAGAAGACAGCTGGGCTAGCTGTAGAGAGTCACCTCTTGCATCCGCAAACTGAATCACTTCATCTTTTTGATAGTGATGCCCCGGAATGAATAGGTCATCCCCGAGTTCATTTTTAATGGACTGAACCAAACTCTTAAGTTCATTCTCACTCATGCTCTTATACTTATCAGGAATCGATGAGATGGAGCTTTCCATTTTTTCTAACAAATTCATTTTAAAAACCCCCATTTTGTAAAGTTTAAAGGTTAACTTCAACACTTATATCCAAAGCTTCAATTTGGTGCGTTAAGCAGCCAAGGGAAATAACATCTAAATCTAGATTAGTGTACTTAGGTAGATCTTCTAATGAAATACCTCCTGATGCTTCAGTTAGGATTGATTCCGGGATCAGTTGAAGCAAGTTCGGTAAATCATTTGGATCCATATTGTCTAATAAAATACAGTCAACTTCTGCTTCAATCGCTTCTTTAACTTGTGGTTCATTTTCGGCTTCAACCTCAATCTTAACCATATGGCCAACATTTTCTCGGACTTTTTTTACTGCCTCGGAAATGGACCCACAAAAATTGATATGATTGTCTTTGATCATGACGGCATCGTCTAATCTAAACCGATGATTGATACCACCACCTTGTGTCACGGCATATTTCTCAAGCATTCGTAAACCAGGCGTTGTCTTTCGAGTATCACTTATTTTCGTATGCTGACTATTCAAAAGCTGAACAGCAATTTTAGTTTTGGTGGTAATCCCACTCATACGCTGAACTAAATTTAAGACCACCCGCTCAGCCTGTAACAAGTCTTTAATTGGACCTTTGGCATGAGCAAGTGTTTGCCCTTGATTAATGGGATCACCGTCTTGGACAGATAATTGGACTTCAATTTGTGGATTCATTGTATGAAAGCCTGTTTTGATCACATCTTGACCACAAAAATAACTGTCAGACTTTGAGATGAATTTAACTTCTCCCAAGCGATTGTCAAAGATGGAATCCGTTGTTAAATCACGATACCCCAGGTCTTCAATGAAAAAGTGCTCTAACTGTTTTTTAAGTTGTAATCGGTTCATCATTAGCCCTTCTTTCTTGATTATATTGATAAGTAAAATGCTGACTAAGATAATCTTCATGTTCAAAAGCATAATCCGCTCGGTGGTGTGCTCCGCGACTTTCTTTTCTAGCTAAAGCTGATTTGGTAATTAGTAAGGACAGGTTGTAAGTTAAAATCCGTTCAATTTCTTTTCGATTAAATTGACCTAAATCATCATTTAAATAGCGCTCAACATGAAGTTGATAGAACCAATTGAGCTGTGATAATAGTTGTTTTTCATCTCTTACAATACCGACATAATTCATCATCGAAGTTCTCAGCTCATCTAAACTTGGTAGATTCATAGAGTCAGAAGATGTAGCGTTCTTTTCCGAAACTATACTTAAGTTCTCATCTTCAGATTTATCGTGATTAAGCTTTTGAGCTAAAAGCTTACCCATGACTAATCCTTCCAATAATGAATTGCTCGCTAAACGGTTTGCCCCATGAAAACCGGTATTTGTTACTTCACCTATTGCATATAATCCTTTAACAGAGGTTGAACCATCGATCGATGCCGTAATGCCTCCCATCATGAAATGTGCACCTGGTGCAACAGGTATTAATCCATCATTTAAATTAATGCCGTGTCTCTCGCAAAGCATGGCAATCGTCGGAAAACGTTGTTTAAACTGATCAATCATGGCAATATCAAGATATACAGATTGGCCACGATTTAAATACTGATAAATCGTTTGAGCAACGATATGACGCGGTGCTAAGTCATTTAAAGGGTGAACATCTTCCATTATTCGTTTTCTTGATTCCGTTACTAAGGTCGCACCTTCACCTCTAACCGCCTCGGAAATTAATCCACGGCTTTGGTTATTCACATAAAGGAGGGTCGGATGAAATTGGATAAATTCTAAATCAGACACCTCAGCACCGGCTAAATAGGCAAGCATGACGCCATCGCCTGTCATACCTTCACCATTAGAGGTTAAACGGAATATTTGACCACAGCCGCCAGTAGCTAGAACAATATGTTTCCCGTAAAGTATGTGATTTTTTTCACAAAAATCTTTAAACTTAACACCGTAGCAGGTATTGTCCGTCGTTAACATTTCATAAACAAATGCATTTTCCACGATTTGAATATTTGACGATAATTGGTTTATGAGTGTATCAACGACAAAGCGTCCTGTTTGATCACCGCCGGCATGAATAATTCTTCGATGACTGTGTGCCCCTTCTTGACCAAGTGCGATATGTCCATTTTCGTCTAAATCAAATGCACATCCTTGCTGGTTTAATTCCTCGATAATCGATGGCGCCATATTCGTCATGTTTTGTACGACTTTAGGGTTATTAAAATACCTTCCAGCCTTTAATGTATCTTCTGTATGTAAATCAGTGTGATCGTTTGCATCTATTACAGCTGCAATACCACCTTGTGCTTGATTTGAATTACTCGTTTTTATTGAATGTTTCGTTAAGACGGTAACGCTTAACTCGGGTTTAAGTTTAGATGCCAATTGCAATGCCGCTAAACCACTACCGATGATAATGACATCTGAATCGATCATGTCAACCTCCTAAATTAACATGTGTCTTGACATATATATTTACATATAATTTAATGAATGACAAGAGGAGTGCTTCTTTTTTTAAATAAACTAAAGGGATGAATTGACGAATGAGATATTTTGATTATGCTGCAACAACACCAATGAGTACTGGTGCTATTGAGGCTTTTGAAAATACCGCTAAAAAATATTTTGGTAATGCCAACAGCTTACATGACTACGGTGCTGAAGCCGATCAATTACTCTCGCAATGTAAATATCATTTATCACAAATTATTGGAGGTAAGCCTGAGAATATTTATTTTACAAACGGTGGAACAGAAGCGAATATATTAGGCATTAAACAACTATTATCCAAACGAACAGGGAAACATATTATGATTTCAATGGCGGAGCATAATTCCATTCAGCAGTTGTGCCATACTTTGGAATTAGATGGATATGAGATTAGTTATTTACCATTTAACGAAAACGCGCAGATTGATGTTGAACAATTAGAATCCATGATTAGACAGGATACCACAGTCATAAGTGTTCAGCATATAAATGGAGAGATTGGAGCGATTCAACCGATTGAGGAAGTGGCACAAATATGTCGTAAGCACGATGTCGGTTTACACGTAGATTGTGTTCAAAGCTTTGGAAAAATGGAAATTAGCCATGTGATCGAACAGGCTGATAGTTTATCGGTATCTAGTCATAAAATCTATGGACCTAAAGGCATCGGTTTTCTTTATATGAAAGATATTGATCAACATAGTTTTGAATATTTACTACTTAAAGGTAACACGATGGATTTACCGAGTATTGCTTCATTTACGGTTGCGGCACATGAAGCCACTGAACGTATGCAAGAAGAAAGTGTTAGAATGAAAGAATTAAGAGAAATATTCTTACAGGAGCTTAAACCCATTAAACAATCTTTAACGGTGTATGAGGCGAGGTCACATCATCAGATGGCATCAGTGATAGGAATGGGTATTCACGGTGTTGAAGGTCAATGGGTTATGCTAGAATGTAATCGACAAGGCTTTGCAATTTCAACTGGCAGTGCATGTGATGTAAAATATAATCAAATACCGAATACATTAAAAGCATTATCAGTGAGACCAGAGAAAGCGAAGGCCTTTTTTAGAGTGTCATTTGGAAAAGAAACAACCGTTCAAGACGTCGAGGACCTTGCTAGATTTTTAATTAATATGACCTTTAATTATAAAAAAGCGATTAATGTTAGTGTAGAAGGAGGTTGATCATGTGACGAAGCATAAGATGACAGCTGATGAACGACGCCATTATATCCTTCAATTATTAATGGAAGCGAAAGAGCCAATTTCAGGTCGAGACATATCTGTGCGTGTTGGTGTCAGTCGACAGGTCATTGTCGGTGATATGGCATTATTAAAAGCGAAAAATGAGCCAATTTTAGCAACCAGCCAAGGCTATATTTATATGTCAGATCAACAACAAGAATCGGGTATAGAGCGAACGATTGCGTGCTACCATACGCCAGAGAATACAGCAGAGGAATTAAATATTTTAGTGGACCACGGTGTGTTTGTGAAAGATGTCACGGTTGATCATCCAGTTTATGGCGAATTTAAAGCACAGCTTAGAATATCTAATCGAAAAGAAGTTGAACGCTTCATCGATCAAATAGAATCATCAAGCGCTTCTTTACTACTTGAATTGACGGATGGGATTCATTTACATACGATTGTGGCCCAATCTGAAGACTTATTAGATGAAGCGGAAGAAGCATTAGGCGAAGCGGGATTTCTAGTAGATAAAAAGGTATGAGTGAACGGCACTCATACCTTTTTTCATCATTATATAAACATCGCAGCTGAGAATGTAAAGACAGATAATAACATGGCGATAATCATTAACCAAATGACAATGGTTGTCATTTTATTGCGTTTTCTTTTTGGCGTTGAAAAAGGAGCTTGAGACTGCTTTTTCTTTTGATTTTTTGACACGACGGATTCCTCCCTTACAATAACACTATTAATTATTGTAAAAGAAAAAGTTTGATTGGACAAGATTAATCTTTCCTTTAAAATAGTAATAGGAGAGAATTTTCTTAAAAAACATAAAATAGCAAATGAACTGTGAATTATTTTCGAAGGGAGCTTGTCAGGAATGGGGAATGATTTTAATACGGCCCAAAAGCAGTGGCAGGAAAAAATGAAAAAAACTCAAGTACGTTTTCCTGAAAGAAAAGAGACATTTGTTAACAAATCCGATTTAGAAATTGACCCGATGTATTTACCTCAACATGAGGCTTTACATGATGAATATATGGAAAAGTTAGGGTTTCCAGGACAGTATCCTTATACACGTGGAATTCAACCTGGCATGTATCGCAGCCGTTTTTGGACGATGCGTCAATATGCTGGTTTTGGTTCAGCAAAAGAAACAAATCAGCGTTTTAGATATTTATTAGACCAAGGTCAAACAGGTCTATCTGTTGCTTTTGATTTGCCGACACAAATAGGATATGACTCTGATGATCCAATGGCAGAAGGAGAAGTTGGGAAAGTCGGTGTCGCAATTGATTCATTAGAGGATATGGAAATCTTATTAGATCTTATTCCGCTCGACAAAGTTAGTACGTCGATGACGATTAACGCTCCTGCATCTGTTTTACTATGCATGTATATAGCAGTTGCGGAGAAGCAAGGCGTACCAAAAGAAAACATTACGGGAACGATTCAAAATGATATATTAAAAGAATATATCGCACGTGGGACTTATATTTATCCACCTAAGCCATCGATGCGTTTGATTACCAATATTTTTGAGTACTGTGCAGAAGACGTACCAAAGTTTAATACCATTAGTATTTCGGGTTATCACATCCGTGAAGCTGGCTCGACGGCTGTTCAAGAGGTGGCCTTTACATTAGCGAATGGCATGGCTTATGTTGACGCGGCTATTGAAAGCGGTTTAAAAGTTGATCAATTCGCACCTCGATTAGCCTTCTTCTTTAATGCGCATAATAATTTCTTTGAAGAAGCGGCAAAATTCCGTGCCGCTAGACGAATTTGGGCACACTTAATGAAAGAAAAATATGGTGCTGAAAACGAAAAAAGCTTACGTTTACGTTTTCATACTCAAACAGGTGGTTCAACATTAACGGCGCAACAGCCAGATAATAATATTGTGCGAGTAGCACTACAAGCTTTATCAGCTGTCATGGGTGGGACGCAGAGTTTACACACCAACTCACGTGATGAAGCTCTAGCTTTACCAACTGAGGAATCAGCTCGAATAGCGTTAAGAACACAACAGATTATCGCTCATGAAAGTGGCGTAGCCGATACAGTTGACCCATTAGCTGGTTCTTATTACGTCGAAGAGATGACAGATCGAATTGAACAAGAGGTATGGTCTTATTTGGATCGAATCGAAGAAATGGGCGGTGCGGTTCAAGCAGTTGAAGATGGATATATGCAACGCGAAATCCATCAGGCAGCTTATGAAGCCCAGAAAAAAATTGAATCAAAAGACGATATTATCGTGGGTTTAAATGAATTTCAAATCGATGAAGAATTAAATGCAGACTTGTTAAAAGTTGATGAACAGCTTGAGAAGGATCAAGTGAAGCAAGTGCAACAAGCGCGTGAGAAACGAAATCAAGCTGTTGTTGATGATATCTTGAATCAGTTACGAGAAGCGGCAAAAAATCCAGAGACTAACGTCATGCCATATATTTTAGAATCCGTTAAAGCATATGCCACAGTGGGCGAAATTTGTAACATACTACGCGATGAATTTGGAGAATACACTGGAGCTTAAAGTCATTGGAGGTAAAAGAGATGGAACAAAAGATTAGGGTATTAATCGCGAAACCAGGACTAGACGGCCATGATCGCGGTGCTTTAGTTATTGCGCAAGCCTTAAGAGATCATGGAATGGAAGTTATTTATACAGGGCTGCGACAATCTGCACCACAAATTGCACAAGCCGCGATTCAAGAGGATGTTGATGTCGTTGGTTTGTCTTCATTATCTGGTGGACATAAAGCCTTATTTCCGAAAGTTGTTGAAGAATTAAAAAATAGAGGGGCAGATGATATTCCGGTTATTGGTGGAGGTGTCATCCCAGAGGAGGATATTAGCTTTTTAGAAGAAAAAGGTATTCATAAGATTTTTACTTCTGGGACAAAAACGACGGAATTAGCCCAATATATACAAGGTTTAATACGAGGTGAGCAGGTATGAACAAGATTGCTCATATTGGAATAGCTGTTAATAGTTTAGATGACATGATCCCGTTTTACCGCGATGCATTAAACCTCACCTTAAAAGGGATTGAGGAAGTGCCATCTGAACAGGTTCGTGTTGCGTTTTTTAATATTGGTGAAAGTGCTATCGAGCTGCTTGAACCGTTAAATGATGATTCACCTATTGCGAAATTCATTGCTAAAAAGGGCGAAGGAATCCATCATGTAGCACTTGATGTTAATGATATAAAAGCAAGACTCGACTCTTTAAAAGAACAGGGAATTCGTCTAATTCACGAGCAACCAAAAGAAGGCGCTCACGAAAGCCAGGTCGCATTTTTACATCCAAAGGCAGCAAATGGCGTACTATTCGAACTATGTCAGCAGAAACAGGAGGATGCTTAAATGGATATTTATGATAAAATTAACGAACTCTACGATAAACGCCGCAAAGTTGAACTAGGCGGTGGCGATGAAAAGATTCAAAAACAACGCGATAAAGGGAAAATGACCGCGCGTGAACGAATTGAGTATTTACTAGATGAAGGATCATTTGTCGAGTTAAATCCTTTTATTGAACATCGCGTGACCGATTTTGGTATGAATGGAAAAGAAGTACCTGGTGAAGGCGTCGTCACGGGATATGGTACAATTAATCAGAGGCCCATATACTTATTTGCGCAAGACTTCACCGTTTACGGTGGAGCGTTAGGTGAAATGCACGGTAAAAAGATTGCCGCTGTCATGGATTTGGCTGCTAAAAATGGAACACCTTTTATTGGGTTAAATGATTCAGGCGGCGCACGTATTCAAGAAGGTGTCGCATCACTCGACGGGTACGGTCACGTCTTTTATCGAAATTCAATTTATTCTGGTGTTATTCCGCAAATTTCTGTTATCATGGGTCCATGTGCAGGTGGGGCAGTCTATTCACCAGCTATTACGGATTTTGTCATCATGGTTGAGGAAACCTCGCAAATGTTCATTACAGGACCAAAAGTAATCGAAACCGTGACAGGCGAACAAATCTCATCTGAAGATTTAGGTGGGGCGGATGTACATAATCGTAAAAGTGGTAATGCTCATTTAAAGGCTAAGACGGAAGAGGAAGCATTAGACCAAGTGAAGCAGCTGCTTCAATATCTTCCACAAAACGCTGATGAAAAACCACCTACTGCAGAATATCAATTTAAAGAAGATTTTCGTGGGGATTTAACTGATTCAATTCCATTTGATGCTATTCGTCCTTACGATGTTCGAACGATTATTAAAGAAGTCGTTGATGCAGATTCATTTTTTGAGATCCATCCTGATTTTGCGAAAAATGTGGTCGTTGGATTCGCGACAATCAAAGGGGAGAATGTCGGCTTAGTTTGTAACCAACCGAAGCATTTAGCTGGAGGATTAGATATTGATTCAAGTGATAAGGCATCACGTTTTATTCGTTTATGTGATTCGTTTAATATCCCAATTGTGACGTTTGAGGATGTGACAGGCTTTTTCCCAGGCGTTAAGCAGGAACATGGTGGTATTATTCGCCACGGGGCGAAAATTTTATATGCTTATTCTGAGGCAACAGTTCCGAAAATTACCGTCATCACGAGAAAAGCATATGGCGGTGCTTATGTCGCGTTAAATAGTAAATCAATTGGCGCTGATTTAGTCTTTGCTTGGCCAAATGCTGAAATTGCGGTGATGGGACCAGATGGAGCGGCTAATATCATATTCGCTAAAGACATCAAAGAAAGTGACCATCCAGAGGAAACGAGACAACATAAAATTAGCGAATACCGCGAAAAATTTGCGAATCCATATGTCGCAGCTGGCTTAGGCATGGTTGATGATGTTATCGACCCTAGGGAAACAAGAATTAAATTGTCACAAGGATTAAATATGTTAAGAAATAAAAAAGAGGAACGCCCCAATAAGAAACACGGTAACATTCCTTTATAATCATCGGAGGTGCACAATTTGCAAGAGATACAGATTAATGAGCAACGTTTAATCGATGAATTTATGGAACTCGTACAAGTCGATTCAGAAACAAAACATGAAGAAAACATCTCAAAGGTTTTAATAGAGAAATTCAAAGCGCTAGGTCTTAGCGTTCAAGAAGATAACGCCAAAGAAGAAACCGGTCATGGCGCTAATAATTTAGTGTTTACGTTAAAAGGTAATAAGAAAGGCGCAGACCCAATTTATTTTACTTCCCACATGGATACCGTTGTCCCAGGTAATGGAATCAAGCCATCCATTGAAGGTGATTATATCGTCTCGGATGGGACAACAATTTTAGGTGCGGATGATAAAGCGGGTATTGCATCAATGCTTGAAGCGATTAAAACATTAAAAGACAATAATCTGGAACATGGTGATGTCCAATTTGTTATTACCGTTGGTGAAGAGTCGGGATTAGTTGGTGCTAAAGCATTTGACTCCAATTTGTTAGATGCTAAATACGGTTACGCTGTCGATAGTAATGGGAAAGTCGGTAATATTATTGTCGCGGCTCCGACTCAGGCTAAGTTATGGATTACCTCACGTGGTAAATCTGCTCATGCCGGTTTAGCTCCAGAAAAAGGGATTTCCGCTATTACGCTAGCGGCAAAAGCCATTGCTAGGATGCCGCTCGGGCGTATTGATGACGAAACAACTGCGAATATCGGACGCTTTGAAGGTGGGAAAGCGACGAATATCGTAAGCGATGAAGCGTTTATTTTAGCTGAGGCACGCTCATTAAATCCTGAAAAATTAGATCGGCAAATAGATAAAATAAAACAAGCTTGTCAAGAAGCTGAAAAAGAACTCGGTGGTTCCTTGGAAGTGGACGTTGAAATCATGTACCCTGGATTCCGTCATGAAGAAGGGGATCAAGTTGTGGAAATCGCCAAAGCCGCGGCGAAAAATATTGGTCGTGACAGCCAATTAGAAAAAAGCGGTGGCGGAAGTGACGCCAACATTTTTGCCGGATTAGGTGTGCCAACAGTCAATCTTTGTGTCGGTTATGAAAACATTCATACGACAGATGAACGTATGCCTGTCAATGAACTCATTAAGGTATCTGAGCTTATCACGTCAATTGTTGTAGAAGCGTCGAACTCATAATATTCAAAAGTGCTTGGTGTCTCTAACATCAAGCACTTTTACGTAGGTGGTCATATGAAACGTAAAGGAAGAATTATATACCATGTGGATATGAATAGTTTCTACGCCTCAGTAGAAATGGCTTA
This sequence comes from Tenuibacillus multivorans, assembly GCF_900103915.1. Lineage (GTDB taxonomy): Bacteria > Bacillota > Bacilli > Bacillales > Alkalibacillaceae > Tenuibacillus > Tenuibacillus multivorans. The sequence goes on along the minus strand of NZ_FNIG01000003.1, from coordinate 9,907 downwards.
TCGCCCTGAACTGAAGGGGAAGCCAGTAGCCATTGCTGGTAACCCTGAAGAGCGACGTGGAATTGTTGTAACAAGTAGTTATGAAGCACGGGCCAAAGGGGTGAAGACCACCATGCCTTTATGGCAGGCTTATGATCACTACCCAGAGTTAATTGTATTAAAACCAAATTTTGATCGTTATCGTGAAGCATCCCGCAGCATGTTTTCAATTCTTTCTAAATTTACGCCAATCGTCCAGCCAGTTTCCATTGATGAAGGCTATATGGATGTGACCGACTATGTCGGTAATCGGAATCCGGTTGAATTAGCTAAAAGCATACAAAAACGGATTCTTGATGAGTTAGATTTACCTAGCAGTATTGGAATTGCACCAAACAAATTTTTAGCTAAAATGGCTTCAAACATGAAGAAACCCTTAGGCATAACCGTCCTTAGAAAGCGTGAGATTAAGGATAAACTGTGGAATCTGCCAATCGGTGAGATGTATGGCGTCGGACAAAAGACAGAGGAGAAGTTAAGAAAAATTGATATTGAAACCATTGGTAACTTAGCACAAAAGGATGTTCTGACATTAAAAAATTTACTTGGTATTAACGGTGAACGATTACATCAACGTGCTAATGGGATTGATGACCGACCGGTTGATCCCGATGCGGTTAATGAGTTTAAAAGTATAGGTAATTCAACGACTTTACCTTACGATATGACAGACCAAACTGAAATTAATAAAGTTTTCATGCAGCTGTCAGAAAAAGTAGCTGCACGGATGGACCGAAAAGGAGTCGTATCCGAAAATATACAAATTATGATCAGATATCATGATCGGAAAACGATTACCCGAAGTAAACAATTAACCCAATTTGTTGAAACAACCAATGAAATCGTGACAATCGCTAAGCAGCTATTTCAACAACATTGGAATGAAGAGCCCATAAGATTGCTGGGAGTAACCGCACAGCATTTAACACCTAAAGATGAAATGGCTAAGCAGTTAGATTTATTTAATTACGAAAAAGATGCTGAAAAGGAAGAGCTTTATTTAGCTGTTGACAAAATTAAAGAGAAATATGGAAAGGATGCTTTTATAAAGCCGAAGGACCATCAAGCAGAACTAAACACATCCTTTCAGAAAGATTTTTTAAATGAATATAAGGAGAAATAAAAGCGTGGAAAATGGTGACGGAGAAAATGTGGTTCAAATAAGATTAATAGATTGGTGTCTAGAACTAAAAAAAATAATGCAGTTTATGGGATGCAAATGGCATCCTATTTATTTTTTCAATCAAGCAATCTATAAAATTAGTCATATCCAATGGAATTTTATGTTAACATTAGGATTAAGTTACTAGACTTGATTAGAAAAGAGGGATACATATATGACTACACCGAAACACATTGTATCAGCAGCTGCTATTGTGTTAAACAACAAAAAGGAAATTTTATTGATTAAAGGTCCACGTAGGGGATGGGAGATGCCAGGTGGACAAGTTGAAGAGGGCGAATCATTGAAGGATGCTGCCATTAGGGAAACGAAAGAGGAATCAGGAATAGATATAGAGGTTACCAAATTTTGTGGAATCTTTCAAAATGTAGAGCAATTAATTTGTAATACACTATTCTTAGGGAAAGCAATCGGGGGAGAACCAACGACAAGCCCTGAGAGTTTAGAAGTCGGATTTTTTCCAATAAAGCAAGCATTGGATATGGTTACCTGGAAAAATTTTAGAGAGAGAATTGAATACTGTTTAGATGAAAACACTCAACCTTTTTATATTGATTTTTAATTGAGTTTAGGATGGAGGTTATAATGGTAGCTCTTGAAAAATTTATTAGTTGTTTCATTTTAATAGGCATAAGTTTAATAGTAGGATGTTCAGATACAACTGAATATGATCATGATGACGTTGCTGCCATTGTAAGAGGAGAAGAAATAACGGTGGGTGACATTCGCTTTTTTTCTGAAGTTGAAGACGAAGAAATACCGAATGTCATTCAATCGAAAATTAAAGATACTTTAATTATACAAGAGGCTAAGAAAATGGGAATCGAAGTCTCCAAAGATGATATAGAGGGGACATGTAGAACTTTTTGCTCGCTTTCCATTCGAAGGTGAAGATAGAAGAGCCAAGGAAGAGCGAGAATTTGTTGAGGCTCAAGCTGAGATATTTGATATGGATGCTCAAGAATATTATAAGGAGTATCTTAGGAGAAGTGCTAAGAGAAGCATATACATAAGTGAATTCTTCAATGAACATTTAGATGGTAAGCCTGAAACAGAAGAAGAAGTAAAGGAAATGAATGATAAAGCACAACAAATAGTAGATGAATTGTTTAGTGAATATGAAGATGAGATTGAAATACTAATCAATTAAATTATTAACTATAGCTGAGTAGAGTCGATCATATTTAATAAAGTAAAAGGATGAGATCACATGTTTTCGTTATATGATCATATAGGCTTAACATATGACACTACACGTAAGGCCGACCCTGAGATTACACGACGATTAAGGAAACATTTGCAAGTACCTAATCATCATGAAGTACTTGATATCGCATGCGGAACAGGTAACTATACAGTATCCTTAGAGAAATCAGGGTTAGAGATGACCGGTTGTGATATATCTCAAGAGATGCTAAATAAAGCAAAGCGGAAATCAAATTCCGTTCAATGGGACCAGGCCAATGTAAACCAATTACCTTACGAGCGTGATACTTTTGACGGAATAGCCTGTATCATGTCAATCCACCATTTTGATCAACTATTAACGCCATTTCAGGAAGCTTATAGAGTCCTTAAAAAAGGAAGATTCGTAATTTTTACAGCGGCACCTGAACAAATGAACTGTTACTGGCTTAACGAGTATTTTCCAAAGGCTATGGAGGATTCTGCCAAACAAATGCCTACTTTTTCATTAGTTAATAAAAAGCTAAAAGAGGCAGGGTTTAGGATTATCGGACATGAGACATTCTTAGTACAGCCAGATTTACAAGATTTTTTCCTATATAGTGGAAAATATGATCCCAAAATGTATCTAGATGAAACTGTACGTTCTGGTATTTCAACCTTCTCAAATTTAGCCTCACCGGAAGAGGTTGAAGAGGGGTGTCAAAGGCTAAGAGAAGATATCAGAACTAATAAAATAGATGAAGTCATAAGTCGATACAGTAGTAATCATGGGGATTATGTTTTTGTAATTGCAGAAAAGAAAATTTGAATAGTTTATTGGGGGACAGTATGAGAAAGTTACTTATCATTTTAAGCTTACTTATCATAGCTAGCTGTTCTAATGATCAGACATATGAGAATGAAGATGTGGTGGCAATTGTAAGAGGCAAAGAAATTACGATGGGTGATTTACGTTTTCGTTCGGAAGCAACTGATAAAGTATTATTAGAGAATATCGATGAATTTCTTACAGAAGAAGTCATTATTCAAGAAGCAAAAGAAATTGGGTTGGATGTTTCTGAAGAAGTGGAAAAACAAATGGGAGTGTTCGGTCGGTATCCTTCTGAAAATAATAATACAAAGAAAGCAAACGAAATCAAAGCATTTTCAGAAAAACAGGCTAAGCGATTTGATATGGACGTAGAAGAATATTACCAGGAATATCATGAACGAACTGTAGAAAGAAGTGCCTATATAAATGGATACATAAATGAAATGCTTGGTGATATACAGGATGCACCTGACAAAGATCAATATGCTAAAGATGCTGATGCCCTAATCGACGAATTATTAAAAGAATATGAAGATGAAATTGAAACTCTCATTGATTAGACAATAGGGGAAACGGGATTGGAGGCTTTCAATGATTGGGGTTCTTTTTAGACCGTGATGGAACAATTGGAGGAAATGGTGGCGGAGTACATCCGTTCTTTTTTACACTATATGATTTTTCAGGGAAAGCAATTCTTCTTGTACCAAAGTGGGCGTATCTTTAGGGAAGATAATTGCAATATTTATTATTTTAAATTCTCATTTGATCTTTTGAATATTAATTAATAAAAATAGTACTGCTGAAGTTAGATACAAATATAGAGGAAAATGAAGAGTTTTTATCGTTATATACTCACCTACTGGTAGGCTTAATAAAAAAGCTATAAATAACAAATATGATTTTCTAATAATTGAACCTATAAAAGAAATACAAGCAGGAACAAAAAATAGAATAAGATATGCCATTTCAGTTTGTCTGTAGTGAGCTTTCCTCGAAACATGGTCTGTTTCATTTAATGACCAAAATTCTGGAATGTGAAAATTCCACCAATGGTAAGCCCCAATGAATGAACCTATAATACCTAATACTATTGCAAGACCACGAATAACTGTTGGGTTTAATTTAAATTGCACTTAAAATTCCCTCCATTCCTATTTATACATTATTATTCATAGTAGAATAGTATATTACCACCTGTTTAATTAATGGGGACTGTAGCTATAGAAGGCGATCATTAGATTCTCTTATAAATGATGACGACTCATTGGTTTTTAAAACATTGGAAGAAGTTCAACCTTATCATTGGTCACATGCATACACAGATGAAGATTTATTCGAATAACGGGGATATTGCTCAATAAGTGCGCTTGCTCTTGAGTTAATGGGTAGTGTGTTTGAATAAGAAATTATTATCTTCTTCATATAATCCTAAAAAAAGGGGGGAATGCAAAAATATGAAAGTAAGGCTTACAGACTTCAATGAAAATTGGTCTAGAATGTTTCTGAATGAGGCGGAGTTTCTTAAAAAAATTTTGGCGATGAGATTATCAAATGTGAGCAATTTGGGAGTACCTCAGTTAAGGGAATGAAGGCAAAGCCTGTAATTGATATGATGTGTATCGTCAAAAACATAGATAAGATTGATTTATTCAATAACCAAATGGATTCACTTGGATATGATGTTGCTGGGGAATGGGGTATTACAGGTAGAAGGTTATATAGAAAGGGTGGGGATAACAGGACTCATCATATTCATTTTTACCAATTCGATAACCCTGAAATTGAACGGCATTTAATTTTTCGAGATTATCTAAGGTCTCATCCTGAAGAAGTAGCTAAGTACAGTAGCTTTAAAGAAGAGTTGGCTCAACGTTTCCATACTACAAGTGAATATAGTCCAGCAAAAAAGAAATTTGTAAGTGAGATGGAACAAAAAGCACTCCGTTGGTTTTCGGAAAAATAGAGCAAATTCTTGTGGAAAGGTGTACTTAAAGGAATGGGGGCGATTGTTCAATAGGAGCAAATCGCTCTTAAGAAGCATGGTTAAAGAAAGTTCAAGGATTTAAGAGGGGGGAAATCTATTGGATCCAATATCCATAATAGAAATCTCAGCTTCAATATTTTTTGTTATTGTTATTTTTGTTATCGCATTATTATTACCAAGTAAAGTAAGGAAGCTTAGTTTAGTTATAGCCTTTTCTTTAACTTTACTATTGCTTTTATTCTTTGCAATTCGCCCCTTTTGGGTTGACTATCAGGTCTCAGTAAAAACAGAACAACTGAATCAGTATTTAGAGGGTAAATATCCTAATCAAGAATGGGGAATTAGCCGAGAAGTTGGAAGACGATACAATCCCTATGATTTAGAAGTTATATTTGAAAAAGAGCAAGGCTGGACTTATACATATTTAGTCGTAAATGAAACAAATATTTGCCAAGTCGGTTGGTCACCTCCAGAAGGAAAATTCCCCAATGAAGGAAAATATTTTGAGGATAATGATTGTGAGTAAACTCCGTGTAACTAATGGGGTCAGAGTTGTGAAAGGAAAGAGTAAAAACAGTTAAGCTCGTAATGGATTAACTGAGATTAAAATTTAGGGGGGGATTATTTTGCATTTAATAGCAACAGCAAGCTTAAATACGGGTGATATGATTGCTCAGTTAATAATGGTTTGCATTATTTTGGCTATTATAACGGGAATTATCTTGCTAATTTTTGTTTTTAGAAATAGAAATAATAGATTAAAACGTGTTGAAGATAAACTGGACAAAATTTTAGAGGAAAACGAAAACAAAAACTAGTAGGTTTTATGCTGCTATGGTGAGCGATGTTCAATAAGAGCGATCGCTATTGAGCTGACGGGCAGATTAGTAAAATAACAAAAACGGAGTTGAGGGAATAAATGGAGTTTGTATTCGTAAAAGGAGAAGTGCTTTTACCAGAAGAATATATAGAAAAGTTAAGAAATAAGCTAAATGATATTGGTATTTTAACGGTGGGTGATTACGATAATGTTGTTTCATATTCTGTCGTAAAAGGATACTGGAGACCCTTTGGAGAGGCCAACCCTTTTAAAGGTACAAAAGGAGAAATTTCCTATGGGACCGAATGTAAAATGGAATTCAGGTGTTTAATGAAGAGAATTGAAGAAGTAAAAAGACTGATTAAAAATGTTCATCCTTATGAAGAACCTATTATTAACGTAATACCAATATTAAGCTAACAAGGGCAATGTTCAATAGGAGCAATTGCTCTCGAGCTGACAGGACCCTTGAATATGCGTATTGGCGCTATTAAGCTATTGGGTCAGAATATGTGATTTTTATGACTTGCTTATGGAATATGTCAGAAAAAGAGATGCTAAACTATACTGAATGTCGGCTGTTATAAGGAGAATGATTTATGTTTATTGTTAACGTTGAAGGCGCTATTATTAGTAATGGCAAATGGTTAGTAATAAAGCGAAGTGAAAAGGAAGAACACGCTGGAGGCTTACTCTCTCTTGTTGGAGGAAAGGTAGAATACGAAGGAAATTCTAATGATATTTTAGAACGAACTCTACAGCGTGAGATTTTTGAGGGAGTGGGAGTTACTGTTTCAAATCTGAGATATGTTAATAGTTCTTCCTTTGTTACTGAATCTGGGATGAATGTTGTTGATATCGTATTCCTCTGTGACTGTCAATCGGGTAAACCTCATGCTAAAAGCCCTGATGAAGTTGACGAAGTGACTTGGATGACGACGCAAGAAATTATAAGTAATCCAAAGGCACCTATTTATTTAAAGAAAAATATTAATCTTGCTGACAGTCTATTAAAGATAAATACATAAGGTACATAAAATTAACTACTGCTGTTCACTAACTGGACTGTTTAGTGAAACAAGAAGGATTCGGAAAAGGGAAGGTTACTATGAATTATAAATTCTTAATATTTTTAATAGGCTCATATTTATTGGCTTTTCCAGTAAATTTAATGCCTTCCATAAAGCATCCAGATTTGAATGTGGATGTTTTCAATTTAATTGTAACTTTAGTGTTTATGTTCTTACTATTAATGTACTCTAAAAAAGGAAGTAAGATTGATATTATTTTCATTTTTAGGAGTTATTTCAGGTGTACTTGTATTCGTCATCACAAAATTTGAACACGCTATGTTTGATAATATTATTTTAGATTCAATAGCATCATTACAGCATCCTTTTTATCTAATTTTTACTACACCAGTATTTGGTGGCAATATATTATTCGACCTAAGTTACGGGTCGTATTCATTGTTGATGTCACTTTTCTATGGAGTTGTATATGGTTTGACAATTTATTTTAAAAAGAATGATGCAATATCTGATTAATCTTATTGCACTCCCGTGGTTCAAAATACTAACTTATTCGTAGGACTATAACCGTATCTACTAGTTTTTAAGGTATAATAAAATAAAGGAGATACTGTTTCATTCTAATTATTTCTATATATTTTCCATACTGCCCTACGGAGGTGGCAGAATAATTGAAGAAGTTTCTATAATGCTTTTTTGGTAATTGAGATTTCTGTATCAAATGCGATATGACTAATTTAACAACTTCATATACATATTGTGATCGACTATTTTTTTTAAGGGAGAAATGACTTTGAAGAAAAAAGTAGGAATTATTTTCGGTGGTAAGTCTACTGAACATGAGGTTTCGTTACAATCTGCTAAAAATATTGTTGAGGCAATTGATAAAACAAAATACGATGTGTTTTTAATGGGGATTGATAAAGAAGGAAAATGGCACTTAAATGATCATACTCATTATTTACTTAATGAAGAGGACCCTAAATTAATTGCATTAAATAAAACAAATGAAAAGGTTGCTTTTGTACCAGGTGAATATGAAAATCAATTATTGAATACTAACAGTACAGAGGCTTTTGCTCAATTAGATGTTGTCATCCCAATTTTACATGGAACATTGGGTGAAGACGGAAGTATACAAGGATTACTTCGAATGGCCAATATTCCATTTGTTGGTTCAAGTATTTTAGGGTCTGCAATAAGTATGGATAAGGATATTGCTAAACGACTACTGATTGACGCGGGATTAAATGTTGCAAAGTCATTTACGTTTACTAGAACAACAAAAGATAAAATTGATTTTAAAAAAATAACTTATGAATTAGGGTTACCGTTATTTATTAAACCTGCGAATCAAGGTTCTTCAGTAGGGGTTAGCAAAGTTAATACTGAAATAGAGTTTATTGATGGTATTGAAGATGCATTTAAATATGACCATAAGATTATAGTTGAAGAGGCTATCAATGGTCGTGAAATTGAATGCTCAATTTTAGGAAATGACAATCCAAAATCATCAATACCTGGAGAAGTGCTGCCTACAGGAGATTTCTATTCATATGAGGCTAAGTATATTGATGAAAAAGGGGCAATATTAGAAATTCCCGCTAAATTAAACAAGGAAATTACTAATAAAGTTCAGCACACAGCTATACAGGCATTCAAAGCCTTAAATTGTGAAGGCATGGCCAGGGTTGACGTTTTTATAGATCATAACGAAGATGTAATAGTCAATGAAATTAATACTATTCCAGGATTCACTAAAATAAGCATGTATCCAAAATTGTGGGAGATTAGTGGGGTATCTTATAGCGAGCTTATTGAAGAGTTAATTGATTTGGCCATTGAGAGATATCAAAGGGACCTATCCTTAAAAAGTTCATTCGATGGTTAATAAGAATTAAAATCGAAAATGCGGACTCTGATACTCCATAAATTGGAAATTAAATTAATAAGAAAGTGATGCTAAAATTACCCTAGGAATGAAACACACCTATGGAGTTGTTCAAATGAAGAAAAAGAGAAGCTTATTCGTTATCATATTGCTAATCATTACGATTATTTCTTGTTATGTCATAGATGTAGCAATCCAAAAAAAGTTAACTAGAAAAGATGCTGAGACGGCTGGAATAGAACTTTTTTATAAACAAGTAGAATTGACGACCAATCAAGTAGATTCTTTTATAGATGGCAAAGTATCGAGGGATGCAGTACAATCTGGCGTGGACTATTTATTAAATGCGTACGATCAATATACTGTTCTTACTTACAGTCTGGATTTGGAGGATTCTAGACACTATCAAGATGTAAAATATTCTTTTTGGCATCAATATTGGAACACGGTAACAAATACTGATTTATCAGGTGATGACCTTATGAAGTTAGAAAGTCTGGAAAAGAATTTAAAAGAAATTTTAAATGAAGTAAGTTCTGAGGAAGCTAAATTGAAGGAGGAAATAGCGAAATATTGGGTGAGATAATAATAAAACCAAATATTGATATAACATTAAAAAGAGCATCGAAGGTACTGCACCCCAAAAGTTAGAGTAAAAAATCTAACTTTTGGGGTGTTTTTATATGGCAAAATATAGTAAAGAGTTCAAAATGAAAATTGTAAAAGAATACTTGGAAGGTCCATTGGGTTCCACTTCGCTGGCTAAAAAATATGGTGTTCCCAATCAGGAGCAAGTAAGAAGGTGGGTGAATGCTTATAAGGTTTTGGGTGAGGAAGGTTTAATGAGAAAGCGTTCAAAAACAGTTTACCCTGTTCAATTTAAGCTAAATGTATTAAACTTTATGAAACAAACGGGCGCTTCTTATCAAGACACGGCCACGGCTTTTAAGATGAACCAAC
>NZ_FNIG01000001.1 GCF_900103915.1 Tenuibacillus multivorans | reverse complement strand
TAGTTTCCTGTTACTACTAGTCCAGTTAAATCTAAATCAGTATCAGCTGTAGTATAATTTACTTTATCTGGATTTGTTAATGTAATCCCTGTTAATGCAGGATCTGTTGTTTCTCCACCATCGCCATTCTCGTCTTATACCACTTATTTATGGCTTTCGGTTCGAGCCTACACCATACAAGCGACTTTCATCGCATACGGCGTGCCGTCAATAGGACAATATAATCTCTTTTCCAACAATTTTCGCAAATTGGTTGAAAGGAATAGGCTTACGTTACGCAAGCCTATAATTTTTTAGGGAAATAAGTAATCATTTAGAGATACCTACTGACTGGGTTTCTTCGCTCCTACTAGTTTTATCCTCCTTATATGTCACCATATAAGTTCAAACGGCTAGCAATCGTCACTACTACAAACCCGCTGCCATCTTATTAGCGTCGTCGATGCTAACACATCTATTCTAATAAGACTTCAAACGTTCCATCATGACCATCCCTTGTTTTGATGACCTTAGACTCCCACTTTTCAATATGAGAAGAAATAGTTTAACAGCCGAATTCCCTATTCCCACCTATACTATTTCAAGTATGGTGGCCAATACTAAACTCCTAGCCTTAGCAAACCATAATATTGGCTAACTCATATTGGATCAACATGGATTCGTTACCTAGTCATAGCCATCTTTTAAGGAGCCCCGCCTCAGACTCTCACTGAGTACGACTTCACCTGACTTCACCCCTTCGGTCTGTTAGGACCTCACTGGATGCAGGAGGATTAGGCTCATGGTAAAAAGATGAGCTGTTACCATGTTTGGGGTTCACACCCAAATTTTGGACACGATAGTTAAAGAATACCCCAAGAATCACGTCTCCATAGAGACAGGTTCTAAGTCGTGAGCGTAATTCTTGAGGTGTATTCTTCACTTCTTTCGTTCAACTAATGAACTTATGAAGTAACGTTTCGTTTAGTTTTATTCAGAAGTTTCATCATTTACTTCTTCTAGGGTTTCTGTTGAAATATCAACTACTTTATTACCAACACTGTCAGTAATGTAAGCTGATTGTTCAACATCAACATCTGCAAGATCTGTAACTTCCACTTCATCATCAGCATCAACATCTAAGTTCAATGTAACAACACCTGAATCATCAGCTGAAGCTTCACTTACAGTATAACCTTCAACTTCAAATGAAGCAGTTGATACTGAACTGTCTGAAATTGGTTCAGAGAAAGTTAGTTCGATTCTTGCATCTGTAACATATTCTCCATCAGTTGTAACATGTGCTTGAACGTTATCTACATCTTCAGTAGTTTGAGCTAGTACTGGCGTAATACCATCAGATACATCAGTTGTTTCTATTAGAAGTGTTGCACCTAAACTATTTGTAGCATCTACATCTTCATTAGCAGTTTCGAGTGTGATTTCTCCTTCTGTAGAGTTAACATTATAGTCTAAATCTCCATCAAGCTTAAGAGTAACTACTGTAGTTGAACCAGAGTTATCTACATTCATGTCATCAATTGTGATGTTTCCTACTGCACTACCACCAAGTACGAAATCATCTTGCTCGATGTCTGTTACTTTATCTTCTAGTACAACTTCGATTTCGTCAGTCTTAGTAGCAGTAATTGAATCTGCACCAAATGAGTTTCTTTCTTCAATTTCAATTGTGTCTGAGAAGTTTGGAGTTTTATGACCTGCTGCATCTTCTACTCTAGCAATTTCAAGAGAATCAGAACTTGGATCCACATCTAGTTCTGCCTCTTCTACATCAATGTCAATTCTTACTTTAGTGTTTTGATCAAATGCAGAAATTCCAACGCCATCACGTTCTAATGATTCAGTTCCAATTTTATACTTAGATAAATCTACAACAGAATAATCGCCATCGACAGCCATTGTGTCATTGAACTCAACAATTAATGTTTCTACACCATCGTCACCGTTGTCAACATCTTGGTTATTATATAAATATACGTCAAAGTTATCAAAATTTGGTGCAGTTTCATCATTAACAGTGAATGTTGTAGAAACATCTGATACTGCATTTCCAGCTCTGTCTTCTACACCATCAACCACTAGAGTGTATTCACCATAGATATCTTCATCAAGGACTAATTCTACTTCATTATCGTCGTCTCCTTGACGAGTTGCAGAATCGACGATGTCAACTTCGTCACCATCTTCATCTAATAACACATAGTTATCTTCTTCTTCTGCAGAGTCTTCATCTAACATTTCATTAAATGTTACTAGAAGAGTACTTTGATCTTCTGCTTCAACTTCTTCGATGACTGGAGCTTCAGTATCTTCAGTTACTTCAACTTGAACTCGTAATTGCTGTGCATTTTCATTATCCCAAAGGTCTTGAATTGTTTCACCAGCTACATAAATGTAAGCTGTCCCGTTTGGTAAAGCATAGTCATCTTCCCAAGTTAAAGTTAATTCATTTCCGTTGATATCGTCTGGAGTGATTTCATTCACTGAGTTACTGCTGTTTGTATGATAGAAATCATCTTCATTAGGTGTACCGATGAATTCAATATCTTCATCGAAAACTAGAGTTACAGAGTTTGGTGTTACATTCTTAGTTTCCACAACCTCTGGAGCATCTTCATCAGGTACTACTTCTAATTCGATGTCTTCCCCTACTACAGTATACCCAGCATAGTCTTCTAATGAATTATCGACTGAAATTGTGTGAGTTCCTTCAGTTAGAGTGCTGTAGAACTTAACATTGATTTCAGTGTTATTTTTAGCGTAAGTAACATCACTTACAAAGTAATCATCAAGATCAAATGCATCTTCTACGTATGATTCATCGAAACCATCTTCTTCATTAAGATTTAATGGCTCAGAGAATTTAACTTTGATAGTATCTTTACCAATTACCTCAGCGCCTTCAACAGAAGGGATTGAAGTGTCTTTGAATTCGAAGTCGAATTCTTCATCTTCACCAACAAGTACAGAGTCGACTGTTAGTGTAGCATCAGTTTGGTTTGGAACTGCTTTTTCTAAGTTTAAAACGATATTGTTATCGTCTACTACTGTTACTGAGGCAACTTTAACTTCATCGCCATTTTCAAGTTCTAAAGTAAAGTTTCCAGTTTTAGTTAATTCATCAGAATCAAAGTCGCCAGAAATTTCTACTTCAACTTGTTTAAGGTTATTCGCACTTTCCGTTTATATTTATAAACACTAAAAAATGCTTAAAACCCAATCATATCAATGGTTTGAAGCACTTCTATCAATTTTAACTATTAAGGTTATTGAGTCTATCGCGCAATAAATTAATTTCCCATCACATCCAGTCATCATACATCTGTTTCTGAGCGTGACGGTATAACCGTGTATAAACCTTGACATTATGTGGCCTGTCATGACCTAATAATGCCTGAATCCCTGATAAAGGCATGCCTTTCATGGCTAAGTGTGAGGCAAACGTATGCCTTAACGTGTGAGGCGTCATATAAATCTCTAAGGTATTACGATACTCTTCAAACCAATATTGAATGCCTCGAGGCGAAATTCCCCCTTTGTTATGTAACCCTAAAAAAACAAACGGTAGCTCATCATGTCGGCTTTGTAAGTAAGCCTTTAAATGTTCGGCACAGGTACGAGTAAATAAAACCATTCGCTCTTTCATACCTTTCCCTTTAGGGATTCGTATCATGCGCTCCGACCAAAGAATATCGTCTTTTTTCATGGCGGTTAACTCTCGAAGGCGAATCCCAGTTGCATACAACACCTCTATTACAGCACGTTGTTTCAGGTTTCCCTCTACATGTTGCCTTAATTGGGTCAATTGATCATACTCTAAATAGTGAGGAAGTTGATCTTCTCTTTGGGGTAAATTGAGTAACGAAATGGGATTACTCGACACATGTTTTTCTTCATAGCAGTATTGGTAAAACAAACGCAACGCAGACAACTTAAATTTAATCGAGCTTATTTTATATGCTCGACTCTCTAAATATTGCATCCAGTTTCGAATATCTCGTGTTTTTATTTTATCAAACGCCTTGTCACTATAAGAGAGAAATTGTCTGATTGCGATTTCATAATATTCAATTGTCGTTAGAGCTAATCGGTTACGATACTCATCTATAAATCTCTGAACGATTTCGTTTATTGCTTTCATAACTCACCTCTTATTTATCCCATAAATTTCCGGTAAAGAGCAACAATCTCCCGTTGTGGGAGTCTGGCATAAATCTGTGTGGTTCCGATATCAGCATGCCCTAATTCATCTCCAATAAATGATAGCTCAGCTCCTTTGCTTAAGAGTTCAGTTGCGAATGTATGGCGAAAACGGTGGGGGTACAGTTTTGTTGACAAGCCAGCTTTTTTACCTATTTTATAAATGGTTTCTTGAATCCCACGAATACTTAACCGATTGCCTTTCTTTAAGGTCACAAATAAGGCAGGTGACTGTTTAGGACAAGTATCCATATACCTTCCCAGGAGTAAGGCACACTTAGCTGTAAAATGAACGTAACGAATCTTTCTCCCTTTTCCCCTAACACAGGCTGTACGACTTTCCAAATCTACATCCTCTCGGTTTAGTTCATGGACTTCTCGAACTCGGCAGCCAGTGGTGAGGAAGAATTCCACTAGCACTTGATTTCTTAGTGTATTCTCACTTTCTTGACGAATTCTAGCAATATCTTCTTTATCTAAATATTTAGGTATGGATTTAGGTAAACGGGGAAACCATCGTCTTTTAATGGGGGATTGTTCAAGATATTCTTCTTGAATACAGAAATTATAAAATGAAGATAGAATGTCCAATTTATGTCTATAACTTGATTCTTTTAAATGGCTAACATGTGTTGTGAACCATTTTAAGATGGGCTCGGGTTGTAGTTGAGTAAAGGATTCTTCTTGTACACTAAAGAAACGTTCTAAAAATCTTCGGTAATATAGTATAGTATGCTTACTACAATTCGCTAATTTGAGACTGAGCAAAAAATCTTGGATCACCTCTTGGTTGAATGCATTTGGTAATGCCTGAGTCAGTTCCCAATACTTCTCCAATCATTTCATCTCCTTTTTATTGATAGCGATCATATTGTTTTTTTCGCGCATGTTCCATGAGTCTTGTATAAATTCGTGTGCTATTGATATTGACATGACCAAGTAATTCTTGAATGTAACTTTGAGGCATTTGTTTTTCAGCTAAATGGGCTGCAAAGGTATGGCGCATCGTGTGGGGCGTGACTTTAAATCCCAATTCTTTTGCAAATTCTTGAAAACGACGTTCAGTGGTCACCGAACTTAACGACCCACCTCGTCCATTAGTGAATAAATAAATACTCTCATCTTGGCGATGGTGTAGATAGGTTTTTAGGCGCTCCGCGCAGTCATGGGTAAACAACACAAAACGTTCTTTATTTCCTTTTCCCTTTCGAATCCATATTTGTCTCGTTTCCCACTTCACATCATCTAACCTAATATTCAATAGTTCACTGATTCGGACTCCCGTGGCATATAAGGCTTCAACAATTGCCCGGTCTCTCACATTCTTCTTTGTTAACTCTTGTAGGAGCGCAACCTGTCGTCTACTCAAATAATAGGGAAGAACATCGTCTTTTTTAGGTGTATGGACCGTCATAGTGGGATCTTTTTTTAATCGATTTTCTTCCTTGCAGTACTGATAGAAGGATTTTAGACCAACTAGTTTCGTATGAATGGTTCTCGGTTTTAATCCTTGTTCCTCCATCGAAGCGAGCCAAGATCGAATATCAGATGCTTTGACCGCATCATAATCCTTTGAGCAATTTGCAAAGAATTGTTTTAGGGATAATTGATAGCTCCGACTCGTTTCACGACTAAAACGAGCATGATGATCATCCAAAAACCTCTGTATGATTGTTTGATTTGTCATTGACATCTACCCCATTATATTTTGATAAACCATCTTCATATCTTCTGTGGGTATCCGGGCATAAACTCGGGTGGTATTTAAGTCGGCATGCCCCATCTCATCGGCAATAAATTCAAGTTCAGCTCCCCTGGCTAACATATTGGTTGCAAAGGTATGACGACAAATATGCGGATGTAAAGATTGACTGAGTTCAGCCATTTTCCCTAATTTTGTCGTTATATTATAGATGCCTGAGGATTTTAGGCTTTTACCAAACTTGTTCATAAACAGTGGATCGGTTGCCTCCCCTTTCCGTGTTTGTAAATAATCTTTTAAGACGATGGCACTTTCTTCTGAAAAATGAACATGGCGTATCTTATTGTTTTTTCCCATTACCTTTGCTGTTCTTTGCTCCAAATCGACATCTTGGATGTTTAAATTTGATACTTCTGACTTTCGGCATCCTGACGAGAATAAAAACATAACTAGGGCTCGATCACGTAGAGGTAGTTTCTCCGATTCCAATAACACACGTGCATATTCTTGTTCATTAAGGTATTTAGGTAATGCGTGAGGAATTTTCGGTCGCCACCGATTTTTAATAATAACATTGTCGACATAATCTTCGGCCAAACAGAAATGAAAGAACGAGGATAATGTAGATAAATACAAGTCCATTGTTCTAGGTTTCTTTCCCTTAGAACATGTATTCAGCCAATTCAATATATCATCAGAAGTTAACGTATCTATTGGTACTGGACATCCACTTAAAAAACACTCTAAGACTGATCGGTACTTTTTGATTGTAGATTCAGCTTTATTCGCTAGTTTTAAGCTTAATAGATATTCATTTAAAATTAACCGATTCTCCTTAGGTATTTTTTCATAGGTGCTTTCCCAAAATTTCCTCTTTACCCCAAACTAATTACCTCATTTCTGAAATTTTAGTGTTAGTAGCATTGTTAACTTTTTTTCCTTTTTTAAACCATAAATATTTATTTGTATAATAAAAATAGAGCTATCACTAATTAGTGATAGCTCAAAATATAATGCCGTATATATTCGACAGTCCTAAATCATGTGAAATATGAGATTGACTTTTATATATTCTATATTTCTTGGTAACTTGTTCTCTGTACATTTTGAAAATCTCAAAGTATAGGCACTTATATATGTCTTCCTTGTAATCTAAATATTAACCAACTTTTTGCACTTCCCAAGGACCATCAACAAATTTTTTACTATCCTCAATATGAAACTCAGCCTTGAAATAGAGTGTATTGCCAAATTGATCCTCACACTGAAAACTCCATATTATCGTTAAATCTAATAAGCTTTCATTTATTTTTCTTCCGGATTCAACTTTTTTAGATCTAAGTTCATCATTATGAAATTCTATAATTGCCTTATCACCTGGTGAAAGTGAAGATTCCTTGCTTCTGACTTCATGTGAAGTAGTTACAATAGCACTAGTATTATCATATACATCTAGCGAAACTGATTTTATCCCAGATACAATAATATTTGATACATTTTTTAATTCTGCCTGCAAATTCATATAATGTCCATTGCTGCTTTTATTTTTTATTTCAAATTTTGGAGTGTTTTTCTTGACTTCATTTAGCTTTTCCTTTTCATATCTCTGCTCTGCCATTGCCATACTCTTTTTTTGTAATTCAAGAGTTAATTTATTTATTTCATTTGTTTTTTGGTGTGACACATAATTTTGATATACCGTTATAATACCTAAACTTACTGTACCTATGAATGTCAATACAGCACCATAGTAGCCAAGTATAGATGATATTTTATACCCTACGTCATAAAAATCAGAAGGTGCTCTCAAATAATATATCCAGTTAAGTACAAAAGGCATTATTATTATAAAAAACAATAGGAAAAGTGTGATGACACCTATGCTCAATTTCCTATGATTTCTCATCCACTCAAACACATAAATCC
Source organism: Tenuibacillus multivorans (assembly GCF_900103915.1). Classification (GTDB taxonomy): domain Bacteria; phylum Bacillota; class Bacilli; order Bacillales; family Alkalibacillaceae; genus Tenuibacillus; species Tenuibacillus multivorans. The sequence goes on along the minus strand of NZ_FNIG01000001.1, from coordinate 514,171 downwards.
CCCTTAAAGATAATGCTTTTTTATGCCATCAATTACAATATTGCAGACCACTTGTATAATTTTTTGTTCCATCAGAAGCAACTGCTGTTATAACAGTCATATTATAATTTGCGTCATCAATGATTACTGTACATTGACTTATTTAAAATTACTTCATCCTTCTTTGTTTGTAACAGAATCTAATTTCATTTATTATGGTTCTAAAACATAATCAAACTCATGTTCAAGGGTATTTAAATCAATTTCCAACTGATCTAATAATGTTATTTCATAACCATTAATGACTCTTTCATCTACGATAGGAACCCCATGCATCAACGTCCAGCCACTTGGTACAACTGCTACTTTGGAGAAAGATTCAATCATAAATTGTTGTATCGGAATAGATTTTGTTAGTGTAAACTTCCGATTTAAATAACGGCAAAAACCTTTAATTTTATTCTCTTGTACCGGAAATGCATTATTCTTTCTTAAAACGTAGTTTTCATTATTGTATCCAGATTTAACAGCAAAGAAGCATATTCCATCATAATATGCTGTTTCTTTCTCCACTGTAAAAGAAATTGTGGAATAATATACTCTTCCAAAAAGTGAGCTTGTTTATTTACAGTTATAATAGAACAAGCTGCAATAAGTGGCCAACATAAAAATATATGCTTTACTAATATTTATGAGATGATCTTCATTTGTAGCAGATAATATTGCTTTTCTATTCGGTTCCGATAGTATTTGGGGTGGATATCCAAAATGGAGTCTATTAAGACCATCCACTTTTTTGAAAGCAGAAGTATGAATACTATATAAATCTAACAATTGTTAATACATCTTCTCACCATTTAAAAAAGCTTCAATAATTTTATGGTCTCCAATATCTCTATTATCTCTATGATTTGTCCATCCCCTTCCTTTTTCTTGTTCATACAGAAAGTTAATTCTTTTATTTACAAATTTCCATTTCACCTTTCCGTCTTTAAAGGCCAAAAAGGCATCTACAATATTGCCTGGTGCCCTACGGAGATATATTCCTTTAGCAATAAACCAATCCTCTTCGGTTTCAATTACGGAATTTCCTCTATTAATTTGTAATAAAGTACTAAATAATTCTTCAAGTTTCATGCTATTATCACCATCCTTCACTTTTTTTAGTTTTTATAGATCAAGATGTATACAAAGTTAGTCCTTTCTTCTAAAAATACCGAGTAACAAGAATATTTATTTAGAGCATTATCAATGATTAACTTTATTTGGTCAGAAAAGTAAATTTTATTTTCCTTCAACAAATGCTCCATGTACACCTACTTAATAATTTTAGAACACTTCTATCTTTTTTATAAATGGGAAATTTCAGTGTTTCATGGTTTATAATTCCATTATTTTTCTATTCCCTTTCGTACCCACCTTCTCCGTTAATCATAATAACTGCATTGATAGATTCAGCGTTTAAATCTAGCTTTACGGTTAAATATTACCATAATAAAAGGGAAAATATAACTGTTTTATATTAGTCTAGTTTATTACAATTCTCCTGAGTTTCTGTTATAATTATTACATATTTTGTAAAGGAGGAGGAACTATAAATGAAGAAAATGATATCATTTTTGATAATGGTAGTTGTCAGTCTATCCATGGTTACGTCAGCTTCTGCTGCTAGTTATCCGGATGTCCCTGAAGACTATCAATTTAGTAAAGAGATTAACTATCTATCAGATGAAGGCATTATTAGTGGTTTCCCTGATGGAACGTTTCGTTATAATGCGACAGTAACGCGAGCACAAGCTGCTGTTATGCTTGGTAAAGTACTAGAGTTAGATGGAGAACTACAATCTACTGATTTTCCTGATGTTAGTCAAGATCACTATGCTTTTGGATATATTAAGGGAATGGCAGAATTAGATGTGATTACTGGTTTTCCTGACGGTACCTTTAGACCTGATGATCCGGTCACACGGGGTCAAATGGCTAAAATGTTAGCTGATACACTCAATTTAGAAGAAACATCAACTATTACATTTAGTGATGTTCCATCAGATCATTGGACCTATGAATATGTCCAAAAAATTTATACCGCTCAAATCACTGCTGGTTATCCAGACAACACTTATCAACCGAATAAAGAGCTCAATCGGGGTGAATTTTCAGCCTTTGTTTATCGCTCAGTGACGGATGACAAACCGGATGTGGTTAAACAAGGTGATTTAGAAGTTCATTTCTTAGATGTTGGTCAGGGTGATAGTTCATTAATCATTACACCAGATGGTTCTACAATTCTAGTTGATGCAAGTACGTCAACACATGGCGAAAAGATTGTTTCTTACCTTAAAAAGGCTGGTATCACAACGATAGACCATGTGGTAGCGACACATGCACATGCGGATCATATTGGCGGTATGGTTGACGTTTTACAAAACTTTGATATTGGTACTGTCTACGATAGCGGTGTATCACACACGTCTCAAACATACCTAGATTACTTAGAATATATTGATCAACAAAACATTAATTTTGTTGTACCAGAAGAAGGCGATTCTTTAATAAGTAATGACGATTATAATTTAAGTGGTGAGTTTATCAATGTTGGAGATGTTGATGAGGACTTAAATAATTCATCAATTGCTTTCCAATTAACTTACAAGGAATCAACCTTCACGTTTACGGGGGATGCTGAATCACAAGTCGAACAAGATATGGTTCAAGAAGGTAATCTTCAAGACACAGATGTATATAAAGTTGCTCACCATGGAAGTAACACCAGTTCTAGTGATACATTCATAGAATCAATTGACCCTGAATATGCTGTATTCTCGTATGGGGAAGATAATTCGTATGGTCACCCACATTCAAACGTCGTTGAAAAACTTCAATCAAGAAACGTGGAGTTATATTCTACAGCCGTTCAAGGTGATATTGTATTTACTACAGATGGCTATTCATACGATATTAATGTTCCAAAATGGGATCCACAAATCAATGAAGGACAAAACGAAGAACCACCGTCTGAGGATGGAGACCATTCAGTAAGTTACCCAATCAACATTAATACAGCTGATTATGAAACCTTACAAGCTATTACAGGTGTTGGACCAACCATTGCTCAGCGTATAATTGACTATCGTGAAGCGAACGATGGATTTGATACTATTGAAGAAATCATTAATGTTAAGGGTATCGGTGATGCAAGGTTTGAAGATATGAAAAATCAAATTACAGTGGAGTAATTCATATGATTTACACGTTAGACCGAATTGAAGATGATAAATATGCTGTTTTGTTGCCTCAAGACAATGAGGGTGACGAAGTGATTGTCCATGTGAAGACTTTGCCCGATGAAATCAAAGAAGGTGATGTTCTAGAAATTAATTGGAACAATGACAATTCCATCAAGCAAGTGACTGTTTTACATGACGAAACACAAAAACGTAAAAAACAAGCAACAAACCTACTGAATAAATTAAAAAATAAAAGACAGAAGGGTTAGTGCATAATCCTTCAAGTCTTTTTACAATTAGATTGTTTATTATAATTTAATACTTATTTTTTTGCTAATAGGCGATTCACTTTTTCCTGTGCCGATATTAATATGTCCTGGACTTCGTTTGGACTCAACTTAAACATCTTAGCAACCCTTTCTACTGGGCTTTCTTTGTTATTAAGTAAAAGATATTCTTTCAAATCCTTAGATTTTAACGCCATCGATTGATCAACACTTTCAACCGCACGAAGGATTTCTTTTTCTTTGTTAGGTAAATGTTGAATGGCATTTCGTCGCTCGAGTTCATCAATGAATTCTTGAGCTTCTCTATTCATTTCTTCATTATGACTATGATGCATATTAAACACCTCGCCTCATGGAGTTTAACAAATGACTATTAATAAATACTTTACACTATCAATTATAATAAAAAAGGACACTTCGTAAAGGCACTGTTTCATTTCGGTATGGCTTATATAAGAGTTATTATATAACCACTACTATAATGCATATTGTCAGCTTAATCTAACTTAGCACTATCATATGTTATATATGTCTGTCCCCAGCCCCAATCAGTTTCATTATTTAATGTTTGCAACCATTCATAATAAAGTAATTGCACATCCATATCGTCAGGATCCTCCTCAATCATTCGGAAGATACATTCTGGATGAAATAGTGCTCCCCATTCATTTGAATGAAATAATTCTTCAAACCTCTCACTGTAGCAATAGTCACAAAGCATGTTACTTTCTCCTTCCCAATATTATTATTCATAACTATAATCGACCACTTAAACTAATAGGTGGGGAAGGAGATGTAAATAAATAATTTTTATGATTTTATTTTTACATGTTACGTTAATTTACCTGATAATTTCGAGCAACACTTTATAGGTTACTCAAACAAGTTAATATTCTCGTGGAATGATACAATTATTCTTTGAAAGGGTGATATATATGAAACAATTAATTAAGTATCAAAAGTATATATTCTATAGTTGCATTATGTTTGTTTTTATGTATCGATTATTTCTTGCAAATATACCAGAGTTCTTCCCTTTAGCGTTTGAGTTAGGAGATATTTTTTATAGGTTTAGTTTTTCATTTTCAGCTGCATACATATTTTTCTTATTAGTTACTAAAATTCCTAAATCTCAAGAGAAAACTCACATTTATACTTACGCTAATCACAAAAAAGATATTATTGTTAATAGTTTCTTTCACTTGGTAGAAAAATTGATAGAGTATTCAAATGATGTCGCAAAAGATCCTCAAAAACCTATAGACATTAGGAAACATGCGATAGCTAAAGTTCTTCTAGAACAAAAATCTTTAGACAAATGGAATCTAAATGAATATGATTGTAAAATCATATTTAGTCTAATAGAGCCTTTGAATGATTCTCCTTTTTATAGAATTAGTAACCATGATGACTTTCCATTTAAACCTATTCCTTGGGCTAAACACCTAAATAGATTTTCTTACAATATAAGGAACGAAATACTAGAGCTTTTTTCAGTCATGCCACACCTTGAAGCTAAACATGTAGAAGTTTTGACCACAATATTAGAATCTGATTTTTTTAGAACGTCAAAAAACATCGACACATTAGAATACGGAGAAGATCTAGAATATTTACATTCATCTTTTTATATTCTTTATCAAACAGTTCAAGAATTAAATGAAAAATGGGAGTAAGAGTAATACTGCTTTTTTAGAACTGGGTTGTTATTTTCGTGAATCTCCCTTTATCAAGTGCATCAGTATACTTGTATATAGATTCCTATAAAATAAATTAACCTTACTTCCTAGGGATTAAGGTTAACTTAGGTATATATTGAATAAGCCACGAAGTTTTTATGTTCAATACTTGCTTTCCAGTTATTAGCTTTTGGTTATGTTATGGGACAGGTTACACATAATAAATGGGAATAGGGTTATCAGTTTCTATTGATGCAACTATTGAGCCCACTGTATTATTTGAAACAAAACAATTTTCTTATTCGGATAATAACAGACCATACTCTCTTGTGCTCAATCAAATGTCTATCTAATAAACATTGATAATTTCTCACACATTATTAAGAATAGTCTAGCAAAATGCTAACACTCACAAAACTAAGCTACCACAATGTGATAGCTTAGTTTTAATATATATAATTTAAAACCTGTATAGGATTCATTAGTCATTCCAATTTACCCACTATTTTGTGTATTGCAATATAGCCATCGCTGCTTTTATTTGGTGATCAGTATTGTCAGATTCCAATGCTTCTTCTAATATTCTAAGAGATTTTTCTTCTAATTTTACATTCACCTTTATTTGACGTTCCTTCTGTCCATATAACAATTGTTCAAGTTCAGACATTTCATAAGGATATTTAAATTGTGTTACTGTTCCACGGTTTCTAAGCAATTCTTGGATCTTAGAATTTAAATCATTCTGATCAACAACTTTTACCCAATTAACATCTCTCTGATGGCACATTCCATCATCATTATTGTCGTATTTATCTTCATAACGATATGGCCCCACAATTCCTATGTGTACTAGGTTGTTCTTATTAGAAGATAATAATACGATATCACCTTCTGTCATTGTATTAACAAATGCATTTACTACACCCAAACAATATCCAAGCTTCTGTCCTTCATATCCATACTTTTTTTGTAATTGTTCCTTAATTTCTTCACGACCTGAATAAGTTAAATCTCCAATCCCAGGCCACCCAATACAAATGAACTTATCATGAATAAACTGATTTTCTCTGTCAATACCATGTGGTTTAGATTTGATTTGAAACACTTTCATTTGATACCCTCCTTTACCCTAAGGGATTATTAGGGTTTAAATATATAATAAACCACAAAATAACATTTGTCAACCCTCAATATTCGTAATGGTTGTTTAGGGTTTATGAGGGTATTATATTATAATTTTTAATTCACACTACTTTGATACTATTATCGATTGAGGTTATTAAAGTGATAAAGGTAAAGCTATTTTAACTGTCATGAATTTGGTTTTATTTTGATTGGATAGATTACGAACTACAAGAATTTGGAGTATCATAATAAGGAGTGGATCAAAAGGATTGTTTAGATGATTCTTTATAAAACTTGCTTTCTAAAAGGATGTAATCATTCATATGGGACACAATTTGATGAAATTCACTGAAGGAAGTAAATGTCTAAGTATTTTAAGCTCTATAAAAAATTACACTAACTGCTTGATACGATTTTAGGTCAAATGATTATACAAGTGTTTATATAAAATGTATTAAGATGCTGTTAGCTTTGGGAAAGTGCATGTATTACAACTTCAACCTAGACAGTCCTATAATTAGTAAAATCACACTAATGCTTGTAGATAACATCCCAAATATATATATCCAATTAGGAACAGAATTCCGATCTTCGTCTGCAATTTCTACATCTTCGTCTATAACTTTATAAACCTGTGTATCTGTTGCTCCTATTTTTTCTAGATTATACACCCTTTCTTTATGCTTTTTCATTGTATTCATTGCTATGATATTTGGAATTGTTAATCCAATAATCAAATGAAGAATTAAATTCACTAATGCTACCCAAAATAATAGTGTGTATCCTGATATATATAGAACTAGAACTGATAGTATGCTAATTGCTAGAAAAATGATCCCCATATTAATTCACTCCTTGAGTTTCCCTTATCTCAAGGATATCATAACTACAAATTTGGAAAAGATAAAAGTAAAAGCAACTTCTGTGCTGAATGATCTTTACCATACATACAAAAGAGTTGCTTGAATGAACATACATTAATAGATTCTAATGACTTTGCCTTTTAGAATTCATCTTTTAAAAGGCTTTTTTGCCATGTCCTTTTTTATCTCTACCCTCTTCAATGTTATCCTTCAACAAACTTTTTCTATTTTTTTATCTGTATTTTCACTTTTTAACTTTAGAAAAATTAGTAGATTAATAACTTTATTTACAGATGGACTTTTTGAAGGGGAAAGGACAGTACAACACTTAATAATATCTGAGACAAAATAATACTCAGTCAAGAAAAAATCTTGACTGAGTATTTATTAAGACACTAATTTTAATTAGTAACGTTTTGTTCAGCAAAGTTTTCTACTGCGTTTTGACTAGAATCTTCTAAGTCATCTGTACTAGTAGCAGTGTAATCAACAGTAACTGTATAACCTGCAGTAGGTGCAGTATCCAATGTTAATGTAACATCTGTACCGTTTACACTAGCATCTTGTACATTAACAGTTTCAGGTGTTGATCCATCTGTAGAATTAACACTAAACGCTGCAGCGTCCGCAGTACTTCCAGCTAATGCTTCATCGAATGTAATAGTAAGTGATGTTCCTGTAACAGAAGCAGAACTTACTGTCGGTGCTGTAACATCATTTGCAACAACTTGAGTTGTTCCTGTAACAACATTGTAAGCATCAGTGTCATCTGGAGTGAATGTCCACTCAAAATCTGAAGTTGAATCTACTGTTTGTGAACCATCAGTCCATGCTAATGTTCCTGCAACTGGATTACCATTACCATCTTCAAATGAACCAGATAAAGTAGAGTTATCTAAAGTCTGTCCTTCATCTACTGCTGTTGCTGATACAGCTGTATCTTCAACAGGGTCTACGCTATTCTCGTCTTATACCACTTATTCGTGGCTTTCGGTTCGAGCCTACACCATACAAGCGACTTTCATCGCATACGGCGTGCCGTCAATAGGACAATATATTCTCTTTTCCAACAAATTTCGCCAACAGGTTGAAAGGAAAGGCTTACGCTATTTCGCAAGCCTATATAATTAGATTTCATTATAGGGAAATAAGTAATCAATTAAGAGATACCTACTGACTGGGTTCCTTCGCTCCTGCTAGTTTTATCCTCCTTGAATGTTACCACTCAAGTTCAATTGGCTAGCAATCGTCACTACTACAAACCCGCTGCCATCTTATTAGCGTCGTCGATGCTAACACATCTCGGTCCAATAAGACTTCAAACGTTCCATCATGACCATCCCTTGTTTTGATGACCTTAGACTCCCACTTTTCAGTATGAGAAGAAATAGTTTAACAACTCTAATTCCCTATTTCCTACTATACGATTTCAAGTATAGAGACCAATACTAAACTCCTAGCTTAGCAAACCATAGTATTGATTAGCTCATATTGGATCAACGTGGATTCGTTTACTAGTCATAGCCATCTTTTAAGGAGCCCCGCCTCAGACTCTCACTGAGTACGACTTCACCTGACTTCACCCCTTCGGCTTGTTAGAGCCTCACTGGATGCAGGAGGATTAGGCGCATGGTAAAAAGATGAGCTGTTACCATGTTTGGGGTTCACACCCAAATTTTGGTCACGATAGTTAAAGAATACCCCAAGAATGAGCAACTTGAAAAGAGCAATATTCTTAATCTATTCTTGAGTGTCATTCTTGAGGTGTATTCTTCACTTCTTTCGTTCACTTAGTGAACTTATGAAGTAACGTTTCGTTTAGTTTTATTCAGGAGCTGCTTCTAAATCAACTTCTAGATCGAAGTCAGAAATAGGGTTAGCTACACTTGATGCATCGTAAATATATTCGGCACCATCAGCAGAGATTTCTAACTCACCAGTATAGCCGTTAGTTACTGTGATTACTAATGTATTATCACTAGTGCCAACTTCGTAATCTGTTCCAGCTTCAAGTTTGTTATCATCTTCATCAATAAGCACTAGGTCAGTTTCTGCAAAAGTGTTATTGTGAGCTAAGTCTTCAGTAAATGTTAGAGTAACAACATTGTCTGCGACATAGTCGTCTTCATCAGTATTTAATTCTGGTGCAATGTGGTCTTCAACAGTTGTTGATCCATCAAGTAAAACACCTGTACCAAATTCACTGTGAGTGTCCTCAGTTTCAACTGCTTTATATACATCTGTTTCTGCTGAAGGATCTACAGTTCTTACTTCTAATGTGATATCAGTATCAGGAGCTTCAACTTCGTTTAGACCATCAGTTAAGTCTTCAGCCAATCTGAAAGTAACTTTATTAAGTTCGTTTTGGGTTACACTGCTTAAATCTAATTTTTGGAATCCATCAGTACCTTCATACCCAACAACAAACTCATCACCGTCAAAGTCAGTTAAGCCATCAGTAAATTCTACCTCAATAGTATCATTATCAACAACTTTCACAGATTCAGCACCAATTGAATTAGTTAATCCATTATTGATTTCAAATGTATCTGTGAAATCAGAACGGTTACCGTCAGCATCTTCAACTCTACTAATTTCTACTTCAACAGGACCTTCATTTTCTATGAAATCAATTTCTGTGCCTTCAGCTTCTTCAACAGCATCTTCATAGTCTTCATCATCAAAATTGATTTCTACACCTTGGTCGCTATTAACTGATTTGATGCTTACATCATCGATTTCATCTAATACTACGTCACCAATTTGGTACTTAGATAAATCAAGAACTGAATTGTTACCTTCAGTATTCATTTGACGATTAAAGTCAACGGTAATAGTTACATTACCATCTGCATCAGTTTGATAGAACTTACCCTCGAAGTCCTCTGAAACATCTAATGGTGCTACATTTTTCATTGTTAAATCATGCTCAGCATTAGCAGTAGCATTTCCTGCTGAATCTTCGATATCCTCAGTAACTACTGTAAATTCGCCAATTTGGTCGTCTTCAAAAGTAATTGTTACTGTTTTACCATTTAATTCAGCATCATCTAATTCAACTTCTTCATCATCACTATTAAGGACCGTGTAATTATCTAAGTCTTCAGCTGAGTCTTCATTTAGGTTTTCGTTGAATTCAATAGTGAATTGATCTTGCGTATCCTCTTTTTGTTCAACTTCTTCTACAGTTGGAGCTTCTTCATCTAGCTCTACACCTGCAGTGATTCTTTCTGTATCTTCTTGAACATTATCCCATAGGTCTTTAACTGTGTCTCCACCTACGTAAACATATGCAGAACCACTAGGAAGGGCATGTTCTTTATCGAAAGTAACAGTAACTTCATTACCGTCGATTTCTACTTTTGAAGCGTGGTTACTTGAGTTAGTATGATAGAATTCTTCAACTAAGTCGTCATTTTGAACAACTTCTTTTTCTTCATCTTCGAAGTCTTCTGACTCATAATAGTCACTGTGGTAAGCAACTAACGCATTTTCATCTTCAAATGCAATATCTTCATTAAAGACTAGAGTGATTTGAGATTTAGTTGCATTTCTATAGTCATCTAATACAGGTGCTTCTTCATCAGGTTCAACATCAACTTCAAATGTTTTTGGAGTTACGCTATAGCTAGCATAGTCCTCTAAATCATTTGTAACTGAAAGTTCATAAGTGCCTTCTTCGAAGTCTGAGTAGAATGATACACGTGCTTCTTTTCCACCATTCTGAAGAATAACATCATCAACATTATAAGATGAACCATCTTCATCAGTTAGTTCAAATCCATCTTCTAAGTCACTTTCTTCAGCATTTGTAATTGGTTCACTGAATGTAACTTTTACTGTGCGGATACCAATCACTTCTGCATCTTCAGCTGTTGGAATGTCAGTATCAGAGAATTGGAATTCTTTTTCTGTCTTTTCTGCTACTAATTTAGCAGAAACAGTTAAAGTTGCATTATCTTGCTGATCAACGCTTCCTTCAAGGACTAAAGTAGCTTTTGAGCCATCTACTTTAACATCTGCAAGGTCGATTTTATCGCCATTTGCATCTTCTAATGTGTAATTCTCAAGATTAGCTGCTTCAGCGTTATCACTCATGTCTTGAGTGAATTCAACTGTAACAGTTTTAAGGTTATTCGCACTTACATCTTCAACTTCTGGTGCATAACCTTCAGGCTTTTCAAGTTTGCTACCTAAAGCATAGTCAGTGTTTGCAGTTAATAGTGCAAAGTCACCGCGTTTCATGTTTTCTTGAGGAGCGAAAGTATCCTCATCTTGGCCAGCGATTAGCTCTTGTGCATATAGAGCTTTAAGAGCGTCACTATACCAAGTGTCTTCAACGTCGTCGAATGGAAGCTCAGTGTCTTCAGCATCTTCAACGTCATATGCAGCATAGATTAATTGTGCTAGTTCAGCACGAGTCATGTTGTCTTCAGGACGGAATTCATCGTCCTCACCAACCATAACTTCTGCTTCGTATACTGCTTTTACTGCTTCAGTGTACCATTCATCTTCTGGTACATCACTGAAAGGAAGCTCAGTGTCTTCGCTAGCTTCTAAGTCTAGCATACCCATCATTACTTGAGCTGCTTGACCACGAGTAACAGATCCTTCTGGTTGGAATTCGCCGTTACCCATACCGTTAAGTACTCCAGCGTCTACCATAGCCATGATTTGGTCATAGTAGTAATCACTAGATGAAAGGTCTGAGAAGTCTTGTGTGTCAGCTGATACTGCTGCAGGAGCAACTGCAGAAGCTACCATAGCAGCTGATACGGATGTCGCAAATACTTTACGACTATTCTTACGTAGATTAGCCATTAATCATTTCCTCCTTGAAACTATAAATTTATATATTTGAAAACTATAATTAAAAACACATTTAAATATGTAAAAATTATAGTTTTCATTGATACCTGACTGAGTTCATATGTATTTCTTGATGACTCTATGAAACTCATACTAAAAATATAACACTAGTAAATGGGAAAATCAATGAATTTTTACATTCTGATTTCATTTCCATCTTAATACTATTACAAATTTTGCAGAAAAATCAAGAAAATTTCTATATTCTTTTAACTATTATTAACAAATAGAATTTAAATGTCAATAATTTTTCTAATATATTGGCTAAAAATTTACAAAAGATTCATATTTATCTTCCTATATATTATCGGATGTGCCTTTGAATCTTTTAAATTTTTACAATATCCTACTAATTTATCTATTCTTTCTCGACTTTTTTTGATAGATTATTATGTATCAACATATATTTGTGAGAGGAGGATACATAATTCAATGAAGCGATCTCTTTTATTTAGTTTAATATTCGCTTTAACGTTTTCGTTTACCATTCCCGCTTCTGCTGATGAACATGATGATGTTTCAGGTCACTATTTTGAATGGGATATGCGTCAATTAATTGATCAAGGTATCTTAAATGGGTATGAAGATGGTACTTATAAACCTGATCGTGAAGTGACGCGTGCTGAGTTCACTGTTTTTATCGTGAATTCATTAAATCTATCATTAAATGATAGCAATGTTCAAAGCTTTAGCGATGTTGGTGAGAACAGTTGGTATTATGAAACAGTTTCGATTGCAAGTAGTCATAATCTAGTAAATGGTTATGATGATGGCTCGTTTAAACCGAATGCTAAGATTTCTCGTGAAGAGATGTCGGTTATGATTATGAATGCTTTAACGTTCAGTGGTGTTGATGCTGACAATGCTGAATTAACGTTTGATGATGTGGGTCAGATTCAGTCCTGGTCCAAGCCATCAATTGAGAAGCTCGTGACGTTAGATGTAGTTGCGGGAAAATCGTCTGGTGATGAAGTGAATTTTGCACCGAATGATAATACAACTCGTGGTGAAGCGTCGGCTTTACTTAATAGAATGTTAGGTTTAGTTGATGTGCCAGATGATTCTGATGATGGTGCTAAGGACCCTGATGCTGAGTACACAACTTCATCATATGATATTAGTTTTTCAAATATGATTAATATCCAGATGAATAAGACTCCAAAAGTGGATGGGGCTGGAATTTTTATAGCTAGTCAGCTGGTTGTTGAGTATTATGCCAATCCGGAAAATTTTGACCAAGATTCAAGTGAATTTTACCAATTCTTAGTTCTATCGGGTCAGTCCGGTTTATCGGCTGATGAAATTAATAACGACATTTTAGATGGTAAAGGCATTTTAGATGGAGAAGCTCAGGCGTTTATTGACGCGAGTAAGGAATATAATGTGAATGAGATTTATCTGATTGCTCATGCGTTCCATGAAACCGGTAATGGGACTTCGACATTAGCAAAAGGTGTCGGGGTTGATGAGAATGGTGAAGTTCCAATGGAAGAGAATGATGATGGTGAAGAAGAACCCGTCATTATTCGCGATTTAGATGACGAACGGATCGACCATATCGTTTATAATATGTATGGATATGGTGCGGTTGATAGTCAGCCAATTCGTGGCGGCGCGAAATATGCGTTTGATCAAGGCTGGTTCTCCCCTGCTGAAGCAATCGAAGGTGGGGCTGAGCACATTAGCCGAAATTATATTGGTATTGGACAAGATACACTGTATAAGATGCGCTGGGATCCTGAAGACCCAGGGGACCATCAATATGCGACTCATACACAATGGGCTACAGTTCAAGCCGAAGAAATTCATGATATGTTTACTGAATATGATTTAACTGATTCATATGCGATGCAGTTCGATGTTCCTGAGTTTGAGGACATGCCAGGTGAAACGTCGTTACCTCCAATTGAAGAACGTTATGCGGTGTTAGATACGTATAATGGTGTCATGATGGAGTCAACGGCTGAGCCGCACTTGAATATGCGTTCTTATCCGAATACTTGGGCGAATAATGAAGTTGGCGAAATTCCAGCAGGTGCTCCAGTTGAAGTCGTAGGATATAACGGCGGTTGGTACAAGGTTGATTACGACGGTACCACGGGCTGGGCGTCAGGTGAGTTCTTAGAATTTGCCGTTCCGCTTAAGGTTGATGTTGGTGAAGGCTATACATTAAATGTTCGTAGCGCACCTTCAACGAATGCTGACGATCTCGGTTCCCTTCAAAATGGTGAAGTGGTTCCAGGTATTTCAGATAAAGGCGATCAACCAGCGATGGACGGTGATTGGTACTTAATCACATATAAAGGTGAAACAGCTTATGTTCATAGTGATTATGTGATTGATGTGAAGGCTGAGGAAGTTGAAGATACTGAAGAAGAATAATAGATTTAGATGGAGGCTCGCCGCTGGTTGCGGCGAGCTTCTTTTTTTGTTTTGGTACGGGGGTCTGGATGGCCTATGATATAGGTTGAGTGCCCGGTGGATGTGTCTGATTCCCCGATTATGAGAGTTTTTTGCCCAATGTAGGGTGATGTTTCCCCAATCATGAGAAGTTTTTACCCATTGTAGAGTGATAATCCCCCATTGATGAGAGGTTTTTGCCCCATGTAGGGTGACGATTCCCCAATCATATTAGTTGATCACCCAATGAACTTTATTTTCTTACATGATTTCGTAACAGAAATGTTATTTCTAGCGACTATTAATGTATGGTATTATTTAGTCATATGTACTAGTTTAAAGGAGTATCGGTATGAGGCGTGTAACTATATTAGGAGTACCTTTTATTCATATAGATCAAGATGGATTTGTTTCCTTATTAGAAGAAAGGATTTCAGAAAAGAAAAAAACGTTTGTCGTAACAGCCAATCCAGAGATTGTGATGCTGGCTCAGGAAAATGATGAGTTTATGCGTCTAGCGCATGAGGCGGATTTTGTAACGGCGGATGGTGTCGGTGTCGTTAAGGGCGCTCAGTTGTTAGGCGAGCCGTTACCTGGTCGTGTCACGGGTTTTGACACGATTCATGAGTTGTTTAATCGTGGTGACGAGAAGGGTTATCGTTTCTATTTTCTTGGGGCTAAGCCTGAGATCATCGAGACGGCACAGGAGAAAATCGTGAGTCAATATCCGGGGCTTGAGATTGTCGGTTATCGGGATGGTTATTTTGACTGGGATGATCCGTCCGTAGCTCAGAATATTAGGGATGCGAATCCAGACATCGTGTTAGTCGGACTTGGTGCCCCGCGTCAGGAGAAATGGATCAGTGAGCATTTAGATGAATTTGATCATGGCGTGTTTATCGGGGTTGGTGGTAGCTTCGACGGAATTGCGGGTACGATGAAGCGTGCACCGAAGATTTGGCAGAAGCTCAACTTAGAATGGTTATATCGCTTATTCCAGCAGCCGAGTCGTTGGCGTCGGATGTTAGCCCTGCCTCGGTTCGGGTTAAAAATTTTAAAACAGAAAGTTAAGGGATCACGATGAGTCGGTCGACGTTTATTAAAAGTACGGTCATTTTATCAGTCGCGACGTTAGTGTCGAAGGTGTTGGGGAGTATTTTTCGTATACCGCTTCAAAACATCGCGGGTGATGAGGTGCTCGGGATTTTCAGTTTAGTGTATCCGGTTTATATGGTGGCGTTGATTTTGTCTGTTGCTGGGATTCCGATTGCGATTTCGAAGCTGATTGCGGAGGCGCGGACGAAGGATCATCAAGGGGCTATCCGGGAGATTTACATATCGGCGAGCATTTTAGGTCTGTTGTTCGGAGTGACGAGTTTTCTTCTTATATTTGCGTTCTCGGATCAGTTGGCTTATATGCTCGGTGGGCCTGAGACGGAGCTGGCGCTAGTTGTCGTGGCAGCAACCTTGCTAGTCGCACCTTATATGGCGGTTTATCGTGGGTATTTTCAAGGGTTTGAAAATATGACGCCGACTGCGGTGTCGCAGGTGATTGAGCAGTTCGTCCGTGTTGGGATTATTTTAGTGGCGGCTTATGTGTTGGTTCAGCAGGGGGCATCGGATGAAGTCATCGCTGGCGGTGTCATGTCAGGTTCGATTATCGGGGCGTTTATCTCACTCGTCTTTTTACGCTGGACGTATATGCGCTCGGATGTGAAGGCTGTGGCATCGGGCGAAGGTTATTCGTTTGCGACGTTTAAACACTGGGCGAAGCGTATTTTAAAGGTGTCAATTCCGATTGCGATTGGGACGATTACGATGGCTTTAGTCAATGTCGTCGATTCGTTTACCGTGCCATTGGGTTTGCGGACGGCTGGTGTTGAGACGGGTGACATCAATTATTTATACGGGATTTACGGTCGTGGGCTGGCGCTCGTTCAGATTGCGACGGTGTTCTCGATGTCGGTCGTCCTCCCCCTTGTGCCGCTGATTACGAAGAAGTTGGCGGAGCGTCAGTTTGATGAGACGCGCTCGGTTATTGAGCGAGCGTTTTACATGACGCATTTAGTCTCGTGGCCGGCTGCGGCAGGACTGTTTGCGTTGACGCTACCAATGAACCTCGCGCTCTTTACCGATTTAGAGGGGAACACAGTCCTTGCGATTCTAAATGTGAGTTCCGTGTTTACATCGATTGTAGTTGTTTCGATCGGGATTATGCAGGGGATCAACTGGGCTGGTCGTGCGGCGTTGGTTGTCCTCGGCTCGATGGTCGTGAAAACGGTGCTCAACGTCGTGTTGATCCAGCAGTTTGGCTTAGATGGTGCGGCGATGTCGACGTTAGTTGTTTATTTAATTTTAATGACAGCGACGTTCGTGTTCATTTACCGTGCAGTACCGTTTAAAGTGATGGATTTGAATGTAGTTAAAATTATGTTTTCTTCTATTGTAATGGGGGCGTTGATTGGCCTTCCAACGTTATACATGAATATCGCCTCATGGACAAGACTAGAAGCGATGGGCTATGTGGTCGCTGCTATTCTAGTCGGTGCCGCTCTGTATGCGGTGCAGATTTTCGTGTATAAAGCGATTGGGCGTGACTTATTAGCCCAGTTCCCAGTGATTGGGAAGTTTTTTAAATAGATAAGTGTTTAAGTTTAAGCAGTTTTTGTTTAAGTTGGCTTAAAAGTTGTGTAAGTTTTCCTTAAATCTATTTAAGTTACAAAATTTTTGTTTAAGTTCATATCATTTTTATTTAAGTTTGTCTCAAAAAACTTAAGCGCGGTATGAGGTTCGCGCTGAATATTACATACATAAAGGAGAGAAATGCATGTCTAAACGGATTTTACTTTTGGGGATTGTGATACTTCTGTTATTGGCTTCGCTGCCTGGGGTCGTGAATCGCTGGCAGGTTGAGGAATCGAATGCTACATATGAAACGGTGCTGCCTTATTTTGAGATTGAGGAGCTCACGTCTGAGAGTGGGATTTCGCTTGATGAGGCGTTGCAGGAATTAAAGGATGCGGGTTTAACGACGATTAGTGTTGAGCCGATTTCGCTAGATTCGATGGATGAAGATGAAATTATTGATTTATATTCGCCGACTGATTTAAAAGAGGCGCTTCGTTTTAGTGAGTATGATTTTGAGATTACGGAGGATACGGATGGCGTCTTTGTATCCCTTCCGGAGAATGAGTTTTATATGGATTTAATCTTCCAGCACTTTGAAATGGAAGAAGTAATGGTGGGATCAGAGCCATTATTACATCTTAAAATGGATAGTCAGATGTCGTTAAATACCGTTCTGGGTTATGACCAGCAGATGATTGAAAAGATTAAGTCGTATGGTTTTAATTATATCGCACGGGTCGAAAATACCGATCAATACGGGAATGAAACGACGATTGATTATTTAACGAATTTAGATGGTCAGCTTAACGGTTTACTCTTCTCGGGTGAGGAAGCGATTGGGTATCCGGATCTTGATGTGATGACGGAGCTGACGAATGAGCTTCATGATGCGGGTTATTATTTTTACGATATTGAGTTTACTCGTCAAAAAGGGAATGTGATGATTTCGCGGAATACGGGCTATGATTTTGTTCGTCTCCATAGCTTGACTCTTGATAACACTAGTTTAGAGGAAGATGTGGACCAGGCGATTCGTGCGGTGAAAGAGCGTAATATGCGTTCGTTGTTTTTACACGTGCCGGATGCGGAGCCGCATGAGAGCTTACAAGGCACGACTGAATTTTTAGATATGCTGTATGCAGAGATGCCGGACAAGTTTACGACGGGCTCCCCTGCCCCGTTTGAAGATGTCGATATTCCGTTTTGGAGCGTGTTAGCGGCGTTTGCGGCTGGGGTTGTGTTTATTTATATCGCGTCTGAAATTGTGCCGGTGATGATTTTACGTTTCGGTGTAACAGGACTGATGGCGTTATTAGCGATCGCTTACCTGCTCACGGACCGATTGTTATTTGCGCAGGCGTTTGCGTTAGGTATTGCGGTGGCGGCACCGTCCTATGCGGTTGTGAAGGCTTCGCAAAATCATGCGGGGTCTGTTCCGAACATGTTAAAAGGATTCCTGATGGCGACGCTTTATACGTTCGTTGGGATTTTAATTGTCGTTGCCGTTTTAAATGGTAACGGGTTTATTACCGGTTTTGAAATGTTCCGTGGCGTGAAGCTCGTTTATCTACTGCCGATTGCGTTTGTAGCGGTGTATTTCTTCTGGCAGATCGGCTTGCGGATGCTTAATACTGAAGCGAAATACTGGCATCTCGTCGTGATCGGTTTACTCGGTGCGGTAGGATTGTACTATCTAATGCGGACCGGAAACACGAACGAGGTCAGTCAAATCGAAATGACGATGCGCCAGCTGTTAGAAGAGTATCTATATGTCCGTCCGAGAACGAAGGAATTTTTACTTGGGTTCCCGGCGTTCGTGCTTGGTCTATATGTGATGCGTTACAGTAAGATTTGGGGACGTCTCCTGCTTATTCCTGGTGTCATCGGCTTTTTATCGATTATGAATACGTTCACCCATTTCCATATTCCGCTTGAAATTTCGTTATTGCGTACGGTTTATGGGCTTGTGTTTGGCTTAATCATTGGTCTCATCGCCATTGTTGTCTTTAATTTTGTTTATAATTATGCGCGAAAGTTTTTCCCGCGAGGTGAGTAAAATGCGAATTGTGATGTCGGGGTATTACGGGTTTGACAATGTTGGCGATGAAGCGATTTTGTTTTCGATTGTCAGGACGCTGCGCGAGCTCAAGCCTGATGTTGAGGTGACAGTGTTATCGAATAATCCGAGTCAGACGGCTGAGCTGTATGATGTTGAGGCGGTGAATCGGTTTGATTTAAAGGCTGTGCGTGAGGTGATTAAATCGAGTGATGGTTTGATTAGCGGTGGTGGCAGCTTGATGCAGGATGCGACGAGTATTAAGTCGATTCCTTATTATGCGGGGATTATTCGGATGGCGAAGTGGTTTGGTAAGTCGGTATTCGTCTATGCGCAAGGCGTCGGGCCGGTTAATCGGATGCTGTCTAAGTGGTTGTTACGATCGACGTTTAATAAGGTGGATCAGATTACCGTGCGTGATGAGGATTCGAAGGCGTTGCTTGAGCGGATGAAGGTTGCGCCAGGGGTGACGGTCGTGCCGGATCCGGTGCTCGGTCTAGATGGACGACGTTTTACTAGTGAATGGTTGGCAGATGTCAATGTGGTGGGGCCGATTGTGACTGTGAGTGTGCGCGAATGGCAGACGCAGGTGCCGTACCTGATTCGTATCGCGGATGCGCTCGATCAATTGGCTCGCGACGGTTATTCGATCGTGTTTGTCCCGATGCATGGGAAGCACGATTATAAAACGTCTAAGGAAACGGCGAAGATGATGCGCGAGAAAAGTAAGATTGCGCCGTATAACCTATCGATGGAAGAGAAAATTGCCTTAATTGGCGAGTCGGAGTTGCTCGTTGGTATGCGGCTGCACGCGCTCATTTTTGCGGCGATTAGTCATACGCCTTTTGCTGCGTTATCATATGATCCGAAAATTGATTCGTTTGCCTCGATGGTCGATCAGCCTGTTGTCGGTCATGTGCGTCAGGATCAATGGGGAGCTGAGGATATCGTGGAGGCGGCTCGAAGTTTGCATGAGCGTGACTTGTCGGCGTATGAAAAGCGTGTGGAGTCGTTGCATCGCGATGCGGTACATACGGCTGAGATGGCGGTTGATGTTTTTAATCGGAATTAATGAGTTTTCTAGCGGGAGATTTGTTTTGACAGTTATCTCCCGTTATTTATTGAGGTTTTAGGTTTTGATGCGTGTTTATGTGGAAAGATAGAGATATAGGCGTTTGGACGACTTAGGAGGAACATAACTCAATGAAAAAATACATTTATATAGCCCTGATTATTGTTGTGGTGGTTGGTGCTGTGGCGTGGGTGGGGAACTATGAGCAGTCGCTCAATACGGATTATGAACCGCCTGAGATGGACGAATTAACGGAAACTGAATACGATGTTGTTGTCGTTGGCGGTGAACCTGAAGGCGTGGCCGCTGCTGTATCGGCTGCACGAAATGGTGCTGAAACGTTGTTAATTGAGAAACGTGACGGGCTGGGCGGCCTCATGACCTATGGCATGCTGAACTACATCGATATGGTGAACGGCATTGGCGGTGAATCGGCTATCGGCGGAATTTTTGCGGAATGGCATGAAATCGTTGGTGGCGAAATTGCCTTTGATATCGAGCGTGGTAAAGATGCGTTTATGCATTTAGTTTTAAGCGAGCCGAATTTGACGCTGACGCTTGAGACGGATGTTCAGGATGCGATGGTCGGTGGCGATCAGACGGTGACGGGTGCCGTTGTTTTGCGAGATGATGAGACGTTTGAGGTGCAAGGTCAACGCTTTATCGATGCGACACAGGATGCTGATTTTGCGGTCAAGGCTGGCGCTCCCTATTTTAAAGGCGGCGGTGATATAAACATGCCTGATCGGAACATGGCCGTGACACTTATGATTCATCTAGAAGGTGTCGATTGGAGTGGCGTGAAACGCGCGGCTCAAGAGGAAGTGTTCGGCCCGGGCACCGTGACGGATAATGTTGCTTGGGGCTTTAGTGAGCTGCATTATGACTATCAGCCTGTTGAAGAGAATACGAGGCTGCGGGGTTTGAATCTGGTGCGTGTGAAGGATGTTGATGGGTCGGAGGATTTTTATATCAATGCACTGCAAATTTTTGATGTTGATGGAACCGATCCCGAAGAAAATGCAGCAGCTATTGAAAAAGGAAAGCGTGAAACTGAGCATGTGGTTGAGTATTTGCGTGAAAACTTCCCAGGCTTCGAAAATGCTGAAATTGCGAGCTATCCGAGTGAGTTATATGTACGCGAGACGCGCCATGTGATCTCGGAATACATGCTGCCGATGTCGGATGTGTGGACTCACCGCGATCATTGGGATAGCATCGCGTACGGTGGTTATCCGGTTGACGTCCAAGCAACGTCGGTGGACGACTACGGCTACGTCCTCTCCTCCCCGAATCAATATGCGATACCATTTCGGTCGACAGTGCCTTTAGAGGTTGAAAACTTAATCGTCGTCAGCCGCTCTGCTGGGTACTCGTCGTTGGCGGCGGGCAGTGCACGGATTATACCAAGCGGGATGGCCGTCGGTGAAGCTGGTGGTGCGGCCGCTCAGTTGTCGCTCGAACGCGATATGACCTTCCGCGAGCTGTCGCATTCGGAATCAGATATTGAGGATTTACGCGAAGGGTTGTTGGCGCAAGGTGCGAAGGTTGAACATTTTTCAATTGACTATCCTTATAAGGGCGAATGGTACGACGAAGCTGTTCAATTCTTGATGGATTACGGACTCGTAGTCGCAGGCTATGACAATGACTTGCAAGTCGATGAAGCGCTCAACCGCCAGCATTTCATCAATTTAATTTTAAATGGATTGAAGCGAATTAATGAAGATGCTTATAACCAGTACATTGCTGCCGTTAAGGCGCCGAGTGCTGCGGATGAATCGTTTGGCGAAGGAACGTTTACCCGTGATGGGTTGGCGGAGTATTTATTGGACGTGTTTATTGAGGGTGAATCCTTCGGTGAGCCTTGGAATCAATTGTTAGAGTTCGGCCTGATCGACGGGGACATTTACGAAATGATTCCGAATGACGCAGAGTTGGACCGCAAGCATGGCTACTACATCGCGGCACACGTGCTGCAGCAATATGTAGAGTAAAGAAATATGGAACGTTTCCAGCGTGGCTGGAAACGTTTTTTTGTTTTGGCTGGGGTGTGGGAGTTGGGTGGTTCGTCTTTTTATGGAGGTTAGGATAGATTCATTGGGGAATTATTGACTGTAATGGGGCAATTAGGGCGTTTCATTGGGGAATCAGAGCCTCTCATTGGGAAAAAACCTCTTGTCTATGGGGAATCAAACTGCCTCATTGGGGAATTATCGGCCATCATTGGGGACTCAGGGCGTTTCATTGGGGAAAAACCTCTCGTCAATGGGGACTCAGATTCGTTTATTGGGGAATCGTTGGTATTCATTGGGGAATTATCCGCCGTCATGGGGCACTCACCTTCATTCATTGGGGATTCAGCTCGCTCCATAGGCAATTCACAAGCCTGATGGGGGCATTCAGGCGAGGTGATTAGGGATTAAGTTTCAGAAAACATTGACTTTTAATAATATGTTTGATGAAATACATTAAAAGGGGGCGTGCTGTTTGAATTTTTTAAAACAACGACAAGATATCGTCTTGCTAGTCATTATGACATTGCTATTGGTCTATGATTTCTTCAACGGTGTCCGGCTTGACGGTGGCGTCAATCAGCTATCATTATTACTTATCATATTTGGTTTGTACTTGATTACACTGAACGCTAAAAAATCAAAAACGCAAAACGAGAAAGAAATATTAAATTGGCAAATATTTATAACGTGTTATTTAGTCGTACTGATCGGTCTGCTGACAGCCTTTGGTGGCGAGTCAACTTCAGGAATTTCCCTCAGCAATGTTTTCTTCTGGGCGGTTGTCGCCATATCGATTATTGAGATCATTGTTCAATGGAAAAAGGTTAAACATGTAGAAGCTACATAAGTGGTGCGTTTCCAGCTTAGGCTGGAAACGTATTTATTTTTTATTGGTGTTGCCAGCTCGATCGTGAGGAGCCCAGTCATGGGGTTGGAGTCAGCAATTTTGATGTTCATCCGCCAAAATCGGACGGCTATCCGCCGTTATAACTTGTCTATCCGCCAAAATTAAGCAACTATCCGCCGCAATCGAAGGGTGATCCGCCAAGTTTAGACTTCTATCCGCTAAGTAGATGCTGACATACCATCGTCGAACGTCATCCCCAGACCCAAGCATCCAATCCACCAAATCCCGGCAACCCTTCCGCCAACATAAGGGTGTAATCCGCCAAAATGCATAACTTCCCCCCATTCAACACAAAAAACGCAGGATTATTCCTGCGTTTTTTCCTTAATCTCATTAACTAAGTTGTGATAGATCACGTTGTCGGACATTTGTAGGAGCTCGCGAACTTTCTGGGCGTCATCGGCGCATTGTTCGACTGGGAGTTCTTGCTTTTCCTCCACGTTATAGCATGTGCCGTTTTCGATCTTGCCGTCGAGTGAGGCGTCGTAATAGATGGCGCCTTTTTTATATGAGCCGTACCGGAATGGGACGAGGTGGTCTTCCATATCAAAGACGTTGTTCCCAAAGTGAACGGGTGGCTCTTCTTTCCCCATTAAGTGCATAATCGTTGGCGCGATGTCAATCATGCCGACGCTGTGATCGAAGCTCTGGCCTTGGTTTTCCATGCCTGGCACGCGGATGATGAGTGGTACTTTGTGTTTAACGTTCATGAGTGAAATCGGGTCATCATCGAGTCCGAGTGCTTGGGCGTGTTCGGCGGTGAATTCGACGCCGCTGTCATGGTCGCCGTATAGGACGAGTATCGTGTTTTCCCAGAGTCCTTCTGCTTTCATTTTTTCGACTAGTTGGCCGACTGCGTAATCAACGTAATGCGTCGAGTGTAAATAGTTCGCAAATATCGTGCCGCCGAATGGGTCGGTGTTCAGGTCATAGTATTTCGACGGTATGTGCGTATACGGGTGGTGACTCGTTAGGGCGACGACGAATGAGTAAAATGGTTGCTGATCGACGTTGTCTTCCGTCATTTGTAGGAACACGCCTTCGTCACCGAGTGAATCAAACGGACCTGCTGTTTCGCCGGGTTCAAAGTCACCTTGCCCGATGAATTCGTCAAAGCCGTAGTTCGGGTAAACCGTTGAGCGATTCCAGAACGATTTATCGTACGAATGGTAAACCGACGTGCTGTAGCCGTTTTCTTTAAAATATCCCGGCATGCTATCAAACGTATTGGTTGGATAACGCACGTAGACTGAGCCAGTCGGTAATGGGTACAGTGATGTTTGTGTTAAAAATTCGGCATCGGATGTACGGCCCTGCCCGACTTGATGGTAAAAGTTCGTAAAACGATACGAGTCATCGAGTAAGTCGTTGATGTTCGGTGTGATCTCTTTTCCATTAATCGAGTTGCCGACGACGTAATCCTGGAACGATTCGAGCTGAATCATCATGACATTATAGCCCTCGCCAGTGCCAAAGTAATCGGTTTTCTCGGCTAGATCCTGATGATGCTCATCAAACCACGCTAAAATATCATCCTTCTCCCCTGGTTCTAGCTCTGGCGAATTGATAATATTTTCATCGATATATTTTTGTGTTTCGAAAACGTGGAAGCCTAGGTGCCCTGTCACGTTGTAGACCGACACGTTCGACCATGTGTTTTTAAATAAATTCGTGCCGTAATCGTCTACGTAGTTTTGAATCGGTGTGATGGTCATGTAAAGACCGGCGATGAGCCCCACCATAAATAACGCGAGACGCTCTTTCCACGCGATGTATTGCTTCACTTTTTTTACTTTCAAGAAAATGTAGGCCGCTAACACCAGAATGACGTCAAAGAAGTATTTCAAGTCTGACCAATTCATCAGTTCGGTAATACTGCTTGAAATATCGCCCATCTGTGTTGAATGAGCGAGTACTGGTGTTGTGATAAAGTCGCCGAAATAGCGGAAATACACGAGATCCGCATAGACGATAAATGCGCCGATTAGACTGATCAAGAAAAAAGCGAGCAGTCGTCTGACACGTGTGAACAATAAGCCAATTGAGAACAGCAAAATAACTTGTCCCATGTTAACCATGATGCGGTCCGTTGTCATAAAATAAATGCCCGTCTCTTGGGCAAACCAGACCATTTTTATAAATAATAATGAAGCTAAAATCGGAATTTCGATGTGTCTTAGGACGAAGAAACCGATGTTTTTGAGTATGTTCATTGTGTTCAATCCTTTATTTTAGTCTATTCTCCATTATATTATTTCAAATTTTTGTTATCAACTGGAGGCGTGTTAAAGTTTGGTTACAATTTTGCCATTCAGGAAAATATATAAAAACATATTCATTATTATTGTAAATGAATACATTTATTAATATAATAAACTAAAGAATATAGTCAATTACTATTTATATGACTATATTAATTAACCAAACCTGGGTTAACCCTGCATAAATATGGTCATAATAATTGTAAATGAATATGTTTTTTGGAGGCTCAATATGAGAAGATTTGAATATAGCTTACTCAAGCATTTAAGATTACCTATGGAAACGGTTAATTTGATTTCTAAAATTAATGAGTACAAAGGAAAACAGGACTTATATATCCAACAAGCGCCACAAATTCTTAAATCTCTGAAAGACGTGGCAGTCATTCAATCAACCAAAGCTTCAAATGCCATCGAAGGAATCTTCATCACTGATAAACGACTGAAGGGTTTAATGAAACTTAAAACAATCCCTAGCGATCGTTCTGAAGGAGAAATTGCAGGCTACCGAGATGTTTTAAACTTAGTTCATGCATCTCACCAAGCTATTCCGGTTAACACGAATGTTATTTTACAGCTACATAAAGAGTTGCATAACTACATCCCAGCTGAGGGTGGAAAATGGAAACACGCCGACAATGTCATCACTGAAAAATTGCCGAATGGTCAAAAAGTGATTCGATTTCAACCCGTATCTGCTTATGAAACGCCTGATGCGATGGACTCACTATGTAACGAGTTAAACGAAAGAGTAAGTAAGGAAGATGTCGAACCACTTATTTTAATCAGTGTTTTTATTTTGGACTTTTTATCTGTCCACCCATTTAATGATGGTAATGGTAGAATGGCCCGTATCCTAACATTATTACTTTTATATAAACACCAATTTGAAGTTGGCCGATATATAAGTTTAGAAAAAGTCATAGAAGACACCAAAGAAGGCTATTACGAGACATTACGTCAATCATCACAAGGTTGGCATGAAGGCAAAAATGACATATTCCCTTGGGTTAATTATATCTTAAGTACAATCGTTGCTGCTTATAAGGAACTAGAATCTAGAGTAGGATTCGTCCAAACAGGAAAAGGAAATAAAGCTGCTAGAATCAAGAAATATATCGAGAATAAGATCGGTTTCTTTACAAAAGAGGATATTCGAAAAGCCTGTCCTGATGTGAGTGAGTCTACGATTAATCGAGTCTTGAATGAGCTAAAAGACAAGGGGGTAGTTGAACCTACAGGATTAGGTAGGGGTGCGAAGTGGAAAAAAATACAATAGTTTTAGCTGTCAGGTAGCTAAAGATGGTCCCGATTTTGATTCGGGCCATTTTTTTAATGTCATCTATGGAAGTTTTTCTATACACTTTAAGGTTGATTAAAGGTATTATTGGATTAAACTATAAGAAAAACTAAGGCTTTCACCATTAATATTTGTGATAAGTCAAATTTTTCTATATTGTCCCCACGCAGATTTTGTCGTAATATTAAAGATGGTATTCTATTACATTTTAGGGGAATCATCATGCTATTTAATTCATTTGAGTTTATCTTTGTGTTTCTACCGGTGATGTTCATTGGTTACTATATATTTAATAGATTTAACTTTACGTTGGCTAAAATTTGGCTACTTTGTGGGTCGCTATTTTTCTACAGCTGGTGGAATCCGATTTACTTGCCGCTTCTATTGTCTTCGATTCTCGTAAACTTTTTGATCGGGATATGGATTTCGAAAACGGGCTATAAAAAATCGGTGCTTACGCTGGGGATTATGTTTAACGTATCCCTACTTGGGTTCTTTAAGTACTACGACTTTTTAATAGAAAACGTCAACTTTGCTTTTGGCGCGAATTTTAGTATATTACATTTGGTCTTACCGCTTGCGATTAGCTTTTTTACGTTCCAGCAGATTGCGTATTTGGTTGATTCGTATCGTGGGACGACGAAGGAGCGCAATCTATTAAACTATGCGCTATTTGTGTCATTTTTCCCGCAGCTGATTGCAGGGCCAATCGTGCATCATAGTATTGTCATGCCGCAGTATATGGACCGTAGTAATCGCAAGCTTAATCCGGAAAATATCGCGAAGGGCTTGTTTATCTTTTCTATCGGTCTGTTTAAAAAGGTTGGGATTGCAGATACGTTTGCGGTTTGGGCGAATCAAGGTTTTAGCTCAGCGGCATCGCTGACGTTTTTTGACGGCTGGGTGACGTCGCTAGCCTACACGTTCCAGCTTTATTTTGATTTTAGTGGGTATACCGATATGGCGATTGGGGCGGCGTTGCTGTTTAACATTCGCTTGCCGATCAACTTTAATTCGCCGTATAAGGCGGTCAGTATTCAAGATTTCTGGCGGCGCTGGCATATTACGTTAACGAATTTTTTAACGAAATATATTTATGTTCCACTCGGCGGAAGTCGCGTTCGGGCGTCGCGCATTTACGGCAATATTTTAATCATTTTCTTTATTAGTGGTCTGTGGCACGGTGCCGGCTGGACGTTTGTCGTCTGGGGGGTGCTGCATGGGCTTGCGAGTGTGATTCACCGGGCGTGGAATCGCATGGGCTTTCGTTTGAATAAAGTGATCGCGTGGTTCGTGACGTTTCAGTTCGTCAATGCGACGTGGGTCTTATTCCGTGCGCCTGATTTTACAGCGGCGACGCAAGTTCTTTCTGCCATGGTCGGTTTAAATGGTGTTCAAGTTCCGAGCATTGTGAACGCTCACCTGGGGCTTGGTTTGTCAGAGGAATGGCTTTATACGTTTACGTTGACCGAGGATCTGTCGACGACGATGCTTTATTTAATCGGAGCGTTTCTCATTGCGATTTTATGGAAAAATTCAAACCAGTTAACCGAAAACTTAAGGCCGACACCGCTTCATGCGTTGTTTGCGGCTGGACTGTTTATATATGCAGCCCTTCAGTTACAGCAGGTTTCTGAGTTTCTTTACTTTAATTTCTAAGGGTGATTGATGATGATGTCTTTTAAATTTTTCATCGCGACATTTATGATAACTGGAAGCGTGGCGCTTGGGTCATTCGCAGGCTTCAATTATTTTGTTGATCCGATGTGGACGTTTGATCATGAGCATGAGTATAACGACGTTCAGACGGTGATTGATGAGCGCCAGCAAAAAGTAAACCATATTTATTATTCTGATTTTGATTATGATACATTGCTCGTCGGCAGTAGCCGCTCGACTTATATTAATCAGCATGCTTTTTCCGGTATGGATGTATATAATTTTTCGGCTAGTGATTTGTCGTTCAAGGAATATCCAAGCATCATCAATTTTGCGAAGTCGGAAAATGAACGTGACTTTGAGCGGATTGTGATCGGCGTTGACTTTTTTAAAAGTGCCGTTTCGCAGAGCTCAGAGGATATGAACTTGGATGAGTATATTACGACGGTGGAAGAACCGTTTTATCGCTGGAAAATGTTATTGTCTGAAGATGTGTATGACTATGCGAAGAAAAACTATCGCCTGTCGAACGAGGATGAGATCGTTGAATTGCGCAATTATAATCGCGATAATGTTGCGTCAGCTAAAGATTTCCCTGAGGATGTGAAGCAACAGCAAACGAAGGATAAAATTGCGAAGTTCAAAAGTCAGTTTTACGGCGATGAATTTGAATACAATCCGGAATTTAAAGACGTGATGCAGGTAGTTGAGTCGAGCAATCCTGAGTCTGAGGTGGTTGTGTTTACAACACCGATTTCCGCTGAACTTTTCTCGGCATTAGTTGAGGAAGGAAACTTGGATGAGTATGAGACATGGCTCCGGGATATGGTCGCGGTACATGGTGAGATCTACAACTTTATGTACCCGAATTCTGTTACGAAGGACATGTCGAATTATTTTGACGGACACCACTTCTACCCGCATGTCGGTGACTTGATTGCTGAGCGGATCAGTAAAGGTGAGGATGCTACGGGCGTTCCGGAAGACTTTGGCGTGCTAGTGACCGAGGAAAATATTAATGAGCATATTGCTTGGATTGAGTCGTTGGTTGAGTAGATTTTACACGCGAATATATGTTCTATTTTTGCTTGTTTAGTTGGAAAAATCATGTATAATAAAGACAAGCAGTATTCCGTTTGAGCAAAGTAGTGGTTGTAACCTTGTCTATTCGTCTTTCTTAGGCGAGAGAGGGGGTGAATCCTCGATATGTAAAAGACTTGGGTGCAACGACTTTCATGATTTTGTCTCCTTTGTGTTGTTGTAGTAGGTCAAAAAGTACTTTTTCAGAATATTAAAATGATGTTGTTCGTGAATACCTAACAAATGTATGCTCTGTATCAGGTTCGGATTATGAGCCACTGGATCTGGATAATAGATTTGCCCCGCTAAATCCTGATCGATATCACTCAGCTTGGTTTCAAGTTTTTCAGTTTCAACCTCAAGTAAATCTTGAATGTCGCTAAATGTATATTTCCTCTCTAAATTTGATGGAGGTTTTAATAGAAACGGTGCATTCATCGGTTTTCTTTTCTTATGTTGATATTCTTCATAGATATTATGTATGTCGGTTTTGTAAGGCTTCTTTCGCCGTAGGTAGGCGACCGGAAGCATAGCCGGTACATAAACTCTTGAAAATCGCCGGAATAACCTCACCATTAAAATGAGATGATATAAGGTTTCGGCAGTTGACCATTTATCTGGCATTGGTCGTTGCCACGGGTTTTCAATATTAAATTCGTGATAAAAATGTTCTCGCTGCTCTTTTAAGTTTTTAAAATGGCGATCCATGTCTCCACTCTTCATGGATTCACCTCCTATTGTTCTATCAACATATTTATCATCATTCTATCATAATACCGTTGAATGAGCTGTTTTATCCTAATACTGATGAGCGAAACTTGGACAATCATGACGCTTACGATAAGTCTCGATTAACTATCGATGTTTGTGGATTTGATGGCCACGAGTTTGGATTTTCTCCCTTCTAGTTTGGATTCCCATCCTCTGAGTCTGGATTTTCTCCCTTCCAGTCTGGATTCCCTACCCCCTAGTCTGGATTCTTATTCTGGTGAATTTACACTAAAAAACCACGTGAATTCACGTGGTTTAGTTAAGCCGCCACTCTTTCTTCCCCTCGCTTCATTTGCTGTGGTGGTAGTTTTCCAAACACGATCCAATAGTGTGGTAGGAACTTGTGCGTTAACCGGACTGCCAACCAGCTTAGAACTGTGATCGAAATAAATACTCCGATTTGTAGTGCATGATAGACGTACGGGTTTCCTGGACTTAGCGTTATTCGGATCGCTAGTAAGATCAATGGGTGCAGGATATAGATACCGAACGATGTCGCGCCGATTTCCATAAAGAACATTTTTGTGCGTGGGCCAAATTTTTTCTCTGCAAGGTGCGCGAGATAGAATACAACGAGTCCTGCAAGTAAAGCATAGGTCGCCCACGTGAAAGTACCAAAGTATTTCGTGATGAATGCCGGAAGCGCCTCGTAAACGGGTCCCCACTGATTAATTCGAGCGAGGTACATATAACCCGTATATAAAACGAGCATAGCACCGAATGAGGTGAATATTATATTCATGATTTTTCCGCGATAGGACGCGTTTCTCATTTTTTCCCTAATCGAATCGTAATAGATTCCGAGATAGGCGCCGATAAAGTAAAATGAGAAATACGAAAATGAAATCGAGCCGGTATCCGAAATACCAAAGTAATTTCGGTTTAACACGACCCACAGCCATTGTAAGGCAAGGCCAATCCAGATTAAGTTTTTTCTAAGGAATGTCGATTTTTTAAACAGAATCATAAGGATTGGGAACATGATATAGAGCTGCACGCTAATAAACACAAAATATAAGTGCGTGTGTGCATCCCCCTTGGCCAGCTGTGTCAGAAATTTTTCTGCGGCGAATGCTAGACTTGGGTAATCGTAATAGATATACCATTTGACGCCAAAGTATATCGCGGAAAACAAGATATACGGAACTAATATATATTTTAACCGTTTAACGTAAAATCGCTTAATTAATGATCCATTCGTTTCACGCAGGTAGTAATTATAAAATAAAACAAAACTACTCAGCATGATAAAGGTCGGCGTCCCTAACTTTCCAGCGGTATTCAAAAAGGTGTACAACGGGTATAGGGTTGAATCAGGTTGTAAAACCGTGACACCATTTGAGGTCGAATGGACAATTATGACAGCGAAAATCGCAAACGCTCGAGCTAACTGGATCTCATCTAGATTCCTGCGATGATTTTGTTGCATCGACTCACCCTCGCTATTTAAAATTAATTCGTCCACAACCTCATCATATTCTATTTTTAAGTTTTATTGGGTTAAGTTTTCGTTAAGAATACATGACAGTGTTTTAACGTGCCTGCATATGGTCGCTGAGTACATTGCGCAAGCGGTAAATCTCTTCATTCGATACGACGTAATACCAGACGCCGCCCATCATACGACCGCTTCCTTCAATCATCTCTTTCGTTTGGTTATTTCGCGTTCCCCGGTAATCGAAGAACAGTCGGCGCAAGGTTTCCATTTCAACATTCGTCTGCGCGTTTTCGCCCGCTGCATCTAAAATTGGGTTGACTTTGGTAAATGATTCGACGGATACAGCTTTATCGATGAACGCATCAATCACTTTTTGCTGACGATCATTACGTCCAAGGTCACCGCGCGGGTCTTCTTTTCTAATACGCGTATAAACAAGGGCCTCTTCCCCATTTAACGATAGTTCACCTTTTGGAAAATCGTATTGATTACGTGTGAGGTGGATATCATTTTGCACGGTAATACCGCCCATCGCATCCACCACATCGACGAGTCCTTCCATGTTAATTTTTGCGTAGTAGTGAATCGTCGTATCAAGTAAGTTTTCAACTGTTTTGACGGAAAGATCTGACCCACCAAAAGCATAAGCGTGATTAATTTTATCCATACCAACCCCCGGGATTTCAACATACGTATCGCGCGGGATGTTAAACTTCAGCATTTCATTCGTATGCGGGTTGAGCGACAAGAGCATCATCGTATCCGAACGCCCTTTATCTCCCTCGCGCTCATCAACCCCGAGAAGTAACACGTTAATCGATTCCTTACTCTCGAGCGCGGTCTCCTGTTCACGCGAGGCGTCCGATTCGAGCGGCGTATACATCGCCTCGACCGTGTCGCCCACTTTCATATATAAATAAGTCGCAAACGCTATTAATCCAGCTAGTAGAATAGCCGAAATGGTTAATATGATTTTTCGTTTATTCTTTTTTTCCTTGCGACGTTCGATTCTTGAAGTCATAGCCATGTTCCTTTCGATAGAATAATAGCCTCACTTAACATTATATACCTTGGACCGTTGGGATAGAATTAAAGAGAGATTAAAATTTGGTGAGAAAACTGGATTTGGGTAAAAAGCTCTCGGTATTGGGGAATCAGGCCATCTCATTGGGTGAAAACCTCTCGTCATTGGGGAATTAGCTCGCCTCTTTGGGTAAAAACCTCTCATCATTGGGGAATTAGCTCGCCTCTTTGGGTAAAAACCTCTTGTCAATGGGGAATTAGCTCTCCTCTTTGGGTAAAAACCTCTCGTCATTGGGGAATTAGCTCGCCTCTTTGGGCGAAAAACTCCCGGCATTGGGGAATTAGTGCGCCTCTTTGGGCGAAAAACTCCCAACATTGGGGACTTATCTACCCTCATTGGGTGAAAAACGCTCACCATTTGGGGATTCAGCCCCACTGATAAGGCATTTAATGATGTTCGTTTCCGGCAACAGCCGGAAACGTTCCATATAAAAAAGCACCCGGATTAAAACAGGCGCTATAGTGCTAACTTTTCTATATATTGTTTTTTATTATATTCTAGTAAATAATTGAAATCCTTTTGTAAATCAAAATTTAAGATATAAACTGTCTGTCTACCTTTTCCAACCTGTTTATGAGCTATTTGTTGTAGCAAATATTTAGCGACATAACGTGATTCAATCCCCAGCCATTCCCTCGCCTTTTTGTTCGTAATTTCCGGTCCAAATATTAGAAAATACTCTTTTAAGGCTCGAATATGAGCATATTTATCCGTATGATGACAGCCGAGACATCGCCACTTATGTTTTTCTCGGACCATACCAATGCGATCACAATTCGGACAAGTCACACCTGGCATGAAGTCATTCATCTTTAGGTTGTAATTTTTTAATAAGGATTTATTAAAAAGACGTGTGTCATCTAAAATCTTGTTGATTAACTCATAGCGGTCATTCAGTACGGGATGATTGGTGTACTTTTTACTAATCTCCTCGTATTTTTGGTTAAGTTTGTAACCATAGATAATGCGCGAGTCGAGCTTCCCATTCTCCGGCCTTTTGACAACAACATTTTGATTTGTAAATACGGCCAAAATCTCAATCGGGATGTCATAGCCGTTGTTTTTTAGCCACATATCTAATAGCTGTGCTTGTTTTTCAGCCTGGAGGATGGGATCTTGATAAGTTTTTTCTCCTCTTCGCCCCTGTTGAACCATAACACCAAGCTCATGGTCTATTGTCACGACATCCCTATGATTTTTCACCTCGGTAATAAGCAAAAATTTATCATTCACAAGTAAGGCATCGATTTCGAAAAATCTACCGTAAATGTTTAGATAGATATTTTGAACCGGCTCAAAATTTTTGTTCACAATAGAATTGATGTAGTATGCAATTGATTTCTCGCCATAATAACCAGAGATGGATTTAGCGATATCGGCTTCGATCTTTTGAATGGATTTGTGATTAGAAGGCAAATGGATTTGATAAGCAATGATTTTCAATAATGTGGATGGAATCTTTTGTGTTTGAAACATTTTATCACCTACTTATGGATGGCTTTTGTACGGGGCCAAGATTAGAGAAGCGTAAGGAGATAATTTGTCAAACGACAAGCCGATATATGGTAATGCTAACCTTCCCCCAGTTAGTTTACCTGAAATCCTCAACCACCAGTGTGCTTCATCTAACCTTGACAATTTAGTTATAGCAAGTCTAAATGGGTTTGTAAAACATAGGAAAATCGCATTTTCTCTAGGAGGAAATTGAATTTTCTAGCCAAAATTTCATCGTTTTTCATATATAGGCGAGAAAATTAAAAAACACCATATTTTAAAAAAGTTTATATTTTTTTGTGAGTTGATTGTTCATTGGGGATTTAGCGCGCTTCATTGGGTAAAGCCTCTCATCTATGGGGATTCAGCTCACCTCATTGGGCAAAAATCGCTCATCTATGGGGATTCAGCTCACCTCATTGGGCGAAAAACACACGTCCATGGGGAATCAGCACGTCCCATTGGGCGAAAACCTCTCGTCTATGGGGATTCAGCTCGCCTCATCGGGCAAAAATCGCTCCTCAATGGGGATTCAGCTCACCTCATTGGGCGAAAAACACACGTCCATGGGGAATCAGCACGTCCCATTGGGCGAAAACCTCTCGTCTATGGGGATTCAGCTCACCTCATTGGGCAAAAACACACGTCCATGGGGAATCAGCTCACCTCATTGGGCAAAAATCGCTCGTCTATGGGGATTCAGCCCACCTCATCGGGCGAAAAACACACGTCCATGGGGAATCAGCACGTCCCATTGGGCGAAAACCTCTCGTCTATGGAGATTCAGCTCGCCTCATCGGGCAAAAATCGCTCCTCAATGGGGATTCATGCACCCAGCCCAAAAAAACAAAAAATCAGGCTCCCGCCACAAGCGGGAGCCTTCCTTCTTCAACCTTCTATGATTTTCTTAAAATTTTTCTTGATAGGTCGTCAAACAGTGTGTAGACAACAGGGATTAAGACTAAGGTGATCAGCATTGAGAACATTAAACCGAAGATGATGACCACGGCTAATGGTTGCTGCGCTTCGCCACCTTGCCCGAGTCCTAATGACAATGGAATCATACCTAACACGGTCGTTAGGGATGTCATTAAAATCGGACGCAGTCTGTTTCCACCAGCTTCGAGAATTGCTTCAAAACGCTCCGTGCCTTTTCGTCGTAAAATATTGATATAGTCGACGAGCACGATAGCGTTGTTGACGACAATTCCGGCGAGCATAATCACCCCAATGAACGCTGGAATCGATAACGGTAGTCCCGTGACGAAT
This sequence comes from Tenuibacillus multivorans, assembly GCF_900103915.1. GTDB lineage: Bacteria > Bacillota > Bacilli > Bacillales > Alkalibacillaceae > Tenuibacillus > Tenuibacillus multivorans. The sequence continues at coordinate 478,705 of NZ_FNIG01000001.1, read as the reverse complement.
AGTCCGAGAATCACCCCGATCACCATCGTTGGTAATGAGAACATGATGATGAATGGGTGTAAGAAGTTTTCAAACTGAACCGCCATGACTGCGTACACGAGGAAAATCGAGAACACTAACGCTAAGGCTAGGTCGCCGAATGCCTCCATCATGTCTTCTGCCTGACCACCGATGGAATAGCTATAGCCTTCAGGGAATTCCATACCGCTTAATCGATCCTCAATATCGGTCATGACACTTCCTAAATCACGTCCGACTAGCCCACTCGAGACGACAACTTGGCGCTGCTGATTACTGCGGGTTAACGTCACTGGTCCTCTCACTTGTTCGAGTGACGCGACTGTTTCTAAACGGATTTGTTCGCCCGTTGGTGTCATGATCTTCAAGTTTTCGATTTCTTCAATGGTATCACGTTCTTCTTTTGGTGTTAAAACACGTACGTCTAACTCGTTGCCACCGGTTCTAAATTGCGTGGCGATTTGTCCGTTTAATTGAGAGCTCACCTGTCCCATCACTTGCTGATAGGTCATGCCAAATTCAGCGGCCGCTTCTCGGTCGACGACAATTTGCATTTCAGGTCGGCCTTCATCAGTTGATGAGCCTGCGTTATGCACACCTTCGACATCACTGATCACGGTCACGACTTGGTCTGCAATTTGCGATAAAACATCGTGATCCGGGCCTTGCAGTTGAATCTGGACTGGGTCACCAGTGCTAATGCCTGCGCCAAGGACATTGACCGAAATATCAGCTCCGGCGATGTCTTGAACTTGTGAATCCCATTTTTGCATGACATCTTCTGTCGTTAAATCGCGCTCATCCTGTGGTACGAGCTGGATCATATACGAAGCGGTGTTGGCGGTCATGCCCATTCCCATCGATCCACCGCCACCAACGGATACGTAGCTCGATTCAATGACATCTTCATCTTTTTCCATAATCGTATTGACTCGGTCAACCACATCAGATGTTGTTTCGAGATTGGTGCCTGATGGTGTTGTGACCGTAATCTCGATTTGGCCTTGGTCCGCTTCAGGAATAAACGCTAGGCCGAGTCGCGGAATTAGAGCCAAGCTACTCGCGATCACGATGAATGTTACAAGTATCGTTGTTTTTCTAAACCTTAGTGCGCCACGAAGTAGCCCTTGATAAACGCGAATCACACCATCTAATAAGCGGTCAAACCAATAGCGACGTCCGTTCCCGGCGCTTAATTTTTTCAGCATCTTAGATGACAGCATCGGGATTATCGTTAAGGATGCTGCGAGTGATGCGATTAGAGCAAACGCTACAGTAATCGCAAGCGGTGTAAAAATTTCTGATGCGATGCCTTCGACGAACACGATTGGTAAGAACACGACTAACGTGGTCGTCGTTGAGGCAATGACGGCTGGTGCAATCTCGGATGCCCCTTCTTTTGCCGCTTCAATCATCGAATAACCCCGCTCACGATACGTGACGATGTGCTCGAGTATGACGATGGCGCTGTCGACCATCATACCAATCCCGAGCGCGAGTCCGCCCATCGTTAGGACGTTCACCGTTTCACCGGTAAAATACATAAGCGTAAACGTAGTAATTACTGCAATCGGAATCGATAAACTGATAACGAGTGTCGCACGGAAGCTTTTTAGGAATAAAAGTAAGACTAATACTGCAAATAAAGCCCCAAGTAATAGGTTTTGTACGACAGAGTCAATCGACATGCGAATAAACTGTGACGTATCAAAAACCGTATTAAGTTTTACGCCTTCTGGTAAATTCTCGCGCACATCCTCCATGGCGCTATGAATTTCATCGGAAACGGCGACCGTATTGCCATCGGTCTTTTTCAAAATGTTCATGACGACGGATTCTTCACCGTTTACGAGAGACAAACCTGTTTGTTCAGTCTCTGCACGTTCAACGGTTGCGACGTCGTTCAAACGAATAAATTCGTTCTGCGGTGTTTGAATCAACGTTTGGCGGATTTCATCTAAGGAATCATATTCGCCCAAAATACGAATTTGGAGTTCCTGTGTTCCGCGTGAGACGACGCCACCTGATATGGATTGATTCGCACTTTGAATTGACTGCATGATTTGTTGCGATGACAATCCAAACTGATTTAGGCGCTGCTGATCGAGGACGACACGAACTTCTTCGCTCACACCACCCTCAATCGAGACAGAGCCGACACCCGGCTGTCGCTCGAATAACGGTTGAATATCGTTTTCGGCTACATTTTGCAACGTTGCTTTATCCGCTCCAGTTAACCCGACCCACATGACGGGCATTTGTTGCGGGTCAAAGCGTAGAACACTAGGTTCGTTAGCGCCGGTCGGTAAAAAGCCTTTAATCTGATCGACGCTTTCCCTGACATTGAGCAGCGCATTATCTAAATTCGTATCGGTTGAAAACATCATGATGACGAGTGAACTTCCAGGCTGTGATTGAGCCTGAATCGTTTCGACCCCTTCAATCGTTGCAACCGATGATTCAATCGGTTTCGTGACGAGCTCTTCTACTTCCTGCGGGGCCGCTCCCTCGTAGGAAGTCGCCACCACCGCAATCGGCAGGTCTATATCTGGATATAAGTCGACGGATAAATTACGGAATGATACGAACCCTAGCGCCAAAATAGCTAGGATGATCATCGTGACGCCGACGGGACGTTTGATGGATGTTTCGATGAGGCGCATTATTCATCCCCCTCAACGACGCGGACTTCTTGCCCATCTGAGAGTGTTAATTGTCCTCGAATGACGACATCTTGACCTTCTTCGAGAGATCCGTCATCGATTGCTTTGATCGCCGTATTTTCAGACTGCATCGCGACAACTTCAATTGGAACTTCAACGACTTGACCTTCTTCAACTTTAAAAATCACGCGTTCCCCACCGCGATCAACCACAGCTTCTGTTGGTACGGTCAACGTATCCTCAGCAATTACTTTTTCTAAGGAAACTTGAGCCGTAACGCCTGCGAGAATGTTTTGATCCGGGTTTTCAATTTCAGCTTCGATAGCAAACATCCCCGTTTCGCCTGCAGAGTCAGCGACGTGCGTAATCGTCGCCGTTCCACTTTCATTTAATTGGGATACGGTAAACTCTAGTTCATCGTCAACAGCAAATGAGTCCACTTCATTTGCTGGGACGTTAAAGTTTAATTTTAATGGGTCAATCGCAACGACGAGGGCAGCTGGATTTTCGTTTGTAATCGGGCGGCCTTCCACCATGTTGAGCTGCTGAATTTGACCGTCCATTGGAGCTTCGAGTTCTGTTCTACCATACTGTGGACTAAGAATCTCGGCTAATACGTCACCTTCTTCTACCGTGTCACCACGTTCGACGTTTAATGCATCGACTTCCCCTGCAAACTGTGGCATAACGGGCATCTGATCACTCGGCATCGTTCGCCCAATAAGTGAACGTTCTTCCGTGAAATCGGTTAAAGCAACTGATGTCACCTGAACGGGTGTTTCAGTTGTTTGATTTTCTGTTTCATCGTCATTTGTTTCTTGATTACAAGCGACTAATGTCATCATAGCTACTAATAAGAGCACTATTACTTTTTTCATTTGCCTTCACTCCATTGCTTTTCAAGTTTATCAATTTCATCATGCAACGCATCAAACTTTTTAAGCTGTTCAAACATGGATTCTAAAATGATGCGCTGCGGTTTATCCTTCTGAAATTCCGCTTCAATCACGTCAAGTGCTTCAAGCGCTTTTGCTTGATTGTCATTCACAAAGCTATAAATAAGCTGCCGGATTTTATTAAACTTTAAAGCTTCCTCTTTAAACAATTGTGGCAGCCGCTTAATCGACGGTTGATCTTGACTTTGGATTAACCCATGGCACACATGATCTAACCGGTTCATCATAAATTCCGGTAAATATTCAAGATCCAGCATTTCTTCATCGACGACAATACAGTTTGAATAGCTATGTAGCATCCCATCTAATAAAATGGCTGCGTCGTACTGATACGGTATAATCGCCTCACCATAAATCTCCAGGACATTTTCCTTCGCCCATTCAAAATTTTGCTGCCGCATCCGGAGCATAAACGTCTCGACGTCCTTTCCTAACGGCACCTGATCACGCAGGAACATCATAATCAGTGGCTTATTGTCTTTTAGTAGTTGGAATAAAATGCTGATTTGATTTGTGAGTGCTTCCCTCGGATTTTGAGCTTCACCCCTCGCCTCACTCATTTTTTCCATGATCATGACGAAATAATAATCATAGATGGAGACGATTAAATCCTCTTTCGATTGAAAATAATTATAAAACGAACCCTTTGCGACATTGACTTTATCGACAATCTCTTGAACGGATGTCGCATGAAAGCCTTTTTCAGCAAAAAGCTCGATACTGCTTTCTATTATAAGTTTTTCTTTTTTATTCATTAAACTCACCTTTTTAATGGAATGACCAGTCAGTCATTACCCACTATACTTTATTTTTATAGTGCTTACAATATAGTGAGTTTATCCAATTATGAACTTTTTTTGAATATGGATTCATAGAGTGTGGCGATGATTGCTCAATGTGGGGGTTGATTCCCCATTGAGGGGTGGTTTTTACCCAATGTAGGGTGATGTTTCCCCATTGAGGAGTGGTTTTTACCCATTGAGGCGTGATTTTTCCCCATTGAGGAGGGATTTTTACCCATTGAGAGGCATTGATTCCCCATTGATGGGAGGTTTTTCCCCATTGAGAGGCATTGATTCCCCATTGATGGGAGGTTTTTCCCCATTGAGGGGCGCTGATTCCCCATTGACGGAAATCTTTTCCCCAATGAGGGATGCTGATTCCCCATTGACGGGAGGTTTTTACACATTGAGAGGGGATGATTCCCCAATGATAAGAGGTTAAAGATCGCATAGCGGTCTATACATAAAAATCAGCAGCCCCAGCTTAATAGGCTAGGGCTGTTGTTACGAAATGTATTGGTCTTTAAGAAAGTGGCCAAAGACGTGGCCGGCAAGCATGATTTGATTTTGCGTACGATTTAAAGGTAAATCAACTAGATAGGTATCGTTGTTGTAAAATACAAGCTTCGTCTGGTTTTTCGAATCCTTGATTTGTTCATATGCCTTGATATGACAGTAAGCTATCCACTCGCAGTCCGGGTCGCGAAATTTTTTGGTGGGCATAAAAATAATCCCTTTACTCGGGTCAATCGGAATCGGGATCATCACCTTCTTTTTGGTTACAATTTCGACGGCACGTTTTCTCCCATCCATCGTTGCTCCGCCCTGGCGAATACAGGATGAGTCAATGATGTTGAGGGGCGTTTTTTTACATAAGAGAATTTGGTCTTTTTCACGGATTTTGGTTTGATAAATGGGATCATAGTTTGGTTCAATAACCATCGTTTGATTGCTAATAAAATAATCATCAACTTTCACAATCTCTCCCATAAGTGTCCTCCTAAATAATCTCTCATTTCAAATCTATACATAATTTTACAATATTTTAAAATTATTTGAATATAATTTCATCATAAAATGGTTCTTAAGATGAACTTTTGGGAAAATGTTCTAGTTCTTTGGCTCTATATGGTTCATGAAAATGAATTTTTGTCGATGTATTAAGAAAGGGCTTAGTGAGGTGATTTACATGGATGTAGCTGCTGCTTCAGTTGTGATGAGTCAGGCGCAGCTTAAACAGCAAGTGGGGGTCAGCATGATGGGCCATGCCAAAGACCAAATGGCGGTTCAACAGCAAGGCTTAGAAAAGTTGATTGAATCTGCTGATGTGAATGTTGACCATCCAACCTTAGGCAATCACCTTGATGTGAAGGCCTAAAAAAATGAAGCTTTCGTCTTTGGACGAAAGCTTCTTTTATGTTTTTTATTCTTCATCTTCGTTCTGGTTTCCACCATTATTGTTTTGATTTCCCTGATCCATTTCATCTTGCATTTGATCATCTTCACCGCCGCCATTATTGCCGCCGGTGCCTCCGTTACCACCATTACCACCATTGCCACCGTTACCGCCATTATCGCCGGTACCACCGTTATCAGTACCGCCACCATCTTGCTCTTCGTTATTTTGATCTGGCTCTTGTTCGTCAGTGGCACAGGCACCTAGTGTTCCTAAAACTAAAATAGCTGTCATCATTAATTTAATTAGTTTCATTTTTGAACCTCCTAATGTTGTATTCCTCTCGGTACTATTGTTACCATTTTTTGAAGTTTTATCATGACATTTGTAAAAATTTTATTATTCGTTTTTAATGTTATTTTTCTTTTTTTCAGACCGTAAATATCCCATAGAAGCGGCAAAGGCTGATGCCCGTTTTGGTACGCCTTCTTTCATTAGCTCCTTTGTTACCTTATTTATTTTATCTCCTGGATTATTATTATTCTTCATAAAAAAACCTCCTCAATATTAGTATTTTAGAGGTTGTTAATATCATTCCTTGCAAAAAATGGCTAGTAAAATAAAAAAACTTGCCGCACGCTGCGACAAGTTCATTATTTTTCTTCATTTGGATCGACAACTGCAAACATAATTTCTGCTTCGCAAGCAAGGTCACCATCAACGGTTGCGACAGCTTTTCCTTTTCCAATTGGTCCTTTTAACCGAATGATTTCAACCTCAAGCTTGAGGCGGTCACCTGGTTTTACCTGACGTTTAAAACGACATTTATCGATACCGGTAAACATCCCTAGCTTACCTTGGTTCTCTTCTTTTTGTAAAATGGCAACGGCACCAACCTGGGCTAAGGCTTCCACGATTAAAACGCCTGGCATGACCATGTATTCCGGAAAATGGCCTTGAAAGAATGGTTCATTGGCCGTGATATTTTTATAACCGACAGCGCGCTTACCTTCTTCTAGCTCTTCGACTTGATCGACGAGTAAAAACGGATAACGATGAGGGATAATCGATTTAATCTGTTCGATATCTAACATGGTTTTCCTCCTTATGTAGCTACTTTCCACGCATATATTCCAACATACCTTGCCAAAAGTCTAAGTCCAAAACGGTATTCGGGTCTTCACCTTCACCGATACCAGCATAGCCAAATGAAAGTCCACCAAAAAAGGCAGCCATACATATGAGGATGATGAGAATGACTCTTAGCCATACCGGAATATAACGAATCCGGCCTCTAATTCGGCCTAGTTTTCCTTCTCGTTTTTTGCGCCGTTCTTTTTGCTTTTGACGCTTGGCTTGCCGACGCTTAGTCGGTAGGTTGGTGGTTTCGGCTTTTTTCGGCTTTAATTCACCTTTATTAAAAACTCTTGTATCGTTATTTTGATCTTCTGAAGTCATGTGGTAAACCTCAATTCTATGAAACGTTTTAACTGTAATAGCTTAAGAGCGCATACTTCCGATTAAGCCCATCATTTGATCACCCATTGAAATCGAACGAGCATTAAAGGAGTATGCCCGTTGCGCTTCTATTAGGTCTGTAAATTCTTTCGCCATATCGACGTTGGACGACTCAAGAGCACCAGGATGGAGGTTTGCCGCTTGAGGCGCGATGTCATTGACAAAGTCGGCGATCGGCACACCAAGCTCAGCTTCATCTAAGCGATACGTGTTCGCACCAACAGCTTCTAGAGTACGTGTCCGTTCGATATCCACGACTTGAAGTGTCGCTTCTGTTTCCGTTTGGTCACCACGTGTAACACGGACATCTCCGTTTTCGTTCAATCCAATATCATCAAAGCCACCATCGATCAAAATTGGACCGTCCTGCCCTTGAACTGGTACACCTTGGTTTGTCGTTAACATGACTTGCTCGTTGTCATTCACTGGCTGTAAATAAAAATTCCCTGCGCGTGTATAGCGTAATTCACTTTCACCATTTTCTAAAGGGGCATTAACGACGAAGAAACGATTGGCATCTTGAATGGCAATATCTAACGCGCGATCAGTTTGCTGGAGCGTCCCGACGTCAAGGTTCATACTCGTATGAGCCATTCTTGCACCAGAGCCGACACGAATTCCCTCCGGTGTCAGACGTGGTGATTCCGCATCTCCCCCAGCCATATTATCAATCTGTTGGAAAAGCAATGACGAAAACTGTGCTTGTTTTGATTTGTAGCCATATGTATCTGTATTCGCTAGGTTGTTCGACGTTAAGTCAATCCGCTGTTGTAGCTGCCCCATCGTCGTTGCAGCATTTAACATGTTACGCATAGGTTTGCGCCCCCTTTATTTTTTTAATGCAAAGTTCAGCCGTTTTGGAACATTTTTAAGCACTTATGAGAACTCTTCATGTATTTTTGAGAAATCTTCGGCCACTTTTGAGAACTCTTCAAGCTTTTATGAGAAAACTTCGGCCACTTTCGAGAACTCTTCATGCATTTTTGAGAAAACTTCGAGCACTTTTGAGAACTCTTCATGCATTTATGAGAAATCTTCGGGCACTTTTAGGAAATCTTCAAGCACTTATAAGAAATCTCAAGTCGTCCTCCAAATTATCTCAATCGCCCGATCTGGTTAGCGGCGATGTCCATGCTTTGGTCATACGTTTTCACAACTTGTTGATTAATCTCAAATAGTCGATACGATCGCATCATTTCTGTCATTGTTGCCTCTGGGCTAACGTTTGAGCGTTCAAGCCGGCCTTGAGCGACCTGGAAGTTCACACCCGCTTCAGCACGTGCATCGACAGCAGCAACATCCCCTTCATTAGCGAAAAGGTTCGCGCCTTCTTTGACGAAGTCATTCGCATTCGGATGATACGCGACACCGATCATCGTGTTATCAAATGGTGAGATGACTTCACCGTTTTCGGTCACCTGAAATTCCTCTGTTCCAGTTTGAATCCGGTTGTTGTTCTCATCTAAAACGTAGTGACCGTCCGATGTCGTTAAGTAGCCTTCTGCATCAACGGTGAAATTCCCGTTACGAGTATAGCGTATGTCACCGTCTTCGTTTTGAACCGTAAAAAATAGAAAGCCTGTTTCTTCAGGTAAATCACCATTAATCATTGCTAAATCGGTTGATAGGCCTGTCTCACGCACATCACCTTGTTGAAATAATGGTACACCTTCCTGCATGTAAACCCCGGTGTTGATCGAGCCAACATTTTGGTTTCGGGCGAGATTTAGCCCCTGGGATGTTGGGATATCATATGATTCCATCCGGCTGATTAACATCTCAGGGAAAGCGCGAAATGTTGAACGGTCGGCTTTGTATCCTGGTGTTAATGCGTTAGACATATTATTTGATAGTGCTTCTTGGTATCGTTGCTGCGCAATCATGCCGGCTCCTGCTGTGTAATAGCCTCTTAGCATTTAAAGCGCCTCCTTAAGTTTATGTAAGGCCAAGGCTGCGTGACTCCTTCGTTCCCACAAGCGGGTTAAGTCCTCGCTTGCCTTGGTTAGTCTTTGTGCTTCTATGAAATGGCTTGCAAAACTTTTCAAAAATATAATTAGCCGATTTTTGCGATTTTGTCGATGTTTTCGAGCATGATGCCTGTTCCTTTGGCGACACAGTGCATCGGTTCTTCGGCCATAAAAACGGGTACTTTGAGTTCTTCGGACATGAGCTGGTCGAGTCCGTTAATTAGGGCACCTCCGCCTGTTAGGATAACACCGCGGTCGATAATGTCGGCGGATAGTTCTGGTGGTGTGTTTTCTAAGACGGTCTTCGCTGCCTGGACGATGAGCGCGACGGATTCGCGTAGTGCGCCTTCGATTTCTTCTGAGCCAATGGTAATGGTTCGTGGTAGTCCTGAAACTAGGTCTCGGCCTCGGATGTCAATTGTTTCGTTACGTGCGCCTGGGAAGACAGTCGCGACGTTAACTTTGATGTCTTCTGCGGTTCTGTCCCCGATTAGTAATTTATATTTGCGTTTAATGTATTGCAATATTTCTTGGTCGAGGTTGTCACCGGCTAGCTTGATGGATTCTGATGTGACGATATCGCCCATGGATAAAACGGCAATATCGGTTGTTCCACCACCGATGTCAATGACCATGTTACCGCTTGGCTGGAAAATTTCCATTCCAGCACCTACTGCGGCTACTTTGGGTTCTTCTTCTAAGTATACTTTCTTTCCACCGCTTTTTTCAGCAGCTTCTTTAATCGCCTTTTGTTCTACTTTTGTTATGTTTGTTGGGCAGCATACTAATATGCGTGGCTTTGAAAACATGCCTTTAACATTTATTTTTCCGATAAAGTAGCGTAGCATCGCCTCAGTGACGTCGAAGTCTGCGATGACGCCGTCTTTTAGCGGACGAATGGCTGCAATATTTCCAGGTGTACGGCCGACCATGCGACGTGCTGCATGTCCGACTTCTAGGACCTGGCCTGTATTTTTATCCATAGCAACTACGGATGGTTCATCTAGTACTATTCCTTTCCCTTTAACATGAATCAGTACATTGGCTGTACCTAAGTCAATTCCAATATCTCTCGCGAACATGAATTAATTGATCCCCCTGACACGTACGAAAATATAGTATTCTATTGTAGTATTTTATCATTTTTTGGGCAGAGTGTCACTTTCTTTTTTAAGGCTATTTTCTCAATTAATATTGTTATTGGCTACCGCTGTTGAAATACACTTCGCTTTCTTTATGAGCATCAATAGTAATTTGCATTTTTTTAATCAAGTTTGTACGATGCCGTGAAATGTTCGTTTTCAGCGGGGCTCTTCTGACTCAACATTTTTCGACTAAATAAGCTAATTTACAGTCATTGTGGTTATGGGTCAATAAGCTTACACTTAAATTACTGAATATTCTTAAATTAATTAGAAAGGATGGTTGAATGCAAACGGATACGAATGTGGCTGAGGATTTAAATCAAATGTTGATGCGTGCCAGACGCAATACGCTTGGGGATTTACTGGTGCGAACGAGAGAGCGTGTTCCGGATAAGTTTGCATTGGCATACAAGGATGAGCGTCTGACGTATGCGGAGTTGGATGACCGGGTGAATCAGACGGCGCATGCTTTCAGGGAAAACGGGATGAAAAAAGGTGACATGATAACGGTCATGTCTAAAAACAGCATGGATTTTGTCGTGGTTAATTTTGCCCTTGCGCGAATAGGTGCCGTCATGATTCCAGTCAATTACATGTTAACAGCTGAGGATGTCGCTTATATTTTATACCATGCTGGTGTAACGGGCTTTATAGCATCTGAAGAATATGCGGCTGTGTTAGATCAATCGGCTGGGGAGCTTGATATTCAGTTCCGTTATTTAATGGATGTATCTGAATATTCGCCTGAATTAGATGACTGGATGCCTTTATCAATGGCGAGAAGTGGACAACCTACTGATTTTGTGGAGACGGAAATTGCTGACGATGACTTGGCACATGTGCTTTATACGAGCGGGACTGAGTCAAAGCCAAAAGGGGTAATGCTTAGTCACAAAAGTATTATTAATGAGTATGTGAGCTGTATGGTCGATGGTGATATGGCTGAAAATGACGTCTGTATCCATGCGCTTCCGCTTTATCACAGCGCTCAGCTGCATTGTTTCTTGGGACCGAGCATTTATCTTGGTTCAAGTGGGATTATTTTAGATGGAGCAACACCTGAAGTGATTTTAGAAACAATTGAAAGGGAGAAAACGACACAGCTTTTCTGTCCACCGACGGTATGGATTGCTTTATTACGCAACCCTGATTTTGACCGTCGCGACCTTTCAACGCTTGAAAAATGTTACTACGGGGCTGCGATTATGCCGCGTGAAATTTTAAAGGAATTATCCGAGCGCCTTCCGAATGCCCGCTTCTGGAATTTTTATGGGCAAACGGAAGTCGCACCGCTTGCGACTGCGCTACAGCCTGATGAACAATTGTCTAAGCTAGGGTCTGCTGGAAAGCCGTCATTAAACATGCAGACTAAGATTGTCGATGACCATGATGTCGAGGTGGCTCGTGGTGAGGTTGGTGAAATCGTCCACCGTACACCTCATGCGATGAAAGGCTATTTGCATGATCCAGAAAAAACGGCTGAAGCTTTCCGTGGCGGATGGTTTCATAGCGGTGACCTCGGTGTGATGGATGAAGAGGGATACATTACAATTGTAGACCGTAAAAAGGACATGATTAATACGGGTGGGGTCAACGTTTCGAGTCGTGAGGTTGAAGAGACGATTTATCAGTTAGATGGTGTGTCAGAGGTTGCCGTTATCGGCATTCCAGATGAATATTGGATTGAGGCGGTTACAGCGATTGTCGTTCCAAAAGAGGGTGTAAGGCTGACGAAGGAAATGGTGATTGGATTTTGTGAGGATCGATTGTCTAAGTTTAAAGTTCCAAAGTATGTAGCTTTTACCGATGCGCTACCGAAAAATCCAAGTGGGAAAGTATTGAAACGTGACTTGCGAGAGGCGTATAAGGATTTAAATGAATCATAATGGTTAAGACCCCGAGTTTTAAGGCTCGGGGTTTTTGTTCTGTACATGCGTTTCGAGGGCAAGTTTTCAGTTTCCCCCTAGTTTTTCCTTTGCACTCCCCTAACCTATAGCTTGTCCTCTTAGTAGATAAACTATTGCATTTCTACTTCCAATAGTTCATATTCAAAGCGTCCGTTATCATAACTAAACTCTCCTGCCCAAGGATGAACTACCCATTCTTCACCCCATGCTCCATGATCTCTGTGTTCTATACGAACTGGAATATCATCATCTGTATATTCTCTTATATCGCTAGCTAAATCCGCTGCTGCTGCAGAACTGTGTGCACCAAATGTTGCAATATGTTTACCTACTCCAGGTATAAAACTTGTTAATACCCCAAAAACAGCATCTTCCATAGATGGGTTTACTTCAGCAGCAAAATCTTCAGCGTTATCAACCGACATATAATAATCTTCTACTATTGATGGTGACCCATTAAAATTGGCAAAACCTTTTACATAAATGTCAGAAGAACCACATCCGCAAGGGTCTTCAGGTTCTGGGAACTGATTATTTAATCCATTGTCAGATTCTTTTTCATCTGACCCATTTTCAACTTTTTCATCTTCATCAGTATTATCTGTTTCTGCTAGAGTTGTCGTACTAAACGTAACCAATAATCCTAAGACAGCAATCAACGTAATCAAATTTTTTGGTCATTTAATAACACTCCTTTAATTTATTTACCATTATGTTACAATAAAAGTAATCTTAATACAATGAATTTTTGAAATATTTTTAAAAAAAGGAGATTTATGGATGGATAAAATTGAAAAACGTAGTGCAACAAAGTGGAAAAAAATTAAGAAGCAATGGATTATATCTACTATTAATTTAATGGTATTTCTCTTGTTTATTTATGTCATAACACCAGGGAATTTCGTTGTCGCTTTTACAATTTTTGCTGCTTTTTATCCAATTTCTTATATAACATGGAATGTAGTAGAAAGAAGAAAAAAGGAAAATTAATTACACTTTGGGTGCTGCGATGTGAGCCTGTAATGCTCATTTCTTCGCAAACAGGCTCATCATCGTCGCTTTGGCACTAAACGGCCCGATAACTACAGGCTGTAAGCTCATTCTTCGCTAACACCCTGTAAGTTCCTGTTCCGTTTACCTATCGGCCGTACCAAACGAGCACTATTGATTGAATACTCATAGAAGCTTTTAATAAGGATGCCTGGTGTAACCACCAGGCTTTTTTGTTTGCTTTATTTTTGCCCTTTTGGGACTTAATCAATGCGAAATGCAAAATATTCAAAGGAGCGTGTTTAGGAATGACCAATGAAGAAATCCTCAATCCATTAATTAAAAAGACCAAACACAATGAGGTCATATTAGCTCAATATATGTTCATGTACAAGGAAGGAAACAAGTATTACTACAAGCATATTGACACTAGACAATATGTTGTTTTAAGCAAAAGTGGCCGTGTAACAAGAATCAAAAACCTTTGACAATAATCCTATCGAAGAAGCCGAAACAATCATAGAATGTTATGAGGATAAGCAAAGTTGGCTTTTGCACCAGGTGGGGCTTATTATCAACCAGCTATTGATAAAGTGAATGTACCCCCATTAAGTCACTTTGAAAATCCTGAAGAATATTATTCTACTTTTTTTCATGAGATAGTGCATAGCACAGGCCATAAAAAGCGTTTGAATCGAAAGGGCATTGAGGAAATTGCTGCTTTTGGTGATGAAACTTACAGCAAAGAAGAACTCATAGCCGAAATGGGAGCTGCTATGCTTTGCGGACATGCCGAATTGAACAAAAACCTTGGATAATAATGCATCATATCTTAATAGTTGGATTCGTACTTTAAAAGGTGATTCCCGATTGGTTGTTATCGTAGCAGGACAAGCTCAAAAAGCTCCAAATTATATATTAGGTGAAACCAATGCTGAATAAATCAGCATTGGTTTTTCTTTGCTTGGATCTAAAGCCGTATTTTCCTTTCTTTTAGTGATAAATGGCCTTTTATCCCTTTTTAATCAAGTTTATTAAGTTGTATCGTGAAGCGTTATAAAACCGCTAAAAGCCTTGCTTTTTTACGGTTTTTTCTTAATTATAACGCCGTAGCAAAACCGCCCCAAGACCGTATCCCAATGGAAGAAAGCTGTTTCCATGCTTTTTTACTCTACGTTGATCATCTTTTTATGTGATGGAAAAATGTACTCAACACCTTTCGCTTGGAAGCCCTCACTCACGGTCACGATGAAATCTCTGATTGGAAATCCCCTCGCTCCCTTTAGGGAGTGAGGGTTTCTCCACTGATTTAAACGTTCATCTTTTCCCCTAATGACAATCCGATAAACTACAAATATTTTTCATTTTTTTCAAGCCGGATTTGTGCTAGTCTTTTAGATAGATTAAAAGCAGTACATATTAAATCAATCGTTTGTTTTAATCAAACGATTGTTCAACCAATGGAGGTCATACATCATGGATCGTAAAACCATAATTGTCATCGGGTTAATCGTTGTTTTAGCCATTGCGACTTTTTTCTTAAACCAAGATGAAGAGGATCAATCTAATCATTATTATATTTTTACGCTTGAGGGACAGAGTGAGAATTGGGAACTATCAAACTATACTGTAGAGTTTGTCCCAACCCACCAGTATGCTGGTAATGGACAGTTGGATTACCTAGGTGATGAAGCCATGACGGCCCAGGACTTTAACTTCCGAGTATATGCAATGATCGATGGTATGGGGACATCATTGCAGGGTAAGTCGATTACATGGAATGAGTCGACGGAATTATCGAATATGGCAACTGGCCATGTAGAAGGTTCGATTTTTAAGCCTAATGGTGACCCTGTTCTGTTTGGCGATATTGAACAAATTTATGCGACGATTCATTGGCGGGATGCAGATGGACAAGTCGTTGAAGAACGGATTGACCTGTACCAACAGCGGTAGGTATGCCCGTCACAAGTATGATGGCTACTGGATGTTATAGTACGGTGGTCTATATAGGTGACAGGCAATGTTTGTACTAGACTTTTGTTTGTTCTCTGTACTTCTTCCGTGTCGCCTCCCCACCGCGGATATGGCGGATAGACTTATGGAAAGTTAAAATCTCTTTCACTTCTTTTGATAAAGCTGGGTTGATCACGGGAAGTCGTTCGGTGAGATCTTTGTGGACCGTACTCTTCGAAACCCCAAACTCTTTTGCGATTACTCGTACCGTTTTTTTCGTATCAATAAGGTATTCCGCAATCTTGATGGTTCTGTCTTTGATGTAATCGTGCAAACTCCTCGCCTCCTGATGTATCTCTAAAGATGTGATGGTACAGTTTATTCAGGAAAACGAGGAAATATGTTAAGAAAGAAAAACTTACCGTGGTAGTTCTGTTTTATAACATATGAGGTGAAAACGGAAAAAATCCCCGCTCATCATATTGAGCGAGGAATTTTCTTTTTTTGCATTAGTGAAATTCTGGCTTGACTGGTGTACCGTTTTCTAGGAGTCTGAAATGAACTTTAGTGACTTCAGAATCTCCGTAGACGTTTGTTCCGGAAACGCCGATGACATCTCCTTGCGTGAGCTCGTCACCCTCTTCTACGCTGACATCTGATAGACTTGCGTAGAATGTAGAAGTTTCTCCTTCATGCTCCATTTCAACAACTTGACCTAGTAAGTCGTCATTATAAACACTTGATACTGTTCCGCTGTATGCTGCGACGACTTCAAATTCTTTGCCATCCTTAGACGTTATGTCGACACCTTTACTTTGATAGTATTGATTGTTGTAGAAATAAATCGCGCTTTCTTGATCTTCAGATGATGCTTCGGCGTCATAAAAGTTTGTAATAATTTCAGCTTGATCCCCTAATAGAACCGGCATAACGAGATCTTCTTGATCGGACATAACTGGCACAGCATCACCGGTCTCCCCAGTATTGTCCACCACTTCAGCGGGGTTTTCTTCACTTTGTGAATCGTCTGTCACATCAGTTGCGGTATTGAACTGATAGACCATCACCCCTGCTAGAACGACAGCAACAAGTGTAATGTAAAGTGCCGGGTAGAACCAGCGTTGGCGCGTCAAGCGTTTCCATTTGGATTGGCGCATTAATTTCCTTTCTTTTTCATTCATATTTCATCACCTCAGCAACATTCTGAACGAAAAGAAAGGAATATATACGTGGAAAATACAAAATTTTTTTAAAAACTTGCATAAAATTGGTTTTTTTGTTGTAAAGTCCACATTTTAGGGTAAAATACAGGATTTTAGTTCATGGCGCTAAGTGTTCCCATGACTTCCTGAACGTTTGCTATTTCGACACCTTGATAGTAATGTTTGACGATATCCTTATAGGTTTGACCCTCTTCTGCCATGCCGTTTGCACCATATTGACTCATGCCAACACCATGTCCATAGCCTTTCGTCGTAAAAATAATATGATCGCCTTTCGTTTCAATCGTAAAATCATTTGATCGTAATCCTAATAATTCACGAACTTCTCTTCCAGTAAACGTTTTATTGTTAATTGTAATTTCTTTAATTCGACTGCTCTCGGTTCTTACGGTATTGGATACTTGAATAGAACTTGATTCTAATCCTAATTTGTTCACAACCTCCGTTAATGGAATGACCTGTTGCTCTAAAAACTCTGGCGATTGTTCATCCCATGGACTGCTAACACTTTTTAAGTAGGGTATCTCGTTTTGCCAATAATCTTCAGCATTTTCGGTATAACCATTGCTCGTTGAGAAAAATTGTGCCGCAATTGGCTTACCACTATATGTGATAATTTGCCCATTGGTTTCCTGTACGGCCTGTTTGATTTTATTTATGTTCTTAGAATAATCGACGCCCCAAGCACTCCTTAACTCATCAAAATTTTTATATACCTGATGATTGACCGTATCGGTTACGTCAAACTCTTCCTCACTTGATTGGTTGAGGTGCTGAATGACAAAGGTACGTGCAGCAAGTGCCTGTGCCTTAATCGCCTCCATTTCAAAGTTAGCCGGCACCTCCGATGCGACAACAGATACGACATACTTTTCTAAAGGGACCTCCTCAATTTCGTCCGTTTCACTTCTTTTGACCCGCACCACCGGCTGATCGGTTAAGTCTAATTCCGTTTCTTGTGTTTCATTTAAATTGACTGGGTCTGATGTTGCTTCTGAAAATGGAATGACGATTAATGCAGGTATGACGGTTATAACTGCCAACAGAATGACAACGACGATGAGTCCTTGACGTTTTATAGGCATAGCGACAGCTCCTTCTTGATTTTTTCTGTATCTATCAATAACATTATTCCCAAAATGCTTTTAATAGAACCAAAAAGTAGATTTTCTTTTGATGAGAATTGTGAAACGTGATGGATACTGGAATTAGGGGCTGTCTATCTTTCCTATTAATTGGTGTTAGGTGTTGGTTGGAAAACGTATTCCTAATTGGTGTAGCGCCATCGATTGGGGATTAAGCGTGACTCTATGAGTGAAAATCTCGTGTTATTGGGGAAACAGTGCGCTTCATCGGGCGAAAAGTTCACGTCTATGGGGAATCAGCACCTCTCTTTGGGCGAAAAACTCTCATCATTGGGGATTCAGCACCCCTCTTTGGGCGAAAAACTCTCATTATTGGGGAATCTGAATGTCTCATTGGGTAAAAATCCCTCACTATCGGGGATTCTGAGCCCCTCTTTGGGCAAAAATCTCTCTTCATTGGGGAATCAGCACCTCTCTTTGGGCAAAAATCTCTCTTCATTGGGGATTCAGCACCCCTCTTTGGGTAAAAAACTCCCATCATTGGGGATTCAGCGCCCTTCATTGGGCAATCAGACCTTCCGATAGGGCAATTATCGCAACCCAGTAGGCAATAAAAAAGAAAAAAAGCGGCCTCAGCCGCTTTTTCACTAATCATAATTAACTAGATTGTAAATATGAATCATTTATAACTTGATCGACTTCATTCGTTTCCTCGGACACTCTTTCTACGTTAGCACCTAAGTCTCGTAATTTTTGGTCGAAATTAACGTAGCCACGATCTAAATGCTGTAGTTCGGTCACAATGGTGTGCCCTTCTGAAATTAAGCCAGCAATGATTAAAGCCGCAGCAGCGCGTAAGTCAGATGCTGCAACCTCAGCCCCTTGTAAAGCAGACGGGCCCTCGATAATCGCACTACGACCTTCAATTTTGGCGACAGCGTTCATTCTTCTGAATTCTTCAACATGCATAAATCGGTTTTCAAATACGGTTTCACTAATGACACTGGTCCCTTTAGCTCTCATTGCTAATGCCATGAATTGAGATTGTAAATCTGTTGGGAAACCAGGGTATGGCAATGTCTTAATGTCTACGGCTTTGAGTGAGCCATTGCCGATGACGCGAATGCTATTTTCATATTCTTCTATTTTGACACCCATTTCTCGCATTTTCGCAATTAATGAGCGTAAATGATCGGCAATCGCGCCTTCAACGGTCACATCACCACCCGTAATCGCAGCAGCAATCATAAAGGTACCTGCTTCAATACGGTCTGGAATGATGGAATGTTCAATCCCTTTTAATGTTTGCACACCTTCAATACGTATCGTTTCCGTGCCAGCACCTACGACTTTACCACCCATTTTATTAATATAGTTTGCTAAATCTACTATTTCAGGCTCTCTAGCACAGTTTTCGATGACAGTTGTACCTTCTGCTAGGGCGGCAGCCATCATTAGGTTTTCGGTTGCACCAACACTAGGAAAATCTAAATAAATACGCGCGCCGACTAGTTTTTCTGGAACAAATGCTTCCACATAGCCATTACCAACATGGATTTTAGCACCCATGGCTTCAAATCCTTTCAAATGTTGGTCAATTGGGCGTGAACCAATGGCACAACCACCAGGCATGGCAACTTTTGCGTGACCATACCTCGCTAATAATGGCCCCAATACTAATACTGAGGCTCTCATTTTTCTAACATATTCAAATGGCGTTACAGTATTTAATTGATTAGAAGCGTCAATAACTAATTCGCTTTCGGTATCTAAAACATTTATATTCATATAACGTAAAACTTCACTAATGGTATCAACATCGGCTAAATCAGGTACTTGGTAAAGGGTACTTTTTCCTTCACTAGCCATTATACTAGCTGCAATGACAGGTAGTACGGCATTCTTTGCGCCTTCTACTCTAACCGTACCACTTAATTGGTTTCCACCGGATACTATGATTTTTTCCAAGGTTTTTCCCTCCGTGTCGATATTCCGTATGTTATTTAATATTCAATTACTAGGATAGGTGTTCCAATTGTAACGGTTTTCTTGTTATTTTTCCCTTCACGCACGGCAAATTGAATATTAATTTTTCCTTCGTCCATAGGTATATATTGTTCAAATTGATCAGATATTCCGCTTATTACGATAAATTTTTCTTCATCTATTACTTTAGTATTTTTGACATCGAAATAATTTACTATTTTATTAGTTATAAAATTACTTTTTATTTTACCATCAAAATTCGACTGAAAACAAGAGAATATTTGTCCATTTTTAAAAAATTGTCGAAAATTATCATTTGAAAGTTGATTTTCTAGATACTTTTTAACGTCTTGGTTCCACCCATCACTTGTTAACTCATAGATGACTTTCACTAGATTTTGGTTTAAAGGAACTACATCATATTGTTCGTCAATGCTATCTGGTTTTTGGGCGTTACCCTGCATCTTTTCTATAAACGCTTCAGCTTCCGCACGATCAGCTTTCGTATGAATCAATATCCCCGTATGATTAATTTCCCAATTTTGTTCTTCAAAGAATTTCGCCATGTCATCCGCAGCTGACAAATCACTTAATGCGGAGCTGCTAGATTGATAGAAAAACGGAATACTACTGACCAATAAAGCTACAATTAATAAAAATCGCATGCTATCTCCTCCCCTTACGTAACCTTGAAATTTATGATTAATACAAGGTTGGACAATAGCGTGCGATTTTAAACATTAATTAACCAAAAAGATGTTGTAGCTGTCTAGACCAGCGTATGAAATCGATGAAGAAATTGCTGACTGTCGTCCCGATGACAATGGATAACATAATAAAAAATATTCGGCTTTCTACCACTCTATTTTGTTTAAAAATCTTTTCGATATGAACGGCTTCTAACGATTTCCAAGCGATAATGATAAATATAATGTGCGAAAACATAAAAATAACTGAATCAATCGCTAAATCTGAAAACATACCTTCACCCCTAATTTATGATTATTTTCTGCATTTCCCAGGAAATATCGACACGAAATATGGGAAATAAGTCAAACTTAAAAGGCTAACAACTTCAACCCACCCATTGTATGAAAAGGAAAAAAGACCTGACATTCTCCGTCAGGTCTTTTCTTATTTTTCCGAAACATCTATACGATTGATCGCGCGTTGTAATGCTAATTCCGCGCGTTTGAAATCAATATCTTCTGCTTTTTGGTTCATACGTTGTTCAGCGCGTTCTTTCGCTTGTTTCGCACGATCAACGTCAATGTCGGAAGGTTGTTCTGCTGCTTGTGCTAGGATTGTCACATGATCTGGTCGTACTTCAACAAATCCGCCGGTCACAGCAAGATATTCAGTTTGACCTTCCTTTTTCAAGCGCACTGCACTGATTGTTAATGGAGCAACTAATGGGATATGGTCCGGTAAAATACCAAGCTCTCCACTCTCTGCTCGACAACTCACCATTTCATATGAACCTTCAAGTGCAGGGCCGTCAGGAGTGACAACACTCACGTTTAGTGTTTTCAATCTTACCCCTCCTCGGGCACGTGTGGAGCGGTGAATGATTCACCGCTTACGCTCCCATTATTGTTGTTCCATTTGCTCAGCTTTTTCAACAACTTCTTCGACACGTCCAACAAGACGGAACGCATCCTCTGGTAGGTCATCATATTTACCAGTTAGGATTTCTTTGAATCCTTTGATCGTTTCTGCAACTGGTACATATGAACCTGGTTGTCCCGTAAACTGCTCAGCAACGTGGAAGTTTTGAGATAGGAAGAATTGGATTCGACGAGCACGAGCAACGGTTTGCTTGTCTTCGTCTGATAATTCGTCCATACCTAGGATTGCAATGATATCTTGCAATTCTTTATAACGCTGTAGTGTTTCCTGAACTTCACGCGCAACTTCATAGTGTTCTTCACCAACTACGTTAGGGTCTAGAGCGCGAGAAGTTGATGATAGTGGGTCCACCGCTGGGTAGATCCCTTGCTCAGATAAACTACGTTCTAAGTTTGTTGTTGCATCTAAGTGTGCGAACGTTGTCGCTGGAGATGGGTCTGTATAGTCATCGGCAGGTACGTATACCGCTTGTATTGACGTGATGGAACCTTTATCCGTTGACGTAATACGCTCCTGCAGTTGACCCATTTCCGTTGCAAGTGTTGGCTGGTAACCAACGGCAGATGGCATACGGCCAAGTAGGGCGGACACCTCTGTACCTGCTTGCGTGAAACGGAAAATGTTGTCGATGAATAATAATACGTCTTGACCTTCTTCATCACGGAAGTATTCAGCCATCGTTAGACCTGTTAATGCGACACGCATACGAGAACCAGGTGGCTCGTTCATCTGACCGAATACCATAGCTGTTTGTTTAATAACTCCAGAGTCGCTCATTTCGTAGTAAAGGTCGTTACCTTCACGTGTACGCTCACCTACACCAGCGAATACTGAGATACCGCTGTGCTCTTGAGCAATGTTGTTAATAAGCTCCTGGATGAGTACGGTTTTACCAACACCCGCACCACCGAATAGACCGATCTTACCACCTTTTACATATGGTGCTAATAGATCTACTACTTTAATACCTGTCTCTAAGATTTCTGTTTCAGTCGCTAAGTTTTCGAACTTAGGTGGTTCGCGGTGAATCGGTTCACGTGGAACGTCTGCAGGGATCTCATCACCTAAATCAATATGATCACCTAATACGTTAAACACACGACCTAATGTTGCTTCACCAACTGGTACTGAGATTGGATTGTTTTTGTTTTCAACTTCAACGCCACGGACAAGTCCGTCAGTTGAACCCATCGCGATAGCACGTACCATATCGTCACCTAAGTGAAGAGCAACTTCAAGTGTTAGTTCATCACGGCTGTCATCACCGCTAATGACTAGGGCGTTATAAATTTCAGGTAAGTCGCCGCTGTCAAATTTGACGTCAACAACTGGACCCATTACCTGTGTTACGCGTCCTTTACTCATCTTTTTCCCTCCTCACGAATTCATGTCAAACGTTATTCTAACGCTGCTGCACCACCAACAATTTCGGTAATTTCTTGCGTGATGGCTGCTTGACGTGCACGGTTGTATGAAAGTGTTAAATCATCAATTAATTCATCGGCGTTATCAGTCGCACTACGCATGGCTGTCATACGTGATGCGTGCTCACTCGCCTTACCATCTAACAATGCACCGTAAACAATGCTTTCTGCGTATTGTGGCAATAGTGTTTTAAGAATCTGTTCTTCATCTGGCTCATACTCATATGAGCTTAGTTTCTTACCTTCTGTTTCAATATCCGTTAATGGCAATACTTTTTTATCCGTTACTTTTTGTGAAATAGCACTGATGAAGTGGTTGTAGAAAATGTGTAATTCATCAATTTCTTCATCAGAAAAGAGATTCACAGCGTAACTTGCGATTTCTTTAATTTCAGCGAAATCAGGTTGGTCTGGCAAGCCTGTTACTTCTTTAGCGATTGGCATGCCATTTTTCTTACAAAAGTCACGGCCAACTTTACCAAGCGGTACAACGGTGTATTCATCTGTTGATGAATGGTTGTTTTGTACCTTTTGGTTAAGGGCACGTAAAACGTTACTGTTGTAAGGTCCTGCTAACCCACGGTCTGATGTGATCACAATGTAACCAGTCTTTTTAACCGGTCTGGATTGTAACATCGGATGATCAGCACCTGTGTTTCCGCCGGCAATATTAGTCACAACGTCTTGTATTTTATCCATATATGGGACGAAAGCTTTTGCGTTTTCTTCTGCTTTATTAAGCTTCGATGCAGAAACCATTTCCATAGCTTTCGTGATCTTTTGCGTACTTTTCGTCGAATTAATACGATTTTTGATGTCACGAAGCGATGCCACTACGTCTCACCACCTTTTTTCGAGACTTCATCATCATTACTCACTTACAGCAAATGAATTTTTAAAGTCTTCAATTGCTTTGTTGAAATCTTCTTTTTCTGGTAATTGACCTGTTTCGCGAATATGGCTGAGAATGTTTGATGCATGTTGATCTAGGTAATCATGCAACTCAGCTTCGAAACGTTGAATATCTTCAACTGGTAGATCATCTAGGTAACCGTGCACAAGTGCATAGATAATCGCTACTTGATATTCAACTGGTTGTGGTTTGTTTAGACCTTGTTTTAGAACTTCTACTGTACGCTCACCACGATTTAGTTTCGCTTGAGTCGCTTTATCAAGGTCAGAACCGAACTGCGCGAATGACTCTAGCTCACGGAATGAAGCTAAGTCTAGACGTAGCGTACCGGCTACTTTCTTCATCGCCTTGATCTGTGCGGAACCACCTACACGTGATACCGATAGACCTGGGTTGATCGCTGGGCGTACACCAGAGTGGAATAAGTCAGATTGTAAGAAAATCTGTCCGTCTGTGATTGAGATAACGTTCGTTGGGATATACGCACCAATGTCACCCGCTTGTGTCTCAACGAATGGTAGAGCTGTTAATGAACCTCCACCTAAATCATCGTTTAACTTCGCCGCACGCTCTAGTAGGCGTGAGTGTAGGTAGAATACATCCCCTGGGAATGCTTCACGACCTGGTGGACGGCGTAATAGTAATGACAATTCACGATAAGCTGCTGCTTGTTTAGATAAGTCATCGTAAGCAACTAAAACGTGTTCACCGTTATACATGAACTCCTCACCCATTGATACACCAGCATATGGAGCTAGGTATAGTAATGGAGCTGGGTCAGAAGCACCTGCGTTAATCACGATGGAATAATCTAATGCACCGTTTTTACGTAGTGTCTCAACGAAACTACGTACAGTCGAATCTTTTTGACCGATTGCAACGTAGATACAAATAACGTCTTGGTCTTTTTGGTTAATGATCGTATCCATGGCAATGGATGTTTTACCTGTTTGACGGTCACCGATGATTAACTCACGCTGACCACGACCAATTGGTACCATGGAGTCGATAACCTTAATACCTGTTTGTAGTGGTTCATCAACTGATTTACGAGCCATAACACCTGGTGCTGGCGATTCAATTGGACGAGATTTACTTGTTTCAATCGGGCCTAAACCGTCTACGGGCTGACCTAATGGATTGACAACACGTCCTATTAATTCTTTACCAACTGGTACTTGCATAATGCGTCCTGTACGACGAACTTCATCGCCTTCACGGATGTCTGTAAATGGTCCAAGGATGACGATCCCTACGTTGTTTTCCTCTAGGTTTTGCGCCATACCCATGACACCATTTGAAAACTCAACTAGCTCTCCGGCCATGACATTATCAAGACCGTGAGCACGTGCGATACCGTCACCGATTTCGATAACTGTACCGACTTCGTTTGTTTCAACTTCAGAATCATAGTTTTCAATTTGCTGCTTTATAAGCGCACTAATTTCTTCTGCTTTGATGCTCATCCATTTCACCCCTATCTTTACTTGTTTGCAGTTACTAACTTCTGTTCTAAACGTTTAAGCTGTGTCTGGACCGTTCCGTCATAGATTTGGTTACCGACACGAATTTTTATTCCACCTATAATCGATGGGTCTACGGTGTTGTTAATGCGAAGGGTGTTAATCGTCATTTTTTTCGCAAACACATCTTGGATTTGTTTCGTTTCCTCATCCGTTAATTCACGAACAGAATAAACGTCAGCTTCTGCAATTCCTCTTGATTCATTCTTCATTTCGACAAATGCTTTTACCACATCTTCAATGGAGTCGATTCGACGTTTATCGATGAGTAAAAGCAGTGTATTTAATGTGTCTTGTGAGACGTCTTTAAAAACGTTACGAATGAATTCTTTTTTCTGATCCCCAGATACGCGAGGATTATCTAAAAAAGCGTTTAACGATTCGTCATTTTTAAAAACATCGTCGATCACACGTAGTTCTTCTTCTAGTTGATCTAAATTAGATTTACCCATTCCAATTTCAAACAAGGCTACGGCATAACGCTTTGCAACTACTGATTGACTCATTTGTTTTCGCCTACTTTATCTAAGTATTCTTTAATGAGATCATCTTGTTCATCTGCAGAAAGCTCTTTTTCAATAACTTTACTAGCAATTTGAACAGAAAGCGTAGCCACTTGTTCTTGTAATGCCTGAACCGCTTTGTCGCGTTCTTGGGCAATGTCTTCACGAGCGCTTTCTTTAATACGCTCGGCTTCTTTCCTTGCATCGTCTAGCATAGAAGACTCTTGTGTTTTAGCTGTTTGTTTAGCATCTTCAATAATCTTCTGTGCGTTTTGACGAGCCTCTTTTAATTCAGCATTAGCGTCATTCATCAAGCGCTCTGCTTCTTGACGATTGTTTTCAGCTGTATCTATTTCATTCGCAATATGATCCTCACGTTCTTTCATTACTTTCATGAGTGGGCCCCATGCGTATTTTGCTAAAAGAGCTAAAAGGATAATGAAAATAACTAATTGCGCTAACATATCACCGAGATTAATAGACGCACCTAAAACTAAGTTGGTACCTAACACAGCCTTCACTCCTTTCGACTAACTCTTCACGTTTTCTACATAAAGGAATGGCGAAGTTTGTCTCAATCAACTTCGCCATTTAATTGTCTATTAGTGCTTCACTACATGGACATGAATGCAATAACAACAGCGATGATCGGAAGCGCCTCAACTAACGCAACCCCGATGAACATTGTTGTTTGTAAAGTACCACGAAGTTCTGGTTGACGAGCAATACCATTAACTGTACCATTTACGATTAAACCGTTACCAATACCTGCACCTAATGCACCTAATCCTACTGCGATTGCAGCTGCTAACATAATAAATTCCTCCTCAAAAGATATATTTAAGTTTTGTATTTTTTATACTTTCAAAGTCTTATAGAACGAAAGTATAAGGACAAACTACGTTCTTGTTACAAGACATAGTCTGTGCGCCTATAGCCTCACCTTAAGGATCACTTTAGGCAATGTTTTATGATAATACTTGACGTTAATCAAGTACTAGTTCACTAACATTAGTGGTCACTGCTCACTTTGTGAGACATGTAAACCATGGTTAACATTGTAAAGATGAATGCCTGAATAGCACCGATAAAGATACTAAATCCTTGCCAAGCGATCATTGGTATGAAACCACCAAGCGCTCCGGCAACAGTACCTGATGCAACTAAACCTGCGAGTAGTGTTAATAGAATTTCACCCGCATAAATATTCCCGTAAAGACGAAGACCTAATGTCAACGTATTGGCAAACTCCTCAATAATGTTGAGTGGGAATAAGAATGGTAGTGGACGGAAATAGTCTTTCGTATATTCCTTTGGTCCTTTCATTTTCACACCGTAATAGTGTGATAACACAACTACCATTGTTGCCAATGTTAATGTAATACCTGGGTCTGATGTCGGTGATTTCCACCATAGTTCATGGTCGAATGTCACCATGGTGATAACCCCAAGCA
Organism: Tenuibacillus multivorans; assembly: GCF_900103915.1. Lineage (GTDB taxonomy): Bacteria > Bacillota > Bacilli > Bacillales > Alkalibacillaceae > Tenuibacillus > Tenuibacillus multivorans. The sequence goes on along the minus strand of NZ_FNIG01000001.1, from coordinate 451,667 downwards.
TATTGGATACGAAGATATACAATAATAATGTAAGTCCTAAGCCCATAAAGCGGCGTCCCGTTTCGTAATCCATCGTGTTTCCGATCATATCTTTTACGAATTCGACGATCCACTCCATGAAGTTTTGGAAGCCTGTTGGTTTGCGTTGTAGTTTACGACTTGCAGCTACAGCAAGTATAAACACAATGGTTGATGCAACCAACATCATGAGCACGTTTGAAAGGTTGAAGTCCAGCCAAGGGATTCCAAACACATCGCGTGCCATTGGATTTTCGTGATCCACTTCATTCACCTCTCTTCCTCGTGGTTAGTTCGGTTTGATGAAACAAATAATCTATGATAATGACCAAATAAGGTGTCATTAAACCAATAATCACGGCAATCATGTCGAATATTTCCGGGTAGCGAATCGTTATGACGGCTGCCAAAGCAGCTGTAGCTAGTCTTGTTAACATTCCGAGGGTACGTTTTTTCTCATCACGGTCGACAATGCCTTGTCCAATTCGATTAATTTTGACCTGTAAAAACCACAAATTAAACGCACTGATCCCAGCACCTAATATCATGCCGGAGAAGAATGTTTGATAGTCTGTAAATCCCCAACCCAAAACCAGGATTGCTAGAAGATAGAACATCCATTTTAATTGGCGCCTCATCATGTATGAATAGTCGCTCATGTCACTCGTCTCCTAGAAACTTTTTAACCAACACAATCATACCATACACGCCTGAAGCCAAACCAATTAACAGACCTATAATTAGAAATAGCGGGGAAGTTTCAAAGTATTGATCTAGCCATCTACCTAAAAGTATGCCGACAATCGTCGACCCGGATAAATAACTCAAAATACTCGTTGTGATTGCGATACCTCGAAGTGGATATTTATTCAGAATCACCACTCCATTCCATTTTGTAGGTGGAAAACAAAAGCTTTCCGAACTAGCAGGAATTTTGCTCAAAAATGAACAAGTAGATTTTATAATTCTTGGGTAAAATGTTAGAAAAATTTCTTCATCAAAAACTCTTATAAACATCTACCCACACTAAATTAGATTACAATACGAGTATATTAAAGTCAATTGTAAAATCATAGAATTTGAAACAACTTTGTGACAGATATCACATTTTATTTGGAAACGGTTACATTAGCCTTTTATGTCAGGCAAAAAGATTTCTTTTTCTTCGGTAAATGTTTCACCATTTTGTTCAATTTCAAAGATCGCTTTAAATTGTCCAGTCGGTAAATTCTCGAATTCAAATTCGCGTTCAAACTGACCTGATTTGATATCTGAAGCTGTGAAAAACTCGGTAAAAGTTAAGTATTTTTCATCAACTAACGTGACGTTCAGCTGATCAATTTTTTCCGGCACGTAAAATCTTAAGGTCAAATGCTCTTGTTGAAAAGGGGAAACATCCAATTCTAGACCGGTAATTCTTGGATAGTCGGTTGTTTCATTTACAAATAAGTAAGGTAGATGTTTGGTGTCATGGTTGAATTCGACCTCAATAAAACCTTCATGTGTGCCTTGTTTTAGGCGGTCAGTCGTAATGGATGCGCCGACTTCAAAGGTACGTTTCGTTTGTGGTGAAAGCGTCGTGCTTAAAGGTAAATCCCAAACGATTCCGGATTGTCGTTTTGGTATATCCCAACGAATCGTGACCGGCTTCGTATCATGGTTCGTGATCGTAATCGATTGTTTAACCCTGCTTAGTGTATCGTTTACTTTGCCGAAATTTAGCCGGCTGTGGTTAATCGTGTATTGAGAGGTTAACGCCTCTTTCGTATCGACAAATCCTGTCCCTTGCTCAGAGGGTGGAACATCTTTTTCGTCATTTTCAAAAGGATCTGATGATGAGAGCAGGCGTGCTTTAAGCTGCTCAGGCGTATCGTGCGGATAAGCTTCTTTTAATAACGCTACGACACCTGTAATATAAGGTGCCGCCATACTCGTGCCCTGAAGTGACGCATACCCGTCTGGTACGGTGCTGACGATATCAACACCTGGCGCTAATATATCGGGTTTAATATTCCAAGATGATGCGACAGGGCCGCGTGAGCTAAAAGGGGCTAATTCATTTTTAACGGTTTGGTATGTGGTTTCCACCCACTCATCACCTTTTGTCAGTTGTTCTGCTTCCTTTTGCGTCACATAAGCAACTGGGAATGACGCTTCTGTAAACTGCCATTTGTTTGGGTCGTCTTCTGGGGGATTGTAAATAAGCACAGCCGTCGCCCCCTTTTCCTTTAATTGCTGAATTAGCTGGCCATATGGGGTGTCCCCTTTTTCGATTAACACAATACGGTCGTGAATGGATGACTCAAGCTCTTCGATTGATGGTGGTGCTATGATTGGTAAATCCTTTTTAAACGTCCATTGTTTTGACATTGGAAGTTGACGCACCTCGATTGGGAGCGAATATTTTGTCTGGATGGTCGCCATCTTTTGTTCTGTAATGGCTGCCCCTACAGAAATGGCTTTCTCAGACGTGGCAGGGGAACCGACCGTCCACTCTTCGGGACCACTATTTCCGTTTGCGACGATTACCGTTTTCCCCAGTTCTACCGCACGCGTCACCGCTCGTGTCATCGGATCATCAGGGCTATTAATGTCATTACCGAGCGATAAATTAATAATATCCATACCATCATCGACTGCCTGTTCAAGTCCGGCGATGACCTGCGCTGTCGTTCCCGAACCACCCGGACCTAACGCGCGATAAGCATAAATTTCCGCATTGGGGGCGACACCTTGCATCGTGCCGTTCCCACCAATAATTCCCGCCACATGCGTGCCATGCATCGTCGGTAGACCTTCATGGGCTGTCGTTTCCATCGGGTCGTCGTCATGTTCAACGACGTCAAACCCGCCCGCATAATTTTGATCCAAGTCAGGGTGATGGTAATCAATCCCTGTATCAATCACACCCACCTTGATACCCTCGCCCGTAAATGGAATCCCGTTCGGATGATAACGAGCGTCTTCAGGGTGGAGTTTTTGCTGTTCATCATTATTTTTAGAGTTAGGAACAGAATACGTTCGAACCGGATTAACCTTTTTAATAAACTGCTCGTCGTGAAGCTTCTCAACGCGACGCTGCTCTCCTGTTACAGCCAAGGCCTGCATAAGTGTGTCGTAAACATACTCGACCTCAAGGAGCGGATAGTAAGCCTTGATGTATTGCTCAATCTCATGCGGGTCGCGATCAACTTCCACGATCCACGTCGTATCTTCGGCTTGGAGCTTGGTTGTTGGTATAAGCATGAGTAAGATGATTAGCGTTATGATCTTCCGCATATGTATGGCACCTCTTCTGTTGGATTTTGTAGGCTTAGTGTATGGAAAAATACGGTTATCATGCTTGTTTGGATGGATTCTTTGTGAGTTTAGGCGCTTTGAAGGGTGCTGTACCACCATTGATGAGAGTTATTTGCCCACTGAGGCGTGCTGTAACCCATTGACGAGAGGTTTTTGCCCATTGAAGGGGGCTGTTTCCCCATTGATGAGAGCTTTTTGCCCAATGAAGGAGGCTGTTTCCCCATTGATGAGAGGTTTTTGCCCATTAAGGCGTTATAATTCCCCGTTGATGAGAGGTCTTTGCCCATTAAGGCGTTATAATTCCCCGTTGATGAGAGGTCTTTGCCCATTGAAGGGGGCTGTTTCCCCATTGATGAGACATTTTTGCCCAATGAAGGAGGCGAACTCGGGCACTTAGCTCGCTGTCTCAAGGCACTATAAATTGAAAAATCCCGCCGGGGCGGGATTTTACCTTATCTAAATTCATCTGGCTTGTCAGGTGAGGCATCAAAATAAAAGCGAATCGCATCTGCAATGCGGCGTGATGCTTGACCGTCACCATATGGATTGTATGCGTGTGCCATTTTTTCATGTTCACTAGCATTTGATAATAACAGATCAGCCATTTTGAAAATATTTTCTTCATCAGTTCCGGCTAGTTTCAAGGTACCAGCTTCAATGCCTTCAGGACGTTCAGTTGTATCGCGCAGCACTAATACCGGGACACCGAGTGATGGTGCTTCCTCCTGTACGCCACCCGAATCGGTTAAAATGAGATGCGCGTTGGCAGCGAAGTTATGGAAATCAATGACTTCTAGTGGTTCAATCAATTGAATCCGCTCATGATCACCGAGCCACTTTTTCGCCGTATCCTGAACAACCGGGTTCAAGTGTACAGGATATACAACTTCGACATCCTCATGCGCATCGGCAATTCGGCGTATCGCACGGAACATTTGGTCCATGTTTTGACCTAAATTTTCACGGCGGTGCGCTGTTACTAATACTAAGCGCTTCCCTTCAGCTTTCTGTAAAACTTTATGCGAATAATCCTTGGAAACCGTTGTTTGCAAGGCATCAATCGCTGTGTTTCCTGTAACAAAGATGTTTTCTTCAGCTTTGTTTTCTTGCAGTAAATTATCTTTAGACTGCGTGGTCGGACTAAAGTGTAAATCCGTAACGACACCTGTTGCCTGACGGTTTATCTCCTCTGGAAACGGGGAGTATTTATTCCAAGTACGGAGCCCAGCTTCCACATGGCCGACTGGAATTTCGTTATAAAATGCTGCCAGACTTGCCGCAAAGGTCGTTGTCGTATCACCATGCACGAGCACCATATCTGGCTTGGCTTCTTTCATGACGTCATCCAAGCCTTCAAGCGCACGCGTTGTAATTTGTGCCAAGGACTGCTTTTTCTTCATAATATCTAAGTCATAATCAGGTTTAATCGCAAAAATGTTTAACACTTGATCGAGCATTTCTCGGTGCTGTGCGGTTACCGTTACGATCGGCTCGAATTCATCCGAACGCTTTTGTAATTCGAGAACAAGTGGCGCCATTTTAATCGCCTCAGGTCTTGTCCCGAAAATCGTCATCACTTTAAGTTTTCGCAAACCTTTCACCTCTAGCTCTCGTTATTTCGTCCCAAACAGACGGTCACCAGCATCCCCTAGGCCTGGAATGATGTAGCCTTTTTCATTCAGCTTTTCATCCAATCCAGCGACATAAATGTTAATATCAGGATGCGCCTCTTTAACCGCTTCAACGCCTTCAGGTGCTGCGATGAGACACATTAAGCTGATTTGTTTTCCGCCACGTTTTTTCAAGGCGTGAATGGCTTCAATCGCCGATCCACCTGTTGCTAACATTGGATCAGTCACAATCAATTCCCGATCATTAATATCAGATGGCAGCTTGATATAATATTCGACGGGTTTTAGTGTTTCTGGATCACGGTACAAGCCAACATGTCCAATTTTGGCAGCTGGAACGAGCTTCACAATGCCGTCGACCATGCCTAAACCTGCGCGTAAAATTGGGATTACGCCAAGCTTTTTACCTGCTAAAACCTTAGATTTCGCGGTTGCGACCGGTGTTTCAACTTCTACTTCCTCTAACGGAAGCTCACGCGTAATTTCAAACATCATTAGCGTCGCGACTTCATCGACGAGTTCACGAAACGCTTTTGTACCTGTGTTTTTATCACGAATAATCGTTAGTTTGTGTTGAATTAAAGGATGATCAAAAATATATACTTTTCCCACGAGCCAATCTCTCCTTTATTAAATATCTATTGAATTGTAGCGAAATATCAGCCATGATGCAACAGAAATTGAAGTTTTGTTGACGAATTGAAATATTATTTTCCCCAAACACCAAGAATTTTTTCTCAATCCGTCTAAACGACATGAAAAAAGTAGCGGGAAATCCGCTACTTTTATTGATACATCGGGAATTGATCCGTTAACTTCTTCACGCGTGCTTTGGCTTCTTCAAGTTTTGCCTCATCTTCATGGTTTTTAAGCGTAAATGCGATAATTGAAGCTACTTCATCCATCTCCTCAGCACCGAAATCACGTGTCGTTACCGCTGCAGTTCCAAGTCGAATACCACTTGTCACAAATGGACTTTCTGGATCAAATGGAATTGTATTTTTATTTGTTGTAACGCCAACTTCATCTAGGGCTTTTTCAGCCACTTTACCTGTTAAGTTAAGGGGACGAAGGTCGAGTAATAATAGGTGGTTGTCAGTGCCACCTGATACGAGGCGAACGCCTTCATTGGTAAGAGCTTCCCCTAAACGTTTCGCGTTGTCGATGATATGTTGTGCATAGTCTTTAAATGATGGGTCTAAGGCTTCTTTAAATGCCACACCTTTAGCGGCAATCACGTGCATCAGTGGTCCACCTTGCATGCCAGGGAATACGTTTTTATCAATTTTCTTCGCGAATTCTTCGCCACATAAAATCATGCCACCACGTGGGCCGCGTAATGTTTTATGAGTCGTTGTCGTTACGAAATGTGCATGAGGCACTGGGTTTTGGTGAAGTCCTGCTGCGACAAGGCCTGCGATGTGCGCCATATCAACCATTAAGTAAGCCCCTACTTCGTCTGCGATGTCACGGAACTTTTTAAAATCGATTTGTCGCGGGTATGCTGAAGCACCTGCCACGATTAATTTTGGTTGAACTTCCTTCGCTTTTTCTAAAACTTGATCGTAGTCAATCTGTTCGGATTCTTCATCGACACCGTAGTCAACAACGTTATATAGCTTTCCACTAAAGTTCACTGGACTACCGTGCGTCAGGTGTCCACCGTGGTTTAAGTTCATGCCAAGAATCGTATCACCAGGCTCTAATGCCGTAAAATAAACCGCCATGTTCGCTTGTGCCCCAGAATGTGCTTGAACATTTGCGTGCTCTGCGCCAAACAGTTTTTTCGCGCGATCACGAGCTAAATTCTCTGCGATATCAACGTACTCACAGCCACCATAATAACGACGGCCAGGATAGCCTTCAGCATACTTGTTCGTTAAAACAGAACCAGCTGCTTCCATCACCGCTTCTGATACGAAGTTTTCTGATGCAATCAGTTCAATTTTGTCATGCTGACGACCTTTTTCCTTATTAATCGCTTCTAGCATTTCAGCGTCTACCTGGTGCAGTTGATTTGATAGATGAGTCATAGAGAAAGCCTCCTTATGTCAATTTAATAGATTTTCTTCCGTCCGGAACTACTTCCGGTAAATCGCACGCTCGCCACCGATTAATTTTGGTCTCGTATAGGCAAACGTCGCATGTGCGTGCCCGAGGGAGTTTTGCTTGAATCGGAGTGGGACCGCGACTTTTTTCAAATGCATGCCGATGAATGTATCGCCGAGATCCATGCCGTAATCTGCTTGAATCTCCTCAACTAAAACCGGGTCTTCCATGTGCTCAAAGGCGTACGTCGCCATCGAGCCACCCGCTTTAGGATGGGGTACGGCGCTCACTTCATCCAGACGCATGTTTTCTTGAACACGGCGCTCAATAACTAACGCGCGATTAAGATGTTCACAGCACTGGAAGGCAAACGCTACGCCTGTCTCCTTTTGAAACGCTTCCAACTCCGCATAAATGGTTGCGGCAATCTCCGTGCTTCCGGAAGTTCCAATGTGCTCCCCCGCAGTTTCACTTGTCGAGCATCCGATCACCAACACGCCATTTGGCTTGACGATGTTTTGCTCTTTCCATTGATTCATTATAACATGAATTTCGCGTTGAATCTGCCCAATATCCAAAACAATCCCTCCCTTTGAATATGTAAAAATAGGGGCTGGGACAAAGTGTTTTTATCAACCCGCTACGGAAATATACTACGCTAAATCTTAGTATAGTTCATCTTTATCCCAGCCCTCTGTTATTTAATTTTCTTCGTAAGCCATGATTTTGTTAACACGATTTTCGTGACGTCCGCCTTCAAATTCGGATTCTAAAAAAGCCTTGACAATTTCTCGTGCAAGACCAGGTCCGATGACACGCTCACCCATCGCAATGACATTCGCATCATTATGCTGACGCGTCATTTTGGCGCTAAAGACATCATGAACTAACGCACAACGAACCCCTTTAACTTTATTCGCAGTCATGGACATCCCGATCCCGGTTCCACACACTAATATGCCAAAATCAAATTCGCCATTGGCCACACGTTCAGCCGCTGGAATTCCGTAATCTGGGTAATCGACTGAGCCTTCACAATCACAACCAATATCTTCATATTGGATCTTCATTTCATCAAGTAAGGAAGCAATCTCCTTACGAATGTTCACACCACCATGGTCTGATGATAATACGACTTTCATGAAATACCTCCTACGAATCAATGAGACGATTAATATAAATTTCAATTTCCTCAAGTGTTTGTTTATAAGTATCATTCGACAAGCCGATTGGATCGGCAATGTCAGGATTTAAATCCTCGTCAGTTTCTTGTCTCGTGTACTCTTTTAAGGTAAAAACTTTTTCTTTGTATGTTGGATAATCCATTTCTAGGTTTAACTTGTGATGCGATGTCATCGTCAAAACAACATCAGCCCATTCCACTAGTTCATCTGTTATGGGCTGGGACATATGATCACAAGGTATCCCCTTTTCAGCTAATGCTTCAACTGCTTTAGCATTCGCCGCCTGGCCATGTCCCGCCATTATGCCAGCGGATTGAACTTCAAGATCTTCTCGTTTATGTTTAAGCATCGCTTCCGCCATTGGACTGCGACACGTATTACCTGTACAAACAAAAAGTATACGCTTCAATCCCGAACCCTCCTCATAGTCTGTTCAATTGAACTATATCATAAGTTGTGGATTTGTTGTTAGGTTTTTTATTCTAAACTAAGAAAAGGGATTGCCCTATTTGCAACCCCTACTCTTATTCATTATATAACCATTTGCACGCCAAGAACAATGAGAACGATGCCTCCGAGTGCTTCAGAGTATTGACCGAATAGCATTTTTCCTTGCTTCGCTAACATGATGCCAAGTGTCGCCATGATCATACTCATAAGACCAAACATCATAATGATAGCCGCCTGGTTGAGCCCAAACATGCCTAGGCTTAAACCAACGGAAAAGCTATCTAGACTTACGGTAAAAGCTAAAACGACAAACCCTGTCAGCTTCATATGCCTCACCATGTCTTTTTGTAAAAGGGTGGCGACAATCATTTGCGCCCCAATCATAATGAGGATCCACCCTCCAATGAGTTGCGCAATGATCCCAAGCTTATGCGATAACAAGTGCCCCAGCGTTACACCTGCAAGTGGCATAAGTACATGGAAGGCTCCAACTAATAAGATAAACGCTGCTATTATCCTAAGACGGATACGCATTAAGCCGACGGATAAACTGACGGAAAAGGCATCCATACCGACAGCAATTGCTAATAATAATATAGGAATGATACTTTCATAAAATAAAGTCACAATCGTTCCTCCTATGCCATGGACATGCTAGTTCAATCTATGCATGTCCCAAACAAAATAGAAGGCAATCGTGACTTTTTTAACCATTGTTCTATTTATAGTCGCTTGCGGCGCGCTCTAAGCGGTTCATGAGTGCTTCACCAATTCCCTTTTTCGGAAACCCCTCAGCTAGTACGAGATCAACGTCTTTTTTATCGACTTGACGTAGTGCATCATAAAGCTGACTCGTCAGTTCCGCTAAATTATAGCGCGAGCCGAGGATTAACGCATCTTTTGCTTTAAGCTCGTCCGCTCGCTCTTGGCTTACTAAAAATTGTACCTTTTGACCATTATTTGTAGCCTCTTGGGCCAGCTGCCGCATTCGTCCGGCACCACCCTGCACAATCCATATCGGCGTATCCGGCGCATAGTGTTGATACTTCATTCCCGGTGAGCGTGGCGACTCATCTTTTTTGACAACAGAGGGTGCTACATCCACTGGGCCGATGACCGACTCAAGATCCTGTCGTGTCACACCACCCGGACGTAGAATGATCGGTGTGCAGTGTGAGCAGTCGATGACGGTAGATTCCACGCCAACGCCAGTCCGACCACCATCAACAAGGCCATCTATCCGGCCATTTAAATCATGATAAACATGCTCAGCAGTCGTCGGGCTTGGCTTACCAGAACGATTCGCGCTCGGAGCGGCAATCGGACGCTCACATGCCTTTAGCAATGCTAGAGCATGAGAGTGATCCGGCATTCGCATCCCAATGGTATCAAGCCCTGCCGTCACGTTTTCAGCCAAGGTTTCGTTTGACGGCATAATAATTGTCAGTGGCCCGGGCCAGAAAGCATCGATTAATTGTTCAGCTTTTGTTGGTATATGACGTACATATTTTTTTAAAACATCACGCGAACCAATATGCACAATCAACGGGTTATCCGAGGGTCGACCTTTTGCTTTAAATATATGTGAAACAGCCTCTTGATTTGTCGCATCTGCCCCGAGTCCGTATACGGTTTCAGTCGGGAAAGCGACCGTTTTGCCTAATTGTAAGTAGTGAGCCGCTTCTTGTATAGATGGATCCTCTATGAGGTTTTCTTGTGGATTAATTTCCCAAACCTTTGTTTCTTTTGTTGCCATACGTGAACTCCTCTTTTTTATGAATATCAGTGCAATCATTATTATATCACGTATGGCTGGAAAGATTGATCATAACTCCTTCATAAACCAATCAACACCGCTTGGGTTTTGCATAGGCACTTCGTAAGCTGGCTTAAAGCGATTCATTTCAAGAAGTGGCGCCGTATTCTCATCTTGAACATGAACGTATAATTCGTTATAGTTTTGTTCCATCGCTTTTTCTGCCACCCAATCAAACGCTAAAATCAAGATCGCGGGGTTCGTCTGTTCGCGCATGACTAAGCGTCTTAACCAGACTTTGCTTTCATTAATCGGATATAAAACGAAAAATCCGAGCTGCTTTCCATCTAATTCTAAGAAATATCCGTGCTCCTTCACCCATGGTTCTTCAAATAATTCTTCCTTATCCCTCTCTTGTTTAAAAAACTCATCGTATTCGTTCGGCGTTTGTTCTTTTACTGGTGTAATTGAAATCATCATCCCACTCTCCTCAAATCTAGTTTTTCTATGAACTTATGAGCGAAACTTTTAAATTATGATAAGTTTAATAGAAAAAGTTTTGGCAAAAAAATAAAACCCGCACCGTTTTAAATGCGGGCTTCTTCCTATATATTAAAAATTTTTTTAATCCATTCCCATAAGAAAAACTTCACTTCAACGTCGTCCTCATCCTCTTTTTCTTCTTCTGAATCGTTATCTTCATCTGATTCCTCGTCATGCTCCAGGACGGTTGCGCCATTGGCAAAGTCGACAAAGCATAACGGCGGAAAGAGTACGCACCACCAGTTGTCGCCTTGACCTTCCCCAATAGTGATTAAAATCGCTTCATATGTTCCGGCAGGATAGACATAGTTATCATAAATTTTATCTGGAAATTCAACATCCCCAAACTCGACTGAGAACGATTGACCATTCACTGTATCAGCGACAATCGCTTCAATTTGATTCATGTTTTGGTTAATCACGTGACGAGCTTGTTCAATCGACGTTAGGTCCTCGACCCATTCCGTAATTTCAGCGTTGACTCGGTCGCGAACCTCACGTTTAATCGCCTGATCCTCATCACTGTTCGAATTCGCTAAAATCCTTAGTCGAATCGCTTCATCTGGAATGACCTGATAACCTTCACTTGGCTCGGCTGCGGTTTGCATATAAAAAACTTGTATAACAATAATAAGTCCAATTCCAATCATTATATATCGCATGACTATCAACCTCTCTCGTATTCTAGTAATCCCTTAAGGTTTAAAAACATTATGAACAAGATTGATAGATTTTATACATCAAAAAAAATATTATTTTGTATTGCCTTTTAAGCGAGGAATGGTATGATAGATTTTAAAAACTATTGGGGGGAGCACGATGTTTGTTCATACGATTGACGAAGAGCTAAGTTTACGACTCATTGACAACGGAGATGCGGAGGAAATTTTTCAGTTAACAGATAACTCACGCGATCATTTACGAGTGTGGCTTTCCTGGGTTGATGGGACGAAGGAAGTCTCAGATACGAAAGGTTTTATAGATTTTTCTAAAAAACTATATGCTAATAGTACAGGCATGACCGCCGTTATTTTATATCATGGAGACATTGCCGGTTTAATTAGTTTTAATAAGCTGGATTGGCAAAACAAGATTGCACATATCGGTTACTGGTTGGCACAGGAGTTTACCGGAAAAGGGATCATGACCCGTGCGGCACGAGCGATGACGGATTATGCGTTTAGTGGCCTTAACATGCACAAGGCTGAAATTCGGGCAGCGGAGAATAATGCCGGAAGTCGTGCTGTTCCGAAGCGATTAGGTTTTGTTGAAGAAGGGCGTATTCGTAGCGCTGAGTGGTTGTATGATCGGTATGTCGATCATATCGTTTATGGGATGCTGAATGATGAGTGGGGGAAATAGATGTAAAATTTTGAGTAGCCAACAGCGCAGCGGACGTGCGTGAATGCCCGTTAAAAGGGGATGATTCTCCAATGTGAGCGGCTGAATACCCAATCAAGTGACGTGAGTGCCCATTGCGATGCTATGAGTCCCCAGTGGAAAGGGTTAATTCCCCAACGGAAGCGGCTTTTTCCCCATTGCGGGCCTATAATTCCCCAATGGGAGTGACTTTTCCCCATTGCGGGCCTATAATTCCCCAATGGAAGCGGCTTTTTCCCCAATCAGGTGACGTGAGTCCCCATTGTGGTGCCATGATTCCCCAATGAGGGTGGCTAATTCCCCAATAAATCGCTTTGAGTGCCCATTGGAAGGGGATAATTCCCCAATGATCCATCATAATTGCCCAATCAGATCAAATCAATCTGAAAAGCCCTGCTCGAAAAAGCGAGCAGGGCTTACCTATTTTAATTTTTCCATAATACAATACGGTCTTTCCCGTTAATATCCTGTAATACCTCAACATGGGCGTCGGGACAATTCGATTTAATTAACTGCGGGACGCTCTCACCTTGATCATAACCGATTTCAAACGCGACCAATCGGGGGAGTCGTCTTAACTGCATAACCTGCTCAACAATCTCTCGGTAAGCCGCCAATCCATTTTCTTCGGCAAAAAGAGCGGCTTCGGGATCATACAACACGGTCGCATCCAGTTCTGAACGCTCCTTCTCAGGTATATACGGCGGGTTTGAGATGATCACGTCAGGCACTTCACCAGTTTCCCTAATTGGCTCAAGAAAATTGCCTTCAAAAAATTCGGCCTCAGCATCAAGCTGTTCACTATTTTCCTTTGCTACCGCCAAGGCGCGCTCACTTAAATCCGTTGCCAGCATCCGGACGCTTGGCATTTCTTTTTTTATCGTCAAGGCGATAATCCCGCTACCCGTTCCAATATCGACGACGACATCGCCTGCGTGAAGGTGAGGCATAATAGCAACAATCAATTCCTCAGTTTCTGGTCTTGGAATTAGCACATCACGGTTAACCCAAAACTCTCGTCCATAAAACGTAGCTCTTTCCGTAAAATGTTCAAGCGGCTTCCCGGTTCGTGCATGTTCCATTACCCACGACTCATACATTAGCCAAACGTCATCTGACAATTCCTCTTGCTGCTTTAACAAAAACTCCGAGAGATCAACATCCAACAAATGTTGCAACATCAACTCTGCTACACGAGGTTCACGATTTTGTTTTTCTAAAAAAGAAGAAGCCCATACGCGGGCCTCTTTAACGGTATTACTCACATTATTCACCGACTTCTTCAAGCTTTTTCGTTTGCTCTTCAATAATGAGCGCATCAATAATCTCGTTGATTTTACCTTCCATAATCTGATCTAATTTATTAATGGTTAAACCGATGCGGTGGTCTGTCACACGGTTTTGCGGATAGTTGTACGTGCGGATACGCTCAGAACGGTCACCTGTACCAACCGCTGATTTACGGTTTTCATCGTATTCTGCCTGTGCTTCTTGCTGGAATTTTTCATAAATACGAGCGCGAAGTACTTTCATCGCTTTTTCCTTATTTTTAATCTGTGACTTTTCATCCTGACAGGACACGACAATGCCCGTTGGCTCGTGTGTTAAACGAACGGCTGACATCGTGGTGTTAACGCTTTGCCCACCTGGACCGCTTGATGCGAATGTGTCGACACGAATATCTTTTTCGTTAATGTCGACTTCAACCTCTTCCGCTTCTGGTAAAACTGCGACTGTTGACGTTGACGTATGAATGCGTCCGCCTGATTCGGTCTCTGGAACACGCTGAACGCGGTGTGCACCGTTTTCGTACTTCAGCTTCGAGAAGGCGCCTTTACCGTTAATCATAAAAATAATTTCTTTATAACCACCCATGTCAGCTTCGTGGTATTCGATGACCTCGGTTTTCCAGCCTTGAGCCTCTGCATAACGGGAATAGAGACGGTATAGGTTGGCTGCGAATAACGCCGCTTCCTCTCCGCCAGCTGCCCCGCGGATTTCCAAAATAACGTTTTTCTCATCGTTCGGGTCTTTTGGAATTAAGAGTAGCTTCATTTCTTGTTCAAGATCTTCTACTTCTGGCTCGAGCTCATTTAATTCCTCGCGTGCCATTTCGCGTAAATCATCATCCGATTCATCTTCTATAATAGACTTCGCGTCTTTTATTTGTTGTGTGATTTCTTTATAGCGGCGGAATTTTTCCACAACCTCTTGAATATCTGATTGTTCTTTAGAATACTCGCGCAATTTATTTGAATCGTTGATGACTTCAGGATCCATCAACAGTTCTGTTAGTTTATTATAACGATCTTCAATACTTTGTAACTTATCAATCATTTCCGTACACCTCCACAATATATCATATCACACATGGTCAAAACATTTCGTATAAGGGCGGAAAAAGCTTAAATGCTGGGGACATTTAAGCTTTTAAAAACGAGAATGCTCGCTATAGAGACGTTTACTTGAACGTGGGTGGTTCGGAACTTCATGATGATGGCGGCAACGTGGTTCATAAGATTCCGATGCCCCGACTAATATGACGGGATCATCGTACGAAGCAGGCTCGCCATCGATTAGACGTTGCGTTCGACTAGCTGGTGAGCCGCATACCGGACAGATCGCATTAAGCTTCGTAACGGCCTCACTTAATGCCATCAGTTTAGGCATTGGGCCGAATGGTTCCCCGCGGAAGTCTTGATCTAAGCCGGCTGCCATGACACGAATACCACGGTCCGATAAGTCTTGCGCGACATCGACAATGCCCTCATCAAAAAATTGTGCTTCGTCTATTCCGACAATATCAATGTCCTCTGTGATGTATCGTTCGATATCACTTGAATCATCGATTGGGTGGGCGATGACGGAATCGCCATTATGTGAAACGACCTGTTCATCGTCGTAACGGTTGTCCAACGCGGGTTTAAACACAACCACCTTTTGATTGCCATAAGTTGCGCGACGAACCCTGCGAATTAATTCCTCCGATTTACCTGAAAACATACTACCACAAATGACCTCTAACCAGCCTTTGTGTTCCATCACATACATCATGCTTGGCACCTCATTTTATCTTTCTTTGTTCGTTTTCGACAATTATCGACTATATCTATTATGTCGTCCTATTATACAGGATTTTAAAGGGTATTATGTACTAAAATAACTCAAATAAGCATAAAGAAAACGCCAATTTATCACTGGCGAACCCTATGAAAAATAAATTAAAAAAGCTGACCGCTCAAGCCGAGCACCATGTGTAAGGTTATATCTTGTTATAACAATTACGATGGTGTTCAGCTGATGTGAACGGCCAGCTTCATTTTTAAAACATCCTAAATTAGTTAAGGTTGTATTTTTTCTTGAATCGGTCTACACGGCCACCAACTTTGTCAGCTTTTTGCTTACCTGTGTAGAACGGGTGAGAAGCTGAACTGATTTCAACACGGATTAATGGGTACGTGTTACCGTCTTCCCATTCGATTGTTTCATCAGAATCTAATGTAGAACCGCTTAGAAATTTGAAATCAGAGCTTGTATCTAAGAATACAACTTTACGATATTCTGGATGGATTTCATTCTTCATGCTATACACTCCTTCTTGCCCTGAATCCTTTGGAAACAGAGTTAATTTAACCGTCCTTGACGGGAATCCACATTCTTTTCATACAGAGAGATTATATCAACTTGCTTCATTTTTTGCAAGAAGTTTTTCGCCCTACTTTCGTGAGGAGCCACGCATTTCATCATCCATAATTTTGAAAAACTCGTCGTTCGTTTTCGACTGACGTAGACGACGTAGGAAACGTTCCAAGAAATCGTGTTGATCCTGCATCGTTTTGCGGATTGCCCACATTTTATCAAGCTGCTCTTTTGGCAGTAGTAATTCTTCTTTACGTGTTCCTGAGCGAAGTACATCAATCGCAGGGAAGATACGGCGCTCGGCCATGCTGCGGTCAAGGTGTAGCTCCATGTTCCCTGTACCCTTGAATTCTTCGTAAATGACGTCATCCATACGCGAGCCTGTATCGACTAGAGCTGTCGATAAAATCGTTAAGCTTCCACCCTCTTCGATATTACGCGCAGCCCCGAAGAATCGCTTCGGACGGTGGAAAGAAGCCGGGTCAATACCACCTGATAATGTACGGCCACTTGGTGGAATGACAAGGTTATAAGCGCGCGCCAAACGCGTAATACTATCGAGCAATATCACGACGTCCTGCTTATGTTCAACAAGACGCATCGCACGTTCTAGCACAAGCTCGGACACTTTAATATGATTTTCCGGTACCTCATCGAATGTTGAGCTGACAACATCGACATTATCATCAACTGAACGCTCAATATCCGTAACCTCTTCCGGACGCTCATCGATTAGTAGAATGATCAGCTTCGCATCTGGATGATTTTGCGTAATACTATTCGCAGCCTGCTTTAAAATCATCGTTTTACCCGCTTTAGGAGGTGCTACGATTAAACCACGTTGACCAAAACCGACTGGCGACATCATATCAATGATTCTCGTCGATAGAACGTTACTCTTCGTCTCAAGATTCATTTTACGGTCAGGATAAAGCGCTGTTAACCCTGGGAAGTGAATGCGTTCCTTCGCATTCTCCGGGTCATCCCCGTTTACCGCGTCAACATGCAGCAGACCAAAGTAACGTTCATTTTCCTTCGGTGGACGTGCCTTACCCGACACCAAATCCCCATTTCTCAAATCAAAACGACGAATTTGCGAGGCGGATATGTAGATATCCTCTGGACTTGGCGCATAATTAATCGGACGCAGGAAGCCAAATCCTTCGTTCTGAATGATTTCTAAAACACCGTCGACGAACATTTTGCCGTCTTTTTCAGCCTGCGCTTTTAAAATCGCAAAAATTAATTCTTTTTTATTTAATTTTGCATAGTAAGAAACGCCATAATCACGTGCTAAGGCATACAGATCCTTAAGCGTCTTCGTTTCTAATTCTGCAATCGTTAATGTCTCTACAGCCACAAAAACACCACTCTTTTAATATTTATTTGTTTCTTAACATCCTTGATGGATTTTGTAAAACATAATTGGATTGGTTCTGGATTGTCCATGAAGTGAGAAAAGGAAACACTTGAGGTTGGGTTGCTCCTTTATTTTATCCTTTTTAAGTCGAACAAGCAAGTTTATTTGGAAAAATGTTTGAGTGAGCCGGATTATTGTAGGAATGTTGCTAGCTGAATATGAGATAAATATGGTTCAGATTGAGAACTATTCTGTGGACTTTGAGTAATATTGAACGATTATTGAGAGCAACTCAACAACCATTGAGAAAAAAGAAAAAACTGGCGCGAGCGCCAGTTTTCCTCTATTCTTTAATGACTAAGTCTGGTTTTTTATTTAGGCTGTGCTTGCCATCGATGAAACGGACCGTACCTGATTTGGCACGCATAACGATCGTTTCGGTTGTAGCTTTGCTGCCTTTAAATTGAACGCCTTTTAGAAGTTCACCGTCTGTAATGCCTGTTGCGGCAAAAATGGCATCGTCACCACCGCAAAGGTCTTCCATTTTTAACACTTTGTCGACATCGGTAATTCCCATTCGGTGGCAGCGTTCGATTTGTTCGTCGTTTTTCGGCTTTAAGCGGCCTTGGATTTCACCGCCGAGGCATTTTAATCCGACAGCGGCTAACACGCCTTCTGGTGCGCCGCCTTCACCGAATAAAATATCTAAGCCAGTGTGGTCGAAGGCGGTGTTGATCGCGCCTGCGACGTCCCCTTCAGGAATGAGCTTAATACGAGCACCGGCTGCACGAATTTCATCAATAATTTCTTGGTGTCGTGGGCGGTTTAAGACAACGGCAACGACGTCTTCTACGTCTTTACCTTTAGCTTCAGCAACGGCTTTTAAATTCTCGGTCACGGATGCATTCAAATCAATCTTACCGACAGCTTCTGGGCCAACAGCGACTTTTTGCATATACATGTCTGGTGCATGAAGCATTTTGCCACGATCGGCAATAGCCACCACAGCTAATGCGTTCCACGAACCTTCTGCTACAATATTGGTCCCTTCCACAGGATCAACTGCAATATCGACTTCCGGACCAGAGCGGGTACCGAGTTCTTCACCTATGTATAACATCGGAGCTTCGTCACGTTCACCTTCTCCGATAACGACTGTTCCTTCCATTGGGATCGTGTCAAATACGGTACGCATCGCTTCAGTGGCTGCATCGTCAGCTTCTTCTTTTTTGCCTCGTCCCATCCAACGAGCTGAAGATAAGGCCGCTGCCTCTGTCACACGCACGATTTCCATTGATAGACTTCTTTCCATTGCTTCAGTGCTCCTCCCCTAAAACCTTTTAAGAATTTTGGTATTGTTTAATCTCTTCTTCCTCTAAATCTTCACGCCATATTTTGGCACCTAAGTTTTTCAATTTATCCGTTAAATGTTCATAGCCACGATCGATGTGCTCAACACCGACGATTTCAGTGACACCATTGGCCATTAATCCTGCGACTACCAAGGAAGCACCTGCTCTTAAATCACTGGCTTTGACCTTGGCGCCTTGGAGTGGTGCTGGGCCGGTTACAACGGCTGAGCTTCCTTCAACCTTAATGCTCGCATTCATCCGGCGTAGTTCATCGACATGCTTAAAGCGGGCTTGATAAATCGTATCTGTTACGATACTTGTTCCGGTAGCTTGAGTGAGTAACGATGTAAACGGCTGCTGTAAATCAGTGGCAAAACCTGGATATACTAAGGTTTTGATATCGACACTGGATAATGTTTTATCGCTTGAAACTATTAAGCGATCGTCTTCAGCGACAATTTTCACGCCCATTTCACGAAGCTTTGCCGTCAAGGACTCGAGGTGAATCGGAATCACATTATCGATTACGACTTCATCTCCTTTTGAAGCTGCAATAATCGTATAAGTACCCGCTTCAATTCGGTCTGGAATAATCGTGTGGCGGCATCCTGTTAATTGGTCAGCCCCTTCAATCCGAATAACGTCTGTTCCAGCCCCTTTAATGTTTGCGCCCATACTGTTCAGAAGTGTTGCGACATCGATAATCTCAGGCTCTTTCGCAGCGTTTTCAATGACCGTTTTCCCCTTAGCCTTTACAGCCGCAAGCATAATATTAATCGTTGCGCCAACACTAACGACGTCGAGATAAATTTTGGTACCTATTAATTCATCAGCACGTAGATAAATCGCACCCTGCTCGTTCGTTACCTGAGCACCAAGCGCTTCAAAACCTTTAATATGCTGATCAATCGGGCGCGGACCTAAATTACAGCCACCTGGCATACCAATTACGGCTTTTTTAAATCGTCCAAGCATTGCCCCCATGAAATAATAAGAGGCTCGCAATTGTTTGACTCGACCGTTTGGTAGTGGCATCGATACCATATCGGAAGAATCAATCGTGATATTTTCACCGTCCTGTTCGACTTGACCACCGATGTCTTCTAGTAAGCCATTTAATATTTCAATGTCTGAGATATCCGGAAGACCTTCTAACGTCACTTCGCCCTCAGCTAAGATCGTTGCTGGCAGTAATGCGACAGCACTGTTTTTCGCACCACTAACGCGGACAGTTCCACGAAGTGTGTGGCCTCCTTCGATGAGTAATTTTTCCATGATAATACTCCTCTTAAATTATTCTATCTTTAGTATGTGTGAATCGTTTGAAATCATGCTTTATAAATTGTGTCAAAACGTTGACAGAATTACTGGTTTGCTTGCTCCCAATCAGCTAGGAACTTTTCAATCCCTTTATCTGTTAATGGGTGTTGCACGAGCTGCTTGATCACTTTAAACGGAATGGTAGCGATATGTGCCCCGTGTAAAGCGGCTTCTGTTACGTGCATCGGATGACGAATGCTTGCCGCAATAATTTCGGATTCAATATCGTGTTGGTCAAAGATAGCGGAAATCTCCGAAATTAAGTTCATACCGTTTTGACCAATATCATCTAAACGACCTAAAAACGGTGATACATACGTGGCACCCGCACGTGCCGCTAGCAATGCTTGGTTAGCCGAGAAAATGAGGGTAACATTCGTTTTTACCCCTTTATCGGTTAAAATTTTACACGCTTTTAAGCCTTCTATCGTCATCGGAAGCTTAATCGTAATATTCGGTGCAATCGTAGCGAGTTCCTCGGCTTCCTTTAACATACCCTCTGAATCCTCTGAAATAACTTCGGCGCTGACAGAGCCTTCTGTGACAACTTGTGTTATTTCTTTTAACCGATCATGGAACGATACGTTTTCTTTTGCGACTAAGGATGGATTAGTCGTCACCCCAGCTAGAATCCCTAGACTGTGGGCTTCTTTGATATCATCAATATTCGCTGTATCAATAAAAAACTTCATGCTATTTCCTCCTATAGATAGAAATACGAAAAGGCCAATCCAAACCAACATGGATTAGCCACTTTCATATTAACATTATGCTTTTTGCGAAGAACCAAATTCGCGCATTTTACCGATGACGGTTTCTTTAATTTTGTCGCGACTTGGTCCTAAATATTTTCTTGGATCGTAAAGCTCAGGTTTTTCATCTAAAACTTGACGCACAACTTTTGCTTGCGCGATTTGATTTTCCGTATTGACATTGATTTTAGCTGTTCCTAAAGAAATCGCATGTTGTATATCTTTTGTTGGGATACCAGTTCCGCCATGTAGTACTAATGGTACGCCCGTAAGCTTTTGAACTTCTTCCATACGGTCGAAGCCTAGGTTCGGTTCGCCTTTATATGGCCCGTGAACAGAGCCTAATGCTGGCGCAAAGCAATCAACGTTCGTTTCACGCACTAACTGATCACATTCAGACGGGATAGCATAGGCTGCCTCAGCATCTTCTACAATCACTTCGTCTTCCTGCCCACCAATACGACCTAGCTCTGCTTCAACAGATACACCATGAAGATGAGCTAACTCTACAACTTTTTGAGTTAAAGCGATATTATCTTCTAATGGCATGTGTGATCCATCAATCATGACTGAAGTAAAACCTGCGTGAATCGCTTCAGCGCATTTTTCAAAGCTTGAACCGTGGTCTAAATGAATTGCTACAGGTACGGTTGTATGATACGAGTCCATTAACGATTTGATCATGGCGACCGCCACATTAAAGCCACCACAGTACTTAGCTGCCCCCTCCGAAACTCCTATAATAACAGGGGACTGCTCTTCCTCAGCAGCTTGTAAAATCGCTTGAACATATTCCATATTATTCATATTAAATTGGCCAACTGCATAGCCTTCATCTTTTCCTTTATTGAGCATTTCTCTCATCGAAACTAATGGCACAACTGGTTCCTCCTTTTGACGTTTCTAATCACTAATTATAGCATACCAACTGCACCACGAATTCGCAACTATACGCCTGACTCATTCACTCCTATTACGCCATTTATAATCCGCTTTACATCGCTTACAGAGAATGGTTTTTCTAATATATGACAAATGTCTAACTCGTTTAGTGTTTCCTTTAGCTCCTGACTTGCCATACCGCTCATAAGAACAACGGGAACATCAACATGAGCTTCTTTCAATTGTTTTATAAATTGATCACCACGAATGGACTCCATTAAATAGTCTAAAAATATCAATTTTGGTGGGTTATCTAATGCTTCGTTTAGGGCGATATCCGGACGTTCGAAAGTTTTTAACTCAAAACCTTCTTGTCCGATAATCTCGGAAAGTAATAACCGAATTCCCGCCTCATCATCCACCACATAAATTTCACCCTTATTCATTATATCCCCCTCTATTTTTAGACGTTCTTATAAGTCGTCTAATTCAACTTTACCAAAAAATAGGGGAGATTCAATAAGATATTTTGTCGAAAAAATATTCCATTTAGACTATTTTTGTTCTAGACTATATCCGACAAAATCTCTAAACAGAGGTTGCGGACGAGTCGGACGTGACTTGAATTCTGGGTGGAACTGCGATGCTACAAACCATGGGTGATCTTTGATTTCAATGATCTCAATCAAACGATCATCAGGGCTTTTGCCTGAAAATACGAATCCGTGCTCTTCCATCTGCTTTCGATAATGATTATTAAATTCATAACGATGACGATGGCGTTCATAAACGACTTCATCACCGTAAGCGTCATGGGCTTTAGTCTCATCTTCTAATCGGCAGGCATAAACGCCTAGGCGAAGAGTCCCACCTAAATCTTCTACTTCTTTTTGTTCAGGCAAAAGGTCAATTATTGGGTGCGGTGTATCTGGATCAATTTCTGCTGAATGAGCTCCCTCTAGCCCAAGGACGTTTCGTGCAAATTCTACGGTCGCAAGCTGCATACCTAAGCAAATTCCTAGGAATGGAATTTTGTTTTCACGTGCATAGCGAATCGCTGTAATTTTACCTTCAATCGCACGGTCGCCAAAGCCACCTGGCACTAAAATGCCATCGACGTCTCGTAAATATTCTTCTACATTTGATTCGTTTAATTCTTCAGAGCTGATAAATTTAACATCAACATCCGTATCATGGGTAAATCCTGCATGTTTTAAGGCCTCAGTAACTGAAAGATAAGCATCCTGTAAGGCAACGTATTTTCCAACTAGTGCAATCGTTAACGTGCTCGTTAAATTTTTAACCTGTTTAATGAGTGCCTTCCAATCATCCATCTTAGCTTCTTCACAATCTAATTCAAAGTGATCGCATGCGAGCTGATCGAGGCCTTGTCGTTGCATTTCTAACGTTATTTCATATAACACTTCACAATCACGCGCTTCAATAACCGATTTTTCATTAATGTCACAGAAAAGCGCGATTTTCTCTTTCATTTCCTGGCTAATCGCCATCTCTGTTCTTAGCACAATGACATCAGGCTGAATCCCTAATGAGCGTAATTCTTTAACAGAGTGCTGGGTAGGTTTTGTTTTCATCTCACCCGCTGCTTTAATGTATGGCACTAGTGTACAGTGAATGTACATCACATTTTCACGGCCAAGGTCGCTCTTCAACTGACGGATTGCTTCCAAAAAAGGCAAGCTCTCTATATCCCCAACGGTCCCGCCAATTTCAGTGATGACGACATCTGCGTTCGTTGCCTTTCCAGCCTGGAATACTTTGTTCTTAATTTCATTTGTAATATGTGGGATCACTTGAACTGTACCACCTAAGTAATCGCCACGGCGTTCCTTTTTAATGACGGTAGAATAAATTTTACCGGTTGTGATGTTACTGTACTTATTTAAATTTATATCGATAAAACGTTCATAATGTCCTAAGTCAAGATCTGTTTCTGCCCCGTCTTCTGTGACAAAAACCTCCCCGTGCTGATAAGGGCTCATCGTCCCAGGATCAACATTTAAGTAAGGGTCAAATTTTTGGATCGTGACATTTAAGCCACGGTTTTTTAATAGTCGTCCGAGTGAAGCTGCGGTTATTCCTTTCCCAAGTGATGAGACGACACCACCGGTTACAAAAATATACTTCGTCATGATTTATCCTGCCTTTCTGTTAGATCTATTTGAGGGAGTTTGTCATTAGTTTTTCCTTATAAGTCAATTAAATTGTATAAAAATAAAAAAAGCCCCCGAACAATGTCGGGAGCTTGTATTTTTTTGAGAGCCCACATAGAATATTAATGTTTTCCTAGAAAGAAGTCAAGGTAAATTATAATTCTTCACTTCTATATTCATCCGTATCTTCTTCTGGTTCTTCGTCATTTAGTTCATCATGAAATAAATCTTCTTCATCATTTTCTTCGTCGTCAACGTTTTCACCTTCACCTGTCACTTCATCAACGAAATCGTCCTCATGAATGGCTTCATCATCTTTTTTCTTATTCTTTTTCTTCTTTTTCTTTTTCTTAGGTGCTTCTTCATTAAATGAAATCGTATCATCTTCTTGTTGATCAAACGGATACCAATCCTTTAAGCCCCAGATGTTTGAACCAACAGACATGAAGCGACCATCAATGTTTAGATCTGTATAAAATTGAACGATGTATTTTTCCTTTTCTTCCTGTGTATATTCTTTCGCCTCGGCAATAAGATCGAAAACCTCATTGAAGTTCATCGCCTTTTTTTCTTCAGATAAAATGTCGTATGCAATTTGAACCATTGAAACTTCTTGGATATCTTCCTTTGAGTATTTTTCCAACGTCACTTCCAGCACTCCTTTACCCGAGAACATTCGGTACCATATTATTGCTATTTTTCTAGTTTACAGAATACCACAACCATTAGTCAATACAAGAGGGGTATTGTTGCTCGACAATCTTTGTGTACCGTGTTCAATTGTTGCCAAATAGTTGGTCGGTTATTCATTTTGTTGCGGGTTTAGTGGATGGATTGAGGATTCGTGATGATTTATTGGGGAATAAGATGGGTTCAATGGGGAATTATCGTGCTGCATTGGGCGAAAAGCACTCGCCATTGGGGATTCAGCACGCCTTATTGGGGAAAAACCTCTCATCTTTGGGGATTCAGCACGCCTTATTGGGGAAAAACCTCTCATCTTTGGGGATTCAGCTCACCTCATTGGGCAATAGTTGCTATTTATAGGGTGAAAAAAGTCTTCGCGAGCCTTGAGGCTTCGCGAAGACTTCCTTTTACATATTGCGGCGATATTGTCCGCCGACTTCATATAGTGCATTAGTAATCTGACCAAGACTGGCGACTTTAACTGTTTCCATTAGTTCTGCGAAAATGTTGCCGTTTGATGCGGCCACTTCTTTGAGTCGTTTGAGTGCCGCTTCAGCTTCAGCTTGATGACGGTCTTGGAATTCACGTAGGTGCTTAATTTGCTGTTCTTTTTCTTCTTGTGAAGCTCGTGCGACTTCCATTGAGTTAATCTCGTCTTCAGAAGGTGGGTTCGGGTTAACATATGTGTTAACGCCGACAATCGGTAGTTCTCCCGAATGTTTTTTCCCTTCGTAGTAAAGCGATTCTTCTTGGATTTTACCGCGTTGATACTGACGTTCCATCGCACCTAACACACCACCGCGGTCATTAATGCGTTCGAATTCCTGTAAAACCGCATCCTCGACCAAGTCGGTGAGCTCCTCTAAAATGAACGACCCTTGTAGTGAGTTTTCGTTTTTAATTAAGCCAAATTCTTTATTAATGATCATTTGAATCGCCATCGCACGACGGACGGATTCTTCAGTTGGCGTCGTAATCGCTTCATCGTAGGCATTCGTATGCAGTGAATTCGTATTATCTTGGATCGCAATTAACGCTTGAAGTGTTGTACGAATATCGTTAAAGTCTACCTCTTGTGCGTGAAGCGAGCGCCCTGATGTTTGGATGTGATACTTCAGCTTTTGGCTTCGTTCATTTGCCCCGTACTTATCACGCATGACCACAGACCAAATGCGTCGAGCCACACGGCCGATCACCGTATACTCTGGGTCCAGTCCGTTTGAGAAGAAAAATGATAAGTTTGGTGCAAATTTGTTAATATCCATGCCACGGCTTAAATAATACTCCACATACGTAAAGCCGTTTGCGAGTGTAAACGCGAGCTGACTAATTGGATTCGCACCCGCTTCGGCAATGTGATAGCCTGAGATGGATACGGAATAATAGTTACGTACTTCGCGATCGATAAAGTATTCCTGAATGTCCCCCATCATACGCAACGCAAACTCGGTTGAGAAAATACACGTATTTTGGCCTTGGTCTTCTTTTAAGATATCCGCTTGAACCGTCCCGCGTACTACGGAAATTGTTTCGTCTTTAAGTAGTTCGTATTCTTCAGCATTCGGTTCTCGGCCATTTTCTTCTTTAAACTTATTCACCTGCTGATCAATCGCGGTATTAAAATACATCGCTAAAATAATCGGCGCTGGCCCGTTAATCGTCATCGATACAGACGTCATCGGATCAATTAAATCGAATCCATCATACAGCTTCTTCATATCGTCGAGTGTACAAATGCTTACGCCTGACTCACCGACTTTACCGAAAATGTCTGGACGTTCGTCTGGGTCTTCTCCATATAACGTCACCGAGTCAAACGCCGTACTTAAGCGCTTCGCCGGTTCGTTTTTCGATAAATAGTGAAAACGGCGATTCGTCCGTTCTGGTGTCCCTTCGCCGGCAAACTGACGTGTCGGGTCTTCCCCTTTTCGTTTAAATGGAAAAACGCCTGCTGTAAACGGGAAGGAGCCGGGAACGTTTTCCATCAGAATCCAGTACAAGCGGTCGCCCCAGTCTTGATACTTCGGCAGCGCCACTTTTGGTACTTTAAGCCCTGAAATGCTCTCCGTGTTGAGTTCCACGGTAAATTCCTTATCGCGCACCTTATAAGTTAATTCATCCTGAGTATAGGTTTCTTTTAGCTCATCAAACTGTTCAAGCTTTTTTTTGTTCGCTGGTTCGAGTTGTTTTTCATATTGATCAATCATTTGTTTTAATTCCTCAACTTCACCGATTTCTTCTTGTGTTCCTTTTAATCGATAAAGCTTGCGTGCTAGCTCACTCTGTTCCTTCGCGCCTTCCCTATAGCCTTGAACGGTCTGTACGATATCACGTAAATATTGACGGCGATCGGGTGGAATGATTAAGTTTTGCTTTTCGACCAATTTAATTTTTGTATCAAACGGAACGTCTTCATCCCAGCCGTAGCGTTCGTTTATCGTTTCGACAATCGCGGCAAATAGCGTATTCGTTCCTGGATCATTAAACTGAGAGGCAATCGTTCCGAAAACCGGGAATGTGTCCGGGTCTTCGTGGAACAGCATCCGACTGCGACTATATTGTTTGCGCACTTGATTAAACGCATCCTCTGACCCTTTTTGTTCGAATTTATTAATGACGATATAATCTGCAAAATCAATCATGTCGATTTTTTCAAGCTGTGTTGGAGCCCCGAACTCTGCTGTCATGACATACATCGATAGATCCGTGAATTCGGTAATTTCCGCATCGCCTTGCCCAATCCCACTTGTTTCCACGATGATAAAGTCAAAATCAGCTGCTTTTACAACACGAATCGCGTCCATAATCGATTGAGATAGCTCCGTTTTTGAATCACGAGTAGCCAATGAACGCATGTAAATACGGTCGTTAAAAATCGCGTTCATACGAATACGGTCACCGAGTAGTGCACCGCCCGTTTTCTTCTTCGTTGGGTCAACCGATAAAATCGCCATCTTCTTGTCTGGAATTTCATTGATAAAACGGCGCACGAGTTCATCAGTTAAGGAACTTTTACCTGCCCCACCTGTACCAGTAATCCCTAAAACCGGCACATCATCACGTGTAATCGTTAACAGCTCTTCTAACTGTTCACTCGAAACTTCTTCATTTTCAACATGCGAGATCAAACGAGCAATGGCCTGATAATCACCCGTTTTCACCTGTTTTGTATCCTTCTCTAAATCGAGCGGTGTTGGGTGGTCACATTCTTCAAGCATGGCGTTAATCATCCCTTGAAGACCTTGTTCGCGACCATCATCTGGTGAAAAAATTCGTGCCACACCATGGTCGTGTAGCTCTTTTATTTCACGAGGTAAAATAACCCCGCCGCCGCCACCGTAAACACGAATATGGCCAGCACCTTTTTCATTCAATAAATCAACCATATACTTAAAATATTCGACGTGACCACCTTGGTAAGACGAAATCGCAATCCCTTGTACGTCCTCTTGAATCGCCGCGCTAACGACTTCTTCAACGGAACGGTTATGCCCAAGGTGAATCACCTCTGCTCCGCTCGCCTGCAAAATCCGGCGCATAATGTTAATCGAGGCATCATGGCCGTCAAACAAGCTTGAAGCTGTGACAAAACGAACAGGATGCTTCACTTTGTAGATGTCCTGTTGCATGAGATCATCCTCCTCTACCTATGATTTTTCGCCCGCTGTCCGAGCTGACTTTTTAACAAGTCAAATTGTAAATCGGTATATTGTTTAAGCGTAAATTCCTTTTGTAAAATCCAGCGCCTGAAGCCCCACATCTGCCCTTGGATGAAGATATTGTTCGTAATAATCGATAGCTCTTGCTCCGATAAGGCTGGGTAACTGTTTTGAATCACCTTTTCTAAAAGAGTTACCATTTCCTTTTCCTTATCTAAAACGTACTCCTGCGCATCCTTTGGTAAGGCCTTTAGTTCCTGATAAAGGACGAGTACTTCATCCTGCATGTCATCCATCAATTGAAAATAAGATTTGACCGCCTGATGTAAAGCTTCTTCCGACGTTTCCTGCGTATCAATGACCGCTTCCATCCGGGCCTTCACCTCGTCGTAAATCGCATCACAAACGAGGAAAAGGACATCTTCTTTTTTTCGAATGTATTCATAAAGCGTCCCGATTGAAAACCCCGCTGCTCTGGCGATTTCTCTTGTCGTCGCACGGTGAAAACCTTTTTGCTTAAAAAGCGAGACCGCTCCTTTTTGAAGCTCCTCGCGACGCTGCTCTATTAATTTTTCATCTTTAACCGATGAAACGATGTGTTTAACCATCCGATTCACCCACTCTTTTCCATTCCGACAGCCATTTTTGCGCTAGCTGATACGGATCATTAACCTGTTTAAGCTCTTGTCGTTTGGATTTATCTTGCTCAATCATGTGATGCACATCTTTCCATAAGGCTTCTTGGATCAATTCATACACTTCATAGCGTAGTTGTTCTTGGCGTTTTTCCTGGCCAGCTTCGGTTTTATCTAGGTATTCTCGATGCGTCTCGAAGGCATCAAATAACTTAGTAAACCCGAAGTTTTCGTTCACACTCGTTTCGACCATGATTGGCTCAAACCCCCGGTGGCCGGCAATATGAATAAGATCCTTTAACGTGTTTTTAAGCTTTTTCACACCCGGTAGATCGGCTTTATTTAAAATGAAAAGGTTTGCGATTTCCATAATCCCTGCCTTGAAAATTTGCAGGATATCACCACTATTTGGGGTTAACATCACCGCTGTTGTATCCGCGACCTTCATAATATCAAGCTCCGACTGACCGACGCCGACGGTTTCAACGAAAATATAATCAAAACCATATGCATCACACGCTCGAATCGCATCCTTCGTCGCTCGGGCTAACCCTCCGAGGCTACCGCGTGTTGCCATACTGCGGATAAAGACGTCTTCATCCGTAAAGTGTTTATGCATACGCACGCGGTCACCGAGGAGCGCACCGCCACTAAACGGACTTGTTGGATCAACGGCAATCACTGCAATGGTATAGCCTTTTTCTCTTAATAGCGTTATCATCTGATCAACGAGCGAGCTTTTACCCGCGCCTGGCGAACCGGTAATTCCAATATAGTGTGCAGCCTTTTTCTTTTCGTTGAGTGCACTCATGAGGCTAAGCTTATCTGGGTGGTCATTTTCGATTAAGGTGATGGCTCGAGCCAGTGCCCGCTGATCTTGATTAGCGATTCGTTCTGCCAGTTGATCCATTCCGTGCTTCATCCTTTCGCTAGGAAAATTGTTTAAGTTGTGAGTTTTTTTATTCAAGTTAGACCGATTGTTGTTTAAGTTTACTGATTCATTGTTTAAGTTTTAGCGAGAATTATTTAAGTTTATAAAAAATTACTTCGTTACCATGCGTCCAATGACTAAGCGTTGAACTTCTTGTGTTCCTTCGTAAATTTGTGTAATTTTCGCATCGCGCATGAATCGTTCAACCGGATAATCCTTCGTATAACCGTAGCCTCCGAAGACCTGAACCGCTTCAACGGTCACCTTCATCGCGGTATCACCGGCATAAAGTTTTGCCATGGCGGATTCCTTTTGGTACGGTATACCTTCTGACTCATTATATGCGGCTTGGTACGTTAGCAAGCGGGAAGCTTCTACTTGTGTCGCCATGTCCGCTAGTTTAAAGGAAATACCTTGGTTATGGGCAATCGGTTTTCCGAATTGTTCACGCTCTTTCGCATAGTCTGTTGACGCATCCAGAGCACCTTGGGCAATTCCGACTGCTTGAGCGGCAATACCATTACGTCCACCATCAAGTGTCGTCATTGCGATTTTGAAGCCTTGACCTTCTTCGCCGAGTAAGTTTTCTTTAGGCACACGGCAGTTTTCAAAAATTAGCTCGGTCGTTGGAGAGGAACGAATGCCTAGCTTCTGCTCTTTTTTACCGAATGAAAAACCATCTGTGCCTTTCTCTACGATAAACGCTGAAATCCCTTTGTGCTTCGCATCGACATCCGTTTTTGCAAATACAACATAAATGTCTGCGACGCCACCGTTTGTAATCCATACCTTGTTCCCGTTTAACACATAATGGTCGCCATCTAATTTTGCCGTTGTTCGCATGGATGCGACGTCACTGCCGGCACCTGGCTCAGATAAAGCATAAGCACCTAACGCTTCACCTGTTGCGAGACGTTGCAAGAAGTTATTCTTCTGATCTTCGTTGCCGTACGTATAAATCGGCCAGCTAGCTAGTGAAATGTGTGCCGATAGCGTAACACCTGTTGAAGCGCAGACACGCGATAATTCCTCAACCGCGATCGCATAGCTGACAAAATCAGATCCGATTCCGCCATACTCTTCAGGCCAAGGAATACCCGTTAAGCCAAGCTCAGCCATTTGATCAAAAATTTTGCGATCAAAACGCTCCTCTTCGTCCCGTTCAGCTGCTGTTGGAGCGACTTCATTTTCTGCGAAATCGCGGACCATTTTACGCAGCATTTCCTGCTCTTCTGTTAATTGAAAGTTCATCTTGCATTCCCCCTATTTCAGTAGTTGTCTGCTAATCACGAGATTCTGAATTTCAGTTGTGCCCTCATAGATTTGGGTAATCTTTGCATCTCGCATAAAGCGTTCAACTGGATAATCTTTAGTAAAGCCATAGCCTCCATAAACTTGAACCGCTTCAATTGACACATCGACCGCTGTCTGTGACGCAAGTTTTTTCGCCATCGAGGCTTCCTTCGCACTGTCAATCCCCGCTTCATGCCGTGATGCTGCATTATAGATTAATAGTTTGGACGCCTCAACGGCCGTTGCCATATCAGCCAGTTTAAACGATACGCCTTGATGGTGAGCAATCGGTTTACCGAATTGCTCGCGTTCTTTCGCATAGTCTGTTGCTGCCTCTAATGCCGCTTCTCCAATTCCTAGTG
This sequence comes from Tenuibacillus multivorans, assembly GCF_900103915.1. Taxonomy (GTDB): domain Bacteria; phylum Bacillota; class Bacilli; order Bacillales; family Alkalibacillaceae; genus Tenuibacillus; species Tenuibacillus multivorans. The sequence continues at coordinate 420,310 of NZ_FNIG01000001.1, read as the reverse complement.
CCTGGGCACCAATACCAATACGACCGATATTCAAGTTGGATAAGGCAATTTTATAGCCTTCACCTTCCTGTCCAAGCAGCTGACTCGCTGGTACGCAACAATTATCAAAGGTTAAAGGAACGGTTGCCGATCCGTGTAATCCCATTTTTTCTTCAGACTTCCCAATTTCAAATCCTGGCGTATCCTTTTCAACAATAAAGGCTGACATACCTTTAGAACCTGCATCCGCATCGGTTTTCGCAAACACGATATACGTATCGGCATATCCGCCATTCGTAATGAAAATTTTCGAGCCGTTTAGGACATATTCATCACCATCTTTAACCGCTCGTGTTTTCAGCGACCCCGCATCACTTCCTGCTCCAGGCTCCGTTAATGCAAAGGCACCTAAATACTCACCCGTTGCTAGCTTTGGAATGTAGTGATTCCTTTGTTCTTCTGTTCCGAACCGATAAATCGGGAACGTCCCAACCGAGGTATGAACGGACAAAATAACGCCTAATGTGGCACTCACCTTCGACAGCTCATGGATGGCGATGATGTACGAAACATAATCCATCCCAGCGCCACCGTATTCATCGGATACAGGAATACCCATGAGGCCGAGCTCGCCCATTTTTTCTATGATTTCAACTGGAAAACGGTCCTCTGCTTCCATTCGTTCAACAGCTGGAGCGACTTCATTCTGTGCAAAGTCGCGCACCATTTTTCGCATCATTTCTTGCTCTTCGGTGAAATTCAAGTTCATCGTGCTGCCCCCCCTTATTCGTACACATAGAAGCCGCGACCTGATTTTTTACCCAACCAGCCTGCACTTACATATTTTTTCAGTAACGGACAAGGGCGGTACTTCGTGTCGCCAAAACCTTCGTATAATACTTCCATAATGTATAAGCACGTATCTAGGCCGATAAAATCAGCAAGCGTTAACGGCCCCATTGGATGATTCATGCCGAGTTTCATCACTTCGTCTACCGCTTCTGTCTCAGCCACACCTTCGTACACTGTATAAATCGCCTCATTAATCATTGGCATAAGTACGCGGTTCGATACAAACCCTGGATAGTCATTCACTTCAACCGGCGTTTTCCCTAACGCTTTTGCCGTTTCTTCGACTGATTGATACGTTTCATCTGATGTCTGAATCGCCCGAATCACCTCAACGAGCTTCATGACTGGTACCGGGTTCATAAAGTGCATGCCGATCACTTGATCTGGACGTTCGGTTACTGCGGCAATATCCGTAATTGGTAGTGATGATGTATTAGTCGCCAAAATCGCATGCTTTGGTGTGATTTGATCGAGCTGTTGGAACACTTTTGTTTTTACGTCCATGTTTTCGACGACAGCTTCAATCACTAAATCTCGGTCGCTTGCATCGTTTAACGACGTCGTTGTGGTCACACGGTTGAGTGTCTCTGTTTTTTCCTCTTCCGTCATACGTCCTTTTTCGACGTTGCGTGATAAAAATTTCTCCATCGTTGCTAAGCCTTTTTGTAGTGCTTCTTCTGATAGGTCATTTAGCTTCACGTCAAATCCTGCTTGCGCGAATACCTGCGCAATCCCAGACCCCATCTGACCTGCTCCAATGACCATGACATTTTTGATTGTCATAAAATCCCCTTCCTTTTCTGTACTTTTTCAAATGACGATTTTACTGCTTCGGTACTTCGATTAGTAGGGCGTCACCTTGACCACCGCCTGAGCAAATCGATGCAATACCCAAACCGCCACCGCGACGTTTTAATTCATACGCTAGAGTTAGCACGATGCGCGCACCACTTGCTCCGATTGGGTGACCAAACGCAACCGCACCTCCATTGACGTTTACTTTTTCAGGATCTAAACCGGCAATTTTGCCACTTGCAAGTGAAACCGCCGCAAACGCTTCATTCACTTCAAATAAATCAATGTCATCTAAGCTGTAGCCTGTTTTTTCTAGTAATTGATTAATGACAATTCCCGGCGTTTCAGGAAAACGATCCGCTTCAACCGCGACTTCTTCGTGTCCGATAATCGTTGCCAACGTTTCTTTTCCTTCTGCTTTTGCTTTTTCCTCTGACATTAAGACCATGGCAGCTGCACCATCATTAACGCCTGGTGCATTACCTGCCGTAATCGTGCCATCCTTATCAAAGGCTGGACGAAGCTTTGCTAGCTTTTCAGATGTCGTACCTGGGCGTGGTGCTTCGTCTGTATCAACCACAACTGGTTCTCCCTTACTCTGTGGTACTTCTACTGGAACAATTTCTTCTGCTAGTTTTCCTTCATCAATTGCTTTTAACGCACGCTCATGGCTTCTCGCTGCCCAGTTGTCCTGATCCTCACGGGATAGTTCAAACTTGTTAGCTGTACGATTTCCGTAAGTCCCCATATGCACATTTTCAAATGAACAAGTCAATCCATCATGAATCATCATATCAACGGCCTTATTATCGCCCATGCGCATGCCCCAACGCGCATTTGGTAAAAAGTATGGTGCATTACTCATGCTCTCCATACCACCGGCCACAATCGTTTCTTCTTCACCTAAACGGATCAGGATATCACCTAACGCCACACTGCGCAGACCGGATGCACAGACTTTATTAATCGTTTCTGTTTTCGTCTCCCAAGGTATATCTGCATGTCGCATCGCTTGACGTGACGGAAGCTGACCTTGGCCACCTTGTAATACCGTCCCCATAATCACTTCTTGCACATTTTTTCCTTCAATCGAAGCACGCTTAAGCGCCTCTTTAATCGCAATTCCTCCTAATTGAGCAGCTGTCAGTGGCGCCAACCCACCACTAAATTTACCAAAAGGTGTTCTCGCACCCGCTACAATAACTGTTTTAGACAACGTAATTCCTCCCTTTTTTCGTCTATGTAAACGCTACCACCATTATAACATATTTCCGACTGAACGCTCGCTCAATATGTGATTTTTCTTAATAATTTGTCTTATGGATGGCTGTGTTCCGTTGCTTTTAAGGAAAATTTGTGGCCTTGGTGTCCGAGTTCTCTATCTAATTGTCCAAGTTTTCAATCTGAGTGGCCAAGTTGATCGTCCGAGTGGCCAAGTTCCGTTCTAAGTGTCCGAGTTATCCACCTGAGTGGCCAAGTTTGTCTTTTAAAAAAGGCAGTTATTGAACTTTTCTAATTAATAAACTTGTACTCACTCTAATAAAATGATGAAGAGGGGGGTACAAGATGAGAAATAGTCGTGGAAAAGGTTTTATAATCATTGTATTTGCAGGTCTAATTGTTGTTTTACTCATTTTTAGCTTATATCGATTATTCTACTCTGCAGAAAATCAAGCGACTGAAGCTGTCCATCAATTTTACTCCCTCGAACAAGACGGAACCTTCTCTGAATCATGGGAGTTATTTCACCCTCTTATGCAGCAAAAGTTCGACAAGGCTTACTACATTCAGGATCGTGCACATGTCTTTATGAATCATTTTGGCGTGTCTACTTTTTCGTATTCTTTAAGTGACGCAACTAAAGTTTCGAATTGGATGATGGATAGTGATACGGAACCGATCGATGAAGTCTTTCATTTTACCGTCTATCAAACATATAAAGGAAAGTATGGGAAATTTACGATTGCGCAAGATGTTTATGTCACCGAAGTAAAAGATGAGTGGAAAATTTTATGGAACTATAATAAATGAATCCCGCCGAGGCGGGATTTTTACATTCTAACAGGGATATTTCTGACTACTAACCAAATTAACCAAAGCGTCAACCCGGAAACAAACATGGATAATATTATTGTAAATAGAAATGAGAAATTTGTTTCATCTAAGTTAATCCCAAAATATGAAACACTTTCTCCCCATCCCCAATCAAATATAACTTGAATTGAAAGCGCTAATAATATAAAACCTAATCCTTTTAACCAAGCATAACGATAAAAGCCTAAAGTAATAAACCATCCTATAATATAACTAAAAAATAATGCGGTAACATATTCTGCATATGTTGTTAAAACAGCAGAACTGATCGAAATAGAAGGATCTATGAGTTGAAATGCGATCGTTTCAAGTAATGATAGTAACACGGTTGCTATGAAAAACGATCCAGTCAAGCCGATTAAAGAAAAAATGGTTCCCTGATAATAATCCCTTCTTGAAATACCATGCGAGACCATGGGCCCTAAAAATGCATAGGTTGAAAACAGCCCAATCACAAGCATATAAACCACCGTGACATCGGCTGAGAAAGAAATAAAAGGTTCAATAGGATTCAATTCATCTCTAAAACTCGCTAGGACGTAATAACCCACTCGTGCAAGGATTAAGAACACCATAAACCAAACCGACCACTTCAATTGTTCCAAATACATTTCTTTTGTAACTAATTGATGTTTTTTCATATTCATCACCATCCTGAAGATCTCACATTTTAATTCGAATACGTCTAGTTATTGACCGGATGCTAGTTAACAAGATTATAAATAATATGACTGAAGAAATGAGTGAGAAAGCAATTGACGGGTTATCCACATTAAATGGTAGCCATTTAGCTGCACCCTTCAAAAACTCAACTTCCCAAATATGGTCATTCAATCCTATTAGGATAAAAGATATACCAATAAATACGAAACCGATGACCCATCCATATCGGTAATAGCCGATACTGATAAACCAACCGATATAGTACATGATTAGAGATGAAATACTATAGTAAAGGGTAACTGCTGTCCAGTTTCCCGAAAACTCTCCAAGTAGTGAGTGCACTGCCTCTGGCTTAACTAGACTGTAATCAAGGAAAGTCATCACTAACGCTGCGAATGTTAATACCACGGTTAATCCAACTGCTGAAACACTCCCACCCATGAAATAATCTTTTCGCGTGACACCATTCTGAATTAATCTAGGCATAAAGCTATAAGCACTGAGAATCCCCAGAGTGAGCATAAATATGGTTACAGAGCTATGTGAAAATGTTATAAAATCATCTCTTTCAAAGGCATAAATTGTTGAAAGAATGGCAAGTCCAATGTGAATGAGTGTGATGACTAAAAAGTAGATAGCTGCCCACTTCAATTGTTCATACATCATGTGTTTGGTTACTTTTTTCCAAATCATTAAGATTCTCCTCCCGTTAGGTGGATAAATAAATCTTGTAAAGAGATTGGTTGAAGATCTAACCCTTGTTGTCTAGCTTCAGCCTGTTCTTGTTCAGTTAGCGTTTCATAAACCATAACAGCTTTTGTACCACCTAATTTTTCCTCATTTAATATCTCTTTTCCATTGACGAAATGATCGACCGATTCAGCAGCACCTGTAATTTCTACACCTCTATTAATCAACGTGTCATAGTCTTCATGAAGTAGTAGCTCCCCCTGATCGATTATGACAATTTCGTCGAATAAATGATCCATTTCTGAGACGAGATGCGTTGATAAAATGATCATTCTTGGGTGGTTCGTTTGGTCCTCAAGCAATTCCTTATAAAAAATCGACCTTGTCGGTGCATCCATTCCTAAATAGACTTCATCAAAAATCGTAACCGGTGCACGGCTCGCTAAACCAATTGCGGCATTGACTGCTGATTGCATCCCTTTTGATAGTTTCTTTACTGATTTCTTTAATGGTAGCTTAAATCGTTCCACTAAATGCATTGCATACTCTTCGTCGTAGTAAGGGCGAAACTTCTTTACATGATCAAGCATCGACTGGACTGTGTAATCAAGATCTTTATTGTTACTGTCATAGACTAAAAAGACATCCTGCATAACTTTTGGATTTTCAAAGATTTTTTCTTGATTTGCTTCTAAAACCCCCCGTGATACATCACGAAAAGCAGCCAAAAGCGATAAAAAAGTTGTTTTACCAGCTCCATTTCGACCGATCATTCCAATAATTTTATTACCCTCAAGTGAGACCGAAATATCATCTAATGCTTTGAAATCTTTATAAAAAACCGATACATTTTGTGCTTTAATATTATAAGTCATTTAAATCACGACCTTTCACTTTTTTGATCATTTTAACTATTTCACTTTCAGATATATGCAACTTATCTGCTTCTTGAACGAGTTGAACAATGTATGAGTCTAAAAAAGCTTCCTTACGTTTATGAATCAATTTTTCTTTCGCTCCTTCCGCTACGAACATACCTACCCCTCGTCTTTTGTATAATATCTCTTCATCTACTAACTGGTTAACACCTTTGGATACAGTGACATGATTTATTTTGTAAAAGTTAACGAGTTGATTCGTTGAAGGTGCTTGATCGCCTTCTTTCAACTGTTCGTTTAATATTTGGTCTTCAATAATCTCCCGGACTTGTTGGAAGATGGGCTTGTCTTTGTCAAATTCCTTATTCAACCAGAATCACCACCTGAACGTTTCTCTATTATTTATATGGTTATATAGTTAAGTATATAACCATGATACCATAAAAGAATTTTGTGTCAATTATTTTTAGGTTATAGGCTGTTTTCACAAAGTTTTCGCTATAATCATCGCAGTAGAAATACACTTCGCTTTCCGCGGGCAACGCTTCAGCCTCCTCGTGAGCTACCGCTCACTGCGGGGTCTTCAGCTGTTGCTTTTCCCGCAGGAGTCTTCGTGTATTTATACTGCTTGTGGAGGTCTATAATATAAAATTATCTATTTTAAAAAACAATCTTGTAGAAACCAACCTAAATTAAAAACGCACACAGAATTAGTGTTCTGTGTGCGAATCAAATAATATATTATTTTAAAACTTGACCTTGATTCCTGCAGGGTCTTCCACTACATAATGTCCTTCCGCTTCACTGACTTGATCACTCAAATTTTCTTTCGCTTTTTGCCGATCTTCTTCTGTCATTTTAACGGAATACCAATTTAGACCGATATCGTTTTCTAACTTTTTCTCTCCATTTCGGCTATTCCAGACGTTCATGCCAATATGATGGTGATATTTTTGATCGGCCATAAAGAGCGCCTGTGGTCCATATTCGGCTACTACATCAAAGCCTAGTGCTTCATAAAATGGTTGAACGGATGCTATGTCATGAACTTGTAAGTGGATATGTCCGATTTTACTGTCTTTCGGAAAGCCGTTCCATCCTTCATCTGTTCGTTCTTGTAGTATTCCATTCACGTCAAGTGGAATCGTGTCCATTTCGACTCGTTCATTGTTCCATTTCCATTCATTCGGTTCACGATCACGGTATATTTCAATGCCGTTCCCATCAGGGTCTGCTAAATACAACGCTTCGGAAACACGATGGTCTGATGCACCTTGTATAGGTAATTGGTTTTTCCAAAAATAATAAACGGCATTAGCTAAATCTGAACGGGTTGGTACGAGATAAGCGACGTGAAATAATCCGGTTTTTCTTCGATCTAACGGATTGACTGATTCTGGTTGTACCAATGTCAGGATCGGTTGTTCACCATCAAAGGTCATAACGGCTTTGCGATCACCATTTTCTAAAACTTGCATGCCTATTGTATTTGAATAAAAGTCTATCGATCGTTGTATATCGGATACATTGAGTGAAAGCTGATCAATGTATTTTGTCGGTAGTTGATGATAATTCATGTTACCACTCACTTTCCTGTGTGTTAACATTACTATATCACAAATCGACATTACTTAAAATAAATAAATTACAAAAAGTAACCTAATAAACCAAAAATAGACCCAAGAGCTTTAAAGCCCTTGAGTCTATCTCAACTCGTATTACTCAGCCACAGCTGGTTCTTCTTGAGTGACACCAAGTTCATGAAGGTATACACCATGACTCTTAGAATCAGAGTGCATGTCATAATTAACAACTCGGTTGTTAGCTGGTAATAATAGTGAACGATATAAAGTAGGGAATACTGGAATTTCCTCTACCATTAGTTGTTGCCATTCACTATAGATTTGTTGACGGGTCTCAACATCAAATGCTTCTTCAGAAATACCCTCTTGTAGTAAGCGATCGTTTTCCTCACTAGCATAACGTGGGTAGTTATATGGAGCTGTACGTCCATATAAACCTGAAGGGTCAACATCATAACCTACACCCCAAGCACCTTGATAAATATCAATTGCTTGGTCATCGTTTTCAACACGTTCATAGAATGAGTTAAACTCAATTAGGCGTCCGTCAACTAATTGTACGTTTAAGCCAACTTCGCCCCATTTTTGAATGTAGTAACGAGCTAATGGTTCCGCTGTGTCTCCACCAGACATTGAAGCAAAGTTAATGACTAACTCTTCACCTTCTGGCGTTTCACGCATTCCATCACCATTAACATCTTCATAGCCAGCTTCATCTAAAATACGTTTAGCTTCTTCTTGGTCATAAGTTGGTGCTTCAATTGAATCATCATGCCAATCTGGGTGAGAAGGTGGAATTAACGTTGTTGCATTCCAACGCAGTCCGTTATAGAATCTCTCACCTACTGCTGAGTTATCCACTGCATGCCACATCGCACGACGTAAGTTTACATCTCCCATTTTCATGTTTTCAGGATCATAAACAACTTCGCCTGCTTCTTCATCCCAATGACCTAACTTGAATCCAATGTAAGTGTATGCTTGGTCAACTCCACCAACGAATTCAACGTTAGGCATATCAGCATTTGCAGGGTATTGATCAACTGGGAAAGTTGATACTAAATCAACGCCACCCGTTTCTAATTCATTAACAACGACGTTAGGGTTGATTACTCTAATTGTTACACCGTCAAGGTTTGGTGCACCTCTCCAGTAGTCTTCATTTGCAACCATTGTAACTGATTCACCCGGTACGATTGATTCAACTTTGAATGGACCAAAGCCGATTGGGTTTTGACGTACCGCGTCAGATGCAGCCATATCTGCAATTGGAATACCCTCAAAAATGTGTTTAGCTAGTGGGTAACCCCAAATACCACCTGTTAATAGAGATGGTGTTAGTCTTTCATAGTGAAATGTGATGGTTTTCTCATCCACAACTTCAATACCTGCGATTGAATCTGCTTCACCATTACGGTAAGCATCGATTCCCTCTAATAAGTTAAAACCAGCAGATGCACCACGAGGCCCATCGTATTCTGGATGCGAAATAACTTCATAAGCGTAAGCCCAGTCTTCTGCTGTTACAGGCTCACCATCATGCCAGTTTACATTTTCATTAATCGTAAACGTAATCGAAGAATTCTCTTGATCTACTTCAAAAGTTGCAGCACCTTCTTGTGTAGCATTAAAGTTTTCGTCATACGTTAGTAATGACTCATCAAACCATTCTAAAATCTCAGCATCATGAGTTCCAGAGTAGAAAGCCCAATTTAATGTGCCTTCAAACGCTGTGTCAGTTACTAAACCGTAAGTGATTTCTCCTCCATCAATTGGCTCTCCATCATTGGAGACTCCTTCGCTGAAGTCATCAATACTATAAATTTGGTCACCATCAGCTTCAGATTCAGGTTCTTCTTCTGATGATTCTTCATCTTCTGATCCTTCTTCAGATGACTGTTCAGAGCTGTCACCTTCGTTATCTGAAGGCTCTTCTTCGCTTCCTTCATCGTTACAAGCAGCGATCAGAAGCATAAAAGCGAGCATTAAGACAAATAGAAATTTGCCAAATAATGACTTGCTCATGTGTAAATTCCTCCCCCTATTTTTTGTTCAGTCATAAGACTGTTGTTAATGTATATACTCAACGCCGGTTCAATTAAGAACCAACATCAGTATCAATGATTCATTATGCCCTTCTTTGTCGGGCATCTGCAGCACGCTTTAAGGCTTCTCCTACGTTACGAACAGCTAGCATTAACACTAATATTAATATAGCTGCCGGTAACCAGATCCACCAGCGCTCCTCTAAAGTTACAGGGTTTGTAGCATAACTCAGTAATGTACCTAGACTCGGTGTATTTTCTGGGAAACCAAAGCCCAAGAACGATAACCCTGATTCAATTCCTATATTTGCCGCTAGGTTTAGCGTCATCGTTACGACAATTAAGGACGTAATATTCGGTAAGACCTGTTTAAAAATAATACTAAAATGTGATGACCCTAATGTTCGAGAGGCTTGAGCATAATCAAGCTCCTTTTCCTGTAAGGCTTTCGAACGTATCAACCTGGCGATTCCCATCCATAAGAATGCTGTCATAATCAATGAAAAGGATAGGGTCGAATATTCGGGTACAATTGAAACAAACACGATAATCAACATCGTACTTGGTAATACCATAAAGAAGTCTAATATACGCATTAGAACGTTATCGATATGTCCACCAAAGTATCCTGATACGACACCGACTACTATCCCAATAAAACCTGACAATGCTGTAACTAAAAACCCAATCCATAGTGAGTTTCTTGTTCCTATGATTAATTGTCCAAAAACATCACGTCCACCGTAGTCTGTTCCTAAAATAAAGTCTCCACCTGGTGGCTGATGAATCGCAAATAAGTCAACTTTAACAACCTGCTCTTTATCTAGAATTAACGAGACTGTAAATACAATCGCTGTCACAAGTACAAAGAAAATAAGTGAAAATAAAGCTAACTTATCCTTTAAAATTTCTTTCCAAAATATCTTTATGCCTGATGGCGTTTTTTGAATGACTTGTTCTTGTTCATTTTGAGTTTGCTTCTCTTCCATTCTCGGCTCACCTCCTAAGATGTCAATCCATTATTTAATACGAATACGAGGGTCTACAATACTCAAGATAATATCTGATAATAGAGCCCCGACAATAGCCCCTACACCTGTGATTAATACTAGTGCTGTTACAACAGAGAAATCCCGTTGTAAAATTGATTCAATGAATAAATTCCCCATTCCAGGGTAGGCAAAAATTTGTTCAATGAATATCGTTCCATTAATTAAGTTAACAATCTCGTATCCAAAGAACGCGGCAATGGGTAAGATTGAGTTTCTAAAGATATGCTTATTGTATACTCTTCGCTCTGGAGCACCCTTTGCTCTCGCAGTTAAAATAAAGTCCTTCTGCTTCGTATCAATAATTTCACTTCGTAAATATTGCACTGTTCCTACTGTACCAATCAACGCGATGGCCAAGGATGGCAGCAATAAATGTTGTAGTTTACTTAGGATATACTCCAATGTTCCTGGTTCCAATCCAGGTTCTACGGATCCACCTGTTGGGAACCAACCGAGCATAAAACCAAATACCCATAAAGATACTAGTCCGAAAATGAATATTGGTGTTGCAAATCCGATATAGGTATAACCCGTAATTAATTGGTCAATAAGTTTATCATTATAACGACCACTAATAATTCCTAATGGTAGACCAATAGCATAGATAAAGAATACGGAAACTAATGATAACCAGAATGTATTAACGATTCGTTGCCATACAAGTTCGGATACATCCATTTTATATCTAAATGACTCGCCAAAATCACCTTGTACAGCACCTGCTAACCAATCTTTATACTGAATATACCAAGGATTATTCAGCCCTAGTTGTTCACGCATCTCTTCTTTACGTTCAGCCGAAATATTAGGATCAATCAGTCCAGTTAAAGCATCCCCTGGCATCTGCTTAGCTAACCAGAAGATGATAATACTAAGTAATAAGATTTGTGGTGCACTGATTAGTAAACGTCTTACGGTAAATTTCCACATTGTATGATCAACCTTTCTCTGGTAACGCTACTCGATGTGTATCGGTAATAGGTTTTAATTGATATGCCAAGCCTTCTTCATTGAAATAATCATAATAAGAATTAGAATACTCATCTTTGACTCGTTCACGGAAATCGATATTCTCTTTTCGATTCCTCGGATCAATATCAGGAATTGCTGCCACGAGTCGCTTCGTATAAATATGTTGTGGATCGTTGAAGATATCTTCCTTCAAGCCTTCTTCTACAAAGCGACCGTTGTACATAATTCCTATTCGATCACACATATGTTTAACAACACCCAAATCGTGGGAAATAAATAAATAAGTTAAATTTAATTCCTTTTGGATTTCTTGCATAAAGTTCAATACCTGTGCCTGAACGGAAACATCTAACGCGGAAACCGGCTCGTCCATGATGATTAACTTAGGCTTTAATGCAATAGCACGGGCAACTCCGATACGTTGTCGTTGACCACCCGAGAACTCATGTGGATATTTCACCATGCTTTCCGGGCCTAATCCTACTCGGGATAATAATCGTTGCACGGTTTCTTTCTCTTCTTTTTTAGACATTTTTTCATAGTTTCGTAGTGGTTCTGCAACAATGTCTAAAACGCGTTTACGTGGATTTAAACTTGAATATGGGTCTTGGAAAATCATTTGAATATCTTTACGAATATCAACTTTTTGACCTTTTTTATCTGCGTTTAATAATTCACCATCGTAATAGATTTTTCCTTCTGTAACATTGTTCAAGCCCATAACTGCTTTCCCAGTTGTCGTTTTACCAGAACCAGACTCACCAACTAAGCCATAAGTTTCACCTGGTTCAATGTCGAAACTGACACCGTCAACGGCTTTAATATCACCTATTTTTCTGTTAAAAACTCCACCGCGTACGGGGAAATAAACTTTTAAATCCTCAACTTTGAGTAATGTCATGGCTCTGATCCTCCTTGTTCTCTTCTGGGAAGTAGAAATGCTTATAGCATGTACAACGAACAAAGTGACCTGGACTAATTTCATGAAGCTCTGGATGTTCTTCATGTACGTCATCGTCAATCCAAGGCATCCTTGCACTAAAACGGCACCCTTCACGCGGTAAATTTTTTAGTGATGGTACAATACCGTGAATAACATGAAGTCGATCCTGTTCATCCTCTAAAAGTGGGATGGAACTTAATAACGAGCGTGTATAAGGGTGTTGCGGATTGTTAAATAACATATCAACATCAGCAACTTCTACAATTTGCCCAGCATACATGACAGCTACTCGGTCCGCCATTTCAGCTACAACACCTAAATCGTGTGTAATTAAAATAACACCAGAATTTAAATCATTTTTAAGTTCCCGTATCAAATCTAGTATTTGCGCTTGAATCGTAACATCTAAAGCTGTCGTAGGTTCGTCAGCAATTAACAGTTCGGGTTGGTTGGCAATCGCAATCGCAATAATAACACGTTGTCTCATACCACCGGATAACTCATGTGGGAATTGGTTATAAACATGCTCCGGTCTAGGTATTTCAACTCGTTCCAATAATTCAACAATATATTCCTTGCGCTTAGCTTTCGGAAGTTTACTGTTATGCAAAAATAATACTTCGTCAATTTGTCTTCCAACTTCCATTAAAGGATTAAGAGCCGTTAATGGATCTTGGAAAATCATCGATAATTCTTTCCCGCGAATTTTATTAAGTTTTTTAGGGGGTAAATTCGCAATGTCGTTCCCTTTAAATAAAATTTCGCCTTCGATTTTTGCACGATTATGAAGTCCCATAACAGAAAAAGCTAGGGCGCTTTTTCCTGAGCCTGACTCCCCAACAATGGCTAAGACTTCATTTTCATTAACTGTTAACGAAACATCGTCAACAGCAGCGTAATACTCTTCCCCGATTCTGAATGATGTTTTTAAATTTTTAATTTCTAATAATGGATTACTCAACTTAATCACCCTAATGTTATATTTTCTCGATGACTTTAGGCCTAAGGGTTAAATATAACCAATTTTGCGAAAATTTGTACTTAAAAAATAAAGTCTTACACTTGTCTATATTGGTAGGTAAGAATACTTAATCTTATCTTGCCTGTTAAGTGCTACTATGTCTCTGACTCCGCCTAAAATGCTCGTCAATCAACAAGTTCTTTATAGTAACCCAAAAATAAGTCTATTCGAGAATCCCCATAATATTTGTCAGATAAGTTTAATATCTTTTATTTTAAGAAATCTGTCATCAAATTGCAACATCTTTTTTATACTTTTCTAAAAATAAGCAATATAAAAAATTGGTAATAATGCCGTGCAATTGGCATTTTTAGTCCTTTTCTCTATAATCTTTAACATTTTAAAGAATTAATATAGGAAATTTTATGAAGGGGGATTTTTGATAAAAAATTTAAACGGACTTTTATAAAACTATAATACAATTTACGGGTTCATAATTGAGGTGGATAGCACTGATAACTTACGCCTACAACAGTTAAATCGTAGACTTATTAAATCACAATATATTGGGAAACATTATGAAGAGGTGATGATATGAATAAGGAAGAATTAAAATTAACATCTGGTGAAATAGGTACATTATGGGGAGAATATGTAAATGGCACCGCTATTGATATTGTCAATAAGTATATGTTGTCCATTATTGAAGATGAGAAAATAAGATTACTGTTCGAAGACGCTATAAAAATATTTGGTACACAAAAAAGGCAAATAAAACTATTCATTGAAAACGAGGGTTTTCCCGTTCCATATGGATTTACTGAATCAGACCTAAATAAAGATACCAAAAGGTTGTTTTCTGACATTTTCTGTTTACATTATTTGAATATCATGACGCTTCACGGTTTATTAGGCCATTCGACATCGCTTAGTTCTTCAGTTAGGAAGGATTTAAGACACTTTTACGAATCATGTATTAATGATGGAATCAGTATGTACCACCGAACAACTGAATTATTATTGGAAAAGGGACATTTTCAAAGAGACCCTTATTTTTACCCTGAAAAAAATCCTGAGTTTATTTCTGGACAAAAATTTATCAATGGTTTTTTTGGGGACAATCGTCCTTTAGCTTCAACAGAAGTTATTGCTCTTTCTCTTAATATAAAAAAGAAAATAATGGAGAAATCCCTTTCTATCGGTTTTAGTCAGGTAACACAATCAAAAGAGGTAAGGAAATTTCTAAAGGGTGCCCAAAATGCCTCAAATCAACAAATTAAATCACTGAGTAAAATACTGAAAGGAGATAATTTGCCTGTTCCAATGTCTTGGGAATCAGAAGTGACAAATTCTCAGGATTCACCATTTTCAGATAAACTTATGTTGTATCATATTGGTTTTTTATTACAATCTTCACAAGCATACCATGGGTCTGGTCTTGCTACTGCAATGCGAACAGATTTGGTTACAACTTATGAGAAAATAATTTTGAAAAATTTAACGATCACAAAAGAATGGTTCAATTTAATGACCAAAAACAAGTGGTTAGAAGAGCCGCCATTGGCTCCAGACAGGAAAGGAATTGCTAAGGACAAGTAATATTTAATTGAAATGCTACATATCAATAATAAACGTCCCAATTCATATATGAAATGGGACGTTTATTATACTGCTAATGATAATCTTGCCTCAAATTTGAACTCCTTATCAATCAAGATTTTTCAACTATATTTAGGCTGGTTGGTCAATTTTGGCTGGCTCACCAAAAATAGAACGTTCTAATACTTCTGCGACATCTTGTGTTGTTACATCGTCTTCTACTTCTTTAGCCTTCGTTCCATCTGTTAACATGGTTAAACAATAAGGGCAGGCACTTGAAATGGTGCTCGGCACTACCTCTAAAGCCTGTTCTGTACGAGCGATGTTTACACGGTTACCTGTTGTTTCTTCAGACCACATCATACCGCCACCAGCACCACAGCACATACCGTTTTCTTTGTTACGTTCAATTTCGACATATTGTACGCCCGGTATGGACTCTAGGATAAAGCGAGGTGGATCATACACTTCGTTGTAGCGTCCTAAATAACAAGAATCATGATACGTGATTTTTTCATTAATCGCTTGTTCCGGTTTTAAGCGACCTTCATCAAGTAATTGCGCTAACAACTCAGTATGGTGATAAACCTCCGCCTCAAATCCGAAATCCGGATATTCATTCTTGAAGATGTTATAAGCGTGAGGGTCAATCGTAACAATCTTCTTCACATCATTTTTCTCAAATTCTTTAATGTTTTTCTCGGCTAACTCTTGGAATAAAAATTCGTTTCCTAAACGACGAGCTGTGTCTCCGGAGTTTCGTTCCTTATTACCTAAAATCGCGAATTTTACACCCGCTTTATTCATGAGACGCGCAAAGGCTAATGCAATTTTTTGGCTCCGGTTATCATATGAACCCATTGAAGAAACCCAGAATAAGTATTCGAATTCTTCGCCTTCTTTTTTCAGTTCTTTAACTGTAGGGATGTGAAGCGTTTCATCAGTTTCTCTCCAGTTTTCACGATCTTTCTTAGAAAGACCCCATGGATTACCTTGACGTTCAATATTCATCATGGCACGTTGAGCTTCAGGGTCCATTTTACCTTCAGTCATAACTAAATAACGACGAAGATCAATAATGGTATCAACGTGTTGGTTCATAACCGGACATGCGTCCTCACAGTTACGGCATGTTGTACAAGCCCAAAGCTCTTCTTCTGTTACAACATCGCCAATTAAGTCTTTTTCCATCACTTGTTGCGCTAATGAACTATTAGGATCAGCTGCTATCTGGTTTCCTTCAGTACCTGCAAAGGCATAAGAAGGCACCCAAGCTGACTTCCCTGTTACAGCAGCTCCTTTTTCCGTTAAATGGTCACGTAGTTTTACGATAATATCCATTGGTGACAGCATTTTACCTGACCCTGATGCCGGGCATACATTGGTACAACGACCGCATTCAACACAAGCGTATAGATCTAATAATTGTAATTGGTCTAGGTCTTCGATTTTTCCGACACCGAATGTAGGCTCTTCATCTGATTCTTCCATTTCATCAATATCAAAATCAATCTTTTTCAGCTTACCATGCTGCTTATCCTTCGTTAAAAAGACGTTTGCTGGTCCAGCTAATAAGTGTGCGTGTTTAGATTGTGGTACATAAACTAAGAAGCTTAATAAAGCGATTAAGTGAATCCACCACATAACGTAGAATAATACTGCACTAGCAGTTGGACCCATCCAACCGAAAACAACAGCTAATGATGATGCAACTGGCTCTGTCCATGTTAAATCATGGCCGTGCCAAACGATCGCAGCACCGTTACCTGCTAAAACCGATAACATGAGTGTCGCAATGAAAATTAATACAAGTCCTGCTTTAAAACCTCGTTTTAATCGAACAAGTTTTTCAATATAACGGCGATAAAACGCCCAAACAACTGCGACTAATATCGTTAATGTAACAAGCTCCTGGAAGAAGGTAAAACCCGGATAAAAAATCCCTAGTGGAATGTGTGAATCAGGTGCTAAACCTTTCCAAATAAAATCAATCGCACCGAACTGAACGAGTAAAAACCCGTAGAACATCATGACGTGAATCGCACCAGATTTTTTATCTTTTAATAGTTTCTTTTGACCAAACACAAACGTCAAAATATCTCGGACGCGTTGTTTCATGTTCTGGTCAAATTCTGCTTTTTTTCCTAATTTAATATAGGCAATTCGTGTGCGTACGACTTGCACAAATAGGAAAATCCCGTAAGCGGTTACACTTAAGAAAGCAAGCCAGTTAATCCATAATAGTGTCTCCATCTTTGTCCCCCCACCGAAGTTTCTTTTCATTGTATCATGAAAAATATAAATTCCATGAAAATTCTTTCTGTTACTTTAATTATACAATGAATGAGCATTCAGTCAACGTTAAAATCGTATAAGGTTAATTCTTTATTAACATACTACATTGGAAAGGGGGAGCGATCGTGTGGGTATTAATCGTCGTCATCATCCTTGTTATCGTTACCATCATCATTCTACAACCGACTGAGAAGGTTTCAGTTAAAACCTATCCTAAACGCACTGGTGACATAAAATTTTTTTGGAACGGGAAACCATTATATAAACAATTTTTTGATGATATACAAGAAGCGAAAGATTATGTTTGTATTTCTTTTTATATCGTGAAACGGGATGCCTTCAGTGATCGGTTTATGGACTTACTAACTTACGCAAGTGAACGAGGCGTTTCAGTCTATCTAATGATTGACCTTTTGGGATCCTATACCATTAGTCGAAAAAAAGTCGAACGGCTTAGACGTTCAGGAGCAAAAGTCTGCTACAGTAACCCATTACGGCTACGTTCCTTATGTCAGTCCATAAACAATCGAAATCATCGTAAGTTTTCAATTATTGACGGGAAAACGGCTTATATCGGTGGCTATAATATCGGTGATGAATATATTAATGATACTTCAAATTTCCCCTTATGGCGGGATTATCATATAAGGATAACGGGTGATGTCATCCAAGATATTTTGGATGTTTTTACGGGAGACTGGGAGCGGAATACTCAGGAGAATTTAGATTTACCAGTAAATACGGTTAAATCGGGTGATGTCACGTGCCAAATTACACCTTCCGCGGGAGGAACGCTCCAAGCTACCTTTAAGCAATTGATTCATAGTGCCAAACATTCGATAGAGATTGGATCACCTTATTTTATCCCAAGCGAGGAGATTATTCAGCTCTTAGAACAAAAAGCACGCGAAAAGGTGGACATCACGATTCTTTACCCCCATCAATCTGATCATTTGTTTGTAAAAGAGGCATCCACATCCTATTTAATTCGGATGGAAAAAGCCGGGGCGAATGTTCGTTTATTCACGAATGGGTTTTATCATGCAAAGGTAATTTTTATCGATCGTTCGGTTTGTGATATCGGAACTGCAAACTTCGACAGGCGAAGCCTTTTCAGTAATGAAGAAATTAATTTTTTTATATACGACAAAACTAAAACGGAAGAGATCTATCGTTATTTTGAAAAGGATTTACAAGACAGTATGCCCTTATATGAAGACTGGATCAAGCACCCTAATCCACTTACGTATGGCATTAGAAAAAATTTAGCCAAACTACTTCGTCCGCTTTTATAACATCAACCCTAAAGTTGGTGTTATTTTTTTGGTTTTCACAAAGTGTTACTATAGCCACCGCAGTTAAAATACACTTCGCTTTCCGCGGGCAACGCTTCAGCCTCCTCGTGAGCTAACGCTCACTGTGGGGTCTTCAGCTGTTGCTTTTCCCGCAGGAGTCTTCGTGTATTTCAACTGCTTGTAAAGATCTTTCCATATAAAATGATTTATTAAAACAGCAATCTTTTCGAAAACAGCCTATTTTTTGATTATATGGGGTTGCGTTTTATCGTAAAAACGAATATTATATTAGTTGTTGTTTAAATTGTTCGTTTTTAGGGAGTGTGTACATGAATTTTCAATTAAAAGAGAGGCAAACGACGATTAAAACGGAGATTATAGCTGGGATCACCACTTTTTTAACGATGGTATATATCGCGTTTGTTAACCCTTCCATTTTAGGGGATGCAGGAGTTCCATTTGAGCAAGTGTTTCTAGCCACGATTATTGCAACCGTGGTTGGTACGCTGTGGATGGCGTTATTCGCTAACTATCCAATTGCTGTCGCGCCTGGCATGGGGTTAAACGCCTATTTCGCCTATTCAGTTGTGGCAAACAATCCGGAAATCAATTACAGCATTGCTTTTGCTGCTGTCTTTGTTTCAGGTCTTTTATTCATCATTTTATCTGTTACACCGCTTCGAAAGATTTTAATCGAAGCTATTCCGGAAAACCTAAAGTACGGTATAACGGCTGGTATTGGTTTATTCATCGCCTTTATCGGTTTCCGTTTAACAGGAATTGTTACAGCTGATCCTGTTAATCTAGTTAAATTAGGTGATTTAACGAGCCCTTCAGCAGCCCTAGCACTTACTGGCTTAGCCATTACGATTATTTTAATGGCGTTGAATGTGAAAGGTGCTATTTTTTACGGTATTGTTGTAACAGGGGCTGTCGCCTTTTTCACCGGACAGTTACAGTTTGATAACGGCATCATGTCGATTCCATCCTTTGAGCATGGTTTGGCTGTTGTTAATCCATTTACAGCCATTGGCGATGTCATTCAATACAGTCTTTATACGGTTGTTTTTTCATTTTTAATCGTGACGTTATTTGATACGACCGGCACGATGATTGGTGTCGCTCAACAGGCTGGATTAATGAAAAATAATAAGTTTCCTCGCGTTAGACAAGCATTACTCAGCGATTCAGTAGGTACAACGGTTGGGGCGCTGTTCGGTACAAGCCCGACAAGTGCTTACATTGAATCATCGTCAGGTGTTGCTGCTGGTGGTCGTACAGGGTTGACTACCTTAACCGTATCGATTTTGTTTTTATTGGTCTTGTTTTTCTCACCACTCGTAGAAGCAGTCGCTAATTTATCAGCGATTACGGCACCAGCATTAATTATTGTCGGAAGTTTAATGATTAGTAATATTGCTAAGATTGATTGGGACCAAATTGATGAAGCGTTCCCGGCGTTTTTAATCATTTTGATCATGCCTTTTACATCAAGTATTGCAACTGGGATCGCGTTTGGATTTATCGCCTACCCCGTTATGAAAATCGTGATGGGTAAAGCGAAGCAAGTTCATTGGTTATTGTACATTTTTGCACTACTGTTTTTATATCAATTGATCTTTTTGCCGCATTAATCCCAAAGTGAACCCCTGCTATGGAGCTCCATAGCAGGGGTTTTATACTTTAATGCTTTTTCATATCATCAATAAATGTCCAGGCTTCTTGCAGGTCTTCTTCCGTATAATTTTGCTTGCTTTTAACGGTTAAAACCTTTTCCTCAACCTCTTCTTTAGTAAAATTATCAAAAAAGAGCATCGTCGATACAAGTTCTAAAAACTTCGAGCTTTGTTCATTCATTTTGTTAATTAATGCAGTCATATTAGGCGTATCAACATTTGAATCCGTTAAAAAGCTTGTCCCGTTATCGGTAAGCGTATAACGATATTGATAGTAGCCTTTTTCCTGTTCCTTTTCTTCTACTAGAAAACCTAAATTACACAGTTCCTCAATCCGTGTTGATAATTCTTCAGAGTAAGGTCCATAAAAATGAAAGGAATACCGTTCAGAAAAATTGAACCCTGTTTTTTTCAATATGTAAACCATCTTTTGAAGGCGTTTCCGACCAACCACTTCCTGGGCTTGCTCGAAAAACGCCATTAGTTTTGCGTGATCTTCTAACATGTCTTCAGCCCCTATCCCTTTAATATTTCTCTAATCCGTCGTTTGATGTTGCTATCTTCGGGAAGTTGGTTAATGAAATCCTCGGCATAATATAATTTGTGATCCGTTCGTTTTTTGCCGGAAATAGCTTCAACAATATCCGATTGACGTGAGAGTTCTTTAAGTTCACCGTTCGGCATTTGTAGTAAGATCGGTAATCGTTCTTCATCTTCACCCTGGCGATAAAAGTCATAGGGTAAATCCGATGATGAATCGACTTCTAAATAATAAGACGGGTCAATTCCCGCTTCCGTAAAGTAATCCTTCAAGTCCATCAGCTCGCGATACTGGTTGCCAGGGTTAAACTCAATATATTTAAATAAATCGCGGTCAACAAAGCGACGACACAAGTCAGCTAGAATCGCATCGTCCTCTTCCTGCCAAATATGAAAATAGTAAAAAGCAACATTCTCATCTAGCTTTAAGTAATCTTTTAAGGAAACGTCATGATCAAAGAAGCTAATAAAATGCATGGGCTCCAATTTAAATGCGTAATTCGATTCATATAATTCCTTCGCACGATGTAAGATTTTTGTCAGAATAACCTCTGCACTTCTTGTGACTGGATGGAAATAAACCTGCCAATACATTTGATAGCGGCTCATGATGTAATCTTCTACCGCATGCATACCACTTTCTTTAACTACCGCCTGGTCTTCCATCGGGCGCATCACACGCAAGATTCGTTCCATATCGAAATGACCGTAACTGACACCCGTAAAATAGGCATCGCGCTGTAAATAATCCATCCGATCCGCATCAATTTGACTGGAAATCAGACTGACGACTAACTTATTTCGATACGTCTTATTAATGACATCGGCGACATCTTGAGGAAATTGAGGATCCACTTTTAATAAAACCTCATTTACCTTTGTATCACCTAAAATAATTTCTCTTGTGAAATCCTCATGATCTAAACCAAATACCTTTTCAAATGAATGAGAAAACGGGCCGTGCCCTAAATCATGAAGTAGTGCTGCACAGAGACATAGCATACGGTCATCGTCATTCCAGTTCGGCTGCCCCCGGAAATTCTCTACAATTCGACGAACAATTTCATAAACCCCTAATGAATGGCTAAACCGACTATGTTCAGCCCCGTGGAAGGTTAAATAAGTTGTCCCGAGCTGCTTAATACGCCTTAGCCTTTGAAATTCCGGCGTGCCGATCAAGTCCCAAATTAACTGATCACGAACATGAATGTAGCGATGAACTGGATCTTTAAACACTTTCTCTTCGCTTAATTGCTCATGGCGATATGACATCTTTTCCGACCTTTCTACAAGATATATCATTTATTATAACGATTTTTTAGCTGAATGACATCCTTTTTTAGATAAAAATTAATCTATGTTTTGGAGTCGCCAATTTTGGAGGTGGAGTCGCCAACCTGGGTGCTGGACTCGCCAATTTGAAGTACGGACTCGGCGAATCGAATTCCCAGAACACCAAACCTAACCTATTTAAATGATCCAAATTTGAACGTTTGCATCATTATTGTAGTATACAATAAATGGAAGTATGATAAAATGGTGGCACAGGAAGGAAACCAAAGCGAACCAAAAATAGTATGAAAGAAGAGGGAGAAATCGATTAAATGACTAAAACTGTAACAAAGTGGGACAACAGTTTAGGTATTCGCCTACCACAAGCCATGGCCAAGAACAAAGGATTAAAAGATGGCTCACAAGTCCATTTTGAAGAAGTAAAGAAGGGAATAGATTTTCAGGCACGGCCTATGAAGATAGTTGAGCAAGCACCAAGTTACACAACGAATAACTGTGTCCATTTCATAAAAAAAATCCTCGACGAATAGACGTATAGTTCATTTGAAAAAAGAGATACTCGGTCTATGAGTAACTCTTTATTTTTACCCACATTTTATGACCCCTTACTGATTCCAATCATTCGAATCATCATCTAAAAAAGAAGGTGGTTCTTCTTCTTTAATTCCATATTCTTGCTTAAGAAATTGGGCTAGAATGGATTGATTAATTCCCCTTTTAACAGCTGCTGCAATAACAAAATATAGAATCAATAGTCCAATTGCCCAAAATATGAGCGACATGAAAAGTTCCCCCATGAAATACCTCCTAAAAAGCTTTTATCTTATTCTCTAGCTTCTTTTATATTGAGTAACCCGTCAACAAGCAGGACGAAAAACGCTACCCAATGGAGAATCATACCAACAACAGGAATAACTGCAATGACGGAAACCGCTATACCAGTGATAGCGCCCCACTTGGCATAACCGTAACGCCAGGATAGAATTAAAATCCCAATATAAAATAATAGCATAAAAAGCAAAGGTCCCCATGCGTTCGCAAAAATAAAGGCACCACCTACAAAAGGAATACCTAAGAAAAACTCAATCCCCGACGCTATAAGCTTTAAGATTGCCACAATCATTTGAGTCACATCCTTTAATTCCAGTTTATTTTATTATAATAGGTTATAGTTATATTCGCCATTTTTATTAAAATCGATTAAACTACTAACTGTAATCTTAACTGAAGGAACGATCATATGAATCATACACTTTTAAATTTTAAAACGATAAGAAAAATCGACCATCGTAACGCAGCCGATGTCGACATTATAGAGTCATTTGCTACGGATGATACGCTTTGTTTGACCGCAAGTGAAATAGGCGAAACAGCGATTCGTTACTGGGTGCATCAACCTACCGTTGTACTTGGCATCCCGGATAGTCGTTTGCCTTATATTGACGAAGGCATTCAATATATAAAGGATCAAGGCTACCAAGTAATTATTCGTAACTCTGGTGGGCTAGCTGTTGTGTTAGATGAAGGTATTTTAAACATATCACTTATTTTCCCTGAAGCTAAAACCTTCGATATTCACGATGGTTATCAAGCGATGGTTGAATTTATCCGGTGGGTTCTTAATGATGAAGGTTGTCCAATTGAAGCCTATGAAATCGAACAATCCTATTGCCCTGGTGAATACGACTTAAGCATTGATGGTAAGAAGTTCGCAGGCATTTCTCAGCGCCGGGTTAAGAACGGATCGGCCGTACAAATCTATCTTGATATTGAAGGAAACGGACAAGAACGCGCACAGTTATTGAAAACATTTTACGAGATATCGTTAAAAGGTGAATCAACTAAATTTAAGTATCCGGATATTGATCCTACTGTCATGGCGTCACTCGATCAACTTTTTCAAAAAGATTTGACAGTCGAGCAAGTGATTAAACGAATTGAAGATAAGCTAAATACACATGGCGTCACCATTGATGAACGGCCTTTTTCAGAGCAAGAAAAACATTGGTATAAGAATCGTCTTGAGCTCATGCGTGATAGAAATAAGAAAATCCTATAATAATTATTCAACTTTTGAGAACTATTAATCCGATATTGAGAAAAAACTAGCTAAGATTGAGAACCTTTCTGCCAGGATTGAGAAAAACTTAGCCAAGATTAGGAACTGCTGAGCCGGGATTTTTGTTAAATTTTTCGCCAATAATTGTTAACAAAACGTTCACGTGCTTTTCCTTTTAATCGTGCGCATGCCTTGTGATATAGTTAAATTGTAAATGAATTGAAAATAAGGAGTGAAACCAATGCCAGAAGCAGTTGAAACGTTAGATGGTTGGTATTGTTTACATGATTTTCGCCAAGTTGATTGGACAGCTTGGAAATTAGCATCTGAGGAAGAACGCAAACAAGCCTTAAAAGAACTAGACGAGCTTCTTTCAGGCTGGGAAGAGGTTGAATCTAATAAAAACGGAAGCGTCGGATTTTATCAAATCATTGGTCAAAAAGCGGACTTATTATTTATGAATCTTCGCCCAACAATGGAAGAGTTAACGGAGCTTGAAACAGCTTTTAATAAAACAAAAATGGCTGAATTTTTAATTCCTGCCTACTCATTCGTGTCGGTTGTTGAACTTTCAACTTATATGGCTAAAGGAAAAGACCCTGATACAGATCCAGAAATTCAAGCTCGACTTAAACCGATTTTACCAAAATGGGATCACATCTGTTTCTACCCAATGGATCGCAAACGTGAAAGCGACAATAACTGGTTCATGGAGGAAAAAGATGAACGCGGCCGCTTAATGTATGAACACGGTATGACTGGACGCAAATATGCTGGTAAGGTTCGCCAAATTATCACAGGTAGTATCGGTTTTGATGATTGGGAATGGGGCGTGACCCTTTATGCTCACGATATGCTTCAATTCAAGAAACTCATCTATGAAATGCGCTTTGATGAAGTTAGTGCCCGTTTTGCGGAGTTTGGCGAATTTTTCGTTGGCCATCGCAAATCAAAAGATGATGTTGAAAAAATCATGGACGTTTAATTCCCATTATTATGATAGCTGAGTCACAACAGTGGCTCAGTTTTTTTATGCCTTAAAACCTCTCTTCGTTTATTTTTTAGTCATTTGTACCAAAAAGTACAAGCCTACTAATCAACTTTTACCCAATTAAACATATATATGAACTAGTGAGTTATAGAAGCTTTAACAAGTGGCGTTTTCCCTCCACTATTCGGTGAATCTGCCTAGAAAGAGGTGGTATAGATTGGCAGTCATTGCATATAACGAGGCTCAATTAAAACAACTAGCAAGATTAATGCGGGCCGAGGCTGAAGGCGACGGACAATTAGGGATGCTTCTCGTTGGAAATGTCGGTGTCAACCGAGTAATTGTCGAATGTTTAGATTTTGAAAATATTGATTCACTTCCAGATATGATTTTTCAATCACCGGGCGGATTTGAAGCTGTTCAGGAGTCTTATTTCTACCAACGGGCCAGAGATCAAGATATTCGCCTAGCTAGAAGAGTCACTGCTGGACAGGAGTTTGAACCTGGCGATGATTCGTTGTGGTTTTTCCGTCCGTCTGGCGATTGCCCTGCCCAATGGTTTGGACAATGGAATTCTGGGCGATACAAATCACATTGTTATTTTACACCGACACAAGGTGAATGTCCTAGTTTATTTTAATTTCAATAAATTTTTTAAATATGATAGGGAGGTTGATGATTGTTGGATCAGTCAAATGATAGGGCACATCAAGACAAAAAGAAGACACCTGAGAAAAAATCCTTCAACAACCCCAATAATTTGAAAGGCTCTGAAGGAAAGAAGTGGTCAGGAGGTGCTGGTGACGGCAAAAAAATGACGTTACCAGGAAAAGGTAAATTGCCAGGGTTAGCTGGTGGAATGGGAGGTAATACTGGAATGAGTAATTATCAAGGTGGTCAGTCATCAGGAATGCAGCAAGGTATGGGACCTCAGGGTGGTCAAGGAATGGGCGGCTTCCCAGGCGGGCAAATGCCAGGGCAAGGTATGATGCCAGGCGGTTTTCCTCTGCCTTCGGGTAGCGGCCAAACTGGTGGTGGAATGCAGGGTATGCCCCAACAAGGTCAAGGCGGGCAAATGTCCGGATCAGGCCAAATGCCGATGCCAGGCCAAGGACAGATAGGTCAAGGAGGGCAAATGCCTATGCAGGGGCAAATGCCTATGCAGGGACAGATGCCAGGCCAAGGACAGATACCTGGTCAAATGATACAAGGAGCGATGCAACAGTTACCACGTGAGCGCTCATATATCGAGAACATCCTACGTCTAAACCGTGGGAAGTCTGTTACAGTTTACATGACATTTGAAAACAATGAAAATTGGAATGCAAAAGTCTTTAGAGGAATTTTAGAAGAAGCAGGAAAAGACCATATTGTTGTTGCAGATCCGCAGTCAGGAAAATGGTATCTACTGCTTATGATTTACTTAGACTATGTTGTGTTTGATGAAGAAATAGAATATCAATATCCATTCGGGTAAGTCTGATACGTTTCCAGCTTGGGGCTGGAAACGTTTTTTGTTTCTTTTTAGGGACCTACATTAGTCATGATTTATTATAGGGTGATTATTGTCTTTATTGGGGATTCATTATTGTCATTGGGGAATCACAGGAGCTAATGGGCACTCAGAACAGTTCTTTGGGCGAAAAATCATGTTCAATGGGGAATCTTTGGCCTTCATTGGGGAATCAACATAGATCAATGGGGAATTAGCACCGCTCATTGGGGATTCAGCACAGTAAACAATAAAAAAGCTTTGACCGCATCTCGGTCAAAGCTTTTCCTCTTACATTTTTTCTGGCGCTTCCACGCCAATTAACCCTAATGCGTCTTTGATGACGACACGCACGGCTTTGACTAACGTAATTCGAGCCTGCGTTAATTCTGGTTGCTCTAAATCGATTACTTTTACAGCATTATAAAAGCTGTGTAAGTCTGAAGCTAAGTCAAACACGTATTGCGGGATGCGGTGAGGCATCCGTTTTTCCGCTGCATCGGCAATCACCTGTGGATAATCACCTAACCGTTTTAATAAATCTACTTCTTTTTCGTCTTGAAGCAAAGAAGTATCAGCCGCTGCGCCGACGTCTACTCCTTTTTCTTCCGCTTGTCTTAACATACTACAAATACGGGCGTGAGCATACTGGACATAGTAAACTGGATTTTCAGTCGATTGTGACTTCGCTAAATCCATGTCAAAATCTAAATGGGCATCATTAGAACGCATGATGAAGAAATAACGCGTGGCATCAATCCCAACTTCTTCAATCAGTTCCTTCATCGTAACAGCTTTCCCAGTCCGTTTACTCATTTTCACTTTCTCACCGTTTTCAAATAGGCTCACCATTTGCGCTATTTTGATATCTAAAATATCTTTCGGGTAGCCCAAAGCTTGAATCGCTGCATGCATTCGCGCCATATAACCGTGGTGGTCCGCACCCCAAATATTGATTAGTTCATCAAAGCCACGTTCAATTTTATTTTGGTGGTAAGCTATGTCCGGTGTTAAATACGTAAAAGTACCATCCTGTTTTACAAGGACACGGTCTTTATCGTCACCGAACGCTGTCGATTTAAACCAAGTGGCACCATCCGCTTCATAAACATAGCCTTTATCCTTTAATTTTTGAACCGCATCATCCACTAGGCCTTTATCATATAAAGATGTTTCAGAAAACCATGAATCAAACGGAACACGGTAGTTTTCAAGATCCTTTTCAATTCGATCTAATAAATGCTTTAACCCATATTGACGGAATTCTGATAGGCGTTGTTCTTGAACTAATTCGGCAAAACGTTCACCATGCTCATCAACTAATGACTGGGCTAGATCGATAATATCTTGCCCACGATAACCGTCCTCTGGCATATCTATGTCTTGTCCAATCGCCTGAAAATAACGTGCATTGATGGATTGAGCAAGGTTATCAATCTGATTCCCTGCATCGTTAATATAGTACTCGCGCTCGATGTTATAGCCCGCTTTTTCCATAACGTTTGCTAGACCATCACCAAAAGCTGCACCACGGGCATGGCCTAGGTGTAGTGTACCAGTTGGGTTCGCAGATACGAACTCAATTTGTATACGCTGTCCCTTACCTGTATTAGACGTACCATATGCTTCACCTTGATCTAAAATCGTATTGACAACTCCCGTTAATGACGATTGATCAATAAAGAAATTAATAAAACCTGGGCCAGCAATTTCAATCTTTTGTACCGATGCCTTTTCGGTATTTAAATGCTCGACGATATCTTCTGCGATTTGACTTGGTGCTTTCTTCGCAATACGAGCCAATTGCATCGCCATATTAGTCGCATAATCGCCGTGAGCTTTGTCTTTAGGTGTTTCCAAAACAACTTCAGGAAGCTCTTCCTCAGTCGCTAACCCCGCTTCTATGACAGCTGAGGCAATTTCTTGTTTTAACGTAGCTTCGATTTGTCCGACGATATTCATTCAGCATCCTCCTCTTGAAAGTGCAACTCAAACACGTGTCGACGTGGTTCTTGATCATTTAGCGTTACATCATAGTTCATATATATTTTGCCCGACCGATTGCCGATTCCTTTCACAAATTGCATTCGGTGTGTCGTTGTTTCCATACGAAATTTACCATATGGATGATAATAAACACACTCCGTACTTGCACCGATTCGAAAGACTTGGTGCATTTGTAAAGGGCCTTCCCTTTTAACTGAAATTCGGTCATCTTGAATCACGATTGTCGTGACCACGAAACCTAAGTCTTCCATCTGCTCATCATATTTTATCATATGGATGTTACCTTTGTGGACGTAAGAGCCTTTTTCCGTTTTGGAAATGGATTCATTCCCATTCTCATCCTCTATTTCTGTATCAATCTTTATATTAATTGGAATCGTATGACTAGCCAAATTCAATCTTCCTTTCTATCTTACCCAACTAATCCTGATGGTTAATCATTATATATTTTGCCATATATCGATCTATTTGTTTAGTTACATTTGAACCAGACGAAAAAAAACTGTGAAACATTATTATATCGAAACGTGTAGATAAATAGAAGAGAAGAACGTTTAAAACTCAGTCATTTTCTCCATAATATTAAAGAATGTTAACTACAGGAGAGATGACCATGATCAGAAAACTATTACGATTGTTTCTACTAACCGTTGTTTTCGGACTATCAACTGGAGCCGTTATACTCGTCTACTCTGTTATACAAGGCCCCCCTAAATACGAGATAGCTGATAACACAATTGTTTATGATCAAAATGAAGACGTTATTTCCGTGGAACATGGTATTCAAAACCGATTTTGGGTTGAATTAGACGATATCTCTCCCTATGTCATGGATGCCTTTATCGCAGCCGAAGACGATAACTTCTATAATCACTTTGGATTTGATATAAAACGTATTGCAAGTGCGGTTTATCATAATATTCTAGCGATGGACAAAGTACAAGGCGCAAGCACCATCACCCAGCAGTATGCCAGGAACATCTTTTTAACCCATCAAAAAACCTGGGAACGAAAAATACAAGAGGCTTTAATCTCTCTCAGACTCGAAATCTTTCAGGATAAAGACGAGATTCTAGAAGGTTATTTAAACACCATTTATTTTGGACATGGACAGTATGGTATTCAAGCAGCCAGTCAGTTTTATTTTGAAAAGGATGCTGATGATCTTACGTTAGAAGAAGCCGCTTTATTGTCTGCTATACCTAAAGGACCGTCTGTTTATTCACCACTCAATTCATATGAAAATGCGATGAATCGTAAAGATTGGATTTTGAGACGGATGTATGAAACAGACAAAATTACAGCTTCCTCCTATCAACAGGCTAAGCGAATTGATTTAAGAATTGCCGTAACGGCGTCGGAAAAAGAACCCGAAATCGGTCAATATTTTACGGAAACTGCCTTAAATCGAGCGTCAGAGCTACTCGGGATTAGCCGACAAGAATTGGACAGTAAAGGATACGATGTTTATACAACGATGGATCACCAAGCCCAGGAAAAGCTTGAACAAACAATTCAAGAGGAAATGCCCGCTGATACCGAGATGCAAATCGGAGCTGTCACAATTGATCCAACCTCAGGTAGAGTGGTCGCCATGCAAGGCGGCAAAAACTATGAACAGTCACCTTATAACCGTGTAACACAAGCCAAACGCATGACAGGTTCTACCTTTAAACCGTTTTTATATTACGCTGCCCTCGTTTACGGCTTTACACCTTCGACCCAATTAGAAAGCCGAGAGACGAGCTTCACCTTAGAAAACGGTAAGGTTTACTCTCCTGCCAATTATAGTGACAGCTATGCGGACCGACCCGTCACACTCTCCCAAGCGGTTGCGGTTTCCGATAATATTTATGCGATTAAAACGAATCAGTTTGTCGGGCCAGAAAACTTAGTAGATGCCGCTAAAACGTTTGGAATCGAGGCGGAATTACCTTCCGTTTTATCACTTGCATTGGGCACAGCTTCTATTTCTGTTATGGATATGGCAGAATCCTATAGTGTTTTAGCCAATGAAGGTTGGTCAGTCAAACCTTACTTGATTGAAAAAATAGTGGATCGTGATGGCAATATTGTTTATCAGCATCAGGCCAAGACACCCGAGCGTTTACTTGAAGAAAACCATGCCTTCGTCTTAACGCATCTCTTAACCGGGATGTTCGATAAGCGGCTTAATGGTTATATGTATGTAACAGGGTCATCGATTGCCGATCAGCTTACTCACGAATACGCCGGAAAATCAGGAACTACTCCAAGTGATAGCTGGATGATTGGGTATTCACCGCAATATACAACTGCCGTCTGGACTGGGTTTGATGATAACCGTGAAATAAAAAGAGTACAGGATTCACGAGCTGCTAAACAGGTCTGGGCGACTTATATGGAACGATTACACAAAGAAATGCCTGTTCAAACGTTTAATGCTCCAACAGGTGTCGTTGGACTACAAGTTGATCCGATAACAGGTAAGCTTGAAGGCCCTGCCTGTGAGGATCGAACACGTTTAACGTATTATATTAAAGGCACTGAGCCTAAAGAGGTTTGCACACAATAAATGGGGTTGGCGTGATTCGCCAACCCCTTTTATTAGTCCTAATAAACATGTGATGTTAAACCCATGTTTAATTTCATTTTACAAAGGAATTTTAAAAGTTACAATCGTAATGCTAAATGTTCACAATTCATTCATAAATTAAGCAAAGGCTTGCTTTAATTCATCACTTGCATTTTCCCAATACTCTGAGTTGAAATCACGCAGAAACTCACCGAGTAATTGTTTCGATTTGTCATCCATTTGGTCAACAACGATTCGCCCCTTAAGCGATTTATCCATTCGGTTAACATGTTCAGCTAAAATTTTATACCCCCGGCGTGCTTCACGGTCTACTTCTAAATAACTAGCTGCAACGCCATGGTAATATGGACCCTCATCTTTACGCTCAACAGTAACCCAAACAAGCCAGTAAGGTTTACCATTAGGGACTTCTTCTTTATCTGTTACAAATTTAATACGTTTTTCAACTTCACTGCGCGCGTGCATCGCGCCCATATCGACCCACACTTTTTCGTCTGTAGGATCTACGACAAGGGGTGACATATTTTCTAAGCTAATGGTTCCACCACCGCTATAGCTTGGGTGTCCATCAATCGGGTCATCCTTCATAATCGTAAATTGATTGCTTTTTTTATTCTCTTTATCATCAAACGATTTCATCGAGAAACCCTCCTAAAATGTATCTATATCTATTCTGCCATAATGGGTATGGTTTATAAAGTAAGACATATATCTGGTAAAATCACCATCAAATAACCCACCTGCATACCTACAGATGGGTCAAAATTTAACCTACCATTTTCATAACTCCTATGCCGAGCAATACCCAGCCGACTAAAAAGGCCACACCGCCGATTGGTGTAATCATCGCAAATGTTTTGATTGTGCTAAGCGAATAAATATATAAGCTACCCGAGAAAAGAATAATACCGATTAAAAACGTCCAACCCGCTGATGCGAACATACTGCTGTCAAAGCGGAGCAGCATCATACCAGCTATCAATATCGCTACGGTATGAAACATTTGATATTGAACTGCTTTTTCCCAAGTTTGTAGCATTTTTTCACTTAATCGTCCTTCTAATCCATGTGCACCAAATGCACCTAAAGCGACTGCTAGAAATCCATTAACGACACCAATAAGTAATAATGCCTTCATGTTAAATCCCCTTTTACATTTATGTTAAAAATCAAAGATTGAATCGCCGTTTGCATCATCTTCTTCTAAACGACTTTCGCGCTTCGTCGTTTTTTTAGACGGTGATTGAGAGATACCCATCATTCGCGCTTCTGCCTCACTCATCTGAGGTTGCTCTGATTTGGATTGACTAATTGACTCAGAGGTTTCTTCATAGGAATTAATGACCACATCAGCTAGCGACTTGATCACATGCATTTTCGATAGTACATGTTGCTGTGAAGCTGATGAATCCACTTCCTCTAACTCCTTCTTCATTTGTCGAATGATCGCATGATATGAAACAGGCATCCTTAACTCACCTCCATCGCAAAACTACTACTAGTATAACATGGTACACCTTAATTACGCAGTTATATCAAACACTTGTGCAATGACTATAACTACTAAAATAATCGGCACGACAAACTTCACAATAAAATACCATACATTAGCAAGACTTTTGCTTTGAATTTCACTGTTTGCTAATGCTTGTTCTTTGTTTAAATACAAACCAACAAAGAGTGCCATTAATAACGCACCTAATGGCAGCATAAAGTTTGCCGTTATATAATCAATCGAACCTAGAATATCACGATCACCAATTGGTGTGACACCACTCCAAATACCATACCCAAATGATGAAGCAACCCCTAGCACGAAAATAATCGCCGTACACAAATAGGTTGCGGCTTTTCTTGTCATGCCAATCGTCCGTGAGAAGAAAGCTACTGGTAGTTCAAGTAACGATATGGCTGACGATAACGCTGCCATTGACAATAAAACGAAGAAAACAATACCAATCATATTTCCTAAAGGCATACTCGCAAAAATACTTGGTAATGTAATAAATACGAGTGGCGGACCTTCGCCGATACTTAAACCAAAACTAAAGACAGCTGGAAAAATGATAATACCCGATATGATGGCAAAAACGGTATCCATTAAACCAATCCCGACTGTTGCCGTGGGCAATTTATCTTTTGCCTTTAAATAACTACCGTACGTTAACATACCTCCAACACCTAAGCTCAAGGAAAAGAAAGCCTGACCGAGAGCTGTTAGATATAACTTAGGGTCACCTAGCAAGGACCAATCGGGTTGGAATAAAAATTTTAATCCCTCAAAAGCACCGTCTAACGTTAAAACAAATCCCGCCATAAAAATCATTAGAAGCGCTAAGGCTGGCATTAAGAATACATTAGCTTTTTCAATTCCACCTTTAATCCCGCGAATGACAATGAATAATGTGATCCCTAAAAACAAAGCCTGCCAAAATAACGGGTAAATCGTACTAGAAGTCCATTCACCAAACACTTGACCGAAACCACCGTCCGGCTCTGTCCAAAAAGCTCCTGTTACATATCGATATAAATAAAATAAAGACCACCCTGCGACAACACTATAGAAGCTAAGAATTAAAATTCCACCGATGACACCCATAAATCCTGTCCAGTGCCATTTCGTCCCCGGTGCTAAATTCTGAAACGAACCGACAGCATCCTTTTGCCCAGCCTTACCTATACTGAATTCAGCTAACAATAAAGGAATTCCAATCAAAAACACAAAGCCAAGATAGACGAGTAAGAAAGTCGCTCCACCTAATTCCCCTGTAATATATGGAAAACGCCAGATATTACCTAACCCTACAGCAGATCCCATAGCTGCTAGCATAAAACCCAGCCTTGTCTTCCAATAATCTTGGTAACTCTTCAAAACAATCACCTCACAATATCTCAATTTTAATTAATATAGCATATGTCATCGCTATCAAAAAAGTAGCAATTTCACATCAGTTAATATAAATAAAAACACTGCAAAGCTTGCAGTGTGTTAACTCTCCCGTATTCCCTCATTTATCTTTTTATTTTTTCCTCTGTTCTGTACTTTTGCCAAACCCAACTGACAAAGTCTTTCTCTCTAGGGTAAAGATCCCGTCCTAACCTTGTCTCAAATCTGTTGACAAACCTATCATACTTCAGCATAAGACTAATTTCCTCCCCACACCTATAAACTAGATACCCACCACTAACATATTCGTGTTGTCAACAAGATATGACATTAAAATCTGCTGAAGAATACAACCTATTTTATATTATACACAAAAATGAATGGTTTGTAGAGTATTTTTTGAAAATTTCTAAAATTCTTTTAGGGATTTTTAATATTTTGTATCGAACTTATAG
The DNA here is from genome assembly GCF_900103915.1 of Tenuibacillus multivorans. Lineage (GTDB taxonomy): Bacteria > Bacillota > Bacilli > Bacillales > Alkalibacillaceae > Tenuibacillus > Tenuibacillus multivorans. The sequence continues at coordinate 385,639 of NZ_FNIG01000001.1, read as the reverse complement.
TTCATAAGTCGTTTTCTCTGCTCATCAGCCCCCATTAAGATTTCAGCAGCACTTTTATATCTTTTTAATTGATATAATGTATAGCCTAGTAATTGATAATAGAACGTTAAATCAAACGATTGGCCAGTGATTCTAAAAAAAGGAATAGCTTTCTTTTTTAAATAATCTATTAATCCTTCCTCATCCTTTTCGATAAGTAGATTTAATACATGAAATTTAATTAAATAACGTTCAATATTATACTCTTTCGCCATCGACATACCTGAACCAATATACTTCACCGCCATTTCGAAGTCTTCTTTCATATAATATAAGTGGGCGATTAAATACCGACAATGTAACAATTCAGGTTCGTTAATATTAAATTGTAAGCATCTTTTTAGTGACAGTTCAGCCTGATCAAAATCCCTTTTTATAGCCTGAATAAAACCCAAGTGAAAATAGATTTTCACAATGGCTTTGACATCAAATTTATCATCAATTAGGGTGATTAATCGTTGTAAATGTTGCTCAGCTACGTTTAAATCATGGGCATAAATATAGTTAACGCTAATGACAATTTCACATTCAATAATTCTCGTATAATATAATTTGTCTTGAAAGATTCTTAGAGCCCGACGTGCATAAGCATTGGATGTTAGGACCTTTTCAAGATGACTATAAACAATCGCCAACAATATTAATAGTTCAGGATCTTCAACGTCCTTTGAATATTCCTCAGCTTGTTCTAATTGATTTAACGCATCAATATATAGGCCTTTGTTTTTATAATATTCACCCGTAAACTTATAAAAACTATATGCATCTACTGCTTCAAACAGTGTTTCATATTCATAAATCGTTTGGTATAGTTGATCTGCTTTTTTCACTTGATCAGTCATTAAATAATAACCAAACAGTGCAAGTTCATATAAAAACTCAATATCATAATGCGCCTGTGTATCGGTACTGCTTTGCAGCTGGATATAAAGCTTTTTAGCATTGATCAAGTCGTACTCATGAATATATGTCATCCACTGTTTGACCTGATGTAAATTATGAGTATCAGCATAATTGGTTAATTTGTACTGATCAATATTAAGGCGTTCAGCAATTTGAAATAAAATATCCTCATTAGCAGGAATTTGATTATTTTCAATTTTACTTAGTTGTGTAACAGAACAAATTCCCTCAGCTAATTGTTCTTGAGTATAACTTTTCTTATTTCGGTGCCATTTGATCATTTTCCCTACTAACGTCATGTCAACATACCTTACTTTCTAATTAGTAAATTTTGCTCATTTTACCATATTATAATACACAAAAAAAGATGAGACAAAGAAGTCCCATCTTTAAACAATTGCCCAGTTTCCATTTTCAATAATCGGTTCTTTTTGACCGTCTTCTGTGACACCATAGACGACCAAATCAGCTGATCCAATCATAAAGTCCTCATGAATTAAGCTTGTATTAATCCCTTTTTCTCTTAATTCATCTTGACTCAACTTCTCCCCATCCTTAAGATTAGTTGGATAAGCTTCACCTAATGCCATATGACAAGAGGCATTCTCATCATACAAGGTATTAAAGAAAATCAAGTCAGATTGTGAAATTGGCGATGAATGTGGAACAAGCGCTATTTCGCCAATACGAACCGCCCCATCATCGGTTTCAAGCAAGTGCTTCAACGTGTCAGCGCCTTGTTCTGCCTCAAAATTGACGACTTTACCTTTTTCAAACGTTAACGTAAAGCCATCAATTAAATTACCATTATAATTTAAAGGTTTCGTATTTTTAACCGTACCATTAATGCCTTCTCGGTGTGGTGCCGTAAAGACTTCCTCAGTTGGCATATTCGGGTTAAATTCTGCACCATTTTCCGCAATCGCGCCACCACCAGCCCAAATATGACCTTCGGGAAGCTCAATTGTCATATTGGCTGTTTCTGATTGGAACTCTAACGCACGATACTGCTTGTCATTTAAGTAATCACGAATTTGATATAACGTTGCATTATGTTTGTTCCAAGCTTCAATTGGATCATCTTGGTCCACTCGAACGATTGAGAAAATTTGTTCCCATAAGTCTGTTACCGCTTGATTTACATCCTTATCGGAGAAGATTTTCTTCGCCCATTTTTCAGTTGGAACTGACACAATCGACCATTGTACACGGTCGTTCATCATGTAGCTTCGATATTCACTTAATGCCTGACCTGAAGCCTTGGTAGCCTTAGCCACACGTTCTGGATCTACTCCTTCTAATAAGTCAGGATTCGGTGCATAGACTGATAAAATGGCACCGCCATCTTTAACATGACTGACTTGTTTATCTACTAACCAGTCTGGGACATTTTCTAAAATGTGAATGGGTTCACGGTCATATTTTTGACGCGTTAAATATTCATCCGACCAATTGACTAACACACCTTCTGCTCCTGCATCATAAGCCGCATCCACTACATAGTGGACAAACTCTCGCGCTTCAATCGGTGCGTTAATATAGAGTGATTGTCCTTCCTGGATATTGACGCCTTTTTGAATCGTTAATTTTGCATATTTTGTTAGTTGTTCCTTTGTTGGTATCATCATGACACTCCCTCGATCACTTTTCTCTTCTATTATTTCATATTTTGGTAAGCAATAAAAGTTTTTCCTCGTTTTATTTACTACGTCTACCGCAGTTGAAATACACTTCGCTTTCCGCGGGCAACGCTTCAGCCTCCTCGTAAGCACAATTCGCTTACTGCGGGGTCTTTATCTGTTGCTTTTCCGCGAAGAACTGGACGTTCAAGTGTCGGCGTTGGCCACAGGACGTGGCTGATTTAGCCGACCAGGAGTCTTCGTGTATTTCAACAGCTTGAAGAATTTTATATCATACAAATTTATCTGTTAAAACAATGTCTTTTAGAAAACAGCCCTTCCGAAGAAGAGCTGTTTCCTTAGACATCTGACATGTCGATTTGATTAGCTGATGGGTCATTAAATCGTTCTTTATTAAAATTACCTAAAACCCTTGATGTCAGTGTTCCTGATGTCATAGCACCATTAACATTAAGTGCCGTACGACCCATATCAATTAACGGTTCTATAGAAATGAGTAACCCAGCTAAGAAAACTGGTAAATCCATCGCTGATAAAACGATTAAAGCTGCAAACGTGGCACCACCACCGACACCTGCGACACCAAAGGAGCTAATCCCAACGATGAGAATCAACATAATTAAGAAGGTTGGATCTAGTGGGTTAACGCCGACTGTTGGAGCGATCATAACCGCAAGCATAGCCGGATAAATTCCAGCACAACCGTTTTGTCCAATCGTAGCACCAAAAGATGCTGACATATCAGCAACCCCGTCCGGTACCCCAAGATTATTCTTCTGGGTCTGAATATTCAACGGAATGGTCCCTGCACTAGAGCGTGATGTAAACGCAAAGCCAAGAACTGGTATCACCTTTTTCACATAGGTTAATGGGTTTAACCCTCCAAAGCTGATAAACAGTAAATGAATACCAAACATTATCAATAAGGCAACATAGGATGCTAGGACAAACTTGGATAACTCAACAATTCCGGCAACGTCTGTCTTGGCAACAGTATTAGCCATTAAACCTAATATCCCGTATGGTGTTAGGCGTAATATTAAAGTCACAATTCGCATGACGACTCCATAAACTGAATCGATTATCTTCGTAAACATTTCAGCTTGTTCTGGCTTTCTACGCCGTAACCCAAGTACGGCTACACCAATAAAAGCAGAGAAGATAACAACCGCAATGGTGGATGTGGCACGATCACCTGTCATATCCTGAAATGGGTTCGTTGGGATGAACTGTAAAATTCGCTCAGGCGTTGACATGTTTTCAACATCACCTAAACGTTCTTCTAAGTACATCCCGCGCTCTTGTTCCGATTGACCAGCTTCAATTTGGTCAGCGTTCAAGTCAAATGCTAATGAAGTCCCGACACCAATAACGGCAGCTATCATAGCCGTTCCAACTAATATACCTATAATCCAACCTGACATCTTACCAAGCTGTGATGTCTTTTCCAAATTCGTAATGGCTTTAATGATCGAGACCATAACTAAAGGGATGACAATCATCATTAATAATCGAATATAACCGGAACCAATGAGTGAATACCATTCAGTTGTATCGGCTACAAGATTACTTTCAGATCCATAGGCGACTTGGAGAAAGATACCAAGTAATACACCTAATCCTAGCCCAGCAAAGACACGTTTACTAAAGGATACATGTTTCTTTTGCATTTGAAATAACACAACAAGCAACAAAAACATAATCAATGCATTTAATACGAGTAACATTTCTCGATTCCCCTTTCTATTTAATTTATATATATTTTATAATTTCGATGTGGTTACTAAAGACTATTCCAAGAGAAAAGCCCTCACATCTTTGTGAGAGCACCCTTTACGACTTATGATTCTACCCAATTATTGATTCTTGCTGTTACACCTTGTAAAAACCCTTCATCTAGCGCATCTTGATATATCGTTTCAAACGCACGTTGTTTTTCCTGTATTTCCTTTAAAACTTCAGTCGCTCGCTTCATTTCATTTTTGTATTTTGATTTTAGCTCTAATATTTGTTCTTGATATTCTTGGTCCGGATTCCCATCTACAAATAATTCGTAGACATCAAAAATTTCATCCTTCGATCGTGATGGTTCGTGTTCATGAGGGTCTGTTGCGTCAAATATGGCTACACTCAGTTCTCTTATGATGACCATATCTAAGCTTTCAGGGTCAAAACCACAATGGTAGATCTCAATATCATAGCCACGATCTACAGCTTCATTGACGATTTTTTTCAACATCGTAGATTTACCGGTTCCTGATCGTCCTTTGATATAAATGCGCTCTTCCAATTCTTCAGTTAAATTCATAACAAAATCAACGGGTCCATTAGACGTTGCTGCACCTAAATACCGGTGAACCACTGACGATTTCTTATTCAACCAGCTTGTGCGAAAGAGTCGCTCAATGAGATTCTTTGTCTCACGATTGGCCTGGTCCACATTTAAAAATTTAATATAAATATTTTCAACTTCATGATGGTAACTTAAAGCCGTTTCAAAATGTTTGACGGATTGTTTGTATAAATTTTTAAGTTCAGACCGGATTTGAACAAGAAGTTTCTCATTTTTCTTTAAATGTTCTTGATCATATCCTTCGCCAATATAAATGAGATTTTCGAAAAGCTTCGGGAATACTAACCGTTTACTACTCATCTTCGTTCGGTCAATGACAGCTATTTTTAATTTGGGAATCACAACTGCTTCGAGTTGATTTGGTTCAATATGGTTATAAACACATCCTACTTCATACTCTTTTTCATACTTTTCGACTATATCATTTAGTATGGGATGAACAATTGAAGTGAACCCGCCTTCAATATACAAAACACGATCAAGCTGAGATATTAAATCATCATAAAAACGATAATAGCCTCTTGCCGTTGTTCCCCCTAGGAAGTAAGGTCTTTTCATATTTTGCCCCCTCAAGTATCAGTCAGTATATTAGTATATGTTTGTAAAATAAAAAAAGAACTAATCCAACCAATGGATTAGTTCTTTCATCGATTAATCATTTAACGGTTCTAGTTCTTCTTCCGCTATGTCTTCCTTTTTTGAACCAAACCAGCCTATTGCGGCAATCGCAACGAGCACGATATAAAATATCGCCTTCCATAAACCAGAATGGGCAAAATCATATGGTATCCAACCGATATCTTCGTGGGACATCGTAATGACAGCTAGCTTAACACCAACCCAGCCTACAATAATAAAAGCTGCTGTTTCTAAACCAGGGCGTTGTTTTAACAATTTGACAAAATAGGTGGCGGCAAAACGCATAATGATAACACCGATTAAGCCACCTAGTAAAACAACTGTAAATTGGCCTCCATCCATGCCACCGATTTGTGGTAGTGGGGTTCCTGGTAAAGCAACAGCTAAAGCTACTGCAGCTAAAATGGAATCTACCGCAAAAGCTATATCTGCGAACTCTACTTTAACAACCGTCATCCAAAAGCCAGATCCTTTGACATCCCGCTTGGCATTTTCCTCCTCTGCAGTTTCTTCTTCATCTTTTTTAACGTATTTCTTAACAATATGATTAACAGCAATATAAAGTAGGTATATGGATCCTATCGCTTGGACTTGCCAGACATCCACTAAAAAGGAAATAATAAATAATGATCCTAAACGTAATATGAACGCACCAAACAGACCATAGAACAACGCTTTTTTACGTTGTTTTTCTGGCAAATGTTTAACCATAATAGCTAAAACAAGGGCGTTATCTGCTGCTAAAATCCCTTCTAATCCAATTAAGACGAGTAGTACCCAACCGTATTCCAGTAATAGTCCTGCTTCCATTATTCGATCGCTCCCTTACCCTTATAGTTTAAATACAAACCATGTCTTTTTATACTGAAAAAATAAAATAAGGGCTTTTTGTAGAAGGCTCTTTTCGTAAACTTTGTTGCTATTTAGCATGATATTGATTCGCTATCGGCGGACGCTTTCCGCGGGCACGGCCTCAACTTCCCAAAGCTCACTACCGTTCACTTTGCGTGATTTTCGACTCGTGCTGTCCCGCGACGCACACGACGTGCTAGTGTCGGCGTTGGCCACAAATGCTACTTGCGTTACATCCTTGCGTAAGTTTGCGCCGAGTAACCGCAGGCGCAGGACGTGGCCGCCTTTAGCCGACCAGGAGTCGCCGCCTATCGCTCATCAATATTCTTTCACCCATTATCTGATCATTGGTTCTAAAACAACAACAAATACGAAAACAGCCTAGTGGAAAAAGAAAAAGCCTTTACCGCAAACGTAACGGTAAAGGCTAAAGACATATAAAAAACCTTTACGTAACGTCACGTTAACGTAAAGGTCTCGCTCACAACATAGGATCGTTGTCGTTATAGCCGGAGAATATATCATCTCGAAATGACGACTATAACGTTACAAGCTACTCCCCTTTTAAGAGATATCATTTTATTTTGTTACTTTTATCATAATAGATGTCTTGTTTTAAGTCAATTAAGAAATTAGACACAAGCTAAACATAACCCAATGAAGTTTATTCACTCCATTGGGTTATATAAAAATCCTATTATTCAGCTGTAGCTGCTTCGATTTCTTCGATTAACTTATCTAAAATAGCACCATCTACAGTTGAGACTTCGTTACGATAGAAGTCACGAACAGGAACTGCTAATTCTCTAAACGCTTCACGTTGTTCTTCAGATAATTCAACTACTTCTGTTGGTGTATCAGTATCAGTCTTAATTTGTTCTAAGAAATCCTCGTTTTGAGCTTTTTGTTCTTCAAATACCCATTCTTGCATTTCATCTACGGTTTCATCAACCATAGTCTGTACTTCTTCACTTAAACCTTCATACCACTCAGAGTTAACAGTTGTTGTTGCAACATAGTTGTTGTGTCTAGAAAGCATCATATAATCTTGCACTTCGTTAAATGATGCATCCGCAATAAAGAAAATTGGGTTTTCTTGACCATCAACTGTACCTTGATCTAGACCAGTGTATAGGTCACCCCAGCTCATAGACTGTGGATTTGCACCATAAGCTTCGTATGACTCAATAATTAATGGTGACGTTTGAACACGCATCTTGAAGTTTTCAAAATCACTTGGTTGTTCTAAAGGTTTATTAGCAGTCCACTGCATGAAACCTTCTGACCAGAATGATAGTGGTGTTAAACCATGTTCTTGATATTGTTTAACTAAATCTTGGTTTAACGCTTCACTCGTATTTAGAATTTCCTGTGTTTGTTCAACACTATCCGGGAATAAGAAATGCAACGCAAAGATTTGGCTTTCTTTAACCATGTTACCAATGAAACCAGGTGACGTAACCGCTAATTGAACGGCACCGTTTTGTAGCTGTTCTACTTGGTCAACTTCATCTCCTAGACCACCAAATTCATATGGTGTAACCGTGATTTTTCCACCTGATTTCTCAGAAATACGATTCGCGAATTCTTCCGCATACTCATATTGAACTTGTCCGTCTTGCTCTTCCGTTACGAATAACCATTCTTGTTCTTCTATATCACTAGCTGATTCAGATTCACCTTCTGATGAATCGCCTTCACTACCTGTATCACCTGTATTATCTTCTTCCGGAGTATCTTCTTCAGAACCATCATCTGAACCTCCGCATGCTGCTAAAAACAGCCCTAATGTTAACATTAATACTGCTAACAAGAAAAACTTTCGTTTAAAAATTGTAAAAACCCCCTATGTTATTTAAAAAAATTTATGTCAAGATCTCCCTTATAATAATAAAAGAGAAATCTCTTCAAAGAAAATGAGTAAAATAGATATTAACACCATGATTATAATGAAAGGTGGTGTCCCTTTAATGACTTCCATATATGGCTTATTAAACACCGCACTGGCCGTGAATATATCGACCCCAAATGGTGGTGTTGCCGACCCCAATGCTGCCTGGAAGGTAATGATAATTCCTAAGTGAATTGGATCAACCCCCACACCTTCAGCAATTGGTAAGAAAATTGGTGTTAACACTAAAATCACAACAATTGGATCTACAAACATACATCCAATAAAGAAGAATAGTGTCACAATAAGTAAAACATATATTTGACTTGGATCTGAACCTAAAATGGCTTCAGAAAGCATCTGTGGTATTCTTTCTAAGTTCACTAAATAGGCGAATACTTGCCCGCCTGCAACTAATATGAATACAGCAGATGTGACCAACCCAGTCGATAAAGCAATACTTGGGATTTGCTTTAAATGTATGGATCGATAAATAATGACTTCCAAAGCTAAGGCATATAAGACAGATACACCTGCAGCTTCAGTTGCAGTGAACCATCCCATATAAATACCGCCAATAACTAATATTGGGAATCCAAGTGGTAATATAGCATTTTTTAATGCTTGACCACGCTGCTTCCAGGTTGCCTTATCCGTAAGCGGGATATTTTTTATCTTAGCATAAATTACACTATATGTAGCAAAAGCCAAGAATACGATAACACCCGGTATAATACCTGCTATGAATAAATCTCCAATCGATTCTCCTGACACGAGACCATACATGATTAAACCAATACTTGGCGGAACTAATAGAGCTACGTCACTGGCATTTATAATTAATGCCATCGCGCTTGAATCCTTATAGCCTGCTTTTAATAAACGTTCACGCATTGGTCGACCAACCGCAACAACTGTAGCCTGTGTGGAGCCTGAAATAGAACCAAATAAAGTACAAGCTGCCGCAGTAGTTACCGCATAACCACCACGAATATGACCAATAAAAGATCCAACCAAATCTAGGAGGCGATTAGATGTTCGACCTGATGTCATAATATCCGCTGCAAATATAAACAACGGAACACATAATAACGAATATGATTCAATCCCTGTAATTAATTGCCCAACCATAATCGATGAATCTAAATTAAAAGTTGTATAACCTAATAATACAACGAGAAACGGAGCAAGAATTAAAGGAATCATCATAGGGAAATTAAACAATAGTAAAACTACCATAATCCCTAACATTACCGTCAGCATATAGATTTCCTCACCTTATTAAATTTATACTTGCATCTGCTCATCGGCATCACGATCCTCTGGTTTGATATCGTTATAATCTAATGCATCCGTACCGATGTAAACTTCTTTATTGACAATATTAACGTATAGATTACGTAAATATTGTATGCCACCCATTAAGAATCCTAATGGAACAAACATATACATCAAATACAATGGAACTTCTAGTACAGTAGTCGTTTTACCCGTTTCATAAATTCCATTGACATAATTGTATGAAACATACGCTAAAGCAAATAATGCTAAAGAAGTACCTAGAGGAATAATGATAGCCATGGCCTTACGCAAAAACCACGGAACTGTATCGTAGACAGCAGACATACTGATGTGTCTTCCCTTTCGTGCAGCGTAGCTAATCCCCATAAACGTTGAAATAATAATCGCAAACTTAGCTATTTCTGCATGAAACACAATACTTGGTCCAAATAATTCCCGACTTATAACATTCGAACAAACCATTAAAGCAATAATAATAACTGAAGCACTTAATATGAATTCTTCAATTTTTAAAATCGCACGATCAATGGCGTTCAAAGCTTTAACCAAAAAATTAGATTGCGAGTTCTCTTCACTCTTATTCACTATTTTCCTCCCTCCATGCCATGCTATATTTTAACAAAAATATGTAATTGCCCATGCGTTATCTATTTAATAATATATGATTATGACATTCTCTTACAAATGGCATATGATGTGATTTAAATCAATTTAATATATTATAGGTGTATGTTTTTGGTCATAAAATTATTATTCTTTATTATGTTTTGAATTACTACATTATAGTTAAAATTACTCACAATCTGCCCATAAAGGAAATGATATCCATTAAAATATAATGATAATTATTATATTGTTAAAATATTCTGACATAATAAGCTGTTTTTGTCTACCCTATTTCTATAAAAAATAAACCAGCTATCTAAAAAAATCTTGATAGCTGGTTCGTGTCATATTCCTACATTTGATTCGGTTTTTGTAGACTGACCACGGTATCTCCCGTTTCAGCTCGAACGTCGTTAGTTGGTGTAAAGAAATCAATGGATCCTGATTTTCTCACAACCAATAATAAAATACTTTCATCATTTAATTCTTCTAAAAATTGCTCAAACGAAAATTGTTCCGTAATCATCGTCCTTTTGAAAAGATAACCTTTATTAATTTTTTCATTTAATAAGCTCCAATTAGCCCGTTCCTCAAATAACAATCGACCACTAATGTGATTACTAACATCCTCCAATTGATCGCCTTGATTAACCTGAAGGGGGAGCTGGTATAAATGTTGTCGACCAAATGCCGGGGTAAATGTAGAGCTAATTAACGTGTTGTACGAGTCATATTCCGTTAAACTAATCATATATTCGTACGGGGTCAGGTCTATTTGATAATCTGTTTGTTCTGACAATATTTCCCCATGCTCATATGGGACACCCAAGCGACGCGCGTGTGACAAGCGACTCCATGACGAATCACTAATTAGAACAGGTATATTTAAATCTTCTAAAACTTTGGCAAAATTCGCGGAAAATTTACTTGATCCAACAATTAATACACCTGGTTTACTTTCAGCAGATAATCCGAGTTTTTTCGCTATCCAACTTAATGAAAAGCCGTGTGCACATACCGTTGCAAATACGAGACCGAATGTTAAGGACGTTAAGATATCTGCATCAGCAAACCCTGCATCTAATAACACTTCAGCAAAATATCCAGATACCGTTAAAGCTACAATCCCACGTGGAGCAATCCAACCAACTAACAGTTTTTCCTTTAAGGTAAGATCGGTATTAATCGTTGATAAAAATATACTTAAAGGTCGATTAATAAATAACATAAATAATATAAAGAAGATAATATGCCAATCAAATATAGATAAAAGCGTCTCACGATTGAGTGAAGCCGTTAGCAAAATAAAGACAACTGATATGAGAAGAATCGATATATTTTCTTTAAAATGCCTCATATCTCCGATTGATGAGATATGCATATTAGCAATCGTAATCCCCATCACCGTTACCGCGAGTAACCCCGTTTCGTGCATGACGGTATCACTGAAAACGAAAGCCATGATCACGCTAACCAATACAACTGGTGACTTTAAGTATTCAGGTACAAACCCTTTTTCAAACATCCAGCCGATCCCATAACCAAAAAACGCACCGATAATAACGGCTATTAAAGAAGCAAATAAAAAGGATAAAACTGTGGTGAAGGTCACCTGATCCATGGTTAAAAATTTAATAAATTCATAAGCAAACACAGCTAATAAGGCACCAAATGGATCAACAATAATACCTTCCCATTTTAATATCGCTGCAGGACGAGGTTTTAACTTAGCTTGACGAAGTAACGGTAAAATGACGGTAGGTCCAGTGACAATAAAGATAGCACCAATCACAAATGCTACCGCCCAAGATAAACCTGCGATATAATGCGCAGCTAGGGAACCAATAACCCACGCCAGGAACGCACCGATTGTCGTAATCCGACCGATTGGACGCCCTAATCCCTTAATCTCTCTAAAATCTAAATTAAGACTTCCTTCAAATAATATAATACCTACGGCAATCGAAATAAGTGGTCCGTATAGTTCTCCTAGATCCTGTTGTGGATTTATAATACCAAAAATTGGCCCGGCTAATAGCCCCATAACCGACATGACAACAATTGCTGGCATTCGATAACGCCAGGCGATCCATTGGGAAACAACGCCGAGTGAGCCAATGAGCATTAACTTAAATAATAAACTCTCCATATTGAAATACCTCTCCTAATTGACGTAAAAGACTCATGCATTAGTGTATTTTGTGTTATATTGACAATGGTGTAATTTAAAATCACTTATTTTATAATTTCACGCTTGAAATTATATATATATTTGGGAGGGGAGTCAATGACTGAGATTGCTTCATTATTATTATTAATTATTATTTTAATTTTGCTCATCATTCCAGGGTTTTTCATGATCTATGGATACTTTGTTGACCGTAATCAGCAAAGACATTCCGTTTTAAAAAATTACCCATTAATAGGTAGGATGCGCTATTTTTTTGAAAGTATTGGACCTGAGCTGAGACAATATTTATTTACTGAAGATAATTCAGGTAAGCCTTTTTCTAGAAAAGACTATCAAAACATTGTCCTGCCCGCTAAATACAACAAACGTATGGTCGGCTTTGGATCACAACGAGATTTTGATCAACCAGGTTATTACATAAAAAATACGATGTATCCAAAATTAACCGAAGAATTAGCTATTGAACAAAGCCCCGTCATTGAATCGTATGTTTATAACATCGAAAAAGAATATCTTTTCTCACGTAAGGAATATCGGACTAAAACTGATATCCAACCTTATTTACTAGATGATGACCATGTGATTGTAATCGGCGAAAATTGCCCAAACCCTTTTCAAGTTAAAGGACTCATTGGTATGTCTGGAATGAGCTACGGTGCTTTAGGGGACCGTGCCATTACAGCGTTATCCTTAGGGCTTGGACGTGCTGGAGGAACATGGATGAACACAGGTGAAGGTGGCGTTTCCGACTACCATTTAAAAGGTAATGTAGATTTAATCATGCAAATCGGACCAGGGTTATTTGGCGTGCGGACCCACGAAGGTGAGATCTCCTGGGAGGAATTAAAGAAAAAAGCAAATATCGAACAAGTCAAAGCCTTTGAATTAAAGCTCGCTCAAGGTGCTAAAACTCGAGGCGGACACGTTGAAGCTGATAAAGTCACACAGGAAATCGCTGAAATACGGAATATTCCACCTTATCAAACGGTTGATAGCCCGAACCGCTTTAAAGAATTTGACGATCCATATACGATGCTTGAATTTATTGAACGTATTCGAGATGTTGCTGGGAAACCGGTTGGGATTAAAATCGTTGTTGGTCAACAGCGCGATGTAGATGACTTGGCTCGTGCGATGAAGGAGACGGGCAAAGCACCTGACTTCATTTCCGTTGATGGCGGTGAAGGTGGAACCGGTGCAACCTATCAAGAGTTAGCCGATAGTGTTGGTTTACCAATCAAATCAGCGATTCCGATTTTGCATCAAGCCTTAATTGATCACAATGTCCGTGATCGAGTGAAAATCATCGCATCAGGTAAGTTATTTACACCAGATCGAATTGCGGTCGCCCTTGCATTAGGGGCTGACCTTATCCAATTGGCTAGAGCATTTATGGTAACAGTCGGTTGTATTTTGGCTCAAGTTTGTCATACTAACCACTGCCCAGTCGGGGTTGCAACTACTGACTCTAAGCTTCAACAAGCCCTAGATATAAAAGAGAAATCCTATCGCGTTACCAATTATGTCGTGTCTGTTCGCGAAGGGTTATACAATATTGCTGCGTCAGCTGGCTTAGAATCACCGACTGAATTTAAAGATGAACATGTATCATATAAAGACCTTTACGATGTTATTTATGAAAACCACCTCATGACAAGTGAAAAATAACAACATATCAATCAATGGACTCCGTTTATTCGGAGTCCTATTTATTTTGTGTTAACTTTACTCACAAAAATTAAAAAACACACTTGATTTCTCCGAAAAATAGGTATATTATAAATATAATTTACATTCAATGTTATAAAAGTTAACAAAATTTAAGAGGAAAGGAGATTCTACATGAAAAAAGTAGACGCGATTATTCGCCCAGAAACGTTTCAAGAACTTCGAGAAGAGTTCGACAATCTTGGCGTTAATGGGATGACCGTTTCAGAAGTAGCTGGGTGTGGTCAGCAAAAGGGACAAGAAGGTATATTCCGAGGTAATCGATATGAAATTAAACTTTATCCAAAGGTTAAAGTCGAACTTGTCGTTGATGATCACGAGATTGATCCAATTATTGAAACCATTGTTAACACTTGCTCAACTGGGGAGGTTGGCGACGGGAAAATCTTTATTTCTCCAATTGAAAATGTTTATCGAATTCGGACAGGAGAAGTTGGTAAAGAAGCATTAATATAAGGAGGAAACTTTATGATTAAAAAATTATCGTGTTTAACAGCAGGTTTAATTTTACTTCCGACGATGGTTCATGCAGATACACATGAAGATCTTGCCCCTGTTATTGATTCCATTGATATGGTTTGGATGATGCTTGGTGCACTTCTTGTATTCTTTATGCATGCAGGTTTTGCTATGGTCGAAACAGGCTTTACTCGTTCTAAAAACGCATTAAATATTTTAATGAAAAACATGATGACGATTTCCATCGCATCTGTTTTATATTTTTTATTTGGTTTTGGCCTTATGTTTGGCGAAAGCTTAGGTGGATTTATTGGTTCAACAGGGTTCTTTTTACAAAGCGAAATGGATCAAATCGGTTTCTTTGTTTTCCAAGCGATGTTTGCCGCCACATGTGCAACGATTATTTCTGGAGCGGTTGCAGAGCGCATGAGGTTAAGCTCATACCTATTACTTACACTTTTCATGACGGGTCTTATTTATCCAATTGTCGGCCACTGGGTATGGGGTGGCGGTTGGTTAGCTGAATTAGGTTTTGTAGATTTTGCTGGTTCAACAGTTGTTCACTTAACAGGTGCTATTGGTGGTTTAGCAACTGTTTTATTCCTAGGACCACGACTCGGTAAATACACAAAAGGAAAAGTAAATGTTATTCCAGGTCACAACATTCCAATTGGAGCTTTAGGGGTGTTTATTCTATGGTTTGGATGGTTCGGGTTTAATGGTGGAAGTACCTTAGCGGCAGATACAAGTCTCATTCCAACCGTTATTGCAACAACATTACTATCAGCTTCAGCTGGTGTTGTCACATCTGCACTATATTCTTACTTAAAATTTAAACGTATCGACGCAACCCTTACATTAAATGGTGCTTTAGCTGGGCTAGTTGGGATTACAGCAGGTACAGCAAACGTTTCTCCAGTTGGCGCAATCATCATCGGTCTAATTGCTGGCGTAATTTTAGTTGAGGGCGTTCAGTTACTAGATCAAGTTCTCAAAATCGACGACCCTGTCGGCGCTATTACAGTTCACGGGATATGCGGTATTTGGGGTACTATAGCGGTTGGTTTATTTGCAGTTGAAGGTGGATTATTCTACAGCGGTGATGTTACCCTACTAAGTATTCAGGCAATCGGCGTAATAAGTGTAGTTGCTTGGACACTAGTTGTTACAAGTGTCGTTCTCTTCTTTGTCACTCGCTTTGGATCAATTCGGGTATCTCGTGAAGAAGAGGTTTCTGGATTGGATTTCTCCGAACATGGATCCACTGCTTATGAAGCTACGAACAGCATCTACAATGAAAACCTGGATACTCGAGGTGAATTCGGAGTGGGATTAATAAAACGCCTTGACGGAATAGAGAGCACTGAGCCTGATTCAGGGCACCAACCTTCTTGATGTAAATAGGAACTCGCAACTATGTGAGTTCCTATTTTTATATGGTAAAGTGATGGGAATTCACATCGGCTAGGCATAGAATCAAAAAAAAGCCATAGCTCAATCTAGAGCCATGGCTATCCTGTTATGATGGGTTTTTCATATAATGTTCTTCATACTGTTCACGACGACGTTTAGCCGCTTCACTTACCTGTTCATCAGCGTGGTAAGATGAGCGAACAAGCGGTCCAGCCTGGCAATGTTTAAAACCTTTTTGGAAGGCAATTTTCCGTAATTCTGCAAATTCCTTTGGCTCGTAGTAACGTACCACGTTTAAATGGTTTCGCGTCGGCTGTAAGTATTGTCCAATCGTTAAAATATCGACATCATGCTCAAGTAAGTCATCCATCGCTTGAAAGATTTCTTCTTTTGTCTCTCCTAAACCTACCATAATACTTGATTTCGTTGGTACATCTGGCGCTACTTCTTTTACGCGTTTTAGTAACGTTAAAGAACGATCATACGTGGCTTTGGAACGAACTGTTGGTGTTAAGCGACGAACCGTTTCAATATTATGGTTGAAAATATCCGGCTTCGCATCCATTAATGTTCTTAAGCTATCATAGTCACCTTTCATATCTGAAGGTAATACTTCGACGGTTGTACCCGGATTACGATGACGAATCGCTTTAACAGTTTCCGCAAAAACGCCTGCTCCACCGTCTTTTAAGTCATCACGCGCTACAGCAGTCACAACGGCGTGGCGAAGTCCCATAATTTCCACAGATTCCGCAACACGCTCCGGTTCCTGCCAATCTATTTCGGTTGGTAGCCCTGTTTGAACAGCGCAAAAACGACAACCACGGGTACAAACGCGACCTAAGATCATAAAGGTTGCGGTTTTTCGAACGGCCCAACACTCATGGATATTTGGGCAACGCGCTTCCTCACAAACCGTATGTAAGTTTTTCTCGCGCATCATTTTCTTTAAGCCCGTATAGTTTTTATTCGTGTTGAGCTTAATTTTTAACCATTCCGGCTTTCTAACGTATTCATTCTTTTTTGTCATCCATTCCACCCCTTCATGTGATTAATGACTCCCCTTTTTACCTTTAGAAAAATTCCAATCATCTGACTGGTATTTTTCTTTAGCCAAACTGATGACCTCTTGCTCCTCTTCTGCTGTTAACTCATATGGCTTAAGTTGTATATCTAAGCCTTTTTCAAATCCATGATAAAAGGCTTCCTCCACCTCATCTAACGTCAGGTTGCGGCCTAGATAAGCTTCCATAGTTGTAGCTTTATCTGCAAACTTAGTCTTAACACGTTGACGTACGTTATCACTAGGGTAAACAAATAAATCAAAAAGCTGATCGTTATCCATACTAATCGGAACAGATCCATGCTGTAAGATGACGCCTTGCTTACGCGTCTGCGCACTCCCAGCAGCTTTCTTACCATCAATGACAAGCTCATACCAAGATGGTTCATCAAAACAAACGGCTGAACCGGTATTATTCAGTTTCCCTTCTGGTACGGCCATTTCAGCATCAATGTTTAAATTCCGATAACCTTCTAATAAACCTTTCGTAATAACGCGATATGCTTCGGTTACGGTCTTAGGCATTTTCGGATGGTCTTCTGACACAACGACACTATAGGTCAATTCGTGATCATGCAATACAGCACGACCTCCAGTTAGGCGACGTACAAAACCAAAACCATGCTTTTCTACGTTATCTATATGTATCTTTCCATCAACCTTTTGGAAATATCCAACTGACATCGTGGCCGGATCCCATGTATAAAAGCGTAATACTGGCGGAATCTGGCCCTTACTATGCCAATGCAGCAAACACTCATCAAACGCCATGTTGTAAGCTGCATCATGCGAGCCTGTATTAATAAAATACCATGTTTCTTTGGTCATGATGAACACTCACTTTTTCTTAACGATTTATTCCAACAATTTCATCTTAACAATATAGAAGCAAAAGATACACCGAAATCTGAAATAATTTTAGTTTAATTTTAAAACATTTCGCTCAAAATGTGCTATATTATGGGTAGAACAAGAATAAAGAGAGCCTTCTCTAATGGTTAAGGAGTTTTTAAATCATGATTGGTGAGCGCGTCAAAAAATATCGAGAAAAACAAAATATGTCTTTAACAGAACTGGCTGAACGTGCTGGCGTAGCAAAGTCGTATATAAGCGCTCTTGAACGCAATATTCAAAAAAACCCATCCGTTCAATTTTTAGAAAAAGTAGCGTCGGAATTAAACATTACCATTGACCATTTAATCAAAGATGATATGGATGAAGATGAATCGTCAAGTGGGCTTGATGCGGATTGGGAGGAACTAGTTCGAGAAGCGATGAATTCGGGGGTCTCTAAAGAAGAATTCAAGAGTTTCTTAGAGTTTAATAAATGGAAATTGAAGAATGATGATTAAACCGCCTTTCCTTGATAGGCGGTTTTGTTAAGTAAAAATGGAAAAGCCCCCAATTAGGAGGCATTTTCGGATACTCTTTTAGCTTGCACAATTAGTCTGTGAGTAGGGTTATATATAGGCTCACATGTAATTAAGGTTATAATGGATTCTTCAGCATTAGATTTTAAAACTGACACGTCATTAGGTAAAACAACCTCTGTTTGAAAAACAACGTATTTTATCTCTCCTTCTAATGTCTCAACAGTCAATCGATCACCTATACGCATTTCATCCAGTCGATTAAACAACCGACCGTGTTTGTAAGCTCGATGTGCAGCTATCCCCGTATTCCCAACTTCACCTAGTGGATCTGTTTCGTTTAAAATACCAGCACCTATATTTAAGTTTTCCTCAGTTGCCCCTTTTAGCAACGGGAGAGTTAAATTGATTTTATCTATATGCAAAAGGCCGACAACATTTTGGCTCAACTGGGGTGATTCGATGCTGGCGTTCGGTTCACCTTGCGGATCATCACCATGTAATTGAATTTCTTCCCTTGATTGACTTTCAAATAAATCATCTAATTGTTGAAACTCTTCCACGAGTTGTTTTTCTTGTGATGCGTAAATTTGTTTTTGCACATGCGGGAAAACGATTAACCCAATTCCGATTAACATTAGAAGAACTGCTATAAACCGTTTCATCTCTTATCGCCTTCATACTTTTCTACCTTTCGTTTTCTTTTAAATAAAACAGTTCCTACTATTAATAACAATCCACCTGCAATATAAAACTGATATGGAATCTCTTCTCCTGTTTCAGGAAGGAGGCTATCACTTTTAACGTCTTCTACTGTTGACTCATCTGTCACATCATCTGGTAAAGGCTCTAAAGGCCCACCTTTGCCGTCGCCTGGGTCGTCTGTATCGTCGCCCGGTGTAGGTTCTGGTGTATCTTCTGGATTAGGTTGTGGATCTGGATCAGGGTCCGGGTCTGGATTCGGTTCTGGATCTGGGTCTGGTTCAGGATCTGGGTTCGGTTTTGGATTTGGGTCTGGATTTGGTTCTGTTGGTTGTGCTTCAGCCCAGATTAAAATCTTAAATTTAACTGCAAGTCCCTGAAACTCATTCCCTGATTCATATGGTAAAGTAGCCTTAAATTCTATTTCATCCGTTTCACCTTTTTCTAAAAAACGAGGATCAAATCCTGTGAAATCTGCTAAACTTCCCTCATAAAGCTCAGCATCTTCAGAATCAGTGACTTCTAACAAAAATTGATTAAAGAGTTTTTTTGACCCGCTTTCAAATTTAGATTCAGCATGAAAATAGTAATCATGATCTCCAGTATTCTCCACCATTAAATTTTCTCGCATATAATCGCCAGGCTTTAGGTTTTCAACGTCAAATAAAAATTCCTCATCAACATCAATTGAGACATGGTCGGCATATGATTGCATAGGCGTAACCAGTAAGAACAAAACCATTATTATAAACATAATAGATTTCTTAACCAACTCAATGCCTCCTTCCTATTCGTTATGTAAATGGGTAGAGGGATGGAGCCTCTACCCTATAAATTATTCACCATTATTGGCTTCTTCATTTGTTTCAATATAGCCATTTTCTCCTAAATCTTCCTCAGTAATTTCTTGGCCATCCCATTGAGTAGCTTCGAATGAGAAGGTTAAAGTTGCTGAATTGGCTTGGAAGATGTTCTGATAATACTCATTAGTTTCTTCCCCATCAACCACTAACATTTCATCTGTATTATCAATGAACTCAACTTTTAGGCGAAGAACATCCTCATCATATGGATTAAGTGGTAAACCTTCCCAGCTGTCATTTGTTTCGGTTGTCACATTTAGACGATGACCTTTCATATAACGGCTGTCATTAATAGCTGAATAAACTGCATTTCTTGCCTCTGCAATTTCGGTTGAATTAGAATCTTTACTACCGTCGCCATAGATAGAATCTGATGCTAAGTAAAAATCTTTTAAGGTAACGTTATCTTCTTCATCTATCAAATCTTTTTCATAGTTTCCACCACTCTCAGCGCCTAGCGTAATGATAGAAACTTTGAATTGATTTAGATACTCTAGAACATCTTCATTTGCTTGGTCTACCCAAGCATCATCTGGCGCTTCCATCTCATTCACTGCAAAGTATTCCTCTGGCGTCTGAAAATCAACTGATTCAATGGCCATTAGAACTTCTTTAATTGCCAATGAGCCATTATTAACAAATTCGATGTCACGAGTAATGTGGTCGCCAGGTTTTAAGTTAGAAACATCAAACGTGTAAGGACCGTCATATTCGCTCAAATCCATTTTTAACGTACCTGTAGCGAATGAAGCATTTGTATCTTCTACATCGTTAAACGCTGCAAATGTCCCACCGGCTACTAATGCAAGCCCTAAAGCGGCAGACATTGAAGCCATTATTAAATTTTTCTTAAGCTTCATATAACCTCTCCTGTATTTATTGTATTTTTATCATCTTTTTAGAGCTCAGTGATTAACCGTCGCTACGATCTTCACCAGGCATTTGAGTCGCTTCAAAAGTCAATCCGATATCTGCCCGCTCGTTTTGGTACTTGTTTTGAATAAAGTAACGTGAGCCATCAAATCTTGTATCATCGTCCTCAAACGTAAATGTAATTTCATACATTAATGCTTCTTCCGGATTTAATGCAGCTTCATCATCGCCTGTGCCTGTAATATCACCGCTGAAGCCTTGGAAATTATCTAAGGTATCATTATAGACAGAATTTCCCTCAGCATCTTTCACTTCTACATTAAATTGTGAAAAGAAATCAGAATCTGAATTGTTACCAGCACCATCATAAAGCTTTTCATTTAGGTTTAATGCATCTTCATCATCCCAACCAGAAACTTCAATGTCAGTAAGTATTTGATTAATATCTAAGCTGCCATTGTTTTCAAGGACAAGAGTTTCTGTCCAATGGTCACCTGGCTTTAAGTTTTCAAGCTCGAAATCAATCGTTGACTCTTCGCCAATAACTAAGTCAAGAGTTCCTGCTGCAAACGTGTTTTGTGTTTCTTCCACGTCGTTAAACGCAGCCCATGTTCCTCCTCCAATTAATGAAATTCCTAGTGCTCCTGTTAGAACACCGATACCAAGTTTCTTTTTGATATCCAAAATAATTCCTCCTTCTTACCTCTCCCCTGAGGCATTTGTAAATTTTATATATTTCATCGCAACTAACTTTTAGTTAATTACGATAAATAACACTATGAAACATTTTCTGATGAACTAGATTCGTTTTTCGTCTTTTGTTCTTCTCGGACCGCTATATATATAGATTTAGCTGAACTAAACAGTAACCAAACTCCCGGTATGAGTAGTAATATAACTAAACCAAATTTGGAATTCGCAAAGTCCATGGCATAGCCCAAGTAAGGGATATTAATACCACCATGTACCCCGTATATATTTGCCGGTAAAACAGCATTAGGGTCAGCGTATTCATTATGATCACCTTTAGTACGGAACATCAGTTGGTTATCATTGTTAATCACGTCAATAATTCTGTGTGTGACAAATACACCTTCTTCTTGCTGGAACATAATCGTGTCGCCTACCTTTAAATTACGGGCATCAAACTGTGTTTTCACCCCTATAACTGCACCTGTTTTAATGGCTGGCTCCATTGAACCGGAGTAGACCACTTTAAGCTCTTGACCAAAAATGCTTGGTTTACCATCCGTCATGACGGATGTCAGCACTAGTGTTGCGACAATCAATAACATTCCGATCAATAGGGTATTTACAATTCTTCCAGTCCACTTAATCAGTTTGACCTTCATCTTTTCCACCTACTTTTTGCTCAGATTCATCTGTATTTTCCTGAGTGTTTTCTTTGACTGCCTCTCCATCTGGTGTAGGTTGTCTGTCTTTTTCTGGTCCACTGGATTCATTCTCACTAGTGTTAGTTTCTTCAGATTTTGGAGCGTCCTCTTCTTGTTCGGTATTGTTTTCTTCATTTATTTGTTCCTCTGAAGATGTTTCTTCACTTGGTTCATTTTCGTCAGATGTGTTTTCTTCTGGAGTTTCGTGTTCTTTGTTTTCACCATTCTCTAGGTCTTCATTTTGTACTTCTTTATCGGGACTTGGGTTTTCGTTTCCGTTATTTAAACTTTCATCACCATCATTGCTGTTTTCTTGGCCATTACCATTGTTATCACTTCCGTTACCTTGACCGTTGTCATTATTTTTGCCATTGCCGTTCCCGTTACCATTACACTGTCCATTACCATTTCCTTGGCCATTGTTTCCACACTCATTATCTTTGTTATCGTTTTCCTCATTGCCGCCCTCATCGCCAGTTGCATCCTGGCCTTCCTCTACGTCGCTTGGGGCTTCAGCACAATCCTTTACTTGAATAGAATTGCTATAGCCACCGTTATCGCCACCTGGATGACCTTCTGGACGAATAAATCTAAATTTATATTTTCCGTTTTCTAAAGAACCGTTATATTCTAGATTCGTTGACTCACCTGATTTTAGGAGAGGAATATCTCCTTCAAAGATCACATCACCATTATTACCTTTAGATATCTTTATCACATGGTATTTCCATGGTGATAACATATCGCCATCACCACTGTTTCTGACTTCAGCCCATATTCCTGTACATGAACCACCAGAGCCCATACCATCAAAATCTAGTGAACTCTTATCCCATTCCCCAGGTTCATCAGGTAATTCATCTTCACTTAATTCCCATTTAACATGCAGTGACGATGATATGTCCTCAATGTCATTAAAGGCTGCATTCGTTGAACCAACCATCAGTGATAAAATTAAAAAGAATAAATATATACTAATTAATGGTTTAATGTATAAATTTCTACGAAGCTCTTTTTTCCTTCTTTCTGTTAAACGACCTCTCCTCATAATGATAAGAACCCCTCCTGGTAGGGAATTATTGTTCTATGTAAAGAATTTTTGTAGAAGTTTGTTCTTTATATTGAACACATATATAAGTATAGTTGTTTATATTAGGTTTGAAAAATCCAATTTTCGCCCCAAAATTCTCAATAATGAACAAATATTGTTCTCTGTTGAGAACAATACCCCTTTTACTTAAAATTCCTTAAGTTTTCTCCATTTATCTTTGTTCTTTATAAAGAACACCTATACAAAATAAAAAACCTTGCTTCACTTCATGAAACAAGGTATCGGTCATTTGTCCTATTCACTTGCAGCTTCTAATTGCCTGCGAAGACTGATTAATTCTTCTTCTAGACGTGATAATGTTTTTTCAAGCATTGTGACATTACCTCCGTTAGCTTCCAATTTATCTAAATCACCTTGGATACGGATATAATCCATCTTAAGTTGGTCAATCTCTTGTTGAATCTCCTGCTTCTTCATTTCATCACCTCATTCTCTCTCTTTCTATTACTATTGTAAGAAAAATTAGAAGTTTTTCCAAACAAAAAGGCTAGGTATTTTTTCACCTAGCCTATCTATGAAATATAAAGTTTTCTAACACGAGCTGTTGGGCTTCTGTTTGACCTTCAAGCTCATAATCAATTTCAAATGTTTCTAGATCGTATTGGTATTTAGAATTTAACAGTTGAACCTCAAACACTAAGGTGATATAAGGTGCCTTTAATTGATAGTTTTGCATGCTTTTATAAGAATCGATAATCTGACGGTTTTCTTCTGAATATTTATAAATGACATTCGTTTGATTCGTCTCATCTACATAAGTTTGTATATTAATGTCAGAGTGATCAGCCGATAAGACTTGGCCTTGATCCGTTATAATTCTAATATCGTTTATCTCAGGTAATTCGTCACCTGTCCATTTAAGTTTTTTACCAATATATACTCTATCGTGCTCATCAAACAGTTCATCTTGGGCTCCGGCATGGCTCATGCTAACGAATTCACCATCACTACTGTTCGCTTCTACAACTAAGTAACCAGCCAAACCAATGATGATAATAGATAACCCGAGAAACAATCGATGTAGCTTTTTCATCTGAATTTTATCGCAGGATACCCCCACTTCAAGGAGTGGGAAGGGCTTCTAGCCCAATGAGTAAGTGGGGGAGGAATGTGATGTTGCGTTAGCAAACATTCCGACTACGATTTCCTCCTTTCAGTTGTCATTCTTCCACTATGGTATAATGAAAATATATTAATGAAAGGTGGTGAAATAGAATATGGAGTTCACGCTTACGGCTAAAGTCAAAATCAATCCAACAACCGAGCAAGCCAAACTATTACAAGACACCGTACATGCCTATCGAAAAGGATGTAACTTTGTGTCTAACATCATTTTTGAAAGCAAGTTGTTATCACCGGCTAAATTACATAAAAGAACTTATCGAGAACTTCGATCCATTTTTGGACTTCGCTCTCAAATGGCCCAATCTGTCATGAAAACCGTGATCTCCAAATACAAAACGAATCAATCGAATGGTCACCAATGGTCTTTAGTAGGCTTTAAAAAACCACAATATGACTTAGTTTGGAATCGTGATTATTCTCTTGCCAAAGGCTTATTGTCTGTTAATACATTACAAGGTCGTATAAAAGTTCCCTTTAACATAGAAGCAATGGAGCAATACTTTGATGGAACTTGGACATTCGGTACGTCTAAACTTGTTCATAAACATGGTAAGTGGTTTTTACATATCCCCATTACAAAAGATGTGCCTGAGATAGATGAACACGACGTTAATCAGGTTGTTGGAATTGATTTTGGGCTTAACTTCGTTGCAACTACTTATGATTCTAAAGATGAAACAACGTTCTTTAAAGGTTGTCACATCAAACATAAACGTGCTAGGTACAAACATCTTCGTCAACAATTACAACAAAAACAAACGCCATCTGCTCGAAGACGTTTAAAGGCTATTGGCCAACGAGAAAACCGTTGGATGCAGGATGTTAACCACTGCATTAGCAAGGCACTCGTTGACCAATATGGTAAACATACATTATTTGTTGTAGAGGATTTAACCGGTGTTCGTCAAGTGACCGAAAAAGTACGATTGAAAGATCGATACCAAACGGTATCTTGGTCCTTCTATGATTTGCGTCAGAAACTGGAATACAAAGCCATCATAAAACAAGCTAAAGTCATGGCCGTTGATCCAAAATATACGTCTCAAACGTGCCCTAAATGCGGTCATACAGACAAAGTAAACCGTAACAAAATGAAGCATGTTTTTTGTTGTGTAGCATGTCACTATACGTCGAATGATGATCGTATAGGGGCCATGAATCTTCAGCGAAAAGGAATTGAGTACTTGGCTGAAGTAACATCATAAGCATGCCTTATGATGTTGGGTAGCTGTCAGCCTGCCCTAATGTGACACCAATTTAAGATAGGAGATTATAAATCGTTAGCACTATTGGGTCGTCACAAGCCCCCACTTCAAACAGACCGTGAGGTCGTTAAGTGGTGGGTAGTTGACCTAATGGTTCACTCCAATAGAACTTATGATTTAGTATTTTGATCCTATAAGTTTATTTCGACAAAGTGAACCAAATTCCTTTAAAAAAACTAAGGCTTATCGCAAAATTAGCGAATGCCTTAGTTTTTTAGTGTAAAAACCTTAAATATAAATTATTGGCTAAGTTCTTTCCCCTTTAAATAAGAAAAAAGAACGTGGCTTGCAACTCGGCTTGTCATATTTCGAATATCGATAGTTGGATCGATCTCGACGATGTCCATCCCTTGAACCATCTCATGTTTTGCCGCTTCTTCAACAGCTGTTAATAATGTCCAACTATCCATTCCACCCGGGCCTATTGCTGGGCATCCTGGTGCAAAAGCCTGATCAAGAACATCCATATCGACTGACAGATAAATTAAATCGACTTTATCCTTAAGGTAAACAAGTGATTGTTGAATGATGTCTTCAATGTTTTGACGATAAACATCCTGCATCGTATATACCTGTACACCTTGATCCTTGGCATAATCAGCGTATGCCTTAGCATTTGTGAAATCTCTTATCCCAATTTGAACGATATGCTCACCCTTTAGAACCTGGTTTTCAATCGACCGTCTAAATGGTGTGCCATTTGTCGGGCCACCGTCTTCTAAGTTTCGTAAATCGTGGTGAGCATCAAACTGAATGACACCTATTGTTCCTTTATGCTTTTGGTGAGCTTTGATTGATGGAAAACTAACTGAGTGATCGCCACCGAAAACGATGAGATTCTCGACTTCTTGTTTGGCCAACACGTGATCAATCGATTTATAAATACGGTCCTGCGATTCAAGAATATCAGTCTGTTGCATGACAACATCACCAAAATCAACAATCGATTGGTCGCGAAAGTCATGGCCTGAATGATTCGCATAAGTCGAATAACTCGCCATCGCCTGACGAATAGCACCCGGAGCGAATGATGCTCCAGAGTGACTAATCGATGGTTTAGATAAAGGGGCGCCTAAGACACCGTATTTAACCGGACCTGTGTGCTTCTTATCCGGAACGAGTAATTCATTAAATTTTGTCGTATGGCGATCCACAAACTTCGCTTCTCCTGCTGGTTTTAAAAAATTAGACAAGGAGATCACCTCGTTTGTAAAGCTTTTGTCCAGATTTAATCACGGTATTCACGTGATTGACGCCATAATGATACGGGATGTACATGTAATTCGGCGCGTCCCAGATGACGACATCAGCCTGGCGTCCTTTTTTAATTTGTCCTGCTACGTCACCACGGTTAATCGCATGAGCCGCATTAACCGTGACAGCATGCCAGATTTCTTCAGGTGTCATTTTCATTTTTAGAGCTGCTAATGACATGATCAGCTGGATATTTTCCGTGACGCTACTTCCTGGGTTAAAGTCAGTCGAAATAGCAATAGCCGCACCCTCTTCCAGCATTTTTCTTGCGCGAGCAAATTCACCTTTGCCCAAATAAAAGATTGTACCCGGTAAGAGAACGCCGATTGTGTCTGAACCAGCTAATTGCTTGATGCCTTCGTCAGTTGCTACAGCGAGGTGATCGCCTGTCTTAGCACCAAGCTCGACCGCAAGCTGTGTCCCACCTAACGGATCAATTTCA
This sequence comes from Tenuibacillus multivorans, assembly GCF_900103915.1. Classification (GTDB taxonomy): domain Bacteria; phylum Bacillota; class Bacilli; order Bacillales; family Alkalibacillaceae; genus Tenuibacillus; species Tenuibacillus multivorans. The sequence goes on along the minus strand of NZ_FNIG01000001.1, from coordinate 358,161 downwards.
TCCGCGTGAATTTTTAGGTCAAAGCCGTGGTCTTTAGCTTTTTGCAGGTAACGTCGCGATTGTTCGACGGTGAACACACCTGTTTCTGTAAAAATATCGACGAATTCGGCTAGATTCTCGTCCTTAATTTGATTGAACATCGCTGCCATGTCATCTAATAACGCATCTGGGTCATCCTTGTACTCTTCTGTAATCGCATGTGCGCCAAGAAAGGTTGAGACAAGGTCAAGCGGATGGTTTTCTCCCGCTTTTTTGGCGACACGAAGCTGTTTTAATTCTGTTTCATGATTCATGCCGTAACCACTTTTCGCTTCTACTGTCGTAATGCCATAAGTCGCCATACGATTAAGATGAAACATCGCTTTTTCATAGAGTTCTTCTTCCGTTGCTTTTCGTGTTGCACGAACCGTTGATAAAATCCCGCCACCTTGCTTCAAAATGTCTAGATACGGTACCCCTTGCTGCTTTAATGCCATCTCATGTTCACGTGACCCACCAAAAACAAGATGCGTATGTGGCTCAACAAGCCCAGGTGTTACGAGCTTACCTTGGCAATCAATTTTTTCATCTGCTTTGACATCTGCCAACTCATCATTCGGGGCGATCGCTTCAATTTTTCCATCTTTAATGAAAACCGCATAATTTTCTTTCACATCTAACTCGTTCATTGCTTTACCGTGAACGGGCCCTTCTTGCTGATCCATCGTTAGGAGCTGTCCAATATTATAAAGTAGTGTTGTTTGTGTCATGTAGAAATCCTCCTATGAAAACTATTTTATAGTCAGGTAAGTTATTGGGGTGAGTCGCCATCGATTTGATTCGTCAACCCGGAGTTACCCCACCCATTCAAAATTTATTAATCATCCAACATTGGGATGTCGACACCTTTTTCGTGAGCTGTTGTCTCTGCTAATTCGTATCCTGCGTCAACATGGCGCGCGACTCCCATACCTGGGTCAGAGGTTAAGACGCGTTCTAAACGTTCAGCCGCATCCTCTGTTCCATCAGCCACAATAACCATACCGGCATGTAACGAGTAGCCCATACCAACACCACCACCGTGATGAACAGATACCCAGCTTGCACCGTTCACCGAATTAATTAAAGCATTTAAAATTGGCCAGTCAGCAACGGCATCTGTTCCATCCTTCATACCTTCCGTTTCACGGTTAGGCGATGCCACCGAACCTGCATCTAAATGGTCACGACCAATAACAACCGGTGCGGAGATTTCTCCTGATGCGACCATATCGTTAATGATTTTACCAAAACGAGCACGTTCGCCATAACCTAACCAGCAAATGCGTGATGGTAGCCCTTGAAACGCCACTTGTTCACGCGCCATGCGAATCCATTTACATAGATGCTCATTATACGAAAACTCTTGTAATAAAACGTCATCAATTTTATAAATGTCTTCTGGATTTCCAGATAACGCAGCCCAGCGGAAAGGCCCTTTTCCTTCACAAAACTGCGGACGGATAAAGGCTGGAACAAATCCTTGGAAATCAAAGGCATTCTTAAGTCCTTCGTTATAAGCTTCCTGACGAATGTTATTACCATAGTCAAACGTAATGGCGCCAGCTTTTTGTAAATCGAGCATTGCCTTAACGTGGGTTTTAATGCTTGTAAGTGAATCCTGCAAATATTGATCTGGATTGTCTTGTCGCATTTTCGTTCCTTTTTCCATGGAATACCCTGTCGGTAAGTACCCATTTAAAGGGTCATGTGCTGATGTTTGGTCTGTGACTAAGTCAGGGATTTCTCCACGTTCAACAAGCTCCGGGAGCACATCAGCGGCATTACCTAATAAGCCGATTGATAATGGTTGGCCAGCAGCTTTCGCCTGTTTGGCTAAATCCAGTGCTTCATCTAATGACATTGCCATTTTATCTAAATACTTGTGATCAATCCGGCGCTTGATTCGTGATTCATCAACCTCTACAGTAATAACAACGCCGTCATTCATCGTGACAGCAAGTGGTTGAGCACCACCCATACCACCGAGACCTGCTGTCACTGTTAACGTACCTCGAAGTGATCCATCAAAGTGCTGACGAGCCGCTTCTGCGAATGTTTCATACGTCCCTTGTAAAATCCCTTGTGTTCCAATATAAATCCAGCTTCCTGCCGTCATTTGGCCATACATCATTAAGCCTTTCTTCTCAAGCTCACGGAAATGATCCCAATTCGCCCACGCTGGAACTAGGTTTGAGTTTGCGAGTAAGACACGCGGAGCATCTTTATGCGATTTGAAAACGGCAACAGGCTTCCCGGATTGGACGAGCATCGTTTCGTCCTCTTCTAACCGTTTTAACGTTTTGACAATCGCTTCATAACTCTCCCAATTACGGGCAGCCTTCCCGATTCCACCGTAAACGACTAACTCATCTGGGTTTTCAGCTACTTCAGGGTCCAAGTTGTTCATTAACATGCGTAAAGCTGCTTCCTGAACCCATCCTTTTGTGTTTAACTCAGTCCCTCTTGGGGCACGGATTTTCTGTTTAACATCTTTAGACATATGCCATTCCTCCTCTTAAGCTAGTAAAAATGCAATTGGTGTTGCAATAATAAGCGTTAAAATAACGCGTTCTACATAAATGATCACTAAATCGGAAATTTTTACTGGAATTTGGGTTGATAAAATAACTGGAATAGATGCAGAAAAGAATAAGATTGATGATATCGATGTTACACCGATAACAAATTTTGTAACAAACCCTGCTTCAGCCACTAACAAGGCTGGCAAGAACATCTCAGCGATTCCCATAGCAGCACCCTTAGCCGCTAGCATGGCATCAGGAATCTGCAATAAAGCCGTAAATGGATAAAAGATATATCCTAAAATATCAAAAAACGGTGTAAACTCGGCTAATAATAACCCAATTAAACCAACTGATAGAATTGATGGAAGTATACTCATCACCATGATGAATCCATCTTTTAAGTTGATCCATATATTTTTACTTAATGACGGGGCCTGTGATGCCGCTCTAAGACCATTCGTCCAGGCCTCTTTAATAATATTACCTTCTACTTTTGGTTCTTCCACTGGTTCACCTGTGTAGTACTTTTCATCTACACGGTTTAATGGCCAAATTCTAACTGTAATCGCTGTAACGATAAACGTAATGATGAGGGTCGTCCAAAAGAACGTATTCCAAATATCCATAAACCCTAAAGTTGAAGCAACAACAATCATAAATGTTGCCGATACAGTTGAAAATCCAGTCGCAATAATCATGGATTCTTTTAATGAATATTTACCTTCTTTATAAACGCGGTTTGTGATTAATAATGCAATTGAATAACTACCAGCAAAGGAAGCAAAAGCATCAATCGCAGAACGACCTGGTGTTTTAAAAATTGGTCGCATGATCGGTCTCATAATAGTTCCGATAAATTCTAGTAAACCGTAACCGACAATAAAAGCTAGAAATACAGCACCAATTGGAACCAATAATCCGACTGGTATCACTAAGCTATTAAATAAAAATGGTCCAATATCTGGGTCGAATAAAAAGGCTGGTCCAACCTCAGTTATAAGCATAATCGCTACAATCAGACCCAATACTTTTAGGCATGAGAAAACAATCGTCACTAAATCCTTATTCCATTCCTTCTTATAAAAGGGATAGATTGCCCCAGCCAAAATCACTATTAAGGCATAGTAAGGAACTATTGAGGGAAAGGTTTCTTCAAACCAAGTGACAATATGATCTAGCATAATCGTTGAATTATCACCGATCGTAACTGGTACAAAAAATACGAATAACCCGATAAAACTAAAAATAATTAACTTTATAATAGTGTTAAAACTTGGTGTTAAATCGCTTTCATAATTGTGCTGAACTTTTCTTAGAGGTTCATTAGACATTGATATCTCCTCCTTTATCTCTATTGTATGAGATAAAGAGACGAGATTTCTTTTATAATTTTCAGAATTTATTAAGTATTTTGTTGGTTATTAATCGACATATTTTACCTTATTTCAATTTTTTATAATTATATTGCTATTTTTTAATGATATTGTTCTTATACGCATTAGGACTCATACTATTCCACTTTTTAAACATTCTACTAAAGTATGATTGGTCTTCATAGCCAACTAAGTAGCCTATTTCCTGCATAGACTTTTCAGTTGTTTCTATTAAATGTTTGGCATTTTCAATTCTTACTTTTTGGATATATTCACTCATAGACTGGCCAGTTTCCCTTTTAAAAAGATGACTTAAATAGTATTTATTTTTACCCACTTGGTCAGCCAATCGATGCAGTGATACTTTTTCAAAATAATGATCCTCTATATATTCTATTAGCCCTTGGGTCACTTTAGAATAAATAGCTTCTTCGGATTGGTTAAGATTACTGAATAAGCTATAGCAAAAATAGACAAGTTTTTGGACAATTACGGATAGTTCTTCACCATTCAGGATGTCATTAAACATAAGTTGATATTGCTTTTCTAAGCTTAAAAGATCCTCATTTCTTAACATGAATCTTCTAATATTGGCCATGACACTCGTTAACTTAATTCGAATAAAATCAGGGTGCGGGAATTGATCTAAATCATTATATTCGATTAAAAATAAGTCAAACAAATATTCCTTAATACCTTGCCGATCTTGATGGGTTAAAAAATATACAAGCTTCTCTTGTTCTTCTGGTGTCAAGATCGGGTCAATCGTATGCAAAGCGAACGGGTGACCATAACGAAAAACTTGATTAATGCCATAATAAAATTTTCGTTTAATGGAAGTCTTGGCTTCAACATAGGAATCCCTAAGCTTATAAATATCTGTATACTCATTGCCTAAACCAACCGTAATAGAGATATCATATTGTTCTTTTAATAATCGCAGCAATCTTATAAAAATACTTTCAAAATCCGTTAAACGGGCATCATGATGTAAAGCCTTTACATTAAAAATAAGAACAATCCACTCTTCTGTTGGGATTACGTAAGGACTATACTCTTGAAGTTCCTCTTGAATAATCTGTAGAACACGACTTCGCCCCATTTTCAGGTTAGTAGTCGAATCAATTTCAATTACAGATACGAACTTTGGATCCTTGCTCTTACCCCGTTCTAATAGTTCTCTTACTTCGCTCATTTCAAAGTGATAATCAAATAACCAGCGATACATGTTGCTATCTTGTGTGACAGCGTTACTTTTCGTTTGTTTGTCACTCAGGTTAGCATGACGAACAATTTTTCGTACACTCGCTGACCATTCATTAGGGGATATCGGTTGAATAAATAATCCCTTAGCATTAACTTCTAATGCTTCCCGAGCTGTTCGGAAAGTTTGATGAGCTGAATGAATAATAATCGTTCCATCCATATACTTTAGTAAATTTTTGATGCGTAACCATTCAAATTCATTGAACAAATCTAAATTAATGATTAATAGCTCAACCTTCTCCTGCCTTAAAACCTGTTCAACCTTTTGTGGTGTGTTAGCTCTCAATATTTCTTGATGAGGAATTTGATTCGTCGAAATTAACCATTCGATTCCTTTTTGTTCTAATTCATCCGCTTCAGCAATTAAAAACCTCATATAAATCACCTTCTAATTTTTCATCCACGCTTGCAAAGCTTCTATATCCTTTGAAAACACTCGATCTTTCTTAATACTTGGGACAATCTCTCTTGCAGCGCGGTAGAGTGATTCGGTTTCATTAGCCATTAAATGGGTACCACGAAGTTCTACCGCCTGCATGGCGCAAATTAATTCAATAGCGATGACACGTCTAACATTTTCAATAATTTGTGAAGCATGGCGTGCCCCGATTGTTCCCATGCTGACGTGATCTTCCTGGTTAGCTGATGATGGGATTGAATCTACACTTGCAGGATGAGCTAGCGTTTTATTTTCAGAAACGAGTGATGCAGCGGTATACTGCATAATCATTGCCCCCGATTGTAATCCCGGTTCTGAACTTAAAAACGGTGGTAAGTCGTTCAGTTGCGGATTAACGAGTCGCTCAATTCGACGCTCAGAGATATTCGCAACCTCAGCCATACCGATTTTTAATAAGTCCATTGCAATCGCAATCGGTTGACCATGGAAATTGCCGCCTGATAACACTTTTCCTTCATCTGAAAAAATGAGTGGGTTATCGGTTGCAGCGTTGATCTCAGTTTCTAATTTTTCCTTTACATACATTAAGGTTTGCCAAGAGGCACCAAGCACTTGTGGAATACAACGGATTGAATAGGCATCCTGAATACGGACTTCTCCTTGCTCTGTCGTTAATTGACTATCGGCTAAATATTCACGAATGCGCCCAGCTACTTCCCGCTGTTCCACATGGCCTCTTGCAGCATGAATTAAATCATCAAAGGCATCGATGACACCATTAAGCCCTTCCATTGTCATGGAAGCAATTTTTTCTGTGTTAAATAATACTTGTTCAGCATCTAAATAGGCTAAAACACCCACTGCTGTCATGGCCTGCGTTCCGTTAATTAGCGCTAGCCCTTCCTTGGCCTTTAGTTGAACTGGATCAATTTTTTCTTGATTAAACGCAATCGGTGTCGGTACCTTTTCACCCTTATAAAACACTTCCCCTTCCCCTAGTAAAACTAACGTGAGGTGAGCCAATGGGGCGAGATCACCACTTGCCCCAAGTGAGCCTTGCTGCGGAATAACAGGATGGATACGATGGTTAAGTAAGTCAACGAGTCGTTCAATAATGACCGGTCGTACACCCGAAAAGCCTTTTAATAATGCATTAGCCCTCAGTAATATCATTGCCCGACTGACTGCTTCAGAGAAAGGTTCACCGACACCACAAGCATGGGAATGGATTAAGTTTAGTTGCAATTCATCGAGGTCATTTGACTCGATTTCAACATCACTAAACTTGCCAAAGCCTGTATTAATACCGTAAACAATTTGGTGATCATCAATATATTCTTCAACTGTAGCACGGCTTTGGTTAACTTTTTCTAAACTTGTTTTGGATATGGAAACGTTTTCAAAATCGTATATAACATGTTTTACTTGCTCTAAAGATAAATGAGTACCTGTTAATTCCATGCTTTCACTCCTTTTGATGTAAACTTAAACAATTTTGACCTGAACTTAAATAAAGATTATTAAAACTTAAACATTTCCTTAATCAACTTAAACAAAAAAATGTTGAACTTAAATAAAAATACTCTCAACTTAAATAATTCCAGAATTTTAGACAAAAAAAAGGCTAACTCTCAGTCTACTTCTGAGAATTAGCCCCCTCACCACTAGTAACTCTGGGCGATTTATTATATGTGATTAATGCCTAATCCCGTAGTCTCATGCTCCAGTCCTTTGATTGGAGCGCCAATTGTGCCGTAAAGTGCAACGGCAATCCATTCCCCTTCAGCTTTATTTTCATAAGGTCGACCACGAACAATACTGAATCGTAATCCAACCGTTCGCATGACATCACCGAGCATGATTTGCCCCCGCGTCACGCCTTCTAAAGCTTCCAGGATTGCATGGTATAACGCATGCATTTCTCGATAGAGTGTTTCATTAACTAATTCATTTCGTTTAGCAGCTGTTTCAATTGCTGAAACGACTTTTTGTAAATCCATCGAACCCGTTTTTCCTAAACAAAAGGAAAAACCAGATTCTTTCACGCGTGTGTCGGCTTCTTCTAACTCATGACTATTAGCTAACACTAAAAGAAGTGCGGATTTGCCGATACCCGCTTGCATTGGTTTATTCATTTGTAACACCAACAATTTCCTTCATACCTAAATTGTAATGCTTATATAGCCAATTGTCAATTATGCTTTTTGATTTGTTGTTGGATCCCACGGAAAATCTGCACCAAATTTATTAGCAAGCTCTTTTGAATCCTTTCGTCTGTTATTACGATATTCAGCTCGACTAGATGCTCCTTCATGAAGCCACTTTTCTTCTTTCGATTCTGGATAAACGGGTGGCACTTCAGTTGGTTTTCCATCATCATCGATGGCCACCATTGTTAGAAAGGCTGTTGTACAAACCTCTCTGTCCCCAGTCAATAGGTTTTCTGTTACAGCTTTTACGAAAACCTCCATGGATGTCCGATGTGTCCATGTGACATAAGCTTCAAGGCAAATCGTATTCCCTTCTTTTACAGGCGTTAAAAAGTCAACGGAATCAATCGACGCAGTTACAACCGGCATACGTGCATGTCTTGCTGCAGCGATTGCTCCAACATCATCAATATAAGCCATTAATCGACCACCAAATAAAGTTCCATGACTATTTGTATCTGGTGGCAGAACATGAGAATTTCTAACCGTTAATGAATTTACACATGGTTTCGCTTCCAAATGCTCACCTTCTTTTATTGCTTTTTTCTTATTATACCACGGATCATCATTGTTACCCATACCTGAAAAATACAATAAAGCCATGACGTTACGAAACGCCATGGCTTTCTAATTAATTAAATCTCGTCACGCTCTTCTTTTTTCTTTATACCTTGTTCAATCGCCAATTTGTTCGCAATTTTAACTGAATCCCAAACGGGTGGAAGTAGCAAGATTGATACAGGCACGGCTGAGACGACGATAAAGTTTTGCAACATGCCGATGCTACTATCATCCCCTCCACCTATCGATAATAACGCGACCGCCACAGCTCCAAAAATTAACGCCCAGAAAACACGAACATATTTACTTGGATCATCATTACCGGTAACGGCAACCGCAGAGGCATAGGCCATCGAGTCAGCTGTTGTTGCCACAAATATAATCGTGATAATGAGGAAACCAAAGGCAAACCAGCTACTCGCCGGCAATTGGTTTAAAATCGCCATCACCGCGGCTTCTTGACCAATATCATTTAGCGGACCGGAAATAATACCCGGTTCTCCCATTTCAAAGAATACACCAGATCCACCTAGTGTAGCGAACCAAAAGTTGCTCACAATTGGTGAAATAATCGCAACCGCTACGATTAATTCACGAATCGTCCGTCCACGTGAAATACGAGCGATGAAAATAGACATCATCGGCCCGAAACCGATAAACCAACCCCAGAAAAAGACGGTCCACCAGTTTAACCATTCTGTATCACCACGTGTTAGACTCATCATAATATAGTTTTGAATTTGAAACGCTTCGGCTGTTAAGAAGGCGTCTAAAACAAAAAGTGTCGGTCCAACAATTAAAATTAAAATCATGAGGATAACAGCGAATGCGACATTAAATCGACTTAACAGCTGAATCCCTTTGTCGACACCTGTAATGGCTGAAATCGTAGCAATGGTAATTAATATAACAATAAATGCAATTTGCATAAATAGTGTACTGGGAACACCAAAAATTTGTTCAAAAGCATACGCAGCTTGTAGACCTAAAAACCCTATTGCTCCAATAGTACCAGCAGCTACAGCTATAATCGATGTTACATCAGCCGCTAACCCAAAGAAATTATACCGCTTAAAAATTTTATCACCGAAGATGGGATAAAGAATCGTTCTTGGCTTTAAAGGCATGCCTTTATGATAATGGGCATACATTAAAACAATAGTCGCAACGGTCCCTAAAACCGCCCATGCCGAAAAACCCCAATGGAAAAAAGCTTGTGCTAATCCGGGAATAGCACGATCCCACTCACTTAAATTTTCGGCACTAAATAATGGTGGCGTCGTGATATAGTGTGACATTGGCTCACTTGCAGCCCAGAATACTCCACCACTCGCCAGTAAGGTCGTTAAAACCATCGCAATCCAGCGAAAGTTAGAAAATTGAGGCTCTTCCTTTTTCCCTAATTTGACTCGACCATAACGCGTAAACATTAAAATAAGTCCGACGATTAATGTTGCTAGCATCAGTAGCTGCCAGAATAAACCAAAGTATGTTGCTGAAAAATTAAAAGAGTTATTTACAACCTTTGTAGTAAACTCAGGCATTAAAAATGCTAGTAAAATGAATAAGACTAAAAAGCCACCGCTTATAAATAACGAGGTCTTTTGAACACCTTCCCCGAGATAGTCATCCGTTTGATACTTTTCCTTAATTTTCATTTTGTTCCTCCTATATTTTCAATACATACGTTAAAAATTGTATTTAAATGTCGAAAAATAGTCAAAATAGTATTTGGAACTATGTTAGAGAATTTATATCTATTCACTCGTCTTCTTATGTTAAGGATAAAATTTCTAATTAATTTAACGCTAAATAAAACATTTTGGATGATTTATAATTTTCTCCCTACGCAAAAAGCTTCATGTTTGTACGCTTTAGTTTGTCACGAACTATATTCCACTATACAATAATGAATGTAGCGAAAGGAGATTATTATGAATCTAAAAAAGTTACGACAAATACGACAAAACGGGCAGGTTGAAGAGGCAAGGGAATTAGCTTCATCCTATTTAGAAAATGACCCTGACCATCCTCAATTATTATTAGAAACAGCCTTTATTTATGACCAATCAGATATGGAACCTCAAGCGATTACATACTATAAACAAGCGTTGGAAAATGGGTTAGAAGATAATGATCGTCGCAATGCACTACTAAGTCTCGGAAGTAGCTATCGTGCAGTTGGCTTATATGAGAATGCGAGAGAAACTCTTGAGGTCGGTATGAGCGAATATCCAGATTACAATGCTTTTTATATCTTTTTTGCCATGACGTTATATAATTTAGGTGATTCAGACCTTGCGATGGAAATTTTAATGACCAAACTGCTGGAAACGACAGATGATGAATCCATTCAAGCATATAAAAAAGCCTTGGCCTTTTACGCAAGCCGATTGGACGAGGTGTTTAACTAAAGAACTGACAAATCGGAACTCGATTGATGACATTGAGCTATTTCAAAAAAATATCAGGTTACTTTGAGAACTATTTCATCAATTTCGAGAAAAAATCCAACAACATTAAGAACTTTTCCTTTAACATTGAGAACTTCTTATTCAATTTTGAGAACTACTCCTCTAACATTGAGAACTTCTCTATTAATATTAAGAAAAAGAAGGCGAATTTCTGTACGAAATTCGCCTTAACTTATTCACAATTTTTGTTTTAATTTTTCTAGCATGTCAGCTGTCATTCGATCGATATCATAAGAAGGGTTAAAGCCCCATTCCTCTTTAGCACAGCTCGCATCAATTGAGTCTGGCCAGCTATCAGCAATCTTTTGCCTGATTGAGTCCACTTCATATGATAGTTCAAATTCTGGTATGTGCTTTTGAATCGCTTTTTCAAAATCCTCAGGTGCTGCACTCATCGCGGTTACATTAAATGCATTTCGATGAACAAGCTTATCCCCGTCAGCTTCCATCAGCTGAATAATCGCTTGTATTGCGTCAGGCATGTACATCATATCCATATATGTACCCTGAGCAATGTAAGACGTATACTTCCGGTTTTTAATCGCTTCATAATAAATTTCAACTGCGTAATCCGTTGTGCCACCACCTGGTTCCGTCACATAAGAAATCAAGCCAGGAAAACGAACCCCACGTGTGTCAACACCAAAGCGTTGGTAGTAATAATCACACAATAGTTCTCCTGATACTTTATTGACACCATACATCGTCGAAGGTCGTTGGATCGTATCCTGAGGTGTGATTTGTTTCGGGGTCGTATGACCAAAAGCGCCAATCGAACTAGGCGTAAAGAATTGTAGTTCCAAAATCCGGGCTACTTCTAAAGCATTAACGAGACCACCCATATTGAGATCCCAGGCAAACTTTGGATTATTTTCAGCTTTTGCCGACAACAATGCTGCTAAATGCATAATGGTATCGACATTATATTTTTGTGCTAATTCATGCATTCGATCAGCATCGGTTACGTCTAATGTTTCGAATGGTCCACTCGTTACAACTGGACTATCCGTTTCACGAATATCGGTCGCTACAACGTTATCTGAGCCATATTCATCACGTAGTGCCATTGTCAGCTCAGATCCGATTTGACCGAGTGCACCTGTGATTAATATCTTTTTCATCGATGTTTCCTCCATTTCCCCTTTATTTTCAAACACGATGTAAGTTTGAAAATTATATCAGTCCCATTTCTTTACCGACTTTTTCATAGATGCTTAACGCTTCATCAAGCATGTCTTTTGTATGAGCTGCAGTCGGCATATTACGAACTCGACCGGATCCTTTAGGAACTGTAGGGAAAACAATGGCTTTCGCATAAACACCTTCTTCATACAAACGTTTGCTAAATTCTTGTGTCGCTTTAGCTTCACCAATAACACAAGGCGTAATAGGTGTTTCACTATCACCGATGTCAAAACCTAATTCTTTAAGGCCTTTTTTCAAGTAATCACCGTTTTCCCACATGCGGTCGTGAAGCTCAGTCGATTCCATCAAAAGGTCAATTGCTTGTGTACAAGCTGTCACATCAGCGGGTGATAATGACGTTGAGAATAGGAACGGACGAGAGCGAACCTTTAACCAATCGATTAGGTTCTGCTTACCTGCTACATATCCACCAACGACACCAATCGCTTTAGAAAGTGTCCCCATCTGGAAGTCGATGTCATTTTGTAAGCCAAAATGCTTAACCGTACCGGCACCTTTACCTAATACACCAGAACCGTGCGCATCGTCGACATACGTAATGAGATCAAACTCTTTAGCAATCTCAACAATCTCTGGTAGCTTAGCAATATCTCCATCCATGGAGAATACACCATCGGTAATCACCATAATTTTATTGTATTGACCTGATTCTTTTGCTTCTTTTGCCTTTTGATGTAAATCTTCCATATCGGAGTGATTATATCGTAAAATTTTTGCCTTCGATAAACGGCAGCCGTCAATAATTGATGCATGGTTTAGCTCATCTGATAAAATCGCATCATTTTTATCCATGACAGCTGAAATGGCAGCCATATTACAGTTAAATCCAGATTGATAGGCAATCGCTGCTTCTGTTCCTTTAAATTCAGAAATTTTTTCTTCTAATTTCACGTGAACATCAAGCGTTCCATTAATGGTACGGACAGCACCTGCCCCAACGCCATGAGAATCAACTGCATCCTTTGCGACTTCTTTCAAACGTTCGTCTGTTGCAAGACCTAAATAGTTGTTTGAGGATAAGTTGATTAGTTCTTTTCCGTCAATTGTAATCCTCGGTCCATTTGCTCCTTCGACAACATTGATTTCGTTGTATAGCCCTTGTTCTTTTAATTCTTTTAAATTTTCATCTAAAAATTGATTTAACGTTTCACTTGGCATTACGTTATTACCTCCTATAAATACGTTAAATATTCAAAACCCATTCTATGATAACATTTTTTACGAAAAGAAAGAACTTTAGCCATTAAAAATTAGATTGTCTTCGAAAGTATATTGTTATAACTTCGCAGTTGAAATACACCTCGCTTTCCACGGGCAACGCTTCAGCCTCCTCGTAAGCACAATTCACTTACTGTGGGGTCCTCAGCTGTTGCTTTTCCTGCAGGAGTCTTCGTGTATTTCAACTGCTTAAAAAGAGCAATTCCTTACAAATTTATCTATAAAAAGTAGTAATCTTTAGAAAATAGCCAATTTAAAAACCTAGCCCGTTTAAGAGCTAGGTTAAATATTAATAATTAGGTTTCATATCACCTGAAACAATTTTTTCAATATGGTGACAGGCAGCACGGTGTCCTTCTTCCATATGGTCCAAATTGCGTAATTCTGGAATATCCTGTTTACAAAGATCCGTCGCAAATGGACATCTTGTATGGAAGCGACAACCCGTCGGTGGGTCGATTGGTGAAGGAACATCACCTTTTAGCACGATTCGTTCTTTCTTATTTTCTGGATCTGGTGTTGGAATTGCAGAAAGTAACGCTTTTGTATAAGGGTGTTGCGGATTTTCGAATAATGATTTTTTATCAGCAATTTCTACCACTTTACCTAAATACATAACCGCAACACGATCAGAAATATGACGAACAACACCTAAATCGTGAGCAATAAATAAGAACGTTAAATTAAATTCACGTTGAAGCTTTTTCAATAAGTTTAAAACCTGTGCCTGGACGGACACGTCTAGTGCCGAAACAGCTTCGTCACAAACGATTAGCTTTGGTTCTACTGCCAAGGCGCGGGCAATACCAACACGTTGACGTTGCCCACCAGAGAATTCGTGTGGATAACGGTCGATTTGTTCGGCGTTTAGACCAACCGTTTCTAATAGTTCAATGGCACGCTCACGTCGTTTATTTTTTGGAACAACATTTTGAATTTCCATTGCTTCAGTTAAAATTTTGGCCACTGTTTGACGTGGGTTAAGTGATGCGTAAGGGTCCTGGAAAATAACCTGAATATCTTTACGACGATTACGCATTTCCCTTTTGCTAAGTGAGAGTAAATCTTCACCATCAAATTCAATCGTACCCTCAGTAGGGTCATCTAAGCGAAGAATAGCACGTCCAGTCGTTGATTTACCACAACCGGACTCCCCAACAACACTTAGCGTTTCACCTTCATATATTTCAAATGAAACGTCATCCACGGCTTTTACGTGGTTAACGGTTCTTCCAAAAAATCCACCTTTAATTGGAAAGTATTGTTTTAGATGATTAACTTTAAGAAGTTCTTTCTGGGCCATTGACTTTCACCTCCGGATCGCCGTCCCAACGCTCTGAATAAATCCAGCAGCGTACTTGGTTGTCGTCACTAACTTTATCTAATGATGGTAGCTCTTCATAGCACAAGTCTGTCGCGAATGGACACCTTGGTGCGAAACGGCAACCTTTTGGCATATCGTTGGGACTTGGAACATTTCCTCTAATTGGCTCTAATTCATCAACGTCAACATCATGACGTGGAATAGAGTTTAATAATCCAACTGTATATGGGTGTTTCGGTTCTTTGAATATCGTTTTAACATCGGCGTATTCAACGACTTTACCACCGTACATAACAGCAACATAATCACATGTCTCAGCTACAACACCCATATCGTGGGTAATCATAATAACCGACATGTCAAATCGATCCTGTAAATCATTAATTATTTCTAAAATTTGAGCCTGAATCGTAACGTCAAGTGCCGTTGTTGGCTCATCTGCGATTAATAATTCTGGATTACATGCAAGCGCCATTGCGATCATGACACGCTGTCGCATACCACCAGATAATTCGTGTGGATATTGCGTAATACGCTTTTTCGGTGATGGAATACCGACTAATTCTAGTAATTCCACACCTTTTTTCGTTCCCTGTTCTTTACCCAAACCTTGGTGAACCTTTAATGTTTCACGTATTTGTTGACCAACCGTATAAACAGGGTTAAGTGACGTCATAGGTTCCTGGAAAATCATTGAGATTTCATTACCACGAATGTCACGAATCTCACGGTCACTTGCTTTTGTTAAGTCTTTATCTTTGAAGTTAATTTCACCGCCAACAATCTTACCTGGGTGTTCTAGTAATCGTAAAATGGATAGAGCCGTAATACTTTTACCAGAACCGGATTCTCCAACTATACCAATCGTTTTACCTTTTGGTAGTTTGAAAGAAACCCCGTCAACGGCTTTAACTTCTACATCTTCTGTGAAAAAAGACGTTCTTAAGTCCTTTATATCAAGAATGATTTCTTCACTCATCATATTCACCTCTTTCATTGAAAGACTAGTCTAAATCAATACGTTTGTTTAAGAATTTATAAGATATATCGACTAATAAGTTTACAAGCACGAAGATAACAGCAATGACTAATACAGCTGCTTGAACAGTTGGGAAGTCTCTTGCCAAAATACGGTCAACGATTAATTTACCCATACCGTTAATGGCGAAAACAGATTCTGTTAAAACCGCACCAGCTAGTAAACTACCAAACTGTAAACCTACGACCGTTACAACTGGAATTAAAGCGTTCTTTAAGGCGTGTTTATAAATAACGAGCCTTTCACTTAAACCTTTAGCTCGAGCTGTACGAATATAATCCTGTGTAACGACATCTAACATACTGGAACGTGTCATACGAGCGATAACGGCCGCACCCATCGTTCCAAGTGTAATAACTGGTAGGACAATTTGTTCGGCTGATCCCCATCCGGTTGCTGGTAGCCAACCTAAATTAATAGAGAACCACTGCATTAACATTAGTCCTAACCAGAAGTTCGGCATCGATAGACCGAATAACGCGACTAACATAATGGATACGTCAGCCACAGAATACTGTCTAACAGCAGATATAATTCCAGCAATTAAGCCGAGGAAAATACTGAAAATCGTACTATAAACTGATAACTCAAATGTTACCCAAAACTTTGGCCATAGCTCTTCACTTACAGGTAAGCTTGTTCTCCACGAGTTACCAAAGTCTAATGTGACAACATCTTTTAGAAAGTTTCCATATTGCACTAAAATCGGATCATTTAACCCGAGTCGTTCTTCTATTTGTTCAACTGTGTCTTTTGGTGCACTCTCTCCGGCGATAATATGCGCGGGATTACCCGGAGATAGGTGCATTAATGAAAACACTAGAATCGTTACACCAAGTAATACTGGTATTAACTGTAATAAACGTCGAACTATAAATTGAAACATTGTTGCACCTACTTCCTATTTTTTCATTTTTGGATCTAAAGCATCGCGTAATCCATCACCGAATACGTTGAATGCAAGCAAGATAATCATAATACCTAGGCCTGGGAATAAGGCGATATGTCCTGCATCCCACATAAAGTCGCGTCCATTACTTAGGATCGCCCCAAGCTCTGGAGAAGGTGGCTGTGCCCCTAAACCAAGGAAGGACAGACCACTTGCAGATAATATGGCTGTCGCAACAAATAAACTTGCCTGTACAATAATTGGTGATAAGATGTTAGGAAAGATGTGTTTGAAAATAATCCGCGCATCTGAAGCACCTAAAGCCCGCATCGCGTCTATATATTCTAAGTTTTTCGTCGCAAGCGTTGAGCCCCTTACAATACGAGCAAATGTTGGAATTGCAAATATCGAAACGGCAATGACAACGTTTTGTAGACTCGCACCCAGAATACTAATTAAGGCTAAAGCTAATAAAATCCCCGGAAATGCCAATAGGACATCCATTAAACGCATAATAATCGAATCGACTCTTCCTCCATAATATCCTGAGATAATACCGACTAAGACCCCGACTATTCCACCTAATATAGTGGCGAAAAAGCCAATGCCTAGCGTGATACCTAATCCGTGAATGACCCTTGTAAATACGTCTCGACCATGATGGTCCGTTCCAAACCAATGTTCAGCAGATGGCCCCTGCAACTTAACCATATAGTCCGTGTCATGAACTGGATCATATACCGTAAAGAATGGACCAACAATAGCAATGATGATTAATGCAATGATTAAATAGCCTCCAATTAAGGCAGACTTATTTTTCTTCAATTTTTTATAAAAGTCTTTTGCTGATCTTTTAAATGGACTATCTACTTTTTTCTTTTTCTGTTCAGTAGATTGGTTGTTCGCTTGTTCAGCATTCATGTTGTTACCTCCCCCGTCTAACATAATATTGTAGTTTTTTAACAAAAATCAGAATATTTTTGCTTGTCAAAAAGGCATCAATCCAAGGAAACACTTACAATCTATCATACAATTTATCTATCAAATTTACAATAATGTTGTCGAAAATATGTCTGGTAATTCTTACAGATTAAATAGTATGAGTAATCATTAAGATAAACGTTCAAATTTTCTTGATATTTATCCTACTATCATATATATTATTAAGTGATTACAAAATACATGTGTAATCAAAACATAAAATTAAGGGGGCTATTCAACTTATGAAGTCTAACAAGATTTTATGGCTCGTTTCTCTATTAATGATGCTGTCATTAGTACTAGCAGCTTGTGCTGGTGATGGTAGCGGTGAGCCAGAAGAAGAATCAGATAATAATGAAGAAACTGGTTCTGAAGACACAGGTTCTGAAGAAGAATCAGAAAATGAAGGAGATAGTGGATCGGCAAGCGGTGGCGATTTAGTTATTGCAATCCCTTCTGATGTCGTATCCATGTCGACTCATGGTTCTAACGACGTTCCTTCTAGTAACGTTCAAGAGAACATCTACGAAACGCTTACTGACCTAGATGAGAACCAAGAAGTTGTTCCAGGTCTTGCTGAAGAATGGGAAGAAGTAGACGAAACAACTTGGGATTTCCACCTACGTGAAGGTGTTAAATTCCACGATGGCGCGGAATTAACTGCAGAAGTCGTTAAACAGAACTTTGATCGCTTAGTCGATGAAGAAATTGCTTCTCCACGTGCTTTCTTATTTGAAGCTGTAGAAAGCGTAGAAGTGGTGGATGACTACACGGTACGTATTAACTTGAAATATCCATATGCGCCACTATTAGCTAACCTTGCACATAGTGGTACAGCAATTATGAGTCCGAACATTATCGAAGAGGACTATGCTCAAATGGAAGAGGGTGGGGACGTTGATGCTTATATCAACCAAAACCCTGTAGGAACTGGTCCTTTCGTATATGAAAGTTGGGAACCAGGCGGTCAAGTTGTATTATCCCGTAATGAAAATTATTGGGGTGAACCAGCTAAATTAGATACCGTTACGTTCAAAGTTGTATCTGAGCAAAGTACACGTATCGCTGAATTAGAAACAGATGCTTCTCACGTGGCTGATGCTATTGGTCCAAACAACGTGTCACGTGTTGAAAACACTGAAGGCATGAGCGTACTTTCAAGCCCAAGTGTTTCATTATCTTATGTAAGCTTTAACGTAGAAAAAGAACCTTTCGATGATCCTAAAGTACGTCAAGCTATTTCAATGGCCGTTAATAAAGAAGAAATCATTCAAGGTATTTACAATGGCGCGGGGATTCCAGCGATTGGACCTTTAGCACCACCTGTATTCGGTTATGACGAATCTGTAAGTGGACTAGAATACGATCCTGAACGTGCTAAAGAACTGCTTGCTGAAGCAGGCTATGAAGATGGTTTCTCTACAACCATTTGGACGAACGATAACGAGCAGCGTGTTGATACAGCTGTTGCTATTCAAAACCAATTATCAGAAATCGGTATCGATGTTGAAATCGAAGAGCTTGAATGGGGTGCTTACCTAGAGCGTACAGCTAACGGTGAACACGACATGTTCATCCTAGGTTGGTCTACAGTAACATCTGATGCGGACTATGGAATGTATCCATTATTCCATTCGTCACAACACGGTTCACCAGGTAACCGTTCATTCTTATCAAACGATGAAATTGACTCTATTTTAGATGAAGCTCGTCGTGAAACTGATCCAGAAGCACGTAAAGAGCTATATTCACAAGCTCAAGAAATGTTAGTTGAGATCGCACCAATGATTTATATACACCACCAAGAATATCTTCTAGGTGTAGACGAAACTGTTCAAGACTTTGGTATTGATGCTCAAGGTATCTACCAAATCAAAGATGCATATATCGAATAATAATATATTCATCAAAAAACCGAGTGCTTGATGGCACTCGGTTTTTTGATGTTTATATGACTAAAGACTTATTTTTAAAATTTACTGAAAATTTACTTAAACCTCAGCTCATCTCTTATATAATGAACTTGTACATATTTTATATAAGGAGGATGACATGTTGAAAAAGAGTTTTTATTTCGTATTATTAACCCTCATTTTTATGCTATTAGGAATGACTCATCTGAGCGCTGACACCCATGATGACTTAATCATCTCAGAATACATCGAAGGAAGTAGCTATAATAAGGCAATTGAATTGTATAATGGGACAGGTGAGACGATTGATTTAGCTGATTATTCCATTGTTAGTTTTACGAATGGGGCATCACAAGAGCCTGGTGATGGTTATGCCAATGAACTCGATTTAGAAGGCGAGTTAGATCCCGGTGAGACATCTGTGATGGCACATAGCGACGCTGATCAGGCCATTCTAGACCACGCCGATGTATCCGGTAATTCGTTTGTTTACAACTTTAACGGCGACGACGCTATCGTTCTGTTTAAACACTATAACCCTGATACACGCCAAGGAGACGTCATCGATTCGATTGGAAAAGTTGGTGAGGATCCAGGAAACTATTGGGGCGATCAAGATAACAAAACTCAGGATATGACGTTAGTTCGTGATTTTTCCGTAACAACAGGTGATCGTGATGTAAATGACGATTATGACCCTTCTCTAGAGTGGATTGCTTTCTATAAAGATACTTTTGACTATATAGGCTCTCATGACGAAGTTGAGCCTCCATCAGATGATGTGGAAGAAGAATACTATCGAACCGTTGACCGCATCGTTGATGGCGATACGATTCATGTAAATGAACCGATTCTAGGAGAAACAACCATCCGTTTTCTAAATATGGACACCCCAGAAACCTACCACCGAGATGATTATGATGAAGACTTAATTACAGAGGATGCTAATCATTCGCAAAAATACCACGGTGAACAAGCTTCATCATATTTGGCATCTTTAATCCAACCAGGTGATGAAGTCATTATTAAAGTTGGTGAAGAGCCATTAGATGACTACGGGCGTGTACTCGCTGAAGTCATTAGAGAAGAAGATGGACTGAATACCAACTTAGAATTAGTGAGAGAAGGCTATGCATCAACTTACTTTATTTGGCCAATTGGACCAGATGAGACGTATCAAACATATCAAGATGCCGTTAGTGAAGCTAAGGATAACCAAAAAGGCATTTGGTCAGAGGATACACCACTTATGGAATTACCATTTGTGTTCCGTAACAGATATGATGACGATGAATTTCATCGTTTTGTCGCTAACTCTGAAACAGGCTATTATTATCAACCAGACGATTGGGCTGAAGTTCCCGTCGAGGTACGGATTTTCTTTGAGGACGAATTAACAGCCTTAAACGAAGGGTATGAGCCAGCCTTTGAACGGGATGAACCAGTTATTGCAGAGGTTCGAACAGCAGAGCTTGGTTCCAACGTTCTCATAGAAGGTACGGTCACCCATATCGTTGAAAGTGGCGGATTAACGAACTATTATGTTCAAGACCATACAGCTGGAATAGTCGTTCGTACAGGTGACCTTGACGCTAGTGTTGGGGATGAAATCCAAGCTGCGGGTGTTACCGAGGAATACTACGGCATGCTGCAAATTATCGCAAGTAGTGCTGAAGTACTAGCAGAGGATAGCACGCCAATTGAACCAACGTTTATTAGTTCTAATGAAATTGGTGAAGACCTTGAAGCTCAACTTGTTAAACTAGAAGACGTTGAAATTTTATCCGTCAATCAGCATGACGATTATCAAGCCCGCGATGCTGATGGTGAGTTTGTCATCGACAATGATGCAGGATTTTTAGAGGTCGGTGAAACCTATGATGAATTGATTGGTATTGTCGATTACAACTTTGACGAGTTTAAAGTCATGCCTCGTAGCGAAGACGATGTCATTGATGATCTTCCCATTCAATCGATTCAATCGGCACGTGAAGCTAGCTTGGATACACGCGTACACATTGAAGGTATTATTACCGCTGCCTTTTATGCCGGCGGAAAATATAATTACTATATTCAAGATGATACGGCTGGAATAGTCGTTCGTGCTAATGATTTCGGTACAGAAGTCGGAGACAAAGTAAGCACTATGGCGCGGATCGAAGACTACTTCGGTTTACTTCAGCTACAACCAAGTGATCAAAACGTAGAGCTAGTTGAGGAAAATGTGGGTGTCCCTGAAGCTCAGCTTATTACATCCGATGATATAGGTGAATCATTAGAAGGGCAACTCGTTACGATTAAAAACGTTACCGTAGAAGATGTTGATGGAAATCACAACTATCAGGCACATGATAGCGAAGGTTCATTTGTGATCGACTCTGACACAGATTTAGTTGATACAGGTCAAGCCTATGATGCCATCACGGGTGTTTTAACCTACAACTTTGATGAATATAAAATCATGCCTAGAGATGCTGACGACATTGTCGAACAAACCGAATTTGAATTTTCATCAGATTATATCGTTGACCTGGCTGACGAACTTGGTAACGAAGAAGCCTTAAACATTCTCGAACAAGAATTAACTGAAGTCATTCAGACAAATGGAAATACTGAGCAGCATATCCGTTCAGCTATCCATCATATTAACAAAGCGTTAGTTAAATACCAAAACAGCGGTAAAGATGTTTTCTTAAAGAAAATAGATCACGAAATCAACAAATTATTTAAGCGCCAAGTTTCTTAAATGGAAAGAACTCGCCATTAACGGCGGGTTCTTTTCTATGTTTAACTTATACAACTTGGGGAATACCATTATTAGAAGCATCTTATGAAAAGGGTGATAATGATAATGGATGAAAAAATGCAAACACTTATTGACGGACTCAATGAGGATTTAAGGAATGAATACGCAGCTGCAATCATGTATACGAACAATGCGGCTGTCGTTTCGGGCTTGTATCGTTCAACGTTAAAGCCTTTTTTCGAAGGTGAGATTTCAGACGAGCAAGGACACGCACTCTACTTAGCGGAAAAAATTAAATCATTAGGAGGAACACCCTCAACGGATGTTGCGCCTGTCCCACAAGAAACAGAAGTTAAAAAAATGCTAGAAGCTGCCAGGGATTCTGAAAAAGCAACGATCGAACGTTATGAAGAGCGTAAACAATTAGCTGAAGAACTACAGCTCACTGAATTGGCTAATAGGATGGATGATATGATCGCAGATGAAACCGAACATATGGAAGAACTCGACCGCCTTTTAATGGATCCACATTTTCAATAAGTTTTTCATGAAAAAATCCGTTGACTCAGCAACGGATTTTTCTCATTATGCTTTCTGTTTTCTCTTCTCGGCACGTTCACGTTCACCTTTATTTAAAATCTTCTTACGTAAACGAATCGACTCAGGGGTTACCTCACAATATTCATCATCATCTAAATACTCAATTGCTTCTTCTAAAGTTAATTGACGTGTCGACTTAATGGTTTGTGTATTGTCTTTATGTGCTGAGCGAACATTGGTTAATGCTTTTTCTTTCGTAATGTTAACCGTTAAATCGTTCTCTCGATTATGCTCACCGACAATCATACCTTCGTACACTTCTGTTCCAGGCTGTACAAAAATCAAACCGCGGTCTTCAAGTGCCAAAATACTGTAGTTAGTCGCTTTACCTTTTTCTTGTGATACTAAAACACCTTGGCGGCGACCACCAACTCGGCCACCTACAGTTGGTTCATAGGAGTCAAACGTATGATTAATAATACCAAAACCGTGTGTTTGGGTCATAAACTCTGTCGCATAACCAATTAAGCCACGAGATGGCACCTTAAATTCAAGACGAACTTGACCATTTCCCGAATTAACCATATCAAGCATTTCTCCCTTACGCTCACCAAGCGATTCCATAACAGCACCCTGGTACTCTTCTGGAACATCAACTTGAACACGCTCCATTGGTTCACACTTAACACCGTCGACTTCTTTAATAATAACCTGTGGCTTAGAAATTTGTAGTTCAAAGCCTTCACGGCGCATGTTTTCAATTAAAATAGATAAATGCAATTCTCCACGACCGGAAACAATCCACTCATCAGGGGATTCTGTCTCTTCTACGCGAAGACTAACGTCCGTTTCAAGTTGCGTCATCAAGCGTTCTTCAATTTGGCGAGCTGTCATATATTTACCTTCACGACCAGCAAATGGACTGTTATTGACGACAAACTTCATTTGTAGCGTTGGTTCATCAATACGCGGAATTGGTAGCGCATCCGGATTCTCTAAGTCACAAACCGTTTCACCAACGTTAATATCTTCCATCCCGGCAACGGCAACAATATCGCCTGCTTCCGCTTCTTGTATTTCAGTTCGTTTTAAACCGATAAAACCAAACAACTTTGTCACACGATATTTCTTCATACTACCGTCTTTTTTCATCAAGGCGACATGCTCACCCACTTTTATCCTTCCCCGATAAACACGACCGACACCAATACGACCGACATAATCATTATAATCAAGCATCGTAATTTGGAATTGAAGTGGTGCATCGACATCACGTTCTGGTTTTGGTACGTGATCTAAGATGATGTTGAAAACTGGCTCCATCGTTTCATTTTGTTTTTCAGGCTCTTCACCAGAAGTTCCGTTTATCGCTGAGGCATAAACAACTGGGAATTCAAGCTGATCATCATCAGCACCTAGCTCGATGAATAAATCCAGCACCTCATCAACTACCTCTTCCGGTCTTGCGTTCGGGCGGTCAACTTTATTTAACACAACAACTGGTTTTAGCTTATCTTCCAATGCTTTTTTCAACACAAAACGTGTTTGCGGCATGACACCTTCATAAGCATCGACGACAAGTAGAACACCATCTACCATTTTCATAATACGTTCCACTTCACCACCAAAATCGGCGTGTCCTGGTGTATCTAAAATATTGATCCGCGTATCATGATAATTGATGGCTGTATTTTTCGCTAAAATCGTAATCCCGCGCTCTTTTTCTATATCATTTGAATCCATGGCACGTTCATCGACGTTTTCATTTTCGCGAAACGTTCCTGAATAATGTAACAACTGATCGACTAACGTTGTTTTTCCGTGGTCAACATGGGCGATAATCGCGATGTTGCGAATGTCTTTATTCTCTTGCATAAAAACTCTCCTATTCTGTATGCAAAGAAAAATATACGAGTATTTTTCCTTTAAGGATTCGTTGATGTAACCGAATACTAACTCAACCTTTATATTATAACAAAAACATATCGATATACCTACATCCATTGTGAAAAAATTGGCTTTCAAAATACTTTTAGTCATCCTATACTGAAAAATCCCTCCCCATAACGGAAAATGGGAAGGGAATTGTTTTTTCTATCGGTGTATATATAGGCACTATCGGTGTTTTTTGAATTTCTATCGGTGTATTTCGGAATTCTACCGGTGTTTTTTGAATTTCTATCGGTGTATTTCAGAATTCTATTGGGGTTTTTGACTATTTACCTAGCTAGTCTAAAATTGGTATAGTCGTTAACAAAAATGTCTATGAAAACCGGGCAAGGGAACAGTTCGATTGCTTTACTCCACAATCACCACATGATGATAAATGTAGGATTCATGATTTAGGTCATCTCATCTAGAATTGGATACACCGCTTCGACACCTTTTTCTGCGATGGTACAGGCTATTCCCAATGGTGTCTCCCAAAATGAGTCTGGGATCACAGGATTTTTCATTGCCGCAGCTTGAAAAAGCGATTGATAAATTCGATTTAAGTGTTCTTCCGTTGTACGTCGATCACGTTCTTTTTCACCCCGCGCCATTAAAAACAAATAGCGCATCGACTGAAAAATATTATCGCCTGGCATAAACGTAAACTCTTTAAACAATCGTAACTGCTTTTCTGATCGTTCTGATAAGGCCTGGTTAATCGCCAAATCATCCAAACGTTCATATAATTGACGATTTAACATTTTGAACACACGTCGTTTTTCATCCTGCATCACGTCATCCGTATATACCGTTTTTAAAAAATCAAAGGCTTCCTCCCTTGTCCAAGCCATCGATATCCCCCTACTCATTTATTGGCTCATTTGAATAAGCAACCTCGCCACCTTTTAAGCCGATATATAGGTCTTGGTCCTTGAAAAACCAGACATCCTTCTCATCAATTTGAAATGAAATATTCTGCTTCTCCGTCTCAACTGTCGGTTTATTGGCGCGGCTTAAGTCCATCGCAACGGAAAAACCATCCTGAAACACACTTGTTCCACCATACTTAGGATAAAACCGGACGACATCTCCCTCGTCTAAATCCATTTCATCCATGAACCATTCAATTGCTTGATCTTCAATATGAATATTCAAATTAAAAGCCCTCCTGTCTATTTTCATCTTATCGAAATTTTTATTTAAACGACAACGATAAGCCTATTAATTGCAAAATCTTATAAGCTATAATAAAATTCAGAAATCATATACAGAAAGAAGAGATAAACATGACAGAAGAACGAATCGGAACCCTCTATGCTATGGGTGCTTATATTCTTTGGGGATTTCTGCCGCTTTATTGGAAGCTAGCTGAGCATATTTCATCTTGGGAAATTTTAGCTCATCGTGTCATATGGTCTTTTGTTTTTATGATTGTACTCATTATCGTCATTCGGCGCTGGAGACTATTTATTAACGAGTGGCGCAAGATTATCTCTGATAAGAAAAAATTCTTTGGTATCGCCGCTGCTGGTATTATTATAAGTTTAAATTGGGTACTTTTTATATGGGCTGTCAATAATGATCATGTCTTAGACGCTAGCTTAGGCTATTACATAAACCCACTTATTAGTATCTTTTTTGGTTTTATCTTTTTAAAAGAACGTTTTTCAAAGTTACAATGGATTGCGATTGCGTTCGCTTTCGCGGGTGTGTTTTATATGACCTGGAATTTTGGATCCGTTCCTTGGGCGGCTTTAGGTTTGGCGATCTCCTTTGCGATTTATGGATTAATTAAAAAAGTTGTCGATCTTAATGCCATTTTCGGATTAGCAATCGAAACCTTAATCGTGATACCGATTGCATTAGTTTATATTGTGTACCTTGATGTGATTGATGTTGGCTCATTAAGCTTTTCACTTGATGGACTCATTCTAATCGGTACAGGCGTAGCAACCGCTGTTCCACTCCTATTATTCGGTCAGGGTGCCAAACGCATTCCATTATCCCTTGTCGGGTTTTTACAATATTTTGCCCCAACGATTATGCTATTACTAGGTGTCTTCCTATTTAACGAAGCCTTTACATCGGTCCACGCCATCACGTTTATCTTAATATGGATTGGCTTAATTTTATATTCGTATGAACGAATACGGTCACATCGAAAAGTGGGATAATCATTATTCCACTTTTTTCTCCCTCAAAAAGAAAGCGCTTTCAACTTTTATGTTACAATATTGGTAATCAGATAAATTTTGCTTGTTAATTACAAAAGGGAGGGCATTATCGATGAAGGAAAGACGCTTTGAAACCGAAGTTGTACACGTTGGCTACGACTCAAAAGAACACTTAGGAAGTCTATCATCACCAATCTTTCAAACTTCAACGTTCACGTTTGAATCAGCTGAACAAGGGGAAAAACGATTCGCTGGTGAAGAAGCAGGCTTCGTTTACAGCCGTTTAGGCAACCCGACAGTCAGTACACTGCAGGACAGAATCGCGGCCCTGGAAAATGGAGAAGCAGCGCTTGGCTTTTCATCAGGAATGGCTGCTGTTTCTGCGACACTCATTGCGTTAACAAAAGCTCATGATCATATTTTATGCTCCCAAGGACTTTACGGGTGCACATTTGGTTTATTATCGATGATGGAAGATAAGTATGATATTCAATCAGACTATATCTCAATGGAAAGTGAAGAACAAATTCGTGAAACCATTCGACCTGAAACAAGCTGTATTTATGTCGAAACACCGATCAATCCAACGATGAAAGTTATAGACCTTGAAATGGTTGCGCGTGTTGCCAAAGAATACGAAATACCAGTTGTTGTCGATAATACTTTTTCGAGCCCATACTTACAACGACCACTCGATCTAGGCTGTGACATCGTAATTCACAGTGCTACTAAATACATCGGTGGACACGGTGATGTCGTTGCGGGTCTATTAATTGGAAAAGAAGAATTTATCTCTGAAGTGGCCATGACTACTCAAAAAGACGTCGGTGGCGTCATGTCGCCTTTTGATGCTTGGTTACTTTTAAGAGGGTTAAAAACATTACCCATTCGCATGGAACGTCACTCCGAAACCGCAGAAAAAGTCGTAGAACAGCTTAAGGCACATCCTAAAGTTACTCAAGTTTATTACCCATTTGACCCTGACAATCCTGACTACCATATTGCGAAAAAACAAATGCGTCTTGGCGCAGGTGTGATTTCATTTGAAATTCGTGGTGGTAAAAAAGAGGCACAGGAATTCTTAAATCGACTATCATTCTTAAAGATTGCAGTAAGCCTTGGTGATGCTGAAACCATCATTCAACACCCAGCGACGATGACACACGCAGTGGTTCCAGAAGATCGTCGTGAAAAAATGGGTATTTCCAACACATTAATCCGAATGTCCTGTGGCTTAGAAGCCTGGGAGGATATTTGGAGTGATTTAGAACAAAGCTTAAACCATATCAACGTTGCAGAAACGACTATGACTCAAGATTAATGTGGTTGGGGCAAAAATATCTAGAGGGTGATGAAAGGCGAACAATATCATCTAATATAATTAAAAATGAACGGAGTCAAAATGCGTAGACGCCTGCGGGAACAGCACGAGTCTCGAGACCCCGCAGGCAGCGCTTTTCTGCCGAGGAGGCTCGAGCCGTGCCCGCGGCAAGCGAAGCATTTTGACGTAGTGAATAACATCTGAACTCATTCATGAATAATTGAATCTAGTTCGGATTTTATGTTTTTAATAAAGTTTTATCTCAGCCCCTTTTATCCTAATTCATGAATTGATCAACTTGATCTTTGTATTCATTTAACTTTTGCAATGATTGAACAATCTCTAAATCTTGAAATGCATTTGGATCAAACTCACCTTGATCTATTTGACTATTCGCCTCATCGATCGCTTGTAAAATTTGATCGTTCTGATTTTCTATCTGACCGTGCACACCTTCAGCAATACTTGGTGGCTCTATCTCATTAAATGATTCCGCTTCAGCTTCAATATCATCCATAATCCCTTTTAACTGTTCTAAGTCTTCAGTCGTTAATTGATCCTGGTTTAAATAACCTGAGACATCATTTTGAAACCCGATCATCGTTTCAATATATTGTGTTGTTTTTTTGCCATAATCCACTGTTTGATTAACCTCTTCTATTAACCCACAACCTGATAACAATAAGACACTTAATACTATAGAAACTATTCGCATCACTCTACTCCTTTTCTATTGATCCTTTCTATACTATTATAACGCTTTCTACTCTATTCTAGTATTAAATTACCTTTACAAACCATTCGACAAATATAGGCATAAAATCATGAATATGTTATACTAAAATAAGTATATTTGACTAGGATAAATAGACTAAAAAAAGATGTGGGGTATGTATATGACCGGAATGGATTTAACGGTTCAATCAGCGCTAAGCTTAACCCACCACGACTATTCACACCTACAGATTTATCAAGATATTTTTGCAAACTTTCCCGATGGAATTGTGACGATAGACCGGCATGGTCATATCATAGATTATAATCATCAATTTTTACATATGCTCAATTACGATGAATCCGATTTATATCGAAGACAAATAGATCAGTTTGTGGCACAAGATTATCGTCAAGAAATAAAAGACTACTTTGACAATGTTCTAACTGGACATACTATCAACCATTACACAAAATTTTTACACCAAACTGGCTTCGAGCTACCGGTAAAAGTGACCAGTACACCAGTTATACAAAATCAACATGTGATTGGTTTTTATACGATTGTCCATGACCTCATAGAGACAGAACGTCATTTACAAGAGATTTCAGATATTAAAGAGAAATTAATTTCCACTCAAACAGTTGCGGATATTGGTAGCTGGGAGATTAATGTTGATACATACGGTGTTTACTGGTCTGATCAAATTTATAAGATTTATGATCGTGAAGAGTGGAAAGAAGAACCCTTAGACCTTGGGAAAATCTATAACATGACACACCCTGATGATCACGATCAGCTAAAGAATGCCTTTGACTCAGCTTTAATCCATGGGACAAGCTTTCAAATGGATTATAAAATTGTGACGAAGCAAAACGACGTACGCATTCTTCATGCACGTGCTGATGGCATTTTCGACGATAACAACAAGTTAACGCGCTTAGTCGGCATTGTCCAAGACGTTACAAAGCTGCGTGATATGGAAGTAAGCCTCGAGGCTAATCAAGACCGTTTACAAAAAATATATGATTCATTAGACATGATCGTCTGTTCCTTTAACCTTGATAACAAGCGTCTCGACTATGTGTCTAAAGGTATTGAACGCATGATTAATGTCAAACGTGAACATGTCTACCGTGATGATTTTAATTGGGCGTCATTTATTCACCCAGCTGATTTGAAGAAGTTTTCACTAAATCGAAGACGGGTATTGCGCGGGGACAAAGTAAAGCATGATTACCGCATTATTTCGCGTAACTCTCAAATTAAATGGGTGGAAGAACAAGCGATTCCGATTTTTGATGAAAACGGTAAAGTTACACAGGTCGACGGCATTTTAGTCGATTTTACTGACCGCAAGCTTTACGAACAACAGATGGAGTTCATCGCTAACCACGACCATTTAACCGGTCTAAAAAACCGCCGCAACTTCGAACAATTTATCCAAAAGCTCATTTTAAATCATAAACGACAACCGTTTTGGATCATTTATTTAGACCTAGATAATTTTAAATCGATTAACGACTCACTTGGGCATGATATCGGCGATAAAGTCTTAGTCATGAGTTCGACTAAGATAGAAAATATTGTTGAAGACCGCGGGATATCCGCTCGTTTAAACGGCGATGAATTTATAATTGCCATTAATAAACTCCATCAAGGTGAAACCATCGATGATATCGCATCAAGACTCAAAGAATCTTTACAACGTAAAATGATGATTGATGAATACCAGCTTCAGGTAACGTCAAGTATCGGGATCAGTCGCTATCCAGATCATGGGTCATCTTTAAACGAACTATTAAATAATGCCGATCGTGCGGTCTATTTCGTTAAAGACACTGGTAAAAACGCGTGGCAAATATACGAATATAGCGTCGATCAAGAGGTTTATAATGATTTTCAGCTCGAACAAGAATTAAACTTTACGATTGAAAATGATCAGTTGGAGCTATACCTTCAGCCAATTATTGAAGGCTCCCATTCAAATATTAGACTGGCTGAAGCACTAGTACGCTGGAAACATCCGGTTCATGGTTATATTCCACCAAACGTGTTTATTCCGATAGCTGAACGGTCTGGTTTCATCCATCAAATCGATCATTTTGTTTTACAGAAAACATGTGAAACGATCCAACAATGGCGGGAAAAATACAATATTAAACTAAGTGTCACAAACAATGTATCGCCTAAACGCTTTTTAAGACAATCGTTTAAAAGTAATGTAGTTGAAACGCTTAAGCACTTTCAAATCAATGCGAATCATATTATATTTGAGATAACGGAGACCACATTAATTCACGACCCAGATATCGTCACTAAAACGATTGAAGAATTTAGAAAAATAGGCATCCGTTTCGCCCTTGATGATTTTGGGACAGGCTATTCGTCGATTGCTCACTTAAGTTTATTCAATATTGATTTTCTTAAAATTGACCGCCAGTTTATTCAAAACATTCATGAGAACCAACGTAATCAAGCAATTCTTAAAGGGATTATCAACTTTACAAATGAACTTGAAATCCCAATCATTGCTGAGGGGATCGAAACGAAACATGAACTTGAGTACTTAAAGCAATTAAACTGTCACTATTTCCAAGGCTATTATTTTGCAAAACCAAGCAACTTAACGATTTTCCAAAAATTATTAAAGCAAACGTTTACGGTCTAAGGTGAGTGGGTGTTTCCTCTCACCTTTTTTATGGTGTGATTGAGTGAGTACTCTGAAACCCCAGTGGGCACGATTAAAACCCCAATGCTCTATCCTAATTCCCCAAAGAACCACTGTGAGTGCCCCATAACAACCGATGATTCCCCTATGATCAACGATAATTCCCCAATAAAACTGATTTTTTGCCCAATGAGGAACTCTGAATGCCCAATTACCTGTTCCGATTCCCCAATACCTACGCTGAATCCCCAACATAAGCTTCGAATACTCAAAAAACTATTCGAGTACTTTAACGCAAACCTATGTTGACCAAGTTTTTTAAAGAAATCTATGATATATTGAATGAAGGAGGGATTTACGATGTTTGATATCACAGAAGAGTTTGCTAAACAATTAGACGCACAAGACCCACTAAAGGGTTATAAAGACGAATTTTACATAAAAGCCAATCAAATTTATATGGACGGTAATTCGCTGGGCCTTATGTCCAAGCGGGCCGAACAATCCGTCCTTAACGTTATGAATGCTTGGAAGAAATATGGAATTGACGGTTGGACTCAAGGTGACTACCCATGGTTTTATTTATCCGAAAACCTTGGTGAAAAAGCCGCCCCTTTAGTCGGTGCAAAGCCTGAGGAAGTTGTCGTGACAGGATCGACGACAACCAATTTACATCAGCTTGTCGCCACCTTTTATCAACCAAAAGGTAAGCGTACTAAAATTCTCGCGGATGAATTGAATTTCCCATCTGATATTTATGCGTTAAAAAGTCAAATAAAACTACACGGATTAGACCCTGATGAACACCTCATTCGGGTTAAAAGTCGTGATGGTAGAAGTTTAGATGAAGAAGATATTATCGCCGCGATGGGTGATGATATCGCATTAGTGGTGCTGCCTACCGTTTTATATCGAAGTGGTCAGCTGTTAGACATTGAACGCTTAACAAAGGCTGCCCACGAACGCGATATTTTAATCGGTTGGGACGGCTGCCATTCAGTCGGTGCGATTCCTCATCAATTTCATGAAGTCGGTGCCGATTTTGCGTTTTGGTGTCATTACAAATACGTGAACAACGGCCCTGGTGGTGTGGCAGGACTCTTCGTCCATGAGAGGCATTTTGATACTGAGCCGAAACTGGCTGGTTGGTTCGGATCGGATAAGCAAAAACAATTTGATATGGAGCATGATTTTACCCCAGCTGAAAGCGCTGGCGCCTTCCAAATCGGAACCCCTCATGTTTTAAGTGTGGCACCGCTTATTGGTTCGTTGGAATTGTTTAATGAAGTCGGCATAGAGGCTATTCGGCAAAAGTCATTAAATGCAACATCTTATCTTATGTATTTAGTCGATGAACTTTTATCAGAATATGGTTTTACAATAGGGAATCCGCGTGATGATGAGCATCGTGGAGGGCATGTTTGCCTTGAACATAAAGAGGCCGCCAGTATTTGTAAGGCTCTAAAAGATCATCATATTATCCCGGATTTCCGTGCCCCAAATGTGATTCGATTGGCACCTGTCGCTTTTTACGTCTCCTATCACGATGTTTATCAAACGGTGATGACGATTAAAGATATTATGGAAAATCAAACGTATAAGCAATACAAAAATGAGCGCGACATTATCGCTTAAGGGGGGATTGCATGATTATCGATATTTCTCGTTTGTTAAATAGCCATACGCCTACCTGGCCAGGGGACACGCCTTTTTCCTATGAATTAACCTGGTCACAAGAGGAAACAGGATCCGTTAACGTTGGACAGTTTACAACGAGCTGTCACACGGCAACACATGTCGATGCACCGTTTCACTTTAAATCGGATGGTATGACGATTGAAAAACTGCCACTCGAGGTTTTCGTAGGTAATGCCTTAGTCATTGATGTCTCGACAAAAGGACAAATCACAACAGATGATTTCAAAGGACTTAATTTATCTAATATCAGACGCGTTTTACTCAAAACGGAAACATGGACGGGCAATGAGTTCCCAACGCAAATCCCTGTGATCGACCCTGAGCTCGGATCATTTTTCTTAAAAAACGGGATTGAGTTACTCGGCGTTGATTTACCATCCGTCGATCCATTAGATAGTAAAACCTTAGACACCCACCACGCGTTATTGAAAAATGGCGTTCACATATTAGAAGGCTTACGACTATCAGATGTCGACCCAGGCATTTACCGATTAACCGCGCTCCCGCTTAATATTGAAGGTGCGGATGGCAGTCCTGTTCGTGCTATTTTAGAGACTTTGGACTAGGTTTGCTAAAAAATGTAACCCAAGATAAACTTGAACAATCAATGGCCTAACTTGAACAATTTTGTATGGAACTTGGACAAAAAGATTAATAACTTGGATAATTCGCCGGTAAACTTGGACAAAAACTTAACAAACTTGGACAATTACAATTTATGAGAATTTAATTAAAAGGACTCGCAACAGCGAGGCCTTTCCTCTTATAACTTCGTACGTATATTCCACAACTCTGGGAAAAAGTAGTGATCAAGCACCTTTTTTAAATAGCCGACGCCTGATGAGCCGCCTGTTCCTTGTTTATGGCCAATAATCCGTTCAACTGTCTTCATATGACGGAAGCGCCACTGCTGCATCCAATCTTCAATATCAACGAGTTTTTCAGCAAGCTCATATAAATCCCAATATTGATCAACGTTCTGATAAACCTCAATCCAAGCCTGTTCTACACTTTCATTAGCTTCATAAGTTTTCGTCAAATCACGCTCTAGTACCTCAGAATCAATGTCAAAGCCTGCCTTCGCAAGTGCTTCTATCGCAAAATCGTATAATCCTGGCGCTTCATAAGCTTCTTGAAGCTCCTGAAGTAACTCAGGATCCTTTTCATAAATTTTTAAAACGTGTTCTGTCTTATACCCGAGTGCAAACTCAACCATACGATATTGATAAGATTGAAAACCTGAAGCTTGCCCCAAATAATCTCGAAACTCCAAATACTCAGCCGGTGTCATCGTTGCTAATACATCCCACGCTTGAATGATTTGGTTTTGAATTTTTGATACGCGCGCTAGCTTTTTAAAAGCGCTATCAAATTTTTCTTTCCGTATCGCATCGGATGCCGCCTTAATCTCGTGTATCGTTAGTTTGAGCCACAATTCACTAACCTGATGAATGATAATAAAGAGCATTTCATCATGGTGATTCGACAGCCGGTGTTGCGAATTTAAAATTGATTCTAAATCTAAATAATCCCCGTAGGTCATCCGTTCTTTAAAATCCGTATGAATTCCCTTTTCATCTTTAAAAGACATGCACTGTCACTCACCTTTTTTCTTTTATCTTAACACACAATTAAGGTTAAAATATCTGCAGCTATGATAAACTATAATAAATCACGAATGTTGAATTCGACTTTTTCCTATTGGTAAACTATGAATAGAAAAAGAACTAAAGGATGTGGAAAGATGCGTGTTGTCAATAATATTGCTGAATTAATCGGTGATACACCATTAGTTAAACTAAATCGCTTAAATCCAGCAGGCGGTGCTGATATTTATGTTAAATTAGAACTGTTTAATCCAAGTGGTAGCGTCAAAGACCGGGCTGCTTTTAATATGATTGTTGAAGCTGAAAAACAAGGCTTATTGAAAGAAGGATCCACCATTATTGAACCAACAAGTGGTAACACAGGAATTGGCCTTGCCATGAACGCAGCTGCCCGTGGTTATCGAGCCATTCTCACCATGCCTGATACCATGTCAAAAGAGCGGATAAATTTACTCAAAGCTTACGG
The DNA here is from genome assembly GCF_900103915.1 of Tenuibacillus multivorans. GTDB lineage: Bacteria > Bacillota > Bacilli > Bacillales > Alkalibacillaceae > Tenuibacillus > Tenuibacillus multivorans. The sequence goes on along the minus strand of NZ_FNIG01000001.1, from coordinate 322,891 downwards.
TGCTGAGGTCTTTTTAACACCTGGTGATCAGAAAATGCCAGGAGCCATCGAAAAGGCAAGGGAATTACTAGATGAAATTCCAAATAGTTTTATGCCAATGCAATTTGAAAACCAGGCTAATCCAGATGCCCATCGTCATACGACTGCAAAGGAAATTAAAGAAGCGATGGATTACCTTGGTAAACCGCTATCGGCGTTTGTCGCAAGCTCTGGAACTGGAGGTACTGTTACGGGTACAGGTGAGGAGTTAAAGAAAGTTTATAACGATTTAACCGTGCATGTGGTTGAACCTGATGGCTCTCCTGTTCTTTCGGGCGGTCAACCAGGTAAACACAAGCTTGTCGGAACAAGCCCTGGATTTATCCCAGATACATTAAACCTCGATGTTTGCGATGAAATCATTCGAATAAACGATGATCAAGCTTATAAAGTAGCCCGTCGTTTAGCAAGAGAAGAGGGTATTTTAGTTGGCCCATCTGCCGGTGCTACATGTTATGCCGCGATTGAAGTCGCTAAACAAAAACAGCCTGATGAAGTTGTTGTGGTCATTGCCCCTGATACAGGTGAGCGCTATCTATCAGGAGATTTATTTGATTTTTAGTTAATATATGGGGAACCCTAATCTCACTCACCAATCATATTGGGAGTGAGATTATCTTGTTTATTTAAGTCAAGGCCTTATGAAAATTTCTAAAAATTTGATCATTCCAATCGACAAATATATCGTTCTTTGCTATTATTTAGATTAACGAAATAATCGGTATCCGAAACATCAGAAGGAAGGGTCAACATTGGAACAAGAGTCTCTAGGAAAACGTAATTTGGCGATCATGTGGTTCGCCAATTTTTTTATTGCAGGTAGCATGACCATGGTCATGCCATTTTTATCACTTTATATCGAAACCTTTGGCAATTTTTCAGATGATTATGTGCAAACATGGGCTGGCTGGACGTTCGGGATTACCTTTTTAACCGCCTTTGTCGTCTCACCTATTTGGGGGCGAGTTGGCGATAAATTTGGACGAAAACCTATTTTAATCACAGCAGCATTTGGCTTAGCTGTTAGTATCTTTTTAATGGGTATGGTTCAATCTGTTTTTCAATTATTTTTACTACGTTTGGTTATGGGTGTGTTTACCGGTTTCATCCCGACATCTCAAGCCTTAATTTCAACCCAAACTCCGAAAAAAATATCAGGCCGTGTCTTAGGTACCCTGCAAACCGGAAACGTCACCGGTACGTTAATGGGACCTCTATTAGGGGGTGTATTAGCTGATTCATTTGGCTATGCTCAAGCCTTTCAAATGACATCAGGAACGATCTTTTTGGCAGGTTTATTTGTTCTTTTTGGGGTTAAAGAATTCCGAGTTCAAGATGAAGAAAATGAACAGCAAAATTATTCTAGAAAAGAAGTTTTTCAATTTATCATTAAACAGCCGATGTTAGTTTCTGTTATTATTTTATCCATGTTTATTCAAGTGGCGCACTTTGCCGTACAGCCGATTCTGGCGTTATATGTCAGTGAACTCAATGGTCCAGAAAATATCGCACTCATCTCGGGTATCGCCTTTTCCATTACAGGGCTCGGAAACTTACTAATGACCCGGCGCTGGGGGAGGCTAGGTGATACATTCGGTTATATCAAAATTCTGATGCTACTTTTATTAGGTGCTGGTATCGTTTATCTTCCTGGAGCCTTTGTGACAGCTGTCTGGCAGTTAATCGTTGTCCGATTCCTACTCGGTGTCACGTTAGGCGGGCTAAACCCTGTCCGCATGGCGTTTATTCGTCAAAAGGCACCAGTCGCGATGCAAGGCGAAGTCATCGGCTATAACACGAGCCTGCGTTTTCTAGGAAACGTAATCGGCCCTGCACTCGGTGGTGTAGTTGCCGGCTGGTATAGTATTTCGACGGTCTTTATCATGACGAGTTTTATGCTAATGGCTTGCGGTGTCGCCTTATTCTTACTGAAATGGCGAGAAGACCATACTAAATCAAATGTACCGTCGAAAACAAAGCACTCGACATCATAATGTTTTAGTGAAATAACTTATTTGTCAGGCCCGTGAATTTGCCTTACAATACGAATGAAGAGAAATGAAAGTGAGGGAGTCCCATGAAAAAAGCATTAGTTTTAGCAGGTTCAGATACTAGTGGTGGCGCTGGCATTCAAGCTGATATTAAAACTTCTCAGGAAATTGGTATTTATCCGATGACGGCTCTCACAACCATTGTGGCACAAAACCCTTCTACCAATTGGGCTCACGACGTATACCCAATTGATATAGAAACCGTAAAAGCGCAGCTTCATACCATTTTAAATGGTGTCGGAGTTGATATTATGAAAACGGGGATGCTGCCAACAGCGGACGTCATCGAGCTTGCAGCAGATGTGATTACCAAGCATAATCTTTCTGCTGTCATTGACCCTGTTCTCGTTTGTAAAGGACAGGATGAGGCGTTACATCCTGAAAACGCCGAAGCTCTCCGTGATGTATTGGTGCCAAAAGCACTTGTTACGACACCCAACCTATTTGAAGCCGGTCAGTTAGCGGGTATGTCTAACATTACGACGGTTGAAGAAATGAAGGAATCTGCGAAACGAATTTATGAACAAGGTGCTCAAAACGTCATCGTAAAAGGTGGCTCTGAGGTTGAAAGTGATCAAGCCGTTGATGTTTTCTACAATGGCGATGAATTCACTTTGATCGAAACGGACGAAATTGATACGACATACACGCATGGTGCTGGCTGTACGTTCGCTTCTGCGATTACGGCATATATCGTTAAAGGCCAAGAACCACTTGAAGCAATCCGTTCAGCTAAAACGTTTATCACAAATGCGATTGAGGGCGCTTCGGAACTAAATCAATATGTCGGTTCTGTTAATCCATTTGCCAACCGAAAAAATCATATTTAAGTCTAATAACTGAGGGCATCCCGTCCCTCAGTTATTTTTTTTTGAGCACTCATGTGATGGTTTTGAGAAAAAATAAAGCGACTTTGAGAAAGACTGCTTTCGTATTCTATGTTGCTTTTCAACAAAGCAGTTGAAATACACTTCGCTTTCCGCAGGCGTCCTTTTGAGAAAGAAACCTTTTTTGATTGTTTACACACGCACATGTTATAATATTAAAGAATATAATTCCTATTAAACAGGTAGGAATACTATATAAATGAGGTGAAGTGCATTGGGTCGTGAATTTATGCATATATTTGATGAATGGGCAGACACATACCAAGATGCTGTTTCTGGCCAACAAATAGAATATAGATCTGTTTTTGAACATTATGAGGAGATTTTAGATGCCGTAGCAGATCGGGTATCAGGCAAAACCATCGAATTTGGAGTCGGGACGGGAAATTTATTTGAAAAACTCTTAAATAAACAGATTGACGTGATTGGCATTGAGCCAAATGAAAGAATGCTTGAAATTGCAAAAAGCCGTTTTCCAAATACAAAGATGGTGGATGGAGACTTTTTGAACTTTCCTAAAACAGAAAACGTCCACAATATTGTAAGCAGCTACGCGTTCCACCATTTAACGGATGATGAAAAATCTCAAGCCTTCGAACTATATCATCATCTTTTAGTAGATGATGGTGAGGTCATATTTGCTGATACTTTATTTAAGGATGATACACATCACCAACGAGCAATTGATGATGCTAAAGAGAAAGGCTTTTCCAATTTAGCACAAGATTTGATGCGAGAGTACTATACAACCCTTCCGAAAATGGAAGATATCATCACCAAAGCTGGCTTTCAAGTTAGTTTCAAACAATTAAATGATTTTGTTTGGTTAATCCATGCTAAGAAATGATATATACGTTATCATAAAGTTAAAATCAATTGAGAGGAGTATTCGATATGAGTAAAAAAATGAACGTTGAAAGTTTTAATCTCGATCACACAAAGGTAAGAGCACCTTACGTCCGTCTAGTAGGTATAACTAAAGGACAGAACGGTGATACGATTCACAAATACGATATTCGCTTTAAACAACCCAACCAAGCACATATGGAAATGGATGGCCTCCACTCCATTGAGCACTTAATGGCGGAAAACATTCGTAACCACTTAGGTAACGTCATAGATATTGGTCCAATGGGTTGCCAAACAGGTTTTTATTTATCTGTTATCAATCATGATGACTATGATGAAATTTTAGATGTTTTAGAAAAAACTTTCCGAGACGTTCTTGAGGCTGATGAAGTTCCTGCATGCAACGAAGTTCAATGCGGTTGGGCAGCCAACCATAGCTTAGAAGGTGCAAAAGAGCTCGCTCAAGAAATGCTTGATCATAAGGATGAATGGAAAGACGTGTTCGGAGAGGAAGCATAATTAATGAACTACGTATCAAACATTCAAGATCTAATCGGTCATACACCATTATTTGAAATAACCCATATCGACATCCCGAACCAGTGTCGGATTTTTGCTAAACTTGAGTACTTTAACCCAGGCGGCAGTGTCAAAGATCGCCAGGGTGTTGAATTGTTAAAAGATGCTCTGGAAAAAGATGATTTAAAACCTGGGGGCACGATTATTGAACCGACTGCTGGGAATACCGGGATCGGACTTGCCTTAGCCGCTGTCAATCAAGGGTTTAACGTTATGTTTGTCGTTCCTGAGAAATTTAGCATCGAAAAGCAAACCTTAATGAAAGCGCTTGGTGCCAAAATTGTTCATACCAAAACCGAAGATGGTATGAAAGGTGCGATTGAAAAGGCAAAAGAGCTTGAGACTGAAATCGAAAACTCTTTTTCCCCCGCTCAGTTCTCTAATCCGGCTAATCCAAATACGTATTATAAATCACTTGGTCCTGAGCTTTATCAAGACTTAAACGGTAACATTGATGTTTTTGTAGCTGGTGCTGGAACAGGCGGTACGTTTATGGGAACGGCGCGCTATCTTAAGGAACGAGACTCCAATATAAAAACAGCTATTGTCGAACCAGAAGGCTCTATTCTTAATGGTGGCGAATCAGGTCCACACGAAACAGAGGGTATTGGAATGGAATTTTTACCTGATTACATGGATACAGACTACTTTGATGGAATTCACACCATTCCAGATGCGGAAGCCTTTAAGCAATTAAAAATACTATCACAAAAAGAAGGTTTATTAGTCGCTTCTTCCTCTGGTTCTGCTTTTGCTGCTGCTTTAAAAGAGGCTGAAGTGGCAGATAAGGGAAGTCACATAGTCACGGTCTTCCCAGATAGTAGTGAACGCTATTTGAGTAAACAAATATATGAAGGATGGGATTAAATGAGAAAGAAAACACAATTAATCCACGGTGGTATTTTTGGAGATGAAACAACGGGTGCGGTTTCGACTCCAATTTACCAAGTAAGTACGTATAAACAAGATTCTGTCGGTCAACATCGTGGTTTTGAATATTCTCGTACAGGCAATCCAACGCGACATGCGTTAGAAGAGTTAATTAAAGATGTTGAAGGCGGAAAACGTGGCTTTGCTTTCGGGTCTGGTATGGCTGCCATTACATCGGTAATGATGCTTTTTAATAGTGGCGACCACGTTGTTTTAACCGATGATGTTTATGGTGGAACATACCGTGTCTTTACAAATGTGTTAAACCGTATAGGTATTGAAGCTACTTTTGTTGATTCAAGTCAATTAGAAAATATTGAATCGGCTATACAAGACAATACGAAAGCCGTTTTTATTGAAACACCGACTAATCCGCTTCTTAAGGTGACAGACCTTCAAGAAGCTGCGAACATGGCTAAGAAGCATAACCTATTAACCATTGTCGATAACACATTTACAACACCTTACTTCCAAAACCCACTAAGTTTTGGTGCTGATATCGTACTACACAGTGCCACAAAGTACTTAGGCGGACATAGTGACGTTGTCGCTGGTTTAGTTGTAGTAAATGATGAGCAGCTCGGAGAAGACTTACACTTTATTCAAAATTCAACAGGAGCTATTCTTGGACCACAGGATTCCTGGCTTCTCATGCGTGGTATTAAAACACTTGGTATCCGTATGGAGGAGCATGAACAAAACACAAAAGCTATTGTCGATTTTCTAGAAAAACATCCTGTTGTTGAAAATATTTATTATCCAGGTCTTCCTAGTCACCTAGGTCATGAAACGATGAAAAAGCAATCGTCAGGCTTTGGTGCGATGATTTCATTCGACGTCGGTTCAGGAGAAAAAGCGGATGAAGTTTTAGCCAAACTACGTTATTTTACATTGGCCGAAAGCTTAGGGGCCGTTGAAAGCTTAATCTCTGTACCGGCTAAAATGACACACGCTTCAATCCCGCATGATCGCCGTCTTGAATTAGGCATTACCGATGGATTAATCCGTATTTCTGTAGGTCTTGAAGATATTGACGATTTATTAGAAGATTTAGATCAAGCTTTGAGCTAAACTAAACCCTCACACAATATTTCTGTGTGAGGGTTTTATAATCATTCAACCACGTTAAACCTAAATGCCCCAGCGCTTGTTCGAACATAGACTTTATAATCACCATCACCGACTATACCTTTGATGCGATTATGGGACCTCACATCAAATTCCAAAGGTACTTCTACGTCACCACTCCCAGCACTTGCGCTAAAATCCAATCGCATATTGTCTGGCGTTTTTAAAGTGTTAATCACCACTTCACCGACTGATGAATCGACGTCAATGTTTTGTTCAAGTTTTTCAAGATTAATGACAACTCGACCTGCACTCGTATCAACATCTAAATCACCTGTAATTTGGTCAATATCGACAGCTCCGGCAGATGACTCAATCGTCGTTTGATTACTTTTAATTGAGGCCAAATCAATTTTCCCAGCACTTGTTTCGATGTCTAGCTGGTTAGCTTGCAAACCTACAACATCGATTTTAGCTGCTGCGACATCCAAATTAACAGCTTTAAACGTTTTCTCAGGTAGATACAAATTGATCTCATTATGTGTTCCAAGATTAAATATAAATGCCATCGGAAATTGTTCTTTATTTATCGATAATTCATCCCCTTGTTGGTCAGCAATGAATTGGTCTGTTGCTCCCGCTATTGGGCTCACTTCACCTTTATATTCCACAGTAATATCCCGCTCCGTTGTCGGCTGAATATTAATTTTAGCATTTTGCACATCCAAATCAATTCGTTCAATATCAGCGCCACTAAATGTTTGGTGATCCTCAACTAAATCACGCTTACCTAAAAACATATCCGTTACAGAATCACCGCTAACCATCATGGTTACCATAAGTCCAACGAAGCTAATGACCAATACAATAACTGAAATCTTAGCAACCTTTTTCACCTTAATACCCCCTAACCAGCTTCACATTGAAGTTAATGTACATTAAAATCACTTGATAAATCCATTTACCTACATAGAATAATCCAATACCGATTAACACACCTAAGGAAATACCTATTCCCATGGCGAAAAAGCTTGCCATGGCATTCCCAAGACCATGTATAACGGTGTAATAAAAAATCAGCATTGGACTAAAAATAAGTGTCAAAACAACACTGTATAAGCTTAAGTAGGCCACTATAATAGCCATGGCTGGACCAACAACAAAAATTAAGTTAACCATGATTAGAATGATGGCTAAAAAGACCATACGGACATGATCTGAGCTACTTTTTCGTTCTTCCTGTTTAGGTACAGACATCTCTGCCATTATATTGTCAGCCGCTTCATGAGGGGTTCCTAATTCATTAATGATGTCAATTTCCGATTTTCCATCTTGCAACCCAACATCAAAATGTTCCTGATAATCAAATAAAATTTCATCCCGATCTTGCTTAGAAAGCGGAGCAAGCCGTTGTTTTAACTCCTTAAGATACTGGTCTTTATTCATCCCCTAACGCCTCCTTTATCAACACATCAACGTTATGTGAGAACATTTTCCACTCGTTTACTAAAAAATCCATATATGATTTCCCCTTTTCGGTTAATTGATAGTACTTACGAGGCGGTCCTTCTTTTGATTCAGCTAAATATGTTGTACAATACTCTTCCTTCGTTAATCGCCTTAGTAACGGGTATAATGACCCTTCCGCTAAATCAATACTTGTTGAAATATTTTGCGCTAGCTCATAGCCATACTGATCCTTTTTATAAATTAAAACTAAAACACAGAGCTCTAATACGCCTTTTTTAAATTGTGCATTCATTACTATACCTCTTTTCACGGTACTGAATATTGTTCAATACTAATTCTTGGATATAGTTTACCACGCAGTACTGAATAATACAAGGTAGTAAAGAATATTTATTTATTCATAATAAATCGTTTAGCGCATAAAATAGTCCTTTTTTATACACCTTAAGAATTGTACCACTGTTTATAAAGGAGGATGACAATGAATCAGCAGCAAAACCCAAACAGTCAAATGAAGGACTCCAGTCAAATGCCTGCACAGCAAAGCCATTCAGCACATGAAATATTCGATGCTAGAGAATCGATTGATGGTTTAATCGGGACTATGGAACATTACAAAATGTATGAGCAAGGGATTCAAGATCAACAGTTGCAGAACATTTTAAACAGTCAGTATCAATATATGAGCCAGCTGTATAATACAGTCGTTGATGCTTTCCAAACAGGACAACGTCCCCCACAGCCAACAACGAACTACAATATGGAACTCAGTAACGATGTCACTTATGGCTTAAGTCCTAGCCAGCCGAAACAACCGAAAACAAACCCTCAACAAATAGATGATCAATGCTATTCTAGCTTCATGCTTGGTCATCTAAAAAATTGTGCAACTTCCAGCACAATGGCTGCATTAGAAGCAACCAACCCTGTTGTTCGACGTGTGTTCCAGGATAGCATTCCGAACTTCTGTGAAATGGCATATGAGGTATTCCTATATCAAAACGATAATAACTATTATCAAGTCCCTCAGTTTGACCAGCAAACGCAAAACCAGTTGCTTAATAGCTATACGCACACGCAAACTCAGCAACACTAAGCGTTAACCTCACTCGCAGATGGCGGGTGAGGTTTTTTACCCGGCTCTATGTCCACTAAAGCTTTTGTATCCCGTTTATGCAAAATCCCCATGAACCGGACTGAATGCCCAATAAAAGGCAATAATTCCCCATAAATTTATGCTGAGTGCCCATTGTCAGCCTCTGAATGCCCAATGTACGTCTATAATTCCCCATAAACTATGCTGAGTGCCCATTGTCGGCCTCTGAATGCCCAATGTACGTCTATAATTCCCCATAAAATAAGCTAAGTACCCATTGTAGCCTCTAAGTAACCCATATAATTTCCCTATGATTGTGATCTCCAATAAAAAATATGTTTGTCCAAGACAAATAAAAAAGGACACCGACTTTCGGCATCCTCTTAATGCAAGCCAACAACTTTTAATCCTTGTGATTCAAGATAAGCTAAAATCTCTGGAAGTGCGTTCAGAGTATGTTTGTTTTCATGAAGAATGTAAATTCCACCTGATGGATCAACGGATTTAAAGTAATTAATGATATCCTCTTCTTTTCCTGCTTCCCAGTCTCTCGGGTCTCGGTTCCACATAACGGTTTTTAAATTATTTTGACTTAAAACCTCAATCACTTCATCGTCTGTCGCCCCATATGGCGGTCGGAATAAATCAACCTGATGTCCAACTAAGCCTTCAAGACCTGTCACCGCTTCTAAAACATCATTTTCTAAAACTCCAGGTGCCAGTAGGCTTAAATTCTGGTGCCCATATGAATGGCTACCTATGACATGTCCTTGTTGTTCGACATATTTAACCTGATCAGGATATTTTTCAATTTGGGTTCCAACGAAAAAAAATGTCCCGGCAACACCATGTTCAGAAAGAATATCTGCAATCTCCTTTGTAAAGGGTGATGGACCATCGTCAAATGTCAAAGCTACATACCCTTGAGGTAATCCGTAAAATAGCTCTTCCTCGACTTTAAACATCGGAAAATTAGGTTCTTCCGATTCGGAAGTCTGTACAACTTCAATGCTTTCATCCTTAACTAATTGTAGATGCCTATCCAAATCCGTCGATAATAAATAAGTTTCTTGATTCAGGTCAACGTCACTCGATTCCGTTGCGAAAAAATGCTCATTTGAAAAAGCAAGTAATAATGCTAAAACAGAAGCCACTATTAATCCTCTGCGAAACATTTTAGGAATGGGTATGGCTTTCCACCAATCGGTTGACTTATGCTGATGGACAACCTCATCAACTTTAATGGAAGCCCATTTCTGACCCGTATCCTCTTTGGTTTCTACTTCAGATCCCCCTTGATCATCCTGGCTTTGTTCTTCGGGGTTGTCCACTTCTGAGTTAGACGTCATATTTTCAGGAAGCTGAATAAACGATAGGTTCTCAACATGTTTAAAGGTTTCAGCTTGTTTTAGCTGTTCAATCTGGTTCGTATAATGCTCAGAACAATTAAAATCAATTTTCCACTGTTGATGACCATCAATCGCCGTTAATGTACTTGAGGAGGAGTCAGTAAAAGGATCCCGCTTAGACGTTAACGACAATCGAATCAGTTGTTCAAACGAGTTTAGAGATTCAAGCATCGACTGATACGTTTCATCATCGAGCTTAAGCCAAAAAAGCTTTTCATCCTGATCGAAGGATAAACGAACCTTCGCATAGCCATTATGTAATTGAATGAGTTCTAATAATTTAAATGTGTATTGCATGTTTTTAACCTCATTTCCCAACAAGTCGCAGTCATCAGTGTCATGTTAGAGGTCCCACTACACCGCCCTATATCTCTATTGCTGCCATAAAATAAACCAAATTATACAAATAATGAAGCCGACCAAGCGACTTCATTGCCCGTTTTTATTTATTTTCAGGTTCAAATGTTTTAATTCTTTCTTTATTCTCTGTCTCTTCTTCTTCTTTGGGATCTGGTTTTGTCTCTAATTCATCATCTAAGTCATAAGCTTTAAATGATGAACTCATACGGTTATTGAAGTCCTTGAACATACCAAGTAAATAGGAATTTTCTTCGCGTATTTTGTAGTATTTCTTCTGAAGGTTTTCATTTTTCGTTTCTAACTCGCGAATTTTATCCTCAAGCTTTTGTTCTTTTGAAATGCTTTCCATTTGGTGACGTTCATATGTTTCATTTAGTTTCGCATAGCGTTCCTCTTCTATGTTAATATTATTCTTCAATTCTTCAATCTCACGCGTTAAACGCATTTGCATTTCTTGGTAATCTTCCATCAATTGATCGTATTTCATATTCCGATTAGCAATTTGATCGTCTAGACGTCCAATCTCGGTGTCCTTGTCAGACACGGTTTGCTCTAGCTGTGCTTTTTCTTGCGTTAATTTATTTACATAATCATCACTATGCTTTAACCGGTCTCTTACATCATCTAAATTTTGCTTCACTAAATCACGGTCGCTCATCATCTGATCAACCGCTACAAGCAAATCTAATGCAATTTTATCCTTTTTTCGATAATCTTTCGGCTCCGGCATCGGATCATAGCTAGGTGTAGAAGGTTCGGAGTGCGATTGTTGGTTTGGTTCATCTTCATTTTTATCACGTTCAAAAAGCTTCGCTGCCTGGAATTTCTGATATTGCTGCTTTTCGTCCTCTTTCACCGCTCCATGTGACGTTGCAAAAGCTGGCTGCGCTTTTTTGACCGAAAGATTTTGCCATACGTTTTTAAAAAATTGACGGATATCCATATACTCACTCCATGAGAACTTAAACTTTATAAACAGATATGAACTGTTTACGTATTTAATAGAATATTAATATTTGTAACACGAACGTAAAATAATACTTACTCTAAAAGTACCATTAAACCACAATTTTCGCAATGAATTTCGACACTTTTCTGAATTATTTTCTATAACGATAAACTATTTTTTAACAAGATCCTTTAACTCTTGAATTTCTTGACGCAAGCTTGAGATTTCCTCTTTTAGATCATCTTCATCATCCGATTCCATCGATTCAACTTTTTCAAAATTATTGACAATGACACCTACGAATAAATTAAGCACGACAAACGAACCGGCCAAAATAAATGAAACAAAGTAAATCCACGAATATGGCGCCTCTTCCATCACTGGACGCATCACGCCACTAGCCCATGATTCTAAGGTAATCATTTGAAATAAAGTTAAAGCAGTATGCTGAATCGTACCAAAAAATTCGGGACTCACACTACCGTATAAAACGGTACCGATGACACTGAATATATAAAACACAATCCCCAAAAGCAGCATAATTGTACCTAGCGAAGGCAGTGTCATCAATAAAGCATTGACTAATTTTCTTAACGAGGGGATGACCGATATAGTTCGGAACAGCCTTAACACACGTAAAATACGTAAAACCGTTACGTATGTTGAACCCACAAAAATATAGCTAAACGCGACGATTAAAAAGTCGAATACATTCCAACCATCTTTAAAAAAGTCACGGGTTGGATGTGAAGCGATTAACTTTAAGGCGATTTCAATCGTAAAAATAAGTAAAATCACAAGGTCTAATACCTGTAGTAAATCACCGTATTGTTGATATACATTTGGATAAGTTTCTAATCCGATTAAAACAGCATTTATTAAAATTAATATGATAATCGTATTTTGAAAGCTCTTATTATCTACTATTTTCTGACTCCATGAACGCATCATTTACCTCCCCTTTTGCATAAGCAACTAAACTAAATTATACGTTTTTCACTTAATTGGTTTCAATAGAAATTCAATTAAAGTCGTGATAAAATAGTTAACAATATAATACGATCCATAAGTTTTCTAGGGTTCCGCAAGTGGCATTCATTTGGTCTGGTCCGAGAGAAAACGCACGGATTTTCCGTGACACGGAGGGACAAAAGCCCGGGAGATTTTCACAAATCTCTCGGGCTTTATTTCACTTTAGAATGAAGTTATTAATGGGTTAAATAATAATACTAAGGCTTTCGTGATAAGAGGTGATTGTATGCAAAAAGCTTGGTTACAAATTTTCATCGGAGCTGTATTTGAAGTCATTTGGGTGATTGGACTTAAGCATGCTAGTAGCGTTCTTGAATGGGGCGTGACGGTTATAGCAATCGTCGTAAGCTTCTACCTACTCATTATAGCCGGCGAAAAACTCCCAGTCGGAACGTCGTATGCTGTTTTTGTAGGGCTTGGTACGACTGGAACAGTCATTAGCGATATAGTCTTCTTTAATGAACCTTTTAATATCACAACCATTTTGCTTATTTCTGTACTTCTAGTGGGTGTTATTGGCCTTAAAATAGTTAGTGAAGAACGAGGTGAATCTTAATGTATTGGATGTCACTTATTTTAGCCGGTATATTTGAAATGTTAGGTGTTTTAAGCATCAATTTTGTCCATCAAAAGAAAAATTGGCAATCGGTCTTAATTTTAATCATCGCATTTTCATTGAGCTTTGTCTTTTTATCTTTTGCTATGGTTGAACTGCCGATGAGTACGGCCTATGCGGTTTGGACTGGAATTGGCGCTGCTGGTAGCGCCATTGTCGGAATGATCTTTTTTAATGAAAGCACCACAATATTAAGAATTTTATTTATCAGTTTGATTATAGCGTCTACGGTCGGATTGAAAATAGCATCGTAGGAAATAGATCGATAGAGGACTTCCGTATAGGAGGTCCTTTTTTTATTGCTAGTGCTTTGAACCGGCTCACTGCCTGATACCATGCATATTTACAATTTCTTAACCTTATCTTTACACCAGCTTTACAGACATATTCACACGTCCGATTTATGATGAATGTGAAAGTTAAATAAAACACACTTATAAGGGGGACATTTTCAAAATGAAAAAAATGTCAAAGCTTTTCACTCTATCAATCTTGGCTCTATTTTTAGTAGCTTTAGCAGCTTGTGGGAGTGAAGAAGATACAGAGAACGAATCTTCTGGTAACACAAGCGCTGATAACAATGAGGAACAAGAAAGTGAGTCTAGCTCAGACGAATCTAGTGAACCAGAAAACGAAGAACTAGAGGGAAGCGTTGTTATTGATGGATCAGGAACCGTTTATCCATTAATGTCAGTACTAGCAGAGGAGTATATGCTTAATGTTCAACAAGGCGTTTCAGTTGAAGTTAGCCGCTCTGGTACAAGTGCTGGTTTTGAGAAATTTTTAGTTGAAAATGGTACAGACTTTAACGATGCATCACGCTTAATCAAAGAAGAAGAAAAAGCAAAAGCTGAAGAATTAGGAATTGACGTAAAAGAATTGAAATTAGCTTTGGATGGTTTAACAATCGTCATTAACCCTGAAAATACCTATGCAACGGAATTAACTGAACAGCAAGTGATTGATATCTTTTTAGGAGAATATACAACGTGGTCAGATATTAACCCTGACTGGCCTAATGAAGAGATTCAAACTTATGGTCCAAACGAAAACCACGGAACGTATGAATTTTTCTACGAAAATATATTAGAAGAACAAGATTTAGTTGAAAGTGCTAACCTACAACAAAATTATTCTACCCTTGTCACGTTAGTGGCAGAAGACCCGAATGCAATTGGTTTCTTCGGCTTTGGTTACTATGATAACAACAAAGATAAAGTGAGAGCTGTAAAAATCGACTTTGGCGAAGGCCCTGTAGAACCATCACTTGATACGATCGCTGAGGATGGACCTTATGCCAACTTTACACGCCCTGTATTCACTTATTTAAATACAGTAATGGCTAAGGAAAAACCACAAGTACTCGATTATGCGATTTGGGTAATGGAGAATGTTAACGATTTTGCAGGGGAAGCTGGATTCGCACCTATTCCTGAAGAAGAAGCTGAGCAATTAGCTAATGATCTTAAAGAACTTAAGTAATAGTCTGGCTAAAATGAGAGTGTTATGCTCTCATTTTAGCTTGCTTTTACAGACAAGGAGGAACGGACATGACGACTAACAGCGAATCTAACCAAAACACTGTTCCTGTCAGAGAGATGATTGAAGAGAAAAAAAAATCAAGGAATTTATCCAGTGTAACCGAGAAACTTGTCCCTACTATTCTATTTCTTTTCGCTATGATATCGATTCTAACAACAATTGGCATTATATGGACTTTATTCAGTGAAACGGTCGAGTTTTTTAAACGTGTATCAATGACAGAATTCTTTACAGGAACCGAGTTAAACCCTTTAAGCCAAAATCCCGATTTTGGAATTTTACCGTTACTTAACGGTACCATTATGTCTTCTGTCATTGCGATGTTAGTCGCAGGACCAATTGGGATAATGGCTGCCATTTATTTAAGTGAATATGCTTCAGATCGAGTTCGTCGAGTACTTAAGCCAATGCTTGAAGTACTTGCCGGTGTACCAACTATCGTCTATGGTTTCTTTGCTTTTACTTTTGTCACACCTATAATTCGCTCAATTTGGCCAGAAGTTGGGGCGACTAATATCTTAAGCCCGGGCATTGTCATGGGCATTATGATCATTCCAATGATTGCATCATTATCTGAGGATGCCATGTCGTCTGTTCCGAACTCAATACGCGAAGGTGCTTTTGCCTTAGGAGCTACCCGATTAGAATCAACATTTAAAGTTGTCATTCCAGCAGCTTTATCTGGAATAATCGCATCATTTATCCTTGGAATTTCACGCGCTATTGGTGAAACGATGATTGTCACCATCGCAAGTGGAAGCTCAAAAAACTTTACGTTTGATTTAACGCAATCCATGCAAACGATGACTGCTTATATTGTAGAAGTGGCTGGTGGAGAAGCCCCAGCTGGATCAACCATTTATTTTAGTTTATATGCTGTAGCTATGACATTATTTGTTTTCACATTAATTATGAATTTACTTGCACGATATGTCTCTCGTAAGTTTAGGGAGGAATACTAACATGAAATACCTAGACTTGAAACAAGTTCAAAAAAGGCTGAATACACGGATTGTTAAAAATAACATCCTTCAATATATATTTTTGCTTGCAACCATATTTGGACTAATCGTTTTAGCTATCCTGATCTTTCGCGTGTTCACACAAGGCATTGGTTTTATTAACTTAGACTTTTTAACTGGACGATTATCTACTGACGCGAATCGAGCCGGTATTATGGGAGCCATTCTCGGGACATTTTGGCTTATGGTTGTTGTCATACCGATTACACTTATAATCGGTATTGGAACAGCGCTTTATCTTGAGCTTTACCAAAAAAATGGACGTATTCAATCTTTTATCCAGACGAATATTTCCAATTTGGCCGGTGTCCCGTCCATCGTATATGGGATCCTTGGTCTAACGATTTTTGTCCGTGCGCTTGATTTCGGAAATATTGTACTAGCAGGTGGGTTAACATTATCCTTGCTCGTCTTACCGATAGTCATTGTCGCATCGCAAGAAGCTATACGAGCTGTCCCTCAGCATTTAAATGAAGCTTCTTATGGTATGGGAGCAACTAAGTGGCAAACGATTAGACGAATTATTCTTCCAGCGGCTTTGCCGGGAATGCTAACGGGATCAATTCTAGCTCTCTCACGCGCGATTGGTGAGACAGCTCCATTAACCGTAATCGGGATTCCAGCCTTAATCATTCCGTTTCCAGAAGGGATTTTTGATAAATTCACGGCTTTACCGATGCAGATTTATTATTGGACATTAGATTCATCACTCGTTGATGAATATGCCAATCTAGCCGCTGCTACGATTATTGTTTTGCTTTTACTTTTATTCATTTTAAATTCAGTTGCGATCCTGATCCGAAATAAATTTCAACAACGCTACTAAGTGGGGAGTGATAATATGAGTCTATCAACTGTTCAAGAATCAATAACAAAAGAATCGCCTAAAGCAGCAGAAAATATCGTGTTCGATACCAGGGACCTTAATCTTTGGTATGGCGAAACACACGCCCTAAAAAATATAAACCTAGCGATTAAAGAAAGGGACATTACTGCGATTATTGGGCCTTCAGGGTGCGGTAAATCAACCTATTTGAAAACGTTGAACCGTATGGTCGAAATGATCCCAACGGTTCGTACTTCAGGCGACATTAAATACAACGGCAAAAGTATTTTAAATAAAGGCTTTAAAGTTGAGGATCTAAGAACACGTGTTGGGATGGTGTTTCAAAAACCTAATCCATTTCCTAAATCCGTTTATGAAAATGTTGCCTATGGCCCAAAAATTCACGGCATCCGTAATAAGAAAATATTAGATGAGATTGTTGAAAAAAGTCTTCGAGATGCCTTTATTTGGGAAGAAGTAAAAGACCGTTTAAAAGAAAATGCTTATGGATTATCGGGTGGTCAACAACAGCGTTTATGTATCGCCCGAACTCTAGCCATCGAGCCTGATGTTATTTTGATGGATGAACCAACATCAGCATTAGATCCTATTTCAACATTAAAAGTTGAAGAATTAGTCCAAGATTTAAAGCAAGATTACAGCATCATTATTGTAACGCACAACATGCAGCAAGCAGCACGTATTTCTGATAGAACAGCCTTTTTCTTAAATGGTGAAGTCGTTGAATTTGATGATACCGAAACCTTGTTTTCCAACCCAACTGATCAACGTACAGAAGATTATATTACGGGACGCTTCGGCTAATATACCGTATGGAGAGGAGCTAAAGCTGTGGTTAGAGAAAACTTTGAAGATAAGTTACAAGTCTTGAAGCAGCAAGTGCTTATAATGAGTGAAATGGCTAAAGTCTCGCTCAGTCAATCTCTATTGGCTTTAGAACAACAAGATCAAACGCAAGCTCAATCTGTTTTTGATCAAGATAATAAAATCAACCAAATCGAAGACGATATTAATGATCAAGCGATTTGGCTTATTGCTAAGGAACAACCTGTTGCGAAGGATTTACGTCGGTTAGTGATGACCTTAAAGGTTACAAACGATATCGAGCGTATCGGTGACCTTGCCGTCAATATAGCCAAGTCTGTTCTGCGTATCAATAACGAAGAACTTCCAGTTGAAAAACAACAGGTTTTAACGACCGCATCAGTCGTCGAACAAATGATTGACCTTGTAACAGAGGCATACGTTGAAGAAGATTTGGAAAAGGCATTTGAAATTGCTCGAATTGATGATCAAGTCGACCGCCAATATGGCGATTCTATACAAAAAATGTTGACTTATATGACACAACATCCGAGTCATATAAGTCCTATCACACAGCTCGCTTTTATTAGTCGGTACTTAGAGCGGGCTGCTGATCATACGACAAACATTGCTGAGGCTATCATTTATTTAGTCAAAGGCAAACATGTCGATTTAAATAACTAATCCCCTAATTGATGAATAGATACCCCCTAATTACAAAAGAGCTCTCACCTTAAAGTGAGAGCTCTTTTGTATGATGTAGAATTGTTTCAACCGTTTCTAAATCTGTTTTTGTTCCCCATTCAAAATCTAGTTTATATTGCTCGTGACCCTTGCCAGTTATGATGACCCAATCACCTTCTCTTGCTAATTCGATTGCTCGTTCAATCGCAAGCGTCCTGTCGGTAATCACGTCACCACGGTTTTCATCATAATGAGTATTAAAATCAAATAACGTCTTCTCCATTTCTTTCGGATCAATTCCGTTAAGATCATCAAAAGTTAAAATATAATAATCACTCACGTCCAAGGTTTGCTTCATCATCATTAAACGCTTAGATCGATCACGCATACCCCGGAACCCGAAAACATGAATGATCCTCCTGGCCCCACATTGTTTTATCGTATTTAAACAATGATAAAATCCATTTGGTGTATGCGCATAGTCGATGACAACATTCTTATTTCCCGGGAAATAGACAATTTGAAACCGTCCATCAACCTTTTCGACATGATTTAAACCATAAATCGACTTTTGCCTTTCTAATCCAATAAGCTCTCCAACCATAATCGCAAAAGCGGCATTATACCGGTTATGTAACCCAGGTATTTTAAGTTCTAAAGTTTCATCTGCTTTGTTACCCTTGATATAGACTCCATGTTGATCGGGTAATATACGTATATCTTGATTCGGTTTAGTGCCAACAGTCAAAACAGGCTTGCCCAGTTTCAAAAGTAGTTGGTACGCTTTTCGCCCCCATTCATCATCCGTATTAACAATAGCCTGTCCATCCTTTTTCAATAAATCAAAAATCATCGACTTCGCTTTAAAATAATCTTCCATACTATGGTGGTAATCAAGATGTTCACAATCTAAATTCGTAAATATAACCGTATCAAACTGTATTCCAGCTACGCGGTGCTGTTTTAAAGCATGTGATGATACCTCTATAATGATGACATCATCTTCACATTCATATAGCATTCGCTGTAAAGACACTGCACCTGGTGTTGTATTTTTACTCGGTGATGACTTTCCGTTAATCAGATACTCAATCGTGCCAATTAAACTAGATCGGTACCCATTTTGATCAAATATGGCTTTAATCATATAACTTGTCGTTGTTTTACCATTCGATCCAGTTACGCCAATAACGATTTTATCCTTTGATGGATTGCCGTAAAAACGACTCACCATCTCACCCAATACCTTTTTAGAGCACTTAACCTGCACATAAGGTATATCTAAACTAAGCGAACGTTCACCAATAATGACACTCGCTCCTCGTTTAATTGCTTCATCGATATATTGATGACCATCGTGGCTATAACCCTGAACGGCAATAAAGACATAGCCTGGTTCAATTTCACGAGAATCATCTGTTAATCCTTTTACATCTATATCAGCTAGGTTACGTTCGGTTAAAACATCACAATCTTCTAGTAAATCCGTTAGCTTCACTTGGTGTTCCCCCAAACTTGTCAAAACCTTGTTCTAGTTTACCCAAATATATCAATGGAATAACACATTTTCTGTAGGTCAATAGTACAATTTTATTGTTAGTCAAAAATAAAAACCTCGGATGCTTGTTAAACATCTGAGGTTAAATTGACATTATTAAGATGTTGCTCTTACAGGTTGAGTTGTCTGCTTTTGCGAGCGATTTTTTCTTGTCAACAAGTAAAAAATCGGCGTGTCTAATACCGCAATACCTAATTTAATCACGTACTGACTGAGAATCATCACCCATAAGCTTGGGACGTTTCCGATAAAGGCAATCGTAATAAAGACCATTGTATCAATTAATTGCGAAATCGCGGTACTTAAGTTATTACGTAACCATTTAAAACGTGTCTGTGTTAGCTTTTTCAACGTAGAGAAAACAAATACGTCCACAAACTGGGACGATAAATAAGCTGCTAATGACGCCAAAACAAAACGGGCATTTTGTCCTAATAATGTTTCATATGCTGCTTGGGACTCAGCTGCAAAAGGCGCCACTGGTAATAGCTGGCCAAAATAAATCATGATACTCGCGAAAATTTGCGCGATAAACCCGAAGATAATCGTTTGTTTGGCTTGTTCTTTCCCGTAATTCTCATGCACAATATCTGTAATTAAAAAGGTAACCGCATAAACGACCACTGCTGCTGGAACGGTGAAGTTCTCTCCAAACATGACCAGTTTACCAGCAATCACATTGGCAACCACTAACGCACTCGCAAAAATGACATTTAATAAAATTAATTTTTGATCTTTATTCATCACGGTGTCTCACCGCCTTAGTCGTTAGCTCAATACCACCGCGCGCTGTTTGGTATACCGTCACATGTACCTCTTCCGGTTGGATGGCATAAACCACATCATCCGCGATTTGTGCTGCTAACGATTCGCAGAAAGCACCCTGATCTCTAAATGACCATAAATAAAACTTTAAAGATTTCGATTCGATGCATTTTTCTTGTGGTGTGTATGTGATTTCTACACGTCCAAAGTCTGGTTGACCCGTTTTTGGACAAACCGCCGTAAATTCCAACGCATTAAACGTAATCGACTGAACATTCGGCGCATCGAATGCCTCGTTTTTTAATATTTCGCGCCCTTCCTCGACGCTATTTGGTCTAGGCATTGGACCTGACCTTGGTAGATAGTAGTTCTCTGTCATTATAATCATCTCCTTAGTTTTGATTAAGCAGGATTTCGCGAACTGCTCTATGTGCGAATGCACAAATTAATATTATAGCAGATAAATACAAAAGGAGAAAGGTCATCATTTTAAAGTCGCACATAAATCATAAAACTCACGCGTATATTCAAATAGTCGCGCATAAAATTAGTTTTTCGCGCAAAAAAAGCGAGTGAATTAACACTCGCTTATTCGGTACATACTTTTTCAACAAAACGCTTCAGTACATGGACCGTTTGGACACAATCATTAAGTGATGACCATTCTTTAGGGTTATGGCTAATCCCGTCCTTACTTTGGGTAAATAGCATCGCTACAGGAACGTGACGGCCGACGATCATCGCATCATGTCCTGCGCCACTTGGTAGCAAGTAAGGCTCACCTCCTAGCACCTCTCGTGTCGCTTCAGCTGCTTTCTGTTGCATATTTTCAGGGATTTCAACCGGGTCCACATTCATCATTTCGTCTAATTGAACCTTGATGCCGTGCTGTTCAGCGACGTTTTCGGCACATTCTTTAACTAAACGAACGATTTCTTGTTTCCATTCCGCTTTAATATCTCGAATATCAACGGTCAATTGAACCTTGCCAGGAATGACATTCACCCCATTCGGTTCAACTTCCAACTTGCCAATAGTTGCTACGCCTGTGTCACTGACTTGAGGTGGGAAATCTTTAACTTGAACGACGAAGTCACTTGCCGCTACTAGCGCATCCCACCGATCATTCATCGGGGTATTTCCTGCATGCCCGGCAGCGCCTTCAAAAGTAACCTTAAGCCATGTCGGCCCTGCAATACCTGTCACAACCCCAACAGGTAGTTCAGCTTTTTCCAAACGTTTCCCTTGCTCGATATGTACCTCAATAAAGGCATGTACCTCATCTAAATCGCGTTTAGCGTTAGCTACACCCTCTGGCGTCAACCCTACCTCTTTTAACACCTCTTCATATGGTCGTCCGTCATAGTCAACACGATTTTTCTCCTCTTCCGAATCAATGTTTCCGACAAACGCCTGACTTCCGGTCAAACCACCATTAAATCGTGCCCCTTCTTCATCGGTAAAGACCACCACTTCAAATGGTCGTCTTGGTTGGTATCCTTGATCACGCCAAGCTGACACCACTTCTAATGCAGATAGCACTCCCAATGGACCGTCAAAATGTCCACCGTGCGGCACACTATCAAGATGCGAACCTGACAGAACAGCTGGTAAATCCTCCTTCCCTTCTAACCGGCCATACACATTACCTGCTCCATCCATACGTACAGACAAGCCTTCTTCTTCCATCCACTGCATCACGAGTTTTTTAGCCTGTAATTCTTCTTGAGAAAATGAAATTCTCAGACAACCACCATCATCTGTCCAGCCCGTTTCAGCTAAAGCCGATGATCTTTCAGCTAGTCGCTTACCATTCACGCCTGAATGTGTATGTTGAACATTATAAGAATCCATTAAACGATTATAGAATGAACTCATAAAATCACTCCTATTCTCTATCAAAATTTCTTAACGTTAGTAAGAAGAAAAGTATAAAACTTACAAGAAGAGTCGTTCCACCCACGATAAAATAAACGGTTACCAGGCCATCAGGTAGGCCAAACGGTCGAACAAAATAAAGCCACATCCCAGTTGTTAAACCAAATGAACCCAAAATACCGCTCCATACATGAAGTATCGCAATATTAGACTTCACCTTATAAAATACTTTATAAAAAACAGCCCACGCAAACAACGTTAACCATCCGACCACTAAAATATGGGCATGAATCGACTTAAACTGATAATCCATCGTCCCTGCCATATGTGATCCAATAAATGCACCTACAACTGCGAATAATGCTGAAAAACGTAATAACAACTTACTATAGTTCTCCATACCCAATCACCTTTCATACATGGTATAATAGCATTTAATGTTACCCTTAATTATGACATAATTATTGAAAGGTGTAAGGTCAATGAGCGAAAAATCTATTAATTCGATGTGGCAAAACTTTTTACAAACGTTAGATGAAAATGAAGCTAAACATGCAACTTATGAGGCATGGCCTTTTGGTGATGGTCCAGAATTAGCGAATGAGCTAGGAGCCTTAGTGAAAAGCGGTGATAAAACCGCCACGTGCTCTTTACATCAGCTTTATGTTGAAGGTAATGAACCTCTACCTAAAGTAGGCGAATACAACATTATTACGGATTGGGATGGTAACGCCCTTATCATCACGCAAACTAAAAAAGTTGATGTCATCCCTTTTAATGAAGTGAGCGAAGAATTTGCCTTTAAGGAAGGAGAAGGCGATAAAAGCTATGACTACTGGCGTCGTGAACACCTTAAATTCTTTAATCGGGAACTTGCGAACAGTGGTCAAGAATTTGATGAAAACATGCTCGTAGTATGCGAGGAGTTTGAAGTCGTCTATCCTAGAACCCCATAATAGACTTTGGATACTTTGTGATTAAATTCATCCATTTGTACAATGCGAGCTTCACGCAAATACTCTTTTCCATCAATATGCCCAAGTTTAATTTTAGGGTAATGTTCCATCATGGTCTGTACCTGGGGTAGCAAACCGTGACACACACTGCAACCCTGTCGTGATATATAAAGAAAAGATAATTCATGGTTGTTAACGAATGTATTCACCTCTTCCATCCGCTTTAAATTTTTAAACTGTCGCACCAAAATCACCTCTTCTCCCACTACTCTGTCCCTCTTTAAAAATACTATAAATAGACCGCCTTAACAGAACGGTCTATTTTTCATCCGAATCTTGATTGTGAATGTATTGCTTTAATTTGTCTAAATGGTCGCCATCTTCCTTTTTTATAATCCGATTAATCAATGGCTTCATCATTATATTTCGCAACCCTTTCGCCTTAATTTTACCTTCAAATTCAACCCTTGTCCCACCATCAACTTCAGAAAACGTGTACACATAATCTAGATCCAAGCCATTTTGCTCACTATGAATCGCAAACCGTTTGTTCGGTTCGTATTCGACCACTTCTAACATGTTTTCAACCTGTGTTTGACTTATTTTTCGTGTTTCTTTAATTTTCGATCCAACACCAATTGGAGCATCTCCGACAATTTCTATATCCGCAATATGACTTAATACTTTTGGGGCGTATTCATACGTTGTCGTTACGCGAAACACTTGGTCAATTGGTGCATGAATATGTACGTCTCTTTTAAATCCCATCACGTTCACTCCTCTTATCATTAGTTTAACACAAGGCATATAAAATCTCTTAAATCTATGCACCTTCCCTAAACACTCATCACAGACAAACATAAGATGAAATAGGTTAGGTGATTAAGATGAAGCCCTATATTAAAAAACAAGTTATTTCGACTAAAAGCGTGTACGATTGGCAAACCTCAACCTCCGATATGTTGATTCATCTATCAATCAAGCTTCCTAATAGGGTTTTAAAAGTTGATACGTATCAATACAATGCCTTATCAGATGGTGTTAAATCAATTTATTCTAACGAAGATGAGTTAAAGCAATACGGGAAACGAGGTATATTAGATCCCCAATCTATTTCTTATATGAATTTATTTATTAACGGTGTTCTACAACCGCCAAACACTTATGAAGTTGAAAAAGGAACGCTGAAGTTAAAAACAGCCGATATTCCTCCTAAAGATACACCCATTATTCTTCAGTTTATTAGAATTTATCAAAGTTAAACCAAATAAAGAAAGGGTTTCATTAGCGAAACCCTTTCAAAAATTGCTAAGTTATCACATTTGTTGTAGAAGTTGGTGAATAATTAACAACTTCTAATACAATAGCTGTATTTACTAGAATCGGGTCTCCATCTGCCGGTACGTCAACATTCAATGAACCAACTGCCGTTGCACCTGGCGTATAAGTGGATAACCCTTGCATTTGTGCGACACCATTAATATAGATCTTAAAATAGCTATTATCGGTAGCTAAAGCTGGTAGTTCAGTAACCGCTGCACCATCATCACCAAAGAAATCAGCTGTATCAATCGATAACGTCGACCCTGCAGCTGTTTCTGTATCGGTTACATAGAAAAACTTCTCTACCGTTGGACCAACTGTTGTTACCGTTGACGCCGCAACATTTAGCTTCATTAATTCTAAAGGCATGATTATCCCCCTTAGATCCTAGAATTACATTATTATTGTATGTAGTGAATAAGTGATTGCTTTAGACAAGTTCATTAATTTTAGAAGTTTGGATTTTTTAATTAGACACTTTGTCAGCATTATAAACAAAAAAAGCACGCCTAAACGTGCTTGACCTACCGACTCGAAAACATTCCGATGATTTCAATCACAGCTGGACCTAATAAAACGATAAATATACACGGGAATATAAATAATACGAGTGGAAATAACATTTTAATCGGTGCCTTCATGGCCTGTTCTTCGGCTCGTTGTTTACGGCGTTCTCTAACCTCATCCGACTGAACACGCAAGGTTTGAACCATTCCGACCCCAAGCTGTTCCGCTTGAATAATGCTACCAACGAGTAATTTAACATCATCAACTTCTAGTCGCTCGCGTACACCAGATAAAGCTTGACGACGCGTTTTTCCGAGTTTTAATTCCTCCAGACAACGTCGAAATTCCTTGGATAATACACCTTCCTGCTTGGATACAACCTTACCTAAAGCGGAGTCAAAGCCAAGACCCGCTTCCATACTGACAGCTAATAAGTCAATGAAATCAGGAAGTTCCTTCACGGCTTCGGTATAGCGCGTTGCTGTTTTCATTCGTAAATAAACAACCGGTAGATAGGCGGCTAATCCCAGGCCTAGCACTGCGACAAAAAGTCCACGCCCAAATGATAGATTTCCAATTAAGGCTAGAACACTAAATAAAAAAGGAATTAATAGGTACAAAATCATTTGTACAAGACGGTATTCAAACGGGGTTAGCCCCATAGGATTACCCGCGCGCATTAGTTTTAATTCTAGTTTTTCTTGTTTTTTATTCGGCATTTGTCGCCTGAAGCGACGTTTAAACTCTTTTAGCTTTGGTTCGATTATGCGTTGAAAAAGTGAGCGATCTTTCTCGTCATCTTCCTCAGTGATATCCAAAGCTGCCGTTCCACTCACACCATTAATATAAGACTTACGCGATGTAATCTTCTGCACCTTTTCTTTTCGATATAGGATGAAGCCACCGATTATAAATACAATGGTCATCATATATAATACGACTAACATGACTTCACACCTCAATCGACGTGATTTTTTGAATAAAGATAAATCCAATAACCATCGAGATACTTGCTATAATGATGAGCACGACACCAACTGGATGGGTAAAGAGAACACCCATATACTCAGGGTTCATCACATAAAGCATGCCAGCTAAACCAAACGGTAGTAACCCAACGACGACACCGGACATTTTTCCTTGTGCGGTCAGTGTTTTAATTTGCCCTTGGATCTTGATTCGTTCTCGGATTGTGTGGACGATTTTTTCTAACACAACAGCTAAGTTACCCCCGACTTGACGCTGGATGACAATCGCCTGAATCATTAAATCCAAATCATCGCTCGGTACGCGCTCTTTCATACGGTTCAATGACTCCTCTACTGTTGCCCCATATTGCATTTCTTTGAGTAATTGTTCTAGCTCTTCCTTAACAGGGGAGGGGGATTCATTTCGAACATTTTGCATCGCTTGCGGAAAACTAAAACCAGCGCGTAACGCACTTACAATTGAAGAAATCATCTCGGCTAAATGGTCGTTAAACTGATTGATTCGCTGTTTCTTCTTTCGTGCTACAACAAAACGCGGAATCATCATACCAAAAATGGCTCCGATAAAAAGGAGTAGAAAATGGTCAAATATTAAATAAAATAGCCCCGCAAAAAAAGCAATGGAAATCCATTTAAACATGACATATTCTTCTGGTTTAATGGGAATCCCGGCCTGATGAAGCTCCATTTCAATTTTTTGACCTTTATCCTGTTTTTGTAATCGTTTGCGGATGCGCTCCTTCGTCATGCGGAATTCAACCGCCATTTTCACTTTCTCATCTTTTTCTGGCGGTTGCTCGGGCTGTTCTTCAAAAATATACTGCTGGACCCTTTCCTTCATCTTTTGATCTTTATAAAAAAGACGATGGAATATGGCTAAGAAAAGCAAGGTCGAGGTGAGTAGAACTCCTGCTAACATGACATACTCTAGGTTCATACATTCCACTCCTCTTCACGTACAAAGACGTTCGTCGGAATATGAATATCCGTATTTTGAATTTGATCAAAAAACTTTGGTCGAACACCAGTTGGAACGAGATGCCCCTGGATTTTTCCTTCCGAATCTACGCCTGTTTGTTCAAATTCAAAGATGTCCTGTAGTACAATGACATCGCCCTCTAAGCCTTGCACTTCCGTAATTTTCACAATTTTCCTTGAACCATCTTTAAGGCGGGATTGCTGAATAATCAAATCAATCGCACCTGAAATCTGATCACGAATCGCTTTAATCGGTAGCTCGACACCTGCAAGTAATACCATCGTTTCAAGACGCGATAACATATCACGTGGACTGTTCGAGTGACCCGTTGCTAGTGACCCATCGTGACCGGTGTTCATCGCTTGAAGCATATCAAGCGCCTCCGCCCCACGAACCTCACCAATTACAATGCGATCTGGGCGCATACGCAATGAGTTCCGAACTAAATCACGAATCGAAATCGCACCTTTTCCTTCTAGGTTAGGTGGACGTGATTCAAGAGATACGACGTGATCCTGTCCTAATTGCAGCTCAGCCGCATCCTCAATCGTCACAATCCGTTCGTCATTTGGAATAAAATTAGAAAGTACGTTCAACGACGTCGTTTTCCCGGAACCCGTACCACCACTAACAAAAATGTTGAGACGAGCTTTAACGCAAGCATCAATAAAGGTTGCCATCTCCTGTGTTAAGGTTCCAAAGTTAACTAAATCATCTATCTTGAATGGATCCGTTGCGAACTTACGAATCGTGAGCGTCGGTCCATTTAGTGCAAGCGGTGGAATAATCGCATTGACACGTGAACCATCCGGTAGACGCGCATCTACCATCGGACTGCTTTCATCGATACGTCGGCCCAGTGGTGCTACAATTTTTTCTATGACATGATGCACATGGTCATCATCTCGGAATGTAATATCGGTTAACTCAAGCCTTCCATCCCGTTCGCAGTAAACTTGATCTGGTCCATTAACCATGACTTCAGACACATCTTCATCCGCCAAAAGTGGATTAATCGGACCATAACCCGTTAGGTCATTGACCAAATCATCAACGACACGCTTCCGGTCAACCGTTCGAAAGGCTTCATTTTCTTTGATTAAGTCAACCGCGATTTCTTCCACCTTTGGAACGATTTCTTCCTTCGGTTGATCGCCACTTATTTCCTTTAAAATCTCCTTATGGACTAAATCTTTAAAAGCGATGTGTTGTTCATCAAGTATTGGACGACTTTTTGCTGGCTTACTTTCCTTTTTCGGTTCGGGCTTTGGTGCCGTCGCTTCCTTTTTCTCCTGTGTGGGTTCTTGCGGTTTTACCTTTTCTTCAGCTTTTTGCTCCTGCTTATTTAAACGTTCTAATAAACTCATGACGACACCTCCAACGACTTAAACTAGCCTCGTTTTCCTTTCTTCCGATTTATTTGGAAAACATCTTTCCAAGTAGCGAACCTTTTTTCTTCTCTTGCGTCCCGCTCTGCTCATCAATCAAAGCTTGTGCCAGCTTAAAAATACCTTTTGCTACATCTGACTTCGCATGGCTTACCACAACGGGAACACCTAAATTCATCGACTGTGAGGTTAACTTAAAGTTATTCGGAATGTGGCGAACGTCTTCAACTCGTAACATCCCTGGTACCTCTTCCGTTTTAATCAAACTATCCATGTTATATCGATTTAAAATTAACTCCAGCTTCTGATCAAATTGGAGCTGGTGTATCGTTTCCAGCATCATTTTTGTATTTTTCAAAGATGCTACCTCTAATGTCGTAACCGTTAGAACCTTATCTGCCTCTTCCATAAAATCAACCGTCTTATCCTTCATGCCGTATCCTGCATCGATGACGATATAATCAAAGTTACGCTTCAACAATTGCACCGTTTGTCGTATTAAATCACCTGTAACTAACTCGGCATATTCCGGACGATCCGGTGCTGTTAATACTTTGACACCACTTTCATGCCGCGTTAAATAATTTGTTATGTTATATTCGTCTAAGCGATCCTGTTCGTCGACGATATCTTTCATCGTAAATGAAGGCTGCAAATCCATCGCTAGCCCGACGTCACCAAACTGAAATTCGCCATCAATGAGTGCAACATCAACGTTTTTCTTACTTAGTGCAATCGCTAAATTAACGGATAGTACCGTCTTACCTACACCGCCTTTACCACTACAGACGGTAATGACTTGGCCTTCTTTTTTCTTTATGTCTTGCTCTACTTCAGCCATATTGCTCCCCCCAATCGGCTTAAGTGGTTATTCTTCGCTATCTTCTGCTTCTTCTTCAGGTACAATACGTGAATGTAAGGCTAAATGGATTGATCCCTGTTCACTTGCATTCACTAGCGCCACAACATCACGTGGCGGTAACTCTAATGTCACCTGACTGTACTCGACGTAGTCCCCTCCATTGGGGTTCGTCACCATTTTACGACCGACCGATAAAACACGTATTTCTTCTAGTAAGATGACAGATTCGGAAGCATCTAATAGATTTTCGGAAATGCCAGATGTTAATCGACTACTAATTTCAGTATTGCCGCCTTCCCCCTCTGCCTCATCCTCTATCTGATATGTAAAAATCACATCGACATAATCTTCCGGCTCTATTAAATTCGTTACAGACCGAACCATATCCGTATCAATTGAAACCGCACGATAGCCATCTCTTACCTTACGTGACACTAAGCGCTGTTCTTCCTTACTTGATTTCAAGCGATGGGAAAGCACAACCTCACCTTCAACCATTCCAGCCGTTGCAAACTTCCCCTGCACGTCATCAACTGACGACAAAGTGGCAGCATGTGCTTGGTCTTTAGGAATCGCCTTCAATGTGACATCTTCCCCGGTTAAACGCTGATTCTCAGAAACATCATTCGTAAGCACGACAACTTCTGTCACCGGTGTTTCCTCAACAGGCGCTGGTTCGTTATTTTGATTCGTATAAAAAAAGATAGCGGTCGTAATGATACCCATTAAGATCGCTAGTAAGAAAAAAATCCTTGATTGCATACCTTCACCTACTATCTACTCTGAAAGTTTAACAATAAATGCTCCACGATTGACGGCCCCATCCTCTTCAAAGCCTTTATCAATTTCTTTAATGAAAATGCCTTTAATCGTTTTTTCGTCACCATCCATTGGCTCTGTGAGATAAAAGTGAGCAAACCCGACAATCTTAACTTCTTTCATCTGGTTTTGATTATGATTATACGGTTCATAAACGGGGATTAATAAAATACGACGACAATCCGGTTCATCCATATCACTGCAGCTATTAACTAAAATATCGACTGCCTCTTTTGTTGGTCCGGCAATGTTACCCGTCTGTGTGTCAATCACATCTCCAATCTTAAATTCCCCATCAGATCCGTGTAAGAGCGTCTCTTTATAAGTTCGTGCCCCTGGGCCATCCAAAGCTAAAATCCCAAAGAATCCTGTATCAACACCTGATTCATCAACCTTTAGGGTGTACTCTTCGCCATACTCCAAATCTACTGACTTATCGATTCCAAGTGGTGCGACACCCGTTGCACGTCCCATCACAGCAATTCGGGCCGTTGCATCGACATTGACATCTACTGAATCAACTCCAAACAGCTGCATAAACGTTGTTCCTACTGGCTTCTCAAGTTCGACCGTCACCCTTCTTTCAGGAATGATGGTCGTTTCAATTAACGAATCAAGTTCTTCATGATAGGTCAACGTTTCATCAACTATTTGTTGCACAACCTCTTGTTCCTCGGTTAGCTCTTGTCCACCCGATAACACAGCAGCATTAGCTGACTTTTGTAAATCAGCATGCGTTGAATATAGCAAGCCACCATCGACAACTAATCCTGTTAACGCAAGCAGACCCGTAAACGATATCGTCACTAAAAACGTCGCGTTCGCACTTTCATTTTTTATAAAACGCTTGATCATCATACCGCTCCCATCATTCAATCCTGATTGTCGATTCAGACGTTAATTGAATCGCATCGCCAAAAATTTGTTCAGCAAATGGTGTAATCGGTTGAATAGGGTAATTTAGCGTCACCGTGATATACTCACCAGACTTACGAAGATCTTCAGATGGTGAAATCGAAACGGTGAGATTTTCCGGTTCACCCGTTTGGAAATGGTTTTTAGCAAAATCAATAATTTCCTCGTTCGAATAACCAAATCCACCTAATCGAACCGTCTCTTGCGCTGTAAAATGTAGGCCAGAGTATGAATACATCATACGCCCAACATCAAATACACCGATTAACATAAGCATTAATAATGGTATAACTAATGAAAATTCGACAATGGATTGCCCTTTTTCATTACGAAACATTAAATCACCACACCCTCTAGAAAAAAGGTTAGACAAGCACCACCGACAATCGCGACACCATAAGGAAACGTTCGCTGCATCGTCTCTTTATCCGGTTTCAATAATTGCATTCCATATCTCATGTTAGAAAAAGCGTAATAAAGACGTTTAAAAAAGTCCTTTCGTAATACGATTAAGGCGATTCCAATCAGTCCACCTAATAGCGCCATATACACCGCTGTCGCAAAAACAAATGCTGGACCTTTTATCGCTCCGATGACCGCAAGTAGCTTGACATCACCAGCGCCCATTCCACCCATCAGATATGGAATCAATAAGATGCCAAATCCAAGAAGTAAGCCCAATATTGAGCTCTTGATTCCATCAAAACCACTAAAAATAGGATGAAGGAGGAGAGCAAGGATTAAAGCAGGAAAAAGTACTTTATTGTAAATTTTCCGTTGTTTTAAATCAGTTAAAAAACTAATCACTAATACAGCGAATAATAGCAAGTCGATTAAGATTTCCATTGCTCAGGCCTCCATTCATTTATAGGACGTAATTAGACTTTATTCAGTTCCTTCAGAACCAGGAACTTGATCAAATTCGTCTCTAATAGTCTCAAAGACACCTAGTATTTTATCACCAAACACCGCTAAAACACCTACAACTCCTACCGCAATTACACCTAACACTAACGCGTATTCCGCCATCCCTTGTCCTTCTTCTTCACGAATGAATTGAGTCAAAAACTTTTTCACTTAAAACAACTCCTTTTAAAATTTTTTAATAGATTTATCGTAATTCTAGTTGGTGTCCAATTTGTAATGTCGAGTGCGCCACGGTACCAGTGGGGAGTTCAAGTACCGAGTGCGCACCCTTTCTCCGTTTCCCAAACTTACCTGGAGGAAGATTCTCGTCAATATCAATGACATATAGACTCTTGTTGCAATACACAACATCAATGGGGTAACGCATAAAATGTGTGTGTACCGACTGGCAGGGTAAGATATGCAACCCGTAACCTGAATTCAGTTCGTCTGTAAACATTAAACCTTTTAACCGTTTCGTAAAGGTGTAAGCCGATTGAATATAATGAGCAATTTCTTCATCTGTACTCAGGTTACGAAGAATCACTTCTGTCACCTCCATTACATAAAAATTACCCCGCCATTACCGAATGACGGGGTTCATTCATGTATGAAGGTACCCAAATACCTCTCTAACAAATTCCGGATTGTTAAAAAGGATAACGTGTAGCTATCATACATGTCCCTGATCCTTCGGTAGCTGGCTGGCTTTGTGTTTTTACACTGTAGCCCCTGTAGCTTTGCGTCGCTGGCTTTCACCAGTTTTGCCTTTGTCGAGATTAGGTCAAATATAAAGTTTTCTGACTAATCTCTTGAGTTCATCATAATGGATGGCTAGATAATTAGAAATCGGACCAATTGACTAATTTAATACCGCTTCACCGCGTCAAACGACGATTATGTCATCGATAATAGTTATTTAGTTTCATAAATTTAAGTCTAATTATGTCGAAAAAAGTTAATGATTACAAAATCAATAGATCTAAATATCTAAAATTGGACTCTTTCGAAAAATCTTATATTTTATGTCGGTTTTTTTATAATTCAGTCCTTTCGTTCCGTTTTAAGTCGTTGTTTCGCTCATCTATCAACAGGAAGTACTAGTTCTATTTCATTAATTAGGCTAATAGAGTGGGATTTGTTAAGATAGTAGGGAACTTAAGCATTAGAAAGAGTGAACATAATGAGACGACTACAGTTTTATTTATATACAAGTTTTGCTGCACTATATATGATTAATCTATTTTCCCAGCAAGATTGGCTAACCGACATTCAAGGTGTCATTGGGATCGGTGCCTTTCTTGTTTCAATCGTTGGCTCAAACCGAACCTATCAAACAATTGGAATCATATTTTTCTTAATATCATCGGTTTTATTTTTCATCTATGATTTACCCTATTCGTCTATTACAACTTACTTTACGTCAATGGGATTGCTTTTGACCTTACTTTATATTATCCCATTTATTAACCATTACATGATTGTTGGTGAGTACGATCAATCCTTGTTTGAAATCTTACAAAAAAATACGCCGAACCTCGGTAAGTTCTATGTGAAATCCTATTTAACAAGTTACGTGCTAACAATTTTCATTTTTCTATCTATGATCCCGCTCGTTTTTTCACTCATTAAGGAAAAAACAGCAGGCTTTAAGGAAAATTTAACGCAACAATTCGCAACACGGGCTGTTTTGCGTCCGCTCGCGGCCGCTAATACGTGGAGCCCAATTGAAGTCTATATCGCACTCGTTGTCGCCTACACCGGTTCATCTTATTTAGTTTTATTACCTGTCTTACTCGGATTTTCACTCACGATGCTGTTACTAGATACATCGTTAGGTTATTTTAAATATCGAAAAATTAAATTGCAGTCAAATGATCATACGCATTCGAAAGCCAATTACCGTAAGCTAGCATCACTCGTCTTATTTTTAATTTTGTTTATTACCATTGCAGCATTAACCCACACGTTGACAGGCCTTGTGTTCTTTGATGCGATTATACTCGTGATTATTCCATACACCATGCTCTGGGCACTTATAACAAAACGATTCCAAACCTTTGTCCGCTATAACCAACAGGTGTGGGGCGAACAAATTTGGACAATGCAAAACTTTATGATGCTGTTACTTCCAGTCGGTGTATTTAATGAAGTGGTTGGGGCAACACCTATTTTTGATCAAGTGATGGCATCCTTTGCCTGGCTTGAAAACACACCACTTTTACTGTTTGTTTTTATTCAGTTAAGCTCGATGATTTTAGCCTTTTTCGGCTTCCATCCATTAGTTACCCTTAGCTTACAAGGGTTATTCGTCACTCCGTTTTTGGATACGATTAATCCACTTAGCATCTCAATTGTTATGATCATATCAGTAATTTCGAATGACATGACGGGAACGTTCAACATTCCGATTACAATGCTAAATCAATATTTTAAACGCAACCCATACCAGTTAACGCTTTGGAATATTGGATATGCACTCATCTTCGGTGGAACCGGCGTTTTGATTGCTTATTTATTATTGTAGATTAATAAAAGCCACCTGCTCCAGGTGGCTTTTATCCTTCATACAATTCATCAAAATGATGTACCATTTCAAAATCCAAATCCGTTAACCCGCGCATTTCCCATGATGAAATTTTTAATGTCACGACCTTATAATCAATAGCAATGTTGGGGTGATGGTTTTTGCTCTCAGCATACTCTGCAACTTTGCGAACAAATTCAACCCCATCTAAATAATCCTTAAACTTATAGCGGCGACGGATCCATTTTTCATCAACAAGCTTCCAATTTGGTAGTTTGTCTAGTTCTTGTTGAACTTGCTCATCTGATAAACGCTCCACAATCAACACCTCTTTTTAAAATTTTTACTCTACCATAACCATTCCATAACGAAAGGAAACAACCCTTTATTTTCTGGCCTGTTTGGTATTCCGTATGTTTATGAATTAGGTTTGTTCCTGTTTAATAATTGCTTATCTTCGGCAATCATAATATACCTTCCGCTTTCCTAAAAATTTGATCTTACCATCCCGTACTGCCTTTTCCCAACTCGCAATGGCCAACTCATCTAATGCTTTTCGTTCATCCATTGACCGTGCTGGTTTACTTTTTAAACGCTTCACTTGTTCCGAGTATATGCGCCGGTTAACCTCAGTACGGTTACCTTCAATATTTTGTTTTATCTCACTTAACTTAAACTTACGCATATACGGCACCACATTATATTCATTATTATATATCTTTCCCATTAATCCTGCTAAAAATATTAACAAAAAAAGAACCGCCAAAATCATGGCGATTCCATCTATAATAAATATATAGGGGAGGCTAGTTCATCAAATAGGTCTTCCAATCTTCCAATGTTAAGGGTTTACTAAAGTAGTATCCTTGATAAATCTCGCAACCAAAATCCTTAATTATCGATAGATGTTGTTCCGTTTCAATCCCTTCAGCTACAACGTCTAGATTTAAATCTAAACCTAATTGGATAATCGTCTTACATATTCGTTGGTCAACCGGACTTTTATCAACATCATCGATAAAGGTTTTATCCAATTTAATCGTATCAACAGGTAGATACTTAAGATAGTTTAGAGAAGAGTAAGTTGTTCCAAAATCATCGATTGAGATTTTGCAGCCTAGACTTTTTAATTGTTGGAAGGTTACCGCAACATCCTCTAGGTTTTCCATTAATGATGTCTCTGTAATCTCAATCGTAAAAAATTCAGGCGGAAAACCTGTCTCTTCTAAAATGGTTTGAAGCCTTTGAGCAAAGCTTTCCTTTTTTATATGTACGGCTGAAATATTGACCGCAAGCATTAAGTTTTTCCCAGTTTCATCGATTAGCGCCTTCATATCCTGGCAAGCCTTTTTGCAAATGACCTCATCCAACCAGTGTACAAAATCTTGCTCCTCTGCATGTTCAATGAAATCAACCGGCGATACTAATCGCTTATCAGAGCGATGCCACCTGGCTAATGCTTCGACGCCATATAACGACTTACCATCACCTTTAAAAATCGGCTGATAATAAGGCAAAAACTCATCATTTCGTAATCCTTCTTTAACCGAATCAACATACGGCGTTGCTTGTTCAGCTACTCGATCCTCTTGTAATTCAGAATAAAAAGCATGATCCAAATAAACCTGTTTAGTCTCAGCGCACATATAATTAGAAATAATTAAAGCAATCAATTCATTATAAGCTTTTAGCGTTTCAACTTCTTGATCAACCGGACCATGACTATGCTTGGAATAAATCGCAAACGTTCCCATCACTTCATCTGTTCCGGGTAAATAGATAGGCATGGACCAGCACGATTTCAATCCATATGGTGCGACCACATCGTGGTAAATCTTCCAATCAGGATCCTTTCCAATTTCTTTGGAAACAACGAACTTCTTACGCATAGCAGCAACACTACAAGCTCCCATACCTTCAAATAAACGCTTATCTTTAAAGTTTTCTAGTATTTCATCTGGTAAGGTATACGCAACGCCATCTATGAATTCTTCTTTTTCTCTGTCTAACAGCATAATCGTACAATACGAATCGTCAAAACGATCTTCAAAATATTTTAGTGCCTTTTTTAAGACATCACGAAGAGGAATTCCTTCGTTCAAGTATTCCGTAATAAATTGATAACCTTCTACGAAATCCTCTGGGCTTAAAACTCTCTGTTTAATCAACTTTCTCTCCCCCATCACAAGAGCCTCCTGCTAATAAGACTTTAAAACTGTAATTTTTACAAAATTCGACAACTATAGGTAAAAAAAATAAGCTTTTCTGTTATGATAGACTTAAACATTGGAAAAATAAACCTTTATCTTTTATGATAAATAGAGTATTATGTAAAAAAAATGCTACCAAAAATAGTATTTTTGGTAGCTATAAAATTATGGACGAATAAATATGGACGACTTATAAGGAAATGCTTATTAAGTTAAGTGAATCTTGGTATTAGTCTAGAGAACCTGGATCATATCTGTCCTTGCCAATACCTTGAAGTTCTACGTCAAATGCTTGCTCGTTAAGGTCACCCGCACTTACGTTTAGAGAGAACCCAACGATTAGTGCAGTGATGACAGCAATACCTAATAGCTTCTTCATTTGTTTCACCTCCTTGTCCCAAATGACTTATACTAAAATAGTAACAGAAATTCAAATTAAGGATATTTA
The DNA here is from genome assembly GCF_900103915.1 of Tenuibacillus multivorans. Classification (GTDB taxonomy): domain Bacteria; phylum Bacillota; class Bacilli; order Bacillales; family Alkalibacillaceae; genus Tenuibacillus; species Tenuibacillus multivorans. The sequence goes on along the minus strand of NZ_FNIG01000001.1, from coordinate 285,627 downwards.
CGATGACAGCCAATTACAAGCAATTAGATCTACTTTTTCTTCGATTTTCTTCAAATTCCTCAAAAAATATAAACATTGGAATATTTGTATCTTTAGGAGGTAATTCATATTGAATACTAGAGAAGAGATAGGAAAAAGAATTTATGAATTAAGAAGATATTTCAAAATAACCCAAAATGAATTATGTGAAGGCATATGTACACAAGCTTATATTAGTAAAATTGAAAACGGTTCGCTAGCTATTGCAGCAGATATTCTATTTCAAATAGCCGAAAGACTTGGGGTAGACATTAATTATTTCTATGACTCTTCTTATAATAGCAGAATAGATTATTCATTAGAAGTAGAATTATTAGCACGTGAATTAGTTGAACGAGATGATTATGACGCTCTAAATCAATTAATAATACGTGAAGAAAAAACGCCATTAATGGAAAATAAAAAATTTAAACAGTTTATACTTTGGCATAAATCACTTTGTAAAAGATTTCTAGGTAGAGATTTCCCAACTGCATTAAAATTATTGGATGAGGCATTAGCTTTATTCAATACCAGTAGCAAGGTGCGATCAGAAAGAGAAATACAAATATTAATTAATAAAGCGAACGTTTACGTCGATATAGAAGAGTATAATCAAGCAATTAAATATTATAAAGAAGCCGATTCGTATATAAAAAAATTACCCTATCTATATGATAAAAGTTTAATTATAATGGTGCATTATAACCTAGCCAGAACAAACTTGTTAAATGAAGACTACGAAAGAGCTATAAAATATGCTGAAGATGGAATATTACAATGTAAAAAACAACAATCGTTTTATGGGTTTGGACAACTCTATTTTGTAATGGGTATTGCAAATAAAAAGAGTGGTCGACTTATTGAAGCTTTAGAAATGTTTAATAGGGCAAAACCAATATTTGAGATTATAGACAATAGTACTTTATATACTAATACAGTTAAAGCGATTGAAGATGTTGAAAACGAATTAGTAGAGACTACGTAAAAGCCTCGCACTAACCATAATAAATTGATTATCCCCAGTAAAGAATCTCACTGGGGATAATTTTTGTTTATTTCACAACCCCACCATATAAACTTAGACCTCTATTCATCTGTGTAAAACCACTAATCCCAAACAATAAATTGTTCCCATTTGACATATAATTTAAATAGTATAAAATGTATAATATAAATTAAACAAACAAAAATAATTATATAAAGGGGGTAATGATTTGTCGGAATCAGACCACAAAGAGAAACTGCAAGAGTCACAGGATGTGATTGTTAGTGCAATCGCGCAATCCATGGTGATCTACGGTGTTACTCCATCAGTGGGTCGAATCTATGGGGTTCTCTACTTTTCGGATGAACCCTTAACGCTAGATGATATTAAGGATCAAGTTGCTATGAGTAAGGCGAGTGTCAGTAATGGCATACGTGAACTCATGGAGACCGAGATGGTCACGAAGGTCTGGAAAAAAGGGGAAAGAAAAGATCATTTTATCGCTGAAAAAGATTTCTTAAAGAATTTCCTTAACTTTTTTGTGAAAATGATCCGACTTGAGCGTAGCCTCATCACAAAAGCCATTGACCAAACGGAACCCGTTATTCAAGAAATAGCGAATGATCCTGACAGTGATGAAGCAGGTCGGACTGCCAATCGGGATTTAGAATTAATCTCGGGCGCAAAGGATTACCTAGATTGGATTATGCGGTTAGCTAACACACTTGAGTCTAGAGAGATTTTTAATCTCCTTCCAAAGGATAAATAAAAAGGGGATCTTAACATGCAAAAGAGTCAGACAGCTTTAGTGTTAATTGATTTACAAAAAGAATCTAATTTTGGTCTCAATAACATGAATTCAGTTATTCAAAACTCAAAACAACTAATCGAAACTTGTAAAGCGTCTAATATACCCGTTATTTATACACGGCAAATTAACAGAGCAGATGGTATTGGACTATCAATAGGAGAACCTTTAAATAACGATGGGACTCCCTATTTCTACAATACAAATACGGATCAAGTCGAGATATTTAATGATATTAAACCCGATTCTAGTGACATTATAATTGATAAATATCGCTGGAGTGCCTTTCATGAAACAAGTTTAGATTTAATTCTAAGAAATTTAGGCGTCACAGATCTTATGATTGGTGGTGTTGTAACAGATGGTTGTTTAATGACATCCGTGTTTGATGCGTACTTTAGAGATTACAACATTCACCTTATACACGATATATGTGATGCTTCTAACGAAGGTGCACATATGTCCGCGATGGTCAACATGGCTAATTGGGTTTATAACTTAAAAGTCTACAATACCGCTAACATGGTGAAAAAGATAAAGGGAGATCAACATGATTATTGGAAAGCCGACCAAGTGGATTCTCTACAATTTACACCAGAAACATTAAGAGAAAAATATAAAAAGATTGTACAACAAGGGAAGGAAGTTTTATAACGTATGAAGAAGTTTTTAACAACATTTATGTTCGTGACCGTTTTAGTTCTAGCAGCTTGCGGTTCACAAAATGAAGACTCAGAAAATGGAGAATTAGAAAACGAAACAAAAGAAAAAGAGACGATTGTTTTCGGTCAAACAACATGGACAAGTACTAAAGCTCCAACACAAATTGCTAAACAAATTTTAGAAGAAGCTGGTTACGAAGTTGAAATCAAATTATTAGACCAACCTATTATTTGGGAAGGTTTAAAAACTGAGGAAATCGATATCTTCATGGATGCTTGGTTACCGTACACCGAAGAAGCTTTATGGGAAAAATATAAAGGTGACCTACAAAAGGTAGCAACAAGCTATGAAGAAGTTCCATTAGGTTGGGTCGTACCTGAATATGTTGATGCTGAAACGATTGACGACTTAGCAGGTCAGGCTGATAAGTTTGATGGCGAAGTCTTAACGATCGGTGAAGGGGCTGGAATTGTTAGTATATCAAAAGAAGTCATGCAAGATGAAAATTACAACTTAGATGGATATGAGCTTGTCCCTTCTAGTGAAGCAGCTATGATGGGTGTCATGGAAAATAAATTCAAAAACGAAGAGCCGTTTATTATTACAGGTTGGCGCCCGCACTCCATGTTTGCGAAGTATGATTTAAAATTCTTAGAAGACACACAAGAACACTTCAAATATGATAATGTTTATGTACTCTCTTATAAGGGTCTAGAGGATAAGCACCCAGAAGTATATGATATTTTATCTGAGTGGAGTATTGAAGTATCTGATTTAGAAGAAATGATGAATGCGTATCAAGAAAATGATAAATCATTCGAAGATTCTGCAGCTGAATGGATTGAAGAAAACCGTGACACTGTGGATGAATGGTTAGGAAAATAGTATAACCTTATATAAACGTTCTTTAAAATAAATCACACAAAGAAACTCCCAGTTGAGCGGACAGGCTATAACTGGGAGTTATACTATATTTGAATGAGATCTCTGAGTTCTTCTTTATTCACAATTAAATCCTCTAACGTATATTGATTCAATCATTTGTTTGCTATAGCCATCCAACAGAGCAAGATGTATATAATAAAGAAGGTTATATCGACCTGCCTTGGTTAAATGAAATCCTTGATAACCAAGATTGTGAATTCTATTTCTGTGGGACAGAGGGCTTTATGAGAAACCTTAAACAAGCACTGATTGCTTGGAAGGTACCCGAGCAACAAATACACTATGAATTCTTTGGACCAAGTATAGAGCTTTAATCACTCAAAAATATATGGATCCCTTACACCAATAAGGGATCCATGTTTCTATTGACCGGCCACATCGCGTTTGTTGAAAAACACCCACGATAAGGATATAAATACGATAAAGTAAACAATCAAGATGGTAATCGAAAAGCCGAGAGTCATACCTTCCATTAAAACATTGCCGGTTTCATACTGTTTTAAATCTGTATTAGCAAATAGGATATATTTTGCCCAATCATAGTCTCGGAAAATGCCAACAACCATACTACCACCCATCATAAGGAAAATACCTAAACCTATCGCAAGCGAACTGTTTCTAAAGATGGTCGAGATCATAAATGCAAACGTCGTCATCATCACTAAATTGATAATGTTATAGCCATATGCTGATAGGGTTTCTCCAATAAGTGGGACATAAGTAAATCCTTCTGTTTTCTCTAATACAATGTGTGGATTAATGCCTTCAAATCCAAAGAAAATGCCACCTATTAATAACGAGCTCAACATCACAAACACTAATGAAAACAAGGCAAAAACTAGCACAGCACTAAACTTGCTTAATAGAATCATCGTCCGTGAAATCGGCCTTATTAATAAGAGTTTAATCGTCCCCCATTTAAACTCACTAGCTACGACACTTGCTCCAATGATGATCGTAAACAAGCTGACAAACGATAATAGACCAGCATTTTCTTGGACATATTGCCATGCACCGTAGTTCAGTGGTCTAATATCATGTTCAAGATAATAATTATTCTTCGCAATCTCACCTGAGTTATATTCAACAGTAAATTCTGGTCCACTATTTTCAGCCATTTCAGTATTTTGATTTAGAAGCTTTTCATTCTCTTGCGTTAGCTCTTCTCGCCAATTATCGGAGTATTCAGTTGTGATATCATCGAACGTAGTTGTTAATATAGCTCCACCAAGCACAATTAATGCCAATAAAATATACATAACCCAAGTCGATTGACGCACATATATTTTATACAATTCGTTGTATATTAGCTTTAGAAATTTACTCAATGACGTTCCCTCCCGTCACTTCTAAGAATTGATCCTCTAACGTTGTTTTCGTTTCTGTTACACAATAAACGGAAATGTTATGTTCAACTAATGCTTTGACGATGCCCGGGATCTCTTGTCGACTTAAATTAACCATGATTTGATCTCCATCACGCTCGAAGCTCAAGTCCTTATCCTTCAAAATATTAGCTGCTTGTTCAGCCTGTCCTACTTCAAAAACAACTTTATTTTTCGCCTCTGTTTGATCCGCTTCATCGTTTACATACCGTTCTGTGATTAATTCACCATTTTGAATAATTCCAATACGATCACACATTAGTTCAATTTCTGATAAAAGGTGACTTGAAATAATGACAGCGACATTTTCTTGAATAGCTAATTGACGTATGTATTCACGAATCTCACGAATACCAGCTGGATCAAGCCCATTTGTCGGCTCGTCCAAAATAAGGACTGCCGGGTTATGTAAAATGGCTTGCGCTATACCAAGTCGTTGCCTCATTCCAAGTGAATATTTACCCACCTTGTCATCGATCACTTTCTCTAATCCAACTAATGAAACAACTTCTTTAATACGTTTTTTCGAAATACCCTGATACATACGAGCGAAGTGTAGTAGGTTTTGCCATCCTGTCATAAACGGATATAATTCCGGATTTTCAACAATCGCTCCAATATTCTTTGCAGCTTCCTTATAATTGGATTGAATACTTTCTCCGAGAATTCGGACATCCCCACTACCAATCTTCATCAATCCGACAATCATTCGAATAGTTGTCGTTTTGCCGGCACCATTAGGACCAATAAAACCATAAACTTCACCCTGATTGACTTGAAGATTTAGTCCTTTAATAATTTCTTTCTTGCCGATACTTTTCTTAACTTCTTTTAATTCCAATGCAACTTGGTTCATACATACTCCCCCCTTAAATTTCATTCTATATGTTTTACGAATGTTAGTAAAAAATGGTTTCAAAAAGAAAAACTCCTTAAGCCATTTAGACTTAGGGAGTTCAGTTTACCAATATAGAAATACAGCTAGAACGGCAACAATAGAAACAATTAAACTCGATATAAATCCAATCACGAACTGCTCTTTTCTTGATATAATACCTTCTTGACTAGCATAAAAAGTCGACGGTGAATGAATTGGAATGATTAACGTACCGCCAATCACCATGATGACAAGCAAGGATAAGGCAATCGGTGAAATATTAACGAGTTCCGCATATGAAATGAAGATTGGAAACACGACGGCAATAGCTGAAGAAGAGTTTGTGAACATAAATCGCATCATCCAAATAAAACAGACTAGACTTATCACAATAAGTACTCTTTGATCATGACCTGGTAAAAACTCAACTAATGCTTCAGCGATGACTTGTGCTGTCCCATTATCTGCCATCAACATCCCTAATGAGAATGATGTCCCTAATAGTAGAAAACTTTCCCAATCAAAACTACGAATTAATTGATTATTAACCAACCCGACTTGAGGTAATGCATAAAACACGACCAACAACATAGGCGGTAAAATAATCGGAAAAACGCTAGGGTCCGTTAGTATCCAAGTTAAAATCATGACACCAAATGCTATAACTGCCAGCCAATACTGATGATGTTTCGCCTCTATGTCCGCTTCAACATCTTTTCCTTCGCTATGCTGTACATTTGCAACAGGTTCAACGGTCCGCCATTTTAAATAAACCCAGACCACGGCGGCTGATAATAGCATTGCTAGCCATAAAGGCGGTGCCATAAGGGTGAACCATTCTATCCATCTTAATTGTCCAACGCCGTATTCAACCATCAGCTGATAAGCAATCACTGAAAAGCCGCCACCAGTAAAAATGATGAGGGTTGCTTTTTGATTAAAAAAGCTGATGACATATAGACCGAACTTTTTAAATAAACTCTGATGGCTGTATCCATACAAATCATTTATTTTAGAAATTAAGGGGTACAGAATTTTATATCTTGCCATCGCTGACGGTAGAATAATCGGCATTAACAACAATAATAATGGCAATCCCACTATGAGCCGTTTAATTCGTCCTCGACTCACACGCTGAAACCACTCAGCTACGGTTCGGTCAAACCCGATTTTGACTAAAACTTGACTGATCAATGATAATAATAAAATAAAGTATAAAGCTTCCGTTAGAAAACCTCTAAATGCCATCTCCGAGCTTTCGACTATCCCCAAACCAATCATGAGTGCGAGAACTAAAAAACTAGCAGGCCCAGCTGGTATAGGGGAAGCAGTCCATAGATAAATCGCTACGATTAATACGAGTAGCGTCATCTGTTGTTGCGCAGAAAATAATTCAAGCCAATTTGACTGGCCTATCCAAAAGATTAAGCCAGTCATTAAGCCCAAAACTATTAGTGTCTTGTTCATTTTTATGCTTTTTTCTTCGCCCATATATTTTTTAATATTGGGAAGGACAGTGAAAGCGCGGATAAGATGATTAATACAAGTGAAATATTGCTTTCAAAGAAAATGGAAATATTACCATCGGAAATCGTCATCGACTGTCTAAAGGACTGTTCCATCATACCACCTAGGATAAAGGCTAGAATAAACGGTGGTGCTGGAAAAGCAAACATTCGCATTAAGAACCCTAGTACACCAAAGGCTAATAGTAAATACAAGTCAAAGACACTAAAACTAATAGCATAAACCCCTATTAAACTAAACATGATCACTAATGAGATTAATAGTGGGCGTGGGATAGTTAAGATTCTAGCAATATACGGGATTAACGGTAGATTTAAAATTAATAAAAAGATATTTCCGATATACATACTGGCAATGATACCCCAGAACACCTCTGGTTCATCACCCATTAACATTGGTCCAGGCTGTAAACCTAACACGAGAAAGGCGCCTAGCATGACCGCAGTTGTACCGGATCCAGGAATACCTAGACTTAGTAACGGCACAAACGCACCACTCGTCGCCGCATTATTTGATGTCTCTGGAGCTGCAAGCCCTTTGACATACCCTTTACCAAATTTATCAGGATTTTTCGAGATTCTTTTTTCGGTAATATAACTAATAAATGATGCAATCGTGGCACCCGCACCTGGCAAAATACCTAGTATGAAACCGAGAATCGAGTGTCTCCCAATAGGTCCGCTCATTTCCTTAGCATCTTCTTTAGATAGCTTAAGGCTTCCGATATCCTTTCCTGAACCTCCTAAAGATTTATGACGGTTCATAACGAGATAACATACCTCAGCAATCGCAAATAACCCTAAGGCAATAACTAAAAAGTCGATTCCATCAAGTAAGTTGGTACTACCAAACGTAAATCGAGCTGTACCTGTCTGTGGGTCAATCCCAATTGTTGCAACCATAAAACCAACCACAGCAGAAATTAGTGCTTTAATGGTTGAGCCTTCTGATAGACTTGCAATCGCTGTTAAACCGAGTAACATCAATGCAAAGTAAGCAGGTGGTCCAAACGAAATAGCGACATTGGCTAGCATTGGCGCAAATATCATTAATAAGACAACACTGACTGTTCCCCCGGCAAATGAGGATAGTGCCGCTATGGCTAAGGCTTTACCCGCTTTGCCTTGTTGCGCCATTGGATATCCATCAAACGAGGATGCAACCGTACCTGAAATACCTGGCGCGTTAAGCAAAATAGAAGAGGTTGAACCCCCAAATACAGCACCGTAATAGACACCCGCCATCATGACAAGTGCTAGTGTCGGCTCCATTCCATAGGTGATCGGAATCATAATCGCAATAGCGCTAATCGGACCTAGCCCAGGTAACATACCAATGAACGTACCAACAAATACACCTAATAGAACGAATAGAACACCTTCTATACTAAAGGCCACTTGAAAACCTGTTAAAATTCCTTCAATCGATCCCATGCTTCCCCTCCTCTCTTAAAACGGTAAAATTCCTTGTGGTAGTCTAATTTGAAGCATGTAGACAAAAATGCTATACAACGCGACTGGAAAAGCAATCGATACAATCGCATTAACAATGTGATTTTTATAACCTAAAAACCATGAACAAAAGTAAACAAATAAGGCCGTCATAATGATAAAACCGACCGTTTGGAAAAACGTAATATAAATAAATGCCAGCAAAAATACACCCAGTAACGCCAGTGTATCTTTTTTCGGTATACGACGCTTCGCTTTTTGTTCTTCTGTATCTTGATCCTTAGCAAAAAATAATGCGATTGATAGTACTAATAATAACCATCCTAATGTTTTCGGAATCGCATCAGCATCGACCGGTATATATGGGTAAGTCGGTAGTTGATAACTCATATATAGATAGCCAGCTGTTAGGATGGCTAAAATTAAACCAATTTTTCGATTCACACCTTGCAGCATCCGTATTCACTCCTTCCATAAAACATTCAGAAGTCAACGGAAAGCCCGTTGACTTCTGAAGTGAACTTATTCTGCTGTCAAACCAAGTTCATCAAGTAAGCCTTTTAACGCTTCTTTTTCTTGATCTAAGAACTCTTGATATTCTTCGCTGCCCATGAACATTTCGTTCCAACCATAGTTAGAGCGAACATCAGCGAAGGCGCCAGAGTCGCTTAACTCTTTAAATTTTGCTTCATAATATTCAACTGCAGCTGGGTCCATATCTTTTGGACCGAAGAAACCTCTCCAGTTAATAAATGATTCGTCAATTCCCTGCTCCATAGCAGTTGGGAATGTTGATAATGTTTCGCCTTCTAAGCGTTCTTCAGATGTTACAGCTAGTACTCTAATCTCACCTGCTCTAGCTTGTTCTACGACTTCTGCAACACCTGTTGAGAAGACATCTGCACTACCATTTAGAAGCTGTGTAATACCACCTGCATCTGGTGCAGATACATATTTGATTTTTGTAATGTCCACACCTGCTGCCTTAGCAAAACGTACGAACTGAATGTGGTCCATACTACCAGGAGAAGAAGTACCAACAACTGTTACACTTTGTGGATCTTCCTTCATATCTTCAAATAATTCATTTAAGTTATCCCACTCCGCATCATCACGAACAGCAAACGCACCATAGTCTGCAATAACGTTCGCAATCGGTGTGAAGTCCTCATGACCGTATTCTGATTGACCATTTAATGGTACTAATAGAATCGGAGAAGATGAAACGAATAGGTTGTGATTACTTCCTGCTTGTTCTGCCATATAAGCCCAACCTACTGCACCACCGGCACCTTCTTTGTTAACAACACCCATATCTTGCTCAATGATTCCTTCTTCATTTAACACCTGTGCTGACATACGAGCTGTGGTATCCCAGCCACCACCAGCACCCGCTGGCGCAACAATTTCAATTGACTCACTAGGTGCCCATTCTCCATCACCTTCGCTTGAGCTTTCATCACCGGAGCTTTCCTCAGATGATGTGTCATCTTCCCCAGCGTTGTCACCTTCTGATGACGTATCATCGCCACCACAAGCAGCTAGGAACAATAACATTAAGATAAACATCGATAATGCTAATAGCTTCTTCATTGATAAATCCCCCTAATTTAAATAAGTTTTAACAATTTCGCCTTAAAATTGTCATAAATGAGTGACTATTCATCACTATAATTCATAAAATTTTAAATGTAATCGTTTTCAAAATAATCAGCATTAAGAAACTTAAAATAATTTTGTTCATTTTGTTCACAAAAAGGGGTAAGTGTCCTAGTTTGACTTCTAAGTGTACGAGTTGCCCCAGTAAGTGGCCAAGATTGGCCTCTGAGTGTACGAGTTTACTTTCTAATTGTCCAAGTTGACCCTCTAAGTGGCCAAGTTCATATAAAAAAAGCTAGTTCCTATTGATAAGGATCCTAGCTTTTGTAATATTTACGTTCCGGTCTTCCGACAATGCCGTATTCTAATTCAGCTAAACATTCACCTTCAGAAATGAGGTGCTCTAAATATCTGCGAGCGGTTGTTCGGGAGGCCCCCATTTGTTGCCCCATTTGATCTGCTGTAATTCCCGATGATGCCTCTTGCAAAATGCCTTTTACTTTTTTTAACGTCAAAGGGTCAATCCCTTTAGGCGTATCCTCTATTTGTTCCGATGGTAAGCTGCGTCCAAAATATGTATCTAATAAAGCTTGATCGACTTCTTCTTTTTCACTCATTTTTTCATGAAACTGCTTATACTTGTTAACCGTATCTTTAAAACGATCAATTGTTACAGGTTTAATAATATAATCAAAAACGCCTCTTTTTAACGCTTCTTGTACAATTTGTTTATCCGTCCCAGCACTAATCATGATAATCCCGATATCCGGCTTGATCGCCTTAATCTCTTCGATAATCTCAGTACCTAGGCGATCAGGCATATAAATATCGAGTAACATTAAATCAACTTCAATCTTCTTAAGCTGGTCTAACGTATCCTCTGCGTTTAGTGCCTTAAATACAACTTCACACCCTCCAACTTGTTCGAGAAAGCCTTCATGGATGGAAGCCACACGATAATCGTCTTCAGTTATGGCAACTTTTAACATTCTATTCACCTTCATTCATCCGTTTTGGTAAATATACCGTAAAAACAGTCCCTTTACCTACTTCACTTTGTACTTCGATGGTGCCACTTAATTCATTTACGACTTCATCAACTATTGATAAGCCATATCCTCGGTCATCTTCATCCTTCGTTGAGAAACCTTTTTCAAAAATGTGACGCTGTAATTCTTTTGGAATGCCTGTTCCCTGATCGCTAACCTCTAAGATAATGTCATTCCCTAAGTCTGTTGCAAAAAACGTCACTTCATTATTGTCAGATTCACTAGCCGCTTCAATCGCATTATCCAATAAATTCCCTAAAATCGTAATCATTTTTGATGTGTTGATATGCTTCGGTAATGGCGATAATGAACTATTCTCGTCAATATTCAATTCAACCTTTTTCTCTGAAGCCTTCCCAATCTTTCCTAATAAGATGGCTTGTATGGTTTGATCTTCAATATGTGAAAATAGCGTTTTAGTTTGATAATTATGCTGATTCGACTCCTCTTGAATCAACCTAATAGCCTCATCATAATGACCCAGTTGCAATAAACCTGAGATGACATACAGCTTATTCGTATATTCATGCGTTTGCGCTCGTAAATCCTCTGAGTAACTTTTCACTTCGGATAGTGTATTCAACATCTCTTGAATCTCAGTCTTATCCCTAAAACTCGCGACAACCCCTGCAACTTCACCATTCTCATAAATTGGCGTACGGTTTACAATCACGACTCGGTCTTTTAGTATAATTTCATCATCTACATTCGGTTCGCCATTTTCTAAAACCTGCTTCATATTCGTATTAGGCAACACTTCATCAATGGGCTTAAACTTGGCATCTTCTGTTAACCCAAGCATTTCGCGTGCAGAGTGATTCAAAATGGTAATTTTCCCGTCCTGATCTATCGCAATAATCCCTTCTTTTATGGAGCGTAATACCGCTTTACGTTCGCGGTAAAAGGAAACAATCTCATGTGGCTCTAACCCTAATATATCTCGTCGTATACTCCGGGTTAAAAACACACCACCGACAATCCCGAGTCCAAGCACGACTAACGCGGTTATAAATATGACGATTAACCGGTCATAAACCATGCCCCGTATATCATCTAGCATGAACCCAACAGAAACTATTCCGATAATTTCGCCTTGATCATTAATAATCGGCGCCTTACCTCTTAAAGAGGGACCTAGTGACCCAACCGCTTCCGACTTATAATACTGTCCATGTACAAGGGCTTGGTCATTATCCCCACCGACCATCGTTCTTCCGATTTTAAACTCTTGAGGATGGGAGTAACGAATACTATCCTGATTGCCCACAACGATAAATTCCGCTCCGACCCTTTCTCTAATACTTTCGGCAATCGGCTGAATGACTTCAGAAGGTTCCTCTAATTCAAAAGCATCGATCACTTCAGGCATGAGGGAGATTGACGTTGCGACATCAAGGGCACGTTGGCCGATTGAATCCTTCGTCTGATTCCATTCAACATAAGAATAAATCCCCGTGATCATTAAAGTGACAAACAACAAAATTGAAATAAATAAAGATAATATTTTAGTTCGGAGTGAAAATTTCTGCATGTTAGACCTCTGTTCCTTTGTTATGATAATTCTATTGTCCATCATAACATGCCATATGTACAACTAAGTATTAAAAAATCCCCAATTAACAACGTCTAATCGGGGACATTATCATAGCGTATTATTCTGACTGTGTTAATTAACTTTTTAAGGGTAAAATAAAAACTCCAGCCGTAACTGGAGCTTTGGTTTACATAAATCCGTGATAACGCTTTTGAACCACGGTGCTATGCACATAATTAATCATCGTAATATAATCAAATACCGGTAATCGTGTCGCTTCTTGAACAGCTGCTGAATATGGTGGAAGGCTACTACACTCTAGTAGAAACACCTTGACATCTGGATGTTCTTGAACCAGTTCTGAAGCAGCAGAAACTACTTCACCTTCAATCACTTCTGGGTCTAGAACACCGATTTCATCATGGGCAGCTTTGACAAAGTTTTCACGATCCTCTAAACCTCTCACACGAAGTCGGGATAGATCTATATCAATCCCTAACATATCGATTAAATCTTCATTAAAATGATTAGAATGACTGCAAATAATACCGATTTTTTCATCTTTACCGATCATGGACGACATAAATGGTAGCTGGAGTAAACTGGACATAAATACCGGAACGTTTAACTCTTGAGCAATTTCTCTTTGAAACATCCCCATATAGCCACAATCTCCGGTTATAGCCCGGACACCTTCTTTTACTAAATTATGTCCAGCATCAAGCATTGAATCTATTACGGCAGGATCTTTTGACAATAGTCTATTAAATGTAAGTCCTTCTACTCTTTGATAACGGACTGGGAAAGAATAAGTGGTCGCATTACCCACATCACCTGGAATGAATGGGGTAAACGTATCTAACATCATAATTCCAATCGACTCACCATAACTGACTTGGCCTTTATTAGCTCTGATGATCACCCGTTTGTCCTCCTTCTAATGGGGCCTCTTGTCTAAACAATTGACCAAGTCCTTTTTGCGGTTTGAATTGGCCCGTGAGCCTCAATGCCTCCCAAAAACTTACTTGATTAGCCGTTAAGACAGGCTTTTTAATTACCGCTTCAATATCATCAATCCATTCAGCAGAATGCAATGCTGTATCTGGGATAAATAATGCATCTGCCTCTGGCAAATCATTTTCTTTTGCTAGATTCAAAACTTCCTCTTTTTCTAGTGTTCCAACTTCTGCAGCTGTAATAATTCCTTGGCTTGAATACTGCAAGACTTCAATTCCATAGTTTTCTAGAAATTTTTTAAACAAAAGCGCAATATCTTCAGGGTATGTCGCGGCAATCGCTACACGTTTTACCCCGATTGTTTTAGCCGCACGTACAAAAGCCATCGCTGTCGTAGAAGCTGGTACATTTAAAGCTTCTTCAAGCGCCGCAATTTGCTCTTTGACACCGTCGACCCCAAGCGTAAAACTCGCACTTGTTGATGTCCATAAAACGGACTGAATGCCTGTACCTTTAAGGTGTTTCGTCCCTTCTAAAATTCGCGGAATACTTCCCATTTCAGTTAACGCCTCTACTGTATGGGCATCTTGATTAAATTCTGTATGAATTAACTTCACATCAACTGAAGGTTCAACCATTTCTCCCAAACGCGGATAATCATCCTCCGCAGCAAAACCTGGGTATAAGAAACCTACTTTTGTTTGTTGACTCAATGACATCACTCCTATCGTCTAATAAGCTTTTTTCATTCTAGGGGATAGCTAATTGAGTGTCAATCATCAATCGATAGACCAATTTTCTTTAAACTATGATGGTATTAGATTGTTTTATAGTGGTTATTAGCAAAATTTACGCAATTTGACTGAATAAATATTAACCTTTATAATTCGATATATGTCGAAATATAAAAATGATTATTCAAAACAATTTAGTGAAATGTTTAAAGCTTTATCTAATGAGCATCGTCTTGAAATATTCTTATATCTAGCCAAGAATTGTTTCCCGGGAGAACTTAGCACAGATAAAGAAATGCGTGCTAGTGTCGGTAAATTAGGAGAAGGGTTAGGTATTGCTCCATCAACCATTTCTCATCATTTAAAAGAATTACGTCAATCAGGTCTGATTCGGATGGAACGAAAGGGAAAAACGATTGAATGCTGGATCGAACCTGATACTTTAGAAGATCTTATTCAATTTTTTCAACAAGCTAAGGGAGGTAAGTAAATTTTTTTAACCCATTATTTCGAATGTTTTAGAATTATAAAACTGATAAGGGGGATACACCATGATCAGCACAATTTTTAGCGGTTTATTATTAGGATTCGTTGCTTCTCCAACCTGTCCTAGTAATGGTGAAGAAATAAAACAAGGCACTAGATATCAACCTTTAATCCATTTACAGTGGTTTGGTGGATCGGGTTAATCACACCTGTTATGGCTGCAAACCAGAACCCAGTTCCATTTTCAATCGCTGTACTAATCGGTTCATTAATATGGTTCGTCATACTGGCTATCCTATTGCATATCGGAAGAAAATTACTAAATAAAATAACACTTCAATGGTTAATAGCTGCTAGTGGGATAGTCGTACTAGGATATAGCTTTTATTTCTTCTGGCAATTTTTTATTGAAATATTTTAATAAAATTCACTGTGGAATAGTGATTCTGTTCCACAGATTTTCTTGCTTAATTTTCTTAATTAATCTTTTAACCAGCAGAATGTCAATGTATAATACAATGCAGACATCATTAAAGAAAAATAATTAGACATTACAGAATAGAAAGTGTGTTGCAATTGAAAACGATTGATACAGATGTACTTGTCATCGGTTCCGGCGCAGCAGGTCTTTCAGCTGCAGCCTACGCCGCACAACAACAAAAAAACGTATTAGTTTTAGATAAAGGAGCTGTCGGACGAAGTGGCTCCTCTGTTGGCGCTGTTCAAATCGCCGGCTTAGGAGACTGGTCGCACGAAGACGATGGGATCGACAGCTATTTAAACGATATTAATGAAAGTGGACGCGGGTTAAGTGATCCAGAGTTAACCCAAACCCTTGCCGAAGAGATAGATGTTAGCCTAAATCATTTAATCGAATGGGGACTCAAACTAGACAAGAATGAGAACAAGGAAGTTGCCGTTTCTCACACATCTGGCCACTCTCTTCCACGTTCTATTAGTGCCAAAAAAGGTAAAACCGGACTTGGCATACTTCACGCGCTTCGCCGAAAAGCGACTAAAGACGAAAACATTCACACATGGAGCGACGTTATCACGCTTGAACTCGTGAAATCCTCTGAACGGGTTGTCGGCGCCATTGTATTCGATCTAACAGATAATCATCTCTATTTTATTCAAAGTAAAGCGACTATTTTAGCAACTGGTGGAGCTGGGCAACTCTATCCTACGACGAGTAACCCCGTACAATCAACCAGTGACGGATTTTCACTCGGATTAGGCGCCGGCGCAACGTTAGTCGATATGGAGCAAGTCCAATTTTACCCCGTTAGTATGGTCGCACCACATTCTATTGCAGGCTTTTGCATTAGCTTCTATCACTATTCCAAGCTATACAATAACCTTGGTGAGCGTTTTATGGAAAAATACGCCCCTAATACATTAGAAGACGCGACAAGGGATAAACTCTCGATTGCGATCGCAACCGAGATTGCAGAAGGACGCGGAACGGAAAACGGCGGACTTTTACTCGATGCACAGGAGGAAATCGAACAAGTTAAAAAAGAATTCCCACACGAGCATAAACTCTGTAGAGACCGTGGTGTAGATTTAAATACGGGTCGTGCTGAAATTGGACCTGCAGCCCACTTTATGATGGGTGGCGTCAAAATAAATAAAGAGGCGGAATCTGAGGTGCCAGGTTTGTTCGTCGCAGGTGAGACGTCAGGTGGATTACACGGTGGAAACCGTTTAGGAAATAATGCCTTATCCGAATGTATTGTCTTCGGGGCACGTGCCGGGCTAAACGGTGCTAAATTGGCGGAAGAAGCTGATGTACCGCAAGTCGACCCATCTGTATTAGAAAAAACTGAGGCACAATTTAAACAAATCCTTTCATCAGCTGAAGGTGAATATCGACCATATGAATTAAAGGAACGCATTCAATCTATTCTAGGTGTACATGCTGGTGTGCTTCGTAATAACGATGGCCTTCTAAAGGCACAGAACAAGCTTGAAGAAGTCCAAAAACAATTCAACCAAGTTAAAA
This sequence comes from Tenuibacillus multivorans, assembly GCF_900103915.1. GTDB lineage: Bacteria > Bacillota > Bacilli > Bacillales > Alkalibacillaceae > Tenuibacillus > Tenuibacillus multivorans. The sequence continues at coordinate 268,601 of NZ_FNIG01000001.1, read as the reverse complement.
TAACAAATACAGCCTACTATTCAAGAGAGGTTTTAGACTATATTGAAGCTGGTCACATGATTCGTACAGCCCAGGCGATTGTCGGATCAGCTGCGGCTAGAAAAGAAAGTCGCGGAGCACATTATAATACGGACTATCCCGAGCAAGAATCGAGCCTACAGCATACACTTGTCAATTTCTCAGATAATCAAATCAACATCCGCACGGCACCGGTTAAAGGAGGTCTATAAGATGAAACTGCATGTGAAAATTCAACGTACCGATGACCAAACAGACCAATTTGAGGTGGATTATGGACCTGATATGACAGTTTTAAATGTTTTAGAAGAAATCTATCGTCATCATGATTCAAGCATCGCCTATCGTTACTCCTGCCGTACTGGGCTTTGTACGACCTGCATGATGTTGATTAATGGCAAGCCCGACCTAAGCTGCCAGAAGACGGCAGAACCCGGGGAAGACGGTTATTTAACTTTATCACCATTACCAAAAGGGAAAACGATTAAAGATCTCGTGAAGGAGTATTAAGTTGTTGAGGAGGAACGCCTATGATTACACTCATCAAAAACGCCGAAACCTATGCACCAGAATATTTAGGTGCGAAGGACTTATTAATCGCCGACCAAAAGATTGCTAAAATATCAGAACATATTGATATGCCCGAATGGGTTCCCACCATTGACGCAAATGGAAAAATCGTGACACCTGGATTCATCGACGGTCACGTCCACATTACAGGTGGAGGCGGTGAAGGAAGCTTTCACACCCGTACACCTGAGTTAAATCTAACCGATGCGACCACAAGCGGTGTGACAACCGTCGTTGGTGTCATTGGAACGGACGGAACCACTCGGACGATGACCAACCTGGTCGCTAAAGCGAAGGCTTTACGCGAAGAAGGGATCACGTGCTATGCCTTAACAGGAAATTACCACGTCCCTGTCCGCACGCTTACGGGAAAATTAGAAGACGATATTATGCTAATTGATGTCATTATTGGTGCGGGTGAAATCGCGATAGCTGACCACCGATCATCACAGCCAACTGCTGAAGAGCTGGCTAAAATCGGATCACAAGCCCGAATTGGCGGGATGCTTTCTGGTAAAAAGGGAATCGTTAATGTTCACGTCGGGCACGGTTCTGATCGCTTGCAACTCATTGAACAAGTCACTGAAGAAACCAATATCCCGGTGGAGCAATTCCACCCAACCCATATTAATCGAAACGAGGACCTTTTCCAAGATGGCTTGAAGTATGCTAAAAAAGGTGGTTTTATTGATTTTACGACCAGCACGATACCGAACCGATCAACCGACCAAACGCTTAAAAGTAGCCAAGCCCTAAAACGTATGCTCGTTGAAGGCGTTCCACTTGAACAAATGACCTTTACATCCGATGCACAAGGCAGCCTCCCACAATTTAACGATAAGGGTGAGCTCGTGGGACTAAAAGTCGGAAAAATAAAATCACTTCACGAAGCCTTTGTTGAATCGGTTAAGGATGAGGGCATTGAATTATCTCAAGCCCTACAAGTGATTACGAAAAATCCAGCGACAATTTTAGGATTGAAACAAAAAGGCTTCCTTAGAGAAGGCCAGGATGCCGATCTTGTATTACTAGATGATTCGCTTGAAATTGATACCGTTATGGCTTTAGGACAAGTCATGGTTCAGGATAAACAAGCTGTTGTTAAAGGAACATTTGAAGATTAAATACTAGTAGATGAGCTTGCTAAAAGCGTGAAAGTCATTTACTATTTTAACTAGAAATATGGCGTTATATAAAAAGTAAATATCATTTTTAAGTTGCCAAAAGTTAAGATGCCATTAGGCGTAAAAGGGAATCTGGTGAAAATCCAGAACTGCCCCCGCAACTGTAAATGCTGACGAAATGAGATCATCCACTATATAGAAACGTTATATGGGAAGGACTCAAAGTAGGTAGAAGCAAAAGTCAGGAGACCTATCTTAGCTTTCGATGTTTCAACTCCTTCGGGGATTGAGGAGATGAATCGGTAGCGTAAAGGGGGGTAATTCCTCTTGGCTTTATTAATGCTGTCGTTTCATCCGCTCAATTCATTTGGGCGGATTTTTCTATGCACTAAAAATTTTCGCTAGATTATTTACAAGTAAAGGGGATCAGAAAATGAAAAACGGATTGAAATTACCATGCAAACATTCAAAAACCATTCAAACGCGATTAGTCTTACCACCAGATACAAACCACTTAGATACGATTTTTGGCGGAAAAGTACTTGCCTATATTGATGAAATTGCGGCACTTGCAGCGATGAAGCACTCTAATAGTGCCGTTGTGACTGCATCTATTGATTCTGTAGACTTCCGATCATCAGCTAAAGTAGGCGATTCACTAACGATAGAGGGCTTTGTCACATACACTGGAAAAACCTCGATGGAAGTGTATGTAAAGGTCACAGCTCATAATTTGATCACAGATAGAAGAGCATTGACAACGGAATCCTTTTTAACAATGGTAGCTGTAAACGAAGAGGGAAAACCAAAACCCGTTCCGGAAGTATATCCAGAAACAGAGGAAGAATCAAAAATTTTTAAAACAGCAAGCGTCAGAAGAGAGAATCGAATGAAACGTTCATCAGTAAAGGATTCGTAATTCTAGAACAGTCTCAGTTTACTAATATTGTTACCGAATCTGAGCAAATGTTTTTATTAGAAAACACTCCGCCTAGTACAATCGCATTTGAATAGACCTTTCAAATGGATATCATACTAAAACCTATAATAAAAAAGAAGGTGACAATATGAAAGCAATAGTGATTGACCAATACGGCGGAGAAGAAGTGTTAAAAGAAAGAGAGGTTAAAAAACCAACACCTAATGATGGACAAGTCATCGTCAAAGTCCATGCAACATCGATCAATCCAATCGATTGGAAGCTGCGAGAAGGATACTTAAAAGAGCGAGTTCCATTCGATTTCCCAATCATTTTAGGTTGGGATGTTGCAGGTGTAGTCGATGAAGTCGCTGACAATGTAACTGATTATCAAGTCGGCGACCGCGTGTTTGCTCGTCCAGAGACCACAAACCATGGAACATATGCGGAATATACAGCCGTTGACGCCCATTTACTTGCTAGAATTCCAGAAAACATTAGCTTTGATGAAGCAGCAGCTGTTCCACTTACAGCTTTAACAGCTTGGCAATGCCTGTTCGATTTTGGTGATGTTAAGGAAGGCGATAGAGTCTTGATTCACGCTGGATCAGGAGGTGTTGGTTCATTTGCCATTCAGCTTGCTAAAAACATCGGAGCTTATGTCGCAACAACCGCAAGTGGCAAAAATGTAGAGTTCCTAAAATCGCTTGGAGCAGATGAAGTAATTGACTATACTCAACAAAATTTTGAAGAAGAACTAAACGACTACGATTTTGTCCTCGATTCTCTTGGTGGTGAGATTCAAGAAAAAAGCTACGATGTTCTAAAAGACGGTGGTCGACTAACCTCCATTGCCGCGCCACCTAATGAAGAAAAAGCCAAGGAGAAGAACGTTAAAGCCGGTTTCATTTGGCTAGAACCTAAAGGCGAACAATTAGCCAAAATAGCCAAACTACTAGAAGAAGGAAAAGTTAAAGTGACAATTGGACACCGCTTTCCGTTAACAGAAGAAGGTATTAAGGAAGCTCACGCTTTAAGTGAGACCCATCATGCTAAAGGAAAAATTGTAATAGAGGTTGAATAATATAGTATTAAACAGAACGAACATCAAAAAGAAACTACTTACTGTGAAGAGGTGGAATGTTCCAGCATTCCACCTTACTTATTCACTTTGTATTTTTTTGATTAATAATTTCACCCTGCATAAAACGGAAAATAAATAATTTAAAAAAACCTCTTTTAAAATTATTTTTCCTTTCTAAAGCCATCCAAATGTCTTTAAAGCCTTATACCGATCAACCGTTAATATCCCCTGCCAATATCTTCGGGCAATTGAATACTCCTCAGGATACATTCCCCAATCCCAAGAAATATCCCAAATGCCTTCATCCGTTATTCGCTCTAAATAAAAATTGATATTCTGTTCAACTAACGCTTCCATTCTCTCATATAGGGCATCATCAGGGCCGCTGATAAAATCTAATGGTAGAGGCAAATAATCCGTCGCCCATTTAGATGGATCTTTCTCGACACATATCTCTGCTAGTGACATTACTTTTTCTGTGACATCCTCATAAGTGTATGCAAGTTTAGCATTAAACGTCTCTTCATAAGGCTCAACAATTCTAACTAGTTGCTGAAAATTATTAATCTCATGATGATCCATTTCATCTGAAGCCATTAAATGATCAACAGCTTTTTCGATGGAAGCCCAGCCAATTTGCGATGCCTCACTCTCCACTTCAGACCAATGCACAAGAAAAGCAGCAAGTTCAGCACTCGGATTAAACATCCAGTTTTTCTGAACATCCTCATCCCAGCCCCACCAAGGTGCATGCGGATGGTCATTATTTTCTGGGATAGCTGAATCCCACATACCTGAGTCTTCATGATAGGTTTTCGTTAAATAATCAACCATCGATTGAACGATTTTATCATTTTTATCCGCTTCAATATCCATCAATATTTGTCCAGCTGCCCATGTAGACATCGGTGAAGATTGTGGTGTCCAAAAATCAGGCTCAATCCCATGTCCAAAACCACCATCATCATTCTGAAATGCCGATAAATATTTGATGACTTGCTCCTTGGTACCATTTTCAAAAAAATATTCCCACCGCGCAACATCCAACGACCTCGCATTACGTTTAACCCATGCACTAGATTTTTGGAAGGTTTGGTTTGAAATTTTCATTTTTATTCCCCTCTCTATTTCAGTATCCTATATAACTTTTCTTCACCTAATCAAATATTGTTTCATGAATCTCCCTTTTACTTGCCTCAAAGCAATACTTAATTTGCTCCTTTGTATTTCGCCTTGTAGATAATGGGGGTAGTTCATCAAAGTCATAAAAGCCTGATTCTACCGTTTCGATGTTTTTCTCAAACGCACCACTTACAAGCTCACATTCTACAAAAATTTTATATACACTATAGGGCAAAGGCTTGGCTTGGTGCTTATTGTAATCAAAAATTGTTACAACACGCTTTGGTTTGACCTCTAAACCCGCTTCTTCTTTAGCTTCCTTCATAATAGCCTCAGATAAAGATGTATCAATGTCTGCCCAGCCCCCGGGTAATGACCATAACCCATCCTTTTGCTCTTTAACTAGCAAAATTTTACCTTCCTTAAATATTGCTCCTCTAACATCAATCTTAGGTGTTTGATAACCTGTTTCGTTAGCAAATAAATCTCTCACTTTTTCATGCTCCAGCTCAGTATAATGATGTAATATATCAACACTAATGTTACGAATCTCCTCAAATCGCTCAATATCAAATCTATCCTTAGAATATGTTAAGCCCGATTGAGCGATAGACTGTAACTTTTTTGCATATTCAAGCCACTTATTTTTCATTGGATAACCCCCAAAAATCATCTAGTATCTCTAATAGCTCCTCATTATTCTCATAATAAAAGTCATCTATTTGTGAAGTGTTAAAAGAAAATACAACTTCTTCACCCTCATATAAACTTACGCTATATAAGTATCCCACTTCACCTTCCTGGTCCTCGTCTGGAGTAAACGAGATGTCACTTATTTCAGATAGGAAGGCTTTAATTTTGTTCGGTTTATCAAGAGACTTTAATTCCCCATTCCCATGTTTAATATCAATGTTTGTAACGTCTGATAAATTATTGGGGTAAATTTCTTCAAAGGTTTTGGATTCTAGTTTTTCTGTAGGTTGACAAGCAACAATTAATATTAGAAAGAATAGTAACATGTAAATTTTCTTCAAATGTAAGACACTCCTCATCAAATAATCCACTGACGAACGTACTCATCAACAATTTGTTGCTTATCCCAATTATCTTTGAAAGTAGTAAAAATATAAGTCTGATAGACAGTTAAATAATAAGCTGGCGAAATTGTTTTTAAAAGCTTATATTCATCATATAGCCTGTCCTTCGAGTCAAATTCACACCAATACTCTAAATATTCATCTAGTAATCTCTTAGCCGCTTCCTTAGAAAAAAGATGTTCAACTTCTTCTAACAACACCATCACGCTTAGAAAAGGATGTGACAATGTACTATCAGACCAATCATAGATAACCGGTCCATCTTGATGGATGATTATATTTCCCCCAAAGAAATCACCATGTTCTAATGCTAAAGGGATATTAGAATGCTGTAATTGGTCACACTTTCGAAAGATATTAGGGACACTCTCTAGTAAAACATTATATGTATGAGTTGAAATTTCTTTATGTTGGTATAGTTTATATAAAGCGGTCTCTAGGTGATGTTGTATCGTTGAGGTTACTGGCCGTGTTGGACAGTACATTGATGATGGGTTTGTGATATGTAAAGTCGACTTCTTTTGTATGTCTACTAATCTGATTAAAGCTTGCTCCCATTGGTGCAAATCGTTTGTTTTTCCAAGCAAGGGACCTTGCAGCTCCTGCATTAGGTACCAATTGTTTTGCGGATGAACTGCGATGACTTCTGGTACATACGAAGCGTGATGTTGGTCTAAAAATTGATTTATACTAGGCTCATGTGAAAAAATTATCGGAACAGCTTTAAAATAATAGTTTCTATTTTTCGCTATAACTTTAAATAAGGCAGAACGTTCCCAACTCCTGATTTGCTCAATCTCCACTGTTTGATCTTGTAAAACGTTTTTTATCCATTGTTCCATTTCCTCCCGCCAACCTGGTTTGAACCATGGAACTACAGGCTCTTCTGAGTTCGATAACCATTCTGATAATAAAGATTGATCAAGATCATTTAAATATCTTAGTGCCTCTGTAGAATCAACCCATGTAGCGTTAGTCACGGAACATGATTCGACTACTTCAACCTCATAACTTCGAACATTTTTCTCCTGTTTTAAACATCTCAAAACATTTGTTTTTATATTGTAGTTTTTATTTAGGTAATCATTAATATGGTTTATGACTGCTACATGACTAACTTCTGGTGAATAGGTGGGTAGCGATACGGAATCTAGTAAAATTTCATTCGTGTTATTCATAACAATTAGTTTGTAAGTCCAGTTAGTTGTCAAAGAAATTCCTCCATAACAATATAACTTCCACATTGACCTTCTTATTACCTTGTTCTCTAAACTGAATAAACTACCTTGCTTCTGGCACAAATAAGGCATCAGCAACTGCTTACAACGATTTAGTTTATGCTAACGGGACATCTTAACATAAGTCCCCTTCACCGCTTTTTCGTATGCCTTTCGATTCATCTTTCTAATAGATTCAGAAACTTCTGAAGCGCGTATAAGTTGATGGTTCAAGTTGACTAACGGATCAATTACTCTGACTTTATTCTTTCGGTGCAAATCATAATCGGACTCATTTTCTTCGATTTCAACATGGTCATGCAACTCATTAAGGTTTTTCATGATGTCAGAATCACCACTTCTTACTAACTTTTGAATAACATCTTCATCTTCCTCAAATAAATCATCCAGGATTAAAATATCTCTTTCCAACGCATGTTTGATCGCTCCCGCTAACCGATCATAACCAAAAATATTAAGAGGGTCCATAAAAAAATCAATAACTTCTTTATGATACGTCTCTACAAACCATTCTGCATGGGTCAGATTATTCAAACATATTTTACCGTCTACGATAGCTAGTGAATCTAAAAATCTGTCAACATCTTCTTTAGAAATTTTCTCGTAATGGTACATGTCTCTTAAAGTATAATCGACTCGATCTGCACATAGGTCAGGTGATGGCTGCTCCAAGATTGACCACTGACTGTCATCTAGGACTATATTTTTATAATCAAAACCGTACTTATGAAGTATGTCAGGTATCTCTGATTTTAATAAAACCTTCTCAAATATCTTTTCATGATAATCTTCTTCCTGATTCTCTAAGGCAAAGTCAATTACGTGAGAAAAAGCGGTATGTGATATGTCATGTAGTAATCCCGCAATTTGCTCCTCAATACAACCGCCTAGTTTTCGGATTAATAGCATCACGCCAATTGAATGCTCATAGCGTGTTACATTCCAATTTTCGTTAACGAGATAGCTAGCGCCACCTTGATGTATACCTTTTAAACGTTGAACAGGTTTGGACTTAATTAAATCTGTTAAAACAGGTTCTATGGTATATGTTCCAAATATAGAGTCATTGATTTGCATGATTTTCCACCTCAATGAGACTTATTGTAAAGAATTTACTGGCTCAAATCGTAGCTATTCTGTAATTTCAATTTTTAGGGTTTTCCTGATTTTTAAAAATCATATAGGGGAGTGAGAAGCACTTTCCCTTGCCTAGCCAGTCATTTAATATAATCCTGGTTTAATTCCAACCCTTTAGATACTTCACGTGTACTCATGATGTGATCAAAAGGATTATGCTTCATGATGTGATCTCTCACTTATAATTTCTGATTGCTAATACTAAGGCGGTTAATCCAATCACAAGTGCAAGTAACGATACAAAAAACGCTGCACTTTCCATTATTAACACCTCATTCTTGTTTTTTTTGAATAATGAGGGTATGATATAGGTAAGATGATAGTAGGGAGGGGCTTAAAAAGCCCCGACCCTTAGTTGTAGGTTGAACTCTCACTTTTTGCGGAAGTGAGGGTTCTTTGTCTTTTTGCTCCTGAAGATTAACAAAGCTACGATAAAATTAACGATCGCGACAGCTAAATTAATCAACGAAGTAAACGCTGATGTAATCTCTACCATCTTTTTCACCCCCTTTCGTAAGGGAGTAGAAGGTATATCATACCCTTTTACTATATTTTACCATTAGAATCACGGACTTCAATGTTAAAAATAATATTCTTGGTTTATATCAACTTCCATAGACACATTATTATTCAATTTCTTTTTTAATCTACCACTAATTTAAGTTAATTGATATAATTTATATTGGAGGTGAAATCAATGGACGAAATCAATTTAAAGAAAATGTTATCTTCACTATTTGATGAAAAATTACAGCCAATCAATGAGCGATTAGAGAAGCTTGAAAGTGGTCAAAGAATGCTTGAAAACAGTATTAAATCTCTTGATAACCGTCAGAGTATGCTTGAAGGCCGCATTAATTCCCTAGATAATCGCCAAAAATCATTTGAAAATATCATTAGTTCACTCGAGAATAGTGTTAGCTCACTTGAGCATAACGTTAGTTCGCTCGAAAATAATGTTAGCTCACTTGAGCATAATGTTAGTTCGCTCGAAAATAGTGTTAGCTCACTTGAGCATAATGTTAGTTCGCTCGAAAATAGTGTTAGCTCACTTGAGCATAATCAGAAGATCATTATTCAAAAATTGGATAACGTATCGAGACAAGTGGCTACTAATACTGAAAAACTAAATAATTTTGAAAGTGTTGTGATCATGGTTAAAGAACATGATACTGACATTAAATTTTTAAGAAATTATGTAACTAAGTAAAATGTAACCTTCCCCGGTACCTTTTTTGACTAAACAATAGATGTCATAATTCATGATATCTAGCCTATCCTAAACTCTACACATTCTCTTGTTTAACCAATAAACTCCATATATACTTGCTTTAATGAAGCTTTATTTGATAAGCAGGTGAAAGATTATGTTCAAATTACTTGTAATCGAGGATGACAAATCCCTTTTTCATGAAATAAAAGAAAGATTAACACAGTGGTCGTATGACGTCCATGGTATTAAGGATTTCAACCAAGTCATGGATGAATTTTCTGAGATAAAACCGGACTTAGTCATCATTGATATTCAACTGCCTAAATACGATGGCTTTCACTGGTGTCGCATGATTCGTTCGCATTCTAACGTTCCGATCATTTTTCTTTCTTCACGCGATCACCCAACAGATATGGTGATGTCGATGCAGCTTGGGGCTGATGATTATATTCAGAAGCCGTTTCATTTTGATGTACTTATAGCCAAAATCCAAGCGATTCTTCGTCGAGTTTACAACTATAGCACCGATCAAATCCAACTAAAAACATGGTGCGGTGCGACAATCGATTATGAGAAAAACACTGTTTCAAACGAATCTGGAACGATTGAATTAACTAAAAACGAGACATATATTTTAAGAGAACTCATTGAACATAAAAACAACATTGTCAGTCGTGAAGAGCTGATTAACAGCCTATGGGAGGACGAGCGTTTCATCAGTGATAACACCTTAACGGTAAACGTTAATCGCTTGAGAAAACGTTTAGACGAAATTGGACTTGGTCAATATATCGAGACTAAAGTAGGACAAGGATACATAGCGAAAGAAGGCAAAACATTATGATTAGAAGGTTTTTAATCGAGCGCAAAAGCTGGATTCTTCTTATTCTACTTTTCCATGCTTTACTTTTGTTTATTTCCTACTTAGATTCACAAATTCCAGTTAGTTCAATCGCTTATTATGTGTTTTTATCCTTTATCATTTTTGTGTTATTCATCATCATTCGATATCGAATAGAATCGCGATATTATAGGCAACTTCGAGAACGAACGAACTACCTTGATGAGGCTGATCTTCCGACTCCTGTCACACCTTTTGAAAAAATCGCCTCAACAAATATAACGAAGCAAACGGAACAGTTGAAGCAAGTTCAATCACATAATCAAACAAATTTGGAACAGGAGAAAGATGAGCTTCTTTCCTGGATTCATGAAGTTAAAACACCCTTAACGGCGATGCAGCTCATTATAGACCGAATCGAGGACCAACATTTAAAGGCTGACTTAAATTACGAATGGCTTCGTGTTCATTTATTACTTGATCAACAACTACATAAAAAACGCATGTCGATTATTGAAAACGACTTATATATCGAAAAAACGGAGCTTGAACCGATTATTTTCCAAGAGATTAAAACTTTAAAATCGTGGTGTATTCACAGAGGAATCGGTTTTGATATTAATCTAAATGAAACGAAAGTACTTAGCGATGGGAAGTGGCTTGCTTTTATTATCCGACAGATATTATCGAATGCGGTAAAATACAGTAAGAACTCTAATATCACCATCACGAGCATGACTCATGACGATCAAAAAATATTAACAATCCAGGATCAAGGACGAGGAATTGACATCAAGGACCTGCCGCGAATTTTTGAAAAAGGGTTTACATCAACAGCTGAGCATCAAGACAACGCTGCAACTGGCATGGGGCTTTATTTAACGAAACGAGTTGCTAACAGTTTACACATCAAAATAGACATTCAATCGAAACCGGGAGAAGGTACAACATTAAAACTCACCTTCCCTAAGAAAAATGATTTTGTGGATATTGCAGAAGTTTAAGGATCTCGCGTGATGCGAGATCCTTTCACTATATACCCTTGTTCTGAAGCCCCAAAATTACCGAAATGATGCATCTTTTCTTAAAGCCTTATAAAAACTGATGACTGTATCAATCAAGACACCGATTAAAAAGACAACCACTAAACCTAACCGAGAGTTATCCCATATTTTTTCAATGGTTGAATAAATTTCAGTTCCAGGCTCAACGTCACTTAGTTGTGTTAAATCTTGCATGAAATGAGGATTCCAGATTAAGTTATCTTTTAATAAGATAAAGATTAACGCTAAAATCACGCCATTTATAAGTAGATTAAAAATCGCTAAGTTCTTTGTCCATTTACCAATAATCAGCTTCAAACATTCCTTCAAAACCCCTACCGCTACTATAAGATAAATAATAGGTAAATACTGACCTATGACATCCTGGTCTAAAAATGGCGCAACACCAACTAAATCATCGTTTTCAAAGAAAAACATACCAATGAGATGATTTGAAAACGTCACAAAAATAAGAAATAAAATGGAAAAGATAATCCCTATAATAGATTCACTTCGTTTAATTTGCTTTTTGGGATCCGGAATTATTGGTAAATCCTTAGGGGACCATTTATAATGAGTGCCTTTAGTTAAACTCCTAGGATTCCAACCATTGTAATCTGCTATGACAAAGCAGACGGTTACCCATAATAAAGCCTGAACTGCCACTGTAATCGTATTCGTGATAAAATCGATAAAATGCTCCAAAATAGAAACCGGGTCCATGATAATTTCAATTGCAAAAACAACACCCATAGCCAACAGAATCGAGAATAGTACGACTTTTATTACCGAAATATAAGTATAGTATAATCTCGGCCCAATTAAAGATTCTTTAACCCCGCCATATTTAGCTGCTAGTTCACTAGGAGAACCTAAGGCGACTAAAACTTCCTCAACGTCTTGCTCCGTCGCTTCTCGATCTCCCACTTTGGAATCAAGCATATCTTCAATTAATCCGCGTAACTCCTCTGAAATATCTTCACGCTGAGAAGGAGGAAGTCGTTTCGAAACGGCGTAAAGATATCGATCAATCATCTTCATCATTAATTTCCCCTATCTTCTTCAATTATAAAATCCAGGCTTGATACGATTTTTCGCCACTCAACACAAAGCTCGTCGTAAACCATACGCCCTAGATGATTTAAATAATAATATTTCCGTGGGCGTGACTCATTCGTATCCCACTTACTACTTAACAGTCCCTGTTTTTCCAAGCGGCGTAATAACGGATACAATGTGCCAGGTTCAACCTGAACCCCTTTTTCGTTTAGCATCGTCACCAACGAATAACCATATTGAGGTTCAGAAAGCTGGCTTAATACTCCGATTGTAATCGTGCCACGCCTTAATTCATGCATTAGCTTATCGACAAGCTTATTGACGTCCTCACTCATGTCATCATCTCCTAAACTTAATATACTGTATGACATACACTATTGTCAATGGCACAATATTTGTCTAAATAAAACAAAAAGATTTCTGATATAATTCTATATAAAGTATCTAGGAGGACGTATGCCCATCATATACAGCTTGATCATATCGCAAATTATTTTTGTCATATTTATACCGCTTTGGATGCAGCTGACGCTTTACCTCCATGCGCTAGTCATGGCAGTTATTTGGTTTTGTTTAACATTCATAGGATTATTTGTGGGGCTATTGATAGGTCGAAAAAAACTTTATATTTCTAAACAAACCTTACATTTCATCATGTTTGTCTACAGTCTGGCACTATTTGCCCTATTATTTTTTAGGCCGAGTAGAGAAGGGATAGAAAACATTAATCTTATACCTTTTAATACAATTCGTTTTTATTTGAATGGAGAAGTTAACTTATTGATCGCGGCATATAATTTGGGAGCTAACCTTGGGCTATTCATACCATTTGGGATCTTCTATAGATATAGGAAACAACCTAGACTCATTCAACTTGTTGGATACGCTGTGTTAGGGGTCTGTATTATAGAAGGATTGCAATTTTTCACTGGACGTGGAAGTTTAGATATAGATGACCTAATACTAAACGTGACCGGGGTTATGGTGGGGTATTTAATCTATCCATTGATTCATAGAGTCATGGAGGTAAAGAATTAATCTTAGACTTATTTTAACCCACATAAAAGTAGGGTGCTTGTAACACCCTACCTGGACTACTATTTTAGTTCTTCCGTTTTACTAACCAGTTCCTCTAACTCATGAGAGATTTCATTTAACGTTGCAATGAGAGTTGATAGGAACTCTGTTGATTCTAGTTGTTCATCAGATGAACTTGCGACGTTCTGAGCATTATCCGTTGCTTCTTCAGCAAAGGCTGTCATTTCTTGAATAGTAGCTGACGATTGTTCGGATACGTCTGAAACATCCTTCGCTGAAGAAGAAATCTGTTTAATCTGTTCAGCCACCCCTTCAACTGACGTATGTATTTTACCGAAAATCTCACCGGTATCTTGAACAATTCGTAGTCCATCTTTAACCGAAGTCATAGCCTCATTCATAGAATCCGCTGAAGTCGTGGTATCTTCTTGAATGGATTGGACAAGCTCTGTAATTCGATTCGCTGAGTTTGCGGACTCCTCTGCTAATTGTCTTACCTCATCTGCCACCACAGCAAAGCCTTTTCCATGCTCACCAGCCCTTGCTGCTTCAATCGCAGCGTTTAAAGCGAGTAAATTTGTTTGTGATGAAATATCCGTAATCAACTCGACAATTTCACCGATTTCCCTGGAACGACTATTCAATAGTTTAATCGTATCAGATGACGAGCTAACTTTATCATTAATCGAGTTCATCTGATCGACTGTCTTTTGAATCATGTCATTTCCATCGTTTGCTTCCTGAACAGTATTTAAAGATACCTCAGAAGCTTCAGTTGATGTCGTTGCAATATTTTGAACGCCTGTGGCGATATCTTGAATGGCTTGTGAGCTTTGAACCGTTTTATTTTTCTGAGTTTCAGCCCCAGCTGAAATTTCCTGTATACCCGAAACAATTTCTTTAAGCGCTACCTGGTTGGACTCATAATTATGTTTTAACTTCCCTGATTCATCGATTAGCTTTTCAGACGTGTGAGATAACTTTTCGATAATACCATTTAAGAGTTCTTGTTTTTTCTCCTTCTCATCAAGGTCCGCCACGAGCTTTCGCTTATTTGCTGTTTGCCAAATAATAGCCCCGGATGTTCCAATTAAAAATAACGCATGAATCATGACCATTGAAAACGGATAAGAGTCTGTACCAAACACATACTCACTAATATAGAAAACACCAGCCAAATGTTGCACAGCAAATATAGCTGTCATAATCAAGATAAGTTTAATACTTTCATAGTAACCTATAATGGCCACAACCATGAAAATAGAGAAATGATATTCAACCATCCCTTCCCCGCCAGCAATCATCGACACACTACTAAAAGTAATCGTGAGCGTATTAAAAAGCGGCAGAAATGGATGTTCCCGATTCATTCGATACAAAATCAAAGACATAATAAAAAGAATAACCGGTACGATCAAAAAAATATTCGTAACCAGGCTTATCTGTTCCGCTCCATGATGATCCCATAGATCGGCAATGTTAAAGACCCGGTGCAATACATGAATTAAAAATGAAACCAAAAGAACAATAAAAGATAATATGAGAACAATGCGGTTTTTAATACCTCTTACCAACTAGCTCTCCCCCTTAAATTTTAAAAGCCACCCACCATAGGGACTTACCCCTAGCGAGTGGCTTCCCTGTGACCTCTCTCATAAGTCTTGTCCATATTTATTCAAAATTCTCTCTATCTAAGTCTATTATACTATGATTTAGCATATTTTGTCTATAAAACTGTTATAAAATCCCAGGAAATGACTTGATTCGAAAATCTAACACGCATATGACAAAATTGTCACATCAAAATCTAAAATGTTAGGTAAAATGAAGGAAAGGCTGCCTTGCTCCCCTATACAATAAAACCATAATCAAAGAAAGGAGCTCTCAATATGAACATGTTACAAGCTCATAAAATCCATAAAAGCTATGGAACCAAATTTAATCGACAAGAGGTTCTAAAAGGAATTGACCTAAGCATCGAACAAGGCGAGTTCGTCAGTATTATGGGTGCATCAGGCTCTGGCAAGACGACACTACTCAATGTTCTGTCATCCATAGATAAAGCGAGCCATGGAACGATTAATATCGATGGTAACGTCATCACCAATATGAAATCAAAGAAATTGGCAGAGTTTCGCAAGCAGCATTTAGGTTTCATTTTTCAGGAGTACAATTTACTAGATACCTTAACGGCTAAGGAAAATATCCTTTTGCCATTATCGATTCAAAAGGTATCAAAAAAAGAAGCCAATCACCAATTCGAAGCAGTTGCAAAAGAACTTGGCATCTATGAGGTCCGAGATAAATATCCGAATGAACTATCAGGAGGGCAAAAACAACGTACCTCTGCAGCTCGTGCTTTTATCCATCATCCGAGTATTATTTTTGCCGATGAACCAACAGGTGCGCTCGACTCTAAAGCCGCTTCAAACCTACTAAACAAATTAAGTGAATTAAATGAAAAACGTGACGCAACGATTATGATGGTGACCCACGATCCCGTTGCGGCGAGTTATAGTAACCGTGTCATTTTTATAAAAGATGGACTCATTTACTCTCAATTAAATAAAGGCGACGAAGACCGACAAAGCTTTTTCAAAGACATTATGAAAACCCAAGGCGTATTAGGTGGCGTTCAATATGAGCATTAATCAACTCATCCTACGTAACCTTAAAAAGAACTTAAGCAACTATTATTTATATGTATTCGCCTTGATTTTCAGTGTCGCCATATACTTTGCCTTTGTCACGTTACAATATGATCCATCCATGGATTCTCAAACAGGGACTGTTAAAGGTGAAGCAGCCGTTAAAGCGGGATCGATATTACTCGTTGCGATCGTTTCAATTTTTCTATTGTATGCCAACACCATCTTTATCAAACGACGAAGCAGTGAAATCGGACTCTTTCAGCTTTTTGGCATGACAAAGGGCCGAATCTTTCGCATTTTAAGTATCGAGAATTTTATTCTTTACTTTAGTTCACTCGTTATCGGAATCTTTGTAGGCTTCTCAATTTCGAAGCTGATTGTCATGATTGTTTATAAAATCACGGAGGTAGAAGCTGTAGCAACATTACGTTTTTCATCCGAAGCACTCATTCAAACTTTACTCGTGTTCATCGGGATTTACCTCTTAATTATGGTGATGAACTATTTCTTTATTAAAAAACAAAGTATATTGGCCCTGTTCCGGGTTCGTTCATCTACTGAAGTTAAAATTAAAAAATTATCCATTTGGCAAGTATTAATCGGCATTTTAGGTATCGCCATGATTGCAACAGGCTACTACGTATCACAAAAGTTATTCGATGGTGCTTTTGTCACCGTTAATGAATTGTTCTTTGCCATGGCGTTTATTTTAGGATCCGTCATAATCGGAACGTATTTCTTTTACAAAGGTTCTGTCACCTTTATCTTTCAGCTCATTCGAAAACAGAACAAAGGCTACTTAAACATCAACAAAGTCATGTCCTTGTCATCGATCATGTTTCGAATGAAGTCGAATGCTTTATTACTCACAATCATTACGACGGTATCAGCACTCGCCATTGGGTTATTATGCTTGAACTATATCTCCTATTACTCAGCGGAGCAGCAAGCAGAAGATTACGTTGTGGATGACTTTGCGCTTGTGAATGAAGAAAGTGTTGAGGAATTTACAACAGCCTTAGAGGACCATGACATCCAATACACCATGAATCAAATTGAAGTCTTTCAAGTTGAAGCAGACATCTCGGATGTGATGGATTTTGATACGGATGGCGCTTCAAACATCAACATGGAACAAAACCAAGCATCACTTCCAATTGTGAGTGATACAAACTTTGACCATATAGACCTTAACCAAAACGAAGCATTGTTCACGGGTTATTCTGACATTATGATGCGTTTTATGACGATTAAGGATTCAGGCGACATCGTATTAAAAGGCCAAAACGTAAGCCTTGATCAAGACTATCTCGGTCTTAACCGTGAATATTTAGTATCATCTTATTTTACAAATGGTGGCGGTATGCCATTAGGCGTCGTGGATCAATCAACTTACGAAACCCTAAGAGCTGATATGAATCCCGACATTCAGAAAGGTTCGTTAATGTTTACTGGAATTAATGTAAATAAAGATGACTTGGAAAAAGCCAATGATCTTTTCCATTCAACTGAAGTTGATCAATGGGCAGGAAACGACTCACAATTACAAATGAGTGGTAATCAGAAAATGAACATGGGACTCACGATGTTTATCGTCGGATTCTTAGGACTAACATTCCTCGTCACATCGGGCTGTGTGCTTTACTTTAAACAAATGGATGAAAGTGAAAGCGAAAAATCAAGCTATACGATTCTTAGAAAACTTGGCTTTACCCAAATGGACTTACTAAAAGGAATTCAGCTCAAGCAAGTCTTTAACTTTGGGATCCCGTTAGCTATCGGACTATTACACAGTTACTTTGCGGTTCAATCCGGTTGGTTCTTCTTTGGAACTGAGCTTTGGACGCCAATGTTTATCGTGATGGGGCTTTATACAGCCTTGTATTCGGTTTTCGGGGTACTATCGGTCATTTACTATCGAAAAGTCATTCGTGAAGCTTTATAAAAAGGGAGACGTTTTATGTTAGAAAGCATATTTTTAATTTTGGCGATTGCAAGCTTTGCCTTGTCTATTTCACTATTAATTTATGAGGCTATTTTTAAAGGAATTAGAAATATTAAAGAAATGAAACTGAAACCCGTTAAAATACTTTTTCTAATCTATGTTATATCAATCGTTGGCTTTTTAATCACAATTAACATGTAATGCCTCGGAAAGCTCCAGCCTTAAAACTGGAGCTTTCCTCTATTAAACTACTTATACAACCCATTCGTATACACTTCCGCAATGTTTTTAATGATCATATCCGGTTCCTTTTGTGTTTTTCCTAAAATCATATTCCACAGATTATTTTCCACCGTGTAAAACAGCACACTCCCGACAATATCAGGATCATAATCAGGATTTCTCGCTAACCCTTTTTCAACGGCATACTCGACATTCCGCCCAACCCGTATGATGAATCGTTGGCTAATATCCTCCCATTTTTCGTGAATAGATGAGGACAACCAAATCGTTTCATGGAACACTTTCAAAATCTCTTGATGCTTGTTAGCTAGGCTAAACAAACTCTCGACATTTCTATAAATGAACTGATAGGCTTCCTCTTTTGAACTTACGGTATACTCATTATTCGCAATTTCATAAAACTCGTCCATCACCTCTTCAATAACAGCGAGAAAAATATCGTCCTTACCATTTGGAAAATGATTATAAGCTGTGCCATAACCAACACCCGCTTGCATTGAAATCATGGAAACTGTCGTTTTTCGATAGCCATGTTCGATGAATAATTGTTTGGCTGCGTTTATTATCTTTTCCCTCGATTGTATCGCTCGGTCTGTTCTCCGGTCTCGTTTCACCTTTCCATCATCCCTTCTCCATATAGGGTACCATAATTTCATATTGGAATTTTCAGAAATTAATTATATAATAAAAGAAGTTGACATGATGTCATTTTCTGAATATTTAGTTCGAAAGGAGAATGTTTCAATGAAGAACATCGGTAACCAGGTGCAATACTCGATTTATCAGACCATGCAAAACCCAGACCCGAATCGCCTTCCCATTGCTTATGAGGAATGGGAAAAGAAAGCTCGTGAAAAATTAAAAGATGGTCCATTCTATTATGTAGCCGGGGGCGCAGGTGGTGAACGTACGATGGACACCAATGTTTCAGACTTTAATCAATGGAAAATCATGCCGCGTATGTTAAACAACGTCGATGACCGTGATTTATCCGTTGAGCTTTTTGGACAAACCTACCCGTCACCTGCAATGCTTGCACCAGTGGGTGTTCAATCAATCATTCATGAAGAAGGCGAGATCGGAACTGCCAAAGCTTGTGCTGAACTCGGTGTACCTTACACTACAAGCTCCGCTTCAACCATTCCGATGGAGAAAATTGCTGAAGTCATGGGAGATGCTCCGCGTTGGTTCCAGCTATATTGGAGTCGTGACCCAGAGATTACTGCAAGCTTTCTCAAACGCGCTGAGGCTTCAGGTTACTCCGCGATCGTCGTAACCCTTGATACGCCAATGATGGCCTGGCGCGAAATTGATCTAAAAAACGTCTACTTACCTTTCTTAATCGGTGAAGGGCTAGGAAACTATTTCACAGACCCTGCCTTCTTATCCAAATTAGACAAAACGCCTCAAGAAGACCCTCAAACAGCTATCATGCACTGGACACAGATTTTTGGAAACACAGGCCTTACTTGGGATGACATTGCTTTCTTAAAAGAACATACTCATCTTCCAATTATCTTAAAAGGAATTCTTCACCCTGATGATGCATCTTTAGCGCTTAAACATGGTGTAGATGGAATCATCGTCTCGAATCACGGTGGAAGACAAGTCGATGGTGCTATTTCAGCGATTGAAGCCCTCCCAATGATTACAGAAGTCGTCGGTGATCAAATCCCAGTTATGATGGACAGCGGGATTAGACGAGGCTCTGACATTATTAAAGCGATGGCTCTTGGTGCTAAAGCCGTGCTCGTCGGTCGTCCTGCTATGTATGGACTTGCCGTAGCCGGACAACGTGGAGTCTACGAAGTTATGCGAAACATGCTCGCTGATTTAGATATTACTCTCGGCTTAATTGGAAAAAGTTCAGTTAGAGAACTTGATTCATCAGTTTTGAAAAAGGTAACACACTATCAAAGCAAAATTCCAAGTGTATAATACATAAGACGAGAGCCTCCACTCTCGTCTTATGTTTCATCCATTTCCGTCTCAAGCTCTTCAATCCGTTCAATAATCTTATCCATATGCTGATCACCAACTGAACCCGAAATCATTTCTCTCCTTGTCAGCTCTTTAACCGATTGATACTCAACATACAACGCATCCCGCTTCGCACTTCTAATATGCTTCTCTTTAATCTTAGGGTACTTTTCATATAAATCATCTAGCTTTTCGTACAATCCCGACAGCTTCTCCTTATACCGATCCTTCAATTCCTCTAGCTCATTTTTCGTAATAAACGACTTGCGCTGCATTTCCTCCCAATCATTAATCGCCGATTCACACCGATAAATATTCGCCACCACGTTCTCGTAATGTTCGACACCCTCATCTTGACCAATGATGCCAACCTTTTTAATCAGTGGCTCAATCGTTAAACCTTGAACAATTAAAGAAAATAATACAACACTAAAGGTTAGTACGATAATGTCATCTCGACCATCAAACGTCGTCGGCAAGCTAAGCGCCAACGCGATAGACAGACTCCCTTTTAGCCCACCCCAATTTAACGCATGAATGAATTTGAGTGGAAAACCTTTAAGCAACGACAAACTGGAATAGACCGCAATCGCCCGGGACGCCACGACAATTAATATCGCAAGGACGACCATTAACCACTTGCCAGTCATATCAATATTATTTATTTCCAGGCCCACCATCAGAAAGATTAATGAATTGGCAACAAACGCAATAACACTCCAAAAGTTGGTGATATTCAACTTCGTCACCGGGCTCATTCCAACCGATCCACCATAATTTCTAAAAATAATCCCGGAGGCTACGACTGCAATAATCCCGCTTGTATGAAGAAATTCTGCTGTGAAGAAGCTTCCGAAAAACAGCAAAATCGAAATTGTGATTTCCATCGGATAATTATCCATCAATCTAATCACAAGTGAACCAATAATCCCGAAAATCGCTCCAATAATTAATCCACCTAAGGCAACCTTGATGAACAGTAGAATGCCACTTCCAAGACCAGCCCAGCCCATATCGATATAATCTAATAAATAAACAGACGCAATCGTAAACAACACAAACGCAAGCCCGTCATTAAACAACGACTCCCCTTCAATCATCGTCGTCAGCTTTTTCGTCACACCAAGCGACTTAAAAATCGACAACACACTAATCGGGTCCGTCGCACTCATTAAAGCAGCGAACGTAAATGCAACTGCTAAAGGTAAATCCAGAATGAAATAGGCACCTGCCCCGATTAATAACGACGTCAAAAACGTCCCGCCAAACGCTAACGTTAAAATCGGCTTTCGATTCTCCTTTAAATCGGAAAAAGGCAAATTTAACGTTGCTTCACCTAGTAATGTCGGTAAAAATATCGAAATAATAACAACCTGAAAAACCGCCGATTGCGTAATAAAATCCATCGCCTCTTCTAAAAAAGGCAAATGCATGAGACCAATCACTAAACCCACAATGACGAGCGCAATACTATAAGGCTGCTTAAAATAATTCGCTAGCATCGTCACCGCAACACTGACCGATAACAAAATCAAAATCTGCATAAAGAGCTCGTTAAACTCATGTACCATTTAATCACCTTTGATATTCAAATTAGTCCATAGCTTAGTATGTACCAATTTAAGGGATTAAATGTTAGGCAAAAATAAACTACCTTGCTTTTGCACAAGCAAGGTAGTAAGAAGAAAGCTACGACTGGATTTCTCTATCTCTTTTTCTACCCGATATGAACCACCATATAAGGTATGAAATGTAACCAACCAGAACTGGGCTTTGCCCAACCAAATTATATTCATAAGGTAAAGCTAGGATTAAAACAACACTTATGACAGCAGAGGGGATCATGATATAAAACCACATTCTCACACTTTTATTATTAATTTCTATTGTCATACCTGCGACCCCCTTTAATTTTTAAACAGCTTATTCATATGAACTTCCTTTTCCTCCATCTATGATCCAAACGATGACATACGATATCAGTGCACTTAGAATCAACTTATAATCCGCAAGCAAAGCTATGAAATCGTTATAACTAATAAAATGAATCACGGCATATGCAATAGCTGTTACAAGCGGTGCTGCGCCATTCTTTTTCGTTATAAAATAGGCAACCAAACCTAATACAGTTGCGATTAATGCTATTAAATATTCCATACCAACACACCTTCGTCATGATTACCTAAATTATAACATTAGATGAACAGCCTATAAAAAGTTTCATGTTGTCTCCTATCACTTATATTTCTAGTTCAGAAGCCGGTTGAACTTGTGGTGTCACAGCTGCATCAACTACCGTCTGTACACCAAATGTATCGACGATTGAATAGGCTACTTGATGCTCTTTACAAGTTTTGACCGTAAACTGGGAAGCATGATGCCGGATATATTTAATTAAAATAATGACCACATCCGCTTTAGCAATTTTCCGTTCTAAACGCTCTTCCCCTTCCGTACCTTCTACCCAATCAAATGTACCACCATGCTGTTCAATCGCCTGTTTATATTCTGCCTTTCTCGGTTCTAATCCTAAGACGAGCACATTTTTATTTTCTAAAAGCGGATCAACAAACTTCTCCTTAGTTCCATTAGAATCTTTGTAATAACCTGATTTAAGTGGCGCTTGATACCCTTTTTCATCCGTATCATGCTTCCAAACCACACGGACTGTTGAAGGTTTATTTTCATAAAAAGCCAAATCCACGACATCACCATCTTCTAATTTGAGCTCTAGCACGTCCTCTCTCGAAAGCAAAAAGGTATGCAAAACACCATTGATTTTTGTGTTTTGTCCACCATTCATTAACGACCGACTGACCATAAAAAGGTCACCACTTTGCTCAACAATACCAAACTGAACTTCCTTACGTTCAGTATTTATAGGTGATCCTTTCTCAGCCAATTCATAATAAAAATGTCCGCTACCCTTATGTTTCGCATACACATAATCGCCATCTTCTGCCCCGATTGACCGAATGGCTCCTTCTGGTACATACGCATTTAACTCTTTAATAAACCCACCACGCAATTGTCGTTCTAACCTATATTTAGGTATCTCTTCCTTAACGGACTCAAATTCCACTTCTTCATTTTCGTTTTCCGAAGCAGTGGTTTCCATCGTCGGCACTTGAAGATAAGTCATTTGGCTTAAAAAGTTTTCATAATGCCTAATCTGCTCTAATGTTTCTTCGATGTTACCGAGCGTCATCTGATCAATCCATAACTGCATGTCTTTCTTTGCTTGCATTAAGAGCTCCCGTTTGTCCATCCTTTCACCTCTTTTGAAGATGTTGGTTTAGTTAAAAACTTAAGTGTCACTTAATACAAAAGCTAAAACGAATAATCTTTTCATACATTTATAACACATTTACTAGTTTATAAACACTACTAGATTAATAATTCCATACAGATTAAAATAAATCCTTTAGAAATGAAAAAATAGAGTCGATGGAGGACTATACTAATTAAAACTAAATTAGTTATAAAAAGACCAAAACAATTACGAATCTTTTTCTGAAACGAGAATTACCTCTATTCACCCAAAATATGTTAAAATGATGTCAACATATGATTGAAGGTGACGTCTTATGGCACAGACCGTTCCAGAAACGATTAAACGATCAGCTACAACGGGTGAGCGCATCTTGTTTAATACATTAAAAAATTATCTTCCTGATGACTATCTTGTTTACTATGAACCCGAGATTCATGGTAGAAGGCCAGATTTTGTCATTATTGGACCGGATCTCGGCCTTATTGTGCTTGAAGTAAAGGACTGGACGTTAAATACAATTGTTCAAGCAACTAAGGATGAGTGGGTCATTTTCGGCAAAAACCAACAACAGGCTTTTGAAAAGAATCCATATAAAAAGGCTGAAGAATTTACGTTCCACATCATGGATCACTTAAAACAAGATAGTAATCTTATTCAAGCGGATGGTAAAAAACAACATCACCTTAAATTCCCCTGTGGGTTTGGTGCAGTATTTTCACGCTTAAATACAGATCAACTAACTAGAGAAAGCCTCTATAACGTGATTAGCCCACAGTTTTGTTTAGCTCGAAATGAAATTGACCCCGATCATGAGGACTTTTCTGAGGAAGTGTTAATTGAAAAACTCGTTAATATGTTTAAAGTTAACTTCCGTTTGCGCGAGCCTCTAAGTCCTGAAGACGTGAATGCTATACGCCATAATTTGTTACCTGAAGTCCGGATAAGTGCGGAATACAAAGAACCTGTGCCTCATCAGGATCAGATTTTATTATCCATGCATAATTTAAAAACTATGGACATTCATCAAGAAAACTATGCGAAGAACATCGGGGATAAAAACCGTTTAATCCGAGGTGTCGCTGGTAGTGGAAAGACGCTTATTCTAGCTACACGCGCGGCACTCCTAGCACGTGAGAACCCTGATTGGAACATATTAATACTATGCTATAACATTTCACTTGCTAGATATTTACGTCAGTTGATTGATGTAAAAGTTGAAGAAATCAACCAAGAAGGGCATCAAGAATCCCTATTTGAAGAAGAGGAAAACGAAGAAAAGCAAGGTAAGATTGACATCTATAACTTTCATGCATTACTTAAGCAAAAGCTTAAAATTCACGAAAACCAACTTTCAGCTCTAATTGAGTCACTAAAATCAAACAATCAATTGATTGAAAAATATGATGCCATTTTAATCGATGAGGGTCAAGACTTTGAACAAGAGTGGCTACAGTTAGTGAGTCATCTTTTAAACCCTAGCACACAATCATTATTACTAGTGGAAGACCGTGCACAAGAGATTTACAAACGTAAACGCACTTATGTTCAAGATGTTGGATTAAACTTCCGAGGTCGCTCAAAAATTTTATCGATCAATTATAGAAATACACAGCAAATTGTTCGATTTGCGTGGGAGTTTTATCAGCGAAATTCGATATTAAAGGATAAAGTCGTAGAACAAGGCTTTGAAGGTGAAATTATTGCACCAAAAACGACGCCACGAAAAGGACCAGAGCCGTTTATCTACAAAGCGAATAACTTTATGGATGAGATGAAAACGGTCTCTCAAATCATACAAAAACTCCATGATAAACATAAAGTCCCTTATGATGAAATGGTTATACTGTACCGCGTCAAACGCGTTTCATCTAAACACGATTACATCGGAACAATTCAACGCACATTAAGACAACAAGACATTCCACATTATTGGATAAGTCAAAATCCAGATTCAAAACGAAGCTATGTTAAAAACGACAACCAAGTCAAAATAAGTACGATAGAATCCAGTAAAGGACTAGACTTCCAGGCTGTCTTCATTGTAAATGTTGACAACATGCCTTTTTTCATGGAAGAAGACGAAAATAGGGAAGCTGCTCTACTTTATATCGCCATGACAAGAGCGCATAAATATTTGTCTTTGACTTATTCAGGGGAGTCGAAGTTTACAAAATTTCTTAATGAATTTTATAAAAATATGACAAATAAAATAAAAAGTGATTCAGTGTAAAACTTTTATATAACAAAAGATGGCCACTCTAATGGTGTGCCATCCACTCCTAATGTATTTAATAAAGCATTGAAGGTTAATTAATAAGACTTGCTATAAAGCTATTGTTTAACCAATAACACTGCTTTGTTACCATTTGCCCATCCGGTAATCTTACCTTATCTGTTCCATCTCTTCCTTTAGGTCTAACATGGGCAACTCCATTGAAATCCTTGTTAGGGAAGTTATTACTTTCAACTATTTGATGTCCCCGCTTTTTGTACTCAATTTCTACACCTTCCCTAACTAATTTATTAATCTCATACCAAAGATTACGAATTTTTGTATCAAGTATATCTTCAGGCATGTTCCATAGCTTAATACCCTTAAAATATGGCTGTCTATCTTTGTTTTCTGCTTTTGTTTCTTTAAATTGAAAAATTACAAACAAAAATTTCGTGTCAATAAACCTTTTACGAAGATGACTATTTTCCCATGTTTCATTATATACTTCATGAAATCTAATTTGTTCAAATGACATGTGCTCTTTTGATATTCCATTTGGTTCTAATCTTACTGTTTTATATTCAATATTGGCCTTAGCAAACTCATCTATTTCGTCTAACCTAGTTCCTCTTATCCCTAGAATTGCACTAATTAATTGCGGAATCATATGTTTCGAGTTTTTCTTGTACTGTATATTAACCTGTTTTGCAATTTGTTCCGGTTTTAATCCTATATATGGTTTAAACCTTTCCATAAGCAAATCTTCTAATGATTTTTCTTGTAAATCCTTTTCGTTAGAAAAACCGACCAATTCATCATTGTCTACCATTTGTCTAAGTAATGCAGTCATATAGGAAGTTTTTAGGGCGAAGGCACGTTGCATTGCCATTTCACCTGAAAATGGCTGAGATCTTAAAGAGTTTTTTGTTGCGCCTTTTGTACAAGCTCCAAGATAATTGGTATCACCTTCGGACAATTTATGTGCTCTTCCTTCCAAAACTTTCTTCCGGATATAATTCCAATCATCTTTGATGACTTTTAAGTCTTTCTCAGGGAATTCATAAAGTTGAACTTTCTTTATGAGATAGTCAAGTTTATCTTTATCTTTTTCATACAAGTAGTGTATAAGGAGAATAAGTTGATTCTTTAACCAAAAAGAACTGTTTTCAAAGTTTTCTTCTACTATTTCTTCATAGTTAATAATATTCAAAACTAATCTTTCTTTAGCTGATAACTTCCCGCTTTTTAAACGTTTAAAAGGGGTGACTTTTAATTCTACACCTGCTTCCTCAAAATCCGGTTTCCGGTCGCTATTAGGTTCATATTTAAAGTGATATTTTTCAACTAATTGACCTAAGCTACCTTTTGAAGCCTCAGCAGATAAATATTCATAACCTGATTCTTTTACAACCGAATCACTACTTTTTAAAATATCTCTAAATGTGTTATTTTCTATAGTTTTTCCGTATTCTTCAATTGATTTTGGACTATAAATGTCGTAACCTTTATACATAAATCCACTTCCTTAAAATTAGGTGTTGATCTTTACATAAAAATTTACTATAATAGAGATAGAAATAAAACCGAAAGGATGTTCGGTCATGATAAATGCCGTAGAATTATTTGCTGGAGTTGGTGGATTCAGAGTTGGATTAGAAAAAGCAAGTAAACAATTTAATGTTACATTTGCTAATCAATGGGAGCCGGCAACAAAATCACAGCCCGCATTTGAATGCTATAAGCAGAATTTTAACGCTGATGACAATGAAGTAATTAATGAGGATATAGCTAATATTATAGGGTTAATACCTGAACATGACTTGCTAGTTGGTGGATTTCCGTGCCAGGACTATTCTGTAGCAAGGACTCTAGCTGGCGAAATGGGAATCGAAGGCCAAAAGGGTGTTTTATTTTTTGAAATTATGAAAGTTGTTAATAGAACAAAACCAAAATTTATTTTATTGGAGAATGTTGACCGTTTACTAAAATCACCTTCAAAACAGCGTGGAAGAGACTTCTCTGTTATGCTTGCCAGTCTTCAAAAGCAAGGTTATGGAGTAGAATGGCGAGTAATTAATGCAGCTGATTATGGCTTTGCCCAAAGAAGACGACGAGTTTTTATATTCGCATACCGAGAAGATACTAACTTCTGCAAAGAACAACAAAAATTCAAGTATAACGATATTCTCCATAATAAAGGTTTCTTTGCAAAGGAATTCCCGGTACAAGAAAAACATAACGCACGTCACGGTGACCAGGATTATGATTTACCAAGCAATTTATTTGAGGTATCAGATAAGTTCAGTGCCAAGTACCTAAACAGTGGTGTAGTTATGAATGGCAAAATTTACACTGCTGAGCTTCTACCAATTGAGATGAAGCCTACGACACTGGGGGATATTCTTAATCAAGCTAAGAAATTTCAGGGAGAAGTTAATGAAAAATACTACCTTACTAATGATAAGAAAAACAAAAAAGATAGAACAGAATACCAAGAAATGAAATATCAAAAAGGTGCAAAAAGAGAGAAAAGAATCTCTAAAACTGGACATGAATATTATTACACCGAAGGCTCTATGTCATTTCCAGATCAATTAGATTTGCCTAGTAGAACCATGCTCACAAGTGAAGGAACTAAAAATAGAAGTTCACATGTCGTAAAGGATTTAGATACAGGAAGAATTAGATATTTAACGCCCATAGAATGTGAGTTGCTTAACGGATTTGAACCGGGTTGGACAGACACTGGAATGCCTGAAAGAACTAGATATTTCTGTATGGGTAACGCATTGGTAGTCGGGTTAATAAAAAAGATGGGTAATCAAATAGTTGAAATTTTCAAGGATGAAAATTATGAAGATGAAACTAGTCACTCCACACAACAATTAGCCTTATTCTAAGTTGTAATGCTATTAGCATTGCAACTTTTTTATTTTAAAAAGGATTTTATCAGAAGCTTATAGTAATCTATTATAGATAACTTATAACTTAAAAGGAGTTTTTCTAAATGGCAGGTTATATTATGACTTTCGATGATTTAGATGCATTAATGGAAACGGCAAAAATAGGGGTCTATTCTACTAGGATTAAAATTAGTGATAATAAATTATGGTCTACAACAAATGAATCTACTTTAGCCGACTATAGTACAATGAAGGAAGGAGACAACATTTATCTATTTCACAAAAGAAAAATTTACGGAATCGGTGAACTAGTAAACATTGAAAAAGACTGTAAGTTGTTAAACTTTCCAGAAGCAAATTTACCGTCTAGGACAAAACTTAAGGAGATTAAAAATGACGCTATTATTATTGACAAAAATGAATGGACAGATAATAAAGAGCACAAAGAACTTAGGTGGGT
This sequence comes from Tenuibacillus multivorans, assembly GCF_900103915.1. GTDB lineage: Bacteria > Bacillota > Bacilli > Bacillales > Alkalibacillaceae > Tenuibacillus > Tenuibacillus multivorans. The sequence continues at coordinate 239,427 of NZ_FNIG01000001.1, read as the reverse complement.
ATGCACTTTTAAACATGAACCTTATTTCTTTAGTGAAGGAATAGATATGGATGCAGCTTTAATGTCTAACCCCTCTGCTTTTAAAATGTTAAGAGCCTTTGAAAGATTATCTTTTATCAAAATTGATGATGTTGAAAACCAAGCTTTAAAAAGCTTGTTTATTAAGAGATTCGAAAATCAGTTAGAAAAACCAGTTGATATAATAGAAAATCATACTATTGACAAACACAATAATATTAAACTGAAAGTTAAAAATGGTAATTATACATTTAACATAGATGGAATCACAGAAAATTCAAAGATAAATACACACCGTTTTAGAAGAGAAACCACATTAGAATTATCTTTACTTTATCAGCTTGCAGAAGAGGATAAACATACTGTAGATATATTTGGAAAGTGGGATTATATATCTCACCAAGTTATCGCTTCACCATTTAAACCGATTATTTATGCCGACAAGATAGATATCTTTGGATACAAATATGTTAAGAAATACCCAACAGTAATCTCAAAGTACTTAGTAACTGAACTAAAAAAAGGTGAAGCAAATAAAGAAGATATAGAGCAACTTCTCAAATATGTTGATTGGGTTAATAGTGAATATTCATTCGGGGATTACTCGATGATTCATGCATACCTAGTTTCTTCCGACTTTAACCAAGAGGTTTTACAACATGTCCAAGATATTGGTACAAGAATTTATACTACTAACTTAAGAGATAATCGAAGTTCTGAAAAATGGAACAACATTACTTTGGTTAAGTATAAATATGATAGTTATATCAAAAGAACAAAGTTCGAAATTGTTAATAAATAAAGGCTGTTATTCTCATGTTAGAACTGGAATGTGAATAACATTCTAGATTGTTTAATTAAGGGGGGAGTGTTTTGTTTTATCGAACAATTTTAATCGTGCTCGGTGTCTTAGCCGTTTCATATCTAGGTATTCGTATGGTTACAGGGTTATGGATTCCGGCAATGCTCGTGATTGGACTTATGACAATCAGTATTGTCAGTTATTTTGAAGATGACAATGTTGATCAAAAGGAAACAAGGCTAGGGGTTAGTTTGGTTTTGTCCTTATATTTGCCATTTGTTCTATTAGATCTGGCTTCAACTTATGATTGGTTGCAGGCGTTTTACTTAATCTTTTATTTTATTATTCCGATGATTAGTTTCTTATGGTTTCAGTCGTTATTATATAAGTTTAAGTTATTTGATTAAGTCATTTAAATCTTGCCCGTCAATAGCAAATGAGCGCTTCCTTTTTGTCTGAAACGCTCATTTATGACTAACTTCGAAAGGTATGATTAAACGTCTTAATTCTATGTGTCCAAGTTTATCAACTAATGATAGCTTAATAAATTCAAGTCACTAATCCGAAACGTCCAAGTATCGCTTTTCATCAGTTCATTTTTCTCAAAGGCATAGATGACGGTTTCGCCGTATTTGTCTTGACTGCTATCACCGGAGCCTGTCCAATAGTGTCCCAGGTTACCATCTTCGGCAAAAGCCTCCAGTCTGACAGTACGAGATTGGGTGCCATCACTATACGCCGATTGGGTGAGCATGGTCCCTCCGTCTTGGGTGTATGTATTTTTAAATCCTACGACAATATTAATCTCTGCTCCGCCTGACATCGTATTCGTGTCTTCATAAACTTCAATTAAATGAACGTCTGTATCATGGACACTAGTGATTTTATGAGGTTCATCGATTCCGAGCAGCATTTCCGAGGTTGAAAGTTTGAATTCAATTGTATCTTGATAAGGTTCGGTATGTATGTTTAAATCGCTAGCTTTTTCCTTCACCTGATGAAGTCCGTCTTCTGAACATGCATTTAGTGTGACTAATATGATACTTAAAGCTAGTCCCATTATCACTTTTTTCACATCGTAACCCCCTTGAAAAATCCTTTTATACTATCATAATCTTCCATTCTAAAGTTATTACATGAGATTAAACCTTTTCCTTGTATTTCAAGATTATATCTGCTAAAGTATATTTAAAATCTCAATACTTTTCTTATTTTAATGCGTTTAAAGTAAGGATAGAGGCGCAATGACCATCAGTACTTATGTGGAGGAGAATGAGCTCCAGAGAAGCATAAGGAAAGGGGGATTTGCCGAAGTGGAAAAGGGACTCATCCCTTGAAGCTGGTTCTGCGATTGAATAAATGCAGGGCTGTCATATAGGAGACTATATGGAGGGCTATCTAGCTTAGGATTCTAAAGAAATTCTAAAGCAGCAGCGAGCTCTCTCGCTGTTGCTTTTTTAGTCCTCCACACCTTAAGTATTTAAAATTTTTGTAAAGGGTGTGTGAAATTTTATGAATTTCGGTCAAGTGTTAACAGCAATGGTAACGCCATTTGATGAACATGGTGAACTTGATTTTGAGGCAATGAGAGGTCTGATCAATTATTTAATTGCAAATGGATCAGATGGTCTAGTGATTGCGGGGACAACAGGTGAATCCCCAACCTTAACTCATGATGAGAAGCTGCAGGTGTTTAAGTTTACAGTCGAGGAAGTAAATGGGCGTGTACCGGTGATTGCGGGTACGGGTTCAAACAACACGAAGGCTTCACTTGAACTTTCAAAAGAGGCTGAAGCTATCGGTGTCGATGCCATCATGCTTGTAACGCCTTATTACAATAAGCCGTCTCAAGAGGGCATGTATCAACATTTCAGCGTGATTGCACAAAGTGTAAGTGTTCCTGTCATGCTTTATAACATTCCAGGACGCAGTGTTGTGAACATGAGTGTAGACACGATAGTGCGGCTTTCTCAAGTTGAAAATATTGTATCGATTAAGGAAGCGAGTGGCGATTTAGATCGCGTCACCCAAATTGTGAATCATACAGCTGATGACTTTTCCGTATATAGCGGTGAGGATAGTCAATCGTTACCAACCCTAGCTGTTGGTGGAACGGGTATTGTTTCAGTTTCAGCCCACGTGATTGGTAATGAGATGCAAGAAATGGTTCGGAGTTACCGTAAAGGAGATGTAACCAAGGCTGCATCTATCCATGGTTATGTTTTACCGATGATGAAGGCAATCTTCTCAGCACCAAGCCCAACACCGGTAAAAGAAGCCTTAAACCGAATCGGCGTACCCGTTGGAAGCGTCCGCTTACCACTCATTCCATTGAATGAAGAGGAACGAGCTTCGTTATATCACATTTTGGATCAACTGAAAAACACAAAAGTTGCAGGTTAATGCATACTAGCTGCAGGGTTTACTTTTCCCTGTAGTTTTTTCTTATTTTATGATATAGTTTCCTTAAGGAAACATTTATTCCTCATATCAACTTTTAAATCAAATACATGCACACTTAACAAATCAACGACATAAGGTTTTAGTATATTTTTTAGCCAAAAAGTTTCCCTAAGGAAAGATGTGGTCTTTAAGGAAACATGCTTTGAGGAGGTTTGTTTATGACTGAGAATTTATTATTTGCTTTTGGGTTAACATTGATGGCGGGTCTTGCAACGGGAATCGGTAGTCTTTTAGCCTTTTTTACTTCAACCACAAACACTCGTTTTTTTTCGTTTTCACTTGGGTTTTCAGCTGGGGTGATGATCTATGTTTCGATGGTTGATATTTTCGTTAAAGCTCAAGATGCCCTTGTTGCCGCCTTGGGTGAAGTACCAGGCAATTGGGCGACAGTAGCCGGATTTTTCGGGGGTATGGTGTTAATTGCATTAATTGACCAGGTCATCCCTAAACAGGGAAATCCACATGAGCTTAAAAAAGTAGAGGAAATGGATAAAAGCCCAAAGAACAATAGCTTACTAAAAATGGGGACTTTTACGGCTATTGCGATTGCCATACACAACTTTCCTGAAGGGATTGCAACATTCACTTCAGCCTTACAGGATCCAGCTTTAGGGGTGGCGATTGCTGTTGCGATTGCGATTCATAATGTACCGGAGGGAATTGCTGTTTCAGTACCTATTTATTATGCAACGGGAAGTAAGAAAAAAGCCTTTAAACTCTCATTTTTATCAGGCTTATCTGAGCCAATCGGGGCGGGCGTTGCCTTTTTAGTTTTAATGCCATATTTGAATGATATTATGTTTGGTGTCATTTTTGCGGGCGTTGCCGGCATTATGATCTTTATCTCCCTAGATGGATTATTGCCTGCAGCCAAAAAATACGATGAAACCCATTTACCAATTTTCGGAGTTATAGCTGGAATGGCTGTTATGGCACTTAGCTTACTATTATTGATTTAAAAAGTCATCCAATTCATTTAGAATAAGAGATAGACTAGTGAAAAGGAGGAAGTTAATTGGCTACCACTCCAAATATGGAAGACTATTTAGAAGTCATCTATATGAAATTTGAAGAAAAGGGTTATGCCCGCGTAACTGATATCGCGGATCACCTAGATGTTCTACCTTCCTCTGTAACAAAAATGATGAAAAAGCTAGATGAACGAGGGCTTGGCGTGTATGAAAAGTATCGCGGCTTTGTCCTGACTTCAAAAGGTAAAAAAATTGCTAAAGATATCGTTGATAAACACCAGACGTTAGAAGATTTTTTCCGAGTCTTTGAAATAAATTCAGACCATGTTTATGAAGAAGTGGAAGGAATAGAGCACCACATTGGCAAGGAAACAACATTCTGCATCTCGACTTTAGTTCGATTCTTTGAAGAACACCCAGAGATTAAACAATCCTATTTTAACTATCGAAAAAAATATAGACCATAAAAAAAAACACATGTTATGTGTTGATATAACATGTGTCTTTCAGTATCTAGGTTCTATTAATAATCGGTAAGATGATAGCCGATGGATAATCCTCACTATGATAGATTGTTTGATGAGCAACTTTCATCTCGCTTGTTTTGCCGAGTGGGGCACCTGTATTTAAATTACGATCATATTTTGGAAAAGCACTCGATGAGACCTCAATTCGAACCCGATGACCTTTTTTAAAGACATGGGATGTATTCCAACAATCAACCTCTAATTTATAGATTTGACCTGGTTCCATCACCTCTGGTTGGTCCATACCATTTCGAAAACGACCACGTACAAAGCCGTCCGTGAGCCGCTGCGCAAAGCCAGAAGGCCTAACATCTAGTAATTTCACCGTAAAATCGGTGTCAAACGCATCGGTTGAGGCATACAACTCTGCCGTTACGGGGCCTGTAACTTCAACATCCTCTTGCAACTCTTCACTCGTATAAACTAAAATATCATCGCGGCGTTCAATGGAAGCGTAATTATCTGGCCCACCAATTTGATGGGAAACCATTTCTGTAATAAATGGCACAGGATTGGCTGGATCATATGTGTAGTGATCCCCTTCTGCTTCGTTATCCGTTGGTTTTCCCTGATTAATCAAACCATCACCAAATCGGCTGTTGGCTTTGCCTCCACTGTGTAAATAGTATGGCGTCCAATCTGTATTTGGAAGAGGCCACGCTTTTTCACCTCGCCATTTATCATCACCCATGACAAAAATGTCGACCGGGTCTTTTTCCCGAAATCCGTTGTCGACACCTTTTAGGTAACAGTCAAAAAACCGCTGCTGATAATAGTACATATCAATTAACGAATCAGCTCCAAAATCTATTTCGCCAAGCTTTGTTGACTGATTTATATTGTGTGGCCAAGGCCCCATGAGTAGATGCTGATCGAGCTTACCCGCTTCAACCATGCCACGATAATTCAGTGGTGTTCCGACCTGCTCATCATCATACCACCCTGAAATATGTAGCACTGGCAAATCAATCTCATCAAAACGATGCTGATAAGCGATATGTTCCCAGTACTCATCAAAATACGGGTGCTCAATCTCTTCACGCCACTGCTCTGAATACCAGCCCGTCTCAGTGTCCATTTCTTGATAAGGCAAATGCCAATATACCTTTTCCCAATCAACTAGATTAATATTTTGTAGCATACGTCCTCTCGTCATATACAACCAGCACATATGCATAGGATTAGGCATACCAGTAGGCCATTCTACAAATGGATCAGATGGCGTTACCATAGGAATCATCGCCTTTAAGGCTGGTGGTTTTTCAAGAGCTGTTAACCATTGAATACGTCCGAGATAAGAACCACCAAGCGTCCCGACATTGCCATCACACCAAGGTTGTTTAGCTACCCACTCAATTGAATCATATCCGTCAATGCCATCATGGCGATAAGGGACAAATTCTCCATCTGAATCCCCACGCCCTCTCACATCAATGTTAACGACAGAATAATCATGATTTGAAAAATAGAGCGCTTGTTGATGCTCTTTATCTCTCGTTTTCATGTAAGGCGTTCGAACGACGATGGTCGGATAAACTCCTTCACCTTTTGGCAAGTAGACATCGGCAGATAGCATCACACCATCACGCATCGGAATTTTAACATCACGTACAATTCGGCTCTCTTTCATCATAACCTCCCCTTTTAGATTTATTTACTTCTTCAAAAGAAGCAAATGTCCTTTATATTAAACCAAATAGGAGAAGTTTTAACTGTTATGAATTAATCAAGTTCCATTTCCTTTTCAATTTCTTTAAGAATTTCATAAGCTCCTTCATCTTCATTAGAGCAGACAACTATGGCCGTAGATGTTTCTGGATAATAAACAGATCTAAAATTAACACCCGGATCGTAACCCATTAAAATATACTTAACGACACCTTCTTCGCAAACCTGCATATAGCCAGCGTAGCCATAATAAATGTCATCTTCGACTTGTTCGCGTGGTTTTAATAGTTGTTCAGTCATTTCCTCAGATAACAATTGATTATTAAACAGACTTTCCCAGAATGTGACCATATCTTTGGCTGTGACATAAGCACCACCATCTGAGCCACCTTTTGCTGGAAGTGAGTATATATTCGTTTTCCATTCACCATTTGGTTTTTCAATATAACCGAGTGCTACTCGTTCTGGTAAGGCATCCATATCAAAGTACCCGGAGTCTTACATACCAATTTTATTTTTAGAATTTTTAGTATAATGGGTATTATAACCTATAGAAAAAATTTAATCTATCAGCTTCTGGGCTGAATGAGAGCAATCATAATCCTTTTGTTGAGGAGAAGGAAAAATTCGAACAGATGGTGAAAGAGTTTAGAGCATATAATGGATGGTGACAACATGTTAAAGAAAATCAGCATAGTATTATTATTTTTCTTAATGATATCTGGATGCGACCAAGAAGGTATGAATCATTGCGACGTCGCTGAAGGTGAAGGGAAAATTGAACATGAGGTTTATACTGCGATTACACTTGATGATGATTTAGATCAAGATGGATATAAAAGGGTTAATTCTAATCTGCTCATTAATGATAACGAGGATGAATTATGTGTTGAAGTAGAAGAGGTAGTGGATTATTACTCGCTTGATCATGAATATTTAAGGTCAGAGGTCTTATCTAGTTATAGTCGTAAGGATAAACTAACTAAGAGACAGGATGAGGCTGAAAAAGTCGAAGAAATTAATGGGCCAGCTACGATTTTGTTACCTGATTCTGTTAAAGGGCCGGATTATCCCGCTGATTTATCTGAGGAAGAAAAACAACGTGTTAAAGAGCATGTGGATCAATTAGTTGAAAAGCATTTAAATTAAGGGGGATTAAGAATGAATAAATTAACAGCATCACTAGTACCAGGCTGTACGATGCTCGGTTTAGGAATTGGAATGCTTGTTGACCAAGATGATTAATTTTTCTAAGTGTCCAAGTTCATGAAGTTAGTGTACAAGTTGCTTCTTTATCTGTGCAAGTTCGTCATGTGAGTGTCCAAGTTTCCACATTATTTGTCCAAGTTTTATGTATCAACTTCACTCTGATAGCTTTTGATAGTTTCTATTATTCATTTTCCACGTTATAAGACCGAACGGAACACCAGCAAACATAAAAATAACGATTCCTATCAAAAAGTCCAGTAACCAACCTTCTGAAAAGTAACTTGAAAACGTCATTCCGTATGTAAGCAAATTTAATATAAAGAAGTATAATATTCCAGTTGAAAGTCCCCAACCTAGTACACCATACTTCATGACATAGTTTTTCTTACCCTTAGCTTGGATTTGTTCCCATTTTGCTTTTTTATCCATCATGACACCTTCCTTTACAATCTATTCTTCAGGGTCCCTATAACGATATTGATGTTGATAGTCACGTACTTTTTCTTTTGTTTTAAATGAATACTTTCCCCAAATTTCCTTGAAGTCCAATGTTTCTTCTGTCTCAACCATTTTTAACTCACCAGGATCTAATTTCATGATATCAGATTCTATCACTTCTATCTCTTGTCTATTTTTTCCTAAAGCACGGATGAGCAATTGAACTTCTTTTGCCTGATCCAGGTTATTTTTAACGTAAAATACATTCATATATTCTGGATCACAGTAACGAATCCTTAGACAATAGTCCTCAGAGGAAACAAAGGTTACATCTATTTCCTCATTACTATTCTCCGTTTCAGCAATGGCACTATTAAGGTTGTCAACATAACGCATTTTTTCTCCGCCTGGAACAAACCAAACAAACATGATCGTGAGGCTAAGAAATATAAGCCCTATAACAGTCCATGCCGTCTTTGGATTGTGAACCTCTTCTGGATAAGGATTTTTTCGATGTCTTAATGAAACGAAAACATTAATGATTGAGGCGATAATTGCAATGGCGCCAGTAATGATGAGACCTACAAATACCGTCATGGTGTTAACCAAAATCGGAATACTATATTCATTCGCATAGTATAGGTTTAAGATAAAAACCGCGACCATCAGGACCACTAATAGTGCTAGTGGTCCCTTCCAATTGGTTCGTTCCCGCTTACCATTTTTATAATCGATAAATGACCATGCCAGCCAAATATACGGTATAAGCGATAAGACTACAAAAGTTCCTACGTAACCCATGGTAGCTTTCCTTCCTCCCCAGTTATACCTCGCCTTTACATTATGCCGATTCCCGATGTTCTTTTTGTCTAATTGAGTTCAAGTGATTCTTACGCATAAACGGTAATGCTATTCCAACGACAATGGCTGTATACGGAAACCCTCCAGACCCCGCAAGCCATTCAGTAACTGTAATAGGTGCAAAAATCGCATAGATGAAAATCATTAAAAATAAATACAACCTTCTCCAACGTTTTTCGGATTTAGACATTAGAATTGGAATCCTCCCTTACTATCTACTCTTCTAATTCTTCTTCTTCTATGTTGTACTCTTGAGCTAGTTCATCCATTTTATCAAGCGCTTCTTGCTCATATTCATTCGCTGCCATATACTTTTCGCTAGCTTGAGCATATAATTCTTGTGCTTCTGCTTCAGTTATCTCACCATTGATAAATTGACCCATCGTTTCATATTCCATCATGATACCGTCGTACCAATTATTCAGTTGACCCTCGATGATAGCATGATACTCCTTAACGACATCAGATTCTGGATTTTTTGAATCGATGAAGTCTTTAATGTCTTCAGCAATCGGAACCAATTCATTCTCTTGAATCTCATAAGCCTCTCCCGCTGTCGCTGCCATATTTATTTTCTGTAAAACTTCATCAATCTCTACTGACAATGGATTAATAAATTCGACATAGCTGTTTTGATATTCTATGATTTCATCTGCCTCTGGTGAGGAACAAGCTCCTAGTAGAACAACCCCCATGATAACTAAAAATCCTAATAACTTTTTCAATACAACTCTCTCCTTTATTAAGTTTTATATATATTAGTGGTTGGACCACTTACATCACATTTATAGTCTTTCTTTTTACTGACTCATTATCTTTTTCATCCTGTCTTCTTTAATCAGCATAATTGGAGCTATAAACCAGAATAAAAGAGCCATAAAATGGCCAATAATAGCTATAGTCAATGCGTCTAGATAATCTATCTACTGTCAAATTACTAGTAAAATAATGTCCCTCCAAAGAAAAAAATTAAGAAAGTATAAATCAAGCAAATCTTTCCAAGTTTACTTTTATGAGGTTTTTGTACACCGAAGGCAATTTCTTCTGCAAATAAATAAGGTAAGATTAACTTAGGATAACCACCAATATCCCAACCACAAAAGCTAAACCACCGTAAATACATCTCCTCTTTCAAATTAATCCTCATCAAGCGGAATTGTCTCATTCTCTCCCCATACTAAATTCAAAAAGTCTATTTTAGGACCAGCAGTTTCCTGATAAACATTTTCCTTAATTTCATCTACTACCCCATTCAATGATGTGGATTCAAACTCATTAGCCGCGCGGACATAAAAACGATTATTTTTTACGATCAATTCTGCCTCTTCTAAAACACCGCCATTTTCATGAATAGCATCTTTAACAGCAGTAATTACCTCTCCCCTAAAACTTTGACTTCTGAGTAAAAAAAGTAAATCTGCTCTAGTAGAGGCTTCTGAACTCAATACTTGGTCAAAAGCTTCAAGTTCTATTTCATTGGCAGACCAGTCACTATATGCCACTAAACTACTTAAATCTGAAATTTTGTCATTTAGTTTTTCGTTAAAATACTCTTCATATGACATATCATCTTCTTCATCCTCAGAATCCTCTGGCTCTTCATCGTCGGATTCTGGCTCAGGAAATTCATATCTATTTAAGGCAGCTCGCATCTCCTCATAAAATACACTGGAAGCAGTTAAACTTGCCTGTTGTGCTGTAGTCGCTGACTTCTCCTTTGTAGCCAAAGCTCCACCAAGATTCAAAACAAAAATAAATAGAATCATAATGATGCTAAGCATACCAAGAACGAATAAAGCTATATTCCCCTTTTCGTTAGCCAACATGTTTTTCATCACTCAATCACCCTACTACTGGCTTCTACTGTACTAGTAATCGAAGGGACAGTCGCGCCTAGGATCTCTTCGGGTAAAAATATCAAGTCAATACTGAAGTTAATTTGTACTTTAAACTCTTTTAGATGTGTTCCTGACTCATCATGAGAATTATCTATATCTTCATTGGTCAAATAACTACCCGTTGAATCAAATATTTGTTCTGCTGCGAGTTTAGCTTCGTCATGTTCTTCCGTTACAGAATAAACCTTGGCATACTCATTAGCTGCAGATTGAGCAACTAAATAGCCATTTACACTCACAATAAATTGAATAAAAATCATGAGTAATACAAAGGCCAAAGGTAAAATTCCTAAGAACTCAATAGTAGCCGAGCCGTTTTCGTTTTTAACTTTTTTAACCAATAATTTCATTTCAAATCTCCTGAATATTAATTTGATATATTCAAAGGATATTAAAGATTTCTTATGTCCTTTTTCAGTTTTGCAAGATCATTTCGTTGCGAATCATTATATCGTTTTTTTACCATTCTCATATGTTGCTCTTTTGTTAAATTCTCTTGGTTTTCAAAATAGGTAATCGTTTTAATATTTTTTTTCAATTTATCTTTATTCCTTGAAAATTCCTCAATAAATTTTTCTATTTCATTATTTACAAATCCCTTAATATTTTTATCTTGTTTAATATGATTTTTAATATAGTTAAAATCATCTATAGTTTTATAATCAGTCACAGCTTGATGAAATTGAATATAATCTATTTCAGCTAAAACATCTTGAATATAATCAACATCCTCTTTTGTAAACTTATTCCCTTCTACATTTTTACGTTTCTCAAATTCCTCAAATTGGTTCATCAGTTCAATTAATTCCTGTTGTAATGAAATGCCACTTTCAATAGATTTTAAACAATTTTCAAAATAACCTTTTTCATTATGACTAAGTGTGCCTTCACTAAGTATTTTCTGGATGAAATCCTCAACTTTATGGAATGCTATCATATTAATATTTTTCCTGAATTCACCAATATCTTTTATACTTGACCAGTTATTATACATAAAGACTAATAATTCAAACGCTAGATTATAATCCTCATTAGAGTTATCTGAATTAGGTGATAATATAACGCCAGCAGTATTCTTACGAAATCTTTTGAAAAAAACAAGATAAAAGTCCGACCCATTAAGGTAAAGATGCCTTGGATTGACGTAATACGTTTCGAATATTTTTTTATACTCTTTCGCATGTTGATGAATTATGTCAGGAATCATTATTTAACATCCTTTCGAACAAAACCCAATTGGAATAAATTCAGATTTTTACCTTCTGATTATTTTAAGAAAACCAGCCTTTAACTGTATCCCAGGCTTTTTTGGCTGATTTTTTAGTTGTATTCCACATTGCCTTTGCGGTATCTTTTACATTTCCTTTCCAATGTCTAGCTACAAATCCAGTTCCTTTAGATACTAGCCATACGCCTGCCCCTACAGCAACCATACCTGCTCCAATTGCCTGTGCTCCCGGAATTGCAGATGTAACTACACCTGCATTCATTAAAGTATCGCCTAGGCTTGCTGTTGTGTCTGCAACTGCAGCTGTTTTGACATTACCATCTGCATTACTATTTAATATATCAACCGCATTAGCCGCCTTCATACCAGTATCAACAGCTGAGAATCCAGCCCCTACTGCTGCTGCAGCAACGTTAAATTTAGATAAAGCACCCACAGTTGATGGCGGAGGTGAGGTATTTGATATTTTTTGACTAGCTTGTGCTAAGTCGTCAATACCCTTTGTATTACTATAGGCTTGCTTAATATACCTATAATCCTGGATACCTTCAATTCCCTGATAAACATGTGAGTAAGTATCATAAGCATCTGTTAATGCATTATCTCCAACCCCAAGCTTCAAACCATTCATTAAAATATTGCCACGGTATTTAAGCCCATAGCTCATCTTGGAGTCATAACCCATATCATTCATGTTCTGGTGGGTTAGCAAGTCACCAATTAAATCAGCCTGCCCCATCACTACATCTTTAGTTATATATTTAGAAACTTCATATTCGTACGGTAGTGGCGGAGTAGCATCCTCAAGTGTTGGTTTATCAACTTTATATTTAGTTGACGAATTTTGTAACATCCATGGGCTGCCTATCCCAGCCATACCCTGTTTTACCCATGGCTTTCCATCAGTACTATTACCATTAAAGCCCTCAGTACTAAATGAATTACCATTTGTTCCATTACCGCTGAAACTATCACCAGACCATGGATCAGCGCCATTAGAACCGTTTAGATACCATCCTTGCAGATACCATGGCAAACTACTCCAATCTTCTCCTGTCCATGAATCACCCGATGTACCGCTAGAGTCTCCTTCCCATGGTTCTCCCTCTGTTCCGTTACCTTCCCATGGATCGCCTTCCCAGCTTTCACCATTCCATTGTAAATCAGATCCATCCCAAGGATCCCCTTGCCATTCCAAATTGGAACCGTCCCATGGGTTCCCTTCCCAAGGGTCGCCTTCCCATGAATCACCGGTCCATGATTCTACTGCATATGCAACTGGTACAAATACTGGTTGAATGGCAACAACCAAAATAAAAAATGAGATTAATAACTTTTTAAACCATCGAAACATACGCACACCTGCTCCCTAAATAAAGTTTCCTTCTCTTTTGACTTCAATCGTTCTAAGGTTGTTTCGCCACTTAAGGATAAAAGAAGTCATAAGCATAATAACGAAAGGATAAATAATAATATTAAGCGACATTTGTGTAATCATCTGTGCTGCAAACGATGGTGTTATATTAAACAACTGATAAGTAACAAAAACTCCAAATAAAAGCTCTGCAAACCCAATAAGAATGAGGAGGAGGAAAATCTTAAAAAAGTGCTTTCTACCAATTCGAAAACCTTCTTTAAAAGACTTCCAAGTTGATTTTTCATCAAACACACTGATATAAGGTACAGGGAATACTAAGGATAGAATAATGATTCCTGGTAGTATTAATAGCGCAAAACCAATCGTACTAAGTATGGATATTAGACAAGCAAAGACAAAAATAGTAAAACCATTAACTACAAAATGATAGATTGTATTTCTAAGATTATGTTCAACTCCTAAATGTTCGTTGTAAACAAACCTTATATAAGGTACCTGAGCATAAAGAAAAAAGAGTAAAGTTATTAAGCCATAATAAATATCTGCCACTGAATAAATGCCTGTTGAGCTCGGAGTGATCAAATATATGTAGTTCATTACATATGAATGTGCTAATAGTAGTGGAAGTGTAGTTGTTAACATTAACACAAGTATTTTTTCAAATTGCCCCGTATATAATTCCCATGTGTTCTTAAATGGATTCTCCATCACTATCTCCCCATTGTCATAGAAAACGGGATAATCCCGTTTTCTATGAATTAACTATTACTTTCTGTTTGACTATCATATTTTTCCTCAATCATTTTTCGTGCTTCTTCCAATGTTTTTTGGCTAATTTCTTCCATGTCTTTCTCCAATTGCTCTACAGTCTCATATATCTCAGCCATAGTTTTATCAATTTTACTTTTAAGCTTTTTTTTCTGTTCATGAGTTATATATTCTATATTTTGTAGTACATTTGAAAAACTATTTAGCTGATTGTCTGTTTTTAATGTAGCAAAATACCAATCATTATTAACTGCTAAAATATCAAAACTATTTTCCACTCTTTGTACGTCAATTTCATACATAGCGTCTTCTTTCCATTTATTCCAAGCTTCTAGGACCTTCTCTGCCCGCTCAAATTCTGATTGAAGCTCCTCCTCATTTCTAGCTGAAGCAAAGATTCCTCCTGTTATCTCTGCCATTTCCTCAAGTTGTTTTTGTGCTTCAGCATCCGTTTGAAACCCGATGATGTTAATAATAGGTTTCGCATTTGACTGTGATAATGATTCGGCCACAGCTACTGGGTCACCATCACAGGTTTCAACCCCGTCACTCACAACATATATTAAGTTTGTATTATCACTTGAATTATAAGGTTTTAAAGCTTCTTGTGATTGTTTTAAGGCATCAGCCAATGGTGTCCAGCCACTTGGTTTAAATTGATTTAATGCTTCATGGAATTGTGTTTCATCATACGCTGAGAAACCATAAACCTGTTCGATTGCATTACAGGAGAGTTCCTTGTCACTATTAGATCCTGTACCTTTATGACCATATACACGTAAAGAAACATTAGCTTCTTCCGGTACTTTAGCTAAAAAATCGTTTATGGCTTTTTTAGCTAATGCCATTCGTGTTTGGTCACCAACATAATTTGCCATGCTACCACTAGAGTCTAATATAATTTCAATATTATAGTTTTCTTTAAAATGAAAACGAGAATCAGGTAAATCCGGATTGCCAAAAGAAGCAAACTCCCATTTTTTAATCGTATCCTCTGGGTTTGTATAATCTTTAGCTACTAACCAATACATTTGGCGTAAGTATAGTTCATATTCTTCCTCAGTGGGATTATCACTCATTGGCCCTAAATCTTTCATTGCTTCTTCTATCTCTGGTTCTTGATTATACAAGTTCTCTGATTCCCGAAATGATCCCGGAAGTTGACTAGCTAACCCTTCAACATCAACGGGTATTGGGTCAACATCTTCTAGCGTTACATTTCTTTCTATTTCTTCCTTTTCGCTTTTTTCATTATCCGTTTCAGTTTCAGCTTCGTTAGTTTCTTCTTCGATTTGCTCTTGTTTTTTTGTATCTTCTTGTTCTTCTGTATTTCCTTCATCTTTATCACTACAAGCTGATAATAATAACAGTAATAAAACAATAGAATATACTAGAATGTGTTTATTCATTTCAACTCTCCTTGATTAGCACTATTACTCTCCTGAACCTCCACCTATGTCACCTATTAATCCTTTGATTTTGTTAAGTACCTCAGTGCCAATTCCTGAGCCATCACTAAAAGCTGATGAAATGACACCAACCATTATCACAACTACCGCTGCAATTCCAAGCCATTCTAAAGTTTGTGAACCTCTTTCATCTCGTTTCAATCCTTCTAATTGATGCATTACTTTCGCATACACCTTCGTTAAAAAACTCATGAATATTCCTCCTTAAAATTTTTTAAAATAAATTAAAAATGCTATTTTCACCCATCAACATATTCATGATCATTAAGCCTGCAATCATCAATATAGATACAGGTGCAATTAAAAATGTAGTTACCAAGGTTACCTTCGGAGATGCCTTGGCTGCTAGTTCTTTGACCTGCTCTTGACGCATTTGACGCAGATCTTCTGCCTGGATCTTAAACGTCTTCGCTATGGGTATTCCAAGATCCATCCCTTGAATAAGGGCTTTAATCAATGCCTGAAATTCTTCATTGTCATTACGTTTAAGTAACTCTCGATAGGCTCTTTCTCTAGGTACGCCTAAGTCAATTTCCTGATTAAATCGAGAAAATTCCTCTCTAATAGGTCCGTCGAAATAGCGGATGACCTCTCTTAATGCGTTATCCAAACTTACTCCCGCTTGTAAACTCGTACTTACAGTATCCATAAAATCTGGTAAATCTCTTCTAATTAATTGTTGTCTCTTTTTCACCTCTCTTCTGATTAAAACTATTGGAAGAAGATAACCTATAGCAGGATTAAAAACTAACATATATTGTGAAAACGGTAGACCCATAATCGTTGCTAAAATGCCTGTGATAAAACCAATAATCAGTAATAATATTTTTAGCCCTTGGAATCTAGCAACAGAAAGCTTTAATGGGTTTCCCGATTTTCTTAACCATTCATCAACCATGTGATTCTCACTAAAGAAATTAATCCGTTGACCTATATCAGCAAAATCATCAGCATATTTAGTCATTTGACTAAACACTTCAGCACGTCTATTTTTCTTCTTTTCTTTCTTTTCAAATGGATCAATATGAGTGACATCAGAAACGTGTTCTAAGACATCTCTCTTATCATCCAAAAATGTCCAAAGATGTTTTAAGAACAGTAAAATACAAAACCAAAATATTATAATGGCTAATATAATTAATGCATCCATAAGCTACACCTTTATATTTGTAATTTTTCGAATCAAAATAAATGACAATATAATTGCTCCTAGAAACAACGTCAAAATAACCAATCCAAAGCCGGACCAGAGTGGATCAATAAATCCATCAATAACATTATTCATAACAAGCAGTAAAAAAATCGGTAGTGCTGGTACAATAAAAGAGATGTACTTTTGTTCCGATGTCATCGTTTTGATAATTTGATTTAAAACCTTTCGATCCTCAAAGGTATTAGCCATCGTATCTAGGGTTAATGCCAAATTCCCACCTGTTTTTTTCTGAATGAGTAATGTTGCAATAAATAAATTGAAATCTCTTGTACTGTTTTTCTTCTGTGCAGACCGCAATGCCGCATCAAGTGTGACTCCCATCTTTAATTCGTTTGCTATCTTTTTAAATTCATCACCCGCTGGGGAAGCTACTTCACGAGCTACAATGTCAATCCCTTGATTGATTGTTAAACCTGACCTCGCAGCATTTCCTAATATTCGGCATATCTCACTTAATTGTTCGTTAAATCTCACCTCATAGCTGTTTTTTCTAAAATAGAATAGTAGATAATGAGAAATGAAAAGTAACGCAAATGGTAGTAATAGGCTTAATTCAATTGGCATACTAAAGATTGAATTCATCAAAACAAATAATGCCAAATATCCGACTACTAAAATTCCAAGATACTCAGATGGAAGTAATTTTAAATTAGCCTTTTGTAGTTTAATTCTTAGCGCTCGTGATGACTCTCTTTTATCAAATTGATCTCCCCATCGGCTGATAAAGCTTTTTCGCTCTTCCTCAGGAAACCATTGTTTTACCTTTTGTTTCCATTCTTTCTTTTGTGATCTGTAGCCTAGGAAGAAATATGCACAAAACAGAAGTGATAGTACTGCTAAGCTATAGAGAATAGACACCGTTATGTCCATCGTTCATTTCCTCCTTTGGTTTGAACAGATCAGTGTCGATTTTAATACCATGCACTTCAAAATGTGATAAGCATTTTGGAACTATTCCGGTTGGAGTAAAGTATCCTTGAACTTTGCCCGTATGATCGACACCCGTTCGTTTAAATCTAAATATATCTCTTACTTCAATCTTGTCATTTGATGATTTTTCTACTTCTGATATATTCATAATTTTTCTTGTTCCGTCTGTTAGGCGCTGGACTTGCACAATATAATCAAGTGCACCTGATATATAATCTCGAATAACGTTAGTTGTAAGGTCCATTCCCGCCATTACAACCATCCCTTCGACACGGTTAATAGCATCAATTGGTGTATTAGCGTGAACGGTTGTTAATGAACCTTCATGCCCTGTATTCATTGCTTGTAGCATGTCAAAGGCTTCTGGTCCACGGACCTCACCGACAATAATTCGATCGGGCCGCATACGTAATGAGTTTTTCACAAGTTGCCTAATCGTAATTTCACCTTTTCCCTCCACGTTTGGTGGACGTGCTTCCATTCCAACTACATTAGGGCGGTCGAGCCTTAATTCTGCTGAATCTTCTATGGTTATGGCTCGCTCTCCAAGTGGTATAGATTTAGCTAGTGCATTTAATATTGTAGTTTTACCGCTACCCGTACCACCAGATATAAGTAAACTTAGTTTAGTTTCAACCAAGGCTTGCATAAACATCGACATATCATCGGTAAATGTTCCAAACTCCTGTAAATCATCCACTGTAAAAGGTGTCTTTCTAAACTTACGGACTGAAAGTAAAGTCCCGCCCAAACTAATTGGATTAATAACAGCATTAACACGGCTACCATCAGGTAATCGTGCATCAACCATAGGTGAACTTTCATCTATGCGACGTCCAAGTGGTGCGACTACACGGTCTACAATATGTCTGACATGTGCTTCATCCTTAAACGAAACATTGACACGTTCGAGACGGCCATTACGTTCGACATAAACTTCACTTGGGCGATTAACAAGTATTTCCGTAATTGAATCATCTTTTAGCAACGGCTCTAATGGACCGAACCCGACACTTTCATCTATCAGCATTGATAGCATTCTTTTTTTGTCTTGTTTTGGGATGACCACTTTTTCCTCAGACATAAACTGGTTGACTAAACGTTCGATTTTGAGACGTTTATCAGCTTCGCTTAAGCTAGTGATTTGTTCAAGATTTACCTCTGAAAGCAGTCGATTTTTGAAGTGTTCAACCAGTTCATCAAGGTAACCTGAGTTTGAAGCAATTCCTGAATCTAAATCACTTTTACGTTCATCGGTGTTTCTTTGAAAAAGTGACATAGCATTACCCCCAACTAAATTATTTCAACATTGAGTGAACCCATTTATGTATATCCTTCGCAAAGGGTGGCAGCTTCTTTTCCTGAGGTTCTTTTCTTAACGGCTCACCTTGATTAATTTTGGCTTGCACATTTTTAATGTCTCTTTTAATCTCGGCTGCTACAGGATAAGATACGAATCGTTCTAAATCTTTTTTAGTCAACTCTACATCTTTGTTTTTATAATTAATCACAACCTCAAGTTTTTCTTGTGTATTAAGACCTAAACGATGGAATAAACTTTCTACACTTTTTAAAATGCGTAGAGAAATTGTATTTAAGTCCATGACATAATAAACTCGATTAGCTTCTTCTAAAGATGTTAAGGTGCGCTCATCCATCCAACCAGGTAAATCAACTATTATAAAATCAAAATTTCGCTTACTTGCTCGTAAAAGACGCAGAACAAAATCCTCAGAAATTTTTTCAGCCATTTCTGCATCTTTTGGACTAATGAGAATATTGAGGTTGGAATGGTTTTCTTTCTCGGATACATTTCGTATATGGTGTTCACCAAGCTCATTTATGACAGGAATTAAATCAATAATCGAACGATTACTATCTAATCCCAAATATGATTCTGCTCCACCATAAAGTAAATTCAAATCTATAAATAGTACCTTCGCGGTAGACTCTAATTTCAAAGTCTGAGCGAAAGTCGTGCTAATCAATGACTTACCTGTTCCACCAGAACCACTATAAAATGCAAATATTTTTCCTCCGCCGCGTTTAAAACCTTCAACTTCATTCAAAACGTCACTTTTACTTTGAATCTCTCTAGTGATTTCATCCAACCGTTCCCTTAAGATTATCTCTTCTCCAGGAACAATAAAATAATCTGCAACACCTAAGCGATTAAGACTTCTTAATAAATCAAAGTTTTCCCGATCACTTACACAAATTATGAATGCGTTTGGGAATTCGGATAATGCCATTTGTGCCATATCAGCCGTTGAATCACTTTTACTCGTGATTAGAATGATTTCTGCGTCTATTTTTCTAAAGTCAGTTGTTGAAATAGATTTTAATTGAAAATCTTCTTTTAATTGTTCATGTAACGTTGAATTTAATTCATCATGGTCTCCTAAGACATATATATTTTTACTCATAAGGTTCCTCCACGACTAAGTGTTATTCCTGACCATTTTCGTTTTGGTCGTTTGCTTCTTCACTGGTTTCGTTTTGTGTTTCATCGTTTATTTCCTCTTCTGGCTGTTCTTCTTGTGATTCTGTAATTTGCTGCTGCCCTTCCTCAGGCAGTTGTGTTTGTTCTGATGGTACTGCAGTTGTACCTACATTCGCTTTAACAATTCGTAAACGATCAGCATAATGTTGCATATGGATTAATTCATCCGCTTTATTAAACGGAACCTCTAGCTGAATCCCTTTATTTTCTGAAGCAATACTTGCCACTTTTATATCCTGCATAAATATTTCCGTAACAGGTTCATCTTCAAAGGTGTGTGACACAAATAGATCAACACGATCATTCGGTGTAAACTTATCATCGAAAGCGATTCTTGAGGATTGGATTAAAGAAACGAGGCGGTTGTTTTCTTCACTGACGGACGATGCTGGTTTCAGCATATTTTCTGTAAATATCTCGCCACTTTTTAACGGTACTAAGGAAACTTTCCCCTCAAAAAGGCTAATATTTGTAATGTATTCATCTCGTTCGTACTTTTTGGGGATCTCTGTTGTTGTAATCGCATCAGGAGTAATGATTTTCCTAGAGTCAATATCTTGATTCGCTATGTATACTGTTACCATTGTCCCTAAATTATCATTAATGGACTGAACTTTATTTAACACTAAATATCCGGAGACTGCGGCAAAGATAACGGCTAAGATAAAAAATATAATGGCTTTCCGCTTTGATTCCAGCATTTTTACAACCTACTTTCCAATTGCAGTATCTTTACTTAATTTCATTGCAAAACTTCAATATTAAAACTATATTATTTTTCCCAATCAAAAATTACTTTGAATTCAAGATAATATTGATATAGCGCGGTTTTTGAAAGATTCTATGAATTCATGTTACCAAACGAGGAAAATTTTTCTATGATGCATATTAACTAAAAAAAGACCCAAAACTCTTGGGTCTTTTTAATTACATAATTACCTAAAATTATGAAATTGTTAACAATTAATTACTGCCTTGATTTTTATTACTTTGATTAAATTGCATATTTGGTGCGCCTGGTGGATTATAAGCCGGTGGTCGTTTGAGCCAACCTCTTTTACGCATGATCTCTTTGGCACTAAAGCCTAGTGAAAACTTATCGACTTGAAATTTCAAAAACATCAGTCCAACATCCGTTCGTATACATTGACTGGCAGCTGCAGCGCACATATCACCTGCATATACAAAGTTAATACTTAATGTATTCATCAACTCATCATCAGTTAATTTTGTCCCCTCTGGTACTGCTTTAGGGTCAGCCTTAGGCTTGTGTTCAGGTGAAGAAGGTAATGGGACGCCCTCTTTTAACATAAAGTCTCTTAATTCTTGCTTATGTGAATTAGCCACCTTTAAAGCATCTGGGATAAATTTTTGTACATCCTGATCCGTTGTCATATTTAGGCCTATCTCTTCATAAGAGATAATGCTTTCAACAAATGCTAAGTAGGTCCAACAAGCCATAACTTCACCAATATGAAGTTGATCTTTTCGGTTGTCATTTAATGATTTTAAGACCTGTAAGGAAGACTCAAACCATTTACCAAAATTATTACTATTATTTTTGTTGGGCATAACGTTAACCCCCAATTTAGATTTACCTTTATTTTGAACTAAAATGGAGGTATTATTCAGATTCACGAGGGAAAATCTTTAGTCTTACATGTTTCACCTCATTATGTTTAAACTAAGCTTTAAACGTATTTGGCATCAAAACCGCGATGACTTCACCTTTTACAACGATATCGTCACCGGCATAAACATCGGTATGTACTTTAAATTTTTTAGGGTGTATTTCTTCAATTGTACCTACGGCTTTTAATGTGGTGTGCTGGGGTGTTGGTTTTAGAAATTTGACTTCTAAGGAGCCTGTGACAAATCGTGGTGGTTCAACATCACCTTCTGGTTCGTGTCCATTTTTGCGATGTAGTGCTAATGAAGCTGACCCTGTTCCGTGGCAGTCAATCAATGATGCAAGTAATCCTCCATATACAAACCCTGGAACGGCAGTTTGTTCTGGGTTAGGATCATAGTAGGTAACGGTTTGTTCTCTGTCCCAGCCTGTTCGAAAATGATGTCCACCCTCATTTAGTCGTCCACAGCCATAACAATGTGAAAAATCGTCAGGATATACGTCTTGGATAGCATGTGTCACTTTTGACATTTAGATCACCTCTTTAAAATATTTTGGTTGTATACAGGACTATTTTACTATATTATAATAATGATTGAAATTTTCAGAAATAACGTGACTTATTTCTCACTTGAGGGATGCCTTATGCGCAAGGATCAATGGTTTATTGGAATCTTATTTATCGCTTCTGTTTTATTAGCCTTGTTTTTTGGTTTTCGAAATTTAGAAAACGACACCCTTATTTTCACTATACTATTATATTGGTTTTTCTCAACTGTTTATTTTAATTTACGTTACGTAGTGAAAATGAATAAAGGGGCCACCATTGACTATGGGATTAATTATAGCTTATCAATCGGTATTTTTGCCGGTCCCCTTGGCGTGTTGATTTACGAATTACTTTATCACTTCTCAGTTTACACATCACGGAAAATCACGAAAACGGCTGACCACGATGAATTGTCACATACGTTCTACAATGTTGGTACTTTTACCTTAACAACGACACTGGCCTATTGGCTTTTTAATACGTTTGCAGGGCATTTTTCTGTTCTACCGTTAGGTTTCTGGATTTTATTTATTTTAATCATGTTCATAACTGTCATGATATCAGATGCTTTTTTATTAACAGTCCTTCATTTACTAGGGGAGATTACGAATCGTGTGGAAGCTGTTGAATTTTTCAAAATGCGAAGTTTGACAGATACGATGAAAACAGCTTTAACGAATGCCTTCTTACTTTATTTATTGTTTGAAAACCATATGGAACTTGTATTTATTTTCTTCATTATTAATTATACGATTAACCGCTCAATTGCTTTTAAGGCCAAGGCGACCCAGGATCGAATTGAGCGAGATCAGTTTGAGAAAATGGCTTATACCGATTTCTTAACGAGTGCATACAATCGTGCGTTTATGAATAAGCGAATTGAAGAATTAGCTGCTCAGCAAAGCGGTGAAAACCTTGGTATTATCTTAGCTGATTTGGACAATTTTAAGCAGATCAATGACGCGTATAATCATCATGTCGGTGATCAGATCATCCAGCATTTCGTCGATTTAATGCGCAAACATCTTGGAAAAAGTGGTGAAATTTTTCGAAGTGGTGGGGAGGAATTCACATTATTCATTTATGACAAGGGATTTGATGAGACCTGTGAATTGATAGAAGGACTACGAACAGCTATTAAAGAGAAACCTGTTCTTGTGGATTATTCAGGTGAGCCGGTAAATGTCCATTATACATCATCCTTTGGCCTATATTATTTTCAAATCACTGATAAGAATTCGATTGAAAAGGCCCATATTCATGCAGATGATTTATTATACGATTCTAAAGAACTGGGAAAAAATCGTTTGACAGTCCATCATGAATCAAGCTGAAACCAATCCGTTATCTATTAACGGGTTGATTTTTTATGTATACGTTTTGTTGGATCTGGTCAAAATGGTAATGTTATAGATTATGGAATAGGTTGTGAGCAGTCATGGAGATGATTGTGGTCTCTACGAAACTATTTATTGGATTAAGAAATAAGCTGACGATGATCATTCGAAATTGAAGGATAGATCTTTTTTGCGGAAGGACTTGAAGGTGAGTGAATGTATATTTCGACTTATAAACCTGAAGCGAGTATGACTTAGTCAAAGGAGAGCTTGAAGATGGATGAGACGTTAAAAGAATCACTAATTGTTTTAGGTCGTATTATCACCATCTTTCCTTTATTATTACTGGTTACGATTTATATGGGGAAACGTGCTATCGGTGAACTACCGATTTTTGACTTTTTAATTGTCATTACACTTGGCTCTATTGTAGGTGCCGATATTGGGGACCTTTCTATTAACCATTTGTATACAGCCATTGCGATCGTAGCTATTGGTTTATTACAAAGAGGCGTTGCCAAGCTGAAAATCATGAATCGAACAATCGGTCGTCTCATTACCTTTGAACCGACAGTGGTTGTGCAGGACGGGAAAATTTTAAACCAAAACTTAAAAAGGATCCGATACTCCATCGATAACGTCCTCCAGCTTTTACGTGAAAAGGATATTTTTGATATAAGTCATGTTCAAACCGCCATTATTGAGTCAGATGGTAGTATGAGCGTCATCAAAAAGCCTTCCAAAAAATCAGTCACATTAGAGGATATGGAATTACCGGTAGGTCGCTCGGCTATCGCTTTGCCAGTTATTATAGAAGGGAAAATTAATTCAGCAGGATTACAGTTTTTTAGCTTAAATGAAGGTTGGTTAAAAGAACAGCTTAGTCAGCGTGGTATAAAAGATCTTAAAGAGGTATTTTTTGCTTCGGTCAATTATGATTTAGAACTACATATCTCGTTAAAGGATGATACAGACCTACTCGTGCCAAGGTTTTTGCATTGATAAATTGTAAAACTTGGACACTTATAACGCTAACTTGGACACTCTCAGAGTAAACTTAGACAATTACTTTGCGAACTTGGACAATCAGAGGCACAACTTGGACAATTAGATGTGAAACTTGGACACTCAGGAAATTTCACTAATCATAGTAAAAAACTCTGGCAGCTAAGCCAGAGTTTTCGAATTAACAGAACGTATCTTTGATTTTTGGTACGGATAGCCCGAATAGTGGTCTGAGGTATAAGGCAATAAATGTACCGGCTAACGCTAGGATTCCCCAGATGTATCCGTGTAGACTAAAGGATGCGATTCCGCCGAAGTATGCTCCGATGTTACAACCAAATGCTAGACGTGCTCCGTAACCCATAAGCAGTCCGCCGATAATAGAAGCCATTACATTACCTTTTCTTAGTTTTGAAAACTTGAATAGCCCACCTGCGGCTGATGCTAGGAAGGCACCTAAGATGACACCGAAGTTAAGAACGGTTGTTGTATCAGCAAAAATTGATGCCTCTAAGGCTTGCGTATTACCTTGCCAATAGCCCCAGCTTGCTACATCAATACCGATAAAGTCAGCTGCTTTAGATCCCCAAAGCGCAAACGCAGATGTAATACCCCAAGGCGTACCGCGTGTCATTAATGTTAACGCATTTAAGACGGCAAGCACGATTGCTGCTGCAAATAGCGGCCAAGAACCGCGGAAAATACGTTTCCAGCCTTTAGCTGTTGGAAGTGGTGCCATTTTTGGTGCTTTTTTCTTTTTTTCAACTACTAACGTAATCCAAGCTATTAAACCGAATAATGCGATGGATACGGCCCATGCACCGCCATAACCTAGACCTGTTGATGTTGCTAATGAAACTGAGCCCATTGATGGTAAATCGTCTGTCCAGAATGGTAAATGTGCAGCGCCAATGGTTGCACCAACGATGAAGAAGATTAGTGTCACAAACATGACGGTACGTCCTCCACCGATTGCGTAAAGTGTCCCTGATGCACAACCACTACCTAGTTGCATACCAATACCGAACATAAATGCACCAACGATTAAACTCACACCTACTGGTGAGACATAGCCTGATGCACCAGTTCCAAAGAAAGAAACACCATAAGCAAGAATTGGTGCAAATAGTGTTACCGCTACACCAAGCATCAACATGTGTGATCGTAGCGCTTGACCGTTACCGACTGACATAATGCGTCTAAATGCGGATGTAAAACCAAAACGTGCATGAAATAATGTATAACCTAATAAGAGTCCAAGTAGTAATAGTACGGGTTGCATAGCTGCTTGCGTCATCATGAGATAGACCATAAGAATTCCAGCTACAACTAATCCCCCGACAATTAATTTCGTTTGCGGTTTATTTAAACCCGTAGTTTCAGCTACAGAATTGCTTTTCATTTCTGTTTGTACTTTCGTTGTTGCCGTTGCCATTCATTAACACTCCTTTTCTGATAAACTTACTCGGAATTTACAACATTATATATACTAATAGGGATTTCTGTTCGTGTCAAAGGAAAAAATTATGAATCTATTTAACACCTTTTTCTACTTAAAGTGAAATGAACCTCAATTTAATAAACCACTTTATGAAATTTTTGTCTCATCCTCAAATATGTAGTCCTACTCTCCTAACTTTCTATTAAAACTAGCAATCACGACTTAAGTCTTGTAAAGCGACTCAAGACCTCTCTGCCTATAGGCTATACCAACATTTTATTACGATACCATGTTATAAAGGTACTAATTTTATTAAATTGTAAGATAATTCAAAATAATCATGACAATTCAATTCTATCAATCTATAATATGAATTATATTTTCTTGGGAGGGATTTGTATTGAAGAAAACACAGTACGCGACATCTGTTGCACTAGCATCAACGCTATTATTTAGTAGTTTTACGGTGAGTGATGCTTTAGTAGAGGAGGATTTTCAAGCTCCAAATGTTATGTCGCAACAGAAGATGAAGGAATTTAATGAACATGTTCCAGTCTTCGTGAAGGAAAAGTTCTCCGAGCGTTTTGCTAGTAGCGATGCTAAAAATGCCATGGCCTATTTGAAGAAGAATGAAAAGGCCCATGGGATTGAGCAGGCCGAACAAAACCTAAAATCTAAGAACGTGGAGAAAGACGAGCTCGGAATGACACACATCCGCTTCAACCAAGAGAAAAATGGTGTTCCGATTGAAGGCACCGAAGTTATTGTTCACTTCAATAAGCAAAATGAGGTCGTCTCCGTCAATGGACATTACAATGAGGATATCCTGAAAACTGACCTCAATACATCTCCAACGATTAACCCTACTGACGCCATAGACAAGGCGAAATCATCTGTAGATGCTCCGAATGATATGAGATACAATCCTACTTCTCAACTTGTGATTTACCCATTTAATGATGAAAGTTATTTAGCTTACAAAGTAAATCTTACCTTTTTAACGGATGAACCTGGTAACTGGTTTGTTTATGTCGATGCCCAAAATGGACAAGTCATCGATCAGTTCAATGCGCTTCATCCTTTGGAAGATTATGAAGGTGAGCATCATGAAGGTGTTGGAAAAGGTGTTCATGGTGAACTCCGTGAAAACATGCACATGACAAAATTGAAAGGAGAGCAGGAAGGAACTCAATTTGTACTGTCAGATGAATCGCATGCAGGTTTAGATGGCATTTATACGTTTGATTACGATACAGAGGAATTGGCAGCTAATAATAGTGCAGCATTTATTAGTGAATACGACCACCCAGCTGTTGATGCGCACTATAACTCAGAAATCGTCTATGAGTACTATAAAGGGGAACATGACCGTAACTCGCTAGACGATGAAGGTATGCCTATTATTTCATACGTCAACTTCGGGACGGATTTCAACAACGCATTTTGGAATGGTCGTCATATGACGTACGGGAACGGTGATGGTGATTTCATGGTCCCATTATCAGCAGGACTTGATGTAGCTGCACACGAGATGACGCATGGTGTTATTACACACACCGCTAATTTAGTTTACCGTAACCAATCAGGAGCCTTAAACGAGGCATTTGCTGATATTTTTGGAGCCATTATTGATGATGAGAACTGGGAGTTAGGCGAGGATATTATGGGGCCAGGTGCTATTGAAGATGGTCGCACAGCACTTCGTAGTTTAAGCGATCCTAGTAAATTCCCAGTTAATGAGGATTATATTCCTTATGGTAATGGTGATGGTATGTATCCTTCACATATGGATGAATACTACGACTTACCATTATGGTTAGATAATGGCGGTGTTCATATTAACTCATCTATCATTAACCATGCTGCTTATTTAACCGGACAAGAACTCGGTCGTGACAGGCTTGGTCAAATCTATTACCGTGCACTAGAGCACTATTTAACACCTTATTCCGACTTCCAAGACGCACGTCAGGCAGTTGTTCAATCAGCCGTCGATTTATATGGTGAAGATAGTGAAGAAGCATTAGCAACCGCAAGTGGTTTTGATCAAGTTGGCATTTATGAGGAATAATTAATAGACAAGGGGAGCGGAACTCCCCTTGTCTTTATTTAAGTTTAATGATAAAAGGTACTGCCCTTTTTTTACCACTCGGATCATAATCATAACTGTTATAGGCCATTTGTGAAGAACCGCCACCATCGAGGTTAACGATTGTGTTTAAGTCATATCCCATTATGTTTAAATCAGTTATACATTCCGGTATGGTAACCTTTTTAACCGTTTGGATTAAATGAACCTTTTGATCTTGTTGTGCAATTAAGGTTCGATATGCCTTAGAGAAGTATTTTCCTCCATATTTATAATTATCTCGGTTAAAATCTTTACCACCAACGGCAAAATACACTTGACCTACTTTACCTTCAAGCTCTGATATAGTTAAAGCATTCGTGCAGCCCATTTGTTCATCATCCGTAATGTAAAACGTCCAGCTGTTTACATTTGGTTGTGATGTTTGATTTACCGATTGTCCTTTTGTATAGTGGATATTTAGAACATCCCTTGATCTCGAGAAAAACCCTCCATTCACACCATCATGACCACTATCAAATAGTGACTTACCAATATATTCAGTAGCAATATGGTATGGTTCCACGCTTATGATGCGGTAGATTGAATGTTTTCCTGCTTTTTTCTTAAACCTTGACATGTCATTCCCTCTGTTAGTTTAGATTGTTCCCTTTCATTATAACCCACCGCGGAGAGTGAATGACATCATCATGCTCTACCAACCAATATCCTCTAGTGGTACAAAGGTTGGAATAAGGGAATTATTATAAACCTCACGAATATGATCGGCTACGACTTCTTGTTGATAAATCTCAGCAATTTTTTGGTATGTTTCATGATCAGTTTCATCTGCGCGTGCGGCGATAATGTTAATGTATGGTGTTGCCGTATCATCCTCGATAAAAATAGCGTCTTCAACTGGGAGGAATCCAGCTTCGATAGCGACACCATTATTGATAACCGAAATCGCCACATCTGGTAATACTCGTGGTGTTTGAGCAGCTACAATTGGTTCAAATTTAAGTCCTTTAGGATTTTCAACAATTTTATCAATCGCACCATTTCCATCAAAGTCTTCTGGTAGTGTGATTAATCCAGCCTTTTCGAGTAAAAGTAGTGCACGGCCCATGTTCGTCGCCTCTTTTGGTAGGGCGACCTTTCTACCTTCAGGGATTTCATCTACACTTTCATATTTGTCGGAATAAATGCCCATAGGTGCGATATAAGTTGATGCAATCGGTGCTAAATCCAAATCATGTTCTTCTATAAAAGAATCAAAGTAAGACACTGTTTGAAAAGCGTTTAAGTCAATGTCACCATCCGCCAATGCTAGGTTCGGACGGACATAATCAGCGAACTCAACTAATTCAATTTCAATACCTTCTTCCGCAGCAAGCTCCTTCATTTTTTCCCAAACTGGAACACCTGAGCCGTTTAATCCAACTTTAACGGTTTCATCAGATGAACCTGATGAACCACAACCCGCTAAAATAATTGATAATACTAATAATGCCAAACTAATATTTAATAATTTTTTCATGTTTATTTCCCCCTGTTATAATCTTCGTAGTTTTTTAGATAAGTAATTTCCTAGTGTTTGAACGATTTGAACGAGTATGACGAGTAAAATCACCGTCACGATCATGACGTCCGTTTCAAATCGCTGATAGCCGTAAGTGATGGCTAAGTCACCCAATCCACCACCACCAACAAATCCTGCCATGGCAGATGCCCCGACTAATCCAATGGTGGCAATCGTAATGTTTAACACAATCGAGCTTAATGCCTCTGGCAAGAGCACGCGGTAGATGATTTGCCAGGTTGATGCTCCCATTGCTTCAGCCGCTTCAACGACACCTTTATTAACCTCTAGTAAACTATTTTCAACGAGTCGCGCGATATACGGACCCGAGAAAAAGACAAGTGGTACCACGGCAGCTGCCGTACCGATAGAGGTTCCGACAATGAACCGTGTAATCGGTAAAATGGCAACGAGTAAGATAATAAATGGAACCGATCGGAAAAAGTTAATTATGATGTTAAGAGTATTAAATACTGGACGGTTTTCCATTAAACCCTGGTCCCGGGTTACAACCAGTGCAATCCCTAGAGGAATACCTATTAAGCAGGCTAAAACTAATGCAATAAACACCATGACAAGCGTTTCGTTGGTTGCTTCTAATATTTTCGGCCAAAATTCGAGTAAATTAACTTGCATCAACCTTCACCTCTTGTATGCGTACAGCTTGTTGGATGTCATTAACGGCTTTAAGAATTTCCTCCTGATTGCCTTGGAACTCAACCACTAAATTTCCAAATGGTATGTGCTGTAGCTCTGTAATTTGCCCATAAAGTACATTGACATCAACGTCAAATTTTTTCGCCACGCTGGATAAAATGGGTTTTCCAGCTGTCCCTTCATTAAATGTCACGCGATAAATATGACGGCTTTCCACTTCACTTAAAATGGACGCTGGAATCTCGTCATTCATAACACTCTGCACAAATTTTTGCGTCGTTGGATGCTGTGGATTTGAGAATAGGTTAAAAATCGTGTCTTGTTCGATGACGCTACCATCCTCCATAACCGCCACGCGATCACAAATTTTTTTAATGACGTTCATCTCGTGCGTTATCATCAAAATCGTGATGTTGTACTCATCGCGTACTTTTCTTAAAAGCTTTAAGATCGACTTAGTCGTTTCTGGGTCAAGAGCTGAAGTTGCCTCATCGCAAAGCAATATACTTGGTGATGTCGCCAGTGCCCGAGCTATTCCGACACGTTGTTTCTGACCACCCGATAGCTGATCTGGATAATGTTTTGCCCGATCTTTCAATCCGACAAAATCAAGGATTTCTTCTACTTTCTCCTTCACCTCATTCTTGGGTGTACCCGCTAATAACAACGGAAAGGCTACGTTGTGATAGACCGTCTTAGTTTCGAGTAAATTAAAATGCTGAAAAATCATACCGATATTACGGCGAATGCCTCTTAGTTCACGAGTTGATAAGGCTGACAGGTCTTGATCATTGATCAAGACCCTCCCCGAAGTCGGTCTTTCTAATTGATTTACTAACCGTATTAATGTACTTTTACCAGCCCCACTAAAACCGATGACCCCAAAGATTTCACCTTTTTTAATTTCAAGGTTAACCTGATCAACTGCTGTTAACTTGCCACCTTCATGTTCGAATGTCTTCGTAACCTGATCAAAGCGAATCATCGAATCTATTCCTCCTAACCAAAATAAAAACCCTCTCCCCTTATCCAAAATGAATAAGAAGAGAGGGTTGGAATAACAAATATGTACCCTGCTATTCTTATCTTCCAAATACTCATCTCGAGTATTTGCTGGAATTGGCACAGTATCTGAACGAAATCAGATCCGCTGCCGAGGTATCTAAGGGCCAGTCCCTCCACCTCTCTGGATAAGAAGAATGTATTTTTATTAAAATGTGATGTTGTTAATCATAATCCCATTTGATAAAACTGTCAACTATAAATTTTTTAAAAAAGACTGTAGATTCTTCTATGTACTCTGATACCTTATCTAGAGCTCTAAAATAATGAACTATTTATGCGACTTTGAATGAATCTTAACCTAAGTATTAAAACCAATCATTCTTACTTTGAAAAATCTAGCCTTCCTTTTTACCTAAATAATCCACAATCCCCATAGCACAAACCTTCATATCGAGATCTAGGTAATTATAAATGATATGGTTGCTTGGGATGTTTTGTTCGACTAAATGCGTGGTTACGATATTTTTCAACCCTTCAGTTACAGCAACACTTTTTTCTTCAAATGAAGTGTCAGGTTTTTCTTCAAACACCTTTTCCCCCACTTCCACAAAACGAGGTAACCAAAATCTAATTTGTTCATAAACATGTTCAGGATCTCGAGAACGTCCGTAATGTCCAAAGTATATTTGGTCAACGTTTAGGCTTTCGATTTTTTCTAAAGAGTTCAACATTGCATCTGGATCGAATTGATTCGGTGATGTTGAGGGCAGTACAAAATTTAACCCTTCAGCCTGAGGGTAATAAACGCCAATCGTATCACCCGTAAATATGCCGTTACTTAAGGAATCGTGAATACTAAAATGATGTTTCGCATGGCCTGGGGAATCGTAAAAGGTTAGGACGCGATCTTCATCAATTTTTAAGGAATCCCCTTCATTCATTTCAATTAAACGGTCTTCAGGTACAGGAACAATAGGGTCAAACAACTCATCAAATTGCTCACCGTAGACTGCACGTGCCCCAGCAATTAATTTACTCGGATCGGCTAGGTGACGTTTTCCTTTTGGATGGACATAAACAGTCGCATTCGGGCAGCTTTCTAGTAAAAGACCTACTCCACCCGCATGATCTAGGTGAATATGTGTAACAATGATATGCTTAACGTCTTTAGGATCAATATTTAAATTTTTTAAGCCTTCTAACAAGTACGGAACTGACGGACTTGCACTTGTTTCAACAATCGTTAATTCTTCGGCATGCAGAATATATGACCCGGTTCTCTCTGGCATCTTTAAATCATACAAATCAATTAATGTTATTTGGTTTCCTAATGCTTTTGGCTGTGACATAGTAACCTCCTTGTAAGTACTCTCTATTTATATTTTCGATTTTTGATGGAAATAACCTTCTTATGGGAATGTTAATTTTTATTAACGTACATAATGTACATTTTATCATTCCTGGCGAGAAGACTCCCTCCTCAAGATGATGGTTCTGTCTCTGGTTCTCTAGTAGAAATACCGGATTTAATAGATAATGGCAATTCAATAGACCAACTAAAAAATAGATTAGCTATTCAATTGAAAGAATACGCCGAGGATTATTATCATGATTTTAAACGATACTACCATGCAAATAACCGTAGCCAGCACTTACCTATTATCCTTCAAACCCTTATTCAGGATGACCTTCATGGTGTTATACAACTGATCGATGCCTAAATGGAAAGACTTACGTAGATTTTTAATAAACGAAGGATATAGGTTTGTGCGTTATGGTAGTCGTGATGATATTTATGAAAAAACACTGCCTAACGGTGAAATTATGCGTGTTAGAGTATCGAAAAGTTCAGGAGAAATTAAACCTCCATTATTTAAAAGAATCCTAAAACAGCAAATCTTGGTGTTTCTAAAGAGTACTTTAATAAAAGAGTTAAGAAAAGAAAAAAATACTAAACCTTCCCTTTCATACGTATGACCTTCCCATCGAATTCAGGTCCGATTACTTTCATACCTAACTTCTTATAAAAAGATAATGCTTGATCATTGCTTGGCGCTACTCTTAAGTGAAATTCGGCAACTTGATGTTTTCCGAAAAATTTACGAGCGTACTCATCAAGCTTAATTCCAATCCCTTGCCCTCGTTTTTCTGGAACAAGGTAAAACAAATGAACATACCCTATTTCTTCTCCTTTGTATTCCCGAATAGATAACTCGAGTTGTCCGATTAACACCTCGTCTTCTTCGACCATAACAAAACCGTCTGGGAATTTTTCTTGGTTCTGTGCAAGCCACTGAATATAGCCATCAGGATCACCAAAGCCATCATCAGTTCCAAAGCTTACGATAAAGGAATCACGCCGAAACGCAATAGCCTTGGCTTTATGTTTAGTTAAATCAATCGGCAAAAAATTCATCGAAAATTCCCCTTTTAAAGATTAATCATTCATTTCGCTTACCATACTCAAAAACCTTCTTAGAATCAAATTTTCTTTAAAATTCTGTTATGCTATTAATAGTAGTTAAAACGGTGTTGAAAGGAGTTTGTATATGGCGACTGAAAAGCAAAAGTTTTTCGAGAGATTTAATCAGGCATTTATGACAGGTGATCGTGACTTTATATTAGATAGCGTGACTGATGATGTACAGTGGGAGATGGTTGGTGATGATATCATCGAGGGAAAAGAAACGCTAAGAGAGGCGCTTAGCGGAATGGAATCTAACGATAGTTTTAAGCTAACAATTCACCACACCATTACTCATGGCATTACCGCATCCGTCAACGGTGTGATTACGTTTACGACGGATGAAGGCGAAGATAAGAAGTACGGCTATTGTGATGTGTACAAGCTAAACAGCTTTAAGTCAGGGAAAATTAAAGAATTGACGTCTTATGTTATTGAGATGAAGTAGGGAATCCCGCCATGGCGGGATTTTTAATTAAGTGTTAAAAATTGATGAATAACGGGAATATCAGGTGGATTTAGTCTATCAGGCAGCTCATTAATATCGAAAAATTGCAAGCCTTCACTCTCATTATCATCGATTTTTAATTCCCCAGTGTATTCTGTACATATATAATTGGCTGTCACATTATACAGTTCATCACCGTGTGGAAGCTTGTAGTACTGTTCTTCACCGGAAAAAATATCTAAAAGTTTAAGTTTTTTCGGTGTTAATCCTGTCTCTTCTATCATCTCTCGTGTTGCGACCTCCTCGAGTGATTCACCAAGCTCCATTGAACCACCTGGTAGCCCCCAACATTGATTATCCTTACGCAAATGAAGTAATAGTTGTTTATCTTGGTTTAGAACGATCACACTAGCGCCTACAACAATTAAGGGTCTGTTTCCGACTAGATTTCTTAAGTCCTTAACGTATCCCATCACTTTTCATTCCCATCTATTTTATATATTTTTTGTTCAGCTCCGAACCTTTCAACTGTTTGTTCAAGCTTCATTCCGACCTTCTCCAGTAGTCGACATGATGCTAAGTTAGCTGATTGAGTCTCAGCCACTAAACGAGCGATTGATAGCTCTTCAAATGCATAATTGATCATTTTCTGAATAACTTCTGTTGCCACACCCTGTCCCCATGCTTCGGGCAAAAGTTGATAAGACACTTCCGTACTAACCTGATCATGGTGTTTATCCAGAGAAACTAGTCCGATAAAATCATTGTGGTGTTTCAACCGAACAACCCAGTACCATGAAGTTTCGTCCGTCAGCAAGGCTTGAAACTTTCCTCGAAAAGCTTGTTCATCTATTGTTCCGCCAAGATATTGACGCACTCTTTCATTTGAAAATAATCGAAATACTTCATCCAAATCTTTTTCTTCAAGTCTGTTCAACTGACATCGAACTGTTTCCATATCATTCACACCCATCATTGAAATTGATAACCTGACACAAAGTCTATGAATTCTGTTTCCAGTGAATGCTGGTATTTTGTTAAGGCATAGGTATTCACCTTGGGTAATGTTATATTCGGCATATCTACCTGCAAAATCCTTCCTTCTAGCAATTCTCTACGAATGGTTGACTTCGGTAAAAACGAAACACCGAAGCCGCTTAAAATAAACCGCTTCGTAATGTGATTTTGTGAAACCCTCATTGTTTTCGTTTTTGGAAATTTGGTTTTGATCTCATTTAATAATGCACCCCAGTAAACGGGATGATTGTGTGTAAGTAAATAGTTTTCTTCTAGGAGGTTAATCGGATCTAAGGCTGGGGCTGTTTCAGCATCCAATCCGTCGTGTGGAACGCAAAATACGACTTGGTCTTCGTATAGTTTCGTCTTTTGAAGTTGGTCTTGGCGGCTTTCTAATAATGTAAACCCGATATCGACAACCTCATCTGATACCGCTCGTTCGATTTGTGCCGACTCCATAATTTCGATTGAAATTTCGACTTCGGGGTTTTGTTCCAAATAGTTGTTCAATACAAAAGGCATGATTGTATCCGCAATTAAAGGTGAAATGGCTAGTCGGAGCTTTTTTCTATAACCTTGAGCAAACGATTGGATGTTTTCTAAACCTAACTGGTGCATGTCTAATAGCTGTTTAGCATGCGGAAGATAAATACGGCCTTCTTCGGTCAACCTTACAAAACGTTTCCCCCGTTTAAACAAAGTAACGCCTAACTCTTTTTCTAAAGCTTTGATATGGACGGTAACCGTAGGCTGTGAAACGTAAAGGGATTCTGAAGCTTTACGAAAATTGCCCAGTTCTGCAACCTTAACGAACGTTTTCATCCAGGAAAGTTCCATTGAGAACACCTCTGATTATATTTGTTAATCAATTACTTTAAAAATATTTAATGTTATTAATCAATCATACCTCATATACTAAAAGTAGACAATGTTTGGAGGGATGGTTATGATTCATAAAGGTCTTAAAGGTATTGTTTGCACGGAAACAAAAATAAGTATGATTGATGGGGAACAAGGACAGCTTGTTTATAGAGGTTATGATGCGAAAGCATTAGCTAAAGATTGTTCTTTTGAAGAAGTGGCATATTTATTATGGTATGGGGAGCTTCCTACAGAAAGGCAGTTAGATCATATCAAGGGCCAATTTAAATCAAGTCGCCAACTTCCCAACTACATGAAGCATATCATTGAACAGTTACCGGAAAGCTTAGATATGCTGGATGTATTACGTAGTGTGATTTCAACCGTTGAGCTTAGTTCTTTTGATGAACCCCGAGTTAAGGATGCGATCAAAATTACCACACTCGTTCCAGGGATAATCGCTTATCGATTGCATATAGTGAGTGGCAAGCTTTTTCCAGAAATTCGAGACGACCTTGACCATGTCGCCTACTATTATTACATGGTCACCGGTCAGGAACCGAAACTGGAACACGTCCGCGCACTAGAAACGTATATGATATTAACGATGGAACACGGATTAAATGCATCAACTTTTTCTGCGAGAGTGACCGTGTCTACTAAATCCGACCTCGCATCAGCTATTACATCAGCCATTGGCACGATGAAAGGACCGCTTCACGGCGGAGCGCCAACAGGAGTGCTCGAACTATTGAATGAAGCCGTTCAAACCCATGACATCCGATCCATGATCCAAGAAAAAGTACAACAAGGTGAAAAGCTTATGGGATTTGGTCACCGTGTTTATAAAACGATGGACCCTCGTGCGATAGCTTTAAAGGACGTTTTACAACAAAATAAACAGGATGATGACTGGTTTGATTTAGCATTAATAGTCGAAGAAATCGCCATTAGCGTTCTTGAAGAACTCAAACCCGGTCGAGGCTTATATACCAACGTGGAATATTATGCTGCCGCAGTGATGAATGAATTAGAGATAGACGCTAATTTGTTTACCGCAACCTTTACAGCTAGCCGTGTTGTCGGATGGTCCGCCCATGTGATGGAGCAGCTGTCCGATAATGTGATTTTCCGTCCGAAAGCCGAATATGTTGGACCTGTGTTTAATCATTAATAAAATTCCGCTCAAGGGCGGAATTTTTTATTATAACTTTTAATCTTCAGTTGCATACACATTGACGTTTTGTCCCTTAAGTTTGATTTGTTTATCTAAATACATACCTATTTTTTTAGCGACATTAAGGGATCCCCTATTATCAGGTTGAATAAGCGCAATTAGACGCCTTTCACCTAAATCGTATAGACCATACTTTACGAGCTCTTTCGCAATCTCTGTAGCATAACCTTTTCCCCAATGTTCACGTGCAATCCAATAGCCCACTTCTAGCTCGCCTTCACCTTCAATCCTTTGTGGAACTAATCCAGCATGTCCAACCCGCTCACCTGTTTCTTTTAAACAAATGACTTTTAGTCCATAGTCTGAATTCTGTTGATATGTACGTTGTATCCAGCTATAGAAGTTTTCGATTTCTTCTTTATCTTTTATGGACCCGTCACCAATATAGCGAACGACCTCCTGATTCGACAAAAGTGAAGTCAAAAACTCAACATCATTCTTTTGATATGGCCTAAGTATGAGTCTATTAGTTTGTATTTCCATTTTATAACTCCTTTTTCCATTTAGCTCTATTTAATTCTACTGAAAAATAAAGGAAATTTCACACGCTTGTCGAATCTTTATAGTTTAGGGGGAGGTTTGTGTATGAATCGAGTCGTCACATTTGAGGTTGAGTACAAATGAATAACATAAAGATTAGTGCATTAAACGAACAAGACCCAGAAATTGAATCGATCGGACGGTTATATTGTACGTCATTTATTGGAGGAAATTTTTCATCCAGTGATTTAAATCAAGCTATTGAAAATATAAAGAAGCATTCCAATTATGAAGGTTTTAAAGGACTAAAGCCGTCAAGGATGAGAAAATAGTTGGTTTTACCTATGGTTATACCAGTCTACCTCAGCAGTTTTATCGTCAAAAAATAGAACAACAACTATCAGTAGATGAAAGAAACACTTGGTTGGGCCATTGTTTTGAATTTGTTGAGCTAGCTGTTGATTCAAGTTATAAGCGCCAAGGAATAGGCGGGCAATTACACAATGAACTCTTATCCAACCTAACCCATCAGACATCTATCTTAACAACTCATATCGATAACCTTCCAGCGATTAATTTATACAAGCAAAAAGGATGGGACATGATTAAAACGAATGCCCCGATCATAACGGCAGACCATCTGCAGGTAATTATGGGTAAAAGATTAAACTAACAAAGGGTACATAACAAGATGTTTAGTGAGTTTTTAATATTAATTTTGAACTATTAAGGGTATATTGGAACTAAAACCCTTAAGCTTTCCTATAATGTTATTAAGAGGTGAATATTTATGTCTGTAAAATTAGATTTACAGGATGAAGAGCGTCAAAAGCTACGTGATGCGAAAATTATGTTAAAAGATATGCATCTCATTTCACCGATTGAACTATCAAAGGCTATTCAATGCACCTTTGAGCGCGCGAGATATGTTATTGGCCTTGCTACGTTTCAACGAATCCCATCAATTGGCTATCGTATGGCATATAATTTTGTTCATTATCTCAACATATATTCGTTAAATGAAATCAGGGATGAAGACCCAGCCCAATTATTTGACCGATTTGAAAGGATTGTTGGTGAATCGATTGATCCATGTGTGGAGGATCAAATTCGATGTGTTATCCATCATGCCAATTATCCTGGAAGTGAAAAGCTGTGGTATGATTTTACTGAAGAACGAAAAGCTTATCGCCAAGAAAATATGTAAAGGCAATCTCCATTAGTTTGAGATTGCCTTTCTTTTTATAGGATTTTACTTAGGAATGATTGTGTACGTGGGTTTTGTGGGTTATCAAAGATTTGCTTTGGATTGCCTTCTTCCATAATAATACCTTCATCCATAAAAAGTACCCGATCACCGACTTCCTTAGCAAAGCCCATCTCATGTGTCACCACAACCATGGTCATCCCTTCTTCTGCTAGGTCCTTCATAACCTGAAGCACGTCACCAACTAACTCTGGATCTAATGCAGAAGTTGGCTCATCAAACAACATCACCTTTGGATTCATGGCTAGTGAACGAGCAATCGCCACCCGCTGTTTTTGACCACCTGAGAGACTATCTGGATAAGCATCCGCTTTATCGGACAATCCAACCTTCTCTAATAATGGAATTGCCACATCTTTGGCTTGTTCTTCATACATACCTTTAACTTTAATCGGACCAAGTGTAATATTTTCTAAAACTGTTTTATGAGGAAACAGATTAAAGTGCTGAAAAACCATTCCGACTTGTGATCGTATTTCATTGATGTCAACTCTAGAGTCCGTGATGACATCGCCATCAATGATGACTTCCCCTGATGTCACTTCTTCTAATAGATTCAAACAACGTAAAAACGTACTTTTACCTGAACCTGATGGACCGATGACACAGACCACTTCTTGCTCATTTACTTGAGCATCGATTCCTTTTAATACCTCTAGATCACCAAACGATTTGTGTAAATCTCTAACTTTTATCATTTATACATCAAGCTTCCTTTCTACCCTACGCAAGATAATTGATGTTGGAATCGTAATAATTAAATAGAAAATACATACCATGATTAATGTTTCAAAAATCTCAAAAGTAGTATTGTAATATTGTTTTGCCATATATAAAACTTCACCAACAGCAATAACTGAAAATAATGATGTGTCTTTTAAACTAATAATAAATTGGTTACCTAGAGGTGGAATCATACGTTTGAAGGCTTGCGGCCAAATAATGTAACGCATCGTCTGTCTTTCTGTTAACCCAATCGCACGACCTGCCTCGCCTTGCCCCTTATCAATGGAATAAACAGCTCCTCTAACAATTTCAGCAATATAGGCACCTGCATTCATTGTGATAGCGATAATAGCAGCGGTGATTTCTCCAATATTAATTGCTGTTAATCCATAGTAGATAAATAATACCTGTGCTAGGATTGGTGTGCCTCTTACCACTTCTACGTAAACCGTACTGATCCAACGTAGAATAGATACTTTTGATAGTCTTCCTAAACCTGCGATTGCTCCCATAATAAACCCCAAAAACAGTCCAACTATTGTGATGTATAAAGTAAGCTGAATCCCTTCCCATAGGTAGGGTAATGATTTGACATAAGCCGAGTCCATTAAGTAGTCTATCATTCTAATTTATCTCTCCTTGAAAAATAGCGTAACAAGCAAAGTACTTGTTACGCTTGATTTCTAGATTTTCATGGTAGTTTATAGTTTATTGTGGTGGTGCCTCACCAAACCACTTTTCATAAATTTCATCGTATGTTCCATTTTCCTTAATTGTTTTTAGGCCTTCATTAATTGATTCTAAAAGTTCCGGATTTGAATCTTTTGGTAGTGCGATACCATAAGGCTGACCTTCCATTACATCTCCAACTGTTTTAAGACTGTCTGACGCTTCTTCCTTAATGTAATATTGAACGTTAGGTAAATCATATAGAACAGCATCTAAACGACCACGTTCAAGATTCATATAAGCTGTTACGATTTCCGGGTAAGCTGTTACCTCAGCATCCGTGTTATTTAACAGAAAATCTTCACTTGTTGAACCTTGACGCGCCCCTACATTTAAGCCTGCAACATCGTCAATAGACTCAATGTCAGAATCAATCGGAACAGCTAAAATTAATCCAGAATCATAGTATGGATCCGAGAAGTCTATGAATTCTTTACGGTCTTCTTTAATCGAAATACCAGCAATACCAATATCGTGTTTACCCGACCTCATTGAAGCAAGTAAACCATCAAAATCCATTGTTTCGAACTCTACCTCAAAGCCTTGATCTTCTGCAATTGCTTCAATTAACTCAATATCGAAACCTTCCATCTCACCAGTGTCTGGATTTTTATACTCAAAAGGCTGGAAGTTTGCATCTGTCGCTACTGTGTAAGTATTATCTCCATCACTTCCGCTTGTCCCACATGCTACAAGGATTCCTAAAGCAATCATTGCAGTTAACATAATAAATAATTTCTTCATTCGATTATATCCCCCTACGAATTTTTCTTACCTATTTAATTGTCTCATGACGTCAGGTGTTTTTAAATTCAGATTTTTCAATATTATTATAAATTATCTGACATTTGACGGTGTTATAAGTACCAGAACTCCGCGAATTATACAATAACTTAAAAATAATCTATAATACTCTAATTTCTTGCAAATCCCCCTCTCTAGTCATTAAGTTGGAGAAAAGGTTATAAAAAAGGTGATTTCATTACGAAATCACCTTTAATACAACCTATGCTCGTCACTCTAAAATAGAATTATTTTATTGTATTACCATGTTAACAAACCATTCCTTCGCTTCTATATAAGTAAAGGCATCATCTTTGTATTTTTCCGCATTTTTAATCTTGAGTGCTTCATATTCCTTAGCTAGGTTGGGATTATCATTAAGTCGATCTCTGAACTTGAGGTGAGCCTTCCACCAATAACCCTCATATTCAACGACATGTAGATAATGCGATTTTGTAGATCGACCAGAATCTAATTCGGGAAACTTAGCAAATATTACTTTCCCTTCCACCGTTTGTCTTTGTAAGCGATAATAAGCCCCTTCACTCATCCTTCTCATATCCAAGTCTCTAGCGTTATCCAGTTGCTTCAACCCTACCATCATATCAATGATTGGCTTGGCTTTAATCCCTTTGATGGCAGTACTTCCAATATGTTCGATTGCAACCGCAACATCACCAATCAACGAATTTAGGAGTTGTTTTTCTTGTTGGAACAGTTCAGTCCATTCTGGGTTGTGTGGAACCAGTTTGACTTCACCTTTGTTTAAACCTAACATTTAACCCTCCAATACCGTAGTATCTCTCTATCTTAATAGGTAATGAAAGAGAATAATAGACTGAAAATTCCTTCAAATATATGGTATAATATAATTGTAAAATTAAGATCTATAACTTAAATGTTTTGTTATCGTTAAGAATCTTGATATTGATTTAACGATTTCATAATCCTCGGCTTACTTGTTTCTTCAATTGTCAGCTACCAACTGACCCTATGATATGAATACGATTAGGAATCGATATGTAGTCCCACCCTTTCACTATTTGCCTATCAACTTAAAACATTATACAATATTGTTAATTATCTGGAAAATTAATTTCTGGAAGGCAAATCATGAACATAAGAAAAGCAACTAAACTCGACATTCCATTTTTAAATAAACTGTGCCAATTAAGCTGGCAAAATAAGCATCAGTGGATTGGGTATCCGAGAGTAATGGATTTAGATGAATTATTAGCCGAAATAAAAGAGCATGACAATACATTGGAAGATTCCGTGTTAATCATAGAAGATTCCAATGGTGCTGTTGGATTTACTGGTTTCTTGTATGAACCGGGTGATGAGGATGCTACCATCATAGGGCCAGTCTTGACTGAAGCAAAACATAATCAAAATAATATAAAACAGGCTTTAGAAGAAGTTATGAAAGAATCGACATTTGATGAGTTATTTATTAATTTGCCAACTGAGAATAAAACGACGAATGCCATTCTTCAAAAGCTTGGCTGGACATTAACTCATGAACAATATGAAATGTCTTTCGACTTAAACCATATCAATCAAGTAAAGCTAAAACATTCAATCGAACTACTATCAGATAAAATGATAAAGCCTGTAGCCCAATTATTTGAAAAGGCGCTTCAGTGGAAAAATGCTAAGGATCGTCTAAATCATTATGTAAATGAATTTGGAATGGATGTAGCTTACATTGAAAAAGATGGAACATTAATGGGTGCCGTAATGTGGCACGATTTAAAGGATACCGATTTTGTCCGA
Source organism: Tenuibacillus multivorans (assembly GCF_900103915.1). Taxonomy (GTDB): domain Bacteria; phylum Bacillota; class Bacilli; order Bacillales; family Alkalibacillaceae; genus Tenuibacillus; species Tenuibacillus multivorans. The sequence continues at coordinate 196,020 of NZ_FNIG01000001.1, read as the reverse complement.
TTAGAGGATGTCGCAGTTTTCCCAGAGGGGCGGCGGCAAGGTATTGCTACGGATTTAATCCATTATGTGTTAAATGTTTCTTTTAAAGTGGGCAATTCTGATGTTTTTTTAGCTGTAGACCACGATAACATCGGTGCTCAGAAGCTTTACAAAAAGTTAGGCTTTGAAACGACGATGCTGAATTGTTCGTATGAATATTAAGGAGGATTGATATGTTTAAGTACTTCGGAATTGGTTTGGTCGTTACTGCAGTAGCCTCCCTTATCGGTTATCTTACAAATAATTGGGAGTTGTCATTGATCATTATTGCTATAGCTGGTTTAGGTCCATTGTTTATGGCAGGCTTTATGACTGGAGCGTTTGTTAGTGGCGACCGGAATCGTGCGAACTATCATACGGAAAGTCAGAAAGATCGAATTGCCAAAAATCAATCAATGAAAAAATTATTATTACTTGGTGCACCAAACCTAGCATTTTTAATTATCTTAGTCATTCTAGCACTCTAAGGGAAAAGGCGAAATCGTTACAGGTTTCGTCTTTTTTTGGCTACTGAAATAGGCTTTTCTATTAAGCACGTTTGCCCATTTGAAGAATATGTTATGGATGAAAGAATAAGGAGGTATTTAAAATGAGTCATCAAGATCAAATGCAACCTGAGATGCAACAACCCAATATGCAGCCGAATGTAGAGCCTAACATGCACCCGAATATGCCACCAAACATGCATCACAACATGCCGCCGAATATGCAGCCGAATATGCAGCCGAATATGCAGCCGAATATACAGCCCAACATGCAACCTAACATGCTTCCAAATATTCAACCGCAATTGAAACCGCAGATGAAACCAAATATGGGGCCAAACATGCAACCGAATATGAATCCATTTGGTATGTTGGCTGGGCAGATGCAGGAACCTAAGCAGATGAAGCCTGAGATGCATAAAAAACATATGCATGATATGTGTAAAAATCACCATCTTCACCTTGTGCAAGTCGTCACAATTGATGGGCAAATGTTCGACGGGATTATTGATGAGTTTGACGACGATGGGGTAACCTTAATCGTTCCTTATGGCGATATGGATGATAATCGAATTGACGGACCCGGATATGGATACGGTTACGGACCTGGTTACGGTTATGGTGGATACCCTAGACGATTCCGTCGATTTAGACGTTATCGTTATCCTTTCTTTAACTTGTCACGAATTTTCTTCCCATTCTTTTTCTAAAGACGTGGTAAATACCCATTCCCTCTCGCTGTCTCTTACATTTAATGATAAGAGACAGCTTTTTTGTTTGAAATATGTAGTGAGGCTTGTTTGATATCTACTCACTAAATGGTTGTTTTGGGAGGGAAATGATGAATGATTTGATCATATATAAGGCAATCGGTGACTCATTAACGGTCGGAATTGGAAATTATTTATCTAAAGGCTACGTCAATCGTTATGCTCAGCGAACCGTAGAAGTACTCAATCACCCTGTTCGAACTGAAGTTTTTGCAAAAAATAAATTAACGAGCGACGATTTGTTGTATCTAATACAGGATGATCGAGTGCAATCACGACTGATGACTGCCAATATTATAACGATTACAATAGGTGGTAACGATCTTCTACGAGCTAATAAGATTTTTGCCAAAACCTATAATCCAAACGTCTTTAATGAAGCATCGTTACAGTTTTACCAAAATATGATGGCCATTTTAGCAGAAATTCAGTTTCTTAAATCGATGTATCCGACCCCATATATCATCCGCCTAATCGGCCTCTATAATCCATTTCCTAAACTTTCTTATAGTGATTTTTGGGTGCAACGTTTTAACGATATTTTATTATCCTTTTCTGATGATCATATCGCGTTTGTCGATATATACCCTTATTTTATTTACGCTGGTGATCATTTGTTATCGTTTGGGGGACTTCATCCAAATAAATACGGTTACGAGGTCATTTCAGAAGCGACCGTTCAGACTGGATATGGACCTTTAGAACGTGCTATTTTTAAAGAGAAGGAGTATTAAAAAATAAATTCCCCAGCTGACCTGGGGAATTTATTTTTACGTCGAACATGAATCATCATCACAATATTCTGTTTGGGATTTCTTTCCATTAAGAACTTGAATTTTTGGTTCACTTTTTTCTTCTTCATAAACCTTTTCTAACACTTCAAGAAAAACATCTGTTGGCTGTGCACCGAAAACAGCGTATTTTTCATTAAAAACGAAAAATGGAACACCTTGAACGCCGATTTGCATCGCTTCTTGTTGGTTATTCGCAACTTCGCGCTTATGTTTACTTGTTTTGAGGACTTCTAAAGCCTCTTCTCTATTCAGGCCGACCTCTTCAGCAAGGTCAGCTAATACGTTATGGTCACCAACGTTTTGACCATCTGTGAAGTAAGCTCGCATCATGTTTTCCATCAATGCATACATTTTTCCGTGTTCATTTGCGTAGTGACTTAATCGATGTGCGTCTTCAGTATTCGTTGGGATCACTTGATCTAAGTTAAACTCAAGGCCGACTTCTTTTGCCTGCTCGGCCATACGATCATTCATTTTCTTACCTTCTTCATACGGCACACCGTACTTGGTCGCTAACATTTCATGAATATCATAGCCTGGATCCTTCTCCGCATTTGGATCTAATTGATAGCTTTTATATGTTAATGATACTTTATCATCATGTTCAAACTGGTTCATCGCTTGTTCCAGACGTCTTCTTCCAATATAGCAAAAGGGACAAACGACATCTGACCAAATTTCAACATTCATGTTTTAACCTCCACAATCATTTTCAGTGCAATTATTGTATAAAATTAATTCAAAATCAATTGAAATGCTTACTTACTATTAACGTGACGGGATTTATCCTCATTAATGTTCAGCTCTTTTTTTCGTACCTCAAACAAGTTATGCATCCATTTGTAAAGAAGGGTTGCGGCTATAACAAGAACTATTATGGCCAATACATATAGCACAATATTCACCGCGATCACCTCATTTTTAAAAATCATATTCATAGTTTACGTGTATTTTTTGAAAATTGTCAAAAGATTTGACACTATAAACAGTTTGTATTTTAATAAAATTACTATGGTCCACACAACCCCCCTTTATTCTCCATTCAAGAGGTGATGTTCTATTGGTTGTCAAAGCATTCGAAATTCCGATTGGTCTTTTGATTTGTACAGCGCTCCTTAACCGACTTCCTAAACAATCTCCATATTATTCTAAAGTTCAGAATCAGAAATCAGCTTATTATAGTGGCTTTTATGGCGAAAAAACGCTCCAATATCATTTGAATTTCTCCCAACAGAACCGCTTTTCTGTTGTCAATGGCCTTCGATTATACCACCTTGGCAAAGCCTTTCAAATTGATTCCTTGATTATGAACCCAAGATTTTTCCTACTAGTTGAAGTCAAGAATATGGATGGAATTATTTCGATTGACCCTGTAACAGGACAGATGACAAGGGTGAAAGATGGCCGAGAGGACGTTTTTAAAGACCCAATCTCCCAGGTAGGAACGCAGTCTCTGTTATTACAAGATTGGTTGATGGAATAAGGTTTTTTTAATATTCCATTGAGGCACCTTGTTGTATTTACTCACCCGGCTGCCAATTTAAAAGTTCCATCTAACGAAACACGTATCATTCGTGCCCACAAATTATCTGAGCGAGTGGACCAGCTTGAAAATCATTTTAATAATGACATTTTGACTCTGAGGCAAATGCATGGTTTAGAGGGAATCATGAAAAAGGAGCATACCCCTTTAATTCCAAATATTGCAGGGAGAACAGGAATAGAAGCTAGTCATCTATCCTCTGGTACGATGTGCATGAACTGTAAACAGTTAGGTATGATCCGCTATAACGGTTGGTGGCGATGCTTAAATTGTGGAAAACGTGCACGCTACGCACATGAATACGCCCTAAGGGACCACTTTTTACTAATAGGCGATACGATTTCGACAAGTAGCGCGATGTGGTGGCTTGGAATCGAGTCGGGGAGCTCGACGAGGAAGGTGTTGGGGGCGACAAGTGGTGTTCAAATATTGGGTAAACTAAAACATGGTGAAAATCTTTACAGTCTAAATTATAAACACAATACTCATTATGAATACCTAGAAGAATTCTTTTAAAACAGGACGTTTTTCTCTAGTTGAAAGTAAATTGAGCCAGTATTAATCAATTAGAATCTTATTGCCGAGCACCTGGAACCCCATGCCGAGCGAATTAATACAAAAACCAATCGGAAACTAAATGAAAAACGCCTTGCGCACCAAAGCGCGAGGCGTTTAATCATTTTTGTAATTCACGATATTCTTTATCAGAGAATGCACGGGATCGGGTAAGGAATCGTTTGCCCTCGACTCCTTCGAGCGAGAACATGCCGCCGCGGCCATCGACAACATCAATAATCAGCTGGGTGTGTTTCCAGTACTCAAATTGGTTTCGGTGGATGTAAAATGGTGCACCACCGATTTCTCCTAAATACACATCTTGGTCACCGATCATCAGGTCGCCTTCCGGATAGCACATCGGTGAGCTGCCATCACAGCAACCACCTGACTGATGAAAGATGATCGGGCCGTGTTTGTTTCTCAGTAATTCAATCAGTTCCAACGTGGTGTCAGTCGCTGTGACACGTTCAACCATGGTAGCACTCACCTTTCAAAAATATTACTACATTATATTCATGCAAGTTTTTCTTGATAACCTAGAAGAAACCTAATTTTTGTGGGCTGTAGTTAACGAGCATGTTTTTCGTTTGCTGGTAGTGACTGAGCATCATCTTGTGGTTTTCACGACCGAAACCGGACATTTTATAACCACCGAATGCGGCATGTGCCGGGTAGTCATGGTAGCAGTTCGTCCAAACACGTCCAGCCTGAATGCCCCGTCCGAAGCGATAGGCTTTATTGATATTGCGTGTCCAAACGCCTGCACCTAGACCATACAGGGTGTCGTTCGCAATCTCGAGTGCTTCGGCGTCATTTTTAAATGTTGTGACTGCCAATACGGGGCCGAAAATTTCTTCTTGGAAAATGCGCATTTTGTTATGGCCTTTAAAGATGGTCGGTTTTACGTAATAGCCATCCGCGAAGTCACCGTCTTTCATATTACGTTCCCCACCGATGAGGCATTCCGCTCCTTCTTGTTTTCCAATATCGAGATAAGATAAAATTTTCTCAAGCTGCTCATTGGAAGCCTGCGCTCCCATCATCGTATTCGGATTAAGTGGGTTATCTGTAGAAATGGCTTTAACTCGCTCAATAGCGCGCTCCATAAATTCGTCATAAATATCTTCATGAATCAACGCGCGTGACGGACATGTGCAAACTTCTCCCTGGTTTAGCGCAAACATGACCAGGCCTTCAATTGCCTTATCTAAAAAGTCGTCATCTTCATCCATGACATCTCTAAAGAATATGTTTGGCGATTTTCCACCAAGCTCAAGAGTGACTGGAATTAAAGATTGTGAAGCATATTGCATGATCAAGCGTCCAGTTGTTGTTTCACCGGTAAAGGCAACTTTGTCAACGCGTGGATTTTGTGCGAGTGGTTTACCGGTTTCAAGGCCTAAACCATTGACGATATTGAGGACGCCGGCCGGGATTAGGTCTTCAATCAACTCCATTAAAACTAAAATGGAAGAAGGTGTTTGTTCGGCAGGTTTAAGCACGACGCAGTTACCTGTCGCTAAAGCTGGCGCTAGCTTCCAAGTCGCCATTAAAATCGGAAAGTTCCACGGAATAATTTGACCCACTACCCCAATGGGTTCGTGAAAATGATACGCGACTGTATCGTGGTTGATTTCTCCAATAGATCCTTCTTGGGCACGGATCGCACCTGCAAAATAGCGGAAGTGATCAACAGCTAATGGCAAGTCCGCATTTAATGTTTCGCGAACCGCTTTACCATTTTCCCAGCTTTCGGCTACGGCAAGCATCTCTAGATTTTCTTCAATACGGTCTGCTATTTTATTTAACATGTTAGCTCGTTCGGCAACCGAGGTCTTACGCCACTCATCCTTCGCTGCATGTGCCGCGTCTAATGCCAGTTCTATATCCTCCTTAGTCGAGCGCGGTACCTCACAGAATGCTTTACCCGTAATGGGTGTCACATTCTCAAAATATTGCCCATTTACAGGCGGTCTCCACTTTCCATTAATATAGTTTTCATAACGACCTTTAAAATTTATGACTGCACCATCTGTGTTGGGAAATGCATACGTCATCATCATTCCTCCCTTAAGATTTTTGACCAGATGACTTGTCCAATTGTCAATAAAATATATGCTTTTGAGCGGAATAATATGTTAGGAAAAAGCCCACACAAAAACCCCTCTCATTCAATAAGGTGGCAACAGGAATGAAAGGAGGGTTTTTGTCCTTTATGTGGAGATCAAATTGGGTATATGAAATTTTCACGATTATAGCGATTATTGCCCTTTTTGCTATCCCTCTCATCTTATACACTGCTTTTGGAAACGGAGATGATGAAGATTCCGACACTTCAAATCAAAGTGAAATCATATGGGGTGTAGACTCGGCTAGTTACACCGATGAAAATATGTACGCTTGTGTGACGCAAAATTTTGGGGAACCAGAAGTTTGGGGACGTTATTTAGGTGACCGCGAAGATGTTTCCGTTGGGCTTGATTCTAATGAGGTTGACTATCTTCATCAAAATGACATTAGCATTCTACTCATCTATAATCACGTGAATGAAGCTGTCGGCTATGATCATGGTATCGAGCATGCTAAACAGGCGATTCAATACGCTAAAAACTTAGGTGTGCCTGAGGGTGTCGCATTATTTGTTGATATTGAACCAAGTTACCCCGTTGATTCAGTCTTTATAGAAGGTTGGTATGACCAATTAGCTGAATCAGCTTACTACCCGGGTATCTACGGCGTCTTTGATGGCGAAAGTGAACTCGATGCAGCCTATCAGGATATGAAAAATGACGTGCAGCAAAATACGATTGTATGGTCAGCCTACCCTCAATTGGAAGTGACAACGAAAGAAAATGCTCCTGACTATCAACCACAAGCCCCTGACAATGCGATGGCATACGGTTGGCAATACGCGATTGACGCCGACACGTGTAATATTGATACGAATCTATTTAAGAGTGAATTGATTGATTTTCTCTGGTAAGCGATTAAGGAGTGGTCACCCCACTCCTTAATTTTCGTCCTTATGAAACTTGACTAACCTCAATATGCTTTCTATTTCGTTTTTCTGTTATAAAGATATACACAGTCATAAGGATACAGAAAAGCAGTGTTACATGAAAAATCGTATGTAACGTATTTGGGACAAGTCCATTCATCTCAGGGAGAAATGAATGCGTATCACCGAACATTCTTTCATATCTTTCCACACGCCCCTCTGCTCCATACCCCGTCAGATATGGAATCCACCACGCAAAAAGTGCTCCTACAAATATTGACGATTGGTGAATCACTAACCATAACTTCACCCAGATCGGGTACCTTTTACCCATAAAAAATATGACAAACCCCATGATTAATAAGATCTGGCTAACGCCGATTAACGTTACGGTTACTAATTCTCCGACCGTTTGTTCTTCTGAAATGGCTTGTATGTCATTTAATGGCCCCAAAGATACCCAGTCCTGGACAATCATAAATAATAGAATAAAACTCAAACCGGATAATAACAATTTTTCGGATAAACGAATTTCTCTTTTCATAACTTCTACCTCCCTTTGTTATGGGAATATTATAACCCAATTTCAAGAAAGTTTTGGTAATTGTATAAAACTTATTTGAAAATATAATTGACTTTAAATATACACACTGTATATACTGTGTATATAGATATAAACAGAATAACAGTTAGTAAGGAGGTTAAATTGAATGAATACCTGGAAGGAAGCTAGGGCATTAGCACGATTTGAATTCAAAAGTTCGTGGAGTAAACGAATCACACTTTTAATATTTACTACCCTTTTGATTCTGTTCATCATGATTAGTTCATTTCAATCTTATTTTGATAACAGCAATATGGGGATTGATGTCTTTTTTATTATTTTAATTGGTTATAGCTATATGTGGTCTATTCCAAAAGGTTTTCAATACGAAAAGGTCAGTGAGCACACATATGTATCACCAGTGTTTATTTTTATGCATCAGCTACCGATCAAAAATGAAGTATTAATTAAAAGCCGATTTTATATATTTCTAATGCAATTAATACCTTTTTTAGTAGTTGTCATGAGTCTATTATATTTATCTCCGGAATTAAGAAGTGTTCTTGATGTCAGTTCGTTCATCGCTTTTGTCATTCTATGGGTTAGTTTTGGTGTCGCATTCGGTGCCATTTTTCCAGCCTCGGATCTTGGGGACCATAATGTGACCACTGAAAGGATAATTGTATATTCTGCCGTGTTTTTAATTATCTTTTCAACGGTTTTTGCTGTGGTTTACATCACTTACGGCGAAGGCATTATCCATTTCACAACATATTTAGCTGACAAGTGGCCGGTACAAACCGCGATTATTTCGATTGTGGTTGCGATAACGAGTGTCATCGGTTGGCTAAAAGCCGCATTAAGGAAAATTGAAAAAGTCGACTTTTTAACATAGGGGGGAGTTAGCTTATGGAGCTTCCAATTAAGATTTCGCAACAGTCACGAGAGCCAATTTACCACCAGATTGAAAATCAAATCAAAGCGTTAATTGCAAGCGGGCAGCTTCAAACAGGTACATCACTCCCTTCCATTCGTGCCTTATCAAAGGATTTGGAGGTGAGTGTCATTACAACCAGACGTGCCTATCAAAATCTTGAGTATCAAGGTTTTATCCAGACATTACAAGGTAAGGGGACGTTTGTAGCCGATTTGAACCCTTCAATTAAACAGGAGATTAAACAAGACTCTGTTTCGCGTGCATTATCTGAAGCGATTGAAACAGCGTATCAGCATAATTATTCCAAACAACAAATCAAAAAACTATTTCTATCATTATTAGATACTTAAAGGAGGGAAACCATTGAAACCAGTGATTGATGTTTCGAATTTATATAAAACCATTGACGATTTCGAATTAGGACCATTCAATTTATCGATTGAGCCAGGACTAGTCACCGCTATTGTCGGAAATAACGGGGCCGGAAAAAGTACGTTACTCAAGATGCTCATGAATTTAGTGAAACCTAACCAAGGAGATATTCGTCTTTTAGAACGGAATATCAGCGAGGATGAAAGCTGGAAACAGCATGTTGCTTATTTACCTCAGCGTTTATTGGGTTATGATCCTTTTAATGGACATCAACTGAAAGAAATCATTTCAAACCTTTATCCGAATTGGGATGAATCACGGTTTAACAAAATGGTCGATATGTTTAATGTCAATCTTTCGAAAAAATATGGTAAGATGTCACAAGGTATGCAGCAAAAACTCGCACTCGCGTTAATGCTGCCACGAAATCCAGATATTATGATTTTAGACGAACCTACTTCTCATATGGATATTCCATCAAAGTATCTATTAATGGATATATTAGTTGAATGGATGGAGGAAGGCCATCGTACACTAATTCTAGCGAGTCACCAAACGGAGGAAATCCGAAAATTAGCCGACACGATTGCTATCATCCGGGACGGAGACATCATCGGACATTATGAAAAAGATGAATTATCGCGTTATTTCACCCAATATTGGCTAGCTGATTCGCTGCCTCATAAAACATTACCAGGCGAAGTCAAACGAAAAGGTGAACGGATAGTGATCACAAATCAAGAACGAGAGCTTGAAGCATACTTGAAGCGACACCAACTGAAATGGTCACAAAAGGAACACATTGATTTAAATGACGCCATTTCATTGATGCTCATATAAACATGTGAAGGGAGAGAGTCTAGTGGAAAAAGTCTTAAGTGTAGAACATTTGCAGAAATCGTTCAAGAACACTAAAGTTCTTAAAGATATTTCCTTTGATGTCCATCAAGGGGAAATCATGGCGATCTTAGGTCCAAACGGTGCCGGAAAATCAACCACGATTCGAAATATTATGGGGATCATGTATCCAGACGAAGGTCGAGTCACCTTCCACAATCATAACGGTGATGAGATTCCACGTCATAAAATTGGCTATTTACCTGAAGAACGTGGACTATATAAAAATGTCAAAGTCATGGATATTTTACTTTATTTCGCTAATTTAAAGGACTATCCGAAAGAAAAAGCTAGAAAGCGAGCTTTAGATTATTTGAAAAAGCTTGGTTTAGAAGGAAAAGAAAATGCTTCGGTTGAAGAGCTATCTAAAGGTATGGGACAAAAAGTACAATTTATCGGCTCGATCATTCATGAGCCCGAACTCCTTATCTTAGATGAACCGTTTTCTGGGCTAGACCCTGTCAGTCAGGAAATTTTTAAGGATGAAATTAAAAATCTTGCGAAAAATGGTACGGCGATTCTACTTAGCTCACACCAAATGAATTTAGTTGAAGAGATGTGTGACCGTCTATTTATGATTAGCAAAGGCCAAAAGGTGATCTACGGTTCAATGGATCAAGTTAAAGCTGAATATGCAAACTTTAAATGTACCATTCGTGGTAAAAATGGCCAAAATACATTCAAAAGCTTACCCGATGTAACGAGAATCGATCAAAGTGATGATATTTCTGTTTTGTATTTATCGAAGGACGTTCATGTAACGAACTGGTTAAAACAATTACCTAATGATTTAAATGTGCAGGAACTATCAGTCGATCGTGTGTCATTGCATGAAATATTTGTGGATATTGCAACCGATAAAAACATTGCACAGGAAGCAGGTGAGTCCGATGCGTAATAGCTTAAAAGTGGCAAAATGGGAATTTAGACGTAATATTCGAAATAAATCATTTATCGTTTCGTTATTTTTAACGCCGGTTATTTTTGTTATTTTTGCGACAGCCCCAACTTTATTAAGTAGCTTTGGTGATGATGAATCAGAATCAACTAAGGTTTATTTAAATGATCAGTTAGGTGTCTACGATTCAGTCGAACCTGCCATAGAAGAAGGCGAGTTCGTCGACTGGGATGTTGAACAAACGGATGCTGATTTAGAAAGTATGAAAACACAGCTCCAATCCGAAGAAGAGTCTGCTTACATTTTACTCAATGATGAAACCGTCGAAACTGGAACAGTTACCTATTTAACAGGTGATGAGTTAGGTGCAGGGTTTGAAAGCGCAATACGTGTATTCGAACAGCCAATTAAACAACTGCAATTAAAACAAGCCGGATTATCCGCGGAACAAATGCAGGTTGTAGCAAACCCTATTCAGTTTGAATCAGTTGAATTAACCGAATCGACTGGTGAAGCCATGGGTGAAGGTGAAACCATGGGATTCCCGTATGAACGAGCGATTCCGGCTATTTTTGCGGGGCTAGTACTGTTCTCAATTGTTATCTCCGGTATGATGATTTTCCAAAGCGCATCACAGGAGAAAAAGGATAAGGTTGCAGAAATTATCCTTTCATCTGTGACAACAGGCGAACTGATGCAAGGGAAGATCCTCGGTTACTTTAGTTTAGGAATTTTACAAGTGGCGGTATGGTTAACAATGGCGCTGCCAATTGCGATTTGGAAGTTAGACGATGTACCGTTACTTGAATATTTATTCGTCCCTGAAACGTTGTTATTAACGTTTATCGCCGTTTTAGGTTATTTATTATTCGCATCCATTTTCGTTGGTCTTGGTGCTACAATTGAAGACTATTCGACGAGCGGGAACTTCCAAGGTTTCGTATTAATGATTCCGTTCCTACCATTCGTTTTAATTGGACCAATCTTTAGTAATCCGAGCGGTGTTGTAGCGCAGGTAGCCTCTTATGTACCTTTCACCGCCCCAGGTGTCTTAATTATGCGTCTATCTGCACTCGATGAATGGCCATGGATTGAAATTATCATAGCCATCGCCGTGTTAATCCTTAGTATTTGGATCTTTATGAAGCTTGCAGGTAAGATCTTCCAGGTTGGTATTTTAATTTACGGTAAAAATGCAACACCACAAGAAATATGGAAATGGTTAAGAGCTTAATAATCCGCCGGTTGACTCTCGTCAACCGGCTTATTTTTTATCCATAAAAATTGTTTCAAGCTCTGCACCTTTTTAGATTTATAACTATATTCTGTAGTATACGACTTTGAATATGAGGTGTTTAGCATGAGCAACCCTATTGTAAAAGGAAGTGTTACAGAAGATACCATTTCCGTCCATATAGATTTGTATCAATATCCAGTTCGGTACATTAAAACATACTTAGGGCAGGAGTTGGTCGGGACATTCCATCCGATGTCCGACTTTCATTTACGTAATGAGAAAGGATTTCCATTAAGGGTTGAATTAGTTTTCTCAGATGGAAATAGATATGAAACGACTATAGCAGGAGGTCAAATTCAAAGAGAAGAGGATCGTAACTTTTTACCCGGGGATATTCTAGTCGCGTGTGATAATTTTGGTGATTTTCTACCACCAGGTTATATGGGTCATTCGGCTATGGTATTAGATGAGAAGCATATAATTGAAGCCGTCACCACCTATCCCCAAGTTAGAAAAGCCACCATTCAAGAATTTAAGGAAATACACCCGCTTCATCTACAATTACGCTGCAAAGACCGTGAAGCTGCATTAAATGCAACTGAATTTGCTAATAATTATTTACAGATCTATACCGAAAATTTAAATCAAAACAAAGAAGTCCCTCCATTTTCATTTACCACACAAGTGGCATTGGATGACCCGTGGACGGCGATTTATTGCTCAAAGCTTATATGGTTATCCTATTATTACGGCGCTGATATGGAATTAGAAAATGATTATTTCTTATTTTCACCAGAGGATTTGTCGATGCTTGAATATGATGAACGGTTTGAAGTGATTTATAAACATCCTGATTTTCAATTTAATATTGATCTTTAGTGATATCAGAGTACAAGTATGCCAAGACATAAAAAACTTAAGTTTCGCTTCAATAATTAAGGGCTGAGCCAATTAATTGGCTCAGCCCTTTCGTACGTTCTTAGCGATGTTCGACTTCCATATTATCAAAGTTGTTTGTTGTGACTTGATCTATTTTCAGGGTTGATTTCTTCTTCTTGAACGTCGAAATAACCTTATCCGCTGCGTACAATACTAGAAACGTTAATAAAATGGTTAAAGAGATAAAGATAAGAGATGTTTGCATAACCCTCATCCCCTTTCATCAAATATTGTGATTTATTATGATTTGCAAGTATATAATATCAAATTTTACGATAAATGCAACCTTAAAAATTAAATTCTTTAATAAATTTTCGTATTCTCTTATATATTCCTATATCCTTTAGATTTACACCCACTTTAAAGCCATAAAGTATTAAAATTTTCACAAAAGTCAGTATATTTATTTTATAATAGAGTTAGTAAAGGGGAGGCTTTTTATATGGAACGTGCAGTTGTTGTTACCGGGGCTGCGCAAGGCATAGGTTATGCTATTGCTAAAGCCTTTATTAAAAATGGAGATTTCGTGATGATTTGTGATTTGGATTTAGTTAAAGCTCAAGAGGCGGCTTCAAGTCTAGGACAAGCTAAAGCTTTTAAAGTTGATGTTTCCGACGAATATGAAGTTGATCAATTTGTCCAACAAGTGATTGATGAACGAGGTCAAATTGATGTATTAGTTAATAATGCGGGACTTCAGCATATTGATCAGGTTGAAAATTTCCCAGTGGGCAAGTGGCGCCAGTTAATTGAAGTCATGCTAACAGGCCCATTTTTAATGACGAAGTTCACCCTGCCTCATATGAAAAAGCGTCAGTATGGTAGAATTATTAACATTTCATCTGTGCACGGCAAATCCGCCTCACCGTATAAATCAGCTTATATCTCAGCGAAACACGGTGTAGTTGGGTTAACACGTACTGTTGCCATTGAGACGGCAAACGATGGCATTACCGTGAACGCCATTATGCCAGGGGCTGTCCGAACTAAATTAATTGAAAATCAGCTGGCTAAGCTTGCTGAAGAAGATGGGACATCAGAACAAGAAGCGCTCCATAACAATTTACTAATAAAACAACCGATGAAGCGTTTACTTGAGCCAGAGGATATTGCGCACACAGCTGTTTTCCTTGCATCTGATGGAGCTGGTGCCATTACAGGTGAGACTGTTAGTGTTTCCGGTGGATGGTAAGATAGAAATAGATATCAATTGAAGGAGGATTAAAATGCCACAGGATATTAATTTCTCTCAAGAAGTAAACAAACGAAAGGACGAACTCATTAATGATTTAAGTAATCTTCTCTCGATTAAAAGTGTTAAGGATCTTGATTCGGCAACTGATAAACGGCCAATGGGAAACAAAATTGGAGAAGCCTTAGATTGGATGTTAAATTTGGCTGAAAAAGATGGCTTTCAAATTGACCAATTAGATGGATATGTCGGTTGGGTTGATTTAGGTGAAGGCGAAGAAGAGATTGTCACGCTTGGCCACCTAGATGTTGTACCTGCGCCAGGTCAATGGAGCCATAATGAACCGTTTGAGCCGCTTGTTAAAGATGGTAAATTATATGCAAGAGGCGCTATCGATGACAAAGGCCCTACAATGGCGGCTTATTATGCGATGAAGGTGTTAAAGGAGCTCGATTTACCGTTAAAAAGACGAATTCGGTTAATTTTGGGAACGGATGAAGAAAGTGGCATGCGATGTATGAAAAAATACGTTGAGACATTTGGCAGTCCGAAGTATGGCTTTTCTCCGGATGCGGACTTTCCCATCATCTATGCAGAAAAAGGACAAATTAATGCTAAAATTGCAATGGATATTACAGAGAGTAACGAAAAGGATGTTCTTCATTTAACTTATCTACAGTCAGGTGAACGAGGAAATATGGTACCTGACCATGTTACAGCTCATATTAGAGGCCCTAAAGAAAAGCTTGAGGCGATGAAAAAGGATTTTAAAACATATTGTGAGAAGGAAAGTTTGTTGGGTGATACACAGTACAAATCAGATAACGAGCTTGAACTTTCATTAAACGGTAAAACGGTACATGGTATGGAACCTTTTAACGGAATTAATGCTGCCTTAAAGCTTGTTCCGTTTCTAACGCCTTATGAATGGGATAATCAAAGCTCTAATTATCTTCACTTTATTCAGGATATGCTTTGTGATGACTTTTATGGTAATAACATGGGAATAGCAGTTAACCATGACGAGGTAGGGCCACTTACCGTTAATGCAGGCGCTTTTCGATATGAGTTAGGTGATCAAGCTGAAGTTCATTTAAATATTCGTTGCCCAGTTGGTACGGACTATGACCAATCATTAGAAAACATTCAAAAGGCTAGTGAAACATATCAAATGGAATTGAGAGGTGTCAGAACAAAAGATCCACATTATGTCGACCGCGACCATCCAACGATTAAAATTATGCAAAATGCTTATGAAACGGAAACGAATGAGGAACCTACTTTACTCACTACAGGTGGTGCAACTTATGCGCGCTTCCTAAAAAACGGTGTTGCTTATGGCGCGTCCTTCCCTGGAAAGACCATGACGGCGCATCAGGTTGATGAGCATATCGAAGTCGATGATTTATTAAAAGCTACAGCGATTTATGCTCGTGCATTGTATGACTTAGCCAATGAGCCATTTTAGAAAGGTACCAACTCGCTTGAATGCGAGTTGGTTTTTTACTGACAAAAGTCATGACTAAAAAAGCCCACCAACATTGGCAGGCCTTCTTCATTAAACATATTGCTCAAAGAATTCGAGCACTTTCTTATAAACTTTAATTTCGTTTTCCTTCTTAGAGAACCCGTGACCTTCATCGTCCAGCACTAAGTAATCTACCTCTGTACCTTGTTTTTGTAAAGCCTCGACGACTTGATCGGATTCGGCTTTAACTACTCGTGGGTCTTGAGCCCCTTGAATGACGAGCATCGGTTTGGTCATGCTGTCTAAATACGTAATGGGTGTATCTTCTTCAAATTTTTCTTTATCTTTCTCTGGGTCACCTAACCACTGCTTCATTATAGGCTTCCAATGTTCTGGTACACTATCTACAAAGCTAAATAAATTACTAACGCCGAAGATATCAACCACGGCTTTGAAATATTCTGAATGACGACCATGTAACAATAACGCCATATAGCCACCATAGCTTCCACCCATTAGTAAAATTTTATCACGGTCAGCATAGCCGTTTTTAATTAACCATTCTAATCCTTCGACGTTGTCTAATCGTGGTCCGTAACCCCAATCGCCTTCTACCATTTTCGTAAACGTCAAGCCGTAGCCAGTTGAACCTCGGAAGTTTGGCGTGAAAAGACTATAGCCTTGATAGATTAAGAATTGGAATAAAGCACGGAATGTTGAACGCTCCGCTGCTTGTGGCCCACCATGTGGCCATAAAATAACGTAACCATTATCATTTTCAGGCTTTGCACGGAAATACATCGCTTCGATTTCTTTTCCATCAAAAGAAGGGTAAGTGATGATTTCTGGTTCAACCATTTCTTCTTTTGCCACACCAGGCACACCGAAGTTAGTGAGCTGTTCCCATTTTCCATTGGCATATTTATAGATATTAGCCGGTGCCGTAGCGGAAACGCCCATTAGATAAACGTTTCCTGACTTAGCTACCTCCACTTGTGCAATGACACTTGTAGGCGGATTAAGCTCTTCTAATGTGCCATTTTCTAAATCATATCGATAGAAGGAGTCTTTAACACCTTTTACACCGACTAGATATAAAGAATTTGACGATTCATCATACTTCACATCCGTTAAGGCTTCACCTTCTATCTGTTTAACCTTAGAAAATTCTTTGGTCTCTAAATCAAATTTTGCGAGATACTCAAAGTCAGAGTCATACGATGTTGTAAAATAAATTTCGGTCTCAGAAGCAAAATCCAAACCACCAAACGTATGCTGATGGTCCGTTTCGGGTGTTACCCTGTAATGCTCACCATTATATAAGACGTAAGCTAATTGTGACGTATTAGAAAACATTTTGGAATAGATCAAGCTTGTCTCGTCTGGACTCTTTTTCACAAGAAAAGTTGGCGCATCTTCACCCTCAAGAAAAACGTCCTCTTCATCATTTTCCATATCATATACATAGGCCTTTAAAAAGGTCTGATCCTCTTTATTCGACGTGTAGTAAACCTTTTTACCATCGTTTGAAAGCGACGGCATTATATGACGATGGCCCTCAGACGTTCGAATTGGCTTAGGTTCACCACCTTGAGGCGGTATTGCATATAATTGCGAATTCTCATCACCATCATGATCAGACGAAAACAACAAATACTCCCCACTTTTATCGTACTGCAACGAATCCGTACTTTGATCATGGAACGTTAACGGGTACGGAAACGTATTCGGTATGTCCATTGCCCATAGATTAAACTTACCATTTAAATTTGTTGAAAATGCAAGCTGCGATTCATCTGGGCTTACCGCAAACAACTGAATGCCATATGTTCGAAAAAATTGTTCTACATCCGGTTTCTTAAATTTCACTTTAGATTTCCTCCCCACTTTATACTCTCTTAACTAATTCGCCAAAAATGATTAAATTCCTACGATTTTCGAATTATTTTTTGTTTATTTTAGGAAAATTTCGGTAAGATGAATAATAAAGGATTGGAGGTCTTTATGATGGTGAGACTGTTGTTTGTTTTAAGCCTTTGTATACTTGCCACAGGTTGTTTTAACGATTCTTCCGAAGATTCGTTAAAATCAAATGAAAGTTCAGAAGCTAGTCACGATTTAAATGCCAAACCCGTAATTCATCTTGAGGAGGAAGAAAGGGTAACCCTTGCTCAAAACCTTGAGATTCCGTGGTCAATTGCTAAGTCCGATGATACGTTTTATGTGACGGAACGCGGTGGAAACTTACTTCGGATTGAATCAGACGGTGAAGTCGTAGAACAAGAGATTATGCTTTCAAAGGACGTGTTGCATTTTGGTGAAAGTGGATTATTAGGGTTTTTACTAGCACCGGACTTTGCTCAATCTGGACAGGCTTATGCGTACTATACATACCAAGAAGGTGAGCACATTTATAATCGCGTTGTTTTGTTAGAAAATGAAGGCCATCGTTGGGAGGAAGTAGACGTCTTAATTGATCAAATACCTGGCGAGGAGTTCCATGATGGTGGACGGCTTGAAATTGGACCAGATGGAAAGATATATGTGACGACTGGTGATGCTGTTGTCCGTGAATTAGCCCAAAACGTGAACAGCCTGGCTGGGAAGATACTGCGGATGAATTTGGATGGTTCGATTCCGGAAGATAATCCATTTGAAAATTCCTATGTCTATTCTTATGGACATCGAAATCCTCAAGGGATCACCTGGGACAATAATGGTGTCATGTATAGCACTGAACACGGTAGTAGTGCGCATGATGAGATTAACTTAATTGAACCAGGTCAGAACTACGGGTGGCCAGCCATCCAGGGTGATGCACAGCAAGAAGGGATGGTTACACCGATTTATCATACAGGTGAGACGACTTGGGCACCATCTGGCATCGACATTTACAAAGGGAAAATTTATATCGCAGCATTAAGAGGTTCACAAATTATCGCATACGATATTGCAGAAGGAACGACAGAAACCTTTTACCAAGATAGTGGACGTATGCGGGATGTTTGGATTGAAGACGGTTATTTATATACGATTACGAGTAATCGGGATGGACGTGGAAATCCAGAAGAAGCTGATGACCAATTATTGCGTTTGAAACTGCCGGATTAATATCCGGCTTATTTTATGTTTATTTTTTCAGATAATTATAAAAATTTGTTATAATGAATTTAAGAGTATGAATACAGAGAGGGGCGACTAAGATGCGAGAAGTAGTCATTGTAGAAGCTGTTAGAACACCAGTTGGACGAAGGAAAGGGTTACTTAGTCATAAACGACCAGATGATTTGGCAGCATTAACGTTAAAGGAACTCGTCAACCGAGTAGGAATAAACCCAAGCCATATTGAAGATGTCATTATGGGGTGTGTTTCACAAGTAGGTGAGCAGGCAGCCGATATCGGGCGAATTGCGGCACTTATTGCAGGTTATCCAAAGGAAGTACCCGGTACGACGATTGATCGCCAATGTGGGTCAAGTCAGCAAGCGGTTCACTTTGCCTCACAGGCGATATTAAGCGGTGATATGGACGTTGTCGTGGCAGCTGGGATAGAAAACATGTCACGTGTTCCGATGTTTTCGAATATGAATGGCGCCTCATTCAGTCCACAATTAAACGAAAAATATGAAATGATTAACCAAGGGCTCTCAGCAGAACGGATTGCCGAAACATGGGGTTACACACGCGAACAATTAGATGAGTTCTCCTATCAAAGTCATCAAAAAGCGATTCAAGCCCAAGATGAGGGGCGATTTGACAAAGAGTTGTTGCCAGTCGATGTCACATTAGAGGATGGTACGACGAAAACAATGACTTCTGATGAAGGTCCTAGACGCGAAACAACACCTGAAGCTCTAAACGGACTCAACCCTGTTTTTAAAGAAGACGGTGTGATTCATGCCGGGAATTCTAGTCAGATTAGTGATGGTTCTGCGGCATTACTTTTAATGTCTAAGGAAAAAGCAGACTCATTAGGGTTAAAACCTCGCTTTCGAGTCATTGCCCGTACCGTTGTTGGATCTGATCCAACGATGATGTTAACCGGTCCAATTCCAGCAACAGAAAAAGTGTTAAAGAAAGCTGGATTAACGATTGAGGATATGGATTTATATGAAGTCAATGAAGCCTTTGCGCCTGTGCCAATGGCATGGTTGGATGAGACAGGGGCTGACCCTGAGAAATTAAACGTTAACGGGGGAGCGATTGCGCTTGGGCATCCACTAGGTGCAAGTGGTGCAAAACTCATGACAACCCTAGTACATGAACTCGAACGAACAGGTGGACGTTACGGTCTGCAGACGATGTGTGAAGGTCACGGTATGGCCAACGCTACGATTATTGAACGGTTAGATTAGAATTTTACAATAGGGGAGGAATGATTTTGGATATTCAAAACAAAGTCGGCTTAGTCACTGGCGGAGCTTCAGGCTTAGGAGAAGCTACCGTCCGAAACCTTGTACAAAATGGTGCTAACGTAATAATCGCTGATTTACAGGAAGAAAAAGGGCAATCCCTAGCTAATGAATTAGGGTCAGACCAAGTTCAGTTTATTAAAACTGATGTCACAGATGAACAAAGTGTCCAGAGTACATTAGAACAAGTTAAAAATACGTTTGGCGATTTACATATCGTCGTAAATTGTGCAGGAATTGGAGCAGCCAAAAAAACGGTGAGCAGTAAAGGCGTACATGATCTTGAATCCTTTCAAAAAGTTATCCAAGTCAACCTAGTCGGAACATTTAATATGATTCGTCTTGCGGCTGATCAGATGACGGCTAATGAACCAAGCGACGAAGGTGAACGCGGTGTCATCATTAATACCGCTTCAGTCGCTGCTTATGAAGGCCAGGTCGGGCAGGCAGCCTACAGTGCTTCGAAAGGCGGTATTGTCGGAATGACGATGCCAATTGCACGCGATTTATCCCCTCATGGCATTCGCGTCATGACGATTGCACCTGGCTTATTCGATACACCGCTATTTGCATCGTTACCTGAAAAAGCACGTGATGCACTCGGTGCCATGACGCCTTTCCCATCTCGGTTAGGCTATCCTTCTGAGTACGCGAAATTAGCAGAAAGCATTGTTGAGAACCCGATGTTAAACGGTGAAGTGATCCGATTGGACGGTGCCATTCGCATGCAGCCGAAGTAGAATGCCGAATTTATGGAGATACCCATTTCTTGATAGATGGGTATCTCCATTTTTTATTTAAGATTGTACAGCGACAAAGCCTTTTTCTCATTTTTCCTCCCAAATGAAATATGTTCCCTCTCATGAATCCATTCAATAATGGGTAGTACTAAGCTTATATATTGCTGATTGAAATGGGGTCGTCATATTGATTATAGATCACACATCACCTTACGTCATACTCATTCCAGCCTATAACCCTAATCATCAGCTGGTTCAGTTAATAAAAGATTTAAATGAATTGAATTTAAACAATATTTTAATTGTGAATGATGGATCAGATGAGGAGCATCAACCTATTTTCAAACAATTAGATGACTATCAGTGTCATGTTCTGAATCATGACACGAATCAAGGTAAAGGAGCGGCACTGAAAACCGGAATTGAATATAGCCTTAAGGAATCAACGGAATTAAAACGAATTATTACAGCCGATGGTGATGGTCAGCATCTACCTAAGGATATTGTAAGGGTTTTGGAGGAATCGCAGAATCAAGCCGATGACTTAGTTTTAGGAAAAAGAAGTTTTACCAAAGAGGATGCGCCATTTAGAAGTCGGGTGGGCAACTTCATGATGAGGTATGCTATCAAGTTCGAAACAGGAATTAAGTTAGACGATACACATACAGGATTAAGAGCCATTCCAATTCGTTATGCGGAAGAAATAGTTGACATCCCTGGAGATCATTATGAATTTGAGATGAATATGATTACGAACGCTAATAAATTTGATATCGATATTCATGAAGTACCAATTAAGACCGTCTATTTAGAAGATTCCTCCCATTTTAGACCGATTGTTGATACCATCCGGATTTACTTTGTCTTTTTTAAATATGTTTTGTCATCAGTCGCGTCATACATTATCGATATGTTATTGTATACGCTTTTTGTCTTTATCTTTGATCCTTTTTTCCAAACGAAACATGTTATCGTGGCGACTATATTAGCGCGTGTGTTATCTGCTTTATTTAACTACACCGTTAACCGAAAAATCGTTTTTAAATCCGATTCAAAACGGTCTTTATTAAAGTATGCGATCTTAAGTATAGCCATTTTAGCTACTTCAGCAACTGGTGTGTACTTGATTTACTCCATAATTGGGCACGGTGAGGTCATCATAAAAATGGGAGTGGATGCCTCTTTATTCATTGTTAGTTATTTAGTTCAGAAGCTATTTATATTTAAGGGTAAAGTAAATGAATCGATTTAGGCTCGCATCATAATCATCGTATCGCAGCTCATCACTTCTTTTTCGCCTTGGTTAAAAACTTTTATACCTAGGCTTAGGATGCCTTTTACGTGATCGAGTTCTTTTTTACTTGAGACAGTAAAGGTTGCGTGGAGTTGATCACCTGGGTAGACGGGAATGCGCCAAACGATTTGATTCATACCCATCCCGCCAAGACAATCACGTCCGAGGATATCTTTTTTAATAAATTCGACCCAAACGATCGATAAGGTTTGGAAGCCTGAAGCGATTAAGCTGCCAAAAGGCCCTTGTTTCGCTACTACTTCATCGATATGAAAATATTGTGGGTCATTGTTTTTAGCAAAGTCTAAAATGGCTTCCTTCGTTACCGTAACTGGATCTGTATGGAAGGTTTGACCGACTTCAAACTCGTTTAACTTCATTATTTCACCTCGATAAATATGTAGGAACTCGCTTTTCCGCGAGTTCCTTCTTTCATTAATTTCATTCTATCGGCGTATTTGAAGGTTCTATCGGTGTATCTTTGAATCCTATCGGTGCTTTTCCACATTCTATCGGTGTATCTTTGAATTCTATCGGCGTTTTTCTACATTCTATCGGTGTAACTTTGAATCCTATCGGTGTATTTAAGCATTAAACGGTTAAATAATCCTGAAGCTGTTCTCGCAGTCTGTTTTTTTGGAATTTACCGACAGATGTTTTTGGGATTTCATCCATAAAGATGATGTCATCAGGTAACCACCAGTTCGCAAATTGTGGCTTTAGAAATTCAAAAAGTTCTTTTTTGCTGACCGTAGCATCTGGTTTTAATACGACTGCTGCAATCGGGCGTTCCTGCCATTCAGGGTGTGGTACACCGACGACCGCCGCTTCAAACACGTCTTCATATGCCATGAGAACATTCTCTAAATCAATAGTTGAAATCCATTCCCCGCCGCTTTTGACTAAATCTTTAGTCCGATCAGCAATTTTCATAACGCCTTCTTCATCAATGGTGACAATATCACCTGTGTAGAGCCAACCATCGCGGAAAGCCTCGGCACTTCGCTCATCGTTATAGTATTCTTCAGCAATCCAAGGCCCACGAACAAGTAATTCGCCCATGTCTTCACCATTCCATTCGACTTCACCATCATCGTTAACGACTTTTATTTCGAGACCTGGTACGACATAGCCTTGTTTGGCACGAATTTCTAGTTTCTCATCATATGGTAAGTCTTCCTGATGACTCTTAAGTCTTGATAACGTAACGAGCGGCGTCGTTTCAGTCATACCATAAGCATGGATAAATGGTATCTTGTGCTTCGTTTCAAAAGCTTGAATCATACCCTTCGGTGCTGCTGACCCACCACAAAGCACTGCGCGCAGGGAACTCATGTCATATTGTTCGGCATTGGCATCAAGTTCTTTTAATAAACCGAGCCAAATCGTTGGGACCCCTGCTGTAATCGTGACCTTTTCTTGTGTGATTAAATTAGCTAACAGCTCTGGTGTAAATGAAGGACCTGGGAGAACTTGTGTTGAGCCGTACCATGTGGCGGCAAATGGCATCCCCCAAGCATTGGCATGGAACATTGGAACAACTGGCATCGCCACGTCCGATTCGGATATTGCTGCGGAATCCGCTAGTCCTAAAGCCATACTATGCAGTGCAAGGCCACGATGCGAATAAACGACACCTTTAGGCAAACCCGTCGTAGCAGACGTATAACACATACCAGCTGGATCATGTTCATCGAGGTCATTTGGATATTCGTAGTTAGGATTGGCATCAGTTAATAATTCCTCGTAGGCGTAAAGTGGAGCTAATGTCGTATCAGGTAATTGTGGTTCATCTGATAAAATAATGTGGGCTTCAACAGTGGAGAGTTCATCTTTAATCGCTTCAAGAATGGGTAAAAACATTGGGTCAACTAATAACACTTTATCTTTGGCGTGATTAATAATATAGGCAATATGCTGGGGAGATAAGCGAATATTTATCGTATGCAACACCGCCCCCATACTCGGAATACCAAAGTAGGCTTCCAAATGACGATGGTCATTCCAGGCTAGTGTTGCTACTTTATCGCCTCGTCCTACTCCGAGTTTTTCAAGTGCGCTTGACAGCCGCCTTGTTCGTTTCCCAAGCTCCGAATAATTTAGCCGCGTAATTCCAGATGCGGTCCGTGAGACGATTTCCTTCTTAGGAAACAATTGTTCTGCTCGCTCAAGCATTTTGTTAATGAGTAAAGCACCTTCCATCATATAGACCCTCTCCTTTTATATCATTAAATTTTAAATAACACCATCTGTTCGAAGACGTTGAATCTCTTGAGGATCTTTGTTCAATAATTTAGATAAAACTTCATCCGTATGCTCAGAAAGCTTAGCTGTCGATATTACACCATCCTGAGCCGACTGATAATGTGTTTGAACAAACATATTATTTTTGATAAGATCGCGCTCTTTAACATAGGCACTCTTAACCGCTTCACCTATTTCAAGAACAGGGAATAAACAACAGTCATGCTCTTCACCAATTTCGGTCCATTCCGACTGTGGTTTTGTTAAAAATAATTGCTCGACTTCCTCGAATAGATTCTGGTCTGTTAAGTGATCTGGATATGATTCAAGCCAGTCAACTCGTCCTACTGCTTCACAAAAATTTTTCCAAAACTTATATTCTAATGCGCCTAAAGTCATGAAGCGCTCGTCCTTGGTCTTATAAATATGATAGTTGGCTGATGAACCATTTAGAACCGGAATACCTGAATTAATTTGAGCTAAGAGTGATAGCATCACATGATTTCCCATCATATTAAAGATCGCATCAGTCATTGCTAAATCGATATAAGTTCCATTTCCTGTTTTTTCTCGCTGAAATAGGGCTGCTGTAATTGCTTCGCTTGCTGCAATTCCTCCGATTAGATCCGCTAGTGTGTTCGTTGGATGTATAGGTCTTCCCGATACGTCTTTTAATTGACTTAACATGCCACTCATCGCGAGATAATTCGAGTCATGACTTCCTTGATCCCTATATGGACTGTTTTGGCCGAAACCCGTCAGTGATAAATAAACAATTTTCTCATTAACTGACTTGGCGTGGTCATACCCTAAGCCAAATTGATTCATCACGCCTGGCCTAAAGCTTTCGACCACGACATCAGCTTTTTTAATTAAGTCTAAAGCCAGGTTTTGTCCCTTTTCTTCTTTTAAATTAATGGCAACACTCTTTTTCCCACGATTATTGACCGCAAAAAGAGCTTCTTTTGCCATGCCTCTTGCCGGATCACCTTGAGGTGGTTCAACCTTGATCACTTCGGCACCCCAATCAACCAGACGTAATGTCGCAAATGGGCCAGGAAGATATTGTGAAAAGTCGATGACTCTTAAACCTTGTAGCATCTTTACAACCCCATATTCTTCGCAATAATATTTTTCATGATGTCATTCGTTCCCGCATAAATCGATGATACCGGAACATCGCGGTAACGCCTTGCGATCGGGTATTCCTCCATATAGCCATATCCACCATGTAATTGCATACAAGTTGTGGCTGTACGTCTTGCCATATCGGTTATCCACCACTTCGCCATCGAGACATCAGTGACAATTTCTTCACCGTTCATATGACGTTCTATCACATCGTCTAAATACGTGCGTCCGATTCGAATTTCTGTCGCCATTTCTGCTACTTTAAATTGGATGTTTTGAAACGTTGATATCGATTGCCCAAAAGCTTTTCGTTCCTTGACATAAGCCGTTGTCATCTCAAGCATTTCTTCAGCTGCCACTTGAGCGCTAATCGCAACGGTTAAGCGTTCCTGTTGAAGTTTTTCCATTAGATAATAAAAGCCTTTCCCTTCTTCACCGAGCAGGTTTTCAGCGGGGACTTTAACATCTTCAAAGAAAAGTTCCGCGGTATCCTGCGAATGAAGGCCAACTTTATCTAACTTACGGCCATGTGAAAAACCGGGCATATCTTTTTCAACGACAAATAAACTAATGCCTTTATGTTTAGCCTTTGGATCGGTTTTCGCGACGACTAAAATTAAATCAGCGTGAATACCGTTCGTAATAAAGGTTTTTTGACCATTTAAAACATAGTAATCTCCTTGTTTGATGGCTGTTGCTTTAATCCCCGCCAAGTCGGACCCGGCATCAGGCTCTGTCATCGCAATCGCTGTAATATTTTCACCCGTAACACACTTCGGCAGCCATCTTTCTTTTTGCTCATCCGTTCCATACGAATCAAAATATGGAACGACGATATCATTATGTAATCCAAGCCCGACTAAGCCAGTACCCACTCGTTCAATCTCTTCGTTAAAGACGACCGAATAAGCAAAATCGGCATTCAGGCCACCGTACTTTTCATCCACCCATGGACAGAGAAAACCGTTTTCACCCATATTTGTCCACAATTCACGCGGAATCAAACGTTCTTCTTCCCACTGGTCAAAGTATGGGATTACTTCTTTTTCTAAAAATTTGCGTAAGGAATCGCGATATAACTGGTGCTCTTCTTCTAAATATCTCGCTATCATGTATTTCTCCCCTCTATTATTTAAATTTTCTTAATATTAAGATATCACAGTCGCACGCAGGGGTAAATAGGGGAAGTTGTCGATTTATCTTAGTTGACATGATTATGGCAAAAAGGTATATTATAACTATTAAATACAAATAATAAAATTAAAAGAGATGGAATGCATGAACATTTCATCTCTCACAGCATCCGCCAACAAGGTATTGCTGATTAATTTATAGTTTGTTTTTCTTGAAACTACCCTGCTGGCCAGAGCAAGGTAGTTTCTTTATGTCCGTTTTAATCAAAATGAACGGAACAATAAGGATAGGGATTTCAAATACACTCAAAGAATGTAAAACCCACACAACTTTCATATCCATTTTTTCACCTCCTCTCTCGCCTCTGAAAGACGGGTAGAAGGCTACAGCTACTACCTTGCTAAACGGATAACTGCTTGCTCTTAATTGTATATAATTTTCCAATAAATGAAATAACTTTTAAATGGTGTGCCCTGTCATGTCAATGATGGGCATTTTTTAATAGGGTATATTTTACCTCGTTCAGTTAAAAATATTAAAGAAACCACAACAGAATAAAACAACATCATGGAGGTTTCGCATCGTGGATTTACAAGAACTCAAGCAAATCGTGGAATCACCATCTTTAATTCAGGTGAGATATCGCGGTTTTCCGGTATATGTTCAAGATATAGATGAAAACAGTGGTACAGCAACCGTCTTTCCTCTTGATAATATGGATCATGTCCAAGAAGTAGACCTTAGTGGATTATATGAGGATGACCCCATTCATTAGTTTGTAAAGTGGTTGGATTTTTCCCATCCGCTTCATGATAACTAAATGATTCTCTAAAGGAGGTCCCAGATGGAACGTTTACGTGCTGAAGAAATCGCAAGCTCACCAAAGCTTCACAATGTTCAATTTAACGGCAAACGGGTTTTTATTCAACATGTTGAGGACGATCATGATGTCGCTCGTGTCTATTACCTGGATGATCCAGCGAATGAATTTGATGTACAGTTATCCAACATTAGAGAAAAGCAGTAAAGTTAAAGGGAACTCGCAACTAACACCGAGTTCCCTTTAACTTACTCCTCATCCTTTTTAGATACGACGAACGTTAATGGGTTTTCTTTACCCGTCAAGAGTTTGTGAACATACGCAGAAGTAAGCTGATACTGATCATCAATTTTTTCTGCTAAATGATTACTTCTTTCATACAAAATAGAACGGAAATTCGTCATTTGACGGCCAATTTTTTCAATTAAAGCTTCTTGATTTTCGAGCTGAGCTACTATTTGTTTTTGTTGATGGTCATGACTCGTTATCTGCTCGGCAATTTTTTGTTGTACCTCTAACATGTCATGAAGTTGACCTGCCAGCTCTTCACTCGAATGATCTTGTTTTGTTAACTCCTTAATAATGGCTTGATTGGAGTCATGCAAACTTTTCAACTCATCCATTAACTCTGATTTCGCAAGCTCCTCTTGTTTCATCCAATCCTCCATTTCCATCTGTCTACGATCTGATTTAGACAAACGATTTAACACCTGTTGTTTAAACGAATCATGATGATCATGACGTTTTTCGTTCTCATCTAAAGTTCTTAAAATATCTTTTTGCGTATTATCATGACGTTCATATAAATGGTTCAACATATTGTAAGAGCGGGATAAGCGTCGATTGATACGTTTTTGCTGCTTCGCCCATTCTGAAAACCGATCGACGACAACTTGTTCCTGATTTGGCTCATTGATTGGCTGTTTGGATTGATATATGTTTGAATGTCCGTTTATAAATAATCCCAATCTACCACTTCCTTTGACTTCTGCTGTTATACCATATGCAAAGGCACAAAAAAAGAGTGCCTGTCTTAACGGCTTTCGTCTAACCGTTTCAACAGACACTCAAGATTTATGCGTTTACCTTTTTTCGTTTAGCCTTTTCAATTTGTTTACTTCTTAATTGTCCGCATGCCGCGTCAATGTCACTTCCTTGTTCCACACGCACCCCACAATTAATGCCGTTTTCTAATAAAGTCTCGTAGAACTTCAAAATGTTCTTTTTACGGCTCCTTTCATATGGGTGGTCCGCAACTGGATTATAAGGAATTAAATTCACATACGATAAATGACGCTTATCTTTTAATAAGTCGACTAACTGATTGGCCTCTTCAACATGGTCATTCACATCATCAAGTAAAATATACTCAAACGTAATCCGGCGATTGTTTTTTTCTAAATAATAATCAATCGCTGGCATCAGTTTCTCAAGCGGAAAGGCTTTATTAATTTTCATAATCTGTGTACGCAGATCATTATTCGGCGCATGTAGTGATAATGCTAAGTTCACTTGTAAATTTTCATCCGCAAATTGATAAATTTTATCGACTAAGCCACTTGTGGACACCGTAATGTGACGTGCACCGATGGATAACCCATTTTGGTCATTGACAATACGCAAAAAGTCTAACGTATTATTGTAATTATCAAACGGTTCACCAATTCCCATCACGACAATATGACTTACGCGTT
This sequence comes from Tenuibacillus multivorans, assembly GCF_900103915.1. GTDB lineage: Bacteria > Bacillota > Bacilli > Bacillales > Alkalibacillaceae > Tenuibacillus > Tenuibacillus multivorans. The sequence continues at coordinate 166,880 of NZ_FNIG01000001.1, read as the reverse complement.
CTTGGTCACCACGTTCATCTAAATGGTGTTGAACGTTCATGATTTGTTCGACGATTTCACCACTGGATAAATCACGATTTTTTCGTAAAATACCGCTCGCACAGAATGAACAACCTATGTTACAGCCTACCTGAGTCGTCACACAAACAGATAAACCATAATCAAAACGCATCAGCACCGTTTCAATATAGTTGCCATCCTCTAGCTCGAATAAAAATTTAATCGTACCGTCCTTCGACTCTTGCTTAATGGTTTCTTTTAACGTTTGAACGACGTAGTTATCTTCTAATAACTGAATCGTTTCCTTATTCACGTTTTTCATATCAGAAAAGGACTTAACACGCTTACGGTAAAGCCAATCCCACACTTGATCAGCACGGAACCGTTTTTGTCCGCTTTCCACGAGCCAGTCTTTTAATTGTTCATAGGTCAGTCCGTAGATTGACTCTTTTTGCATGGATAAAAACCCTCTCTATATAAAGAAAAATCGGCTTATCACCAAACGGCATAAGCCTTCATTTTCTCATAACTTTATTCCTTTCCTATACTACTGAATAATAGCTTTTATCGCAAGTTGTAAGGTCTTCCAGTGTGTAATGTTAGTCTTTTAGTCATGGCCTGTCTAACTTTTACATATAGATGTAGTAAAACTTTGTTTGTAGACAAGCAGACGTTATGAAAAAGGAGGGAAACATATGGTTAACATTTCAACGACAGCTCTCGTGCGATATTTAGTTGGTTTAGCTTTTATCGTATCAGCATCCATGAAGCTATTCGGGGGTGGATTAAGCGATTACTTTATTAGTCTTGGTTTACCTTATCCAATCACATTCATGTACGTTGTGGCAATTGCCGAAATAGTTTGTGGTTTATTTATTGTGTTAAATTATTACGTTCGCTACGCGACCATGCCACTTCTCATAATCATCATTGGCGCCATCGTCATTACCAAGCTACCGATGCTACACTCAGGTATCATCAACACGCTATTTCATTCACGTTTGGATTTAATCATGCTCGGACTTTTATTTTTGCTATTCCAACAATATGATGGACATATTTTTAGAAAATCATAATCACCAAATATCAAGGACATAGCCTTTAGACGTTTTTTGTCCGACCTTTTCCTCGGTTACCTGTTGGGTGCTTGAATCGTACCTATACTTCAACCACCCAACATACAATCCTTTTTTAGCCGCTTGCTGTTCTTCCCAAAGGTCGACACCACTGATCCACTCACCTGTTTTGTCTCCCGGGGGATTGCCTGGTTTTGGAAAACTTGAACCGTTTGCTGCATAGATGGTACTACCGGTAACGCGTGCCAAATACTGTGGAAATGGGCTTGATGCCACACGACAACCTGTCAGATACACCTCACCAGCAGAACAAAATTTAACCTTACCTGCCCGGATCAGTTGGATTAAATCGTTAAGGTATCTAGCATCATTATGGTCGTAAAGCCTTCTATCTAAATAAAAACCATTGATATCCGGACCACCAATTTTGACACCTCCACGGTTGCCATTTTCATCATACGGCCAAGCATGCGAAAAAATGTATAACTTATCTATACAATCTTGACCACCACTACTCGCTTGAACCAGATGTTCAAGTAAGTTTTTTCCTGAACTCCATTTCTTTGCATTTTCTTTCCCAACAGCACGAATCGCCCAAGATTCAAATGCTACTTCATCTTTTCCCGTAGCCGCTAACGCTAATTTTTTATTTGCCATTGAAACCACCTTTTATAAAAGTTTCTAATGGTTATATTTATGCGAAAGAATCAGGTTCAGTTAATGGCCTATTGATAATTAGTTTCGTGATCATTATAGATGCACGGCACTAATTGCTTACTATACCTGAAAACACAAAAGTGAGGCCTTAGCCAGAGGGGTTCCGTTACTTTGGAGAAATGTTAGAATCACAAGCAAATTCATAATGATTTTCACAATCAATTTTACACCTCTTTTGTAACTAAATGTTTATTTGAATCTGATTCGAAAATTAAATTTCTTATTAAACTACCCGTTTGTGAAAGAAGGCTAGGTTTAATTTATTGGTGTCAACGAATTAATTGTGACCTTTACTTGTTTATAGTCTGTTAAATCTCCTTTTCCAGCAGTTTCGAATTTACTTATACTCAAACCATTTTCGGGATTACTTCCATGTAAATCCGATACGAGTTCAGCAGTTCCAATTTCCATACCTATTTCATCAAGAAAAGTTAAAGTAATGTGCGTTTGATAATTACCATCAACCTGCAAACTAATATGGCCATTTATGACCGAAAAACCATTATCTTCACGAACTTCTATTCCCCCAACACCCACTTGACCAGTAGAATCATATGTTCCAATATCAGGTGGTGCAGGCAAAGCCCTTGGTTGAGGAAATTCTTTTGCAAGCATTACATATTCATAATTAGATAGATTATCATTTGATGTTACTTCAAAACCTCTAATTTGTTCTCCTTTAGCTATTACTTCTTTGCTAACTGGTACTTCCCCTAAATAATGGCCTTTCCCATCAAAAAATAGTAAATTACCACCTACATCTAATTTAATACCAGGGTCTATCATCGCATTGGGATTAGAAGGGCTACTTACAATGTTATCCCAAAAATCTTGCCCAACATAAAGCTTTCCTTTAACAGTTGAGCCATTTTCATTAGACTCTACATTTAGTTGCCCAACTCTAATTCCATTCTTATTAAGATCAAATTTGTTATCTATACTTATCCGTTTTGTGTTATCATCATACGTAACAAAAGAATCCAAGCTTTCAGCAACGAATCTGATTGGAACGTATGCATGACCATCAACATTCAGTGTTTGATATTCATTTGGTAGTTCAACTTGTTCACCGTTTATTTCATACTTTGCTGAAAACAACAATGCTTCAATGCTGTCACTTGCATAAACAACGGAACCACCAGCTATGATTACACCACTTACTAAACCTAAGATGAATTTTTTCAAGCTTTTCTTCCCCCTTGTATAAGATTAATTTATTGCATTCCCTATTATCCCTAAATATTACTGAGCGTTAGTTAAATGACTTATCATTTAACCTTACCACAACCTTCAGTATTTTTGTTGAATATATATGGAGATTTAGATGCAATGCCTCAGAAGATTTCAAACAAATAAACTGTATAAAGTTACTAGAATCACATGCACATCATAAATCACAAACTTCTGGAAACCAAATGTCCATTACTATAATTTTAGTAAATGGGAAATTCTCGTAAAATTACTATGCGAAAGTTGGTGTATATAAAAGACCCGAAAGGATTAAAAATCCCATCGGGTCAATTTTATTAATGCTAGTGTTTTTGTGTTAAATAATGTTGCGTTTATTTATGTGTAATTAGGTTTTTCCAAGAAAACGGAACCCCTTAGCCATACTCGCTCGCTTTTTTTTAGCTTAAAAATTCTCTAAGAACACACGAATGACATCAGCGCCTCCAATAAAGGTCCCTAGTGAGCTTCCGATATTGGCCATGACTACGATTAGTAGAATTCGTGTCACCTTGTTGTTCCAAAAGCCTTTGATAGTGTGAACATCCTCCGATAGTTTTTCAAAGTCAGACACGCTTGGCTTTCTCACAAAAGCTTGTACGAATCCGGCAAACCATCCTGCGGCTAATAATGGATTGAGCGAGCTGATTGGAGCAACTAGAAAAGCCGTTAATATAGCTAATGGATGCCCAAACGCTACAGCAGTGCCAATCGCCGATAGTGATCCGTTCCACAGAATCCAAGAAATCGCCTGATACATTCCAGCTGATGGATTATTGAAAAACGTATACACAATCACTGACAAAATCAGGAGTGGTATTGCCCAGGCAATTATTTTTGGCTTTTTGGATTTTGGTGGTACTTTGGACAGCTGTTTTAAATCGTGTTCACGATAAATTTCGTTTGTCACACCGGGGACGTGAGCCGCACCGAGAATCGCAACGACTTTATCACCTGGTGCTTCTTTAATTTTTTGTGCTAAATATTGATCACGTTCGTCAATTAATGGCTCTTTTAAGCGTGGGAAAGATTGACTGAACTCTTGTAAAACGGAGTCCAGCATATCCTGTGACTTCATTCGCTCGAGCTCTTCTTCAGAAATCTCCTCATTATTAAAAATACTGTAAACAATACTCATTAACAGCTTGAATTTGCCTGTAAAACCAAGGTTTCGCCAAATTCTTGAGAACGTCACTTGAATGTTACGATCGGCTAAAACTAAGTTCGCATCATTTTCTTCAGCCGATTCAATCCCTTGAAGCATTTCTTGTCCAGGATTAATGCCAAATTGTTTAGCCATGCGGTTTTGAAAAGACGAGATCATCATGTTCATGAGTAACATAGTCGCCTTCTTTTCTTTTATGACTTTAAATATATCTGTATTTTTCCATTTGTTATCATCTTTAATGGATTTGAAACGTTGTTGATCAAGTTCTACACAGACTGAATCAGGCTGTTCAGCTTCAATGACTTCCTTAACCTGTTCAGCACTTTGTTTCGAGACGTGTGCAGTTCCGATCAGAATAATTTCTTTTCCATCTAAATGAAATCGTGTAATATTTTCTTCTGACATAAACAAACCCTCTTGTTTAAAATTTACTACATAAAATAGTGTATCATTATTTTGGTGAAGCGAATAATTATTTTGTTAACTATATAAGAAATTATGATATAAAAAATGGTGTGTGTCTAGCACGGGTTTGAACGAGCCTATGATAACGGTCCACAATCATTTGATTTAAGTCTTTTAATTTTTCGGGAACGGGTGGGAGTTGATCGGCTTGACATTGCTTCGAAATAGATTGACCCGGTGCCACATACCGACCTTCAACAATTTTTACCTGGTTCGAGATGGTAGCTCCATGCATAATGACACAATGGTCACCAATGGTCGCTCCATATATCGAGACGCTTTCTCCAATAAAGGTGCTTCGACCAATGTAAAGTGGCCCATGTGGTTGTGTATGACTTAAAATGCTAACTTCATCACTAATATAAACCCCATACCGATTCCCGTTCACCTCAACATGTTCTCCTGGTTGGCAATAAAGTAAAACACAATCCTGTATATTCGTCTTTTTACCTATATAATAGCTTGATAATCTCTCAGCAATAATCAGATTCTCTTTTCCAATATAGGCTTGTTCATCAATTAACACGTCCCCAAAGACATATGAATTCGCTTGAATGAATGTAGATGCCTTTACTCGTGGTGATTTGTTTGTACGAGATTTAGGATCTAGGTAAAATGTTTGCTGACAAGGAAACATAAAGGCTTGTCCTTTATTCTCTAAATACCTGCTATTCCATTTTTCAGTACTTAAACCTCTATATCTGTTCAAGACACTCTCCCCCTTTAGTCTCATCACCTAATATTTATGAATCGTTGTTTGTGATTATGTTTTAAGACTGGCTGAATCTTCCATGACCGTATGGTAGAATAGGAGAAAAAAGGAGAGGGATTCGGTGTCTAACTGGTGGAAAACAGCAACCGTCTATCAAATATACCCAAGAAGCTTTATGGATTCCAATGGTGACGGAATTGGTGATCTTCAAGGTATTATTCAGAAGCTCGACTATTTAAAAAAGCTTGGCATCGATATCATTTGGTTAAGCCCCATCTATGATTCACCAAATGATGATAATGGTTATGATATACGAAATTACTATCAAATTATGCAAGAATTCGGAACAATGGAAGACTTTAACCAAATGCTAGATGAAATTCATCAGCGTGACATGAAGCTCATGATGGATATAGTTGTGAATCACACATCAGATGAACATGAGTGGTTTCAACGATATCATGACTTCTACTTTTGGCAGGACCAACCGAATAACTGGAATTCACTCTTTAGTGGCCCTGCCTGGGAGTATGATGCCTATCGTGGTCAATATTATTTACATATCTTTTCGAAAAAGCAACCCGATCTAAATTGGGAGAACCCAAAAGTCCGCGAAAAAGTTTATGACATGATGCGCTGGTGGCTCGATAAAGGGGTTGATGGCTTTAGAATGGATGTCATTAACTTTATTTCGAAGGACCCTGAGCTTCCTGATGGACCGAATGGCGATGGCAGCGCGTATTTTATGAACGGCCCACGCATCCATGAATATTTACGTGAAATGAATAAAGAGGTTTTATCCAAATATGACTGTGTATCAGTTGGTGAAATGCCTGGGACAACCCCAGAGGATGCCAAACGATATACCGATCCCAACAACCGTGAGTTGAATATGATTTTTACGTTTGAACATATGGATTTAGATGGTGGTCCGAATGGTAAATGGGATTTAAAACCGCTTGATCTTGTTGGTTTAAAGGAAAACTTAGAAAAATGGCAGCATGCTTTACATGATGTAGGCTGGAATAGTTTGTATTGGAATAACCATGATCAGCCCCGTATTGTTTCAAGATTCGGTGATGATGGACGTTATCGCGTTAAGTCATCGAAAATGCTTGCAACCTGTTTACATATGATGCAAGGTACACCTTACATCTATAAAGGCGAAGAGATTGGCATGAACAATTGCGCCCTTGACTCGATTGACGCTTACAGGGATATTGAAACATTGAATATGTATAAGGCAAAACATGATGCTGGCGTGGATCATGAAACGATTATGACGTCCATTTATGCTAAGGGGCGTGATAACGCGAGTACCCCTATGCAATGGTCTGACGCCTCTAATGGTGGATTTACAACTGGTGAGCCATGGTTACAAGTGAATCCGAATTATAAAGACATTCATGTAGAAGCTGCTTTACAGAATCAAAACTCGATTTTTTATCATTATCAACAGTTAATTCAGCTTAGAAAAACGATAGACGTCATGACGACTGGCAGTTTTCATTTACTTTATCGGGAACATCCAGACATTTTTGCTTATGAACGACAATCAAATGCTGAAAAACTCACGGTTTATTGTAATTTTAGCGTGCATGAGCATCAATTTGATTTACCGGACGGCGACGTATTAATTCATAACTATAAAGAGCTAGCCTCAACGGATAAGTTAATTCTACGTCCATGGGAAGCCGTTGTGTTTTATGTGAATGGAGGTCATCAATCATGAAAGTTCTTGGAATAGATATTGGCGGGACAAAAGTACGGATGGGTGTCGTCGATGAATCGATGAACATTTACTTGGATAAAAAAATCCCGACAACATTTCCGCTATACAACATGTTAGAAAAAGAAGTTATAAATATATTAGATGAACATCCAGACGTAGACGCGATTGGAATTGGGACGCACGGCTTTGTCGATTCGAAAAATGGCCGTGTCGTCTATGCCACTGACTTACTTCCTGGCTGGACAGGAACTGAAGTCAAAGCACAATTAGAGGAAGCCACTGGCCTGCGAGTTGAAGTCGACAATGATGCCAATTGCGCCGCCTTAGCTGAAGCTCGTATTGGCGCGGCTAAAGATTACAATCGTACGCTTTGTCTAACGCTCGGAACCGGTCTGGGCGGTGGTGCTATTATCGATGAAGTTTTATTATCAGGTGGCCCCCATGGTGGTGCGGCTGAGTTCGGACATATGATCCTTTATCCAAACGGTGTGACATGCACCTGTGGCCGTCGTGGCTGCTTTGAACAATATGTTTCCGGAACAGCCCTGAGGCGGCGCATTAAGGAAGCCAGTCTACCATATGAACCAGAGGAGTTATTTACAGTCGATGATCCAAAAGCTAAACAGCTAATCCGCGAATTCACTTACGATTTAGCCGTTATAATTAGTTCATTACAAGCAACCTTTGATATGGAAGTCGTCGTCTTAAGCGGTGGCGTCGCTGAAGCATCCGATTATTGGATGGACGACCTACTTGATCAATTAAAACCCATGCTTCTAAATGATATCGATGTTAAGATCGCTGAATTTAAAAACGACGCCGGCATGTTCGGTGCTGCACAGTTAGTATTATAGTGCTAAAAATTCCGCCGCGCGAGGCGGGATTTTTAATACCCAGGTTTTTTTAAAAGCCTAAAGATGGCCGTTTTATAATCTTCTACTCCCGGCTGATTAAACGGATTAATATCTAGCAAATACGCACTGTAAGCACAGGACAACATATAGAAATAAAGTAAGTAACCAAGATGATACTCATCAAGCTTTTTCATGTGAATACCGATTTGCGACACGCCACCTGATAAGTGCGCTTCAGATACGCCCTTATATGCGACTAAATTAAAGTCATGTAACGATGTACCCGCTAAATAGTTTAATTGATCGGCATCATTTTCCGCTTCAAATACGGTTAAATCTTCATCGACTTCATCTACAACTAAAAAGGATTCCAATAAGTTGCGTTTCCCGTCCTGTATGTATTGCCCTAATGAATGCAAATCGGTCGTATACACTACGGAGATTGGAAAAATGCCTTTATGATCTTTCCCTTCACTCTCCCCAAAGAGCTGCTTCCACCATTCTTGGACAAAACTTAACTTCGGCTCAAACGTGGCCAACACTTCATTTGTATAGCCTTTCTCATATAAATCGTGGCGTACCGCGGCATAGCGAATAGCAGGATTATCATGGACGTCAAATGCTTGGAGCTCTTTTTCCGCGGCATGGGCACCATTAACTAATTGTTCAGTATCAAAACCCGCAGCCGCAATCGGTAATAACCCAACGGAGGTAAATACCGAGTAGCGACCACCGATATCACTAGGGACAACAAATCGGTTGTAGCCTTTTTCCTTTGCTAAAGATAGCAATGCACCCTTTTCCGCGTCAGTCGTCACATAAATACGCGATGCCGCTTCATTACCGTACCGATCCTCCATATATTTTTGTAAGAAGCGAAAGGCTAAAGCTGGTTCCGTCGTTGTTCCCGATTTGGATATGACATTAAGCGCAACTTCTTTATCTTCAATATAATTCATTAATTGTTTTAAATACGAACCACTGACTTGATGGCCAGCAAAAAGCACTTCAAATTCAGGGTTCTTTTCAAAATGTGGCTGTAAGGCTTCAATAACAGCTTTAGCTCCTAAATATGAACCGCCAATTCCGATGACAATTAACACATCTGCTTGTTTTCGAATACGTTCAGCAGCTGTTTTCAATTGATTTAAAAAATCTTCACTCAGTCCAGAAGTCCAGTCCAACCAGCCTAAAAAGTCAGAACCTTGCCCTTTTTTAGCATATAAATTTTCATGTATATGCCGCAATTCAGCTTCCTTACCTTGAGTTATAATGTCTGCGTAATCGCCAGAATAGGTTACGTGTATCATTGATTAGCCCCTTCATTTTTTCGTTATTCTTTTCATTATAAGAAAAAATTGGTTAACCGCCAACCTTGTAAGACGATTAACCAATTTGATTAGTGAACGTGTTCAACTTCATAACCGTTTTCTTCTAAAATAGATCCAATGTGTGGTTCTAACGTTAAGTGAAGTGCACCAACAATCACAAAATATGTTTTCTCTTCTTCCTCTAGGAAAGTCATAATTTGATCAGCCATATTATAGTTACGCTCATCATTTAAAGCGGTTAAATACGCTTCTGCATCCTCATCGCCTTCTTCACTTTCGGTAACCATTGTACCTAGTAAACCTTCGACATCACCTTCCCGGTAGATATCCAACATTTCATCAAGATCGTCTTGATATGTTTCAGTACTGACGAGCATTTCTTCTAACATTTCAACCTGATACTCTTCTGTAGCAGCATTTGCTAAAACATCTAGTTGTTCTTCCATCGTCTCAAGGGCGACAATTTCTTTACCATCTAGACCAGCCTTGTTTAAAAAGTATTGATCAACACCATAGGTATAGCCTAATTCTTGAACCATTAACTGCTGGATGGTATTAGATAAATACCATGGCTTATAGGTTTTGACCATATTTGGGTCAATATTGTAATTAGATAAGGTAGCTTCTAACTCGCTGTATAATTCAGGTGAAATATGATCTTGAATCGTCGTACCATCCTGATATTCACCAAGTTCAGTGTAAAGCTCCATAGCTTTTCCCAAATCTATGTTATTCATATCTATTTCTGGTACTACAACATCTGCTTCTTCATAAGCCTGTTCGACCTTAGTATGTAACGGATATAAATCACGTGGTGCAACATGAATGGTTCCCTGTAAATATACTGTCGTGTCTTCGTCCTCTACCTTCCATAGAAAACCGCCGGGTCCATCCTCTCGTCCAACCGGTTCTTCTTCAGCCTCTTCTTCTGTTTCAGAGTTTTCTTCATCTACTGATTCCTCTTGTTCCACATCCTCTGGAACTGTTTCCTCAGGTGTTTCCTCTTCTGACGTACAAGCCATCAAGAACATTAATAAAAAAAAGATGGCCAAACTTTTTAACATGTTCTTTTTCAACATATTACTCTCTCCCATTCTCTTCTTGTTGATTTCCATTAACCTTATTCTTCCACGAAATTGGAAAAAAGTCTACAACTTGTAACCTAAAATTAATATTTTAACATAATGACACTGATGACAGTATTTCCAAAACGTTTTAAAAGGCCGATAAATCTTGAAATATCAGGCATTCTGTGGCAATATTTAAGAAAGAAAAACTCTTCGATTAGAAAGCCTTTTAAGTGAAACTTGCTTAAATCATAAACAAGCTTTCTCAACAAATTAAAGGAGCTCTCACATGAATCATAAAGCCGTTATCTTAGGGAATAATTATTATATAGCTTTAAGTGTGATGCGAGGTTTAGGTGTCCACGGTATTCATACAGTCGCGATTGATTATTCTGATGATGATACATACGCTGCTAAATCCAAATACTGTAACGAGCAACTCATCGCACCTCATTATAAAGATGAACCAGAAGCATTTATTCAATTTTTAATAGATTATGCTAAAAAACAAGATAAAAAACCTGTTCTCATGCCTTGCCATGATTCTTATGTGGAGCTAATTGATCAATATTTAGATCAAATTAGGAAATATTATTTGATTCCACAGACTGAACAAGGTCTATATACAAAAACATTGGACAAGGAAAAACTTCATGAGCTTGCAACAGAACATGGTGTCCTTGTTCCGGAGACTGTTCATACAAACGAAGAAGATTTTTATGAAAAAATTGATCAAAAAATTAAATACCCTTGTATTGTTAAACCAACCGATTCACCAAGCTTTGTTTCAACGTTTAGACAGAAGAATTTTAAGGTATATAGTCGAGAGGAATTAGATGAAGCCCTACAAAAGGCGGAAGACGCTGACCTTGAAGTCATCGTACAACGGATTATTCCAGGGTTTGACGATCATATGCATACCTTTGATTGTTACTTAAATCAGGATGCTAAAGTGACCCATTGGACAACCGCTCAGAAGCTACGTCAATATCCAATCAATTTTGGAGCATCCGTTTATACACACCAGCTTCACTTCCCCGAGCTTTACGAGATTGGGAAGAAATTTTTAGAAGGGATTGGATTTAAAGGGTTTGTCGAAATTGAATTTAAAAAAGATGCTGATACGGGCGACTTTTATTTAATCGAATTAAATGTACGCTTTACGAACTTCGATGCCTTGCTAACAAAAGTTGGGCTTAACTTCCCTTACATTACATACTGTGAGTTGATTGGTGATCCATTACCACCAATGTCTATTAAAGAGGACACAGGAATCACCTTTTGGTATGCTTACGAGGATTTATTAGCCATTCGCGATTATTTAAAAACGAAACAGCTCACGTTATTGCAAATCATTCGTTCGTTTTTCAAGAAGAAAGCCTATGCGGTCTGGGATTGGAAAGATCCTAAGCCAGCTTTTTCATATGCAGGCATGATTGGGCGTAAGGTAATAAAAAGGGTAACAAACAGGTAGCAGAGAAGCTTCCTTAATGGAGATGATGAAAGATGTTATTATCTGAAATTATGAAAGGGTTACAATTTAACCTGAAAAATGGGGATTTAGACAAAGAAATTAAGTCTATAGCTTATGATTCTCGTGAAGTGACGCAAAATGGTGTTTTTGTAGCTATTCAAGGGTTTACCGTCGATGGGCATCACTTTATCGACAAAGCCGTTGAACTGGGAGCCTCTGCGGTTATCGTAGAGAAAGATGTTTCAATTGATGATTCCGTTACAGTTATCCAAGTGAACGATTCACGGAATGCTTTGGCCCACATTTCCGCTAACTATTATAACCATCCAACTGAGGACATGAACTTGATCGGTATTACAGGCACGAACGGAAAAACGTCAACGACTTATTTTATTAAGTCGATTTACGACCAAGCCCAAAAATCCATTGGCCTGATTGGAACAATTGGAACGGTTATGAACGGCCAAATCATACAAAATAAAAATACAACGCCAGAGTCACTCAACCTGCAACAAACGTTTGAGCGAATGGTGAAACATGACGTTCAAAATTGCATGATGGAAGTCTCTTCACATGCCTTGTGCCTAGATCGTGTGGCTTACAGTCGGTTCAATACAGCTGTATTTACCAACTTAACGCCCGATCATTTAGAGCTTCACAATTCGATGGAAGATTATTTTAATGCTAAGGCTAAGTTGTTTGAGATGGCTCAAGATTTTAACATTGTGAACGCTGACGATACATACGGGCAAAAACTGATCAAACGCGTTGAAAACCTTAATCCAACGCTGATTACCTATGGTATTGATGAAAAGGCCGATGTGTATGCGACAAATATTGAGTATTCATCAGAAGGTACTGAATACACGTTACATTTACCAAACGGCAAAATTAGAATACAAGTCAATGTCCCTGGTATTATTAATGTCTACAATAGCTTAGCAGCGGCAGCATGTGCCTATGTCAATGATTTCTCGTTAACTGACATCAAACGCGGGATCGAAGCCTTACAAAATATTAAAGGCCGCTTCGAAGTGATTTATAAGGATCGTGATAATAAGGTTGTCGTTGACTTTGCACATACTGAAGACGCTCTGAAAAAAGCCTTAACCACTTTACGTAATTTTACAAAAGGACGGATAATACTCGTATTTGGCGTCTATGCACCTCCCGGGGATGTCGGTCGTGAAAAACGCCACGCTATGGGGAAAGTAGCCGCCCAATACGCAGACTATGCTGTCGTGACATCTGATAACCCTAAAGACCAAGATCCTAACCTTATATTAGAAGAGATTGTTGAAGCCGTTGAAGAGGAAAACGGAACCTATAAAATGGTATTAGATCGTAAGCAGGCTATTGAATATGCCTTAAGCATTAGTGGAAAAGACGATGTTGTGCTTCTAGCTGGTAAAGGTCATGAAACATCACAGGTTATTGGAGATAAGGAGATTCCATTTAATGAAAAAGAGATTGTTAAAGAGATTTTAAAAGAGAAAGGTATTTTAATCTAGTCGACAATCAAGAATGACAACAAACTAACTGAAATTAGGTGTAATTATGCAACCCATAAGCTTAGGTGTTATTGGAGGTATGGGACCTAAAGCAACTTCTGTCTTTTATGACAAAGTTATCGATCAAACAGAAGCCCATAAGGATCAAGATCATATTAATATGGTAATCTTAAATCATGCCACCATGCCTGACCGTACTGAAGCGATTTTAACAAATCAAAGTGAACGATTCTTACAATCCATTGAACAGGATTTTAAACTATTAGAACATGCTGGTGTCGCTAATATTGCGATTCCTTGTAATACATCACATTTTTATTATAAACAATTACAAGCGATGACCAATATTCCGATTATTAATATGGTTGAAGAGACGATTCGCTATATACATGATCGTTGTGGAGCGCAAACGAGAGTTGGTATATTAGCCACCAACGGAACGATGAAAACCGGTATTTATAAAGCGGCTTGTGAAAAGTACCGAATTGAACTTTATGAACCACATGAAGCGTTACAGGATGAAGTGATGAAGTTGATTTATGAGGATGTTAAAAGTGAGCTCGCAACAGATCCTCGAAAGCTTGAGAACATGGTTCAACATCTTATAACACAAGAAAACTGTCAAAGCGTCATCCTTGCTTGTACCGAGCTTTCTTGTATTCCGATTCGCGGTGAATTTAAGAAGTACACGATTGATGCGATGAATGTCCTAGTTGAACAATCTATACTCCGTTCCGGAAAATCACTGAGATATCAAAGTGTGACCGAACAAATGGTTTCATCGAGTGGACAGGCTTAAGCTGGAATGTTGACAGTGACGAATACTTTTATTAAAAAGTCCTTTGAAGGCGATATTTTCAAACGCGAGCTCCGTCTTTCTGTAAATGAACTTGAAGAATTAAAGCAAATATACCCGAATGCTCGCTTCTGTAAAATGAGCGAATCGCATGAAGACAAATCGTGGTACAACATTCATATTAAACATGTATAGAGACAGGGTAATCCTGTCTTTTTTTATTTAAAATCTCGGCACTACAAACGATTGGGAGAATTTTGTGATAATATACTCATATAACAGATTAAAATGAAAGTGTGATTCAACACGATGAGTATTGAGAAAAAACCGAGTAAATGGATGCAACGCCTCTTATTAACACCAATCCGTACATACATTGAATCACGTTCTGACATAGTCATTGAACGTAACGATACGGAACATATGGAACCACCCTATATCATCTTAGCCAATCATGTGAATAATTGGGATCCCCTGTTCTTAAATTGTTATGTCAATGAACCGATATGTTACATAGCCGGGGAACCGTTATTCCGAAATCCGTTTCTTAAACAGATTTTAGAATATACAGGCGCAATCAGAAAAACAAAATTCACGAATGATACAAGCACGATTCGGAGTGTTATCAAGGCGAAAAAACATAATCGAGTCATCGGTATTTTCCCTGAAGGTAACCGTAACTGGGACGGTTATAACGAACCACTCATTTATTCAACCGCAAAATTAGTCAAACTATTAAATATACCAGTCGTCATTGCCAAAATCAAAGGTGGTCATATAAGTCACCCACGCTGGGGCGATGGCCACCGCAAGGGGAAAATTGCGATTTCATTCGAAAAACGTTGGGACTTTAATGCCTTCGAGCAGGATTCAATAAATATGATTCATGAAAAATTAACAGAAGCGCTGCATCACGATGAAATGGCTTGGCAAAAGGAAGAGAAAAATGAATATCAGGCGAAAAACCCAGCCCATTACTTAGAACGTCTACTTTTTACTTGTCCACACTGCCAAACACCTGGTCGTATGCATTCCAATGGTGATCGGTTTTACTGTTTAACCTGTGACTACCGTGTTCGATATACGCCTTACGGAACCTTTGAATCTATTAATCAACCAGTCTATTATTCAACACCGTATGATTGGAAAAACTGGCAGATACAATTTCTAAATGAATACTTTGGACAATCTGAGTGGGAAGAAACTTGGAAAAATTGTTTGCAAGATCCTGTTATGCTCTACGTCTCATATGACAAAAAGCCTTTTCAATTGCTTGGGAAGGGACGGCTAACATGGGAGGACGAGCAATTTATTTTTCAAGGTAAACAGGAAAGAAAGGTCTTCCCGATTAAGGAAACAGACGGAATGAACATTCAATTTCACCATAAATTAGATTTTTTATATCAAGATGCTTTTTATCGAATTGTCTTTTATGAACCGAGAAGCTCAGCTTATAAATGGTTACAAATCTCTAAACTAATCGATCAAAAACATAGGGCAGAAACAAGGGGAATGCACAATGGATAATACTTGGCTTTTAGTGATGGACTTCATATTTATCTCATTATTAATCGTTTTAGCAGCAGTTATTAAAGCTCGTGTTCCAGCCATTCGAAGGTTAATTATTCCAACTTCAATGATTGCTGGTTTTATCGGATTAGTTGTCGGACCTGAGCTATTAAACTGGATTCCATTTGACGCTGATATGTTAGGAGCGATTGTTTATCATTTAATGGCGATCGGGTTTATTGCATTATCCTTAAAGAATCGTGATGTTCATAGTAGCCCAGCCATTTTAAACTCTGGCATGCTTATCGTTTCTACCTATCTCGTGCAAGGAATTATTGGGTTTGGAATTTTACTATTCTTAGTTGAGTTCTTTTATCCAGACTTTTTCCCGGGTATCGGGTTACTCTTACCGCTTGGCTTTGGACAAGGTCCCGGACAAGCCTATTCAATTGGAACCCAATGGGAAGAGCTGGGTGTAACAGGCGGCGGCAACCTTGGACTAACGATCGCAGGTATTGGTTTTATTTGGGCTACGGTTATCGGCATTATTCTGATCAACATTCTTATAAAAAGTCAAAAGTTTAAGGCACCACACCTTGATCAAGTATCAACACATAAACCTGTTGTAGAGAAGTCAGCACCTGATGAAATTCCATTAAGTGATGCGATTGATAAATTAACTTACCAGATTGCCTTAATCGGGTTAATCTATCTCGTGACATATTTGACGATTGCCGGGTTAGAAGTTGTGCTAACACCTCTTGGAACATTCGGAGAAACATTGGCTCAACTAACTGTCGGCTTCCATTTCTTAATTGGTAGTTTGTATGCTATTTTGTTCCGAGTCATCTTAAATAAATTACAGAAAAAAGGGTTGAAGCTTGAGCATTCACCAAATAACTTTTTACTACAACGCATTGCTGGTTTCTCCTTTGATTACATGATCACAGCATCAATTGCCGCGATTTCTATTTATGCATTAAGGGAATACATTGTCCCTATCTTACTCATTACAACAATCGGCGGATTAGCGACCGTTTTATTCCTCGTTTGGATTACGCCACGCATTTTTCCTAAGGATGCTTTGGCAAATACACTTGGATTTTTTGGCATGCAGACCGGAACGATCTCAACGGGAATGGCACTCGTTAAGGCGGTTGATCCATACTTCCAATCGAATACGTCCGAAAACCTTGTGATGGGAAGTGGCACAGCGTTAATGTTTGGATTTCCGCTTTTGATTATTTTAAATGTCCCGGTTGTTGGTTATGTACAAGGTGATCCATGGATGTACGTTTACACGTTCTTTGGATTATTACTCTATTTTATAGCACTCCTTGGCACACTTTGGTATCGTACAAGAAAACCTGTATCATAGAGTAAAAGGAGTCGTTCTTTGTGTCACGTTCTAAAGGGAGATTACTAGGCTTTACCCTGGTTATGGGATTCATAATAACCGTCATTGTTTCCTATATTATGTTTCGTCAGAGCGCTGAGTGGGACATGATACAAATGGATCACGGTGAAAAATATCCATTGTTCTGGAGTCTTGAGGAACAGCATGCCTTAGATGATATTCGATTAATTGAGTTAGATGAACGTGGTTTTGAACGAATTGATGTTCGAATAACTGATTTCTATTATTTACCTAAAGTAAATCGTATTCATTTTGGGCTATGGTATGACGCGGAAAAATATGACCATGAGGATATACCACTAGGTGTATTTGAGCATGTTTTCATAGATGATCAGGGAAATCAATATGAAGACATGAGTTTCTCTATTGGTCCACACAGTTTTTATGGACAATTCCATAGACGGTCTACAAGTGGTATAAATATAGACGATATCCAGGAACTATATCTATATATATATCCAATCAAGAATGACCAAAGATTAGAACCTGCAAAGGCATTAATTTATTCTAAAGATGAGGCGTTAGAAAAAGTTTAATATAAATGATTCCTTAACCAATATTAGTTCTTTGTAAATCATTGACTCTAAAATTAATAAAGGTTATATTAAAGATAATTAAAGTTAACAATATGTCATGAATAAAATGAAGATAATGTATTATAATTAAAAAGAGACGGAATGCTGTAACATTCCGTCTCATAACAGCTCCGTTAAACAAGGAATGGGCTGTTACTCTCTGAGTTAGTTTTTGTTCTTACTACCTTGCTTTTGCCAGAAGCAAGGTAGTTTATTTTTGCCCATTACCGTTAGGATTAACGGAAGGACAAAAATCTGAGCATCTGATAAACATGATATTACAATAACGGGTAGTAATACCAGTATCATTTTACTGCCCATAAGCTCTCACCTCCTTCCTCGCCCCAGTTGGACGATGAAAAAGAGGTATAGCCCACTACCTTGCTTTGAACGGGAACTGCTTGTATTTTATTATACAATATTTTCCCATTTTATAATTTTTATCTAAGATTTAATTTTGTTTTGTTCAGCACTATTTTTGGTGCACATAGTCCACCTGAACCCAAGCATAAGTTAATTAAACCTCTTAACCAGATTTAGGTGTACACTTATAACGCTTTAACTAAACCACCATCAACCACTAACGATTGTCCTGTTACGTATGTGTTAGCGCCTGATGCTAGAAAAACTGCAACTCTAGCAAACTCTGCTGGATCACCGTAGCGTCCCATTGGAATATTGCTTTCGGATTTCTTTTTAACCTCTTCGGCTGAGACACCCATTTCATCTGCCTTCACTTGATCCAAATGTGCTACTCGATCTGTACCAATTCGCCCTGGTCCAAGAGTATTGATTAAAATATGATGTGGTGCTAGCTCTTGTGATAGACTTTTCGCCAATCCAACTATTCCTGCACGGAACGTATTAGATAATAGCAAGTTATCAAGTGTCTGTTTAATAGACGATGAAGCAAAATTAATAATACGTCCTGATTGCTGTTCTTTCATATATGGCAAGACTTCACGAATCGTGCGAATAAAACTTAAAAGATTGAGTTCAAATGCCTTTTGCCAGTCTTCATCTTCAAAGTTTTCAAAGGTCCCTGCCGGTGGTCCGCCGGCGTTATTCACTAATACATCAACCATACCATTCCAATTAACGGCTTCCTGAACTAATGCTTTAATTTGCTTAGGATTTGTAATGTCACATGTGACAAATTTGACTTGCTCATTTCCGCTTTCAGTTTTAATTTCGTCTACGGCTTTTTCAAGCTCAGATTCATTGCGACTTGAGATTAATACATGCGCCCCTTCTTTCGCAAACTCTAGTGCTGTTGCTTTACCCAAGCCTTTACTTGCCGCTGTAACGATAACTGATTTTCCTTGTAAATTAAAATCCATACCAACACCGCCTTTTTTCTTACTATTATATCAAAGAACAAAAGCGCAAGCGCCCGTTTAGCGACGTATGGACTGGACTGAGCCGCAGGAGATAAAGGAAACACGACGAGGTTATGAGTCGATGTTGACTTATCGTACGGAGGTGAGGGAAGTCTCACTAGTCGCTGGGCGCTGGAGTTAGACGTGGTTAGCGTGTTAGAATAGTTTTTCACATACCAGCAATTTATAATTTCTTAAACAACAAAAAAACTGCCGAAAGATCGACAGTTAATCATGAATTATTTTAATATTTCATACTTACCGATCAATGGTAATGGCTTCATCTCGCCTTTCGCAGCATTAATGATGCCAATTAACCATAAGATAAAAATGAATAAGTTACCCAATGGTAGAATGAGAATCCATCCGATAATAGGTATAATCGTCCCAACAACATTAATAATAACGGCTGTAATCAGTAACATTAGACCTTGATTAGCATGGTACATCGCAAACTTTGATTCCTTTGCGACCAGTAATGGTAAGAAAAAAATGATATAGGCAACAACACCTAACCCCTTATTTTCCTCTGCATCACTGGTTGCCTCTTCCTTATCTACCTGACTCCTCGCCTCTTTTTGACCTTTCTCCTGTTCATCACTCATAAACATCCACCTTCCCCCCACAATGGTCTTACTCCAAATTATGCTCGGAATAAATGTTTATGAGACTTTTTTCACAAAAAAACTGAGCCCTATAAAACAGAGCTCAGTTCCTTCTTATTATTCATCATCGACTGGATAAACACCGTTTTCATCATGAACTTCTTTACCTGATATTGGTGGGTTAAATACGCAAACGACTCTCATGTCTTCACTACCACCACGTAGTAAATGTTCATCATGCTCATCTAACGCATAAAGCGTACCTGGTGTAATTTTGTATACTTTACCATCTTTTAATGTTTCGACTTCTCCGTCTCCTTCAATGCAGTAAACCGCTTCTAAATGGTTTTGATACCAAATATGCGTTTCTGTACCGGCTTTAATGACAGTATCGTGAACGGAATAACCCATGTTATCTTTTTTTAAGATTAAACGACGGCTTACCCAGTTTCCATTTTCAGCATGCACATCGTGTTCTGTTCCTAAAATGTCTTCTAATTTTACGACTTTCATTAACAGTTCCCCCTTTTAGTTTGTTACTGGTTCTTTGACAACACTTTTTACACTTTCTTCAATAATATTTAATCCCGCTTTCAACGCCTCTTCATCGATGTTAATTGCTGGGAATAGCTTAAATACTTCATCATCCATGCCGGATGTTTCCATAATTAATCCGCGTTCGAATGCTTCAGAAATAACTTTAGACGCATACTCCGGTTCTTCACATGCGACTCCTACCATTAAGCCACGGCCACGAACGGTCCCTTTAAGTTCAGGGTATTTCTCCACTAAATTATTCAAGAATTCATGTGTTATTTCAGATTTATTCCGAACGTCTTTTTCTAATTGATCGTCCTTCCAGTAATCAAGCGCGGCTGAAGCTGTTACAAATGCATGGTTGTTACCGCGGAATGTCCCGTTGTGTTCACCTGGATTCCAAACGTCTAATTCTGGACGGAATAAGGCAATCGCAAACGGTAAACCATAGCCGCTTAAGGATTTGGATAGGCAGACGATGTCTGGTTTAATTCCCGCTTTTTCAAAACTAAAGAATGTGCCTGTACGTCCTACACCAGCTTGAATATCATCAACAATGAGTAATATATCATGGCGTTTACAGATGTCATCTAATTGTTTTAACCATTCGAAGCGAGCCACGTTTATACCGCCCTCACCTTGTACGGTTTCAACAATCATCGCTGCTGGAATATCAACACCAGATCCGCTATCCTCTAAGTATCTTTCTAAATAATCAAGCGTGTTTTGTTCATCATTCATAAAGTTATCGTAAGGCATTGTCACTGAATGACTTAGTGGAACACCTGCACCTTTACGCTTTGATGCATTCCCCGTAACAGATAAGGATCCAATTGTCATACCATGGAATCCTTTCGTAAAGCTAATGATGTCTGTACGACCTGTCACCTTACGTGCTAGTTTAAGTGCACTCTCGACCGCGTTTGTACCTGTAGGGCCAGGGAACATCATTTTATACTCTAGGTTACGAGGTTTTAAAATAACGTCGTTAAACTTTTTAATAAATTCACCTTTAGCTGAAGTTGCTTTATCTAATGAGTGCGTAATACCATCATCTTGTATATACTCAATCAATTTATCTTTCATTTTAGGATCATTGTGACCATAGTTTAAGGCACCAGCACCTGAAAAGAAGTCAATGTACTCCTTTCCGTTTTCATCCCATAGCTTATGACCTTTTGCTTTAGTGAACACAGTAGGGAAATTACGGCAATAGCTACGCACCTCAGATTCCAATGATTCAAAAATGTTCATATCTGTTTGACTCATATTTTATCCTCCTTAATTAAAACACACACTTACCTTTATTTCGTCATCCTTATTTATTTAAGAGGTCCAATTCTAAAACAACGCTCCTCCTCATGTTCATCCGAAGGGAATAAATCCTCTGAGAAGAAGTCATAAACCTGACAATCTGTATCATGATGACGCGCAAGCCCTTTGAATAATGATTGAGATGCTTTATTCGAAGGGGTTACGGTTGCTTCCAAGAAGCGAACATCCCGGCAAGCATCGCGGTTTATTAATTCATTAAGTATTTTAGATGCAATTCCTTTTCCACGTTGTGAGGAATCAACACCAATTTGCCAGACAAACACGACATCTTGTTTTTCAGGTGGGATAAAAGCCGTAACAAACCCAACGACCTTGTCACCCTCTTTGGCTACAACACATGTGTCCGCAAAAAATTCGCACATCAAGATGTATTTGTAAACTGAGTTTTGATCAAGTGTTGAATTGTTGACTAATTTCCACATTTCAGTACCGTCTTCAACTGTTGGTGTTTCAAAGGTTACAGTATCTAACGGTTTATTAAGCGTTGCAGTTCCGTTTTGTTTTTTAATAGATAAGATCTCCTTTCGATCCCATATTTTTTAAACTTACAATTAAATATATTAAGGGGAGGGGAAATTTTAATCAAACCAGTTTAAACACTATTAAATGGGATTAATCATCTTTAATTGTTATTTAAACAAGTTGTTATTAAATGAACTTAAGAATGCTAACATATTGTTTATCATTCTCTATAATATTTAAAATTTAAATTCACTTGGGTAATAATATATAATTTGGTAATAAAACACAAAAGAATAAAATAAAAAAATGTCTCCCGATAATTCGAGAGACATTATAGTTGATCCTATTATTGAGATTTTAGGCCTCGATTGCAACGAGCTGTTGCATCGTTCCTTCTTTTTCATATTGTGTGTGCCAAGATAACGCTTTTTCTAATACATGTGGAGTATGACCGCCTCTTGTTAATGCTTCCTGGAAGTATTCTCTTAACTGATCACGATACATTGGGTGAGCACAGTTATTAATAATGAGCTCAACACGCTGCCTTGGAGCTAAGCCACGCAAGTCAGCATAACCCTGTTCTGTCACTAAAACATCGACATCGTGTTCAGTATGATCCACATGAGATACCATTGGCACAATACTTGAAATTTTGCCGTCTTTAGCTATTGATTTTGTTACAAAAATGCCTAGACGTGCATTACGAGCAAAGTCACCTGACCCACCGATACCATTCATCATCTTCGTACCGCGAACGTGAGTCGAGTTAACATTACCGTAAATGTCCATTTCAAGTGCTGTATTAATCGAGATTAAGCCTAATCGACGAATCACTTCTGGATGATTTGAGATTTCTTGCGGCCTTAAGATTAACTGATCTTTATATTTATCAAAGTTTCCAAAGACCTCTTTCATTTTTTCATCTGATAACGTAATAGAACAACCTGATGCAAAGGTTACCTTTCCAGCATCTAATAAATCAAATACGGAATCCTGTAAAACCTCTGAATAAACCTTTAAATCCTCAAAGTCTGATTCTAACAAGCCGTGAAAAACGGCGTTTGCTACTGAGCCAATACCCGATTGTAATGGAGCTAGACTCTTCGTTAATCGACCCACTTCTACCTCTTGTTTTAAGAAATTAATTAAATGATCTGCTATCATGTTTGTTTCTTCATCTGGTGGCACAATGTTGGATGGGGAATCCGCTTGATTTGTAAAGACGATACCTTTCACTTTACTCATATCAACCGGAATCCCTTGTGTTCCAATGCGATCTTCAGGTTTTGTTAATGGAATTGGTTGACGTTCCCCTTGTTTACCTGGCGCATATAAATCATGAACTCCCTGAAGATCTTTGGTTTGTGCTAGATTAATTTCAATTATTATTTCATCTGCATTTTGGGCAAATGCTAGTGAATTACCAATGGATGTTGTCGGGATAATCTCCCCGTCTTCTGTCACTGCAATCGCTTCAATAATAGCTATATCAATTTGATCCAATGTATTCGCTCTCAACATTTCAGACGTATGCGAAAGGTGTTGATCCACAAAGTGGAACTCGCCTTCATTCATTTTACGTCGCATCGTTACATCTGCTTGAAATGGTAAGCGCTTTCTTAAAATACCTGCTTCAGCGAAAATTTTATCAACATCAGACCCTAAAGATGCGCCTGTAAAGACATCTACCTTAAAAGGTTCTGTTTTCGCACGTTCAACTAATGCGTGTGGAAGTGCTTTCACATCTCCGGCACGTGTGAAACCGCTTAATCCTAGCGTCATACCATCTTGTATCCAAGATGCAGCGACATCAGCAGATACAACAAGATCTTTTAAACCTTGATGCTGGATACGTGAATCATCGCGTTCCATTCTGCACCCCGCCTTTCTATTATTGGTTCCAATTTAATTTTATCGTATATTGGGCGGGGAAAATCGCTTTTTAGTCATACGCCTAAAAATTGACGCTAAGATAGAAAATAAACGTATGAAACAGAAGATTAAAACCCAAGGAGTTTTCTGAAATAGCTTGAATGAGTCTGGCTGACCGGAATAGACGTATCATCCGACATTTTTAATATAAATGTTGAGTGGGTATCTGGGTAAATTTGTTTAATATGATTAATGTTAATAATATAAGATCGATGGCAGCGTATAAATCGGTCTCTTGGTAGGAAGTAATCAAACTCATTTAATGTATTTTTGTGTGTTCCCGTTATATTTAAACTATTGATGAATGTTTTTCTATTTTTCGCTTCGATGTACAATATATCTGAAAAAGGCACCGGTACCCAGCTATCTTCTGAGTTAATGGTTACAACAGACATCGCATTTGTTAATGTTGGAAATATGGCTGTCACACATCCCGTGATTTCCCCATTTGTTTCGTATGGCACCGCCATCCCATAATAAGGCACTCCAAAAATATCACGATCAATGTACTCAGAAACCTTTTGCTTTGTTTTGAGCGCCTTATAAGCAATCGTTCCTTCCACGACAGGGTCTCCTGGTTTAATTTTTAAATTAACCCGTTTACTCGGTCGATAGTAAATATACTTTTCTGTATCAGACAGTGCCAAGGACGTCTCATCAGAAAACAGCTCACCTATGATATCCATTAATGTATCGGTATTTATATTTAAATCCACGATCAATCACCCTAGTGTCATTTTTCTTCTATCATAGGATACAACCCACGCCTAGTTTTAACAATTAATTTAAATCGGCTGCTTTATTAAATACAGTTAAGGGTTATCATCACAATTTAATTCCAATCTTTAAGTTGTACAAGCACTCCTTTATGAATAGGAATAAGTAAATAAATTTAGAGGAGTGTTAACGTTGGGTGTCTTTTTTAGTTATCTTCTTTTGGGAATTTCACTTGCAGCCCCAATCGGCCCAGTAAATGCGGCCCAATTAGACCGAGGAATTAAAGGCGGATTTTTTCCTGCTTGGTTTGTGGGGCTAGGGGCTATTACAGCTGATGTAATTTATATGTTAATGGTTTACTTGGGAGTTGTTCATGTCGTAGATACACCATTTGTTAAAACATTCTTATGGTTATTTGGAGGGTTTATTTTAATTTATACTGGAATTGAAAGTATGTTGAGTGCTAAAGAAATAAAAGTTATCCACGAACGAAATACAGAACCTCTACATAAATCATTCTTGACAGGATTCATCATGTCAATATCTAACCCATTAACCATCCTGTTTTGGTTGGGCATTTATGGTTCAGTCCTTGCACAAACTGCATCCAGTTATGGCTATCAATCCTTGATTTTATATAGCTGTGCTATTTTTATCGGTTTATTAACTTGGGATGTAAGTATGGCTGCCGTCTCAAGTAGTTTCCGTAAAATACTTAATGATCGTATACTTACTGGCATCGCAGTCATGTCTGGCTTAGCACTTATTGGGTTTGGGCTTTATTTTGGATGGCAAGGGATCTTATTATTAATCCAACATTAATAAGTTTCTTTTACCCACTTTTTGTTCATAAAAAATACAACAATCCCGATTAAACCGACAATTCCTAGACTAATGAAAAATCCAGGGCGGTTTGTTTGATCGAACAACGTGCCTGTAACACCAGCAAGTAACAATGCTATTCCAGCATAGTATTGAATGTGGTCTTTTAGGGAGGCTGTTTGTAACTTTCTAGCAGATAAGATAATAAATATCCAATTGTAAAGAAGCATTAAACCAGCACCAGTCGTAATATAAGTATAAATTTTCTCTGGAAGTACTAAAGCCATCACAATCGATCCAGCGATCCCAACAATAAGTAAACCTAGAGAAGGAACTGGTACAGCTAATTTACCTTTTTTTGCGAAGAAGGAAGGCGCATCTCCATCTTGAGCTAAGGATACTAGGATCGTCGTGACACCATAGAATGAGGCAACCATGGTGGAAAAACCTGCAACAATTAATGCTCCGTTAAAAATATGTGGGACAAACCCTAAATCAAAGTCCTTCAATGCAACAATGAATGGACTTTCTTCGGTATTAAATACATCCCAAGGCACTAAAACTAATGCTAAGATTAGGGAGATAGCGTAAATTATGACAAGGGTTAAAATCATCACTCTACCTGATTTGGGGGCTTCTTTTGGCTGTTTTAATTGAACAGCCATGAGCCCCATAACCTCAATGCCTCCGAATGCATAGAAGGCAAAAATTAGACTTGCCCAAAATCCCATTAATCCTGTTGGAAATATATCATCAATAGTGCGAGGAATATGTAATTGTTTTACGCCATCAAACAACCCCAAAACAAAAGCCCCAGCAATCACAACAAACATGATTATGGCAGCCAGCTTCATGACAGCAAATATATTTTCAATTCTACTTAATTTTTTTGCGCCCACTAATAAAACAACTAGTCCTAGTGATGCATACCCAAGTGCAAATAACCACAATGGGAAGTTCGGAAACCAAAATTGCGAAAAAATAGACAGTGCAGTAAGCTGACTTCCCATGATTAGTATTTCTGCAAACCAATACATCCATCCAACACTAAACCCAGCCCAGTGGCCATACGCTTGCTTAGCATAGGTACGGAATGCTCCCTTTTCAGGATGATTTGCCGTTAATTTTGCTAAAGCATTAAACACAATATATGTTGAGATTCCAGCCAATACAATCGCGATTACTATAGATGGTCCACCCTGTTGAATACCGATACTGGTGCCCAAAAAGAAACCTGTCCCAATCGTACAGCCAACCCCGAATAGAGATAGCTGCCACCATTTCATGTTGTTCTCGTTTTTTTCTGACTGCGACATATTGATCCTCCTTACACACTATAAATTCCCCATAAGATTAGAAATTAATTTTGCAATTTTTTCTAATCGCTATCGATTAATAAATGTGTAACAAGGATTCATCCACATGTTTGGTATTTTCCGAACGACTTATCTATCTTATTCATCTCCGTGCTCGTTCGATTAACTTTACAACCCTATAAAATAGTAAAAACCCTATAAACGTAATAATCAATACACCTGGAATGTAAAGATAATCAGACCAATTGTCTAAAAACGGGCGATATTTTAAATAAAAATAGTTCCCATCAATTAATGGATTAAGAAGGTAAACGAACATTAAATATACGACAAAGATGACATATGCCCTAATAAATGATTTAAATGTTGGCCGCCAACCAAAGGCTATATATGCAAAATACGGTAGTAAAATCGTGATCGCATGATTAATTAGAAAGGATAGACCCATGATATGTGTGATCTCATAGATTCTTTGCGGATATAAAAATGAACCGTAAGCAAATATACTAAAGAAGAATAGTACATCGAGAACTTTAAAGTTTTTGGTCATTATAAAGTAAATACCCAATAAAGAGCTAATCCTTGAAATATGTAATGGAAGTGATTCAGAGATGTTAAACCCGGTCTCAAAGATATACCATGAATAAAGCATGATTTGCTGTAGGATCGAAATCGTTAGGATAACGGCACCAATCCTATGGGCGTTAGATTTAATTTTCTCTTTATTGAATAATAATAATCCAAGCAGAGCCACCACAATGATAATATATACCAAATGATGGATATCAAAAGGAGCGATAAATGGCGCCTCTTCACTCCAAGACTGATTTATCATTAACATCCCCTCCCAATACCATTTTAAAGTATGTGTGAATAGAACCCAATTAATTTTTTGTAAAATTTAGGAGTAGGATTAGTCATTCCAACATAAACATTTACCAGGAATAAGTAAATCGATTCATATTCCATAATTCCCCGAATAGACTGTATGAGAAACTTTTATGGGGGGATTTTGATGAAAGTATTACGTTTGGGACATGCTATGTATGTTTTGACTAGTCGAGAGGGGAAAAACTATTTAATTGATCCGTTCTTTGATTTAAATCCTGGATTTCCAAAAAAGCTAGACAATAAGGAGTTTTTCAGCTCTATCGATTGTGTATTCTTAACACATGGCCATTTTGATCATACGAGTGGTCTATCGAAATTTATTGAGCACAACCCTGATGTCATGTTTGTCGCTCAATACGAATTAGCTTTAATTCTACTTCAGCAGGGCATGAAGAACGTCCTACCAATCAACTTTGGTGGTACCGTTTCCTTTGATGATGTGAGCGTCACCATGGTACAGGCATTACATACTTCTTCATATAAAGAAACTCAAGGGTCCCCCATCTACTCAGGTAAATCCGCAGGTTATGTGTTTGATTTTGTTGATGATCATACACTATACCATTCGGGCGACACAGCGTTAATTTCTGACATGAAGCTGATTCAAGATGTGTACAACCCTGATATTGCTATATTATCTTCATCAGGACATTTCACGATGGGGCCAAGGGAAGCATCATATGCGGTGAAACATTTATTAGACGTTCAATATGTTATTCCAAGTCATACATTCCCTACAAGACAAACAGCACCCTCTCCTGATTCATTAAATCAATTATTAAAAGAATTCCCAGTTGTTGAGAATATGATTGATAAGGATCAAGAATTAGAGGAATTTTTAAAAGACTATGAAGAAACAAAAGTCGTTATCATGGGTTATGGTGAAGAAAAAGAGTTTTAAATTTAAAACGAGTGAGTATCTCGTTAGGATACTCGCTTTTTCTGTCTCTTTCTACAAAACTAGTGTTCATTTATAACACCCTGTGACAAATTTCTATTTAGTTATACTCTATAATAATGAAAAATGTTCAAATAGGAGTCGAGTTTATGGAAACTACTGAAAAAATTTATCAAATCAGCCATGAGGTCTCTGAATTGGACAAGCCTGAAACAAAAGACATTTTATCGAACAATATTAGTTTCTATCGTTTTATTGGAGGTAATCCGAGTGAGACAGAGGATTTGACGAATCAACTTTATGCTTTAAAAGAGCAAAAAGACTTACTCATTGGGATATTTCGGTTTCCTTTCCGTTTTGAGGGGAAAAAGAGATTTCAAACCGCTACGACCCAATATTTTAGAATGAAAGAAATTTGTAATGCGGTGATTTATTTCCATAGTGATGAATTAATGAAACTAATCGATAATAGCACCACCATACGAGAGGCGAATCAAACGTTTAACTCAATCGAGGAACAGACCATTCAATCACTTAAGCAGATTATTGAAGAACCAGGAGACATGAATATCGATTTTCAAGACATTGAAACGTTTATTAATAAAGCTAAAGGTCCTCTATTTATTCACACTGTTGAAGGCGAATCCTTTGATATTCCATTAAAATATTTAATTTCTACACCTTATTTACCTGAGGATTTTACAGACGGAAAGCAGCTCATTATTAATATTGGTTATACAAGAGATGTGAATATGGAAACGTTTCGTCAAATTAACTTAAGGCTGCATGACTTGTTTTCAAAGGCTGATCTATTTAAGATTGGTTCGCATTTTATAGATGAACCAGGTGAACGATTTAAAATCACGTTAATCGTGAATGGCATTGAAGATCCGATTGAAGCGCCAGATGATTATAAAAAGTTATCTCGATACATGAATTTATTCAGGAAATGGCAAAGATTTGCTGAAAAAGGTAAAAGACGATTTCAGCATTTAAAAAATTAATAAAGTTACACAATTCGATTTTAATTCCTAGAAACAACTATGGGCCCTGATTCATATAATGCAATATATCTTTCTTATATATAGGAGATGATCGCATTATGGGAATTTCAACTAATACCCACTTTATTTATACCGTCCAACAGGGTGATACACTCTATAGTATTGCTAATCAGTTTTCCAGTACATCACAAGCTATTGCAGATGCTAATTACTTATATCCACCAGTAGCCAACCCGGGAATGATATTTCCAGGACAGATTCTAGTGATTCCATCCAGGGTCACAACTACTTATGCTTCTACTTTTTATCACGTCTCACCAGGTGATACACTTAATCAATTATCAACCAGATTTTCTGCGAATATTGAGTTAATTGCTGGAATTAATGAAATCAATAATCCAGACTCTATTAATATTGGTCAACAATTAGTTGTTCCAGCCAAAATTTACAATGTTGAACCAGGAGATAATCTTTACCAAATTGAACAACGTTTTGGCATTCACCGATCCAACATTATTCGAGCCAATTTAGGTCGTCCTGGATTCTCGCCTGAGACCATTTGGCCAGGTTTTTCTCTAATTATTCCATTACCAACGTCAGAAAATATCGCCGTCATTACTCCAGTGCCTGGTACAGTCTTAATGAATAACCAACAGATTGCTGGATGGGCAAGAGCTTTTGAAGGAAACGTTCTTCATCAAGTTCGTGATAGTAATGGTGTCGTTGTATCAAATGAACGTTCTGTTACAGCAAGCCTTGGAGCGCCAGCATACGGTTGGTTCCAAAGCTCTCTACCATTTGACCAACAGCCAACTTCAAATGTTGGAGAGATTTGGGTTTATACACGTAGTCCAAGAGATAATGAAATCCAAGATTTAGTAAGGCTTAGCGTTTACTTTGGTGCAAACCTCTAAACGATTCCGAGAGTCTGGGCAAAGCTTAGTAACATAAAAATTCGTGGGGCGACATCGTATTGATGAGTCCCGCGATTTTTTTGGTAGGTAAGAAAATAAAAATTTATCTTACCTGCATAAGTGCAACTACTTCTCTGACTTCGCCTAAAAGACTCGTCAATCGACAAGTTTTCTTTAGTAGATAATTTAATTTTAATAAACAAAAAGGATCTCCTTAAGAGAGAGTGGTAAAAGAATTAGGGTTTGTGTTCATGCGGTGAACTTAAGAAAGTACACCGCTATGAACAATCAACAAAGTCCAAATTATGATATAAATTTAATCAAAAGTGGCACCAATCATCAGATCAGATGGTTGGTGCCATTATTATATTCCTCATTTCTATAACTTACTATATCTATCTTTTCCACTACTGTGTTTAGTTGTCCACACATTTTAACCTTTCCCATTCCCCTTACCCAAGCATGTCCCCGTTCACCTACATAATGTAATTAACAAAAGGGGGTGAAAACATGATCGAAGTATTACTGTTTTCCCTATTCGCTGGACTTTTCATTTGTGGTGGAGTTGCAATAAGAGTACTAACTAAGCAAGAAACAACCAAAATGCTAAGTACTTTTATAGAAGATCGAGAGCCGGAACCAAAATCCATTACTGTTCGCCCAGTCCCAGAAAAAGTTCTTGCATTGCAGGATTCAACCGAACGCTTTAAGGATTAAAAATGATTCAACATCTCCCTTAATAGAGTAGGGAAATGACCAAGCTCCCTACTCTATTAAATTCAAATCGTGTATTAATCTTTAATATTTTTGGAAAGGGGGTGGCGCAATGATCCAATTAATATTATTTATCCTTACGTTAGGATTGTTCTTATTTGGAATGTTTCTTGTAAGAACAGGACTTTTTAACTTATCTGCTGATCGATTAAAAAATTGGCTGGCTGTATTAACCGATTCACCCTGGAAAGGGCTTTTATTAGGCATCGTGGTTACCGCCATACTACAAAGTAGCTCTGCCGTATCAATTATAGTAATTGGATTAGTTGCCGGACAAATGCTCACCTTCTCTCAAGCCATTGGGATTATTTTAGGTGCGAATATTGGGACAACGATCACAGCCGAAATCATTACGTTAGAAATTAATGCTTTGATTATTCCCATTGCCATCATCGGGGGAATCTTATTTCTAATTAATAGAAAAGCTATAAGAAATAGTGGTATGGCTTTACTAGGGTTATCTGCTGTATTTGGTGCTATGTGGGGATTTAAAACATTAGCAGCACCGCTTAGAGAAATGGAGAAGGTGCATGAATTGTTTTTAAGCTTAGACAGCAACCTTTTCCTAGCTGTTATATTTGGTGCTGTTATGACAGCTATTATTCAATCAAGTACAGCTACAACAGGTATTATGATGGGATTTATAGCAGCTGGATCCTTGCAATTAGATACAGCCGTAGCCGTTGTACTAGGGGCCAATATAGGTACCTGTGTTGATGCTTGGCTTGCTTCAATCGGTGGAGGTCGAGAAGCAAGACTCACGGCTTGGTCTCATTTTTGGCTTAATGTCTTAGGTGTAATCGTCTTTTTCCCACTCATTGGTGTACTATCCGAAATAGGTACTCATTTAGCAGATCGACCGGATATACAGCTTGCTCATATCAGTGTTATATTTAACGTTCTGAGCTCCTTAATTGCCCTACCTTTTGTCAATCAATTCTCGAAACTCATATTAAAAATTCATGATCGAAAGAATACGCAGACCTAGTCAACTTTTGCATAATTAAAACATCTCCTGAGTCCAGGAGATGTTTTTTTGAAATGACTTTAACTCTTGTTTATTCACTCTTAAACTCAATCATATCTATCTTTTGACAGTTAGCCACAAAAGTATTATTAGAACTATTAGTGAAGTATACTAAGCCAGTTAAAGGATCAAATTCCATCAATTCTTCTACCTTTGATACATCCTCTCCATTAACCATTATTTCTTCTATTTGTGTTCCAGGAGGAATATTTTCTAGTAATTCACAAATGGATTTTTGCAACTTAATAACCTCCTTTTTAACATATTTACTTTAATATATTTCATAGAAACTATTATGGTATGTGTGTATCTAATTATTTATATAAATTTCTGTTTCAATAGATTTTTTGTTTTACAGTATTTTTTCAATCTCTTCACATCGAATTCCGTTTAGCCTACTGGTTGCATATATTAATTAAAAACTGGAGGAATTTAAATGTATAGATATCCATTTAATGAACCTGTATATGTACCTATGTATGATTATTACAGTGTTCGTCAACCAAATGCTCAACAAGTCATGCAAATCTTGAGATCACAGCATAATAACTTATATACTCAACTGACCCGATCTGGCGTAAACAGACAATTTATTGATTATGTTTTCTTACTAGTTGTCAACTTCACCTTAAATCAAGCTAATACAAACCAATCCGCTAGCCAGATTTATGACCAATTTAGAAGACAAATCCCATGGGTCAACCTTTTCCTTAGACAATTTAATGTCCCTCAAAACCTAATTGATCGTATTTTAACCAATGTTATCCAAATTACTTTAAATCAACTTAACGGGAATGGGAATGGAGAACAGCCTACACCAGGTTGGTCAAGTTGGGAAAACTTAGGCGGTACATTAAGCTCAGCTCCTGGCGTTTCATCTTGGTCAGCTAATCGATTAGATGTCTTTGCAGGTGGTCCAAACCAAGAATTAATTCACAAGTGGTGGAATGGTAATCAATGGAGTGGCTGGGAAAGCCTTGGTGGTAATCTAACTTCACCACCTTCTGCTGTCTCTTGGGGACCTAACCGCATTGATGTGTTTGCGAGAGGAACAGACCAAAACCTTTACCATATTTGGTGGAACGGAAACCAGTGGAGTGGCTGGGAAAGCCTCGGTGGTACCCTAACTAGTGGTCCTGCCGCTTCTTCACAACGTTCCAATCAAATTGATGTCTTTGTCAGAGGTACGAACAACCGCCTTTATAAAAGAACTTGGAATGGCCAGCGCTGGGAAGATTGGCAAGACCTTGGTGGCAATTTAACCTCACACCCTGCCGCGGTGTCTTGGGGGCAAAACCGTATTGATGTTTTCGCTAGAGGGCAGAACCAAGACCTAATTCACAAGTGGTGGAACGGTAACCAGTGGAGTGACTGGGAAAGCCTTGGCGGTACCTTAATCGGAGCACCTACTGCTTCATCACGGGGCACCAATCAAATCGATGTCTTTGTTAGAGGCACAGACAATCAGCTTTATAAGCGTACTTGGAATGGCCAACAATGGGAGAATTGGCAAAGTCTTGGTGGTAATTTAACCTCACATCCCGCTTCTGTATCGTGGGGGCCTAACCGTATTGACGTATTTGCCCGAGGGCAAAATCAAAACCTATACCATATTTTCTACGGACAATAACGATTTAAAATAAGAGAGTATCTCTTCAAAGATGATACTCTCTTTTAAATTATGACTTATTAATCATCACTTCTATTTTTTATTCAAAATAAAGATAGCTCCACCATACCCTAATACACACCATATAAATAAATTAAAATAATTCCCCAGAGTTGCATCAAAGGTAGAAGCAGCCAATGATGCGCGCATCACTTCTGCCATTGAATAGATTGGTAGTATTTCATGAAGTGTCTGAAGCCATTCGGGTAGTCGATCCATCGGGAAATTTACTGGTGAAAACATAAGTGCTCCAAACACAACTACCTGAGAAATACTTAGAGATGCTGTTGGTGACAATAAATAGGAAAATCCATATCCGACACCAATCGATGTTAAGGCAATCAATAATAAAGCTGGTATTACCGTCCATGAAACGTCATAGCCAGGATTAAACATAAAATGTGCAACGACTGATGAGACGACAATTCCTGGAATAGAAATGATTAACCACATCGTTGTATCAGCCCCTAAAATCACAGACCGATTAACAGGCCAAGTCCTTATAAATTCCATATATCCATCCGCTTTAGCAGTACCAATTTGTTGAGGCAAAATAACTAATCCTACCATAATCAAAATAATTGTCGGTGCACCTGTTGCCAAAAAGAGGATCGAGTGTGTATCAGGATTTGGAATTAGGTAGGTAAAACCAATAACAATTCCGATTGAGATCAATATTTGAATCAATGCCATAAATACTAAAAAACCTGCGTTTCTTAAAAATTGCATTTGAAAGACGTACTTGTAATGACTTAATGTATTCATGACTATACCACCTCCTTTTTAGAAGTTAACGCAATAAAGGCATCTTCAATGGTCGTAGGTGACAAAGAGTAATCGATAACAAAGCCTTGATCCATTTGAGCTTTTGCCCACTCTATAGTTGATAGAACTGTTGCTGGATTGATTGAGAAAACTAATCGTGACCCATTCATATAAGTGGAAAGTGCCCAGCTTGGTATCTCCATATCTACTGACTCTTTTACCAGTAAGAGTTCAATACGCATCAAGTTGCTAACTGAACTTTTTACATCTGAAGGGGTCCCTTGGGCTAGGAATTTCCCTTGGTGCATGATGGCCACACGGTCAACTGCTTTCTCAGCTTCCATAACATTGTGGGTTACGAGGATAACGGACGTACCATCGTTTGTCAGATCACGTATCACCTGCCATAAATAACGTCTACGAACTGGATCCACATCATTTGTTGGTTCATCCAGGATGACTAATTGACCGGGAGCAATGACTGCCATACAAAAGTTTGTTAATCGTCGCACCCCACCCGAAAGCCTTTCACCCATGGTATTAGCCCACTCAACCATATCAAGCGCTTCAAATAATATATCCACCCGCTTCGGATCAAACTTATTTCCTGCACGCATTTTTCCCATAAGCGTAACAGCCTGTTTTGGAGTAAGATTGCCTAGTGGTACTTGAGATTGCGGTTGCACAGAACAAATGGACCTTGCCTTGGCTGGTGATTGAATGACAGATTCACCAAGCAAATTAATCTCTCCATTATCCGGAGTTAATAACCCTAAAATCTGATTGACCAAGGTTGTTTTTCCTGCACCGTTATGTCCTAAAAGTCCAAATATTTCACCTTCCTCTATGCTGAATGTAAGATCATCATTAACAACTGTCTTGGACTTTTTTTGACCAGGGAATACCTTCGTTACACCGTTTACATCAAGAATCATTTTACCTCCTCCTTTGCCATATATACACGTTCAATAAACTCAATCACATCTTTATCCATAGGGTAAAAAACAATGCCCTCTTTTAAATTTTGTAGTGCATCCCACATATCACCAAGTAATTCTTCATCATTTCCAAATATATTCTCTGCAAGATTCATCCAACGTTCAGCCAATTGTTGAGCCTTTTCTGATGCAGGGTCAATTTCAAGATTAGCCTTGATATCACTAATAATTTCCATCCATTCCCTCATATCTTCCTTACTCATTTGTGCGTTCATATCCATAATTTTTTCCATCTCGTCTTCACTCAAATAACTTTTATATTGCTGTAATACATCTTCAGGGTCTTGTTGAAACAGTTGGATGGTGCTAAATATAATAGACCAGTTGACTTCTCCTTCATACTCAATCGAACACGATATACCCAGAAGTGCTTGCTCCAACGTCTTTAAACGCTCTTGTTCACGCTTAACCATTTCCAATTGTTCTTGAATGGACTCCAGCCAAGTCGATGTTGAATCTTTTAATATGTTCTTGATTTGTTCCAGTTTAAAACCCATAAATTTTAAGGCTAAAACACGCTCTAACCTCATAACATCGTCCTCATTATATAAACGATGGCCGCCATCTGTTTTAGACGAAGGTTTAATCAAACCAATTTCATCATAATGATCCAATGTTCTTACAGTGACTCCCGTTTTCTTTGACAATTGTCCTATAGAATACATTCCTTCACCCCTTCAATCTATTTTCTACAGTATAAAACAACACGTAACGTGCGATTCAATAGAAAAATTCAAAATTTATAAAAATTCTTGAAATAAATAATAGCATAAAAAAAAAGCATAATGCCGTAGTGGCCAATTATGCTTCTTGTAACACACTGTTTTTTCCGTTTGAATGTGATTGCTTTGGAACCTTCAAGCCAAGCGCCTGTGCTGTTGAGTTATGAATTTCATGGATAAGATCAGGATTCTCCATTAGCGATAAACCATAAGAAGGAATCATTTCTTTAATCTTTGGTTCCCACTCTTCTAAACGTTGCGGGAAGCATTTTTCAATGATTTCAAGCATGATCGAAACGGCGGTAGAAGCACCTGGAGACGCACCCAGTAATGCAGCGATGGAGCCATCTTCAGCACTCACAACTTCCGTACCAAATTGAAGGGTTCCTTTGCCACCTTCTTCTGTATCTTTAATGACTTGTACACGTTGACCCGCTACCACTAAATCCCAATCCTCACTTTTGGCATTAGGAAGAAACTCGCGTAATTCTTCCATACGCTTTTCTTTCGATAACATCACTTGTTGGATCAAGTATTTAGTCAATTTCATTTCTTTTGCACCAGCCGATAACATCGTTAAGATATTATCTGGTTTTATTGAAGAGAATAGATCAAATGGTGAACCGGTTTTTAAAAACTTCGGTGAAAAACCGGCAAACGGTCCAAACAACAACGATTTTTTGTTATCAATAAATCTTGTATCTAGATGCGGAACAGACATTGGTGGAGCACCAACCGCAGCCTTTCCATATACTTTTGCTTGATGCTGCTCGACCACTTCTGGATTATTACATACCATAAATAAACCACTTACCGGGAATCCTCCAATATTTTTCCCCTCAGGAATACCGGTTTTTTGTAATAAATGTAAGCTACCGCCACCAGCACCGATAAAGACGAAATTTGCCGTATGCGTTTCAACCCTACCGCTTTGGACATGACGCACTTCCAACTCCCATGAGCCATCGCGGTTTTGGCTAATATCATCAACACTGTGCTTGTATTTAACCTCAACATGTTGCTCCTGTAAATGGTCGAATAATTTACGTGTTAATGCACCGAAGTTAACATCTGTTCCCGAGTCGATTTTAGTTGCCGCCACAGGCTCATTAGATGTTCGGTCCTGCATGATAAGCGGAATCCATTCCTTTAATTTTTCCGGATCATCGGAAAATTCCATTCCATCAAAAAGAGGATTATTCGACAATGCTTCAAATCGTTTTTTTAGATACTTAACATTGTCCTCCCCTCTCACTAAACTCATATGAGGAAGTGGCTTGATAAAGTCTTGTGGACGCTCTAGTAGTTGGCGATTTACAAGATAGGACCAAAATTGTTTAGAAACTTGAAACTGTTCATTTATTTTTATAGCTTTCTTAGTATTAATTGATCCATCTGATTCCTCTGGTGTATAGTTAAGCTCACACAGTGCAGAATGTCCTGTACCTGCATTATTCCATTCGTTAGAGCTTTCCTCGCCTGGTTCCTCAAGCTGTTCAAACACTTTGATTTCCCAATCAGGCGCTAATTCTTTTAATATGGTACCTAACGTCGCACTCATGACGCCAGCACCGATTAAAATCACGTCTGTTTTATTATGTTCGCTACTCATTTTATTTCATCATCCTTAAGATTTATAAATATACACGAATAATATTATATTAATCTACTCTATTATATAATAGATTGAAGCTGTTTAAAAGTCGCGACCATTGATGCGTCTTAAGTTGAACATGTTCTATATAATATATTTGAATAAAGGAAAACCTCAAGTTCAAGAATAATTGAACCCGAGGTCAAATCATTTAACCTTGAATATCCCTTTTATTATATCCAATAAAACCAACAACTGTTACAACAGCTGCGAAAACAATTAACAAGATAATCGACATCCATGTCATATCCTCAACTGGAATCTGTGGAATATGCCCGAATGAAGTCAGTTGGCCAATCCAATCTTCTAACTGGAATAATCCACCCATGTACAGAACGATGAAGGAATATAATACATATAGCTAAATTAAACTCGTCAACCTTGGTAGATATCCAATTAATAGAACGGCTACACTAATCATGACTAGTATGGCCGGATAATTAACTGCCAAACTTGTTAGGTTTGAATCTTCTCCTACATCCCCAGCATCTCTAATATCTCAAACCTTTTATACCCGTATTAACATTTAGACCTTCATCAATTAATCTCTTTACCATTTCAATTTCATTGTCGAGGGACGGGGTTCCTTGTACCTGTTAAAAAAATATCGTGATTAGGACGAGGACGAGGAACCTGTCCCCTATGTCCCGTTATAATCGCGTTTTGTCCAGTTTTATTTCGGTTGAATCTGCTTAAAATGTTGTTCCAATTTTTCAAGTGTCAGGACACCTTCTACAATTTCATCGATTTCCCCATCCGGACTGATAAAAAAGGTACTCGGTATAGGGCCAATTTTGTATAAATCCCTCACCTTGCTGTTTTTATCATGCGATGTGGGGAAAGTAAGGTCATGTTTATCAATAAAACGGTGTACAACTAGCTCACTTGCATCTAAATTTATACCAACAATTTCTATTCCCTTATCCTGATATTCCTCATATAATTTCTGCATATAAGACATTTCTGCTTCACAAGGTTTACAGAAGGATGTCCAAAAATTAAGAATAACCCCTTTGCCCTCTAGATCACTTAAACGAATAGTTTCAAGTTCATTATTTTTATTAATTTGCTTAAGCTGAAAATCAGGTGCTTTATCCCCAGCACTGCCTAAGTTAGTAGAATCAGTATGTTCCTTTTCTTTATCTTCTGCTACATTCGCACTAACCACCGAATCCGTATTTCCATCATCATCATCTGATTCACTGTTTTTTAGCGAATCACCTTTATTATCATCTTGTTTAACAGACTTGTCAGCCACCATCTCTAAACCACTATCATCGGGACTAATATATCCTTTCAATTCTTGTCGATGTGTTAAATACATTTCTAATGCATCCCTTAAAGCATATGCATCTTCACGTTGGTTCACTTCATAGGAGTCTTTAGCATCCAATATAATGTTTACCACAAGATCATATATATTTGTTTCTTTCGTAGTTTTTTCGTCACTTTTGTACTTTAATATATATTCTTCGAACGATTGCACATCTTTTTCATTAAGCTCGTAACCATGTTCAAAGTAATGATTTATTGTCCCAAATATCTTTTCTGAATCATCTTTGAACTGATCATCCAAGATACTTGTTGTATACGATGAATGACTGGTATTCGATAACAATACAGCTACGGACAATGTAGAGATGGCTATTACTATAAACAATATAAATCTAGTCATTATCCCCACTCCTGCTATCTAGTATTTTTATTTGAACAACACATCCACTAGCCATATCATGTAGTGCTTGTTTCTTCTCTGTTACCGCAACCATCAGATATCCGATCAACATTGTTAGATTAGATAATAGATGGAAAAAGTACCGGGCTGTGGCTCTTAGAAAAGAAATCCTGTCACCGTTTTTATCACATACAATAATATTCATAGCCTTTTTTCCTATTGTTCCTTGCCATGTAGAGCTATCAAGCAATCCATAATACATCCATGCCAAGAATAATCCAATTAAGCCATAAGCCCTTTCATCTATAGGTAAAAATAATACTATGGCAACAATGAATAGAATCCAAAGTGTGCAGTCTATTATAGTAGCTGACACTCGTTGCCAAAATCCTGCATACATAGTATCAGGTTGTTCATTTTGTTCTTGGGTTTCTCGTCTGTTTCTTTGATATGTAGGTGAATAATAATCCTCTTGTGTGGCAGAAATTTCATCTTGTATTTCAGACACCTGTGATCCACACTTAAAACAAAATTTTGCTTCTTTATTAAGTTTGTATCCACATTCTGAACAGTAAATGTCTCACTCCTCCTCTATTTCCAATTATTATTAATTTGGCTGCCTAATATGTAGTATCGGTTCGAAAGTGCTACTTTAATAGTACTCATAAACAAAAATTCACCACTGTTGTGTATCTGTTTGTAAAGAAACAATTATTTATAAAACCATGTTTGATCATTCTACTTGAAGTGACTAAAGTCAATCTGGATGCCGTTCCATAGCTTATTTTGCATGACATAGGATATTGATGTTTGGACTATTAAGTTCTACCTCTAATATTAGTAAATATAATGTATGGTAAGTATGAATGATATAGATTGAGGTGGAAATATGTATTTTTTTAAACCTATTTCCGATGAGGTTCGTTTATATCAAATCAGATTCAAAAAGAATAACAAAACGATGAGGCTCGTTTTAGTTTCTATTTTTGCCAGTATTGCTGCTATTCTCCAAGCTGCTGGTGGCTTTTTACCAGGTATAGGTTATCTTATAAGTCCGTTCGCCACAGCACCTATTCTGTTATGTTCCATGCTTTCCATTCCATTTGGCGTAATGTCCTATTTCCTAACAATTATGTTGTTATTTATCCTACAGCCAACTGAACTCATTATATTTCCTTTCACAACAGGATTGTTAGGGCTTGGCGTTGGGGCATCTTTTTACTATTTTAGAAAGCGATTAAGTATTATTATGACTGGTGCAATACTTTTAATGTTAGGAATTATGAGTTTACTATATATTTTTCAATTTCCGATTTTAGGTCCAGCCGTCTCTGATTCCTTTTCATTTCTTACAGCTGGAAGTATATTTTTATTTACTTTACTTTATAGCTGGTTCTGGGTTGAAATAGCTTTAATCATTTTTAAAAGATTAAAAATAATGATCCTTTAGTGATTCTACAAATTTTAATACCTATAAAAATAAACAACCAAGGGCCGCCATTGCACCCTTGGCTTTAACTTCTATTTATTTAAATCCATTCAAGAGATTTATAGAATGATTTATGGAACTATTTCAAAAACGGTGCCTTGGTTAAAATCAGTCACTTGCATAGAGTCATATACCGCTAAATATAATCTGGTTTGGTCTAGATTCGTTCCCAGACTAACAAAATAAGCTGATTGAGACCCAAAATTATAATCGATTTCAATAACACTAAAATCATTCAGTTTACAATCCGGTCTCATCCTAGTATAAGCTAAAACGCCTCTAGCATGAGTTTGTGTGTCTTCCTTCTGGGCAATATCGGTAAACACAACACTTCCCGTTAAAGCGGGGATGTCTTCCCCCATATATGATTGGACCCCTGTAAGTGCCGTTCCCGCAAACTTATCGGGCCTGGGATCTTGATGGTAATAACTAGTTAATGGCTGAATCCGCCTCACTGAAGTTTTAATCGCTTCATCGTAATAAGCAATCGTTTTCTCATCCAAATTCGGATTATTCGTACACTCCCTTATAAACGAAGTAGGCAAAGCACCTTCCCATCCCCGCCAGCCAAAGTTAATAAACCCTTCTTGGTCAGGTTCGGTGTTTCCTAAAGAAGCTTGAACAAGCTGAGTAACCGGTATTGGTTTATAAGGTACGAATGAAAAAATCGACTCTGTCAAATCCTGTCCGACATTCCCCACATATTTAATATAATGATTATAATACATTTGATATGAAATCCCTGGAATATTGCGAACACCTTTGGCAATTACCGTGAGTGTTTCCTGAATAGTAGTGGGCAGTTCATTAAAACGTGTGACAATCGGTGGATTATTGATGTATACATTCTTACCTACATCAATCTCAATTATTTTACCCGCGATTTCTAGATCATCCTGGCTTAAATTAAAAGGATCATAGCCCGATCCACCATCCCCGGTTGTTAAAACAAGCCTTCCCGTTTCAGGTGAAAAGTTTAAGCTATTAACACCATTATGATTAGAAAATGGTCTTCTTAAATTAAGTATTGTCCGCCGTTTTTGAGGCTGCCCATTCGATTGCAACATCCATTCCTCAACTGTATCAATATGATCATATTGCGTTTCTCTATTTATCCACGTTAGATTTAAGGTTTTGGGATCACACGGGTCAGGCTTAAAATTGTCATAACCGGCACCGGGACCCTGAGTTCCAGCTACTGAATAATGAAGATAAAACAGACCGTTATAAGAAAATTCAGGATGAAACGCTAGCCCTAGCAATCCACGCTCATCATATCCACCACCAGATACACCTAGCTTTATGATTCGCGGGCGAATATCTAAAAAAGTCCTTATTTCACCGTTTCCTACGTAAAAGATCTCTCCTACCTGGGTTACAATAAATAATCTTTCAATTGAGTCACCTGGAAGTATAGCTGTTTTCAAAACAGTAGGCAAATTTAGCCTATTTACAATGGGCCGTAATTTAACTTTAACCTTTTGCAACTAACTGACCCCTTTCTTATTGTTTTCTTTTATAAGACTATGATTAGAACTGTTCTATAAGTACTAAATCATGAACGGGGAATCTGGAAGAGTTAATGGCAACATAATTTAAGAATATAAGGGTCAGACTCCCAGTCAAATAACGCTTTAATGCAACGGGGGA
Source organism: Tenuibacillus multivorans (assembly GCF_900103915.1). Taxonomy (GTDB): domain Bacteria; phylum Bacillota; class Bacilli; order Bacillales; family Alkalibacillaceae; genus Tenuibacillus; species Tenuibacillus multivorans. The sequence continues at coordinate 124,014 of NZ_FNIG01000001.1, read as the reverse complement.
TTGACCCTTACTTTAAAATCCACATTAACCGGATCTATTTGTCAAATGGTTCACTTTAACACAAGAAAGGAGAATTAATAATTTTGTGTCAATAACTATTTAAGATTTTTGTACAAAATTAAATTTCAGGGGACCATTAAAAAACAATAAATAGAGAACAAATAAAGAATGATTAAAGAACAATTAAGGAATGATTAAAGCGTTTTAAGTCTCAATAAGGTATAATTTGTGTAGAAAACATTTTGTAAAGGATGGGATATCTATTGTATCACCCGTCGTTTTCCTATACTAATATGATGGTCAGAGACTTGATGTCAATTGAACACTCCCGTGCGATAGTTGACGTTATGCCTATTCCAGCCCATATTGAACGCAATTTAAAAGAACAAGCAAAGCTTAAAATGACTCATTATTCCACAAGGATTGAAGGAAACACTTTGGATTTCGAACAGGTATCACGTGTAGTCAAACAAAAACAAAACCAAGCTCGTATACCAGCTGAACAAGAAGTCCGTAACTACTGGGAAGCTCTTTCCTATCTATCTAGAGAAAAGCAAAAAGGAGTTCAAATCACAGAAACTTTTATAAAGAAGCTCCATTCTATTATTGTTCAGCAAGGAGCAGGAAGAAAGCCATTTAAGAGTGAATATAGAGGCCCCACACCACCTGGTGTTTTATTTGCAGTTTTTGATAATATTACTGGACAACCAGATTACATTCCTCCAGAATATTCGGATGTTCCATCACTTATGTCAGAATTTATAGAATGGATTAAAAATGAAAATGAACTCCCTGCACCAATTAAAGCTGCTATTGCAACCTATCAGTTTTTAACCATACATCCTTTTGAAGATGGAAATGGGAGAACAGCTCGAGCCCTTGCTTCGTACATTTTGTCTTTAGCCGATTATGATGTAAAAGGATTTCATTCTATGGAAGAATATTACGTTGATGATTTACAAGGATATTATCAAAATATACAGATGGGGTTACCCCCACTTTATTATAGTGGTAGAAATGAACCTAAAGATTTAGCCCCGTGGATTGAATACTTTGTTCGAATCATGGCCCTTGCATTTGAGAAAGTTGCAAACCTGTCAAAACGATATGCTAATAACGGTATAGATCCTAAAGTCAGGCGTCTTGAACCAAATGAAAAAATATTGTTACGTTATCTTCTAGAAAGAAATAGGCCAGTAAAACCAAAAGAATTAGCAGAATTATTTCAAGTCCATTCAAGGACAATCTCTAAATGGTCCAATCAATGGATTGAAAATGGAATCATTCAACCTGCAAGTGGTGACAAGCGAGTTACGTCATATAAACTAGGAGAGGACTTTCACGATTTAACATTAAATGATCTTGGCTATGCTGAGTAATAATTAATAACAACTAATAATTACTTCCCTAAAATATTCTTGGGTTAGGACCCCTCCCTAATTTTAGCAGTTAAACGATATCACTTGTCTTTTTATTTTACTTAAATAACCATCAATGGAATCAAAGCGGTAGCTCATAAGTTTCTTTAACAGCTTCGATGGGGGTTTCAGTTATCTTAGGTGAAAATTCAACTTAGCTGGCCATCCCTTGATTTAGCTTTAGTCTAGTTTAAACAGCTTTTTCCCTTTCATTTGCTCCTTGTTTCTCACTCTATAGTTAATAAGAAGGTTGATAAGTGTCTAACTTCATTTTGGGCGAACAAATGTCCTGAATGTAATTTTTTTGTTCACTTGTGGTACGGTTCACCCCGATTAATCTTAAACGCCCTATATATCTGCTCTAATAAAATCAATCGCATCAGCTGGTGTGGAAAAGTCATCTTACTAAAGGAAATCGCAAAATCACTTCGTTTCTTTACAGCCTTACTTAACCCTAATGATCCACCAATGACAAATGCGACCTTACTCCTTCCATACGTCGCAAGGTCGTCCAGTTTCCTTGCAAAATCCTCAGAGGTTAATGACTTCCCTTGAATCTCTAAACTCACCACATAAGTATCTGTGGATAATTTTGTGAGTATCTTTTCACCTTCTCGGTTTTTAACGTCTTCTTTTTCAGCATCGCTTAAATTTTCTGGTGCATGCTCATCGGGTACCTCTTCAATTTTCACTTTAGCGTACGCTTTTAAACGCTTTAAATACTCCTCAATCCCTTGTTTTAAGTATTTTTCTTTTAGTTTTCCAACTGAAATGATTTTAATGTCCATTAAACAGCCTCCTATAGATTTTCCGAACAATACGATAACGTATCTGAAATGATTTGCCTAGTTAAGCCAACCTTAGAAAAACCTTTAAATCAGGAGTTATCCCAATTAATCACATCTTATCCACAAAAACTGTGGATTTGTTGTTAATTTTCCTTAATAAGTGCCAAATTATCTACAAAAAAGGCACTTATCCACATATTTATCAACATATTAACATATGTTCGCCTCTTATTTAGTTATTTTTTGAGGATTAAGCACAATATATGCTTGATTAAATTTTATTTACCCACAATTTGTGTATAACATCGTTTTATTTGTGAATAAGTTATTTCCGAACATTGTGAGACTTGTTATAGAGAAAAACTTGATTTATAGCAAAATGGCGAAAGCCTGAGTGCGTTAAAAATCCCCGTTCAACTAAGTCGAACGGGGACTACCATAACCTTACGAACCTTGAGATACAAATTTAATGGTTGTTTCTTGTAACTCACCATCACGATAGTACTGGATCGTGGATTCTTCACCTGGACTTGTTTGGGTATACAAGTATTGTCTTAAATTCACAACGTTCGTGACTTCCGTATCATCGATTTGAACAATGACATCGTATCGTTCTAGTCCTGCTTGATCGGCTGGTGACATTCTTTCCACTTGATCAACAATAACACCGCCTTCGATATCTTGAGGAAGGTTTAATGTATTATACCAATGATATTGAGCAATAGACGTTAAGGATAATAATCCTACACCCATGTATGATCTTGTAATGGAACCATCTTGTTCTAAATCATCAATAATGGGTTTAGCGATATTAATTGGAATGGCAAAGCCTAAACCTTCTAATTGTGTTGATGCATATTTCATGGAATTGATTCCGATTAACTGACCATCCATATTGACGAGCGCACCGCCTGAGTTGCCAGGGTTAATCGCAGCATCAGTTTGAATGACTTCGGCTTGCCAGTCAACAACACCATTATTATCAAAGTCTTGTGGAATTAAACGGTCTTTCCCGCTAACAATACCTTGTGTCACGGAACCGGCAAATTGTAAGCCTAATGGATTACCTATTGCTAGAACGGGTTCTCCGACTTTTAAGTTATCTGAGTCTCCTAATTCTATGACTTGTTCAGCATGCTCGGCATCTACTCTTAAAACAGCTAAGTCTGTGTATAAGTCTCCACCTAATACTTCCGCTTCTACTTGTTTATCTTCCGAAAAGGCTATTTCTACATCATCAGCACCCTGAATCACATGGTAATTCGTTACGATATAAGCGTATTGATCATCTTTTTTATAAACGACCCCAGACCCTACTCCATTTTGTTGATTATTATTATTGTTTCCGAAAATGCTTTGTTGTTTGATGTTAACGACACCAACAACAGCGTCAGACACATTATTAACAATCTCAGTCATTTGTGAATTAATATTAACATTAACCGTTTGTGTTTCTTCGTCCCCTTGGCCTTGATTAAGCTTAACATTTTCATCTTCATTTTCTTCTACGGTTAAATCATATGGTAATAAGTTGGACTGAACTAACGCTGGTAAAGCTAATAATATTAATACGGCTCCTAATACCAACCCTACAATAGTAGGGAGTAACCAGCCACGTTCATTTTTCTTTTTATTAGTATTCACATGATCGTCGTAATAACCCAAATTTCGACACCTCGCCTTAACTTTAATGATGTTATAGATAACAAATTGGAGTGGGTTGATTTGGACTTGTATCCTCCAAGGTAAGCTCTTCACCTACTGCAATATCGTGTTTCTTTAGAATTTGTTCAACACTCATTCGTGCTAAATCAATCATATTATTATCTTGACTCAAATGGCCTAAGTAGATATGTTGGGTCTGTCGTCCAATGACATCCAACATAGCGACAGCAGCATCCTCATTTGAAACGTGTCCTTTATCACTTAATATTCTGCGCTTAACGTTCCAAGGATATCCGCCCATTTGTAACATACCCACATCATGGTTAGATTCAAACAAGATGGCGTCTGAATTATCAACTGTTTTTTTCATTCGTTCCGATACATAACCTGTATCTGTTAACATGGATACCTTTTTGCCTTCATAATGAAAGGAAAAAAACATGGGGTCTGCAGCATCGTGTGAGACGCCAAAACTTTCAATATCTAAATCCTCAAACGTCTTAACCGTTTCCATGTCAAAATGAAATTTTTGCTCTTGATCAATCTTTCCGATGTGTGGTTCCATCGCTTCCCATGTTTTAGGATTAGCGTAAATTGGTAAATTATAACGTCTAGCGGCAATTCCAACCCCTTTAATGTGGTCACTATGCTCATGCGTTACTAATATACCATCTAGTTCATGTGGATTTACATGAATCTCATTTAATAAGCCTTCTAGTTTTTTACCGCTAAGACCAGCATCAACTAATAGATTAACTTTATCAGTTCCAATATAAAACGCATTACCCGTACTCCCCGATGCTAAAACACTAAAACGTAACGTCATTCTGTTTCACTCCGATTTAGTTCTTCTATTTGTCTCTTTAAATGTTCTTTTATTTTTATTACAAACTCTGCTTCATCATTCGGTATATATTGTCCTTCCATTGCGTTCACGAAGTAAGTCTCTTCACCGTTAATGGTGATTTCCCATGTTGGTACAAAGACTTGTACACCTAAGACTTGTACACCATCTTCTAATGGGACTAGCGTATGATAGCCAATATTCATACTCGTCACTTCATCCTGTGAAACGAGATTACCATTTGAATATAAAACGTCTAACGCATTAATGGGTTCAATCACGGTCTGTTCTTCACTTTGCTTGACGACGTCTTCTAAAATCGTCTGGCGATACTGAATGGCATGTCCGTCCTCATCAAGAACCACAATCAATACACCTGATTCATTAAAATAGACCGTTCGATCATTTTGGTTCTGAAAAAATAATAACACATTTTCTTCCTCATAATAATCCCAAAATGTATAACGATCGCCATACATAATGTTTTCTTTTATGGTCGCAATCGCTTGCTCCATCTCATCATCAATGTCTACTTCTAAAGGCTCTATAAATTCTCCGACAATGACTTCATTAAAAACAGCAATATTCTGAGTGTCTAATTTTTCTTCTAATTGAGTCAAATCATCTTCTGTTAGTTGATAGCGTTCTGCCGATACATAGGTTTCCTTTTGTCCGCTTTCAGGTAGAGTATATTCGATACCTTCTGCTTCAAGCTGTTCTTCTAACGTTGTCGTGTCCAACGTTTCAAGATTAGTTTGGTCAATTTTATCCATTAACTGTTGAACTAAAAATAGATTAAGGATTAGAAAGCTAATGATAAAGATTGTTTTAATTTGGCCCCACTGCATGCTATTCAACCCCTTGGTTCATGAGCATATCAGTAAAGTAACTCAATGGTCGCCAAGAGTTTCGATATTTGATATGCCATTCAGGTTCTAAAATGAGAACATTGGATATATCACTACGAATTTCCAATTTATAACCTAATTGAACCTCTTCGATTAACTCTAAAGATATTCGTTCATTTAGACGTTGCAACGTTTCAAAAACCATCTCACCTGATGGTAATGTCTTATACTCTTCTTCACTTGAGAAATGGGTATTACTTGTTTTAAATAATGGTCTTTTTAATTGATATAAACCATTACTTCTCCAATGCTGCTCCATCTCCGTTAAACTCGGATCTATATTAGAATCAAAAATCGGATAACCATCATAATACATCCGATATTTAATCATACTCATCGTATCTCGAATGTCATCAATTTTATAGTCGTCTGTCCACCCCGTATGATCATTAGTAAATTGTATACTATTAGCGATAATATCTTCAGTGCTTGAATAACCATTTTCATTTGATAGAGGATTGACAAACTCAAGGTACTCATCATTTCTTAACACGGGTTCAGTACTGAGTGCGCGCGTTCCATCCGTGTAATAGGTGTTCTGGTCTAATAATGTCTGTTCAACTAATGATGGATTCTTAAACAATACATTTTTCATCGTTTCAATTGAAAGACTATCGGTTAACAACGCATGGTTGGGCATATTGATTTCTTTATTAGGTAAATAAATGGCATGTTGACCAAAGTTATAACGTTGCATATGAACCATGAGACGCTCACTGTTTAATAAGCCTGCAATTCGTTGATAGGTTTGTGAGGATTGAATTTTCCCCATTAAAACCTCTGAGTGCTGATCAGAAGAAAAGATTACCTCAACTTCTTGATCAGATTGGGATAAATGATAGAAAAGTTTATTAAACGTTTGATTCCCCCACGTCGTCCCTTCACTATCAATTGAAAACATTTGATGAATTAAATCAATCGGTATGTCTACAGGAAATTTAATTTCAACCGTTTGTGTTCGATTATCATGGACCCACCCCAAAGGTTCTTCCCAATTAATATAGCGATTAATCACATTTTCATTCGAAGTCAAATATGGATTAATAGTTGAAAAGTCCCATTCCAGCATTTCTTTATAAAAAGAAATTTCGTCTGACTTTTCGGTTAGTTGCTTATGTTCATTATAATTATGAAATATCACCTTTTCAGGATAGATGAGTTCCTTCAATGTTTTCTCCACGCCATTTAGCTTCGTTTGCTCTAAGTAATCTGGTGGCTCTAATTCTTCAAATTGGGGTTGATAAGTCCATAGAGCTAACGTTATGAGCAAACTAAAAGAGACGAGTAAGAAAAGGACTATCGATTTAATTTGTTCAAGTTTCATGATCGATGCCCCCGTTTCTCTTGCATTAACGGTAAACGGAACGTAATAGTTGTCCCTTTCGATTCTTCACTATCTGCCCAAACTTCACCATCATGGGCCTCGATTAATTCTTTGGCAATAGCTAGGCCTAATCCTGTTCCGCCTAACTGTCTGGACCGTGCTTTATCTACACGATAGAAACGATTAAATATTTTTTCTAGATTATCCTCTGGAATACCAACACCCTGGTCTGTAATTTTCGTTAATAATTGGTGTTTTCGTTTAACAACTTCTACTAAGATTTCCCCACCCTCAGGCGAGTATTTAATCGCATTTGAAATAATATTATCTAAAACTTGTATGACTTTATCTTTATCGATCCATACATAATAGTTCGAATCAGGTAAATTACGATGAATCGTAATTTCCTCTTTAAGGTTTAATTCAAATCGATCGACAACATGGTGGATAAAGTCAATATAGTTTACCTGTTCCTTAAAAAGCTGATAATCTTTATTATCCATTTTCGATAATTGTAACAAGTCGTTTACTAGACGTATCATGCGCTCTGTTTCATTTTGTGTTACCGACAAAAACTTAGGGGCAATCTGTTCATCTTTCCAAGTTGACCCATCTGTTAAAGCTTCTAAATAACTTCGCATCGTCGTTAACGGTGTTCGTAATTCATGCGATACGTTAGCAACAAACTCGCGGCGTTCACGCTCAATTTCTTCTTGTTCGGTTACATCACCAAGAACCGTAATAATACCGCTCATTTCCCCATGCTCATCTTCAACTTCGGAAAATCCTGCTCGTACTAGTAAATGATGATGGTCATCTGAAAAATCGAGAATGGTACTTCTCATATCTGTTAATTCACTGATGTCTGATATCTCATCGTCAAGACCTAAAACTTTAATTAACGGTTGCTGATTAACCTCTGAAAATGGTTGATTAATTAAGTCTTCTGCAGGTGGATTCGTTAAAATGATGTTCCCTTGACTGTTAGTGGCAATGACTCCGTCGGTCATATTAGTTAATACTAAGCTTAATTTCCTTCTTTCACTCTCTTTAGAGGCTTGAGCGGCTTGAATTTTATCATTCATCTCATTAAATGTTTCCGCTAATTGACCAATCTCATCTTCACCATAAACATTAACCTTTTGAGAAAAGTCACCCGCTCCCATAACTTTAGCTTGTTTTCGCATTTCAGTTATTGGCTTGGTGACCGTTCTAGCTACTAAAATCCCAAGTAAAGCCGATATGGTGATGGCTAGTACAGTCCCATTAGCAAATATTTGGTTAATATCATTCATTTGGCCATATACGCCTTCTAAAGATGCCTGAATATGCAGAGCTCCAACCACTTCACCAATATTTGCATGACTATATATAGGTGCAGATAATACCAACATACGTTGGCCATTTTCTGGATTATAGACGATATCCTCCGTCTGGTTACCTGAAAGGGCCCGTTGGATTCTTAGCTCGGTTGTACGTTTTCCAACGTTAATCTGATCAAACTCATTAGTCGTGCCAATAACACGACTATTATTATTGATAACTTGGATGGTGTTTATATCTTCAGAATCAAAATTATTAATAATCGATCCTACATCTGACCTTAAAGATACCGTCTCCTCAGTACGTTCCACAGAGAAAGCCTGCTCTAAGTTATAAGTCAAAAGCTCAACTCGATCATTAACAGATTCTATAAAGTTATCCCTTAGACTATTTTCTAATTGTTCTGCAAAATAAGCACCAATCACCTGTATGGCGATTAGTAAAAGCAGAATATAAATTAAAATCATTTTAAGTTGTATCGATTTAAAAAATCCCCAGACCCTATCCATTATATCTACTCCTATTTAGGGTTTCGCATGTAATAGCCTACTCCTCTTCTTGTCACAATCCAGTTCGGGTTACTTGGGTTTTCTTCAATTTTTTCGCGTAATCTTCTGATGGTTACGTCAACGGTACGAACATCGCCGTAATAATCATAACCCCAAACCGTTTCTAATAAGTGTTCTCTCGTCATAACTTGTTCAATGTGTTTAGCTAAATAAAGAAGTAATTCAAACTCACGATGCGTTAAATCAATCGGTTCTCCATGACGTGAAACTGAATAGTTTTCACGATTAATTTCTAAGGAACCAATTTTAATATTGGGAGTCATAGAGCCACTTGGGCTGGCTTCCTCGCTCTCAATTCTTCTTAAATTGGCTTTAACTCGTGCGACAACCTCTCGATTAGAAAATGGCTTGGTCACATAATCGTCAGCCCCTAATTCAAGACCTAATACCGTATCAATCTCAGAATCTTTAGCCGTTAACATAATGATTGGCATATAATAATCTTTACGAATTTCCCTACATACTTCCATGCCGTCCTTACCAGGGAGCATAATATCTAATAAAATTAAGTCTGGTTCTTCTTGTTTTGTCATTTCAACAGCCTCATGCCCATCATAAGCACAGACAACTTCATAGCCTTCATTTTGTAAATTATACTTCAATATATCTGCAATTGGTTCTTCATCATCTACAACTAAAATTTTATAGTTCATTGAGGTACACCACCTTGTTTTACTTAACAGTCTATTAGTTACTATTTTACATCAATTTTCAATAAAAATCCTTCATCTTTGTAGTTAGAGAAATCTTATAGCATTCAATCAGTGATATTTTTCATTACAATATGAATAAAACCTCTAGCTATCAAGCTAGAGGCTTATACATCCTTAGTAATAATTTAGCGGATTCACGTTACTTCCATTTTTAAATACTTCAAAGTGTAAATGTACGCCTGTTGATCGACCAGTAGATCCCATCACACCAATTTGATGTCCTTTTTTAACGGTTTGCCCAACTTCAACTTTAATACTTGATAGGTGTGCGTATAAAGTTTTATATCCATTATTATGGTCAATTTCTACCTTATAACCGTAAGTGCCATCCCATCCAGCTGACGTTACTACACCGTTATCAGCTGCTTTAATCGTACGGTTACTAGTACCTGCTATATCTATTCCTTTATGTGACCGTCCCCAACGTGGTCCCATGTAACTCGTAATTCGACCACCAGAAGCTGGCCACGAGAACTGTCCTGTTCCTCTAGAAGGAATAACCTTTGTTCCTTGGAGAACCACTTTTTGTTGAGGTTCTTCAATAACTTCTTCTTCTATTTTTTCCTTACTGACTTCTTCATTATTCTTAGTCGTGACACGATATTTTACAAGCTTTTTACCTTCTTTTCCTGGATCTTCCACTTCTGTTTGACCTTTATAAAGAGAATCTGTGCTTTTAGTTACAGTTTCAAAATCAATGGATTCTTCCTCTTCTTTAATGACTGTATAAGAAACGTCAATATACGGTTTTCGACCTTCTACGTAAACCTCTTGGCCGACTTGGACAATGGAATTCTTGCCTAAGTCAGGATTAAGATCAAGCAATTCATCCATTGATAGATCATAATCCATTGCGACTTGACCAAGTACTTCATTCTGTTGAATGGTATGTACTTTTTTACCTTTAGCGCCTCTTTCGAGTAGCTTTTGTAATTGTTCGGCTGTTAATAACTGATTTGGTTCAACCGTATCGTTCGTAAAATGAATATTTTCAGTTAAGCCAATATCAGTCACAATCGTTCCGTCATTTAGTTTAATTTGTTCTTTATTTTTTTCACTATCTTTAGCTATTGCTTTTACATCGGATGGTAAATGTGATAGTAATGATGACTTTTTAATTTGATTATCTTCTTTTTTTAGAAATTCAAAATCTTCGCTGATTCCTTCTGGTAAATACTGACTAACAACCTTATTTATAGCTTTATTAGCGGCATCTAAATCCTCGACATAACCAATTAATTTATCACCAATCTGTAATTTAACAGCAGATGCACTAAATGTAAGTGTATTTTCTAAGCTGTTTTTAACTTGATCAATTTCATCTTTTGGTGTAAAAACAATTTCTTTAACATAAGAAATATCTTGCTCAGGTAATAAATCAATATGATCGTATTCCTTTTCAGCTTGCGTTTCCTTTTTCTCTATATATTGCTCAAGTTCATTTTTACTTTCAATTGTCCCAACATGTTTTTCATCTACATAAACGTGATAAACATCTACAAAGCTATCATTGAGAGAATCAGCATAAACTGACCCTAATGCAACCCCCATACCTAAGGAGGTTACTAGAATCGTCTTTTTAAACAAAGAATTGTTTTTAATTTGACGAAAACCTTCTTTTACTCTCCCTACCCATGTACTCACAACTATATCCTCCAAAGAAATTATCCTTAAGATAATTTGGTATTTTAACAATTTTATATAACTACACTTATATAATCTATCATATAGTCTAATTTGAAATAAACCTATGTTTACATTTTGTAATGAACTTGTATAATAATTAGTAAAATTTTCTAGACAAGCAATGTAATATTATATTAAAAGTGTAATATGTTACTTTATATTGATGAATATTTTGAATTTTGTACAAATCGTAATAATTTTGTAATAGTCTTATAGACTTATGTCATATATAAAAATAAAACACAGAATCATGTCTGTGTTGTTCAAAAAATGGTGGCTTGGGACGGAATCGAACCGCCGACACACGGATTTTCAGTCCGTTGCTCTACCGACTGAGCTACCAAGCCATATTAAGTTCTTCTTCCTTTTGCGAAGCCTTAAGTATAACAAATTAATGGCGGTCCGGACGGGACTCGAACCCGCGACCTCCTGCGTGACAGGCAGGCATTCTAACCAACTGAACTACCGGACCAAATGAATCGAACAGCGTTAATATTACCACAATGTAAAAGTCGCTGACAAGCTTATTTCTGAAAAAATATGATTTTAAGTCGAATTTTGACGATATTAAAGCTCCTAACGCTAGGGTTAGGAGCTTTAATTTTAATAAATTTCTTTTTGTATAACGGTTTGGTCACGATCAGGGCCTACTGAAAATATAGAGATCTGGGTACCAATTAACTCTTCTAAACGTTTTACATAATTTTGCGCTTGTAAGGGTAATTGATCAAAACTTCTTACTTGTCTGATGTCATCTTTCCATCCTGGCATTTCTTCATAGATTGGCTTACAGTTTTCAAGCACCTTTAAATTTGCAGGATATGTTTCAATCTTTTCCCCTTTATAGTCATAGGCAATACAAATTTTTATCTGATCTAAACCGCTTAAAACGTCTAAGCAATTTAATGATAAATCAGTCATTCCACTAATTCGTTTAGCGTGACGAGCAACGACAATATCAAACCAACCGACCCGTCTAGCTCGTCCTGTTGTTGTTCCATATTCATGGCCAACTTTTCTAATTTGCTCGCCAATTTCATCATGTAATTCTGTTGGGAAAGGACCGTCTCCAACACGGGTTGTATAGGCTTTAGATACCCCAACTACTCTTTGTATTTGATTAGGACCAATACCGCTACCTGTTGCCACCCCTGCAGCTGAGGTATTTGATGATGTCACATATGGATAGGTTCCCTGGTCCACATCTAACATGACACCTTGAGCACCTTCAAATAGAATATTGTCTTGTTGATCAATGGTTTCTTCTAATAATAATGATGTATCTTCAATATATGGTTTTAGTTGTTTCCCGTACTGAATATATTCCTCATAAACTTCTTCAACCTTTATAGGCTCTTCTCCATATACTTTTTCTAACCATATATTCTTTTCTTCTGCCTGTTGTTGAATTTTATCCTTTAAAACATCTGGCTCTAATAAATCTGCCATCTGTATACCGATACGATTTATTTTATCTGAATAGGCTGGGCCAATGCCTTTTTTAGTCGTTCCAATTTGTTTGTTTTGTCCCTTAGATTCTTCTTGTAAGTAATCTAATTTAATATGGTAAGGCATAATGACATGAGACCGGTTACTGATCTTTAATTTGTCCAAAGTCATACCATGGCCTAGGACATATTCCATTTCTTCTAGGAGCTTTTTCGGATTAATGACCATTCCATTTCCTAAAACACAAACTTTATCTGAATTAAAGATCCCTGAAGGTATTAAATGTAATTTATACGTCTCTTGATTAAATTGAATCGTATGTCCTGCATTATCTCCACCTTGATATCTCGCAACAACTTTGGCATCTTGAGCAAGAAAATCGGTAATTTTACCTTTACCTTCATCGCCCCACTGTGTTCCTACAATTACGGCTGTTGTCATCTAAAGGCCTCCTAAATATTAAGAAATAACTTAAATCCATCGTTATTCTATCAGCAAATATATTATTTTTCAATATAAAACGAACATTTACAAATACTTTTAACTATTTGTACGTGTTTTATTCATTAAAGGAAAATCTTGGTTCAATGCCCAATCTTTAATGTCAATAAGGTTGACGATTTATTTATTTTTTTGTACATTAATTGTTGATTACATCGATTGGAGTGAAAACGCTTGGATTCGGATTTAGAACACTTGGATTTGGTTGACTTAATAAGTGAGCGTCATCTTTTGCTTCGTAGAATCACGGAGGAATTGTGGAATGATAGCAGCGATATTTATATTTCCAATTCTGAATGGTTTATTATGGCTAGAATATACAAAAAACAGCCAGCCATTTCGTATGTTTCAAAAAATGTAGATATCTCTCGGCAGGCAACACATAAATTTATAAAAAGGCTTGAATCACAAGGCCTAGTTGAGGTCATGAATGTAAAAAACAACAAAAAAGAAAAATGCATAAAATTAACTCCATTAGGAGAGGAATACTACGAAAAAAATGAGGCATTAAAAGCTTCACTGGAGAAAAAAATAGCCGATAAAATTGGGGAAAAGCAGGTGGCATTCTTAAAAGATCTATTAAAATCAGATTGGGGAGTGGAAGCTTAAAGTTCAATAAAATAAGAGTTGTTAATCATGCTTTGGTCTCAACTCTTGTACCTAGATGACTATTTTATCATGTTGTTTACCTGTTCATTTATTTCATCAACAGTTTTATCTAAAGAAATGGCTAATTCCTCAAATAATAAGTATTGAATCGAATCTAATATTTTGTGATCTTGATCATATAGCTTTTTATTGTTCAAACTCAGCTCCAGGTTTTTCTTCATTAATGTATTGGCTATTTTAGCAATTTCCTTTCTGTCTCCGGTCTTCACAATTTCCTGATATTTATTGAATCTTTGTCTTGGATTTTCTATCCAGCTAATACCCTGCTGATTAAATGATTGTAAAATTTCCTCAGATTCCTCTGTATCCAGCAACTTTTGCATAACGACTTTATCACTATCAACAGGTGCACTTATAGTTAAATTGTCCTGATCTAGAGGTCGTAATACATAATACGTTTTTGTCACACTAGAAAAAGTCTTTTCACATATATCTTCAACTTTACTTAATCCATGTACTGAATAAACAATTACATCTCCAACATTAAACATTTTAATAGCTCCTATCTGTGAATTGTAAAATCTACCTTACTATTTACTTTATGACAATCCTTAACAATTGTCAACTTTGTTGACGATTGTTAAGGGCTTTTTTGATGTGAAATATAGCCTATCAAATTACCAAATAGTTTAAAATTTACAGAACTTTAATATTATTGTCGCTATTATTCAATTATAATTTGTGTTGAAGGGTAACAAACATATATTTTTTGGGCGATTTGATTTGGCAACTCAAAACATATATTATCTATTTAAAACATTTCTGATGAAATTAAATTTAAGTGCGAGATTAATTATTACTTTTGTAGTACTGTTAATTCTATCGATTGTCATAGTTGATACGTTGAGTAACTTTTAGTGAATAAGCCATGGTTGCTATAAGATTTCAAGTAAAAACTTCTATTCAGATACGTATAAGAATAGAAGTTTTTTATATATGTAAACAAAAACTCCTCACACAATGTGAGGAGCTCTTTAAGCCGGCGGTATGTCCGCTTCGTTGTATCTACGGTCTAAATCTACGAACTTATTATATTCTTTAACAAAAGCTAATTCGACTGTCCCAATCGGACCATTACGTTGCTTAGCGATAATGATTTCGATAATGTTTTCTTTTTCAGTTTCATCATTATAATAATCATCACGATATAGGAAACCAATGATATCTGCATCCTGTTCAATGCTTCCTGATTCACGAATGTCAGACATAATCGGACGCTTGTCCTGTCTTTGTTCAACACCACGAGATAACTGAGATAAGGCAATGACAGGTACTTCTAATTCACGAGCTAGTGCTTTTAATTGACGTGAAATCTCTGAAACTTCCTGTTGACGGTTTTCCTTGCTAGAACCGCTACCTTGTATTAGCTGTAAATAATCGATTAGTACCATGCCAAGCCCATGTTCTTGTTTTAAACGGCGACATTTTGATCGGATTTCATTCACTTTAACACCTGGCGTATCGTCTATGAATATACCAGCATCTGATAGACTTCCCATCGCCATGGTCAGCTTACCCCAGTCTTCTTCTTCTAAGCTACCTGTTCTAAGTCGTTGGGCATCAATATTGCCTTCTGCACACAACATACGCATGACGAGCTGCTCAGCACCCATCTCTAAACTAAATATCGCACAGTTCTCCTGAGCTTGAATCGCGACGTTCTGTGCAATATTTAAAGCAAAGGCAGTTTTACCGACAGATGGACGTGCCGCAATAATAATCAAATCATTATCCTGAAAACCTGAAGTAATTTTATCTAAATCTTTAAAACCCGTTGGAACTCCGGTTACTTCCTCACTTTGATGATGAAGCTGTTCGATATTGTCATAGACATTAATTAAGACATCCTTAATATTTTTAAATCTACCAGAAGTCTTTTGCTGGGAAACATCTAAAATAGATTTTTCCGCATAATCAATAACATCCGTTATTTCATCATTTTCTTCAAATGATCTTGTTACAATACCTGTTGCCGCCTGGATCATTTGGCGTAAAACGGATTTTTCGTCTACAATTTTGGCGTAGTATTCAATATTAGCGGCCGTAGGAACAGATTCGGCAATATCTGTTAAGTATGATACGCCACCGATTTCTTCAAGTATCTCTAATGCTGAAAGTTCATTGGTGACCGTTACTAAGTCAATCGGTTCCCCTTTATCATTCAGTCGCATCATCACTTCGAATATTCGTTGATGACTGACGCGATAAAAGTCTTCAGGCATCAAAATTTCACTTGCTGTTACAATGACATCTGGTTGTAAAAAGATAGCACCTAAAACCGCTTGTTCAGCTTCTATGTTATGAGGTGGTCTACGATCTTGTATTACGGTATCTGACACGATAGTTCCTCCTTTAACGCGGAACAGTTACGCTTCCTTAACATGTACTCTTAAAGTGGCGGTTACCTCTGGATGTAACTTAACCGGTACATTAGTATAGCCTAATGATCTAATCGGATCATCTAATTCAATCTTACGTTTATCAATTTTAATGTTATGTTTCTTTTTTAACTCTTCAGCAATTTGTTTACTCGTTACGGAACCAAATAAACGCCCACTATCACCAGATTTAGCCGTTAATTCTACGGTAAGATCTTCTATTTGATCTTTTAAATGTTTAGCTTCGTTTAAAATCTCTTGTTCTTGTTCTTGTTGTTTTTTCTTCTGGCCTTCTAGCTGTTTCATATTGCCTTTTGTTGCTTCAACTGCTAGATTATTTTTTAATAAATAGTTTCGCGCATAACCTTCAGAGACGTCCTTCACTTCACCTTTTTTTCCTTTACCTTTAACATCTTTTGTAAAAATCACTTTCATTAGTCTTCGCCTCCTTCAAAGTACTCTTCTATAATATCTCGAAGTTGTTCTTCGACTTGTTCGAGTGTTGTATCATCCAATTGGGTTGCGGCATTTGTTAAGTGACCGCCGCCATTCATTTTTTCCATAATGACTTGAACGTTTATTTCACCAAGTGACCGTGCACTTACCCCTATTTTACCATCTTTGCGGTTGGCGATGACAAACGATGCTTTAACATTACTCATCGTTAATAATGTGTCGGCGGCTTGAGCTATAATAATGGTTCCGTATTCCCCATCATCTAACCCTTTTGCAATCGCAACACCTTCACGGTAGACTGTTGCATTTTTAACGAGTTCACTTCGTTTAATGTATAAATCAATATCTTCTTTTAATAAATTTTGCACTAGAACTGTATCCGCACCTTTTGAACGTAAATATGATGCTGCATCAAATGTTCGAGATCCTGTTCGCAATGTAAATGATTTCGTATCAACGGTGATTCCTGCTAATAAAGCTGTTGCTTCTAAAACGTCTAATTTTAATGGACCATCTTGATATTCCAGTAATTCGGTTACCAACTCTGCGGTTGACGAAGCATACGGTTCCATGTAAACCAACGTAGGTTCTTCGACGAATTCTTCACCGCGACGATGGTGGTCAATAACGACAATGTGCTCCGTTTTCGATAATAATCGCTCTTCCATAACCATCGATGGTTTATGTGTATCAACAACGACAATTAAAGTGTTTTTCGTCACAACATCCAATGAATCCTCTGGCGTAATAAACCATTCCGCTAAGTCATCATTTTCACCAATTCTATCCATTAGACGTTGTACCCCTGTATTAACCCCATCTGGATCAAATACAACGTATCCTTTTTTCCCATTTTGCTGCGCTAGTTTTAATATTCCGATTGATGATCCTATGGAATCCATATCTGGCGTCACATGCCCCATAATTAGGACCTTTTCACTTTCCATGACTAACTCACGTAAGGCGTGGGATATAACGCGAGCCCTGACCCGTGTGCGTTTTTCCATTGGGTTCGTTTTACCACCATAGAATTTAACACGGCCGGACTCATCTTTAATCGCAACCTGGTCACCACCTCGACCTAAGGCAAGGTCCAAGCTTGATTGAGCTAAATCACCAAGCTCAGGTAAATCAACAGAACCTCTTCCGATTCCGATACTTAAGGTAAGAGGCACATTTTGATCTGAAATTAACTCACGAACTTCATCTAATATTTCAAACTTTGTTTTCTCTAACTGTGTTAAAATCTCTTTATTCATAACAGCTATAAAACGCTCTTGTGATGTTCGTTTTAAATGGATACCATAATCATTTGACCAACTATTTAAAATCGATGTTACCTCAGAGTTAAGATGACTTTTAGACGTATCATCCATAGCCTGTGTTAGCTCTTCATAGTTATCTAAGAAAATAACACCTATGATTGTTCGTTCATTATCATATCGATTTTCTAGCTCAATATGGTCTGTTCGGTCAAATAAATAAATGAGGCGTTCCTCAGATTTTATAATGGCTTGAAACTGACGGTCATCTAACGTAATCCATTGTTCTTCATCTTCGTCCTTAACGGCTGCAGCTAAAGGATCAGATAAATCAGCCAATGTCTCACCAATTAATGACTGCTCTCCATCCATAAAGTGATTCATGTATGGGTTACACCATTCGATTTGGTAATCTTCACTAAAAAGAATGATTCCATAAGGCATTTCTAACAATGCCTCTTCCCCTACTTTTTTTACCCGATAGGACAAAGTTGAGATGTAATTTTCGGTTCTCTGTTTATTCTTTGTTTCATTACGGTAAGTCAAATAAATAAGGTAAGCTAAGACGACCGTTAGTACTGAACCAATTAACCATTCATAATAGATGACTATTATCGTTAAAAATCCTGCTAAGCCATATAATAGCCATATACTTTTATTTTCGGTTAATTCTTTAATATCGTTCATCAAACTTCATCTCCCAATGGATAGATCCGTTATCACTTTTTGGATAATCGATCACGCATTTGAAAACCTAAATCAATTATACCTAATATTCTCAAAGGATAAAGAACTAGTAAAGGCTGTAATACTAATAAAACAATAACAATTATTGGTACGAACCTAGTCCAGTTTTTATAATGCGTGAAGTAAAACACAAAGGATAACCCTTGAATAGCTAATAATAAACCTGCTAAGGAATATAGATTGTCAGCCACGAGGTACATCGTTTCACCTGGATTGGTGTAAATCAAGGATAGAATTAAACCAAGTAAATAGTACCAAATTAAAGAAACAGGTAATGTGAACTCTCTAAACGGTGGAAAAGACAACGATGTTTGTTCGAGACGATTAATCACTTTATAACTTAACCACTGCGAAATCCAAGCAAAAACCAAACCTGTCATGACAAACCAAGTTGGTATCTTATAGATCATTTGATTCATTTGTTCTTGCAGTAATTCAATCGTTTCATCATCAATTTGGGTTTGACCGATACTTTCAAACATTGAAACATACATGGAGATGCTTTCATCCATACTTTGACGAATCGTCTCAACCAAATTTACTTGAAATAGAAATTGCATGATCACATGAACTATGACTAGACCAACTGAATAACCGACTGTTCCCCAAGCTAATATTTCATAAGAACTTCGTTTACGATGCATGGCAAACCCAATTGTCATACCACCTAATCCCATTAGGATGGTGACTGGTAACGATATAACCGTCGCAAACAAAGAGCTAACGATTGCTGTTACAATAAACATCACAATGGAATATTTAAGACCATATCGGTACGTATATATAATAAAAGGTAAGGGTAAAGCGATTGTGATGATAATATTTAGAATCGGGATAAAAAAAGATAAGAGTAACAATACAATATATATGGCACTAAAAATGGCACCTTCAGTGATGGCTTTAGTCTGATTCATTTTATCGGTACACCTCTATATTTATTAGTCAATATGTCTTTTTTCTATTAGTACTATTTTACACCATTTTAGAATGATATCATATGTAAATGGTCGATTTTAAATGATTGCTTTAAGGGTTAACCTTCCAAGTTTATTTGCATTGTACCAAAAGGTCATATTTAATTAAGAATTTTTTTCGTAAAGTTTGTTATTAATCCGACCGCATGTCTAAATGTTAAAAACGGCTTACCTATCTATCAAGGTAAGCCGTTTTCGTATTATTATTCGCTGACATATGGTAATAAAGCCATTTGTCTTGCGCGTTTGATTGCTTTTGTTAATTTACGTTGATATTTTGCAGAAGTTCCAGTTACACGACGAGGTAAGATTTTACCACGTTCTGAAACGAAACGTTTTAAAAGATCAATATCTTTGTAATCAATGTGTGTAATGCCGTTCGATTTGAAGTAACACACTTTTCTACGTTTACGTCCACGACGTGCCATTGATAACCCTCCTTTGATTAGAATAATTGATTAAAATGGTAAATCGTCATCTGATAAGTCGACCGGTTCACCACTATCTTCAAAAGGATTCTGTTCATCCTGAGACTTTTTGAATCCACCTTGGTCTTGACTGTTTGATGTGTTTGGAGCAGCACTTCTTTGAGCACTTTGTCCACTTTGGGATGAACCTTTTGACTCAAGGAATTGTACGCTATCAGCGACAACCTCTGTCATAAATACGCGTCTTCCATCTTGCCCCTCAAAGTTACGAGTCTGAATACGACCATCAACACCGACCATGCTTCCTTTTTTCATATAATTTGCAAGGTTTTCAGCTGGACGTCTCCAAATAACACAGTTAATGAAATCAGCCTCACGTTCTCCTTGCTGATTAGAAAAAGGTCGGTTGACAGCAACAGTAAAGTTCGCAACAGCTACACCATTTGGCGTGTAGCGTAGATCAGGGTCTTTCGTTAATCTTCCAACTAATACGACACGATTTAACACATCAAACACTCCTTATTGATCGTCTTCGCGAATAGCCATATGACGAATCACATCGTCAGAGTATTTCGCTAGACGACTAAATTCATCTAACGCTTCACCGTCTGCAGTGAAATTAACAACAACATAGTATCCATCACGATAGTCGTTGATTTCATATGCTAGACGACGTTGTCCCATTTCATCAACATTCGTAATCTCCGCGCCATTATCCGTTAACACGTTATGGAGACGTTCGATCTCTTCTTTACGAGCATCTTCCTCCATGTCTGGGCGGATGATATACATGATTTCGTATTTATTCATCCGTCTTCACCTCCTCTTGGACTTTACGGCCCCACTTATTCAATGGAGCAAGGAGTAATCCTAATTACTCACATCAATGTATTATATCAAACAATTGGACATCTAACAATAAAAATTTGACCCTAAACATTAAAACGGAAATGAATGACATCGCCATCTTGGACAATATATTCTTTTCCTTCTAAACGAACTTTACCATTATCCCTTGCCTTTGCCATCGAACCAGCCTCAACGAGATCTTCATAAGATACCGTTTCAGCACGAATAAAACCACGTTCAAAGTCAGTGTGTATGATCCCAGCTGTTTGCGGGGCGGTCATTCCTTTTCGGAACGTCCAGGCTCTTACCTCCTGTTCACCAGCTGTAAAATAAGTTGCCAAACCAAGCATATTGTAAGAAGCCTTAATTAATTGGTCTAATCCTGATTCCTCAATGCCAAGCTCTTGTAAAAATTCTTCTTTCTCTTCCCCTTCTAATTCAGCAATTTCCGATTCAACTTTGGCACAAACAACAATCACTTCTGCCCCTTCATTTGCTGCATATTCTTTTACGCTTTGGACGTTTTCGTTACTTTCTATATCTAATAGTTCATCCTCACCAACGTTTGCCACATAAAGGATTGGTTTAATCGTTAATAAATGTAGCTGTTTAACGTATTTCTCTTGTTCCTTAGTAAATTCTATGGCGCGCGCTGGCTTTTCATTTTCAAATGCCTCTTTAAGTTTTTCCAATACTTCAAATTCGTAGACAGCATCCTTCACTTTTTGTTTGGCTAATTTCGCTACTTTATCATAACGTTTCATAATGGTCTCAAGGTCAGCCAAAATTAGTTCAAGATTAATGGTCTCAATATCTGAAATAGGATCCACTTTCCCAGATACGTGTGTAATGTTGTCATCAGAAAAGCAACGAACAACATGACAAATCGCATCTACCTGTCTAATATGGGATAGGAACTGGTTCCCTAACCCTTCACCTTTACTTGCACCTTCAACAATTCCTGCAATATCAGTAAATTCAAATGATGTAGGGATGGTTTTCTTCGGGTTCACCATCTCAGTCAGCGTTTGTAAACGATGATCTGGAACTTCTACAATTCCTACATTAGGGTCTATCGTCGCAAATGGGTAGTTTGCAGATAGTGCACCTGCTTGTGTAATCGCATTAAAAAGTGTAGATTTTCCCACGTTTGGTAAGCCGACGATTCCCGCAGTTAATGACATATATTCTGACACTCCTTCAATTCCGTACCCAACTCATTCAAGATTAGTCCATAACAATTATAGATATTAGCACAAAAAAACACAAGCTATAGAGAAAATTAAAAAACAAAGGCCATTCCACCTTTGTTTTTATCAAAAATAACGAGATAATTCATTTTTGTTTCACGTGAAACATTTTTTACTCTGCTTTTTTTATAATTTTTTTTAGTTTTTTATCAAATTTTTTTCTAGGAATCAAGACACTGTGGTTACATCCTTGACATTTTATTCTTATGTCCATTCCCATTCGAACAATCTTCCATTCATTTACTCCGCATGGGTGAGGTTTTTTCATTTCTACAACATCGTTTATATCATATTTTTTATCAGCCATCGTAACCAACCTTTCCTTATCCTAGTCGATGTCTATTTTATCAAATTTTTGAGCGATTAGCTCGTTTAATTATCGGAAATAATAAGATCATCGCTAAAACGTATAAATTGATTAAACCATATAAAGGATAAAGGTATCCTATTAAATTTGAAAACCCTACTAATGTAAATGGTATTGCTAATAGAATTAATCCTATGCCAATGGTTGATTTATTAACTTTAAAGAATTCTTTCACACGTGCGATCAATCCAAATAAGCTCGTAATCGCTGTTGTATAAATCGCAAACCATAACAAAACTGACATGATATAATACAGCTCATTTGGATACCCATTTAATATCGCAAACAAAGGAATTTCATAAAAAAATAACTGATCGGAAACATGTATCAAACTAATATTATAAAGATAAGAAATCAAACCTAATATAAGTCCACTTCCAATACAAGCAATATATATTTCAGTCTTACTTTTAACTTCCTGACCAATCGCACCGATAACCGCTATAAGTGGAACGACGTTTAACGATGTAAATGGTAAAGCAGACGCCCAATTCGACTGTTCTTTAAATTGATATACAAACGGGACTTCCTGCTGAATGATAAAAATGATTAACACGATAGCCAATCCAACGATTAATAATGGAAGCAAAAAACGGTTAATTGATAAAATTCCATTCATCCCATAAGGAATGACGACAATTAATAAAATAATAATGAGTAATGATCCAAAGAAATATGGCACATTGAGCGTTTCAAATGTAGCCCCACTACCTGAAATCATCACAAACAACATCGTAAAGAGGTATAAGAGAATACCCCAATCATAAATATTAGCAAACTTCTTCCCCATTATTTCTTGTAATACAGGTAAATAATGCTCTGATTTCATCTCATAGCTTATTCTTAAGACGACATAACAACTAATGATAAACATAATCGTAAATAATAAAATAGCTAGTCCACTTTCATGTCCAAAAAACTCCCAAATTTCCCTACCTGAAGCATAGCCTGCGCCAATCATTGTAGCTACAATTAGCCCAATCCAACGAAATCCATTGATCATCATTTCATCCCCTTATGTATATCTCATCAAGTTACGCCATATACTAGTAAAAATATGTACAAGGGGTAATGAGTATGACATCAATTAATTCGAAAAATACCTCTATGAACCTACATTCAAGTGACCGCCAATTCAGTCATCAACTCTATGAATTTATTTTTAATAACATATCAATTCACCAACCGATCATCATTCTTTGTATCGGTACCGATCGTTCTACCGGTGATAGCTTAGGTCCCTTAGTTGGTCACTTTTTAAATTACAAACCCATTCATCGCTTACATGTGTATGGTTGCATAGATGAACCCGTACATGCTAAAAACCTTAGCGACACCATTCAAAACATTCATGAAAAACATGTTAACCCATATATAATTGCGATTGATGCTGCCTTATCCTCACCGACAAAAATTAAAACAGTCGATGTTGAACTTGGCCCATTATCACCTGGAGCTGCCTTAAAAAAACAAGACTTGAACCCAATTGGTGATTTATCAATAAAGGGGTATGTCAATGTAAGTGGCTTTATGGAGTTTAGTATTTTGCAAAACACTAGGCTTTCAACTGTGATGAAAATGTCAAAACAGATAGCACAGGCCTTATATTATGTCGACATTAAATTAAAACAACACCACGAACAAACACAGGTTCTTAGGATATAAAAAGGAATTTGGTTTTTCTCCAAGTTCCTCTTTTTTACTAATACCTTTTCCTTTTTACCTTTATAATTAATAAAATCATAGTCAATGCAGATAATAAACACACATAGGTCGTAGGATATTTAAATGCAATTAAGAAAGCATCAAACACATAAATATCACTACAATAATCTACATCTTCAGGAGTAAATATAAACATTGCTCTGCAATCTGAAAGTGATAATAGTGCTATTTGGTTAACGAAGAAAATAGAGTAATAACCCGAGATTATATATATAATCAATAGCGGTATACCCAAACCAATGATTTTGAAGGTTGTTTGCTTTTACTCAAAGCACATCTCCCCTTTTAACCAATCCATGACTGTATCTGTAAATAAATATATAAAATAATACCAACAGTGAATAAGCTTGGAAGTAAGTTAGCTACTCTAATATTGGTGATTTTAAGAAGATTTAACCCAATAGCAAAAATTAATAATCCCCCTGTTGCAGTCATATCTTCAATAAATAAATCTAATAACCCCTGAGGCATCCAGTTGTTAATTTGTGTTGCAAAAAGTGCAATTCCTCCTTCATAAAGTACTACCGGAATGACGGAGAAAACAACTCCAAACCCTAAGGTCGTTGTTAGTACTAATGCCACGAATCCATCGATAAATGATTTGGTAAATAATACTCCATGGTCACCTCTTAAACCACTGTCCAATGCACCTACGACTGCCATGGCTCCTATCACAAAAATAAGTGAGGCGGTTACGAAGCCCTCAGCAACCCTTGAATTTTCACCGAACTTTTTAAACTTCACTTCAATATGTGAACCTATCCGGTTTAATTTTTCATCTAAATCGATGCCTTCGCCAATAATCGCTCCAGTTAGTAAACTGAGTAAAATAACAATAATTCTGTCAGATGCAAATCCCATTGATAATCCTATTAAGATGACCGTTAAACCAATGCCATGCATGATCGTTTCTTTAATTCTTTCAGGAATTTTCGTAAAAAATAATCCAAACATCGTACCTAATATAATACATATTCCATTAACAATAGTCCCTAATAGCGCCATATGATCACCCTAACTTCTATCAAATGTTTCACGTGAAACATTTATATGATTAATTGTAAAGAAAACTCGCCAAGTGGCGAGCTTTTATCAATTAAATTATTTTTCTGTTAGCATCTCAAGAATTCGATTAAAGTCATCTTGATTATAGTACTCAATTTCAATTTTACCTTTTCGTTTCCCTTGTTGAATATTAACACTTGTACCAAAGAAGTCTCTTAATTCTGCTTCTTTTGAGGAAATAAAGACATCTTTTTTAGTTGTCTTTTTCTTTTTTTTCTTTTTTTCATTAAGCTGAGTGATGAGTTTCTCTACCTGTCGTACATTCAAATGTTCTTTTCGTATTTTGTTCGCGACTAATACCATTTCATCTTCTTCTTTTAGAGCTAAAAGCGCTCGTCCATGTCCCATTGATAACTCCTTACTATTGATCATAGCACGTACTTTTTCTGGCAATGATAATAGACGAAGCATATTGGCGATATGTGGACGACTTTTTCCTAACCGTTTTGCTAAATCATCTTGTTTAATATTTAATTCATTGATTAGGCGTTCATAGGCTTCTGCTTCTTCCATTGGACTTAAATCTTCACGTTGTAAGTTTTCTAAAAGAGCTAGTTCCATCATTTGTTCGTCTGTTAACTCACGAACAACAGCTGGAATAGTGTTTAAACTAGCTTCTTTTGATGCCCTAAACCTTCTTTCACCGACAACGATTTCAAATCCCTTTATCGCTTTACGAACAATAATAGGTTGTAGAACACCATACTGGATAATCGAATCTTTCAATTCTTCAATTGCATCCGCCTCGAAGTTTTTTCTAGGTTGGTATGGATTGGGACGAATTTGATCGATTGGAAGTTCTTGAACGCTTTCTTCTTCAACACCAAATAATTCTTCTAGTCCTTTACCCAACCCTCTGGCCATTTGCCATCACTTCCTTCGCTAAATCGGTATAAACCTCTGCACCTTTAGATTTTGGATCATATGTAATTATAGGTTCCCCATGACTTGGTGCTTCTCCTAGACGAATATTTCTTGGGATAATGGAATGAAACACTTTATCTTGAAAATATTTCTTCACTTCTTCAATGACTTGAATACCTAGGTTTGTCCTCGCATCAAACATAGTTAGTAGGACACCTTCGATAGTTAGTTCTTGATTTAGACGTTTTTGAACAAGCCTAACGGTATTTAACAACTGACTTAAACCTTCTAAAGCGTAATATTCACATTGTACCGGAATAATAACGCTATCCGCTGCTGTTAAAGCATTTAATGTTAATAAACCTAAAGAAGGCGGACAATCAATAACAATGTAATCATATTGATCACGTACGTTTTCTAAAGCTTTTCTTAACCTTAATTCGCGTGATATTGTTGGTACGAGTTCAATTTCAGAACCTGCTAATTGAATCGTTGCCGGGATGGCTTCTAAATTCGGTATATTAGATGGAACACATACCTGACGTGCATCTTCTTCCTCTATTAATACATCATAAATACAAGAAGACATGTCCCCTTTATTAATACCAATACCACTTGTCGCATTCCCCTGAGGGTCTATATCAATTAAGAGCACTTTATTATTCTCACCTGCTAAGCATGCGCTCAAATTAACTGCGGTTGTGGTTTTGCCAACGCCACCTTTTTGATTTGCAATGGCAATGACTTTTCCCATAATGTCACCTGCCTAATCTAATAATATTTAATACTATTATTCTATCATGATAATCCTTTAAATGTTAGATGATAATAATAGAAAAAAAGACCCATCTTTTTTGAACAGATGGGAACAAAACGTAATCCTTGATTACTTTTTAGGTATTTTAATCGTTATTTGATAAAAATCATCTGAATCTTTTTCTTCCGACTCAACATCCATACCTGTATCTTGTACCATATTTAAAGATTGGCGAATCGTATTAAGTGCAATCCGCACATCTTTATTAACTCCTTTAACCTTTGGCTTTTTCTTTTTCTTCTGTTTAGGTTCAGGATTTAATAATTGTTCTATTTGTTCCTCTGTTTGTTTAACATTTAAATGATTTTCAATAATTAACGATAAGACCTGTTCTTGCTTATCTTCATCCTTCAATGAAATCAAAGCCCTTGCATGTCTTTCGGTAATTTGTTTATTTAAGATAGCTTGCTGAACAACACTTGGTAATTTTAACAAACGCATTTTATTTGCGATCGTCGATTGACTTTTTCCTAAGCGTTGAGCTAAAGCTTCCTGGGTTAAACCATGAATTTGTAATAATTGATCATAAGCAATAGCTTCTTCTATGACGGTTAATTCCTCGCGCTGTAAGTTTTCAATTAAAGCTACAGATGCGGTTTGTGTATCAGTCATATCTTTAACAATTCCCGGGATTGTTTCCCATTCTAATGACTGAACCGCACGCCACCTTCTTTCGCCGGCAATGAGTTCATACCCAGAATCTTCATCTAATTTACGCACAACAATTGGCTGAATAACGCCATGTGTATGAATGGTTTGTGCTAATTCATCGATTTTTGTATCGTCAAAGATTGTACGAGGCTGATATTGATTGGGTTGGATTTGATTTACTGGTAGTTGAACAACTTCATCTGAATAGTATTCTTCTTTTGATTCATTATTTTGCTCGTTTTTACCGAATAACTTACTTAACGAACTCATTAGGCACCCACCTTTATTATTCAATGAATCTATTAACGTTTTATATCCTTTAAAAAATGAAATGTTTCACGTGAAACATTTCATTTATAGAGAGATTGTCCTATTTATGTATTGATTCACTATTTCTATTTTATCACAAAGTCATGATTGGTAGAAGAAAAAAATAAAGAAATAGTAGATTAAAAAGAATCTTTAATCTACTATTCCAGTGGTGTTTTGTTAGGTGTACCTGGTTTGCGCGGATATTTTTTAGGTGTTTTTCTATTCTTATTAACAACTGCAATATGACGTTCACTTCCCTCGTGTGGTAAATAAAATTGATAAACCTCATACCATTCACCGCCAAGTGTTTTAATAGCCATATCACCTTGTTCTTTTTCATTAGAAAAGTTGGCGCCCTTCATCATGATCAACTGCCCTCCGGATCTTACTAACGGTAAGCAGAGTTCACTTAAAACTGACGTTCTCGCAACAGCTCGCGCCATGACAACATCATATTTTTCTCGATGTTGTTGGTTTCTTCCGAAGGTTTCTGCCCGGTCATGATAAAAGGCAACACCATCAAGATTTAATTGATCCGCCAGATGATTTAAAAACGTTATTCTCTTTTTAAGTGAATCAACAATAGTCACTTTTAGATGCGGATAAATAATTTTTAATGGAATTGACGGAAAACCAGCTCCGGCTCCTACATCACAGATAGATTGAACCATTGAAAAATCAACATAAAAAGCAGCCGAAATGGAATCGAAAAAATGTTTTAAATAAACCTCTTTTTGGTCTGTTATAGCTGTTAAGTTCATTTTTTCATTCCATTCCACTAATACTTCATAGTATCGATTGAACTGTTGTCGTTGTTCTTCCGTTAAGTCAATTCCATGTTTTTTTAATTGATCAATGAACACTTTTTCATTCATAAACGTTCCTCTATTCATTCGATGCTTTTGATCTTACGCCTTGTTCAATATAAACAAGTAAGATGGAAATATCAGATGGGTTAACACCTGAAATACGAGAAGCTTGCCCTACAGATAATGGACGTACTCTCTTTAGTTTTTCCTTAGCCTCTGTTGCAATACCTTGAACATCATCATAATCAATTCTTTCTGGAATACGTTTGTTTTCCATTTTACGCATTTTTTCTACTTGTTGCATTGACTTTTCAATATAGCCTTCATATTTCACAATAATTTCAACTTGTTCCTCAACATCGTTTGGTAATGTTGCTTCAGCCGGTATAAGTTGTTTAATGTGATCATATTTTACTTCAGGTCGACGCAGTAAATCAGAAGCTCGAACACCATCTTTTAGTGGTGATCCTCCAAGATCTTGAATAAGTTGTTGAACGTCTTCAGATGGTTTAATAATATTCGATTTTAGTCGTTTAACTTCTTCTTCAATTAATTGTTTTTTCGTCGTAAAACGCTCGTATCGCTCCTCTGGAATTAAGCCCATTTGATAACCAAGATCAGTTAAACGTAAGTCAGCATTGTCATGACGAAGAAGCAAACGGTATTCGGCGCGTGAAGTTAACAAGCGATAGGGTTCATTGGTTCCTTTTGTGACAAGGTCATCAATTAGAACACCAATATATGCTTGGGAACGATCAAGAATCAATGTTTCTTTATCTAACACCTTAGCAGCTGCGTTAATACCTGCCATAATACCTTGGGCACCTGCTTCTTCATAGCCAGATGTTCCGTTAATTTGGCCAGCTGTGAATAAACCTTCAATTTTCTTCGTCTCTAAAGTTGGCCATAACTGAGTTGGAACAATGGCATCATATTCAATCGCATAGCCCGCACGCATCATTTCTGCTTTTTCTAGACCTGGGACTGTTTCTAAAAGTCTTTTTTGAATATCCTCTGGTAATGATGTTGAAAGACCTTGAACATATACTTCATCTGTATTACGTCCTTCTGGTTCTAAGAAAATTTGGTGACGTGGTTTGTCATTGAAACGAACAATTTTATCCTCAATGGAAGGACAATATCTTGGTCCTGTTCCACGTTCTGCACCTGAATACATCGCTGAGCGAGTTAGATTTTCATTAATAATTTGGTGTGTGAATTCACCTGTATACGTTAACCAGCATGGAATTTGATCGGTAATGAATTCCGTTGTTTCATATGAGAATGCGCGTGGCTCCTCATCCCCTGGTTGTATTTCCGTTTTAGAATAATCGATGGTATGACTATTAACACGTGGTGGTGTACCCGTTTTAAAACGAACGATATCAAATCCTAGTTGCTCTAACTGTTCAGAAAGCTTTACGGTCGCACGTTGGTTATTTGGTCCACTTTCATATTCGATATCACCGATTAATACTTTTCCTCGCATAAACGTACCGGTTGTAACAATAACTGTAGGTGCGTAGTAAGCTGCTTTTGTTTCAGTTAGAACACCTTTTACTTTTCCGTCTTCAACGATTACCTCATCAACCATTCCTTGACGTAGTGTTAAGTTTTCTTGATTTTCTAATACGCGTTTCATTTCTTGTTGATAAAGAACTTTATCCGCTTGAGCACGTAATGCACGTACAGCAGGTCCTTTACTTGTATTTAATAGACGCATTTGAATGTGCGTTTTATCAATTACTTTACCCATTTGTCCACCTAGCGCGTCAATTTCTCGAACGACAACACCTTTAGCAGGACCACCGATAGATGGATTACATGGCATAAATGCAATTAAATCCAAATTCAAGGTCAGCATCAGTGTTTTAGCACCGCGTTTGGCAGCTGCTAGTCCTGCTTCAACACCAGCATGACCTGCTCCGACAACAATAACATCATATTGTCCTGCATTGTACATTCTTTAAACCTCCTTAATATTATATACATCTATAACTACATACTTTTATTTTCCTAAACAGAATTGAGAGAAAAGCTGATCAATGAGTGATTCATGAACATTGTCCCCAATAATCTCACCTAAAAGCTCCCACGTACGCGTAATATCAATCTGAACTAAGTCTAGCGGCATATCCATTTCAATTCCATTTAGAGCATCATCTAGCGCAGACTCCGCTTGCTCTAACAATTGAATATGTCGAACATTTGATACATAGGTTAAGTCACCTGATTCAAGTTCACCTTCAAAGAACGTATTAGCAATGGCTTCCTCGAGTTCGTCGATTCCGCGTTCTTCTAATAATGATGTCGTAATAATCGGCGCATCATTTGCCGCTTTTTTAACCTTATCCATATCAATGTTTAATTCTAAGTCTGTTTTATTAACTAGCACAATGACATCCATACCTTGAGCTGCCTCAAATAATGCCGCATCTTCTTTTGTGAATGCTTCATTACCATTTAGTACAAGTAAAATTAAGTCCGCTTCTTTTAAGGCTTGCCTTGAGCGATCGACACCGATTTTTTCAACGATGTCCTCTGTTTCCCTAATTCCTGCTGTATCGATTAAACGTAGTGGAACTCCTCTAACATTGACATACTCCTCAATGACATCGCGAGTCGTCCCTGGGATTTCCGTTACAATTGCTTTATTTTCATGTGCTAATTTATTTAATAGAGAAGATTTTCCGACGTTCGGTCGACCAATAATCGCGGTTGCGATCCCTTCTCTTAATATTTTCCCTTGTTTAGCCGTTTGTAAAATCTTATGAATTTCTTTTTTGACATGATTGGCTTTATCAATAAGCATGTCATGTGTCATTTCTTCTACATCGTCATACTCTGGGTAATCGATATTCACTTCAACATGTGCAACTGTTTCAATAAGCTCTTGACGAAGCTTACGAATTAAATCAGATAAGCGACCGTCCATTTGCTTCAATGCCACGTTCATGGCACGATCTGTTTTGGCACGTATGAGATCCATCACCGCTTCAGCTTGTGATAAGTCAATGCGTCCATTTAAAAATGCCCGTTTAGTGAATTCACCTGGTTCAGCTAAACGAGCCCCCTCACGTAATAATAGCTGTAATACGCGATTAACGGAAACCATTCCACCGTGACAGTTTATTTCTATAATATCCTCACGGGTGAAGGTTTTTGGACCTTTCATCACTGTAACCATCACTTCTTCCACTAATTCATCTGTCTTTGGGTCAACAATATTTCCATAGTGAATGGTATGACTATCGACCTCAGTTAACTCTTTAGTTTTAAAGACACGGTTAGCAATCTTAAATGCCTCATCACCACTTAAGCGAACAATAGCAATAGCACCTTCACCAATCGGTGTTGAAATCGCGGCAATTGTATCTTGTTCCATAACCTTCACCCCTTTCTATCAGTTAATTTCCTAACTAAAAACAATAACATAATATAATACAAAAGAAAAGAATAATCAATACGTAAAATTTTCCTTAAAAGATTAAAAAATCGACCGCCTCAAATAGACGATCGATGATTCATTATTCTTCTTTTGGTTTTATAACAACATAACGATTTGGGTCTTTACCTTCCGAATGTGTTGAAACATCGCTGTGGTCATGAAGTGCTGTATGAATAATTTTTCGCTCAAATGAAGGCATTGGTTCTATTTTGACAGCTTCACGATTACGCATTACTTTATATGCCAACTTATTAGCAAGCTGACTTAACGTTTCTTCTCTTCTATAACGATAGTTCTCAGCATCGACAACTACTGTAACATATTGATCTTGATCAATTTTATTAACCGCTAAATGCGTTAAATATTGTAAAGCATTTAATGTCTGGCCACGCTTACCAATGAGTAAGCCAATTTTTTCTCCAACTAATTCATAGACGATTTCATTTTCACCTTCAGTTGTTTGAACCTCAACATTCACGCCCATTTCATTAGTTACATTGACCAAAAATTGCTCACCTACTTTTACTAAGTCCACCTTTTCTTGAACCTTTACGTAAGCACGCTTTGAGCCAAATACTCCTAATATTCCTTTTTTACCTTCATCAATCACTTCCACGTTGACTTGATCTTCCATAAGCCCTAATTGACGAAGCGCATTTTCCTTTGCTTCTTCAACTGTTTGACCACTAGCCGTTATTTCTCTCACTTTTTCGCTCCCCCATTATTATTTTCAAATTCTTTCATCATTGGACGACGAATAAAGATTGTTTGAGCAATCATGAATAAGTTACCTACTACCCAATATAGTGCTAATGCTGATGGGAAGAATAAGGCAAACCCACCAATCATAATTGGTAATAAGTATAACATAATTTGCATCTGTGGATTAGCACCAGCAGTCGTTCCTGCCATCATAATTTTTTGTTGGATATACGTTGTAGCCATTGTAATTAAAGCTAAAATAATACTTGGATCTCCTAATTGAAACCATAAAAAGCCATATTCTTTAATCTCAGGAGTTCGCATAATCGCGTGATAAAACGCGATTAAAATTGGCATTTGTACTAATATAGGTAAACAACCTGCTAATGGGTTTACCCCATGCTTTTGGAATAATGCCATCGTTTCTTGTTGTAGTTTTTGTTGTGTCTGCTGGTCTTTAGATGAATATTTTTCTCTAAGCTTTTGAATTTCTGGTTGAAGCAATTGCATCGCTTGAGATGATTTTAATTGCTTTATATTTAATGGAAGTATTATTGTACGTAGTAATAACGTTACAATAATAATCGCTAAACCGTAACCGTGATTAAATATAGTTTCAGCTATATATGTGATTAATAAAGATAATGGCCATACAAAATAGCTGTTCCAAATCCCCTCACTATCAGGGCTAATCGGTTCATTTATTTGCGTACATCCTGATAAGAAAAAGGCTACGCCGACTAAGGCGAGTATGATTAATAGTCTTTTTCGCACTTTTTATTTCCTCCTAACGAAATCAAAACGATACCTACATATCCTATTCTATTCTACTAATACTCTATTTAGTATTTTAGCACTTAAACTATGTTGATTACCACAACAAATTCAATCATTTAATGACGAAACATGCTTGTACGTTTAAGAACATGCGCTAAGCTATTCTTTAGTTCATTAAATCCCATATTATTTGTTGGTTTTCTAGCGATGACAATTAAATCAACATTCGGTCGTATGTGATCCTCTAACTCAATAAAAGCATGTCTTAAATAACGTTTAATTTCATTCCGTTTAACTGCATTACCTATCTTCTTTCCAACAGATAAACCAACTCGAAAATGGGTTTGATTCTCTTTTTCCATATAATATAAAACTAATTGACGATTTGCAAAGGACTCTCCATTTTTTAAAATCATTTGGAACTCTTCATTTTTTTTGATTCGAAATTTTTTCTTCAATAGAATCATCCAATCTCTAACTCTATAGACTAAACCATAATTAAGTAACCTACCTCTCAGCTGGCAAGTTTTTATCAGAATTAATGTATCTATTCCTTATTCTATACAATTTGAAATAATCTCATAAGAGAAAAAAGACCACTGATTTTGATTCAGTGGTCTACGCAGAAAGTACTTTTCTTCCTTTTTTACGACGGCGAGCTAGAACTTTACGTCCGTTTTTAGTTTTCATTCTAGCACGAAAGCCGTGTACTTTATTTCTTTTACGTTTATTTGGTTGATATGTGCGTTTCATGAATTACACCTCCTGAAGAATCATCATACACGTTGGATCGTTATTCAAAAAACAGTCCAAATTAGTATATAAATTTTAATACTTAATGTCAATATCAAAACGCATTATACATTTTAAAGCATCTACCAAGATAACACAAGTCTTAATTTATCCACAGACCCTATGTATATGTTTAATCTTTTGTTTTTTTATCCACACATCCATTCGACAACTTAACCACAAATTCAACATATGTGGACAAAAAAACACCACATACATGTTTTTGATGTGGATAAGTCGCGAAACCCATTGATTCAAAAGTCATATTTTGATATGATATTAGTGTTTTATTAGTGGATAAGTTCATTTTACATATTAGTTTTTCCACAACTTGTGAATAGTTTGTGGATATTTAATAACAGGTTGTTTAATCTGTTATACACATTGTTGTGGAATTTGTCGATAAATGTACATATCTATTGTCATGATTAGACAAAGTTATCCACATCATAGTTTTTCACTGTATTTGAATGAACAAGGGAGTGAACTAGTTGGATAACATTGCGGAAATATGGACGAAGGCTTTAGCAGAGATTGAGAAAAAAGTGAGTAAACCAAGCTTTGATACGTGGCTAAAATCGACGGAAGCCAAGTTTATAGAGAATGATCAAATTGTCATTGCAGCACCTAATGAATTCGCGAGAGATTGGTTAGAAAATAGCTATTCTAAGCTTATATCTTCTACTATTTATGATGTAACAGGAGCTCAATTAGAACCTAAATTTGTTATTCCTGAAACAGAAAGTATTGATGAGCCTATGAGCAAGCCCGTTAAAAAGACGAACGATTTAAAAGCGGATCACCATTCATCTAAGACGATGCTTAATTCTAAATATACGTTTGAAACATTTGTTATTGGATCTGGTAACCGTTTTGCTCATGCTGCGTCATTAGCCGTTGCTGAAGCACCAGCAAAAGCTTACAACCCATTATTTATTTATGGTGGTGTAGGTCTAGGTAAAACACACTTAATGCACGCCATTGGACATTATGTTTTAGAGCATAATCCTTCAGCTAGCGTCGTCTATACGACGTCTGAAAAGTTTACTAACGAATTTATTAACTCCATTCGTGATAACAAAGCAATTGATTTTCGAAATAAATATCGAAATGTGGACGTGCTCCTGATAGATGATATTCAATTTTTAGCTGGAAAAGAACAAACTCAAGAAGAATTTTTCCACACGTTTAATACATTACATGAAGAAAATAAACAAATCGTCATTTCGAGTGATCGACCACCGAAAGAGATCCCTACTTTAGAAGATCGTTTACGTTCTCGATTTGAATGGGGATTAATTACAGACATTACACCTCCTGATTTAGAAACGAGAATCGCGATATTACGTAAAAAGGCAAAAGCGGATGGATTAGATATCCCGAATGAAGTTATGCTCTATATTGCCAATCAAATCGATACAAATATCCGTGAGCTTGAAGGTGCTTTAATCCGTGTGGTTGCCTACTCTTCTCTAGTTAACGAAGATATTGATGCGGCTTTAGCAGCTAATGCACTTAAGGACATTATTCCAAGCAATAAACCAAAAGAAATTACCATCAAAGGAATTCAAGAAATAGTTGGAGAAAAATATCATGTTAGATTAGAAGATTTTGGAGCTAAAAAACGAACAAAATCAGTCGCATTCCCAAGGCAAATAGCCATGTACTTAGCTCGAGAACTTACTGATTTTTCTTTACCTAAAATAGGCGAGGAATTTGGCGGACGAGATCATACAACGGTCATTCACGCACATGAAAAAATATCAAAAATGATGGCTGATGATCTAAATCTACAACGGGAAATTGATGAATTAATTGAAACGATTAAGTCTAATTAATTGTTAACATGTGAATAACTGATGCACATATATGAACAACTTATCCACATGTGAATAAAACACTATTTCAAGACTTATTTAGAGTTATTCACAAATTAACAAGCCCTATTACTATTATGACTATATTTAAAAATAATAAATAAATATAAATTTATGTTCACAGGAGGCCATTATGAAAATATTAATTGAACGTGAGCCATTAATGGCAAGTATTCAAAATGTCATGAAGGCAATCTCATCGAAAACAACAATACCTATATTATCGGGTATTAAATTTGAGGCTAATGAACAAGAGGTAAAACTAACAGGTAGTAATTCAGATATTACTATCGAATCTGTAATCTCAAGAGAAGAAGATGGTATTGTTAACATTCATGAAATCATTCCTGGTCAAATTGTTGTTCAAGCCAAATTTTTACCGGAGATTATTCGTAAATTACCAGATAATCAAATTGAGATCCAAGTTGATGATGATATGAACATAAACATACGATCTGGTCATGCTGAATTTAAATTGAATGGTCAAGACCCAGAAGAATATCCACAATTACCAGTTTTACAAACAGAAAATAGTTTCGATATTCAAATCGACTTATTAAAAATGTTAATTCGTCAAACCAATTTTGCAGTTTCGACATCCGAAACAAGACCAATTTTAACTGGCGTACACATCAAACTAGATAACAATGAATTGGGATTAGTCGCAACAGATAGTCATCGATTAGCATCAAGAAAAATTACAATAGATCAAGTTGAAAACCTATCTTTTAACAATGTTGTTATTCCTGGAAAAAGTTTGAGTGAGTTAAATAAAATTTTAGAAGATACCCAAGATACGTTACAGATTAGTGTTACAGACAATCAGATTTTATTCCGTACAAAGCATTTATACTTTTTATCTCGTTTATTAGATGGCAATTATCCAGAAACGTCTCGCTTAATACCGGATCAAAGTAAAACTGTTATGAAGGTTAATTCAAAGGATCTAATTCAATCTATTGATCGTGCAAGTTTATTAGCAAAAGATAATCGAAATAATATCGTTAAATTAGTCACCCAAGGACAACAAAATATACAAATTACGAGTCACTCTCCTGAAATTGGACAAGTTGAAGAACTGTTACAAACTATTTCCATTGAAGGCGAGGAGATTAAAATTTCCTTCAACGCTAAATACATGATTGATGCTTTAAGAGCGATTGATTCAGAACAAGTTTTGATTAATTTCACAGGTGCGATGCGACCGTTTGTCATTCGCCCAGAAGAAGAAAGTGAACAAATTTTACAATTAGTCACCCCTGTTCGAACATATTAAAAAATATGATGATTAAATTAGAAACTGAACGACAACCACAAATCGTTCAGTTTCTTTTCTTATTGGTAAATGTTTAGTAAAATAGATATTAAAGTGAATTAAAATAAAGAAGGTGAAATCATGCCTGAGAAAATTGATATAGATACTGAAGAAATAACACTTGGTCAATTTTTAAAACTAGCCAACATCATTGATTCTGGTGGTATGGCTAAAGTGTTTTTAAAGGAGTTTGACGTCTATGTGAATGGTGAAAAAGACGATCGTCGTGGTCGCAAACTCAATATTCACGATGTCATTGAAATAGAAGAAGTTGGTTCGTTTCAGGTCGAGCGAGCAGACGAATAAATAGTACGTGAACATACTTGAGGTTTTTAGCACTCAAAGAGTGTTTCAAGTCATTAAAGGAGTCACTTCATGTATATTGAAGAATTAACACTAACGAATTATCGCAATTACAACAAATTAACTGTATCATTTGATCAAAAAATCAATGTGATTATTGGAGAAAATGCTCAAGGGAAAACCAATTTGATGGAGTCTGTATATGTTTTAGCCTTTACCAAATCCCATCGGACACCTCGAGATAAAGAATTAATCAAATGGGACGCAGAATATGGTAAAATAGAAGGTAGAGTATTTAAACGAAATCAATCAATTCCATTAGAAGTAGTCCTTTCAAACAAAGGTAAAAAAGTAAAATTTAACCACATTGAACAAAAACGTTTAAGTGAATATGTTGGTTCAATGAATATCGTCATGTTTGCACCTGAAGATTTAAACCTAGTAAAAGGTAGTCCACAAGAACGACGGAAATTTATTGATATGGAAATAGGACAAACACAACCCGTCTATATCCATCATCTAACCCAATATCAAAGAATTTTAAAAGAGCGAAATGCTCTACTGAAAGATTTGCAGCGCCAATTTATTACCGATTCAACCATGCTGCATGTCTATACAGAACAGTTAATAGAGCATGCGAGTATTATTCTAGAAAGACGCTTTCTATTCTTAAATAAATTAAGAAAATGGGCGAACCCGATTCATGAGGGTATTAGTCAAGGAAAAGAACTATTAAATATTGATTATAATGCTAGTGTAAATGTATCAGAAGCTATGAATTCGGAAAAAATAAGAATGGTATACGAACAACATTTTAAGAATATTGAAAATAAAGAAATAGATCGAGGCACAACTTTAATTGGGCCACATCGTGATGACTTAGTTTTTACAGTTAATGATAAAAATGTTCAAACCTATGGATCACAAGGTCAACAGCGGACAACAGCCTTGTCATTAAAATTAGCTGAAATAGAATTAATTTATGAAGAAGTTGGCGAATACCCGATATTACTTTTGGATGATGTCCTAAGTGAATTAGATGACCATAGACAATCTCATTTATTAAACACCATTCAAGGTAAAGTTCAAACTTTTGTAACGACAACCAGTATTGATGGTATTGCCCATGATACGATTAGTCAGGCTGAAATATTCACCATCCATGATGGTCAATTAGTTGAAGAAAGGTGAGGATGATAGTGTTTATTCATATTGGTGATGAAAACGTTATTCGATCAAGAGATGTCGTTTCTATAATTGATTATAATTTATTTAACTCCTCATCGATTATCGAAGAGATGATTTTTAAACAACGTGAAAGTGGGAATGTATCCGATTCTTCTTATGAAGAAGCGAAATCAATTGTGATAACAGTCAATCATATCTATTTTAGTTCCCTATCAGTTTCTACTTTAAACCGACGAGCACAATTATCTTATAAGCTAGATAAGGTAGATGACATAACGGATACTTATGATATTGAAGAATAAAGATATGAAGCTATTAATTCAATAGAAAATGAAGGTGAGATCATGGCAATGGAAGATAACGTGAATGAACAACTGGATTATGGTGCGAGTCAGATTCAAGTTTTAGAAGGGCTTGAAGCGGTTCGTAAACGTCCAGGTATGTACATTGGTTCGACGAGTGCAAGAGGGTTACATCATCTCGTATGGGAAATTGTTGATAATAGTATTGATGAGGCTTTAGCAGGCTATTGCGACCATATCCAAATCATCATAGAAAAAGATAATAGGCTAACGGTTATCGATGATGGGCGCGGTATTCCGGTTGATATGCATAAAAAGGCAGGAAGACCAGCTTTAGAAGTCATCATGACAGTTCTTCATGCGGGTGGTAAATTCGATAGTGGAACTTATAAAGTCTCAGGTGGTTTACACGGTGTAGGTGCATCTGTCGTGAATGCTTTATCTGAATGGTGTGAAGTTTACGTCCATCGTGATGGCAATCTTTATTATCAAAGCTATAAACGTGGTGTACCTGAAGATGATGTCAAAATCATTGGAGAAACGGATATAACAGGTACCAAAACAACGTTCAAACCAGACCCTGAAATCTTTTCAGAAACGCAAGAGTTTGATTATGATCAGCTTTTAGAACGTACAAGAGAATTAGCCTATTTAAATAAACAGCTTCGAATCTCGATTGAAGATCAACGTAAAGATCAAGAACCAGAACACTTTTATTATGAGGGCGGTATTGCAGAGTATGTTGAGCACCTAAACCGCAAACGCGAAGCATTACATGACCCTATTTATGCCGAAAGTGAACTTGATGATATCACAGTGGAGTTCGCGATACAGTATAATGATGGCTTTGCCAGTGATATTCATTCATTTACGAACAATATTAACACGATAGAAGGCGGTACACATGAATCAGGCTTTAAAACGGCCTTAACTCGTGTGATTAATGATTACGCAAGAAAAAATAATTTATATAAAGAAAATGATCCAAATTTAATTGGTGATGATGTCCGTGAAGGTTTAACGGCCATCATTTCAGTTAAACACCCTGACCCACAGTTTGAAGGACAAACAAAAACAAAGCTTGGTAACAGTGAAGTTCGTACCATCACAGATCAAATTTTCTCAGAAAAGTTTTCAAAATTTTTATTTGAAAACCCTAAAACAGCGAAACGAATCGTTGAAAAAGGTTTAATGGCTTCACGTGCCCGTATTGCGGCGAAAAAGGCCCGTGAAGTAACAAGACGAAAAAATGCTCTGGAGGTTTCAAGCTTACCAGGTAAATTAGCTGATTGCTCCTCAAAGGATGCTTCGATTACGGAAATGTATATTGTTGAGGGTGACTCAGC
The DNA here is from genome assembly GCF_900103915.1 of Tenuibacillus multivorans. GTDB lineage: Bacteria > Bacillota > Bacilli > Bacillales > Alkalibacillaceae > Tenuibacillus > Tenuibacillus multivorans. The sequence goes on along the minus strand of NZ_FNIG01000001.1, from coordinate 83,153 downwards.
AGGTGGTTCAGCTAAACAAGGACGCGATCGCCATTTTCAGGCTATTTTACCTTTAAGAGGTAAAATCCTTAACGTAGAAAAGGCTCGATTAGATAAAATTTTATCTAATAATGAAATTCGTGCCATGATTACCGCTTTGGGTACGGGTATTGGTGAAGAATTTAATATCGAGCAGGCACGCTATCATAAAATTGTCATTATGACAGATGCCGATGTTGATGGCGCCCATATTCGAACGTTATTATTAACGTTTTTCTACCGTTATATGCGTCCATTAATTGAACATGGTTATGTCTATATTGCTCAACCACCTTTATACCAAATTAAACAAAATAAAAATGTATCTTATGTTTATAACGATAAAGAATTGGATCAATTATTGTCTGAATTACCAGCTTCGCCAAAGCCAAACATACAGCGTTATAAAGGTTTAGGTGAAATGAATCCGGAACAGCTTTGGGAGACAACGATGAACCCTGAGGCGAGGACTTTACTTCAAGTTAATTTGGAAGATGCGAAAGATGCGGATGAAATATTCGAAGTACTCATGGGAGATCAAGTTGAACCAAGACGTGATTTTATCGAAAAAAATGCACAATACGTTCAGAATTTAGATATTTAGTGATGGTAAGAGCGCAAGTTCCCTATTTTTAGGTGTTCTTTTGTGCTCGTTTTACCATATAGGGAGGTAATGACGGTTGGAACAACGACCAAGTGTAGAAGAAATAAATATTAGTAATGAAATGAGAACTTCATTTTTAGATTATGCCATGAGTGTTATTGTATCGAGAGCCTTACCAGATGTTCGTGATGGTTTAAAGCCTGTTCATAGACGTATCTTATATGCGATGCATGATTTGGGCATGCATGCTGATAAAGCTTATAAAAAATCAGCTCGTATTGTGGGTGAAGTGATTGGTAAATACCACCCTCACGGTGATTCAGCAGTATATGACGCTATGGTTCGAATGGCACAAGATTTTAACTTCCGTAATATGCTTGTAGATGGACATGGTAACTTCGGTTCTGTGGATGGTGACTCAGCTGCAGCGATGCGTTATACCGAAGCGAGAATGTCTAAGATTTCAATGGAATTATTACGTGATATCAATAAAAATACGATTGATTATCTTGATAATTATGATGGAACAGAAAGGGAACCTGCCGTTCTACCAGCTAAGTTTCCAAACCTGTTAGTGAATGGGGCTTCAGGTATTGCCGTTGGAATGGCTACAAATATACCACCCCATCAATTGGGTGAAGTTATTGATGCGGTTTTAACCATAAGTGAAAACCCTGATATCACCATAGAAGAATTGATGGAAAACCATTTACATGGACCAGATTTCCCGACTGGCGGTATCATTTTAGGACGTAGTGGAATTCGAAACGCCTATGAAACTGGAAAAGGATCGCTGACGATTCGTTCTAAGGCGGATATTGTTGAAGAATCAAATGGTAAGACATCGATCATTGTGACAGAAATTCCTTTTCAAGTGAACAAAGCCAGACTTATAGAAAAAATTGCTGAACTAGCTCGAGATAAAAAGATTGAGGGTATTACCGATTTACGAGATGAATCGGATCGTGAAGGAATGCGTATCGTCATTGAATTAAGACGTGATGCTAACGCTAATGTTGTTTTAAATAATTTATACAAACAAACAGCCTTACAAACATCGTTTGGTATTAATATGTTGGCACTCGTAGATGGACAACCCAAAGTGTTAAATATCAAACAGACGCTAAGCCATTATTTAGAGCACCAAAAAGAAGTCATCATTCGTCGGACGAAATATGATTTAGAAAAGGCTGAGGCCAGAGCTCATATATTAGAAGGTTTACGAATTGCCTTAGATCATCTCGATGACGTAATTGAATTGATTCGTCAATCACAGACAACGGATGAGGCTCGAGATGGCTTAATGAATCGCTTTGGGCTTTCGGAAAAACAAGCACAAGCTATTCTAGATATGCGTTTACAACGTCTAACTGGATTAGAGCGTGAAAAAATTGAAAATGAATTCAAAGAGGTAAAAGAGCTCATTGCAGAATTAAAAGCTATTTTAGCAGATGATGAAAAAGTATTAGAAATCATTAGAGAAGAGCTTTTAGAGATTAAAGAAAAATATAATGATACACGTCGAACTGAAATTACAGTTGGTGGTGCAGACTTTATTGAAGACGAGGACTTGATTCCAGAAGAAACGGTTATCATTAGTTTGACACATCGAGGTTATATCAAACGTCTTCCAGCTACTACGTACCGAGCACAACGCCGCGGTGGTCGTGGGATTCAAGGTATGGGGACGAATGATGAGGATTTCGTCGAACATTTATTATCCACATCCACTCACGATACGATTTTATTCTTTACGAATAAGGGTAAAGTTTATCGTGCAAAAGGCTATGAAATACCCGAATTCGGACGGACTGCCAAAGGGATCCCGCTTGTTAACGTTTTACAAATTGAAAAAGGTGAATGGGTCAATGCTGTCATTACTGTAAAAGAATACGTAGATGATTGGTATTTATTCTTTACAACAAGAAAAGGGATTTCTAAACGTACAACCTTAGACAATTTCGCTAATATTCGCCGTGGAGGCTTACGTGCAATTAATCTAAGGGAAGACGATGAGTTAATTTCTGTTCGTTTAACAGATGGTCAAAAGGATATTATGATTGGGACACAAAATGGCTTACTCATCCGTTTCCATGAAGAAGATGTAAGATCCATGGGTAGAACAGCTGCTGGGGTAAAAGGGATTACTCTGCGCGAGGGTGACGAAGTTGTCTCGATGGAAATTTTAAATTCAGATGTCAATGTATTAACTGTTACATCTAAGGGATATGGTAAACGGACACCAGAGGAAGAATATCGTCTCCAAAACCGTGGGGGTAAAGGTATTCTAACGTGTAGGTTAAATGAGAAAAACGGTCATGTCGTCGCTGTTAAACCAGTTACCGGTGAAGAAGATTTAATGCTGATGACAGCAAGTGGGGTCTTAATTCGTATGCCTTCTGAGTCGATATCACAGACAGGACGTAATACTCAAGGTGTTAAATTAATTCGCTTAGCAGATGATGAAGAGGTTGCGACAGTTGCAAGAGTTGAAAAAGAAGAGGAAGAAGATATAGAAGAAGAAAACGAAGCGGAAAACAATTCATCAGAAAAAGAACAAACAGATACAAATAAAGAATAAAGGTCTAACTTGGGATAGAGAGGGGTTATCATATGAAGGTTCATCCAAAAGATTTAGTACCTGGTTGTTTATTAATTAAAGATGTATCAGGTCGGACTGTGTTTCCTATTGTACCGAAGAATACGGTAATTGAACCTATTCATATTAAAATCCTTAATGATTTCCAAGTCCCATATGTTGAAGTCGCTTCAAAATTAGTGAATGGTCAATTATTTAAAACGACAGAAGTTGATCCTTCAAACACAGAGCAAGAACATCAAAAAGAAGAAAAAGAAAACAAAGATGCTAAACCTGGTTGGTCCTTTTATGATTATTATGTTTATACGGTTAAAGAAACGAAGGAACTTTTTAATCAATGGGAGCAACAAAATCAATTGGATTTAGTTAAGATTCGAAATATTATTCAACCACTCGTTCAAATTGGTGAAAACTTTGCTGATTTATTGATGGAGGTACACCATTATACGGATAAACAGGACTACTTCTATCACCATATCGTTGCAGTACCTGTTATTGCTGCATTTTTAGCTAAAAAGCTGAAGTATAACAAAAATGAACGCTTACAAATTGCATTGGCTGCTTATTTAAGTGATTTAGGTATGCTAAAAGAAGACTGGCACTTATATAAGAAAGACGGTGTGTTAACAGATAAGGAATTTGAAAGGGTTAAAAAACATCCAGTTTTATCTTATCGGTTAATAGAGCAAGAAACCTATCTTAGTAAGGATGTTAAAATTGCTGTTCTTCAGCATCATGAACGTTTAGATGGTTCAGGTTACCCTTTAGGTATTCAGCATGAAAAACTGCACCCATTTGCTAGGATTATAGCCGTTAGTGATATGTTTCATGCCATGACGTCAGAGCGTGTTTATCGTAAAAAACAATCACCATTTAAAGCTATTGAAGAAATGCTAAACCGTCAGTTCGGTAAATTAGATATGAAGATTGTGAGAGTGTTAGTTAATAGTATTGTCTTTTTCTCTAACGGGACTAAGGTTCGATTAACGAATAGTGAGATTGGAGAAATTGTTTTTATTGACCAAAAACATCCAACTCGACCGATGATTAAAATGGACAAAGACCATGAGATTATCCATTTATTAGAGCATAAGGATTTATATATTGAAGAAGTATTAATGAACTGAATGAAGGCCATTAGTGAGGTTATGACTTTACTAATGGCTTTTTTAAATCGTATAAACACGTTTTGGATTAGATTGTGGATATTTTTTAAATATGTCTAAATTACCAATGAGATTGCACTAAAAATCATGTATAATTAAAACGTAAACAAGCTACATAGATGGGGGAATACAAAAATGAAGAAGAAGCTACATGTGTTACGTTTGATTATATTAATCGTAATGTTTACGTTTAGTTCGTTTATTATAAATCCACAATTAGCGAATGCAAGTTCACTAGATATTCAAGCTGAATCTGCTATTCTAGTTGATGCGGATACAGGAGAAATTTTATTTGAAAAAGAGGCGGATATTGCGTTGCCTCCAGCAAGCATGACGAAAATGATGACGGAATATCTCGTTCTTGAAGCGATCAATAATGGTTCAATAGATTGGGAGACAACGACACAGATCACTGAATATGCGTATGAGGTTTCATCTAATCCATTATTCTCAGGAATTGGTTTGCGCCTCGACCATCCTTATACAGTAAAAGAATTATACGATGCCATGGTCATTTATTCAGATAACGCGACGACCATAGCATTAGCTGAATTAATTGCTGGTAGTGAAGCTGAGTTTGTAAATATGATGAATGAAAAAGCTGAAGAAATGGGATTAACAGATTATAAATTTGTTAATTCAACAGGATTACCTAATTCAACCTTAGGTGATAATTATCCTGAAGGAACAGACCCTGAAGGTGAAAACTTAATGTCAGCTAGTGATACAGCAAAATTAGCTTATCATCTATTGAAGGATTATCCAGAAGTATTAGATGTATCTAGTGTGCCAACAAAGGAATTTGAAGGTCATGAAATGATTAATTACAACTGGATGTTACCTAACATGCCAGGACATCTTGCACAATTTTCATATGATGGATTAGATGGCTTAAAAACGGGCCATACGGATTTAGCTGGTTATACGTTTACCGGTACAGCAGAGCGTAACGGAAAACGAATGATTTCCGTTGTCATGCGAACGGAAAGTAAACAAGAACGTTTCAATGAAACACGTAAATTATTAGATTATGGTTTTAACAACTTCGAAACGGTCACCTTATATGATCAAGGTCACCAAATTGAGGATAAATCTGTCATCGAGGTAGAAAAAGGTCAAGAAGACCAAGTTGAAATCGAAGCAAATCAAGCCATTGAAACAACGGTCAAAAATGGTGAACAGGAAAATTACTCGGTGACATATGAATTTCATGAAGATGTGTTAACAGAAGATGGCACATTGGTGGCACCAGTTGAAGAAGGCTTAGAAGTTGGCCAAATGGTATTAACTTACAATGGTGAAAATGAGTACGGTAATATCGTGAATGACGAACAAATATCGGTACCTCTAGTGACGACTGAAGGTGTTGAAAAATCCAACTGGTTTGTATTATTGTTACAAGGGATAGGTGACTTCTTTGTAAACTTATTTGCAAGTATTAAAGGATTATTCACATAATAAAACCAGGAGGTAATAAGATGGGAAACGTAGGAACAAATCGTGTTAAAAGAGGTATGGCTGAAATGCAAAAAGGTGGCGTCATCATGGACGTTGTCAATGCAGAACAAGCCAAAATAGCTGAAGAAGCAGGAGCCGTCGCTGTGATGGCTTTAGAGCGTGTACCAGCTGATATTCGTGCAGCTGGAGGGGTTGCTCGTATGGCTGACCCAACGATTGTTGAAGAAGTTATGAATGCTGTTTCAATTCCAGTGATGGCAAAAGCAAGAATTGGCCACATTGTTGAAGCTAGAGTGTTAGAAGCAATGGGTGTTGACTATATTGATGAGAGCGAAGTGTTAACACCGGCTGATGATTTATACCATATTAATAAAAATGATTATACGGTTCCATTTGTCTGTGGTTGCCGTAACTTAGGCGAATCGGTTAGACGTATCGGTGAAGGTGCTTCGATGTTACGTACAAAAGGTGAACCTGGTACTGGAAATATTGTTGAAGCCGTTCGTCATATGCGTGAGGTTCAAAAACAGCTTAATGAAGTTATTAATATGGCTGAAGATGAATTAATGGTATTTGCTAAAGAAAATGGTGCTTCATATGAAATCTTAAAAGAAATTCGAGAGAACGGTCGTTTACCTGTTGTGAACTTTGCAGCTGGCGGTATTGCAACACCAGCTGATGCAGCTTTAATGATGCAGCTAGGTGCTGATGGTGTATTTGTAGGATCTGGAATTTTCAAATCTGATCAACCTGAAAAATTTGCACGTGCGATTGTGGAAGCAACCACTCACTATGAAGACTATGAATTAATTGGACGACTTTCAAAAGGCCTTGGTACAGCTATGCCTGGTATTGAAATGACAACATTAGACCAGGCAGATCGTATGCAGGACCGTAGTGAGTAAAGGAGACTTTATATGGCAATTATAGGAATATTAGGACTACAAGGTGCTTTTAGAGAACATCAGCAATCCATTGAAGCTTGTGGCCATGAAGCTCAGATTATTAAACGAAAAGAACAATTAGAGGATATAGATGGTTTAATTCTACCAGGCGGCGAAAGTACAACGATGAGGCGTTTAATTGATCGTTATGATTTTACAGAGGCCCTGCGTCAATTCGGACAATCAGGTAAACCTATCTTTGGTACTTGTGCAGGACTTATTTTATTAGCTACAGATATAGTTGGACAAGATAGTGGTCATCTAAGATTAATGGATATGGTCGTTGAACGAAATGCCTTTGGTAGACAACGAGAAAGCTTTGAAGCACCACTTGAAATTACGGGCGTTGCAAAGGATTTTGAAGCTGTTTTTATTCGTGCGCCATATATTGTTGAGGCTAAAGAAGACACTGAAGTGTTATCGACTTATAAAGGTAAAATTGTAGCCGCTCAACAAGGTCAGTTTTTAGCGGCTGCTTTCCATCCTGAGCTAACAGATGACTATCGTTTAGTCCAGCATTTTATCGACATGGTCGAAAAAAGTAAGTTAAAACTTGCGACAAATTAAAAAAACCGTTATATTATGAATAACTATAAAGAAATGCAACGATAGGAAATAGTATTAGATGCGTTTTTTTCAGAGAGCTGGTGGTTGCTGTGAACCAGTAGAAACGGTCTGTGAATCCATCCTTGAGCAGATTAGCTGAAATGAAAGTAGGCTTATCCGGCTAAGCACCGTTAAAGCTTCCGAGTTGGAGGAGATAGATCTCTTCAACAAGGGTGGTAACGCGGGTAAAGTCAACTCGTCCCTTTATATAAAAGGGGCGAGTTTTTTTAATGGTTGTTTTCTCCAAGTTGTTGCTATAACCATCACAGTTGAAATACACTTCGCTTTCCGCGGGCAACGCTTCAGCCTCCTCGTGAGCTAACGCTCACTGAGGGGTCTTCAGCTGTTGCTTTTCCCGCAGGAGTCTCCGTGTATTTCAACTGCTTGTAGAGATTTATTCCATACAATTTTATCTATTAAAAACATCAAACTTTTGAAAACAGCCATTGTATAATAAAAAATTGAAAAAGGAGAATGAAGATGCTTGATTTAAAGTATTTACGTCAAAATTATCAAGAAGTTAAGGAGAAGCTTCAGCATCGTGGTGAGGATTTAACTGATTTAGACCATTTTGAAGAATGGGATCAAAAAAGACGCCAGTATATTCAAGAGTCTGAGGAATTAAAGGCCCGACGTAATGAAGTTTCCAAAGAGATTTCTGTACTGAAGAAAGAAAAAAAAGATGCGGATCACTTAATAAAAGAAATGCGTGAAGTTGGTGATCGCATTAAAGAAATTGATGAACAACTAAAATCCGTTGAAGAAAAATTAAATGAACTATTACTATCTATTCCAAATATCCCGCATGAATCAACACCTATTGGTGAATCTGAGGATGATAACATTGAGGTTCGCAAATGGGGAGATGTTCGTCAATTCAATTTTGAGGAAAAACCTCATTGGGATGTAGCGACCGATCTTGGTATATTAGACTTTGAACGAGCTTCTAAAGTTACAGGTAGTCGTTTTGTTTTTTACAAAGGAATAGGTGCACGATTAGAACGTGCTTTAATTAATTTTATGATGGACTATCAAGTGGATGAGCATGGTTATGAAGAGATGATGCCACCACAAATCGTTAACCGAGACAGCTTAACCGGAACAGGTCAGCTACCGAAATTTGCAGAAGATGTGTTTAAATTAGAGGATTGGGATTATTTCTTAATTCCAACAGCCGAAGTTCCTGTTACGAACTATCATCGCGATGAAATCCTAACAGCTGATGATATGCCGAAAAAATTTGCCGCATATAGTGCTAATTTCCGCTCTGAAGCGGGTTCAGCCGGCCGTGATACGAGAGGGTTAATTCGTCAACACCAATTCAACAAAATCGAATTAGTCCATTTAGCTATACCGGAAGAATCTTATGACACTTTAGAAGAGCTAACAGGTCATGCTGAGAAGATCTTGCAGCTATTAAAGCTTCCATATCGAGTTATGAGTATGTGTACAGGTGATTTAGGATTTACCGCTGCTAAAAAATATGACATTGAAGTATGGATTCCAAGCAACAATACGTATCGCGAAATTTCATCTTGTTCTAACTTTGAGGATTTCCAAGCTAGACGAGCAGGTCTCAGATTCCGTCGTGATCCAAATTCTAAACCAGAATTTGTTCACACGTTGAACGGTTCAGGATTGGCAGTTGGCCGAACAGTAGCAGCTATTTTAGAAAACTATCAAGAAGCGGACGGCTCTCTGACAATTCCAGAAGTCTTACGTCCGTATATGGGAAATAGAGAACGAATTGAACCAAAATAAATGATTAAAACGGGGCTGGGACAAAACTTTATTAAAAACATAACATCTGAACTAGATTCAATTATTCATGAATTAGTTCAGATGTTATTCACTACGTCAAAATGCTTCGCTTGCCGCGGGCACGGCTCGAGCCTCGTCGGCAGAAAAGCGCTGCCTGCGGGGTCTCGAGACTCGTGCTGTCCCCGCGAAGAACTGGATGTTCAAGTGTCGGCGTTGGCCACAAATGCTACTTGCGTTACATCCTTGCGTAAGTTTGCGCCGAGTAACCGCAGGCGCAGGACGTGGCCGTTTTTAGTCGACGAGGCGTCTACGCATTTTGACTCCGTTCATTTTTAATGATATTAGATGATATTGTTCGCCTTTCATCACCCTCTAGATATTTTTGTCCCAGCCTCGTTTTAAAATTATTAATTGTTAAAGACAGAATATAAAAAAATCTCTTTTATATATTGCAGTGTGTCGAATCATGTGATATATTAATTTTTGTCAGCCTAAACGGAGGAGTACCCAAGTCCGGCTGAAGGGAGCGGTCTTGAAAACCGCCAGGGGCTTCACGGCCCGCGGGGGTTCGAATCCCTCCTCCTCCGCCATTATTATAATGAGGAAATTCATGGTTACAGTCGTAACCATTTTTTTTATACTTTTTTCGACTATTGATTGATCCTAACAATTGTCCTATTTTCAAATTATTTTAAAGATTAATTAGAAAATTAGATAAAAATGTCTTACAATGGATAAGAGTAGAGGAAAAAAAGTGCATTTAAGGGAGCACGAGAAAATGAATTTGTTTAAAAGATGGCGTATAGTTGTTATGTCTGATGCTAAAGAGGGAATCAGACAGTTTTCGCTACCTAAAATCATATTTTTCGGCTTTATGGCAATCTTTTTGACGGCTTTGCTTAGTGTCTGGCTTACTATACATATAATTGAATCTTTATCAGTAGAAAACGAAGAGTTAACCGCTTCATTAGGTGAGGTTAACACACAGTTAACGGAACAGGATGAACAGCTACAGCAATATGAAAAAGATCGAGTGGCGATTCAAAATCGTTTGGACGAGCTTCATCTTTTGGAAGAACAGTTAAAGGATATGATCTCTTCTTTAAATCCAGATCGTTTAGCCGCTTTTGAAGACGGACCTAAAGGTGGAGAAGATTTCATTCAAAGAGATGATGTTGTCATTGAACAAGCCTCATTAACTAAAGACTTTTCAGGTGATTACAATATGATCCGAGAAGAAGTCCCAACCCTAGTTGAAGAATATGAAGTCGCTATTGAAGAGTTAAGCCAGGTCAAAGAGCAATTAAAGCAGGTGCCCATTTATTGGCCAGCTGATACGGAAAGAATAACATCTGAATTTGGTAATCGTGTTGACCCGTTTCGCCAGGTTGAAGCTTTCCATAGTGGATTAGACTTAGCTGGACCATGGGGAACAGAGATATATGCGACTGGTGATGGAGTTATAGAGTTTTCCGATAGAGATGATTCCTATGGATTATCAATTATCATCAATCATGAAAATACATATAAAACTCGATATGGCCATATGGCTCGTTTAAACGTTGAAGAGGGTGAACGAGTTAAGCAAGGTGATTTAATTGGGCTAATGGGTTCAACTGGAAGAAGTACTGGTGTTCATTTACATTATGAGATTATGCATCGCGGAGAAGTCATTGATCCCTACCCATATATGACGTTTATACAACGCGTATTAAATGAATAAAGGTGGTTAAATGTTATGTTATCGAAACAGGAAAAACAGTTAAATCAAGTTGATACTATCGTAGGTTCTGGTACGACATTAAACGGTGATGTAGAATCTGAAGCGAGTATACGAATTGATGGTACGGTGACTGGATCTGTAATTTGCAGTGGTGATGTTGTCATTGGTTCTGAAGGAAAAGTTGAAGCTGAGGTTAAAGGACGAAATGTTACAGTAGCCGGAATGGTGAAAGGAAACATTACGAGTAAGCATACCTTAAAAATTGAAGCAACAGGAAAATTAATGGGTGATGCGAAGATGGCTGTTTTCGTCATTGATGAAGGCGGTAAGTTTGACGGGAAAAGTCAAATGGAATCTACATCAGAATCCGGATCTAATCATGATAAAAACAATAAAAATGATAAAAACGAACATAATCAAGAACAACAATCTAAAAAACAAAAGAATAAGAAAAAGAATAAAGCATCATAAAATCAAAAAGCCGGTACAACAAATTAACAGTGTACCGGCTTAATTTTATGCTTTGATATAATTTCTAGAAGCTTGTACGAATTTACCAACCCGTTCTAAAATGGGTTCTATGGAGTCTCCATTCTCAAATAAATCATAATCATTAATATTAATGCGCATAACTGGACAAGTATTAAAATTATTAATCCATTCCTCGTACCGATTGTACATCTCTCTCCAATATTCAATCGGTGTATCCTGTTCCATCTTCCTTCCCCGACTACGAAGACGTTCTAAAACATCGTCAAATGAACCTTCTAGATAGATGAGTAAGTCCGGATGAGGAAAATAAGGGGTCATGACCATGGCATCAAACAGATTCTTATATGTTTGATAATCGATTTCTGACATCGTGCCTTTTTCTTGGTGCATTTTAGCAAAAATCCCTGTGTCTTCATAAATGGAACGATCCTGTACAAATCCCCCACCGTATTCGAAGATTCGTTTCTGCTCTTTGAATCGTTCAGCTAAAAAATAAACTTGTAAATGGAAGCTCCATCGTTCAAAGTCTTTATAAAAATTATCTAGATAAGGATTCCCATCAACCTTTTCAAATGATGTGCGGAAACCAAGGGCATCAGCTAAGGCATTCGTCATGGTTGATTTTCCAACGCCAACGGTTCCAGCAATGGTGATCACTGTATCGTTTGGAATACCGTATTGGTTATTGATTTTCATGTTACAACTTCCCCTTTTTGAATGTGCTTTTCAATAATCGTTAAAATGTAGTCCAGGTCCTGTTGCTGTTTAACAAAGTCTAGCTGATCACCATCTAATCGGATAACCGGTATATCAGGATTATTCTTTTCAAATTCATCCATGAATTGATCATAATCATCTGATAACTGTTGTAAGTATTCATGTTGAATATTTTTTTCAATTTCACGTCCTCGCATTCGGATCCGTTCAAGCAAAGTATCAAGACTTGCATGTAAATAAATCATAACATTTGGTTTTGGCATATCGTTTGTTAAAATATGAAAGATTTGCTCGTACTTATTAAATTGCTTTTGATTTAATGTTCGCTTTGCAAAAATCATATTTTTAAAAATATGATAATCAGAAACAACAGGTTTGTATTGTTCTAAGTAATGCTTTTCAATATCTTCAAGCTGCTTATATCGATTGCACAGGAAGAACATTTCTGTCTGAAAACTCCACTCTTCTATATTGTCGTAGAACTTTCCTAAAAAAGGATTTTCTTCAACAATTTCTTTAAGTAAATGAAAGTAAAAATGCTGAGCAATTTTATTAGAAAGAGAGGTTTTTCCAACACCAATCGGCCCCTCTACAGCAATAAAAGGTACATGATTTTCCCCCATCTCCAATACCTCCAATGACAATATCAGTTCTATTATTCCATGATAACAAATTTCGACACTTAATGGAGTAAAAATAACGAATTATTTCATTTAGACCTAGGTGAAGTTGGAGAGCACTTTTGCACTTAGACTTTTATCTTTAATATTAATTAAATTTGCTTAAAAGTGTTAAAAATCTACACTTACCTATACACAAAATGAACAATATCATATTTTATATTAACTACGAAAAGAGAGGTGAAAAAATAGTGTTTGATGAGAATTGCAAAGATGACTTAGAATGTAAAGATAACACATGTGTATGTAGAATGGTAAGAAAAATTGCCAGAGCACAAGCTGAAGCTGCAAGTGAAGGAAGTGATTGTGAAGTAGGTTGTAAACAATCTGTCGATGATCTTTTATCACCAGCTACTCCTACTACTGACAACGATACAGTCCCATTTGTTTTATACTGTAAAGGTGACTGCGTTCCATTTATCGGTAGTGGAGTGGTTCAGGCTATGGCAGGGGCAAACACAGTCTTTAGATGTTTTGAATCTCCAATCTTCCGTGTTAGCCGCGTGAAGAAAGATTGCTGTGCTGAACTTGAGCTACTTCTACCAGTAACTGCAGGCGGATCAACTCCTGGACCTGGTGGTGCTTCCGTTTGTGATTACTTCCCAGGTAGCTCTATTCGCAACTTACAGCGTACTGGAATCTGTATTACAGTAGATTTATGTGACTTCGTGGGTATTACATGCTTAGAACCAGTAAGAGCATTACCTGTATCTGAATTTAATCCGAGCAATACTGTAGCTGGGTCATCTAAAAATTACGATTAATTTAAAAAAAGTCGGTACCTTTAATAAAGGTATCGACTTTTTTATTGCAATATGTCATGGACTCAAGGTAGTCACATCATTTGCATCCATTTCATAAATATCTGGATCGTATAAATGGCAAGCTACATGTCTTCCTTCTTCAACTTCTACCAATTTAGGTTTTTGATGAGCGCAAATGTCCTGTGCTAATGGGCATCTCGTTCTAAAAACACAGCCTGATGGAGGATCCAGTGGGCTTGGTAAGTCGCCTTCTAATAAAACTCTAGTTCGTGTTTTCTCTATTTTAGGATCCGGAATAGGAACTGCTGATAATAAAGCATTTGTATATGGATGTAACGGTTCATCGTATAAAGTTTTACTATTAGTTAATTCCACAATATGACCGAGATACATAACGGCAATACGGTCCGATATATGTCTAACCATGGATAAATCGTGGGCAATGAACAAATAGGTTAAATCTTTCTCTTTTTGTAGTTTTGAGAGTAAGTTAATGATTTGGGCTTGGACTGATACATCTAGGGCTGAAATCGGCTCATCACAGATGATAAATTCAGGTTCTAAGGCTAAAGCTCTTGCAATTCCAATACGTTGTCGTTGCCCTCCGCTAAATTCATGCGGGTAGCGGGTGGCATGCTCTTTATTTAATCCGACTTCCTCAAGAAGTTGGTACACCCTATGAAGTCGTTCCTTTTCACCTTTATAGAGCCCATGAATTTCCATAGGTTCGGATATAATTTCTTTAACAGTCGAACGTGGATTCAATGAAGCATATGGGTCTTGGAAAATCATTTGCATGTTTCTAAATAGCTTAAACCGCTCTTGTTCAGGAATGCTATGAACATCGATATCATCATATAGAACTTGTCCATCTGTTTTATCGTAAAGTGTTAATATCGTTCTTCCAGCCGTCGATTTTCCACAACCTGACTCACCAACGACTCCAAACGTTTCCCCTTTTCGAATATTAAAGCTAATATCATCTACAGCTTTTAACGTTTGTTTCTTACTTATTTTAAAATATTTTTTTAGGTTTTTGACTTTTAGTAATTCGTTTCCCATACGGATTCCCCCATTACGTATGATATCGTCTAGCCACGCACAGTTCCTTCTCATACTTTGTTCCTGGTACATGGATCATTTCGATTCCTTTCCCCGTACTTGGTGAATGAATCATATACTCATTTCCAGCATATAGTCCAACGTGATGAATGTGTCCATTTTCAAAAGCAAAGAATAAAAGATCTCCAATTTCGAGGTGATTAAGTGGTACGTGTTCACCAGCTTTTGCTTGATCTGAGGCATCTCTTGGTATTTGGTATCCGTTAGCTTTATGCATGTTATAAGTAAATCCTGAACAATCATACCCAAAGGCGCTCATACCACCCCAAAAGTAAGGTAATTCTAAAAACTCGTGTCCTGATTCAACGATGGCTTGACCTGTTTGTTTAGGAATATCGTCATAAGATGGAAAAATAGCAACATCGTGACGGTTAAGCCACGCCTCACCTTCAGGTGTTAGAGCTTTAACCATTTGTTCATGTTGGTCAACAACAGGTAGGTAGGTTAGAAAACTAAGATCTAATATCGTTTCGTTATGATGATCCATTAATGCTGCGGTTTTCGATGTGATCAACGCAATCGGAAAATAGGACCAAGCCTCCCGTTCAACTTGTTTAAGTTGTTTTAAAGGGACCCAGCCAGGGTAACCCCTCGCATCTTTTTTTGAGGGTTGGTTTATAGCAATTATTTTTGCCCAATCCCCTTCTATTTCGTCAACAATCACTTCTTCACCATATAATAGCTGTGATTGAACTAAATTCAAATCACATAAATCTCGTCTTTTATCAGTTGTTAGGGCGTTATACCACTGATGAATGTTAGCGGGTTCGTGTAGTCCTGGCTCATCTATTTCTCTTGGAGAATTTGGTTCTGTCCATATAGTAGAAACAGCCACGTTACAAATCCACATATGATTAGACTCATTCATTTTTAACAAACTCCTCATGGATTATAAAATCTTCTTTGGCTTCGTAAATCCCCAGGCCCGGTTCATCAGAAAACGTCATGATAGGACCTTCATACTGAATTCCGCCTAATAACGGATCATCGGCTAACATTAATGGAGCATCAAAATCATACCTTGTAATATTTTTTTGACTAGCAGCGAAATGTGCTGCTGCTGTGATTCCGAGCTTTGTTTCAATCATACTGCCAACCATGCATTCAATACCGAAAGCATCAGCCATTTGACTAATCTTTAAGGCATTATAAATCCCACCTGTTTTCATAAGCTTAATATTGATTAGATCAGCACTACCAGTTTCAAGTACTTTTCTTGCATCATCTGGCGAAAAAACACTTTCATCAGCCATAATGGGGATGTTAGTTCGATCGGTTACCTGTTTTAATCCTTTGATATCATTTGCTTTAACGGGTTGCTCAACGAGTTCAATATTAAGGTCTAATGCCTCCATTTGATTAATGGCATATATAGCTTCCTTAACAGACCAGCCTTGATTGGCATCCAAACGAATGATTGGTTTTGGTCCAATCATTTCACGGATAGCTTGAATTCGTTTAAGGTCTTGGTGGATGTCATCCTTTCCAACCTTAACCTTTAACATTTGAAAGCCATCATTGATATAGGTTTGAGCATCTAAGGCCATTTCATCTGGATCGTTCACGCTAACCGTATAATCAGTATCGATGGAATCCCGGTATCCACCAAGCAGTTGATAAAGTGGTAGTCGTGCAGTTCGGGATAGACAATCATATAAAGCCATATCAACGGCTGCTTTTGCACTTGTATTTCTCACAATGGATTGATTAATTATTTCTAAAATGTTATTAATATGTTGAATCGATTGTCCTAATAATATAGGTTTAAAAATATGTTCAATACAGGTTTGAATACTATTTAACGTATCCCCTGTCACAACAAGGTTTGGTGGTGCTTCACCAAATCCTATCGTTCCATCTTCTAAGGTAATGGTGACATATATCGATTCAGCCTCTGTCACCGTTCGTAAAGCTGTTTTAAACGGCTTCTTTAAAGGAATTTTAACGCGAAAGGTTTCAACAGACCTAATCTTCATGGTTCCGTCCTCCTGTCATCACACCTGGTTGGATAATTAATGACTTCGTCTCACTTGATAATGTCGCATGAACGCCTAGTGGTATCGAAAAGTGAGGCTGACAATGACCGATGTTAAAGCCTTTAATAATTGGTTTAGATTGATGGATAAAATAATGGTCTAAGACTTCACCTAAAGTAAATGACGGACGGTCATTGGTCGGTTCAGCATGCTTAAAATCACCTATGACGATGCCGGCAGCTTCATCTAGTTTTCCAGCATTTTTAAGCTGGCTTAAAAATGAATCAATGCGATACGGTGGTTCATCGATATCCTCGATGAACAATAGTTTATCTTTTGTTTCTATTTCAAATGGCCCACCTAGCGTGTTTACTACGAGTGATAAATTGCCGCCGACGATTTTCCCTTCCGCTTTTCCATTACTTAAAACAGTAAGGGGCGAAATGTCTTCGTTATAGATTAATAGTTTAGGTTGAAAAAGCTGATTAAATGATTGTTTTGAGATGTCATGAAAATCGTCCTTTCCGATATCGGATGCTAACATCGGCCCATGAAACGTAACTAAATCTGTCTGTTGTCTAATGGCTGTATGTAAATATGTAATATCACTATATCCCCAAAAGATTTTGGGATTATGTTCAATTAAATCGTAATCGATATTTAAGGCGATTCGACTCGTCCCATAGCCTCCACCAGCACAAATAATTCCATTAACTTCTGGATCTAAAAACATGTCGTGTAAGTCCTCTAGTCGTTCTTCATCTGTGCCTGCTAAGTATCCATTTACGTTTTTAACATGTTTACCTAATTTAATGTTAAGCTGTAGCTTTTCAAAAAAAGGAAGCGCATTTTCTAATTGTTCTAGATTTGGTGGACTTGCTGGTGCAATGACACCAATTGTATCACCTGGTTTTAGTGGTTGCGGTTGAATCATTTTATGAACTCCTTTTTTATGTATTAGAGGGCATATGGGAATATATATGCCCTCTTTGACATAAGGTTGCTTAGTTTTTATCTGCCCATTTTAATTCGAGATAACCGACTGGGTGACGAACAACACCTGTTACATCAGGGTTTTGTAACACAATTTGGTTGTAGAAATGAATTGGGAATAGTGGCATTTCATCAAATAAAATTTTCTCAGCCTCATATAGATATTCAAAACGTTGTTCAGGGTCTGTTTCATTTTTAGCATTCGCTATTAACTGATCATATTCCTCGTTAGACCAGCCTGTACGGTTCATTGAAGAGTCTGTGATAAAGCTTTCTAAGAAGTTAACAGGGTCTGCGTAGTCAGCCAAGAAAGAACTACGTGAGAATTGATGGTTTAAATCCTTTTGGTCTTGTAAGAAGACGTTCCATTCCGTATTTTCTAAGGTAACCTCTATTCCTAACACATCAATATACTGTTGTTGCATATATTCTGCAATTGACTTATGTGCATCACTTGTATTATAGGAAAGCGTAATTTCTGGCAGTTCATCATAACCTTCTTCTGCCATACCTTCTTCTAATAACTGCTTAGCCTGTTCAGGATCAAAGGTTAGAAAATCACCATTTTGCTCGCGGAAGTCTTGACCATTCGCGTCTTGGAAGCCATATGAAACAAAACCATAAGCAGGCTTCTCAAGGTTTTTCGTAATATAATTTACGATTTCCTCTTGATTAATAGCCATGGCGAAAGCTTTACGTATTTTTTCGTTTTGGAATGGTTCTTCTGTCACATTAAAACGATAAAAATAAGTTCCCGCTTGATCCTCATAAACGACGTCATCGCCCTCTAACAATTGTTCAGCCAAATCTGATGGAATACCTGAAGAATCAAGATCACCGCTCTCATACATTTGGTATTCCGTATTCGTATCATTGACCATCGCCCAATGAACTTCATCTAACTTGACGGTGTCAGCATCCCAATATTCAGGGTTTTTCTCAAACACCATGTTGTTATCATGATTCCATTCTTTTAATTGAAACGGGCCGTTAGCTACAAAGGAATCCGCTTCTGAATGCCATTCAGGATTTTCCTGTGCAACTTGATGGTTAATTGGGAAAAAGGCTGGATTGGTGATAAGGTTTAGGAAAAAACCTGTTGGTGCTTCTAGCGTTACCTTAAAGGTCTTATCATCAACGGCTTCGACCATCACATCATCTGCTGAACCTTCTCCAGTATTATAGGCCTCTCCTCCTTTAATAAAATAACCTAAAAATGCTGCCGATGAAGCGGTTTCAGGATTTAGTAAACGTTTCCAAGCGAAGACAAAATCTTGCGCTGTAACAGGATCACCATTAGACCAGTTTGCGTCTTCTCTAATGTAGAAGGTATAAACGGTTCCATCATCAGATATTTCCCAATCCTCTGCGATGGCAGGTTGAGGCGTATGTGATGAATCTAGACGTGTTAATCCTTCTAATAGATTGTTAAGAGCGTTCCATGAGACCGAATCAAAACCAATAGGTGGGTCGAACGATGTAGGTTCCTCCCCATTGTTTAAGTAAAGCACTTTTTTCCCATCGTCTTGACTATCACTTTCTTCTTCCTCACTCTCGTTTCCTTCATTTTCAGATGTTTGTTCGTCATCTGTGGTCGTATTTTCATCGTCATCAGAACTCGTCGTTGTACATGCTACTAAAAACAAGGCCAGGGTGATGGTTAATAGACATAATAACCATTTTTTTTTCATTCATTTTTCCTCCCTTAATGATTTAATTAGTTTGTTTCATATTTTTGACTCTCTCGTCATAAAGCCAGCAGTCGACATAATGGGAAAGACTAGATTCATGACGAAGAGGGTACATCTTCTCACAAGCCACAATGGCATGGGGACATCTGGCAGTAAATGGGCAGCCAACAGGTGGTGAGAATAAATCAGGTGGTGTCCCATCAATCGGAATTAACTCATCATCCTTTTGATCTAAACGCGGAATAGAGTGTAGCAATCCTAGCGTATAAGGATGTTTTGGATGATAAAAAATTTCTTCTTTCATACCTGACTCAATAATTTTACCGGCATACATGACAGCAATTCGATCTGCAATATTGGCCACAACGCCAAAGTCATGCGTAATGAGAATAATCGCAACGTTCGTTTCCTTTTGAATTTTTCCAAATAACTCTAGTATTTGTGCTTGAATTGTGACATCTAAAGCTGTCGTCGGCTCGTCTGCAATTAATAGATCAGGCTCACAAATAAGCGCAATCGCAATAACAATTCGCTGTCGCATTCCCCCACTCAGCTGGTGTGGATATTGTTCAAGCCGCTCCTCTGGATTTGGAATACCAACAAGATTTAGCATTTCGATCGCTTTTTCTTTAGCCTTTTTATTCGAAATGTTTTGATGTTGCTTTAAGCCCTCCATTAATTGATGACCAATGGAAAGGGTTGGGTTAAGTGCAGTCATTGGATCTTGGAATATCATTGAGATATCAACACCACGAATGTTTCTCATCTGTTTTTCGTTTGCATTTGTAATGTCTATATCTTTAAAAATAATGTTTCCTTCAGAGATTTTCCCTGCTGGCTTTGGGATTAATTGCATAATGCTATTCGCCGTGACGCTTTTACCACAGCCTGATTCACCGACGATGGCTAATGTTTCACCTTCAAATAAATCGAATGTAACCCCTCTTACGGCCTTAACCTCGCCGCCATAAGTCGAGAAAGATACATGAAGGTTTTGAACTTCTAGAATTTTTTTCAATCTGTCACCTCCTAAGCTTTGGATCAAGAGCATCCTGTAGTCCGTCTCCTAACACGTTAAAGGCGAACATGGTAGCTGAGATGAAAAACGCAGGGAAAAATAAACGCCACCAATGTCCAGAAAGTATAGCTGTTAAAGCATCATTAGCCATTACACCCCAGCTAGCATAAGGGGATGAAACACCTAAGCCTAGAAAGCTTAGAAAGGCTTCTGCGAAAATGGCTGAAGGTACCGTTAATGTCATCTGTACAATAATGGGCCCCATCGTGTTAGGTAACAGATTTCGTTTAATAATACGACTCGTTTTGGCCCCAAAGGATTGTGATGCATGAACAAATTCATAGTTTTTAAGCTGTAAAACTTGCCCACGCACGATCCTGGCCATACCAACCCAGCCTGTTACCGTTAATGCTAGAATTATAGTAAGTAAGCTTGGTCCTAATACAACTAAAAGTAGAATGACGACTAATAAGTAAGGTAATCCGTACAGGATCTCTATAATACGCATCAAGATATTGTCTGTTCTTCCCCCTTTATAGCCTGAAATCCCCCCATAAATCACGCCAACAAAAAAATCGATTAACGCCGCCATGAGTCCAACAAATAGGGAGATTCTAGCTCCATACCAGGTGCGTGTGAAGACATCTCGTCCTAATCCATCGGTTCCAAACCAATGCGACCAAGATGGAGCTTGGTTTTGGTTTGGTAGATTTTGCTCCCCTACCGTGTAAGGTGACATATAAGGACCAAAAATTGCCATAATCGCTAGTATAATTAAAAAGATGAGTCCACTCATGGCCAATTTGTTTTTCTTCAATCTTTGCCAAGCATCCTGCCAATAAGATAGAGATGGTCTGACGACGTCCTCTTGTTTCAATTGGTCACGATTAATTGGTTTAAGCCAATCTGAAGGGATTTCAGCACTAGTTGGATCTTGTGCCATTTTTTTCGTCTGTTGATCCATGTTAATCCCCCTTCTCTTTGTGAAGTTTGATTCTCGGGTCTAAAACACCGTAAGCAATATCGACTAAAAATAACATGATAATTAAGAAGGCACTATAAAAGACCGTCGTTCCCATGATGACAGGATAATCACGCTGACTAATACTCTCTACAAAGTATTGACCCATACCCGGGATCGCGAATATTTTTTCAATGACAAAGGTCCCTGTTAAGATGCCTGCTAATAAGGTCCCTAATATAGTCACAACTGGCATTAAAGCGTTTTTAAGTGCATGTTTAATAATGATTTTGTAAGGGGCAAGTCCTTTCGCGCGTGCCATTTTTATATAATCCTGGGTTAAAACTTCTAGCATACTTGACCGGGTTAATCGGGCGATAATCGCCATAGGTCCGGTTGCTAACGCAATGGTAGGTAAGATCATGTGGGAAGGCGATTTCCAAGTTGCGACTGGAAGTAGTTCAAGGTTGACGGCCAACTGCTGTATCAAAAATGTTGCAAGTACGAAGTTAGGAATGGAAATCCCTAATACAGCTATTGACATAGCCAAGTAATCGATTATGCCATTATGTTTTAAGGCTGCAAATACGCCTAATATAATACCGGAAATAATCGCAACGATAATCGAGATGATTCCTAGTTCAAATGAAATGGGAAACCCTCTACCGAGCAAATCATTGACGGTGTCATTCGGTTTCTTAATCGAGGGGCCAAAATCTAATGTCACAATGGATTCTAAATAATAGTAATATTGGACAATCATCGGTTTATCCAAATTAAAATGACTTTCTAAATTAGCTTGAACGGCTTCGTTTGATGTTTTATCCGAAACATCGTTAAACGGAGAGCCTGGAATTGACATCATTAAGATAAAGGTCAGGGTCGTAATAATCCATAAGGTCAAAAGCATCATCAAAAAACGTTTTATGATGTATTTAATCATGTTTGACCCTCCTATTAGCAAAATTTCGTTTGCATTGCTAGTTCAGTCATTACAATCATCGCTCGATAGGCTTCTAATATATCCTCAGCTTCAAACTTGACGATACAGGAATGAGGTTCAATTTCAGTTTTGGGCATTAAATGAGCCCATTCAGCTTGTCCATAATTCGTAAACTCAATCCGTAATGTAGGTTTTTCTGGAGGGATGAGTGGTTCAATTTGCGTGATCTGTTCCATAGCCTGAATCGTTTTTTCTCTTAATAATTTGCTGGATTTCTTAGGTGTTAGCGTTTTCACAGCTGAGCGTGTAATTGTTTGTTTGACAGGTGCGGTGATAATATTAGGGATGATTTCCTTAGCTTCCTCTGTTGCTTGATCATCACCGCCAACTAAAATAACGGGAACACCGTAATAGCCAGCTACATAGGCATTGAACCCGAGTTCACCGACAGCCACATCATTTATAAAAAAGTTACGGACGCCAAATGTCATTGAGTGCGACATAACCCCAGGATGTCCAGCCCGGGCATGATAGCCTAAGAACACGACGCCATCAAAGGAATCATCTAACCCTTCTACCATGGAATAAGGCTTCACACCCCCGCTAATTAAGTCAGCATCAGGATACAATTCATCGACTAAAATATTGTTCATTTTTGAATGGCTATCGTTAACTAAGACATAATCACAGCCGTTTTGATAGGCTGATTCAATCACATCATTAGCTTCGTTTGTCATAATTCTTCTTGCTCGTTCATAATTATGTAATTGAGAATCGACAAACGTATGATCAGGTAATCCAGTTATACCTTCCATATCAACAGACATATATAACTTCATAAGATTAGGACCTCCTAATAAAATAAATACCAATAATTAGTTATGTTTAATGGTTAGGAAGGTATAAATTAATCAACCTACCTACTATAATAAGCTCAATAGATTTTGTTCTTCGCTAATTATTAGGCGATATGCTAAGTTAATTTTTAAAATATCAAATATTTTGAATAAAATCAATTTTCAATCTATTAAATGAAACAATGGTCCTATAAAAACAAGCCACTTTTAAAAAAGCGCTTTCTCATATACAATGATAGTACAGAATTTTTAAATATTTATTTATATTTTATAATTTTGAGGTGATAAAATGGATGAAGAAAAAGTGTTAAAAGCAACAAGTGGTAATCATAATTTGGACAACTATGAACAGACTTATGAGAATTTCAACTGGGATGAAGTTAACAAAGCTTTTTCTTGGAATGAGACGGGAAAAGTCAATATCGCCTATGAAGCAATTGATCGACATGCAGAAAATCCGAAGAAAAAAGGTCAAGTTGCCTTGCATTATGCATCACCTGACCGTGAAGAAAAATTAACGTTTGAAGATTTAAGTAAACGAAGTAATCAATTTGCTAATGTTCTAAAGAAAAAAGGTATTAAAAAAGGTGATCGAGTCTTTTTATTCATGCCAAGATCACCTGAGTTTTATGCGAGTTTCCTAGGGATTCTTAAATTAGGTGCGATTGCTGGGCCATTATTTGAAGCCTTTATGGAGCAAGCCGTACATGATCGTTTAGAAGATAGTGAAGCTACGATGTTAATTACAACTCCGGATTTATTAAATCGAGTACCAGTAGATCAGTTACCTGATTTAAAACAAATCGTGTTAGTGGGTGACTCGAGCGACATTAAAGATGGTTACATTGACTATCATCAAGAGATGGAGTCAGCCAGTGATGACTTTGACATTGAATGGGTCGATCTTGAAGATGGTATGTTGATTCACTATACATCAGGTTCAACGGGTAAGCCTAAAGGGGTTTATCACGTCCATAATGCCATGATTCAGCATTATCAAACAGGTCAATGGGTATTAGATTTAAAAGAAGGAGATGTGTATTGGTGTACAGCTGACCCAGGCTGGGTAACTGGAACGAGCTATGGTATTTTTGCACCATGGTTAAACGGCGTAACGAACGTCGTAGTTGGTGGACGTTTCACCCCAGAAGCTTGGTATGGCGCTTTAGATAAGTACAATGTAACAGTTTGGTATTCAGCACCAACAGCATTCCGTAAATTAATGAGTGCTGGAAAAGATGCGGTACAAAAGCATGACCTATCTTCCGTACGCCACATCTTAAGTGTTGGTGAACCATTAAATCCTGAAGTTATTCATTGGGGAATGAAAGCCTTTAACCTTCGCATTCATGATACTTGGTGGATGACAGAAACAGGTGCTCAGCTTATCTGTAATTATCCATCAATGGATATTCGCCCTGGTTCCATGGGTAAACCAATCCCAGGTGTTGAGGCATCCATTGTCGATGATGAAGGAAATGAGCTGCCGCCAAACCGCATGGGTAACCTAGCAATTAAAGAAGGCTGGCCAGCTATGATGCGTGCGATTTGGAAGCGTCCAGAAAAATATGAAAGCTATTTCTTAAATGGCTGGTATGTTTCTGGTGACAGTGCTTATCGTGATGAAGATGGTTACTTCTGGTTCCAAGGACGTTTAGATGACGTTATTAATACATCAGGTGAACGTGTCGGACCATTTGAAGTTGAAAGTAAGTTAATAGAGCATGAAGCGGTATCAGAAGCGGGTGTTATTGGTAAACCAGATCCTGAACGTGGTGAGATTATCAAAGCGTTCATTTCCTTGAATGAAGGCTATGAAGAATCTGATGAATTGTTAGAAGACATTCGACAGTTTGTTAAAACAGGATTAGCGGGTCATGCAGCACCTCGTGAAATGGAAGTCACAAATGCTATTCCAAAAACACGTAGTGGTAAGATCATGCGTCGTCTATTAAAAGCTCGAGAGCTTGGTCTTCCTGAAGGTGACACATCAACATTAGAAGAATAAATGAATGGGGATCCCTCGGAGGTTGATTAAGCTTCCTGAGGGATTTTTCTTTATGAAGAAATTTTCAGTTGTAGAATACACTTCGGTCCTCAATTGGTTCCCTTCAATCTACAAAAAAGGTCATCGTGTTTAATTTTTGTTATGATAATGGCATTAGACATCATCATAGGAGGGTACGAATTGTTCTCAGTTATTCAATGGTTTATATTTCTACTCGCGAATGCAGTTGCGATCCCGATCGTTATCGGTTCGATATTTCATATGGACGCCATGTCAATCATGCTTCTCATGCAACGGACTTTTTTCATTATAGGGATTGCTTGTTTCCTACAAGGCTGGCTTGGTCATAAGTTGCCAATCGTTGATGGTCCAGCTGGATTATGGGTCAGTACATTTGCTGTGTTTGCTGCAAGTGTAGGAACAGCAGGGTCCACCGGAGTTGAAGCTCTACGATTATTAGAGATGGCGATGATCCTGACCGGGATTATTTTAATCTTATTTGGCGTATTTAAAATATCAGGTAAGGTCATACGATATTTTACGCCTCTTGTGACGGGTGTCTTTTTAACGTTATTAACGTTTCAATTAAGTGGGACATTCTTACAAGGGATGTTTGGGTTATCTGAAAATGTTCAACAAGCCCAAATGGATGGATTTTTAATAGCCATCATGACATTTTTATCGGTCTTAATCTTTTCATTATTTTTTAAAGGATGGGTTAGAAGCTATGCGGTCTTGTTAGGCATGGCATTAGGTTGGGTTCTATTTGCTGTCTTTATTAGCCCTTCCGATAATCAGATTGAAAGTTCAGCATGGTTTGCTTTACCGGAATGGTTTGCTTGGGGAACGCCATTATTTGACTGGAGTGTGGTGCCTGTTGCTGTATTGACTGCATTCATTTTATTATCCAATATCGTCGCATCATTATCAGCTATGACGGAAACATTAGAAGGAAAGTCTAATTTTACGACCACACAAATGAATCGTGGAAGTTTTATGTTAGGGGTAAACCATGGCATCTCGGGTATTTTTTCCGGAGTTGCCGTTGTACCACTAGCATCGACATCAGGGTTTCTTCAGCTAACGGGAGATAAACGAAAAAGTCCATTTATGTGGGCATCACTTTTATTGATGTTGGTTGCCTTCTTCCCACCGATCATTTCATTTTTAGCACAGATTCCATCTCCTGTTGCGAATGCGGCCTTACTAGCAACATTCGTTCAACTGATGGGATTAGGTTTACGTAACTTATTTGCTGACGGATTAAATGAGCGGCGTTTAACCATTATTACGGTGTCATTGTTATTAGGCTCAGGTCTCATGTTTATGCCGGCAGAAAGCTTTTCCGGACTACCTGGTACAGCTAGGCAAGTGATTAGTAACGGTTTGTTAGTAGGTACGGTTATTGCGGTTATTTTAGAACAGTTATGGAAAAAAGAAGATAGAATGACGGAATAAGTGCATAATAAGACCAAGCAATTCTAGAAGTAGGTGATGTTATGGATCATAAGATATACGATTTCATCGGAATTGGGATTGGTCCTTATAATCTAAGCTTAGCCGCATTAACAGAGGATATGGATGATCTTGATCGAATTTTATTTGATCAAACTCCAAAGATGGAATGGCACCCGGGGATGTTAATTGAGGGAACAGATTTACAAGTGCCATTTATGGCTGATTTGGTGACGTTTGCTGATCCGACAAGCCGGTTTAGTTTTTTAAATTATATAAAGGAACAAGAGCGCCTTTATAAGTTTTTCTTTTTTCATGAAATGAAAGCTCCGCGTAATGAATATAATGACTATCTTCAGTGGGCAGTCAACCAGATAAGTGGGCTTTTTTTCGGTAAGGAGGTGGTTGATTTAATCGACCATTCCGATCAGAAAGAACCTTATTATGAACTCGTTATTTTGGATACTGAGAAGAATCAAAAAGAGTATTATTATGCAAGGCATGTTGTTATGGCTACGGGAAGTGAACCACTTATTATAGACAGTATGGAAGGCTTTCCGAATGAGGATATCATTCATACGAGTCGTTACTTATATGAAAAAGAGGCTTTAAAAAAATCGAATCACATTGCGATTATCGGTTCGGGGCAAAGTGCAGCTGAAATATTTTATGATCTGTTAGAAGAACGTGAGCATGCTGAATTTCATCTGTCTTGGCTCACACGGTCTGATGGGATATTTCAACGTGAATCAGCCAATTTAGGTCAAGAGTTTTTTTCACCAGATTATATTGATTATTTTCACCAACTGCCCTTTAAAAAACGAATGGAGGCTATAGAAACACTTTCCCCATTACGTCATGGCATTGATTATTCAACTTTAAATGGTATTTATCAATTGTTATATCATTATTCCATTGGTAATGAAGACCCTAGGATAACGATTCAACCACTGACGGAAATCAATGGAATTAAAAAGGCTGATCAGGGTTATCTATTAAAATGTAAACAGTTGCAACAGGAAATTGACTTTGATTATCATGCGGAAAAGGTCATTTTAGCAACGGGATATAAGCCTAATTTGCCAGATTGGTTTTTAAATCGGTATAAGGATGAGATTGAGTGGGAGGATGAAAACTTATTTAAAGTGAGACGGAATTATGAATTAATCTTTAAAGAGCCTAAGACAAATAAATTTTACATCGTGACCAATTTAGAACATTCTCATGGAACAGCAGCGACTAATCTTGGCTTGGCTGTTCAACGCAATATGGAAATTATAAACGATATAACTGGTGAACCACGTTTTCACACGGAAGGAAGACGGATATTCCAGCAGTTTCTTCCTAAAAGATAGGCATGTTTAAGATAAAACTTGATACGTATTAATTTAATAATGTGAGGAGGCTGGGACAAAAATATCTAGAGGGTGATGAAAGGCGAACCATATCATCTCATATAATTGAAAATGAATGAAGTCAAAATGCGAAGACGCCTCGTCGACTAAAAACGGCCACGTCCTGCGCCTGCGGTTACTCGGCGCAAACTTACGCAAGGATGTAACGCAAGTAGCATTTGTGGCCAACGCCGACACTTGAACATCCAGTTCTTCGCGGGAACAGCACGAGTCTCGAGACCCCGCAGGCAGCGCTTTTCTGCCGAGGAGGCTTGAGCCGTGCCCGCGGCAAGCGAAGCTTTTTGACGTAGTGAATAAAATCTGAACTAATTCATGAATAATTGAATCTAGTTCGGATTTTATGTTTTTAATAAAGTTTTGTCTCAGCCCTTTTTACATACGATTAAACTTTGCCATAGAAAGGCTATTAAGGGATTACAACTTATTCAACTTGAACATTAAAATGAATATATTATGATAAAGTTAGTTTCAAAAGGATGTTAATAATGATTGTGACGAACTATAACCAAAAAATTCAATTATTTAAACAATACGATCATTCAAAAGTTAGCGGATCTTTTGTTCCATATTGGCGAAATGATGAGGTTCAATTAGCTATAACTGAACACGATCGGGCTTGGATTCCATTAGATCAAAAGCCTATTTGGAATGAAGATAAAGATCAGCCGCATTCATTTATGGATTATCCATCGAAACCTAAATTAGAAGCTTA
The DNA here is from genome assembly GCF_900103915.1 of Tenuibacillus multivorans. Lineage (GTDB taxonomy): Bacteria > Bacillota > Bacilli > Bacillales > Alkalibacillaceae > Tenuibacillus > Tenuibacillus multivorans. Next base: position 54,470 of record NZ_FNIG01000001.1, on the reverse strand, counting down.
TTCTAATGGAATTGATGAGGTAGAGAATCAGTCCGCTTATGCAGGATATTTAAATCGTAAGCATTTCCTTTCATTTTTTGATAAGAATTCGACGGACCGAGACATTTCTCGATTTATTTCCCGGGAAATGGAACGGCAAAAACAACTCAAACAGGCATTTTCAAAATCATTAACTGAGGAAATCATAGATTTTCATTTTAATCTCCTACAATTTTGTGATGACCTTTCCTTATATCTATGTTTAAATGAACCAGGTACGATGAAGGAAAATGAAATCTTTATGTTTAAAGATGGATTTAGACAACGTTTCGAAGGTTTAGATGGACAAATGCGTGCAGAATGGATTAATAAAGAGCAAATGCGGTTAGATCCTTTTCCTTTTAAAGAGCCTTTTATGGTTGAGATTCCTTTTAAAGAAATCATCTACAGTGAAGTAAAGGAAAAAGGGTTGCGGAAATCCTATCAAAATGCTGAAACAAGCTTGAGAAAAGTGTTAATTTCCAAGCAAGATGAATAAAATCCAGGAGAAAATTAGACTCCTGGATTTTTGCAGTTATTATAAGCGTACTTTTCTAATATCAAATAATTGATCTAGCATATACCAATTTTGCGGGAAGGCTAAACCGAGCTTCCAATAGCTTATACCTCTTAATCCATGCTCACGTATGAGGTCAAACTTCGCCTGAATGGACCTGGCATCCTCAAACCAAACTACATGTTGGTTACCTTGATCATCTTGATAATTAAAGAATGGTGCTTGAGCTTCTTCATCGAATTCGATAGCTTGGTTGTTTTCTCTTGCAATTTGAATAGCTTGATTAGGACTTACAGCTTCAGCAGGTTCTCCACCCTCTTCAAATGGTAATGTCCAATCATACCCATATAAATTTTGACCTAACAGGATTTTCTCAGCCGGCATAACGGATAAGGCATACTCAACGACGCCAGTAACAGGTTGAATCGGTGATACAGCCATCGGTGGACCATAGCTATAGCCCCATTCGTAAGTCATTAACACAACAAAATCAACTATCTCACCATGGGCTTGATAGTCATGGGCTTCGTACCATTGACCCGTTTGTTCCCCACTTGTTTTTGGAGCTAATGCTGTTGAAAGCATTAAGTTGTTTTCATCTAAACGTTGTTTCGCTTTTCTTAAAAATTGATTATAGTTTTCTCTTGTATCAGGCGGTAAAAACTCGAAGTCAAAATGGACATCTTGATATCCGACTTCATTGGCAATTCGTATGACTTCATCCAATAGCGTGTTTTGAACATTCTCATCTGTTACGATTAAACGACCGAGTTCTTCACTGAACTGACCTTCTTCAATGTTCGTCACCGCCAGCATTAAGGCTGTGTTATTTTCAGCAGCAATAGCTGGAAAATTATCTAACGGTGGTGGAATGAGCGTCCCATCACGATTAACTTGGTAACTAAACGGGGCCATATAAGTTAAAAACGGGGCACGAGCTCTAGCTGATTGGATTAAGGTTTGACTAACCGAATCACCAGTTGGCTCAATATAAGCATTACTCGTAATAGGAGTTCGTTCCGGTGTTGGAATTTGAAGGACTTGCCCAATTTCTAAAGGGGTATTCACGTTAATGTTGTTATAGTTGGCTAATTCTTGCTGGCTAACCCCAAGCAATTGGCTTATTTGGTAAAGACTATCCCCGGATTGGACAGTATAAGTATTGGTTGGAATTACAAGGGATTGGCCAATAACCAAATCTTCAGGCTGGTCTAACGCATTAACTTGAACAATTTGGTCAATCGAAGTCTGGTATTGATTAGCGATTGAAAATATGGAGTCGCCTTGTTGAACGACGTGTATGATCAATGATGTGCACTCCTTTCATATCGTTCTTATCTGCATAATTTTAGGCTTATGCTATTCATGATTATGGTATGATACAGATGTTAAGAGGTGACTAATGATGCATGAATACTATATGAAAGAGGCCATTAAAGAAGCTAAAAAGGCAGAAGATATTCGTGAAGTCCCAATAGGTGCTGTTATTGTTCATCACGGTGACATCATTGCACGAGGTTATAATCAACGTGAGACAACCCAACTAAGCCATTCACATGCTGAAATAATTGCTATTGAACAAGCCAATCAAGCTATCGGTAGCTGGCGGTTAGAAGAATGTACACTTTATGTAACTTTAGAGCCTTGTCCGATGTGTGCCGGAGCTATTGTACAAGCGCGAATTCCACACGTCGTATACGGTGCCAGTGACCCGAAGGCGGGCTGCGCAGGAACATTAATGAACTTGTTAGACGAATCAAGGTTTAATCATCAGGCCAATGTGGATGCAGGCGTATTAAAGGAAGAGTGTGCTTCATTACTAACTCAGTTTTTTAAAGGAATAAGAAATAAATAACTTCTACATATCAATGGCATATAGGATTTCCTTGATGTTTGTCATTTTTATATTAAATTGGAGAATGGAGTGCCAAGATTATAATTTACACAAAATGGAACCTTATCATCATTGCATTTTACCTCAAAACCTTTTATACTTGTAATTGCTGTGCTAGGTGGGGAGGTAGCGGTGCCCTGTAACCCACAATCCGCTATAGTGGGACTGAAAGCCTATCTGAGGTGAAGTAATTTTAAGGTCTGCCGTAAGTAAGCAGTGTTGACGTTTGGGTCCTATGCAACGAGAACCCGTAAACCCTGTCAGGTCCGGAAGGAAGCAGCAGTAAGCGGTCATTCTTGTGTGTCGTAGGGTTGCCTAAATCGAGCTGTGAGCTTATGTAACGCTTATGAATTACTTCATCGAGGATAGGGCGCAGTTACATAAACCACATTGTACGTTTCTTCATAAATTCCACAGCTTTTCTTTCCCATATGCCTTTATCTTGTCATCCCTATTTCTATATTTAGTTTTGAAAATATGCTTCTGAATCGGTTATAATAGAGAAGAAAACCTAAAGGAGAAGTTATCCATGGCATATCAGGCTTTGTATCGAGTTTGGCGTCCGCATAAATTTGAAGATGTTGTTGGACAAGTACATATCACGCGCACGTTGCAAAATGCGATGGAACAGCAAAAAGTCGCGCACGCCTATTTATTTACAGGGCCTCGCGGAACCGGAAAGACTAGTGCGGCGAAAATTTTTGCGAAAGCGATTAACTGCGAACATGCACCCGTAAAAGAACCGTGTGGTGAGTGTGATGCGTGCCAAGGTATTCAAAATGGTTCAATATCCGATATCATAGAAATTGATGCGGCTTCAAACAATGGTGTTGATGATATTCGTGAAATAAGGGATAAGGTTAAGTATGCGCCTAGTGCTGTGGATTTTAAAGTTTACATCATAGACGAGGTTCACATGCTATCACAAGGTGCGTTTAATGCGTTATTAAAAACGCTAGAAGAACCACCTAGGCATGTCATCTTTATTTTAGCAACAACAGAACCACATAAAATTCCGTTAACGATTATTTCACGTTGTCAGCGATTTGATTTTAAACGTATATCACATCAAGTCATCGTCGATCGATTAAAACATATATTAGATGAAGAAGGCATTCAATACGATGAACACGCCTTAATTCATGTCGCCTTAACAGCTGAGGGTGGTATGCGTGATGCCCTTAGTTTACTCGATCAAGCCATTGCTTATAGCGATGATTTGAATATTCAAATGGATGATGTTTTAGCTGTGACCGGATCTATCCCGCAGGAACGTCTATTAGCGATGATTGATTCATTGGCTCAACATGAAGCTAGACAGGCGTTGAACTATTTAGAGGAGAGCATGCAGGAAGGGAAAGATCCGAACCGGTTTGTGTTTGATTTAATTCACTTTTTACGTGATTTATATATGTATTCAAGTGCGGAAAATATGGATGATGTGTTGGTTAGAGCTATTCCTAATGAACATTTTAAAGAAGTGGCTGAAAACTTATCGAGTCACTGGTTCGAGAAAGCTATTGAAATATTAAATGAAACACAGCAAGATATGAAGTGGACCAATAGCCCAAAGGTGTTATTAGAAATAGCATTATTGAACATACAAGAAATAGATACGAAACAACCGGAACAAGCTGATCAGTCAGCTATCCCTTCTGATTTGATTCAGCAAATTGGTCAATTAGAAAAAGAAATTAAACGATTAAAAGAGCAGGGCGTTGCAACTCAACCTCAGGAGCAGAACAAACCAAAACGTCGCGCACCTCAATCAAGAGGAAATCACTATAAAGTACCGTATGAAAAGGTTCGTTACACCTTATCAGAAGCGACGAAGGAAGATTTGAAAAAGGTTAAGTCGAATTGGGCGGCATTTATGGATAATTTGAAAAAAACAAGCCCGCCAGCTCATGCTAAGCTAGCTGACAGCAAACCGCGTGCTGCATCGTCCAAGTCATTAATCATTTCGTTTAAATATGAAATTCATTGTTCTTTAGTTTTGGAAAACCAAGACATGATCGAATCAGCATTATCTGAATACATTGGTAAAAAGCTAACGATTATTCCGATACCTGATAGCGAGTGGGAATCCATTCGTGAAGACTTTTTAAATCAACAACGACCATCTGAAACCTCAGGTAAAGAACCGGAGCAAGAAGACCCACTCGTAGAAGAGGCAAGAAAATTGGTTGGCGATGAGTTGTTAGAAATAAAAGAATCTTAAGGAGGATTTCACATGCGTGGTGGAATGGGAAATATGAACAATATGATGAAACAAATGCAAAAAATGCAAAAGAAAATGATGAAGGCTCAAGAGGAGCTTCATGAATTGAGTTTTGAAGCAACTGCTGGTGGTGGCATGGTCAAGGTTGTTGCTAATGGTAAAAAAGAGATTACAGACATTGAAATCAATGAAGAAGTTGTGGATCCAGATGATGTTGATATGCTACAAGATTTAATTCTTGCTGCAACGAATGATGTGTTAGGTCAAGTCGATCAAACGACTAACGATAAAATGGGACAATTCACACAAGGAATGAATTTACCAGGTTTCTAGGAGGCTTGCATCATGTATTATCCTGAACCGATCTCCAAACTGGTTGACAGTTTTACAAAATTGCCAGGAATAGGGCCAAAAACGGCGGTTCGCCTGGCTTTTTTTGTGTTGAACATGGAAGAAGATGATGTCTTAGATTTTGCGAAAAATTTAGCAAATGCGAAGCGTGAACTCACTCACTGTAGTGTGTGTGGCCATATTACAGATACAGACCCTTGTCGCATTTGTGATGATCGGGAACGAGATGGCTCCATTATTTGTGTCGTTCAAGATCCGAAAGATGTCATCGCAATGGAAAAGATGAAAGATTATCAAGGGAAATATCATGTACTTCATGGGGCGATTTCACCAATGGATGGAATTGGACCAGAAGATATAAACGTTCCTCCACTAATCGAACGTTTAAAAGACGAAGAGGTAAAAGAGTTAATTTTGGCGACGAATCCAAATGTTGAAGGGGAAGCGACAGCGATGTACATTTCCCGTTTAGTTAAACCATCAGGCATTCGAATTTCGAGAATTGCACACGGGCTTCCAGTTGGTGGAGATTTAGAGTATGCCGATGAAGTAACTCTATCAAAAGCGCTAGAAGGAAGACGTGATTTATAGAAATCTCTTTTTGTTTTGGTTCTATTTTAATGGATAAACGCATAGGTTAAAGTAGGACAAGCGAAAGGAGATTCGTGATGGATCCAATAGTCATTATCTTAGCTTTTGTAGCCGTATTAGTTTTATTGTTATTCTTTGGACCTCCTATGAAAGTGATGCGCTGGATGTCACTCGGTGTTGTAAAAATTGTGATCGGTGCGTTATTTATCTTTTTTGCCAATGTGTTTGGATCAATGTTTGGCTTACACATTCCGATTAACTTTATTACATCAGCAATCGCTGGGTTCTTAGGCCTTTTTGGTTTAGGTGCATTGGTCGTCATTCAATTTTTAATTATTCCATAGAGAAAAGCCCGTCATGGATTTTTGTTCATGGCGGGCTTGTTTATTAATAGACGTGAAGGGCTTTCCCTACCCAAGAAACTACTATATATTGATAAATTCAGTTAAACATTCAGAGGTTTAATAGTCATTAGTTGATTAATATTAAAACTTTTTATGTATAAAACTAGATTTCCTTGGCCACCCTAGTTGATGGAGGTGGGGATCATGGAATCTAAATCTATGAAACAATGTAAGATTTGTGAAGAATGGAAGACAGAAGGGATTTATTTATTCATATCTTTTATTTGTTCAAACTGTGAGAAGGAAATTTTAGAAACCGATCCAACTGACGAACGTTATCAATACTATGTCGATAGGTTAAGACGTAGCCAAGCACCAAAAAATCTTTTAATACAATAAGTGTGTCAAAGGGCGTTGAAGGCGCTCTTTTTTTGTTTTTAGAAATATTAAAATTTCGGTTTGTGGATAACTTCTTAGTTATTTATAGCCACGTCTAGCTCCGAGCGCCAAAAACTAAGCGACTTCACGAATCGCCCTACGATAAGTCATCATCGGTTCGCAGGCTCACCGTGATTCCTTTATCTCAGTTGATTCGCTCCAGTCGCTACGTTTTTAACCGGCGCTCTGCGCTTTTGTTCTTTTATCATGATATGATAGTCTTGAATGGAAGTCTAAGGAGAATTTCAATGGATCAATCACACGCACCTTTATATGAAATGTTAACGCAACATGTCAAACAACAACCAAAAAGCTATCACGTTCCTGGACATAAAAATGGAGCGGTTTTTCCAACAGAAGGGGACGTGTTTTCACATATTTTGCGTTATGATTTAACTGAGCTTCCTGGGTTAGATGATTTACATCAGCCGGAAGGGGCGATTTTAGAGGCTGAAAGGCTAGCTGCGGCATTTTACAAGACTGACTATACGTTTTTCCTGGTGAACGGATCGACAGTAGGTAATTTAGCGATGATTTTAAGTGTGTGTCAGCCAGGTGATACAATCATCGTTCAGCGTAATAGTCATAAATCGATTATGAATGGCTTAGAACTCGCTGGAGCTAAACCGATTTTTGTGTCTCCAAGTTATGATGAACGAACAGAACGTTATTCGGATTTGAAACCGAGCAATGTTAAAAAGGCCATTGAAGCTAATCCAGAGGCGAAAGCGGTTATGCTTACACATCCCGACTATTTTGGAACGACTTATGATTTATCGCGCATTGTAGAGATGGCACACCAACATAACATTCCTGTTCTAGTCGATGAGGCGCATGGAGCACACTTTCCATTAAGCAACCAATTCCCAGACTCTACATTAAAGGCTGGAGCAGATTTAGTTGTCCATTCAGCACACAAAACGCTGCCTGCTATGACAATGGGCTCTTATTTACATATTCAAGGTTCGCTTGTGACTTATGAAACTCTTAAGCATTACTTGCAAATGCTTCAGTCGAGTAGTCCATCTTATCCGATTATGGCCTCACTCGATTTAGCGCGGAAATATATAGCCGGTTTAAACGAACAAGATATTGAATCCACCCTAAGTGGCGTCAGGCAATTAAGACATCAGCTAAACACATTACCTGATATTGACGTGATGCCGATTCAAGAACAAGTTGACGATCCATTAAAAATCACCTTGACGTCTAGACGTCTTTACATGCGAGCTGTTGAACAGCTGATGCAAGATCAACAGGTTTTTCCGGAAATGATCCAAAACAATCAACTCTTGCTCATATATGGATTACAGGCTGAGCAAAGCCCGTTAAACTGGGTCACAACTTTAAAAGATTCATTAACACATCTCTATAATCAATCAAAACATGATACAATAGCGATAAATAAATTTCAATTTAACGATGTTCAAGGATTAGCTTATGATTATCATATATTAAAGGGTATGCCAACTCAGTGGGTTCGTTGGCAGGATGCGGAAGGCCAAATTGCCGCTTCTTCGGTCATTCCATATCCACCAGGTATACCGATATTATTAAAAGGCGAACGGATCCAAGCAGAACAGATTCGTTATATCGAGCAGGCGATACAAAATCATCAATACATACAATATAATGGAAAAGATATAGAACAAGGAATTGAAATTTTCATCGAGTGAAGAGGAGTTAGACCAGTGAATGGATTATTTATAACATTTGAAGGCGTAGAGGGTGCCGGAAAAACAACGGTGTTATCGTACATTTATCAGGAATTAGAACAAAAAGGCTATGATGTCATTAAAACGCGTGAACCAGGTGGGATAGAAATCTCTGAAAAAATTCGCGAGGTTATTTTAGATAAAAATCATACAGCTATGGATGGTCGTACAGAGGCTTTATTGTATGCTGCAGCGAGAAGACAGCACCTCGTTGAGAGGGTTGTACCGGCATTAAAAGAAGGTCAAATCGTCCTTTGTGATCGTTTTATTGATAGTAGTTTAGCGTATCAAGGCTATGCTAGAGATTTAGGCATGGATGAGGTTTATACGGTCAATAAATTTGCTATTGAAAACTGTATGCCAGACTTAACGGTTCTCTTTAGTTTGGATCCTAAATTTGGGTTGAAACGTATTGCTGATAATAAAGGACGAGAGCAGAACCGTCTGGATTTAGAAAAAGTCAGTTTTCATGAAAAAGTGGCTGAGGCCTATCGAATATTGGAGGACAGATTCCCCAAACGTATTCGTTCTATTGATGCTAGTCAGTCGTTAGAGTCTGTTCAAAACGAATGTCTACATTTAATTGAGTCATATTTAAATAGGTAAATGTAAATCCTAACATTAAGAAAATCACAAAAAATACTAAATGACTGCTAAATCGTCTGACAACTTGTTATAATAGTATAAAAGACGTTTGAAGGAGGAAAAGGATGAAATTAATCCTTGCTGTCGTACAGGATAAAGATGTGACCCGATTACAGGATGCTTTGTCTGAAGCCAAGTTTAAAACCACGAAGTTAGCATCAAGTGGCGGGTTTTTAAAGGAAGGTAATACGACTTTAATGATTGGCTGTGATGATGATCACGTCGATCAGGCACTCGATCTAATACGTGATAACTGTAGTCGTCGAGAACAAATGGTTGCGCCAATCTCACCGATGGGCGGCAATGCTGACTCCTATATTCCAAAGCCGGTTAAAGTTGAAGTTGGTGGCGCCACGGTCTTTGTTTTACCTGTCGATGCTTTCCATCATTTTTAAAAGGGGGTGCGGCCTATGAAGATTAGTCAGGAATTACGTTCTCAAGTCGAAACTGCCAAATCGAATACAACCAAAAATAATACGACAACGACGTCGTTTCAGCAGGCCGTCTCTCATGAAAAACAGAAGATGCATGAAAGTGAACTAAATCGTCTGTTAGGAAATTTATCAGCCCAGGGTGAAAAGGTCGCAAAGTTTCGCTCGTTTAAAGATTTGGCGCGCTATAAGAAAATGGTGCAGCAATTTATAGAAGAAGCGGTGCAATATGGATTAGAATTAGAACAATCCAGAAGTTGGAGCATGAACGGCGATAACCGAAAATTAATGCTCGTTAAACAAATCGATGAAAAGCTTGTTCAACTTACCGATGATGTTTTAGATCAAGAAAAACCATCACTTGATATTCTAGATGTCATTGGTGAGATTAAAGGACTCTTATTAAATTTACGGGCATAAAAAGAGATAGGGATAGGATGAACTAAAATGACAACATGGGTTGATCTCGAGAGCTACCAACCAGTTGCAGTTAAAATGCTACAACATAGTATTACAAGACAACGAATAGCGCATGCCTATTTATTTCATGGGCCACCTGGGACTGGCAAGCAAGAGGCCAGTCTTTTGTTTGCTATGCGCTATTTTTGTGAACATATAGATGAATCAACGGCTGAGCCTTGTCACCAATGTCATTCCTGTAAACGGATCAAGTCTGGAAACCATCCCGATCTACATTGGATCGAACCAGATGGCCAGTCGATTAAAAAGGACCAAATTGAATACTTACAAAAAGAATTTACGTATACGGGATTAGAGTCTAACCAAAAGGTTTATGTCATTATGCAGGCCGAGAAAATGACGGTAAACGCAGCCAATCGTTTGCTTAAGTTTTTAGAAGAGCCAAGTCGAGAGACAGTTGCGATCTTGATAACAGATCACGCTGGTCGTATGTTAGATACGATTGTATCACGTTGTCAACGGGTTCAGTTTCATACACTGTCTAATCTTCATTTGTATAACCAGTTAGTTGAAAAAGGATTAACCGAATCAACAGCAAGCCTGTTTGCTGCTATGAAAATAGATGTAGATCAGGCCGTTAAATGGAATGAAGATGATTGGTTTGCCGAAGCACGAAAAATAGTGATACAATTAATGGATAGAGTTATGAACTCTAATGAAGAAGGATATCTTTACTTACATCAAGTATACTTAAAACATTTTAAGGGAAGGGACGCATTAGAGTTTGGTTTGGAGCTATTACTAATCTGGTTCCAAGACATCGTTTCCTTCCATCTAGATAAGCAAGGTTCTATCGTTCTAATCGATCAAAAGGAACGATTAGAACAATATCATTATGTGGTATCGTTGTCGGAAGCTAAAACACTTATATACGAAATTTTAAATACAAAACGAAAACTAGCACAAAACGTACATCCGACATTAGCCATGGAATACTTAATCCTTCAATTACAAAGGTGAGGTGAACGTTTTGGTAGAAGTTATAGGGGTCCGCTTTAAACAGGCGGGTAAAATATATTATTTTGATCCAGGCGATTTAAACATGACAACTGAGGATTATGTCATTGTGGAAACCGTACGTGGTATTGAGTTCGGCAAGGTGGTCATCGCCAATAAAAAAGTGGATGAAGAGGATGTTGTCTTGCCACTTAAAAAGGTTATCCGTATTGCTGATGATAAAGATAAATTAACCATCAGTGAGAATAAAGATAAGACGGAGGAAGCCTATCAAGTATGTGTACAAAAAATAAAAGAGCATGAGCTTGACATGAACTTAGTTGATGCGGAATTTACATTTGACCGAAATAAAATTATCTTTTACTTTACAGCAGAAGGTCGAGTTGACTTTCGCGAGTTAGTCAAAGATTTAGCTGCTGTGTTCAAAACACGAATCGAGCTTAGACAGATCGGTGTTCGTGATGAGGCGAAAATGCTTGGTGGTATTGGGCCTTGTGGTCGAATGTTATGCTGCTCAACTTTCTTAGGTGATTTTGAACCCGTATCTATTAAAATGGCTAAGGACCAAAACCTATCCTTAAACCCAGCTAAAATATCTGGTCTATGTGGCCGTCTCATGTGCTGCTTAAAATATGAAAATGATATGTATGAGGATGCGAAACAAGAGTTACCAGATATTGGTGAAGTCATGACCACTTCTAACGGTAAAGGAAAAGTTGTTGGCCTAAACATTTTAGAAAAATTGGTCCAGGTTGAATTAGAAGAAATGGAACGGGTTGTTGAATATACAATAGATGAACTCATCGAAGAAGGAGCTATTTCCGTACCAGCCACAGAATAATGAGGTGGATGACGTGAACAAAAAAGAAATGTTAGAACGCTTTTCATTATTAGAGAAGCGATTTGAAGAACTACAAGAGGATTTTGTAACGTTAAAAAAAGACCTTGTTCAGCTTGTAGAGGAGAATCATCAACTTGCTCATGAGAATCATCATTTACGTCAACGATTAGAGGAATTATCACCGGAATCAGCCAAGCAAGGTTTGACAGAGCAAAACCAAGAAGGGGATCATAAGTCTTCCGTTGGTGAAGGTTATGATAACCTTGCCCGCATTTACGAAGAAGGTTTTCATATTTGTCATGTTTATTTTGGTACACCTAGAGAAGAAGAAGATTGTATCTTTTGTCTTAAATTTTTTGGTTAAAAGTATAATGTTTTGGGGAACGCACCTAGGTCCAGTAAGGATGGGTGTGTTCTTTAAATTGAAAGGAATATAACGATGGTCGAATTAAGAGATGACGAACGTATAGATTATTTGCTAGCTGATCGAAAACGGCGAATTATCCAGAGTCAAACGGTATTCGCTTTCTCCATCGATGCGGTATTATTAGCCTATTTTACTTATTTACCACTGACAAAAGGTAAAATAATCGACCTTTGTACGGGTAATGGGGTCATTCCACTGTTTTTATCAAAGAAATCAAAAGTACCGATGACAGGCGTAGAAATCCAAGATCGTCTTTATGATATGGCGGTTAGAAACGTAAAGCTCAATGAACTGGAGGATCAAATCGATTTTCTTCATGAAGATTTAATAGGATTAGCTCAAAAAATAGGTTATCACCGTTATGATTTAGTAACCTGCAATCCACCTTATTTTAAAACGATTGATCTCGATAAACGTAATGATAATGAACATTTAGCGATAGCTCGTCATGAGATCTACTGCACATTAGATGACGTGTTAAAGTCTTGTAGTCAGTTAGTTAAATCTGGTGGGAAGGTGTCAATGGTTCATCGGCCAAATCGGTTAGCTGAAATTATTCAAATTGCTAGAGGCTATCGATTGGAACCTAAACGATTACAACTAGTACATCCGAAAAGGAAAAAGGAAGCGAACATTGTATTAGTTGAATTTATAAGAGATGGTAGTCCAGAAATGAAGGTAGAACCACCTATTTATATTCATGATGAAGACGGGAACTATACGGAAGAGGTTGCGAAGATCTTGTACGGTGAAGAAGGGAGTCGCATTCATGGTTCACATTCAGAAAAGTTTCGACTCTGACGATGCGAAGTTATTTATTGTACCGACGCCAATCGGTAACCTAGATGATATGACGTTTCGAGCGGTCAAAACATTAGAAAACGTTGAATTAATAGCTTGTGAGGATACACGGCAAACGAAGAAACTACTTAGTCATTTTAATATCGAAAAACCTTTACTCAGTTATCATGAGCATAATAAGTATAATCGTGAGGAAGGGCTGGTGGACCGGTTAAAGCAAGGACAGTCGATTGCTTTGGTCAGTGATGCAGGAATGCCGATTATATCTGATCCAGGCTTTGAAATCGTTCGCCGTTCACGTGAAGAAGGGATTGATGTGACAGTCCTACCTGGAGCGAATGCAGCATTAACGGCATTAGTTGGTTCGGGTATTGATTCAAGAACCTTTACGTTTTATGGTTTTTTACCAAGGAAGAAAAAAGAAATGGTTGATGTATTGGAAACGTTAGGTCGAACCAATCATACGTTAATCTTTTATGAATCTCCTTACCGCATTAAACAGACCTTAAAGGTAATGCATGAAGCATATTCTCCGACGCGTCAAATTTCAGTCGCTCGTGAGTTAACGAAAAAATTTGAGGAGTACGTTTATGGAACGCTAGATGAGGTTACTCTATATATGCAGTCTGAAAGCGCGGAACTTAGAGGGGAGTTTTGTATCGTATTAGAGGGACAAAAGGAATTTGATGATGAGGAGGAGCAGTGGTGGGACAAGTTAGCGTTAAATGAACATGTCGACTATTATATTGAGAAAGGTTATTCAACTAAAGATGCGATTAAGGTAGTGGCTAAAGATCGATCATTACCTAAGCGTGAAGTCTATCAGGACTATCATCGGTAAATAAATAATAAAAAAGGTTACAGCCTTTTACACCGTAACCCTTGCATCAGTTCTTATAGTTTAAATTTATTTTGAATTTCGTCGATAAGCTTTTGAGCGCCTTCTTTACTTAAGACGATTTGGCCATCACCCACAGGTTCATTACTGTCAGAGATTTCACCAGTAATATCACACGCCATATAAGGCTTGTATTTTTTTAGGATGATTTTATCGTCATCTACATAAATTTCGAGTGAATCTTTAACATTAATGTCTAGTGTACGACGTAATTCGATTGGGATGACAACTCTCCCCAATTCGTCTACTTTTCTTACAATTCCTGTAGATTTCATACTTTTCTCTCCTCTCGATCATTTTCGCTATCTTTTTGATGATAGAGTACCACTGTTCTAGGTTGAAGTCAATCAAGAAAATTCCAAAGCTACCAATATTTTTCCCGATTCTTCATTTATCTCTTTGTCAAAGAAGTACCGTGGAATTTTCATTATGGAAATCATAAAGCGAAATCGTTACAATAGTACCTAGCATCTCTTCAATAGTTTATCAAATTTCAGAAAAATAGAAAACAAATATTTCAAAAAGATAATATTTTTAAGGAGGTTAAGACATGCCAGAGGAAAAGAATACATTTTATATTACGACACCGATTTATTACCCGAGTGGAAATTTACACATTGGTCATGCTTATACGACCGTCGCTGGTGACGCGATGGCACGTTATAAACGCTTAAGAGGTTATGACGTCATGTATCTAACGGGTACAGACGAACACGGTCAAAAAATACAACGAAAAGCTGAAGAAGATGGCGTATCACCTCAACAATATGTTGATCATATTGTTGACGGTATTCAACAGCTATGGAAAAAGCTTGATATTTCCCATGATGATTTTATTCGTACAACGGAAGATCGTCATAAGGAAATCGTTGAGAAAATTTTTGACCGTCTTGTGAAACAGGGTGATATTTATTTAGATGAGTACGAAGGCTGGTATTGTACGCCTTGTGAATCCTTCTTTACAGATCGTCAATTAGAGGATGGGAACTGTCCAGATTGTGGACGTCCTGTTGAAAAGGTAAAAGAAGAATCGTATTTCTTTAAAATGAGTAAATACGTTGATCGTTTGGTTGAGTTTTACGATGAAAACCCTGGATTTATTCAACCGGAAACGCGAAAAAATGAAATGTTGAATAACTTTATAAAACCAGGTCTAGAGGACTTGGCAGTTTCCCGGACAACGTTTGATTGGGGAATTCAAGTACCTAGTGATCCGAAACACGTGATTTATGTATGGATTGATGCCTTGTCTAATTATATTACCGCGTTAGGCTATGGTACTGATCATGATGAACGCTATCAAAAATATTGGCCTGCAGATGTGCATTTAGTTGGAAAAGAAATCGTTCGTTTCCATACGATTTATTGGCCGATTATGTTGATGGCACTTGACCTCCCATTACCGAAGAAGGTTTTTGCACATGGTTGGTTATTGATGAAGGACGGTAAAATGTCTAAATCTAAAGGAAATGTGGTCGACCCTGTTGATTTAATTGACCGCTATGGTTTAGATGCTCTTCGTTACTACTTATTACGTGAAGTACCATTCGGCTCAGATGGGGTCTTTACACCTGAAGCATTTGTTGAGCGTACTAATTATGACTTAGCGAATGACTTAGGTAACTTACTTAACCGTACCGTAGCGATGATTAATAAATATTTTGACGGTCAAATTCCAGCCCTTCAACCAAATGAAACGGAATACGACCAAGACCTACAACAATTGGCGCAACAAACACGCAAAGAGGTTGTAGACGCTATGGAAAACATGGAATTTTCCGTCGCTCTAACAACGCTCTGGCAGTTCGTAAGTCGTACCAATAAATATATTGATGAAAATGAGCCATGGGTATTAGCTAAAGATGAATCTCAAAAAGAACGCCTAGGCAATGTTATGGCTCATTTAGTTGAATCGCTCCGTCATACCGCGATTATGCTACAGCCATTTTTAACGACAACACCGAAGAAAATTTTCGAACAGCTTGGTATTTATGATGAAAATCTACAATCATGGAATAGCTTGGAACATTTCGGTGCGATCAAAGATGGCCAAGTCGTGAAAAAAGGTACACCGATTTTCCCTCGTCTGGATAATGAACAAGAGGTACAGGCGATTAAAGATATGATGACGAATAATGCTAAACCACAGCCACAAGAAGAGGAAGAGGAGAAAGAAGAAAGCGATGAAATTACCATCGATGATTTCTTTAAAGTAGATCTTCGTGTAGCCGAAGTCGTCAAAGCTGAAAAAGTGAAAAAAGCAGATAAGCTATTAAAGCTACAGCTAGATGTTGGAGAGGAAAAACGTCAAGTCGTCTCTGGTATTGCCGAACATTATCAGCCTGATGAATTAACAGGTCAAAAAGTCGTTCTTGTAGCCAACTTAAAACCAGTTAAATTACGTGGGGAGCTGTCTCAAGGAATGATTTTAGCTGGTGAAGATGACTCAGGGAATTTATCACTAGCTTCCGTTGATCAAACTTTACCAAACGGAACTAAAATCAAATAATGGAGAGTGGGGACGAATCGTTTCGTCCCTTTTCCTTTAAGATTAAGGAAATAATTAAGGTTATTAAGAACTAAATGCTTGTTATTGAGAAAAAATCCAATCGGAATGAGAAAAAATCTAGTGAGATTGAGAAAAATTTGTCTAATTATGAGAAAGAACACCTCAGTTTTGAGAAAAAAGGTTCCGATTTTGAGAAAAGGAGTTGAAGAAAATGTTATTCGATACGCATGTTCATTTAAATGCGGATCAATTTATGGATGACCGTGAAGAAGTGATACAACGAGCATTAGATACGGGCGTCAATCAGATGGTTGTCGTCGGTTTTGACCGCAAAACGATCCCGTTAGCCATTGAAATTGCAGAACAATATGATTTCATTTATGCCGCAGTCGGCTGGCATCCAGTTGATGCGATTGACATGAAAGAAGAGGATCTTGATTGGATTGAGGAGCTTAGTCAGCATTCTAAAGTAGTAGCTATCGGTGAAATGGGTTTGGATTATCACTGGGATAAGTCACCTCAAGATGTTCAGAAGGACGTATTTCGTAAGCAAATTCAATTAGCGAAAAAGGTTAAAATGCCAATTATTATTCATAACCGTGAGGCGACTGAGGATATTGTCCAGATTCTAAAAGAAGAAAATGCCGAGGAGTGCGGGGGCATTATGCATTGTTATAACGATGTAGTTGACTACGCGAGAGAGTGCTTAGATCTTGGCTTTTACATTTCACTTGGTGGACCAGTTACGTTTAAGAACGCCACCGATCCGAAAATTGTAGCTGAAGAGGTTCCGTTAGACCGTTTGCTTATCGAAACTGATTGTCCGTTTTTAGCGCCTCATCCAAACCGTGGTACACGTAATGAACCGGCATATGTGAAGTTAGTTGCAGAAAAAATTGCCGAAATTAAAGGTTTAACCCTTGAAGAGGTGGCTGAAGAAACAACGAAAAATGCTAAGAAGGTCTTTTCGCTTAATTCATAAAAATTGGACATAATAATTTTTTACACGCGTAGGTATAAAAAAGGCATGGTTTGACCACAATGCTTTTAGGATCCTAACGCGTGTTTTTTTACATTATTTTTTCGTTTTAGCCATGGCTTGTAATTAAGTTTTAATAATGTGGGAAATCCCTTGCATGATAGGGGATGGCGTTTAGCGAATCTATGAAATTATGAGGTTAGTTATTGACTTTCGCTAGAATCAACCATATAATCAATTGCGAGTCAAAAGGAGGCGTGATGTATGAATTTAGCGAGGGAAAATCACCCGAGCCGTAAACGCTTTAGCCTCAATAAAATGGTGCTTATCATCGTATCATCAATGGTATTACTAGGCATGATTAGCTACATTACATACGAGACGGTAACAGCAGATGTCTTAGTGATACAAGATGGTAAAGAGAAAAAGAATATTACAACAGCAGATAACGTCAGTGAACTTATGGATGAGTTAGGCATAGATGTATCTAAGCACGATGACTTATCCGTTGCACTTGATAGCGAAATAAAAGACGGAATGATAATCGAATATACAAAAGCGAAAAAAATTACGGTTTATATTGACGGTAAGCAACAGGATTACTATACAACGGAAAAAACGGTTAAAGAGTTTTTAAATGATGAATCGATTAAATTAAACGAACATGATGAAATGTCAGTCGCTTTAAATAAAGAAGTAACAGACGAATTAGAGTTTTCGATTCAAAAAGGATTCGAAGTCACCATTACCGACGGTGGTGAAAAGCGGACAGCTATGGTCACGAACCAAACTGTCGGCGACCTACTAGAGGAACAAAATATTACATTAAACGAACATGATCGGGTAAACGCCGAACTAGATGCATCAGTCAAAGATCATCGCAATATCGATATTGTTCGAGTGACCAAAGAAACGGTAACCGAAGAAGTGGCGATTCCATTTCAAACGGAAACGCAACAAGACTCAAGCATGCTAAGAGGAAATTCCGAAGTGTTGCAGTTGGGATCGGATGGTCAAAAGGTACAAACATTCGAAGTGACGAAAGAAAATGGTGAAGTCGTATCACGTGAATTAATCGAGGAAGAGATCGTAGAAGAAAGCCAAAATCGCATTGTGGCGAAGGGCACAAAAGTACCAGTTAAGCTAGCTTCTGCTGAGGAAGGTGGGGATTGGGAAAGCTTTACATCAACGAAGTATACGGCATTTTGTCCATCAGGCTGTACGGGTTCTACAGCAACAGGTGTCGATGTTTCTGATACGATTTATTATAACGGTATGCGCATTGTCGCTGTCGATCCGAACGTTATTCCGTTATACTCGATTGTTGAGGTTAAAACGCCTAATAATACGTTTAAGGCTATTGCTTTAGATACGGGCGGTTCCATAAAGGGTAAGAAAATTGATATTCTCGTCGATTCGCGTCAAGAAGCGAGTCGCTGGGGATACCGTACCGTACAAGTAAGAATGATTGATAAAAACTAAAACTTTAAGGATAATCCTGCTATACTAAGGATTATCCTTTATTTTTGTATAAGAAAGGAAACATCTTATGTACATACATGAAGTGATTGTCGTAGAAGGTCGTGATGATACGGCTAAGGTTAAATTAGCTGTACAAGCGGATACGATTGAAACGAATGGTTCGGCCATCAATGAACAAATCTATAAACAAATACGTCATGCAAAGGAAAAGCGAGGTGTCATTGTACTAACAGACCCTGATTATCCAGGTGAACGACTGCGCAGACTAATTGATGAACACGTCCCTGGGTGTAAGCATGCGTTTTTGCAAAAGAAAAAGGCTGTTAGTAAACATGGTGTCGGCGTAGAGCATGCGAGCGTTGAGGATATCCGTATGGCGCTTGGACAAGTATATGAAGTTCAAGACGATACGACACCCAAAATCAATTGGCAGCCTTTTTTATTAAAATATGGTCTGTTAGGTGGTCCTCAAGCTAAAGAACGTAGACAACGCTTAGGAGAAAGACTACATATCGGCTATGCCAATGGAAAGCAGCTAGCGAAACGTCTAAATATGTTTCAAATTGATGTTTATACATTCAAAAACACGATGGAGGCCATTTTGAAGGAGGAGAGGTCGTGACTAAACCGATTGCAACGGTATCTAGAACAAGGGATATTATGACGCAACACCAGCTAGACTTTAAAAAAAGTCTGGGGCAAAATTTTATTATCGACGCTAATATTTTGAAAAAAATAGTTGATCGGGCGGAGGCTGATGAGAATACGATTGCTATTGAGATTGGTCCTGGTATTGGTGCCTTAACGGAACAGCTCGCTTTAGTGGTAAAACATGTATATGCCTTTGAAATCGACCAGCGTCTTATTCATGTGTTGGATGATACGTTAAAGAATTATGACAACGTCACGATCTTTAATCAAGATATTTTAGAAGCTGACTTACAAGCTTTTATAAAAGAGAACGTTAAGGAAGGACAATCCGTTAAAGTTGTCGCTAATTTACCTTATTATATTACAACACCGATTCTCATGAAGCTACTCATGGACCGTCTCCCGATTGAGTCTATGACGGTTATGATGCAGAGGGAAGTCGCAGACCGAATGGCGGCAGGGCCGAATACGAAGGAATATGGTTCCTTATCAATTGCGGTACAATATTATACACAGTCTAAGGTTATGATGACGGTTCCCAAGACGTGCTTTATGCCACAGCCAAATGTTGATTCAGCTATCCTACAATTAAAAAGAAGAGAAGAGCCAATTGTTAAGGTTCATGATGAAAATCTTTTTTTTGAATTAGTTCGGACAAGCTTTGGTCAAAGAAGAAAGACGATTAAAAATAATTTACAACGTGGATTTAAAGATCGGCTTTCTAAGGAAGAACTTCAACGACTGTTTGGAGAAGCCGATATCGACCCGGCTAGGCGAGGAGAATCTCTTTCAATTGAAGAATTCGCTTCCTTAGCGAATACTTGTTATACCATGTTAGAAGTTTAGGATGAATAGGCACAACTTCTTCCTTTTATCAATATCGTATAAAAGAAGGCATTTATATAAGATTTGTACGGATGATTAAGTATTGTTTAAAAAAGGGGAGAAGTCCATGAAATGGCATAAAGGCGATATCGTTTCAAGGCGTTCTTATAATCATGATCTTTTATTCCGTGTTCAAGAAGTGAACAAGGAACAAGCTATTTTATTTGGTGAAGATTTTCGTCTTAAGGTTGATGCCCCTTTGGATGATTTGAAGCGTGTAACGGAAAGTGATCGGTTTTTAAGAAAAAAAGAAATGAAGAAAAACGAAGACCTCTCCTATCGTATGTTTCGTCAAGATTATTATTTACGTTCATTCCGTGATTATACACAACCGACATCTGAAAAAGAGCAGAGTATTTCTCAATTTCGCATATGCCCAAAAGTACTGCACATTGATGGCGATTCATTGTTTTTAAAAAAATGTATTCAGTTATATAAACGTCTTGGCTTACAAGTTCATGGGATTCATGTTGATGAAATTGAAATGCCCGAAAAAATTAAAGTATTAATGGAAAAAGTTCAGCCTGACATATTAGTCATAACAGGCCACGATTCATTTTCAAAGCAAAAAGGCGATCAACATGATATTCGAGCTTATCGTAACAGCAAATATTTTGTTGAAGCGGTAAGAGAAGCGAGACGAATTATCCCCAGTTTAGACCAATTAGTCATCTTTGCTGGTGCCTGTCAATCACATTTTGAGTCGTTAATCAAGGCAGGGGCTAATTTTGCAAGCTCGCCAACTAGAATTAATATTCATGCTTTGGATCCGGTTTATGTGGTTGCTAAGGTAGGCTATACACCATTTATGGAAAAAGTCGATATTTTTGATGTCGTTAGTAAAACCATCACGAGAGAAAGAGGGATCGGAGGCATTGAAACGAGCGGCTTTTTTCGGGTTGGATTACCATATATGAAAGAATTACCTATGACTAACGAAAAATCAAAAGATGAATAGGATATAAGTAAAAGCACCATTTTTGTGGTGTTTTTTCTTATCTTAAGATTTGTTGGAAAGTTTGTGGAAAATATATGTATGATTTATCAATTCTAGGTAAGATTAAAAAAAGAATAAAATATTATTGACATTCACTCATACCAATTGTTATAATATTTAATTTCATTTGACTTCCCGCGTGTTGGTATGGTATATTATGACTAGTGAGGTGGAATTCATTATGGGAAAAACCTTAGCGGAAATTAAACAAGCATTGGATCATCGACTTGGTGAGCGTTTAACGTTAAAAGCAAATGGGGGACGCCGTAAAACCATTCATCGTAGTGGTATTTTAGCTGAAACTTATCCATCCGTTTTTATCGTTGAGCTGGACCAAGAAGAACACTCTTTTGAAAGAGTTTCCTACAGTTACACAGATGTGTTAACTGAAACCGTAGAGATTACATTTACCGACGAAGAAGTCACCAAGATGGCGTAACGTAATTTATAAGAATTCACAAATACCCCATCCATTCCCAATATTTTTTCGCAGTAATTACATATACTAAGAGTGTCGTAACTAACGACAAAGGAGTTGTGATCAACCAATGGGACGACGAGGCATTATGTCTGATCGTTTGAAGGAAGAGATCGCAAAGGAGTTAGGTTTTTACGACACGGTACAAAAAGAAGGATGGGGTGGCATTAAGGCTCGAGATGCCGGTAACATGGTCAAACGGGCTGTAGAAATGGCACAAGAGCAAATGGAAAAGGATAGGTCTTAACGGCCTATCCTTTTTTGATGTTGATGGCATACCCCAATTCACGAGTTTTCTTTCAACTCCATTACTGGTTGTGATACAATCGTAAAGTATATGGAGGCAGGTGAGTAAATATGATTTACGAAAAGGCGCCAGCGAAGATTAATTTAACACTTGATGTTTTACATAAACGCGAAGATGGCTATCACGAAGTTGAAATGGTTATGACGACAATCGACTTAGCTGATCGTTTAGCATTTGAGATGATACATGACGATCGAGTTGAAATCGCTTCAGAAAATCGCTTTGTTCCGAACGACAAACGGAACTTAGCCTTCCAAGCCGCGACCATTATGAAAGAAAAATATCATATTAAAAAAGGTGTTCGGATTCATTTAAATAAGAATATCCCAGTGGCAGCTGGTTTAGCAGGTGGAAGCAGTGATGCAGCTGCAACGATACGAGGCATTAACCGTTTATTTGAGTTAAAATTATCCCAAAATGAATTATTAGAAGTTGCGGCTCAAATTGGCTCGGATGTTCCATTTTGCGTGATCGGAGGGACGGCATTAGCCAAAGGCCGTGGCGAACAGCTGAAGCCATTACCATCACCACCTTCTTGTTGGATTGTTTTAGCAAAACCAGATGTTGGGATATCAACAAAAGATGTATATGGTCAAGTCAAGCTTGATCACATAAAGCACCCTAATACATCCTCCGTTATTGAGGCATTAGAAAATCAAGACTTTCTAAAAATGTGCGCTAATTTAAGCAATGTTTTAGAACCAATTACGACGAATATGCATTCAAAGGTCGAACAAATAAAATCGAAAATGATTAATGCGAATGCAACCGGAGTATTAATGAGTGGTAGTGGCCCAACTGTCTTTTCACTTGTTTTAAAACAAGCCAAAGCGGAACGGATTTACAATAGCTTAAGAGGTTTTTGTTCTGAAGTTTATATGGTTCGGATGTTAGGTTAATGTATGGAATTAACGGTTCATTGATGATATAGTAGGTTAAGATTATTCGTTTTTGGTTGAGGTGAACTGAATGAAGCGAAGCGAAAGATTAGTTGGCATGACTCATTTCTTTTTAGAAAATCCGAAGCAATTGTTCTCATTACCGTTTTTTGTTGAACAATATGATGCAGCCAAGTCATCTATTAGTGAAGATATGGATATCATCGATGGGATGTTTAAAAACATAGGAATCGGGGAATTGGTAACAGTTGCAGGTGCAGCGGGTGGTGTACAATATATTCCAAGCTTGTCCAAAAATCAAGCCGATCATTTTATGACAGACCTTATAGAACACTTAGAGGATCCATCAAGAATTTTACCTGGTGGCTATGTATACATGAGTGATATTCTAGGCGAGCCTAAATACATACGAGAAATTGGAAAAATTTTCGCTTCAGCATTTCAATCTGTTAATGCGGACTATGTTGTAACGGTTGCAACAAAAGGTATCCCATTAGCTTATGCCGTTGCTCAAGTGTTAGACATCCCAGTCGTTATTATAAGAAGGGATCCGAAAGTTACAGAAGGTTCAACAGTTAGTATCAATTATGTCTCTGGTTCATCAAGGAAGATTCAAACGATGGTTCTCGCAAAACGCAGTATTAAAGAAGGATCAAACGTGATTATTGTCGATGACTTTATGAAAGCTGGCGGGACGATTCATGGCATGATTAGTTTAATGCACGAATTTAACGCTAATGTTCAAGGGATTGGGGTATTAGCTGAGGCAGAAGATGAGGAAGAAGACCGGAAAGTTGAACAATACACATCACTTTTAAAATTTATTGAGGTCAATGAGGACAAGCATGCGATTCGCGTAAAAAGAGGGAACTATTTCTAATATAATCGTTAGCGGTTTTAGTCATAAAAACAGATGATTTTATATATTTTTCAAGTTTTTAAAAAATTTTTTAAAAATGTTGCAGGAATTTTTAAAAACTTGTGGAAATGCATACATAAGTCCTTATATTTAGAATGATCTTTTCTAAAAGGCTAACTGTTGAATTAGGCCTAGAACTCTTAAAAGGTGGTGAGACATAATGCAAGTAACTGACGTAAGATTGCGCCGTGTGAACACGGATGGTCGTATGCGTGCCATTGCTTCTATTACAATGGATGGGGAGTTTGTTGTTCATGATATTCGCGTAATTGACGGGAATAATGGCTTATTTGTAGCAATGCCAAGTAAACGAACTCCAGATGGGGAATTCCGAGACATCGCTCACCCTATCAACTCCGAAACACGTGGTAAAATTCAAGATGCAGTCTTAGAAGAATACCACCGCGTCGGTGAAGAAGTTGAATATGAAGAAGCAGGAGCTTCTTAAAATTTAAAAAGAGTCTAATCGTTGATCGATTAGGCTCTTTTTTTGTGTAAACTCCTATAGTATTTTATTCCGAACTGCTCACAAAATTGTTAATCATTTCTGTTCCAGCTCAGTTGCAACAGCCTACAATTTAAGATATATTCATAATGGATGATTGTGTTGGAGGGAATGACATGTCAAATAGATACGCTGTTGTTTTAGCAGCAGGTAAAGGAACAAGAATGAAGTCGAAACTATATAAAGTTTTACATCCCGTTTGTGGTAAGCCGATGGTCGAGCATGTTGTCAATCAGTTATCAGGATTGAATTTGAATGACATGATCACGGTTATTGGTTTTGGTGCGGAGTTGGTAAAGGATCAACTTGGAGATCGTACCAATTATGTACTACAAGAGGAACAGTTAGGAACTGGCCATGCGGTACAGATGGCGGAACCTTACTTAAAAGGGAAAAGAGGCACAACAATTGTGGTCTGTGGTGACACGCCACTTCTAACAGGTGAAACGCTAGGTCAATTAATGGATTTCCATGAAAATGAACAAGCGCAGGTAACCGTTTTAACATCTAAACTCGATGATCCAACGGGTTATGGACGCGTCATCCGAAATGAACAAAATGAAGTCGAAAAAATCATTGAACATAAAGATGCTAATGAAATAGAAAAACAAGTTCGAGAAATTAATACGGGTGTTTACTGTTTTGATAACGAACTATTATTTGATGCATTAGACAATGTCTCAAATGACAATGCTCAAGGTGAGTATTATTTACCTGATGTATTATCAATAGCAAAAGAGAGTCATAAAAAAGTCGTCGCTTATACCACCGATAACTTTGAAGAAACAATCGGAGTTAATGACCGTGTGGCTTTAGCTAAGGCTGAGAAAATCATGCAAAAGCGTATTAACGAGGAGCATATGCGTAACGGTGTATCGTTAATTGATTATGAAAACACATACATTGGCCCTGATGTAGAAATCGAGTCTGATGTGGTCATTGAACCAGGTTGTAAAATTACTGGCGATACCGTTATTAAAGCAGGTGTATCCATTGGTCTAAACAGCGAAATTGTCGATAGCTTTGTGGATGAAGGTACAGAAATTAAACAAAGTATTATCACTGAAAGTAAAATCGGAAAATATGTCAATATCGGACCATTCGCTCATATTCGTCCGGCAAGCGATATTCATGACCAGGTTAAAGTTGGAAACTTTGTTGAAGTCAAAAAATCGGAAATAGATCAAAACAGTAAAGTGTCCCATCTATCCTACATTGGTGATGCTGAGGTTGGAAAAGATGCGAATATTGGTTGCGGGACGATTACGGTCAATTATGATGGTAAAAACAAACATAAAACGATTATTGAGGATGGAGCGTTTATTGGCTGTAATTCCAATTTAGTCGCTCCTGTTACCATCGAGAAAGGAGCTTATGTCGCCGCTGGTTCGACAATTACGAAAAATGTACCAGAAAAAGCTCTTTCAATTGCAAGATCACGTCAAGAAAACAAAGAAGGCTATGTCGAACGTTTAAGGAAACGTCAATAATATTTTTTGGAGGTTCTCAATACTATGTCTAATCATTACAACGACCCTTTTTTAAAAGTTTTTAGTTTGAATTCTAACCCTGAGCTTGCTGAGGAAATTGCTGAACAGGTCGGTGTTGAGTTAGGTAAAAGTTCAGTTAAACGTTTTAGTGATGGTGAAATACAGATTAATATTGAAGAAAGTATTCGTGGCTGTGACGTTTTTGTTGTTCAATCAACAAGCTCACCTGTAAATGATCACTTAATGGAATTATTAATTATGATTGATGCTTTAAAACGTGCATCTGCTAGAACGATTAATATTGTGATGCCTTACTATGGTTATGCCCGCCAGGATCGTAAGGCACGTTCAAGAGAACCGATTACTTCAAAGCTTATTGCTGATTTGTTAGAAACAGCAGGTGCTGACCGAGTCATAACTCTTGATTTACACGCCGCACAAATCCAAGGTTTCTTTGATATTCCGATAGACCATTTACTTGGCGTGAAGATTTTAAGTGATTATTTTGAGGAGAAAAACCTAGAAGATGTTGTTGTTGTATCACCGGACCATGGGGGTGTCTCAAGAGCGAGAATGTTAGCTGATCGATTAAAAGCCCCGATTGCTATTATCGATAAAAGACGACCAAAACCTAATGTAGCTGAAGTGATGAATATTGTTGGACAAGTTGAAGGTAAAACAGCTATATTAATTGATGATATTATTGATACAGCCGGTACAATCACATTAGCAGCTAATGCGATGATCGAAAATGGCGCCAAAGAAGTATATGCTTGCTGTACACACCCAGTATTATCAGGGCCTGCAATTGAACGAATCGATAATTCAAAAATTAAAGAGCTTGCCGTAACTAATTCGATTCCTTTAACGGAGGACAAACAATCACCTAAGATCAAACAGCTTTCCGTTGGACAATTAATCGCTGAATCGATTAAGCGTGTTCACGAACACCGCTCAATCAGCTCATTATTTGATTAGACTGTTTTTAGCGAGTTACACGTCTCTAGTTTTGTCCCAAAAACTTGCCAAATGGCGCGTTTCTTTACTTTTTTAATTAAAAAGGTATAATAAAGGGAAAGGAAAAAAATAGAGCTTAAATTGATGACGGAGGTTGAAAAACAATGACAGCAACTATTCAAGCCAAAGACAGATCGGATTTAAGAAGATCTCAAACTAGACATTTAAGAAAAGAGGGCTATATTCCAGCCGTTGTTTACGGAAAAGGAAAAGAGCCTATTACAGTAGCTGTTGAAAGTATCGAATTAATTAAAAATATTCGTGACGAAGGTCGAAATGCTGTATTCGCTCTAGATATTGAAAGCGATAATAAGTTAGATGTCATGCTTTATGATTATCAATCAGATACGATTAAAGGTCAAATATTGCATGCCGACTTCTACCAAGTGGACATGTCTACTGAAGTGGATGTAGAGGTTAATATTAATTTTGAAGGTGAGGCTATTGGTGTTCGTGATGGTGGTGTTAAACAACAATCCATGCACGCTATAAACGTTCGAGCAACACCTAATAATATTCCGGATGAAATTACGGTTGATATTTCTGAATTAAACATTGGTGATAGCATCACAGTTGGCGATCTTAAATCAGGTAAAGATTTTGAAATCTTAGATGAAGATAATTCAACTATCATCTCTATTCTCCCACCTCAACAGGCTTCGGTTCCTGAAGAGGGTGAAGAAGGCGCAGACGATGAAATTGCTGAACCAGAAGTTATTAATGAAAAATCTGACGAAGAAGAGTAAGGTTCAGTTGTATAACGAATGATAAGATAGAGATCGAAGTCACATGTTTTTTTGGCTTCGGTCTTTTCTTGCTTTTAGGCTGTTTTCGTATTTGTTGTTGTTTTTTTAGAACCAATGTCAGATAATGGGTGAAAGAATATTGATGAGCGATAGGCGGCGACTCTAGCGGGACAGCACGAGTGGAAAATCACGCAAAGCGAACGGTAGTGAGCTTTGGGAAGTTGAGGCCGTGCCCCGGAAAGCGTCCGCCGATAGCGGATTAATATCATGCTAAATAGCACCAAAGTTTACGAAAAGAGCCTACTTTTAAAAATAAATATTAAGGAGTCGCATAAAATGAAGTGTATCGTTGGTCTTGGAAACCCAGGCTTTAAATATCGAAAAACACGTCACAATATCGGGTTTATGACAGTCGACCACATGGCCTCAGAAAATGGCTGGAAGATAAATAAAAGTGGTTTTGAGTCGAACTACGCAGAAGAACACTGGAAAGGTGAAAAAATCATATTAGTTAAACCTCAAACATATATGAATTTATCTGGTCAAGCTGTTAAAAAAATCGTCGATTACTATTCTATCGACCCTCAGGATATTTTAGTGATTTATGATGACTTAGACCTACCAAGTGGAAAAATACGTTTGCGACAAAAAGGTGGCCACGGGGGACATAATGGGATCCGCAGCATCATTGACCAACTTGGGACAAAAGAATTTAATCGAATAAGATTTGGTATAGGCCGACCTGAAACGAACATGGATATCATTGATTATGTCCTTGGGAAATTTTCTAAAAATGAAAAACAGAGGGTTGAGCCAGCGATTGAGCAATCCCTACATGCTTGCGAGGACTGGATGGAAAAACCTTTTCTTGAAGTCATGAATACGTATAATTAATTGATATAACTGCATAAACCTCCTTTTAATTGGCAATCATAATTAATAATTTGCTAAAGGAGGTTTCCTTATGGCTGTTCAAATGAAATGTCGGCACTGCCAGCAATCAATGGGTTCGATTGAAGATGAACATCGAGTGTATGATATTATAGCCCAACAACCTTTGTCGGTGGAAGAACAACATGATCTGATGACAGAGAATGAAGAGGGTCAAAAGACATTAAATGTCGTGTGTGAACATTGTGAGGAAATATTGACCCAAAACCCTAATTTATTTGAAAATGACACATTTATCCACTAATTTAAAAGTAGGTTGGTTGTCTGGCAGATAACAAAATGAGGAACGTGCAATAAGCTTTGGTTGCAACCAAAGCATTTTTCTGTTGGATACATAGGCACGAGGGGGAGTAATAGTTGCAGAATATTAAAGATTATTTCACATTACAAGACGATGTCGTCAATTTAATTGAAGGATTAAATAGCGGCATGAATGAACAGCTAATTGCGGGGATGACGAATACAGCGAGGCAAATTTTAATTTCGTCTCTTCATGAATCAACGAATCGTCCCGTTTTGTATGTAACCCATAACCTATCTCAAGCCCAAAAAGTGTATGATGAGCTGTTGGCGATAACGGACCGAGATGATGTTTATCTGTATCCAGTTAATGAACTTTTAGCTGCCGAGACAGAAACCGCCTCCCCTGAGTTAAAAGCCCAACGGTTAGAGGTTTGGGAAAATTGGCAGGAGAGTGATCAAGGCATATTAGTCGCCCCTGTTTCAGCGCTCAAAAGAGTGTTGCCGCCAGTTGGCCAAAACAATCAAACGAGTTTGGACTTTAAAAAAGACGAGGTTTACCCGTTTGAGGAGACGATTGAACAGCTTGTAAACATGGGTTATAAGCTTGCTGATATGGTAACAAGCCCCGGTGAAATGAGTCGACGAGGTGGGATAATTGATATATATCCTTTGACCGAGAACTTTCCGATTCGAATGGAATGGTTTGATGACGAACTCGAATCGGTTCGGTATTTCGATGCAGATAATCAGCGTTCTAGAGAGGAATTAGACCACGTTAGTATAGGTCCAGTTGATGAATTCCTATTAACTCATGAACAAATGGAGCGCGGAGCTGAACGCTTAAAAGAATTATTGGCAAAATCATTGAACAAGCTAAAAAAAGCGGAAGATCAGGAAAAACTGAGAGAATCTATTTCGTATGATATTGAACAAATGGAACAAGGGGAGCATTTCCCTGGTATGATTAAGTATTTGTCTCTCATCTATGATGATGTCCATAGTTTAGTAGATTATATGTCGGAAGAGACGATGGTTGTTTTTGATGAAATCAGCCGGGTTAGTGAGACAGCAGAGCAGCTCGACCGTGAAGAAGCAAATTGGTATACCGATATGTTGGAGACCCAGTCAATCGTAAATGGCTTAACGTTATCCTTTGACTGGGCTACTGTCCTGCAAAAAATGACGCATCAAAAGGTTTATTTTTCATTGTTTTTAAGACATATTCCTTATACGAAGCCGGAAAATATCATTAATATTTCGAGTAGACAAATGCAGACGTTCCACGGTCAAATGCCGATGCTAAAAGGTGAAATTGAACGTTGGCGTCAATCGAATTATTCGGTTGTCATTTGTGCCGCGGATGATGAGCGAATGGATCGAATTGTAAATGTGTTAGATGATTATGGCATGCTGGCGCATAAAGTTAAGCAAAACACACCGTTAGAAGCAGAAGAACCTTTAGTTGTTAAGGGTCAAATATCTCAAGGCTTTGAAATACCAACGTTTAAGCTTGCTGTCTTAACGGAAGAAGAATTGTTTAAAAAGCGTAAGCCAAAAAAACAAAAGAAAAGACAAAAGCTATCAAATGCTGAACGAATTAAAAGTTATCAAGAGTTAAAAACTGGCGATTATGTCGTGCATATCAATCATGGGATTGGTAAGTATCTAGGTATTGAAACGTTAGAAGTTAATGATTTGCATAAGGATTATATGGTCATTAGTTATTCTGGAAATGATAAATTGTATGTTCCAGTCGAACAAATTGACCAAGTTCAAAAGTATGTCGGTTCTGAAGGCAAAGAACCGAAGCTTTATCGTTTAGGTGGAAGTGAATGGAAAAAAGTTAAATCACGAGTGAAATCTTCTGTCGAGGATATTGCGGATGATTTAATAAAATTATATGCCGAACGTGAAGCTTCGAAAGGTTATGCATTTTCAGAGGATACAGAGATGCAGCGTGATTTTGAAGCGGCTTTTCCATATGAGGAAACCGAGGATCAACTGCGATGTATTGAAGAGATTAAGGCTGATATGGAGAAAGAGCGCCCGATGGATCGATTGTTATGTGGCGATGTTGGTTATGGGAAAACCGAAGTGGCTATTCGCGCAGCCTTTAAAGCCATTATCGACAATAAGCAGGCTGCCGTTTTAGTTCCAACAACAATTCTTGCGCAGCAGCACTTCGAAACCTTCCAGGAGCGTTTTCAGGACTTTGGGGTCAATATTGGATTATTAAGTCGTTTTGCAACTCCTAAACAGCAAAAAGATACATTAGATAAGTTAAAAAAAGGACTTATCGATATCGTGATTGGAACCCACCGTGTGTTATCTAATGACGTTAAATTTAAGGATTTAGGTTTACTTATTGTCGATGAAGAACAGCGGTTCGGTGTCAAGCATAAGGAGAAAATTAAACAATTAAAAGCTAATGTCGATGTTCTTACTTTAACGGCTACACCGATTCCAAGAACGTTGCATATGTCGATGGTTGGAGTTCGTGATTTATCAGTTATCGAAACACCGCCAGAAAATCGTTTCCCAATTCAAACCTATGTGTTGGAGTATAATCCAGCCTTCATTAGAGAAGCGATAGAACGGGAATTAGCTCGAGGCGGGCAGGTTTTCTTTTTATACAACCGGGTCGATTTAATTGAGAAAGTCGCAGCGGAAATTGATGCCCTAGTTGAAGATGCCCGTATTAACTATGCACATGGTCAGATGAATGAAAGGCAACTAGAAGGGGTTATGTTTGATTTTCTTGAAGGGAATTTCGATGTATTAGTCAGTACAACTATTATTGAAACAGGTGTTGATATTCCGAATGTTAATACACTGATTGTTTATGACGCTGACAGGATGGGTTTAAGTCAGCTTTATCAATTACGAGGTCGAGTTGGGCGTTCCAATCGACTCGCTTATGCTTATTTTACTTATCAACAAAATAAAGTGTTATCAGAAGTCGCTGAAAAGCGTTTAGAAGCCATTAAGGAATTTACGGAGCTTGGTTCAGGTTTTAAAATCGCGATGAGAGATTTATCCATTCGCGGGGCAGGTAATTTACTTGGAACTGAACAGCATGGCTTTATCGACTCGGTAGGGTTTGACATGTACTCGAAAATGTTAAACGATGCCATTCAAGCTAAGAAGAAAGGAAAAACTTACGAAGAGGTGAAACCATTTGAGGTTGAAATGTCACTCGATTTAGATGCTTATATACCGTCTGATTATATCACGGATGAAACACAAAAAATTGAAATGTATAAACAAATACAGGCTGTTGAAAATGAGTCTGACATATATGATATCAAAGACGAACTAATTGACCGGTTTGGTGAATATCCTCAAGAGGTTGAGGATTTATTACAGGTTTCCCGTATACGATTGTCTGCGAAAAAGGAGCGGGTTGAAACCATTGATGAACGTCAGAAGAAGATTGAGCTGATTATGGAAGCGGAAGAGAGTCAAAAAGTTGATGGAGCAGAATTATTTACGTTAGCCAATGAGTATGGTCGTATGGTCCAACTTGCAACAGAAGGAAAAAAACTAAAAATCACTTTACAATTCCAGCGTCATAACCGTCATGAACGTTATGATTTGTTAGAAGATTTTCTGTCGAAGCTTAAACAAACAAAAAATCACGTCATAAATGAATAGATTCCGTGTGTTTCCCCATACTAAAAATTACTAGCAGGTGTCGAGTGGGTCGACATCCTGCAAGTACATCATAGAAAGCGGGGATTTCAAGAAATGAAAGCAACAGGAATTGTACGCCGTATCGATGACCTCGGCAGAGTTGTTGTCCCTAAAGAGATTAGAAGAACCTTACGTATTCGTGAGGGCGATCCATTAGAGATTTTTGTTGACCGAGAAGGGGAAGTGATTTTAAAGAAATACTCACCTATCAATGAATTAAGTGAATTCGCTCAAGAATATGCACATGCGTTATTTGATTCCCTTGGACAAAAAATATTAGTCTCAGACCGTGATGAAATTATTGCTATTGCAGGAGCTTCTAAAAAAGATTACTTAAACAAAAACATAGGTAAAGTCATCGAAGAATCAATGGACAATCGAGAAGGTAAAATTGAAAAGAATGAATCAACTGTAGAAATTATTGAAGGGAATGAGGAGACGGTATCATCCTATCTCATTCAACCGATTGTTTCGAACGGGGATCCCGTTGGAAGTGTTATTTTAATCATGGATAAAGGGTCATTAACAGATGTGGAAACGAAAGTATGTCAAGCGGCTGCGAACTTTTTGGCGAGACAAATGGAATAATACGAAACATGCAGTAGAGGTTGATTCTCCTCTTACTCTAATATTAAACTTTTAGGCGTTTCCAGTGTAGGCTGGAAACGTTTTTTATTTTCGTAATAGCTGATATGATTCGAATGTTCATTCAATATGCTATAATGTATGGAAAAATGCAGGAGAACGGAGATTATTATGAGTCAGCAGGCGGTATGGATTAGAGGAGCCATCCTATTAACAGTAGCTGGTTTCCTTAGTAAGGTTCTCGGTATGGTCTACCGGGTACCATTACAAAACATAGCTGGAGATGAAGGACTTTATATATATCAACAAATTTATCCCATTCTTTCAATTGCGTTAATGTTATCGATTTATAGTTTACCGAGTGCCATTTCTCATATAGTGGCTAAAAACCGTCTTTCAGATGGTTCTAGCCGTTTACCAAAGGAATGGCAAGTTTTTGTTTTATTATTGGGTGCTGGTGCAAGTATCTTTATAATCATATTTTTCAGTGCAAATCAATTAGCGGCTTGGATGGGAGATTCGAATTTAGGTGAATCCATTCAGGTGGCTAGTGTCATGTTTTTAATCATACCGATCACAGCGAGTTTACGTGGCTTTTTCCAAGGGCTTGAACTAACGTCATACATTGCGGTATCCCAAATTATTGAGCAGTTTGTTCGCGTATTGTTTATTATCGGATTTACAGTCTTTATCATCATGTTGACTAATCAGTCGGTTTATCATATTGGTCCATATGCCGCGTGGGCAACTGTGATTGGAACGGTTGTAGCAGGTGTATTTTTACTTTTGGCTTACAAATATAATTTAACGTTATTGAATTTACCGCAACGATTAAAACTAAGCCCGAACATAATGCAAGTGTTTTTGATTAGTGTCGTGATTTATAGCTTAAACTATATGCTGCATTTAGTGTTACAACTGGTCGATGTATTTACGATGGTTGAGCAATTACAGGTATTTGGTCTTGCATTTGATGAAGCCAAAGAGACGAAAGGTGTTTTTGACCGTAGTCATTCCATGATTCAATTGGGACTAGTACTTGGCTCTTCATTGGCATTAGCGTTAGTTCCGTCTATAGGGAAAAAAGCAAAGCAACACTTACTTGCCTTTAGATGGACATTTTTATTAGCTTTATCAGCTTCAGTTGGTTTAATAGCTATAATGCCCTTTTTAAATCCATTATTATTTGAAACCAATACCGGGACTTACGCACTTCAGTGGATGATGTTACTCGTCTTTCTGTTATCCATGACCGTAGTATTGTCCATTTTTCTTCAGGAATATCATTACCGAATGGCACAATTCAAATGGATAATCGTCATGGTGGCGATTAAGTATATTTTCAATCTTATCCTTATTCCGTACTACGGTAGTATTGGGTCTAGTGTCGCCTATGTATTGGCAGCGGGCTTTCTGTTGGTTGTCTTTATTTATAAATGGATTCGTTTAACTGGGTTTCAATTGCCTTATGTCTTTATGAGCAAAACAATTGGAGTTGTAAGCGCAATGGGACTCATTGTATTCAGTTTGTTGAACGGGTTATCGAATTGGGCTAATGTAAATGAACGTATAGAGCTTATCCCATTTGTTTTATTATTATGCATCATTGGAGTCATCATTGTTGGAAGTGGTATGCTTGTTTTAAAGTTATTTACAAAGGATGAATGGAAGCAATTACTTGGCGACCACATTGTTAATCGTTTTGAAAGGAGCTAATCAACTTGAGAACTATAACCGTCATTGGTCTAGGCGCAGGAAGCATTGAACAAATACCACTCGGTGTTTACCGGAAACTAACGCAATCGAATCGTCAGATATGGACTCGAACAGAAGACCACCCTGTTATAACACAGTTAAAGAATGAAGGGCTCAGCTTTCATTCTTTTGATAGTATTTACGAGTCATATGATTCATTTGAGTCGGTTTATGAGGAGATCGTCGGGTTGCTAATCGAACGATCACATACCGAGAACATTATCTATACCGTGCCAGGCCATCCACTAGTTGCTGAGCAAACGGTTCAATTGTTATTCGAACAAACAGAAGTAGATATCGAAATATTAGGCGGGCAAAGCTTTCTCGATTCCTTATTTACAGCAGTACAAATCGATCCAATTGAAGGCTTTCAGCTATTAGATGGTACAAGTTTAAGTCGAGATCAGGTTCAATACCGTCAGCATGTACTGATCGGACAAGTGTACGATCAAATGGTGGCTTCTGACGTTAAGTTAATCTTAATGGAGGATTTACCCCATGATTATCCGATTACAATTGTTCAAGCGGCTGGTATGGACAATCAATCCGTTAAGACCGTTCCCCTGTATGAATTAGATCGTGATTTCGAGTTTAGTAATTTAACTACACTTTATGTTGAGCCTGCGAATGAGGAGCATCTCCACCATCAATTTTCAGCATTACGAGAGGTCATCGCAACCTTACGTGGGCCAAATGGTTGTCCATGGGATAAAAAACAAACGCACGAGTCCTTGCGTCGATATTTAATTGAAGAATCGTATGAGGTCATCGATGCGATTGGTGAAGAGGATGATGACCATATTGCAGAGGAACTAGGGGATGTTTTACTGCAGGTCATGCTACATAGTCAAATAGCTGAAGATAATGGGTATTTCACTGTAGATGATGTGATTCAATCAATAACCGATAAAATGATTGAACGTCATCCCCATGTATTCGGTCATCTTGATGTTGAATCAGCCGATGAAGTCAAGAAGAATTGGGATGAAATTAAGCAGAAAAATCGACCAAAGCAAAAGTCTCTTTTAGATGATTTAAATGAATCGTTACCTCGTTTATTATTGGCGTTAGAAATTCAGAAAAAAGTTTCTAAAGTTGGGTTTGACTGGGACGATCATCGTTTAATATTTGAAAAAGTGAAAGAGGAAATAAAGGAGTTTGAAGTAGCCTTATCGAATGAAACAACGGATGAAGCCGAAGTGGAATTCGGAGATGTTCTGTTTTCATTAGTCAACGTCGCACGTTTTTATAAATTGGACCCTGAGCTTGCGTTACACCGGACGTGTGATAAATTCATCAAACGTTTTCAAAAGGTCGAAATGATGATGCAAGAGGATGATCTTTCGTTAGAGGAATCATCTCTAGACATCATGGATCAATATTGGGAAAAGGCTAAACAAAAAATGTGAACGATAAAAACTCAAGGAGTGTGTTTATGAGAGTTGATAAATTTTTAAAACTTTCTAGATTGATAAAAAGAAGAACCGTCGCCAAAGAAGTAGCAAGCCAAGGTCGCATTGAACTCAATGGTCGACCTGCGAAAGCTTCCACTGAACTTGAGGTTGGCGATGAATTAAAAATTCGTTTTGGTCAGACTCGACTGACTATTCGCATTGAACAATTAAAAGAACAAGTACGTAAAGATGATGCAAATACGCTATACACGGTCGTTAAAGAGGAAAAAATAGAACAAAAGCAAGCAGATTAAAAAATATGTATTATTCTTGTCCTTTCTATCATAGATTGATAATGATAGGAGGGATAGGACATGCCATACGAACCAAGTGTATATAATCAGGAACGACAGCAGGAAAGAAATCACGAAATGAAACTCATCAATCGCAAGCGACTTGAAATCACAGGTGTCAAGGACGTTGATAGCTTTGATACAGAAGAGTTTTTATTACAGACGACCCTCGGTTATTTATTAATCCGTGGTGAGAATTTGCATATGAAAAACCTGGATGTAGAACAAGGGCTATTGACGATACAAGGAAAAATAGGAACCTTTAGTTATATCGATGATCACCAAGGTCATAAAGGAAAAGGTTTCTTAAATAAATTGTTTAAATGAGTTTAGATACACAGTTTTTGACGTTAGTAACTATGGTCGCTAGTGGGGTTGTAGTATCGGCATTATTTGATACGTACAAACTGTTACTGCGCCCCACGCCATATTGGAACCGAGTGATCGTCGATACGTTATTTTTCTTAACTCAAAGCTGTCTTGTGTTCTATATACTGTTTTTATCGAATGGTGGAATTTTACGTTTTTATTTATTTTTAGCTGTATTACTTGGCATATCAACATACTATGCGATATTACAATCGGTATATACCTCTTTTTTAAACACATTTATTCAAATTATTCAAAGCGCCTATCAGTTTGTAAAAAGAATACTTAATAAGGTTTTATTACAGCCTATTGTAAGGCTAATCCAACTTATAATCGCGATTATAGTCGGCATTTTATCCGTCATTTGGAAAATACTAATGATGATTTATTCGGTCATCATCTTTCTTATTCGACCTTTTATTCCGAAATTTGTCCAAAACTATTTACTGAATTTATTAGTAACTTGTAGTAGAATAATGACAAGGATTAAAAAGGGTATTCGTAAGTTTTGGAATAAGAGGAGGCGAAAGGATGACGAGGCCAGTTCGTAAACATCGCAATGTAACAAAAATTGAATCAACTTACGTCCAAGAGAAGGAACAGCAGATAGCTCATAAGACTCGTGAGAAGAAACGCCTCATTCGCCGGCTAACAGCATTTGGAGTTCTTTTCGTAGTTTTGACGGGATCTTTATTATTCACTCATTTTAACCAACGTGCTCAAATGAGTGAGATACAAGATGAACACGATCAAAAGCTAGCAGAATTAGAAAAACATCAACAGGAAAATTCAAACCTTAAGCGAGAAGTCGAGCTTTTGAGTGATATTGATTATTTACTCCAAATCGCACGTAAAGATTATTTCTTCTCAAAAGATGGAGAAATTATTTTTAAATTACCTGATGAAGACCCTTCTTATTGACACTTATTTCATAGCTTATATATAATATATTAGAATATATATTTTTTAAATATTTAAGGAGGAGCATTTCTTTTATGTCAGTTGAAGTAGGCAGCAAGTTGCGTGGTAAAGTTACCCGCATAACAAACTTTGGAGCATTTGTTGAACTACCAGAGGGTTCAACAGGATTGGTGCACATTAGTGAAGTTGCTAACAAATTCGTTAAGGATATTAACGAGCACCTTTCTGTTGGAGATGAAGTAGAGGTAAAAGTCTTAAATGTGGAAAAAGACGGGAAAATCGGCTTATCCATAAAAAAGGCGGATGAGAACTATCAGAAACAGGTTCAAAAAAAACGTAGCGAAAGCTTTGAATCTAAAATGAACAAATTTTTAAAGGATAGTGAAGATAAGCTCGCTTCACTTAAGAAGCACACGGAATCTCGTCGTGGAGGTCGAGGTGCTAAACGAGGATAAACTTGCTGTCGAAAAAAGATTTGTGAGTAATTAATTGATGGAGATAAATCAAGCTACCTATCACGTTGATAGGTAGCTATTTTACGTAAATCTCGAATCATTATGTTAATCCCTGATTAATTTTGTCTTTACCCCAACGATTTATAATCATCTATAATTTTCATGTTAGACCGCGAAGAATCCAATTATGGTCAAGTTTAGGATCAGCATCTTGAATGAAAGGAACTATTAAAGTTCAATGTGGGAATTGTAGAACTACAATTAAAAATCAAATTGTATGCGTAGTTGGACGGAATCTGCGAGACTCCTGCGGAAAAACGGGCCAGCCGAACCCCGCAGGGTGCTTTTCTCGAGGAGGCTTGGCGGTTCGTCCGCGGAAAGCAGCAGATGGAGTCCAACGGAGCTGCATAGAGCGATTTTATATGACTAACAAGTGACATGCAAAAATACGCAAAAAAGACAATTCTAGGTTTGTATTCATTTTATAAAGCATGAATTATGAAATTGATTCATATTAGAATTATATTATTAATTAACATATATTGGAGTGAAGTTTATTATGAGGGATAACAAAAATTGGAAAACATCTTCTGTTGTAATGTTTATTTTATTGGTGGTTTTAATATATTACTATGTTTTTTTTCTTAATCCTAAAAATTCAATTGATTTATTTGAATCTATTAGATATTCAGATGATTTTGCTGAAGTGGAGAATTTAATATTGGAAGGTTATGAATCTAATTTTAAACAGAAAGATTATAAGTATATGTCAGATGTAGGTGGAAATAATGCAAGTAGAATTATGCAATTCACTGTTGTTGACTATTATGAAAAGGCGTACATAATTATGACTGCTCCTGGAGCAAACAAATTAGAAATTGTTAAAGTAGAGGAGCTTCCTGATAATGTAAAAGAATATTTATTTGAATTTACATCTTTAAATAAAGGAATATCGACAAATCCCTAATAAAAAGAACGAATACACCAAAAAACACGCTTCCTTCACTCTATGTGAAAGAAGCGTGTTTTTATAATAGTGACCCGTACGGGACTCGAACCCGTGTTACCGCCGTGAAAGGGCGGTGTCTTAACCGCTTGACCAACGGGCCGTGAGATAAAAGTAGCGGCGGAGGGGATCGAACCCCCGACCTCACGGGTATGAACCGTACGCTCTCGCCAGCTGAGCTACACCGCCATGTCATTAAGTGCGTTTTTCAAACACAAAATTTATAGTACAACACGATAATTATTGTGTCAACATATTTTTTGATAACTTTTCACAAAGCTACAAAGATTGCTTGATTTTGATGATACTTTTTAGATTTACTAAAGGATACAAATAAATGCAGTCATTTCTTTGACTACGCTTAAAAAGCTCACCACTCGACGAGTTTTCTTTACAGATGAAGCCATGAAGTTTGTGTAGAAAAAGTAAGAATAACAACGTTGAAAAGTCGAAAACTTTTTCTATGAAGACACTCTATTTTGACAAAAAACTACCTCATCTATGTGTTTGAATCATGGTTAAAGGAGTGGTCGTCAAATGGACATGTTTTCAAAAGTAGGAGCAGTAGCTACAGAACAACCGAAAACTCAAAGAGTACATCAACTCTTTCAATCTATTAAATCGTTTATCGTTCAGAAGTTATTTGACCAAGGCTGGTTGCTGTTTATTATCGGTTTCTTTTTAGGACGAGCCATTATATTATCTTCTTTATCTCCATTTGCATTGGCTTTTTTAGCCGCAACGATCATAACACGAAAACAATTAGCTTTTTCCGTGTTTCTTTTTTTATCTTTAGGGGCTTTATCAACTAATCTATTACAAGCTGTCTATATTATTTCTGCTGGTTTAATATTAATGTTTATATATAAACTATTTTTAACAAAATCATCGAAAATAACAGCACCGATGTTTATTGCGACATTATTAAGCTCGATGATAGGAAGAGGGCTATACTATTTATATATAGGCGATATCGTGATGTATGATGCAGCTATTTTAGCTGTTGAAGCAATCTTGAGTGCGTTTTTAGTCATGATTTTTTTGCAGTCCTTTCCGTTTTTATCCAATAATCGACCGGCCTTAAAAGTAAAGGTTGAGGAGTTGATCTGTTTAGTTATCTTAACGACATCTGTGTTAACGGGGTTTGTCGGAATATCGTTATCAGGTGTCGAGCTTGAGCAAGTAGGCTCAAAGTATTTTATTCTATTAGCTGCCTTTATCTCAGGAGCGACAGTCGGCTCAGCAATCGGGGTGATTGTAGGATTAATGCTGAGTCTCGTTAGTACCTTTAACCTCTATCAAGTAAGTTTACTTGCTCTAGCGGGTTTACTCGGGGGATTATTAAAGGCAACGAATAAATACGGTGTTATTGTCGGACTTTTTGTTTCTGTTGTTCTAATTGGGATGTATCAGGTTGATTCGGTTTCATTTCAACAGTTGCTACTAGAATCGCTTGTCGCGGCAACTGTGTTTATTTTGACCCCGAAGAAACTGGTTAAGCGTATTGCCACCATTGTTCCTGGAACGGAAGAGGAAAAAGAGGCTCAAGAGCAATACGTCAAAAAGGTTCGAAATGTTACCGCTGAACGCGTTGAAAAATTCTCAGAAATGTTTCAAGCTTTATCACATAGTTTTGCTTATTATGATACCGATCAGAAAAACAAAAACTTAGATTCGACGGCTGAAGTCGATGAATATTTAAGCCGTGTTACGGAAAAAACCTGTCAAACATGTTTAAAAAAGCATGCCTGCTGGGTGAACAACTTTGATAGAACGTATTCCGTTTTACAAAATACGATTCAATCAATTGAAAATCAGGATTTATCTCAATTAAACCTTAATGTTGGTAAATTGAAAAACTTCTGCGTTAAACAGGATCAAATGGTCGATCAAATGCGTTATGAGCTTTCATTCTATCAAGCCAACCAGCGTTTAAAACAGCAAGTTAAGGAGAGTCGAAAGTTTGTTTCAGAACAATTAAATGGTGTTTCAGAAGTCATGAATAATTTTGCAAAGGAGATCTTAAAAGAGCGCCAAGAGCATGATTGGCATGAGGAAGAAATTAAACGAATGGTTCAACGTTTAAATTTAACACTAGACCATTTGGAACTCTATTCCATTGACCATGGTAATGTCGATATTGAAATGACACTACATTTCCACGATTATCACGGTGAGGGCGAAAAACTAATTGCCCCGATGCTATCTGAACTATTTGATGAAACGATTGTCGTAGAATCAGAAGATCCAGCTGATCAGCGCACAGGCACTCGAACCTTTTTCTTTTCATCGATTAAAAATTATCAATTAACGACAGGTGTGGCTCATGCGGCAAAGAACGGTAATTTTCTATCAGGTGATAGCTATTTGATGCTAGAGCTAGGTAAAAGCCGTTATGCCCTTGCTATTAGCGATGGTATGGGTAATGGCGAGCGCGCATATTTAGAAAGCTCAGAAACGTTAAAACTTTTAAAACAAATTTTGCAATCGGGGATTAATGAGCGAGTTGCCATTCAATCCATTAATTCTATTCTATCTCTACGAACGTCAGACGAAATTTATGCCACATTAGATTTAGCGATTTTTGATTTACAATTACCGCGCGTTAATTTCCTAAAGATCGGTGCAATGATTAGCTTTATTATCCGTGCCGGTGACGCTTACCCTGTTGAAGGAAGTAATGTTCCAATCGGTATTTTAGAAGAGTTTGATGTCGATCCAGTTAATGAGACGTTGAAGGATGGCGACATTTTAGTCATGGTCAGTGATGGTCTTCTTGAGACGACTCACCTTAATCATAATCGTGAAACATGGTTAAAAAACAAACTTAAAGATATTGAAACAGATGAACCGCAAGAAATTGCAGATCTAGTTTTAGAAGAAGTTGTCCGCAGTAATCATGGAAAAATATTAGATGATATGACCGTTTTAGTGACAAAAATAGAAAAAAGCAAACCGAAATGGGCATCCTTCGGCTACGTTAATTCGTTGTAAAATCTTTTAATCTAGTGGTATAGGTAGCGCTTAATTTGTCAACAATGGTTAAAAAGGTTTAAGGAGGCGCTATGATGAATACAGGAACAATTCGCCAAGTCTTATTAATTACTGATGGTTGTTCGAATCAAGGGGAAGATCCCATTCAAGTCAGTTCAATGATTTCACAAAAAGGCATTGCCGTTAATGTTGTAGGGGTGCTTGATGACGAGCAAACGGAGGAGCCAGAAGGATTATCTGAAGTCAATGAAATCGCGAAAGCCGGAAATGGTATTAGCCGTATCGTCTATGCGGATGTATTATCTGAAACCGTTCAAACTGTCACTCGCCAGGCGATGAGTCAGACGATTCAGGGCTTTGTATCAAAAGAATTAAAAGAGATATTTGGTAAAGAAACAAAAGAAGAAGACCTACCTCCAGAAACGCGTGGGGAGGTTCAGCGTGTCGTAGAGGATTTAGGTGAAAGCGTTGATTTACAAGTTTTAATGTTAGTTGATACGAGCGCGAGTATGCAACATAAAATGGAGGCTGTAAAGGACGCCATTGATGATTTTATTTTAAGTTTACAAGCACGAACAGGTAATCATTATTATTCAATCTATCAATTCCCAGCCAGAAACCAAGTCGTCAAAGAGTTATTACCGTGGACAAATGATGGAAAAAGAGTAGCCAAAGTTTTCCCGAAATTAGCAGCAGGGGGAATTACCCCGACAGGAGCTGCGTTGAAACAGGTGGTCAGGGCATTTCAGGACGTCCCTGCATTAGAAGAATGGAGTGAAGAATCGGATGACATTATCGATTCATCCCACGGTTCGTCTTTCTAAGCACCAGAAGTTAACAGGCATATGGAATAAGGAAACTTATGTAATTGCACGTCAAATAGGAGAAGGTGCACGTGGTTCAATATATTTGGCCTATAACCAGAATCGTTATGTTGCATTAAAAATTAGCCAAGATTCTTCAGTCATTTCAGCAGAGGTGAATGTCCTAAAGACGTTAAAAAAGGCCCAAGGTTACCCACTTGGGCCTCTTTTATTGGATGTTGATGATGCTAAGGTTAACCAACATGATAAATATGCTTTTTATGTCATGGAGTACATCGACGGCATACCCTTAAAAAAATGGATTGACCAAAAAGGCCTAAACTGGCTAAACCGTTTAAGTATACAGCTTCTATCTCAGCTCCACCAATTACACCAATTAGGTTACATATTTGGGGATTTAAAACCCGATAACATATTGGTTGAGAAACGGACAAAACGTGCGCGGTTAGTCGACGTCGGTGGGGTAACTCAAATCGGCCGTTCAATCCGTGAGTATACAACTTGGTATGACCGAGGTTATTGGAAAATGGGAGATCGCCGGGCCGAACCAAAATATGATTTATTTGCTTATGCGGTTTGTATGTTAAATATGGATCCAAATAGTATGGTTCAAAAATCAAACCATAAAGATATTATGAGA
The DNA here is from genome assembly GCF_900103915.1 of Tenuibacillus multivorans. Lineage (GTDB taxonomy): Bacteria > Bacillota > Bacilli > Bacillales > Alkalibacillaceae > Tenuibacillus > Tenuibacillus multivorans. The sequence continues at coordinate 10,854 of NZ_FNIG01000001.1, read as the reverse complement.
ATTCTCCACCAGTCCGTTCAACTGAAACCATATCACGGTGTTATTCGTCAAGCTTTACATGGGAAGTACCGTTCAGCCCAAGAGATGAGGCAAGCCCTTATTCAGTTAAATAACCAACTCAAGAAAAAGTCTAAACGGATTCAGAGACAACCTAAACACAATCAGGATAATCATTTAGCTGAAATCTTAGGTATGAGTTCTATTATTAGCATTCATATGTTGTTGTTTTATTACTTTATTTTCTAAATGAGAGGTACTTTGATTGAACTTCTTTTTTATAAAGTGATACCATGAAACAGACAGTAATTTTACGAAGATGGAGTGCCGTAATAGATGAAAGACAAAATTTTAGCCGATAATCAGAAACATCAGCTTTTTAATAAAGGAGACACCCTTTTTTTAGCGGTTTCTGGCGGGCCTGATTCGTTGGCACTATTGCATTTTTTTGCTTCCATCCAAACTTCGTGGGATTTAACTTTATATACATTAACGGTTGATCATCAATTGAGAGAACAAGACTCTTTTGAAGATGCCCTTTTTGTTAAAAAACAATCCGAGTCTTTAGGAATTCCATGTCAAATTGGGCGTGTTGATGTTAAACAATATCAAAAAGAACAGCAGGTTGGGACACAAGCTGCTGCCCGGGCATTAAGGTATCAATTTTTTCAAAAAAAGATGAAGGATACACCACAAGCTAAACTTGTTTTGGCACATCATCAAGATGACTTAGTCGAGTCATTAGTGATGCAATTTATAAAGGGTGTACGCCCTACAGGGATGCCGATCAAGCGTCGTTTTGGTGAACAAGTTATCATACGTCCATTTTTATGCTTGACGAAAGATGAATTATGGCAATATTTGAATGACCTTCAAATGACGCCAAGAATTGACCAATCCAATGAAGATATCAAATATACACGTAATCGGGTACGTCAGAAAATTATTCCATTACTGAAAGAGGAAAATCCAAATTTACAAAATGGACTATCACGTTTACATGAACAGCTTGAGGAAGAGGATCAATTTTTAAATCGTTTGGCGAAGGAAAAATTAGATGAAATCGCCACATTTCAAAAAGAGAACCTAACGTTTTCACTAAAGGCTTTTAAAGAATTTTCATTACCTTTACAAAGGAGAGCCTTTCATCTAATATTAAACTATCTTGATTATGAAAAATCTATTGACAAAGATTATTTCCAAGGGTTTAAAGAATGGATTGAATCAGGTCAACCTAATGGTCAATTTGTAATCATGGATAGGTTGACTTTCATTAAAGCCTATGATCAATGCTATATTCAAAAAGGTAAACATGTCGCGTCATCTTATGATTATCAGCTTTCATTAGATGAGACCATCACCCTTCCGAATGGGTGGCTAATGTATTTATCTGAAGTAGCGCAATCTGATCCGGGAAATCAGGATAGCCTTATTTGTGATAAACATCACATAACGTTACCAATCACGGTACGTTCAAGGAAAAATGGGGATCGAATTCAACCTTTAGGTATGAAAGGCCATCAAAAAATTAAAGATATTTTTATTAATGAAAAAATCCCGCAGTATTTAAGAGATGAATGGCCGATTATTGTGAATGGTGACGGTGAAATTATATGGATACCATATATATGTAAAAGTCATTTAGTAAAAGATAGCGGTAAGCAAAACATCAAGATAACGATCGATATTAACAATTAGGAGGATCTCCATGCACGATGAGATTAAAGAAGTATTGATTACCGAAGAGGAAATTCAAGAGAAGACAAAAGAATTAGCCTCTATTATTACCGAACAGTTTGATGGAAAATTCCCTTTAGCAGTTGGGGTACTTAAAGGCGCTATGCCGTTCATGAGTGATCTTTTAAAACGTGTTAATACTCATATTGAGATGGACTTTATGGACGTTTCAAGCTATGAAGGTGGTATGCGCTCAACGGGAGAGGTTAAAATAATAAAAGACCTTAACACTAAGGTAAACGATCGAGATTTATTAATAATTGAAGATATTATCGATAGCGGCCTTACGTTAAATTATTTAGTGGATTTGTTTAAATATCGTCAGGCGAATTCAATCACCATCGTGACGTTATTAGATAAGCCATCTGGGAGACAAACAGGGATAAGGGCTGATTTAGTTGGTTTTGAAGTTCCTGATGCCTTTGTGGTAGGGTATGGATTAGATTATCAAGAGAAATATCGGAACCTTCCATATATCGGAGTATTAAAACCAGAAATTTATTCATAAATTGTTATATAATGGCCTGGACCAATTGTAAAAAAAGTTCAATGGCTATAAGTTGAGAGAATAAAATCTAATATGGTAGTATGAGTTTAGTTTTGTCGTTTAGGAGGAGGCTACGTAATGAACCGAGTGTTCCGAAATACATTCTTTTTCTTCATTATATTTTTAGTGCTGATTGCCATTATTGGGATGTTAAATAATCCAAATCCTGATACAGCTCAGCTCAACTATAATGAATTTACGGATGCGTTAGAAAATGGTCAAATTGAAGAGTTGACCATTCAATATACAAATCAAGCGTATGAAGCAAGAGGGGAATATAATGGCGACGATGGGTTAACATCGTTCCGTGCTAATATCCCGAATAATGAACAAGTTTTAAGTGACATTTTTGCACAAGCCGAAGAGCAAAGTATTTTAACGGTTGAACCGGCTGAAGAGCCTAGTGCATGGGCACGCTTTTTCACTACGTTAATACCATTTATTATCCTGTTTATTCTATTCTTCTTCTTACTTGGACAAATGCAAGGCGGCGGAGGCCGTATGATGAATTTTGGTAAAAGTAAGGCGAAGATGTATACAGAGGATAAGAAGAAAACGAAATTCCCTGATGTAGCAGGGGCAGATGAAGAGAAACAAGAATTAGTCGAGGTTGTTGATTTCTTAAAAGACCCGCGTAAATTCTCAGAATTAGGTGCTAGAATTCCTAAAGGGATACTATTAGTAGGTCCTCCAGGTACTGGTAAAACCTTACTTGCAAAAGCCGTTGCCGGTGAAGCAGGTGTGCCGTTCTTCTCAATTAGTGGTTCAGACTTCGTTGAGATGTTTGTCGGTGTCGGTGCTTCCCGTGTACGTGATTTATTTGAAAATGCGAAGAAAAATTCACCATGTATCGTGTTCATTGATGAGATTGATGCCGTAGGTCGTCAGCGTGGCGCAGGTGTCGGTGGCGGACACGATGAGCGTGAACAAACGTTAAACCAATTACTTGTTGAGATGGATGGTTTTGGCGTTAACGAAGGAATCATTATGATTGCAGCGACTAACCGTCCAGACATTTTAGACCCAGCTTTATTACGTCCAGGACGTTTTGACCGTCAAATCACAGTAAACGCACCTGATGTAAAAGGTCGTCAAGAAGTTTTACAAGTACATGCGAAAAACAAACCTTTAGCTGAAGACGTCGAACTTAAAACCATTGCGATGCGTACACCAGGATTTTCTGGTGCAGATTTAGAAAACTTATTAAACGAGGCAGCTCTTGTTGCAGCCCGTGATGATGTGAAGAAAATTTCTATGGTTCACGTCGATGAAGCGATTGACCGTGTCATAGCTGGTCCAGCTAAGAAGAGCAAGGTTATTTCTGAAAAAGAGAAAAATATTGTCGCTTATCACGAGAGTGGACATACCGTCATTGGTATGGTGTTAGATGAAGCTGACATGGTTCACAAGGTAACGATTGTACCGCGTGGTCAGGCAGGTGGTTATGCCGTCATGTTACCGAAAGAAGATCGTTACTTCCAAACAAAACCAGAGCTATTGGATAAAATTACGGGACTACTCGGTGGTCGCGTGTCTGAGGAAATTATTTTTGGCGAGGTTAGTACAGGTGCCCACAATGACTTCCAGCGAGCGACAAACATTGCACGTAAAATGGTAACCGAATTCGGTATGAGTGATAAGATTGGACCACTTCAGTTCGGAAGTTCAGGTGGTCAGGTGTTCTTAGGCCGCGACATTCAAAATGATCCAAATTATAGTGATCAAATTGCTTATGTCATTGACCAAGAAATTCAATCGATTATTAAATCTTGTTATGAACGTGCTAAAGAAATCTTAACTGAGCACCAAAAACAGCTCGAGTTGATTGCGAAAACGTTATTAGAAGTTGAAACATTAGACGCAGCTCAAATTCGAGGCTTGTTTGAAGAAGGCGTTCTTCCGGATAAAACGAAAGACGACGATCATGAAGGTGAATTGTCAGCAACAACGGAACAGCAGGAGGAACATAATGCTGCGGGTTCCGACGATAATCAGGATGTTCGCGTCAACATTCAAAAGAAAGAAGACCCTGAACAATCAGAGAATGCCTCTGAAGACGACAATCGCAAAGAATAAATATAGCCAATGTCTCCACCTAATATAGGTGGGGGCATTTTTTATTAGGCATAGCTTTTCAGCCGCAAATCACACGAGAATTTTCTAATCACACAGTCTAGATAAATTATGTTATGATTTACGTTGTAAAAACAATATACTTAACACGTATATCATACGAAAGCAACAATAGATTATTTTTAAGAAATGGGTTGAAGCTATGATTTTTGTTTTAGATGTTGGTAATACAAATACTGTATTAGGTGTATTCGATCAAGGCAAACTAACATATCAATGGCGTTTAGCGACCAATCGCCATAAAACAGAAGATGAATACGCGATGAGAATTAAATCATTACTTCAGCATAATGGACTTTCGTTTGAGGACTTTGAAGGTGTCATTATATCTTCGGTTGTCCCTCCTATTATGTTTGCTTTAGAAAAAATGTGTGAACGTTATTTTCATCTTGATCCACTTATTGTTGGATCTAATAATGTTAAGTCGCATTTAAAAACCAATTACCCTAACCCAAGGGAAATCGGAGCTGACCGTGTTGTCAATGCTGTCGGCGCCATCAAAGAGTATCGTGCACCTCTCGTGATTATTGACTTTGGAACCGCCACAACATTTTGTTACATCAATGAGCATAAAGAATATGAAGGTGGTGCGATTACGCCAGGTATTAATGTTTCGACTGAGGCACTGTATTCTAAAGCAGCTAAACTACCACGCATTGAAATTACACGTCCTGACAATGTTATCGGTAAATCAACAGTCGATGCGATTCAATCAGGTATTTATTTTGGTTATGTCGGACAAGTCGACGAAGTTGTTAACCGGATCAAGGATCAAGCGAACAAAGAGCCAACTGTTATTGCAACTGGTGGTTTAGCTAAATTGATCGCTAAAGGCTCCAAAACGATTGATTATGTTGATTCAGCATTAACCTTAAAGGGATTGTATGAAATATATGGCTTAAATAAGAAATAAAAAGGGTGACCAACATGAGTGATTATATGATTCGTGCAATGGCGTATAACGGGAGTGTTCGCGCCTTTGCAATCCGTTCTACAGATTTAGTCAATGAAGCATGTCAAAGACAAGATACATGGGCAACAGCATCAGCTGCTTTAGGTCGGACGATGACCATCTCTGCTATGATGGGAATGATGTTAAAAGGTGATGATAAATTAACCGCTAAGCTTGAAGGTGATGGACCATTAGGTTACGTAATCGCAGATAGTAATGCGCATGGTGACGTCCGGGGATATGTTAAAAATCCACACGTTGATTTTGATTTAAATGAGAAAGGGAAACTGGATGTACGTCGCGCTGTTGGGATAAACGGGTCACTTAGCATCGTCAAAGATTTAGGCTTGAAAAACCATTTTACAGGCCAAGTACCGATTGTCTCTGGAGAAGTGAGTGAAGATTTCACCTATTATTTTGCTTCATCAGAACAGGTCCCATCCGCTGTTGGGGCTGGTGTTTTAGTTAACCCCGATTTTACGATTTTAGCTTCGGGTGGTTTTATTGTACAAATGTTACCAGATGCATCAGAGTTTACGGTTAAACAATTAGAAAAAAGGTTATCAGAAATCAAACCAATCTCTTCATTAATCCGTGACGGATATTCACCTGAGGATGTTTTAGATGAAATCTTCCCAAATGGGGAGTGGAAGCTTTTATCTAAATCGGATGTTCAGTTTAAATGTCAATGTTCTAAAGAACGTCTAGAACGAGCGATTTCTAGTCTAGGTAATGATGAGATTGATGATATGATTGAAAAAGATGGTGGAGCGGAAGCCACCTGTCAGTTCTGTCATGAGCAATATCACTTTACAGTAGAGGACTTAGAACGCTTAAAACAGTAATAGGTGAGGGGAGGACCACTGTTGCATCACATGATAGTTAATGAACAGTATCGACTCAATTTTGATCAAGAAACGATTGTCATGGGAATTTTAAATGTTACACCCGACTCGTTTTCAGATGGTGGCAAGTTTAATACCAAGTCAAAGGCAATTGAACATGCTAAGTTTATGGTTGAAAACGGTGCGAAAATAATCGATATCGGGGGTGAATCTACCCGACCAGGACACAAGCCTGTCAGTGCAGATGAAGAAATAGAACGCGTTGTTCCGATGATTGAACAGGTTACAACTCATCTCGATGTACCCGTTTCTATTGATACATTTAAGGCGAAAACAGCTGATCATGCTGTTCAAGCTGGTGCTACGATCATTAATGATGTTTGGGGAGCTAAGGCGGATCCGGAAATTGCCGATGTCTCGAAGACATATAATACCCCTATCATTTTGATGCATAACCAAGATGAACCACACTATGATGATTTGATTGAGGATATGAAAAAAAGCCTCGCTGAAAGCATAGACATTGCAATTAAACGTGGGGTATCTAAAAACAAAATCATTTTAGACCCTGGCGTGGGATTTGGAAAGACACAACAGCACAACTTACTAGCAATGAGGCGTCTTCATGAATTGCAGACATTAGGTTATCCTATGTTACTCGGAACGTCACGAAAATCAGTAGTAGGTAAAGCCCTCGATCTACCAGTTGAAGAACGTTTAGAAGGAACGATTGCAACGGTTTGTAGCGGCATTCAACAAGGTGTTGAAATCGTACGTGTTCACGATGTAAAGAAAGTTTCTCGTGCTGTCAAAATGATGGATGCCATACTAGGTAAAGGAGACCATCTTCATGGATAAAATTTTATTAAATGATATGATGTTTTATGGCTATCACGGGTTATATCCAGAAGAGAATAAGCTTGGTCAACGTTTCACAGTGGACTTGCAATTGCTAACCGATTTAAAAAAAGCGGGACATACAGACGATATGAACGATAGTATTCATTACGGCCATGTATACAAAGTTGTTGGGCAGGTTGTTGAAGGTGAAGCTAAAAATTTGATTGAGACGGTAGCTGAAGATATAGCTAAACGCTTATTTACTACATTTGAGGCGCTTCATGGTGTGATTATTAAGGTGAATAAGCCTGGGCCGCCAATCCCTGGCTATTACGAATCAGTGGCAGTTGAAATTGAGCGGGAGCGCAAAGACTATGAATAAAGCCTATATTGCATTAGGTACAAATATAGAACCAAGACGACTACATCTACAACAGGCTATTGAAAATTTACAACAACATCAAGATATAGAGGTAACGCAGGTATCATCGATTTATGAGACGAAGCCGGTCGGCTACACGGATCAAGATGATTTTTTAAACATGGTTATTGAGGTTCAAACAACATTAGAGCCATATGACTTATTAGCCTTTTGTCTACAGGTGGAACAGCAATTAGGAAGGATTAGAACCATCCGTTTTGGACCGCGTTCCATTGACTTAGACCTATTAGTATTCGATAATAAGACGATAGATACCAAAACCCTTACGATTCCACACCCGAGAATGCATGAGCGTGCATTTGTACTTGTTCCTTTACAAGAGATTGCACCGAATTTAGAGTTAAAAGGGAAACCTATTAAAGAATGGCTTGTTCAATTACCCAAAAGTGAATTGGATGACGCTATATTATATGATAAATCCGTTTTAGAGAGGTGAAACTTATGTTTGAGATTGGTGATATTACCATCCCGAATCGCGTTGTTCTAGCGCCGATGGCTGGCGTTTGTAACTCAGCATTTCGACTCACGGTTAAAGAGTTTGGTGCGGGACTCGTTTGTGCGGAAATGGTAAGCGATAAAGGTATTATTAATAAAAATGATAAAACGATGAATATGCTTTATATCGACGAAGGTGAAAAACCGATGAGCCTTCAAATCTTCGGTGGGGAAAAACAATCCCTTGTTGAAGCAGCACAGTTTGTTGATCAGAACACGACAGCGGATATTATCGACATTAACATGGGGTGCCCGGTTCCTAAAATTACGAAGTGTGATGCTGGATCGAAGTGGCTATTAGACCCTAACAAAATAAATGAAATGGTTAGCGCGGTCGTTGATGCCGTTGACAAACCCGTAACGGTTAAGATGCGTAAAGGCTGGGACGATGACCATATTTTAGCGATTGAAAATGCTCATGCTATTGAAGGGGCTGGAGCAAAAGCTGTATCACTTCACGGTCGTACGCGTGTTCAAATGTATGATGGTTATGCTGATTGGGACATCGTTCGTCAAGTGAAAGAAAGTGTAAATATCCCTGTTATTGGGAATGGTGATATTGATACACCACAAGTCGCTAAACAACGCCTAGATGAAACGGGTGTTGACGCGATTATGATTGGTCGTGCTGCATTAGGAAATCCGTGGGTGATTTATCGTACGGTTAAGTATCTTGAAACAGGTGAATTAATCGGTGAACCAGCTCCTGAAGATAAAATCGAAGTATGCCGTTTACACATGGAACGTTTAATTCGCCTAAAAGGTGAACATACAGCAATATTAGAAATGCGTAAGCACGCTGCATGGTACTTGAAAGGCCTTAAAGGTAATGGTAAAGTTAGAAAACGTATAAATGAGTGCGAATCAAAAGAAAAGTTAGTTGAAATCTTAGAGGAATACGTTCAAGAATTAAAAGTAACTTCGAAGGCGTCATAACGTTTTTTACCATAATAGACTATTAGATTATTGAGGTGAGTATAGTGTCAGAAGAAGTCAATGACCAAATGGAAGCGCGTATTGAAAAATTACACGCTCTGCAGGAAAATGGGGTCAATGTGTTCGGGGACCGATTTGATCGAACCCATTTATCCAAACAATTAATCCAATCTTATGATGAATTTTCCAAAGAAGAGCTTGAAGAAAAGCAAATTCCAGCAATGATTGCAGGCCGTATTATGACGAAGCGCGGAAAAGGTAAAGCGGGATTTGCCCATATTCAAGATTTAGAAGGTCAAATCCAAATTTATGTTCGTAAAGATCGCATTGGCGAGGATGCTTACGAAGTATTTAAGCAAGCTGACTTAGGCGACATTGTCGGTGTAAAAGGTGTCGTATTTAAAACAAATGTTGGAGAACTTTCTGTAAAAGCAGATGAATTCTTCTTCTTAACAAAGTCACTACGTCCATTACCTGATAAGTTTCATGGGTTAAAGGATGTTGAACAACGTTATCGCCAACGTTATTTAGATTTAATTACCAATTTAGAAAGTCGCGATACGTTTATCCTACGTAGTAAAATTATTCAATCGATGCGTCGTTATTTAAATAATAAAGGTTTCCTAGAGGTTGAAACACCGATGATGCATTCGATTCCTGGAGGAGCTTCTGCACGTCCGTTTGTCACTCACCACAATGCATTAGATATACCATTATATATGCGCATTGCCATCGAGCTACATTTAAAACGCTTGATTGTCGGTGGATTAGAGAAAGTTTATGAAATAGGACGAGTCTTTCGCAATGAAGGTGTCTCAACTCGACACAATCCTGAATTTACGATGATCGAATTATATGAAGCATACGCAGATTACCATGATATTATGGCATTAACAGAAAACCTCATTTCACATATTGCAGAAGAGGTATTAGGTACAACAAAGGTTCAATATGGTGACTATAATGTAGATTTAACTCCTCAATGGAAGAGATGGCATATGGTTGATGCTATTAAAGAAGTAACAGGTGTTGACTTCTGGCCAGAGATGAGCGATGAGGATGCACAAGCTCTTGCAAAAGAACACGGTGTCGAGGTTGATGATCATATGACATATGGTCATATCGTTAATGAATTCTTTGAACAGAAAGTTGAAGATTCGCTAATTCAACCAACCTTTGTATATGGTCATCCAGTTGCGATTTCACCATTAGCTAGGAAAAATGAAGACGACCCTCGTTTTACAGATCGTTTTGAATTATTCATTGTTGGTCGTGAGCATGCTAATGCGTTTTCTGAGTTAAATGATCCAATTGATCAACGCCAACGCTTTGAAACACAGCTAAAGGAACGCGAACAAGGAAACGATGAAGCGCATTTAATGGATGAGGATTTCTTAGAAGCATTAGAATATGGTTTGCCGCCAACAGGTGGACTAGGGATTGGAATTGATCGTTTAATTATGCTCCTTACTAATTCAGCATCGATTCGTGACGTTCTTTTATTCCCGCAAATGCGTCAACGATCTAAAAACGAATAAGTATGATTAACGCTGCTTGTTGCAACCTATTTAAATAGGGTGTAGCAAGCAGTTGTTTATATAAGAATGAACTGTTGTATAAAAACTCATTTAGATACCTTATGTGAACTGGGTGAATGACGAGCTATTTGAATCTAATAACTTAAAAATTTCTGAATTGAATTTCTTCGAAAAAATAAGCAAAAAACTATTGTCATAGAGTCAAAACCATGATAAATTATTAATCGTTGCGTTAAGGAAACGCAAAAACAACAAAAAGTTGAAGCCATTTCTCTTTTAAAATAATGACATAAAGTTATTGACATTTACTAGAGAAATTGTTATATTAATAAAGTCGCCATTTTGAGGCGACGGACTTTGAACCTTGAAAACTAAACAAAATAGCCTGTAGT
>NZ_FNIG01000011.1 GCF_900103915.1 Tenuibacillus multivorans | reverse complement strand
CCCACCAACTAACTAATGCGCCGCGGGCCCATCTGTAAGTAGTAGCATATGCCACCTTTCAACATCGAATCATGCGATTCGATGAATTATCCGGTATTAGCCCCGGTTTCCCGGAGTTATCCCAGTCTTACAGGCAGGTTGCCCACGTGTTACTCACCCGTCCGCCGCTCGTTCCACAGACGTCCTCCCGAAGGATTCTGTCTGCTTCCCGCGCTCGACTTGCATGTATTAGGCACGCCGCCAGCGTTCGTCCTGAGCCAGGATCAAACTCTCCATAAAAGTTTGATTGGCTTATTTGTCCTCAAGTTTTATTTCCCAATCGAAAAATAAAACGGAATTGACTACAGGCTATTTTGTTTAGTTTTCAAGGTTCGAAATCACTGTCGTGTTTTGACGACGAGATTAAATGTAACATAGGGCCAAAGAGATGTCAATGCGTTTTTAAAAACTTTTTCAATCCCTTATCGCCTTATTTTTTTGCCCCGTTTTTGATGACGAAAATTATACTATCATAGCCTTTATGATATGACAATACATTTTTATATTTTTTATTGATTCGAAAATTTTCCAATTAAACATACCTGACCGGTACTTGTCTCCTAGGTTTCTCATACACATACTTAAAACAGGAATTATCTATAGGAAAGTAATAATGCCAGGCTATGTACAAAGCCTGACATGACGTTTTAACTTAATTGACATGGGGGAAATTTTTCTTCGGTGTATATTGTAAACATGATGAGTGGTTGGCTATTCGCCTAAAGATATTAAATAAGGTTGTATATCGTTCTTTGATCGCTTCCTTAACTTGTTTGTCCATGTTTTGATAATTAAAGTCAAATATTAATTCATCCATTTCTCTTCTTAGTAAGTATTCTATTTCTTTTTGCTCCTGTTCACTCACCATCATTCCTAACAAAATCATTCACATCCAATCCATATCTTTTTTCTGTCATAATCTTCATTCTAACCATAATCTTAATGATTATGAGTTTATCCATTCTAAAAGTATGCATTCATTCATATATATATTTCAAAAGAATTAAAAAGGTTGGGTGTGCTTATGTTTTTTGTTTACAATTGGACAAGCTGGAAAAAATGGATGGTCTTAGCCTTACTTGGTATTGTTGTATATATTTCGTACCACCTCTCCTCAACATATGTTTTTCAACCAAATGCTTCTGCCCAACAAACTGGAGCGATTACCAAAAGCCTTAAAGATGAACAGGAAATCGCGATTACTGTAAATGTGGCTTGGGGCGACGATGTCATTGTAGAGATTTTGGATGTGTTGAAACAAAAAAACATTAAAGCGACATTCTTCATTAATGGTGAATGGGCATTAAGAAATGAAGAGATTGCGAAATTAATTATTGAAGAGAACCATGAAGTAGGATTATTAGGTTTTTATAATGATCCGTATGAAGATCGGACACAAAATAAAATTACTGAAGATATTGAACATGGCGAAGAGACTTTAAAAAAACTTGAATATGAACCGCTCACCTTAGTTCGCCCTCCCGAAAACAAATATAATAAGTCAGTTGTTCAGCACATTAATGAATTAGGTTATCGGACGATTTTCTGGAGCCATTTTGCGAGCATTGAACCAGACTCAGATCCTAATCAAAAAAGCGAGGAATTAGCTAACAGTTTATCGAATGGTGATATTATTCTCTTTAAGGCTGAAGATAATTTAACAGCTGTTCCGGAAGTTATTAGCCGTGTGATTGACCAAAAACAAAGTGAAGGCTTTAATTTTACGACAGTAACCGAATTATTATCCCCTGCTAAAATCAAATTAAACCCAATAGAATAGGGTAGCGTTTATTGGCTACCCTTTTTCTTCTTATTATTGGTATTATCTTCCTCAGCAGGTCCTTCATTAAAACCTACGATTCGATGTAAGGTTAATAATTGATAAGTATTACATGCTAGTAGTGGGACAATCATGAGCATAATCCATTCAGTCTCACCAACGCGTAAGACTGGAATCCATTCGACGGTTGTCACTACAATCATAAAAAATAAAGCTGGTAAAAAAGCACGTGGATGAGTTTCTTTTACTTTTATCTTCGCTACTGCATAACTAATAATGAGTAACAGAGCTGTTACAATTATGTAGGACATTAAACTTCCTTCATCTGCAGTGTTTGTATATCTTAAGTAAACTAAGTCAAATAATACAACTAATATTAAAAGAATTTGCACATGCTTCCAAAAGAATCCAAAGAAACCACGACCAAACTGATTAATTGTCAAATAAGCAAAGAAACCAGCTTGACTAATGACACTATAGACAAGTCCCCAAACCACAAACCAAAAGACTGCACCTGTTAATTCCCACAGATTAAATGGATCAAGATATGGTGAATAGGCATATGGTTGGACGACAAAGCTTGTTATTACCGTCGTTACGGCTCCAATAAGTAAAGCCGTCAGGAAAAATTTAAGCCACTTTCGTATTGTCACAACTTCTCCCCCTAAACTTTTCATTACGTTCGTATTTTATCATGTATTGCCTGATATTGCTGTCTTCAATTGTGTATATTTTTTCACATCCATCTAATATTAACAAGTAAATAGGCTAATGTTAAGGAGTCAATTTTATGAAGAATAGTCTCATTTTATGGATGATAGCCATATTATTGATTAGTGGTTGTGCACAGCAGGGTGGTAGCAGTTCACAGCAAGGTAACCCTGATTATGAGGCAACTAAGAAAATGGTTGTCGATATATTGAAAACAGAAGACGGTAAAAAAGCCGTCAAAGAATTATTAGCGAAAGAGGATATGAAACAACAGCTTGTGATTGATTCTGACGTTGTCAAACAATCAGTCGAACAAATCATGAGTGAGGAAAAAGGTAAGGAATTTTGGAAAAAGCTTTTTGAAGACCCTTCATTTGTTCAAGCCTATGTTAAAGCCACCCAAGAGTCCGATAAAAAGTTAATAAAAGGATTAATGAATGACTCAACTTATCAACAACAAATGATCCAACTCTTCCAAAATGAAGAGATGCAAAAGATGCTACAATCTGCCTTAAAAAGCCAACAGTTCCGCGAGCACCTTGAGAAAACGATCCAGGAGACGTTGAATAGTCCACTGTTTAAAGCACGTATGACCGAAATTTTATTAAAAGCTGCCGAAGAACAGCAACAGCAACAAGGCGGCGGCCAAGGCCAAGACCAACAACAAGGTGGCGGTGGTGGCCAAGGCGGCGGTCAAGGCGGTGGCCAAGGTGGTGGCGGCGGTGGAGGTCAAAGCAGCGGTGGAGGATAATTCTCCACGACCTTTACCTACCTACACGAACCTACCGTTTGACGAGCCTTTCAGGTAAAGTCAGAGATGTCGTTTCACTTATGCAGCAGGTAAGTTAAACCCCACCTATAACTGCACAAAAAAGCCTGTCGCTTAAAATCAAAAGCGACAGGCTTTAAAAATTATTTACCACATCTTTTATTAATTTTATTCGCAATACTTAAGAAAATTTTACCTGTTGGATGATCCTCTTGGTATATACCAGGGGCAAAAACATCCTCTTCCTCATAAGGTTGTTGCAATGGGAGACGCCCTAAAACCTCAGTTTCGAGCACCTCAGCTAGTTTATCGCCTCCACCTTCACCAAACACGTATTCACGTTGACCAGTAATGGCACTTTCGAAGTAAGACATATTCTCAACAATACCGATTAATTCATGCTCTGCTTTGATCGCCATTTGCCCGGCACGCGCTGCAACAAATGCTGCAGTTGGGTGTGGAGTTGTCACGATAACCTGTTTAGAAGAAGGTAATAATTCTTGAACGTCTAAGGCAATATCACCTGTTCCAGGGGGTAAGTCTAATAGTAAGTAGTCCAGGTCGCCCCATTCTACCTCTTTAAAGAAGCTTGTTAGCATTTTCCCTAACATTGGGCCACGCCATATAATAGGAGAATTATCCTCGACAAAAAAGCCCATTGAAATCACTTGAACACCAAAGCGCTCAACTGGAATGATTTTTTCGCCACGTACCTGTGGTCGGTTTTCAATCCCCATCATATCCGGAACACTAAAACCGTAAATATCTGCGTCCACAATGCCTACCTTCTTGCCTAAGCGAGCTAGTGCAATAGCGAGGTTAACGGTCACAGTGGATTTACCAACCCCACCTTTTCCGCTCGCGATCGAAATGAATTGTGTTCCCGTTTGTCCAATTAAGTTCGCTTCTTTTTCTTCGTTAGCAGCTTCTAAGTATTCTTTACGTTGCTCTTCTGGTAATTCTGTAAAACGAAGACCGACAGTTGCCACACCTTCTTTTTTCAGCATACCGACAATCTCCTGCTGCAATTGCATTTGTTCAGATGAATTCGGCTCCGTTAATGCAATCTTAATACTGACGTGATTTTTATCTTCTTTAAGTTTTATATTTTCAATCGCTCCGGTTTCCTCAAATGTTTTATGTATATGAGGGTCCTTTACCGGATTGAGAAGCTCTCTAATATGTTCTTCAGTAATCAAGTGATACACCTTCCTTATCAATTTTATGTTAAAAACTAACCTTCTCTACTATCACGGCTAGTATAACATAAAAGCACAAAATCCTCAGTTCACATGATTACTTGTCTCTTGAACGCCACTCACGTATTCAATGATGCCTTGATAAATCCCAAAAGCTAATTCACGCTGATAATCTTCGTCGACTAACCTTGTACGATCTTCGGCGTTTGATAAGAAACCCATTTCAATTAACGTCGATACGGCATCTGTATGCTTTAAAATATAAATGCTTGAAGTTGCATGTGCCACACGTTTACTATCTGTTACTTCCCTGATTCGTTTTTGTACAGCTACAGCCAATTCTTTATTTCTTTCATCTTCTGGATAGTAAAAGGCTTGACCACCACGCCAGCGTTTGTCGTGTAATGAATTTAAATGAATACTTACTAATATATCGGCAACTTTCTCTTGTATAAAGTCAACTCTTCTTCTAATATCATAGGCCTTCCGTTTGGAATAACCCTTCATATCCTTTGGTGCGAGGTCCTTGTCCGTTTCACGTGTTAAATACACAACTGCTCCCGCTTGTTGTAAATAATCACGTAGAAATTTAGCCGTATCTAACGTAATCGATTTTTCCTTTATATCACTATAATCGGCTCCTCCGTCAACACCACCATGGCCGGGATCAAGCACAATCACTTTCCCAGCTAACGGCATTGTCACATCCGTATCCTGAGATTGAAGAAACGAAGGGAGTGGATAACGTAATAAGTATAATAATAAGACCAAACCTAAAAGCCAAAGCAATACCATAACAATCCGCTTCATGATTAAACCTCCTCGTCTAACTATATGGATGAGCGGTTTAAAATATGAAACATAACTATTACGAAATAAAAAAATCCTACTGACTTAATATCAGCAGGATTATCGTTGATTACTTTTCGGATCAAAGGCGTCACGTAGCCCATCACCAATAAAGTTGATTGCTAATACGGTTACAAGAATACAAAGGCCCGGTGGTATCCAAGTATACCAATGTTCTCTTAAAATCCGGACACTCATGGCCTCAGTTAACATATTCCCCCAAGTTGGTTGAGGTTGCGGAATCCCCATTCCGATAAAGCTAAGTCCTGATTCGGCTATAATCATAATCGCAACCATTAGTGTTGCGTTTACAACAATCGGACCAATCGCATTCGGAATCATATGTCTAAAAATAATGCGCATATCTGATGCACCAATCGATCTAGCTCCTAACACAAACTCTTGTTCTCGTAATGATAAGAACGAACCTCTTATAATACGGGTTAAGTTTGGCCAACTCACTAATGCTATAATCGTGACAAACAACGTTATCGTGATATTCTCAACAAGTGACATAATCGTTAACGCCAATACTAAGAACGGCAAGGCTAATACGAGGTCGGTAAATCGCATAATTAAGCCATCAATTTTACCACCGTAATACCCTGAAATCGACCCCAAAATAACACCAATAATTAACGTAAAAAACATAGCACTAAATCCGACAATTAATGATATCCTCGAACCATAAAGTAGACGTGCCCAGTTATCTCGACCTGAACCATCTGTACCCAATATATGCTCAGAACTTGGTGGCCGTTCAATCATTAACATTTCACTATCTGTCGGATCATGATCCGTTAATAAGGGCGCAGCTAAAGAGGCCAAAAT
Source organism: Tenuibacillus multivorans (assembly GCF_900103915.1). Classification (GTDB taxonomy): domain Bacteria; phylum Bacillota; class Bacilli; order Bacillales; family Alkalibacillaceae; genus Tenuibacillus; species Tenuibacillus multivorans. Next base: position 78,096 of record NZ_FNIG01000011.1, on the reverse strand, counting down.
TATGATAACTAATGTAACAACCCCAATCACAGCTAGTTTATTTTTCATAAAACGTCTTAAGGCAAGCTGATATGGACTTTTACCTACCTCATCTGAAGATTTATCCTCCGTATATTCCGGGCTATTATTCGGTGTTTTGACTGTCTCTGTGTCCATGTTATTCACCTCAATCGTATCGAATTCTCGGATCTACAACGCTGTAGAAAATATCCGCCAATAAATTACCAACCAATATAAATATTCCAAATATCAATGCTAATGCCATGACAATTGGATAATCACGGTTGATAATGGCATCTAGAAATAATGTACCGAGACCCGGATAGTTAAATACTTGCTCAGTAATGACCGCTCCACCGATTAACACACCAAACTCAAAGCCCATGAGTGTGATAATAGGGATTAAAGCATTTCGTAATGTATGCTTGTATAAGACATTACGATCTGACATACCTTTTGCTTTGGCCGTTCTAATATAGTCACTTCCTAATACATCCAACACCTCAGACCGCATATAACGCATATATGTAGCAGTCCCTGCAAGTCCTAAAGTAATACCAGGCAATATCATGTGATGTATCCGGTCTATAAACTCTTCCAGACCAGAAACATCTGTTCCACTGACTGTTCCCTGAGCAGGGAACCATCCGAATTGAATAGATAAAAAATAAATAGCAAGTAAGCCAAAAAAGAAATTAGGAATAGCTAGCCCAAGAAAACTAAAACCTGTTGCACCGTAATCTAATAATGAATAAGGATTTCTTGCAGAATATATACCTATTGGAATAGCCACGATTAAGGTAAAGAATAATGCAACGATACCAAGATAAATCGTATTCCAAAAACGGACTTTTATTAGATCCATAACTGGTCGTTGATTATAAACGATTGATTCACCAAAATCCCCTTGTACCGCGCTACTAACCCAGCGAAAATATTGAACAGGTATTGGATCATTTAACCCTAGCGCTTCCTTCCTTTCTTCAAAAACAGATCGATCAATATTAGGATCAAGCATCGTTGTAAAAGGATCCCCAGGGGCTGCTTTGGATAAAGCAAATACCACAACTGACAACGCAAATAACATCGGTATAAATATTAAAATTCTTCGAATGATATATTTGTACATACAATTCCTCCCTGTTCAAAAAAGGGGATGGGAATGCAGTTAACCGCATTCCCAAAATTTTGATTAACCTTCAAACATCACTTCTACCTCTTACACGCTCATTATTATTGAGCGTCACTTACCCACCATAGATGTGGATTATTAGCGAAAGCGTACGGTAATGGGTCTACACCATTCAGACGCTCATTAAATGCATAGATTTTGTTTTGCGCATAAAGTAATACGGCTGGTAAATCCGTCGCGAATAAGTTCTGCCATTCACCATAAACTTCTGTACGGTATTCCTGGTCAAATGCTTCTGGCGCTTGTAACGCTTGGGAAATTAACTCATCTGACTCAGGGTTATTCCAACGAGACATATTGTATGCTGCTTCGATAGACCATAACCCACTCGGGTCTGGGTCACCACTACCAAGTGACCAACCAATTAGATATAAATCAATTTCTTGCTCATCATCACTTGTCATAATATCTTCTGTGTAAGCTGTCATTTCTTTAGGTTGCATTAAATTAACATTAATACCGACTTCTTCTAAGTTTTCTTCAATAACCGGCGCTGATCTTTCACGGATTTGGTTACCTGTTGGAAAGGCTAAATCAAGAACCCATTCATCACCATTTGGCATATCTCTCCAACCGTCGCCATCAGCATCTACATAACCAGCATCGTCTAACATTTGGTTCGCTGTATCTTGGTTATGTTCGTACTGAGGAACATCCTCTGTATAAGCCCAGAATTGCTGTGCAATGGGTGCGTTAATAACACTTCCGCGACCGTATAATAGACCTTCAACTAAACCAGGACGGTCAATCGCATATGCAATAGCCTGGCGAACCTGTTGATCAGCAACATTTGGGTTTTCGACCCAGTTATTCGGGTTGATGGTACCTGATTCAACATCCTCCGTTGTACGATAATTCATTTTGAAGCCCATTAGCTGATAACCAAAGTCAGTTTGTTCAATGATTTCGACGTTATCATAACCCGACACCATTTCATAATCGGCAGCTGGAACTCCACTAGGGTCGGCAACAAAATCAATTTCACCATTCTCTAATAAACTACTAATGACAGATTGATCATTAATTTGCCAAGTAATTCTTTCGAGATAAGGTTTACCTTGCCAATAATCATCATGACGAGTTAAAACGTATTGTTCACGTTCAACCATATCCGTAAAGGCAAACGGACCTGTACCAATAACTTCACCTGGCTCTAGAGTCGCCGCATGTGTTGGCATATCCCCAATCGCTACACCTTCAAATACGTGCTGTGGAATAATCGAGTAACTAGCATAATAAAGTGGGTTTACATTCGGCTCCGCAAAATGGAATGTAACCGTATATTCGTCTTCTGCTGTTACACCTGCAAATGTATCTGTTTCCCCAGCGTTGAATTCGGCATAACCTTCAAGCGGTGTAACAAACGCCGTGCGGATACCTCCGGCTTCAACATATCCTGGAGATGCAATGGATTCATAAGTAAAGACAACATCTTCTGCTGTGAATTCTTCACCATCATGCCACGTAACGCCTTCTTCTAAATAAAGTGTTAATTCTGTTTGGTCTTCGTTCAACTCCCAATCGTGTGCTAATTCCGGGATAAACTCAAGGTTATCGTTCTGGCCGACTAATGATTCATGTGTAAAATCTAGAATATTGGCCTCATATGCTTCTGAATAGAAGATTGGGTTAAATACTCCTGCCGGTGCTGTGTCCATCGCACCAATAAGTTCTCCACCTTCAACCGGTTCATCACTTGTTTCCTCAGCTGGTTCTTCTTCCTCAGCCGGCTCCTCTTCTTCTGCAGGATCCTCAGTCTCAGCAGGCTCTTCTTCATCGCCCGGATCTGAACCACCTTCTTCATTACAAGCAGCCAGTAGGAATGCAAATAATGATAGTACAATTAGTAAATACCAAAGTTTCTTGTTTAACAAACATAATCCCCCCTTAAAATATTTAGAAAAATAACGCAAAGCATAAAACCTAATACCTCCCCGTTAATCACCCCCTAAAAGTATGTAAAAGCAATTACGCTTCATCATCATATAAGTGACAAGCGACATAATGGCCATCACCTTTATGAATGAGTTCAGGCCTTTCCACCGCGCAGCGTTCATGCGCCATTGGACACCTTGTTCTAAAGGCACAACCACTCGGTGGATTAGATGGACTTGGTAAATCACCTTCGAGCTTGATAACCTCACGTTCACGGTCAACATCGGTATCTGGAATAGATGACAGTAATGCCTGTGTATAAGGATGTAATGGTTCTTCATAAATAGCCTTCTTAGGCGCTATTTCTACCAATCTACCTAAATACATGACCCCAACACGGTCACTAATATGTTTAACCACACTCAAATCATGCGAAATGAATAGATACGTTAACCCAAATTCTTCTTGTAGGTCGGCCATTAAGTTTAAGACTTGCGCCTGAATAGACACATCTAGTGCTGAGACAGCCTCATCAGCTATGACAAACTTCGGATTAATGGCTAATGCCCGTGCAATACTAATCCTTTGGCGTTGCCCGCCTGAGAACTCGTGTGGATATTTCAAACGATCACTCGGTCTTAAGCCGACGACTTTAAGTAAGGAATTCACCTTTTCTTTTCGCTCATCTTTGCTTAAATCCGTTTGTATTAATAAAGGCTCTTCAATGAGTTGCTCAATACTCATCTTTGTATTTAATGACGCAAAAGGGTCTTGGAAGACAATCTGCATATCACGTCGAATGGGTCGCATCTTCTTGTTATTTAGTTTAGTTATGTCTTGATCTTCAAAGAATATATTTCCTTCTGTAGAATCTAACAATTTCAATATCACTCGACCTAGTGTCGATTTACCTGAACCTGATTCTCCAACTATCCCTAATGTTTCACCTTGTTTAATATCAAATGTTACGCCATCGACGGCTTTTACATGTCCAATCGTACGCTTTAAAATGCCACCCTTAATCGGGAAATACTTTTTTAGATTTTCTACTTTTACAATTGATTCCTGTTCGGTTTGTGTCATTTTTTTCTCTTCAACTGTTGCCATGTTTAGCCTCCTTATTCATCGGTATATAAATAACAGCGTACAGAGTGTTCATGATCTAATTGAATCAAGTCTGGGTTAGACTCAAAGCATTGATCCATAGCATGTGGGCACCGACTTGAAAAACGACACCCTTTCGGAAAACTATGGGCTGGTGGAACCGTGCCACGAATCGTTCCGAGTCTTTCCTCTTCCTTATAAATGCTAGGAAGACTTTCCATCAAGCCACTCGTATAAGGATGCTTAGACTCTTTAAACAACCTTTTCTTAGGCGCTTCTTCTACGATTTGTCCACCGTACATGACAAGGACTCGGTCGGCATACTCGGCCACAACCCCTAAATCATGGGTGATGAGTAACAAAGCCATATCCAGTTTTTCTTTCATTTCATTCATCAAATCGATAATTTGGGCTTGTATAGTCACGTCCAATGCGGTTGTTGGTTCATCCGCTATTAATAGTTTTGGTTCACAGGATATCGCAATCGCGATCATTGCCCGTTGCCTCATCCCACCGGATAATTGATGGGGATACTCATCAAAGGTATCCTCCGCACGTGGAAAGCCAACCATTTTCAAAAGCTCAATCGCCCGTCTGCGAGCTTGTTTTTTGTTCATCTTTTTATGTTTTCTTAGCACCTCGGATATCTGGTTTCCTATGGTGTAGACTGGATTCAACGCCGTCATGGGCTCCTGGAAGATCATCGCTACATCATTTCCACGAACCTTTGTCATTTGTTTATCTGATAAATTAAGTAAATTTTGACCTAATAAACTAATAGTTCCGTCAACAATCTTTCCTGGTTTATTAATTAATTGCATGATGGATAGTGAAGTTATACTTTTTCCACTGCCAGACTCACCAACCAATGCAACTGTTTCACCAGCATTTACCGTAAGATCAACATCATCAACGGCCCTTGCAACCTTTTGATCATCGAGATAAAAATAAGTCTTTAAATCTTTTACATCCAATACCTTCTCGTCCGCCAAATTGCAACACCCCAATTTTGAAATATCATGATTTTACTGAAATAAGTTGTAGTTCTTTAAGCCTAAGTAAAAATTACAAGCAAATAAGAATCTTCCTATTTAAAATAAATATTTTTGCTATGAATTAATATAAACAGACTTTCTAAATTTTTTCAATATTAAAACAGTAATTAATTTTCAGTTATTTTGTCGAATATTTAAGTTATTTGTCGAACAAACGCAAAAACAGAACGATTGTTTGCTATTTAATGGAAAATGTTTAGAAAGGCGTAACATTCGGGGGTCGAATTTTTCGTGGTTTGAAGTATGTGAGGGTGCTTTCAGGCAAAGAATAATAAATCCACTAAAGATGGGGTCAGAATAATTAAAGAACTATTTGAGAAAACGCCTATGACTCAGTACGAAACAAGCAAAAAGAAGATTTAATCATAAAAGCAGGTATATTGTATTCGCAGCTAAAAAATTTAACTCCTGGTAAAAGTTCAGCTAGTGATTATCAAAAAGCCTTCGATCATTACAATGAGGGAATAGAAGACTAAAATAGGACTTATAAAAAATAAATTAACCAAGTAGCCGATTGAATAACTACTCAGTCATGGTCTGTTTCTATCCTATAATTTATCATTTAAGGATTATCAATTAATTCTTCAAGTTCTTTTAGGTCATGGTTAAAGTCATCAATTAACCCTAATATCTCGGATTGGGAGTGCTCCCTTAGTACAGCTTGTGGGTTCCCTATGACATTATAAAGATTAAGATGCCTAGATGATACACCTGTAACATCCATATATTCAGCTAATTTGGTTAATTGTGAGGAAAGTTCTTCTTTATTAATTTCATCCATTTGTCCACTTGTTAATAACTCATTTAGTTCAAATGTAGCGTTATCCAATCTTAGAAAAATATTATGTAGTTTTGTACCTTCCGATTCAGTTACTTCATCTTCGAAGTGATTGACCACATGATCTTCTACTGAATCATATAAATCAGAGCCTTTGAATATGATATACATAGAATCATGAACTCCGTTAAAGTAGTCTTGGCTTTTATTTTCATTTAACCCTTGCTCTACTAATTTGTAATATTCTCCAGTCTTTTTTAATTTGATATTCCAATTTATACTTAGACCTTCAAGTGCAGAACGCGAATCTGAATTTTCTTCGGGTATACAACCTATTAAAAATAATGAAATTAATAGCATACACGATACCATCTTGAATGGATTCATAAATGTCTCCACCTTTCTTAAATCAATAAAATGTTTTCCCTATTAATAATATACACACGGATATAACAATGACTTTCTTCACCATATCCACCCCTACATGATAAAACTTTTTCAACTCCTCTGACTTCTCATTAATTTTAACATAATATTCCAACAAATGAATGTTCTTTATACAAAAAAAGACGATCAAATTATGACCGCCTTGTTAAGGTATTGCCCCGTTTGTTGAAGTAAATAACTTTTGGATCCAAATCGATATCAACTATATTTTTTACATCAGGATTTCGACACACATGAAAGGGTGTGCCATTTGCTAAAAATAATAAAAACCCTCTCTTTTCCCAAATAAGAAAGAGAGGGTTTGAATCCTTGTATGGCAAGGCTTTTAACGTTTTGAGAACTGCGGCGCACGGCGAGCACCTTTAAGACCGTATTTCTTACGCTCTTTCATAGTGCTCATTAAATGCAATTCAACCTGATATTATAAACGTTGATATATAGACATTTTTGCAAATTTGGATTTAAGCGGTTTTAATACAATTTAATTAAAAGTGAGTCATTTGTGAGTCAAAAAAATAAAAACTGGCAGGCAATGTATAATTTTAATTCTTATTTTAGAAAATGAAACATTCAGCTATTTCATGGAAATGGTCAATAATTTGGAGTGGTTATATGAAAATAAAAGGAAACGTGAAAAGAGTAGGACAACCGATATATTTTTGGGGAAAACGCGCTCGAAAAGTTCCTTTAGATATCAAGGAAATGGTTTATGATCAGTATTATAGCATTAATACATTATTTATCTATTGTGCTTCATCATTGGGGATAATTGTCAAATGTCCATCGCATGTACTTTTGTAAAAGATGGTAGTCTTCCATTCCCTTGATCCATCTGAGCTTAAGGGGGGTTTTAAAGTTTGTGTAATAAATAAAGTAGATACCTCAAGTAAAGTAAATTGATATCCAACTAAGCTTATTTTTATTTTTCCGGTTTTTCCGGTATTTTTATATAAATATTGGGGGTTACAAATATATTTTCTCTTTTAATTCATCAATACGTTTGCATATCTCATGTTGATATTCCGTATCATTTTCTATGGAGGCAGCCAAAGATAGGTTTTCCAGAGTCGCCAACTTCTGAGCCATCTTTAGGTTCGCCTCTAAACAATGTCTAAAATCCAATCAAGTAGTGGGCTTTAACCACCAAAAGTTTCACCCATTTCAGACACACATTAAAGTAAAAACTTTCAAAATGAAATTCTAAGACTAATTTCACAAAAAATGAATTTATTTATTATTAATTTAGAAAGAGCAATAGAAGCATTAATAATTCTTTAGAACTAAATTAAAATTTATAGAAGGATTTATAAAAATTTTTAAGAATATGTAAACATATTATAAAAAAGAATTTTAGTAAATTTTATGAGTTAGCAATTTATTCATTTAAAGGTGGGTTATTTTGGTAAAAAAAATCGAAAAAATATCTGATTATTTTGGTACTATTTTCCTGCTACTCGCTATAGGAGTACGGTCAAATATACTATTTTATATTGGGGTTTTCTTGATTATAGCTTCTTGTGTTTTTGAATTTATAAACAATCCATCTAAAAAGAGTGTTATATTTTTCATTGTATTTCTTCTAGTAATTGTAATACTATGGATTTCCTTGATAGGTAATAAATTACTATTATTCTAATAAAATGGCTCTCCCCAATAAAATACTTATTTGGGTTTATATGTATCTTTGCGTATGGTGGATGAAGTACTGGAAGGGAACTACTATACCTGCTGCCATGAGAGAGGTTCAATCAGCTTATGAAACCTATCATATGATTGATTTTATAGAATCTAGCGAAGAAGTTCAATATGTAGAGGGGGAACCACCTAGTTCCTAATTCCTAGAAATTAGTTTATCCTAATTTTTATAATTTTAAATTTAAAGGTATTTAAAAAGCTCTAAATAAAATAGCGGTTTCGGTTGATGGTGAGAGACATCGCAATTGAACCCGTTTTAATGAGTGTTATATTCACTTTTTTGAGAGTGTAATCTAAACTGTGTAAGTAGAAGAGCGTACGGCTTCTACTTACCGGTTTAGATTTTTTTTATTTACCTAGACTGATTATATATGAAATTGGGAGGAATTCTAATGACGAAAATTAAGCGTGATCCGAAATCAGTCAACTTAGCTAATAAAATTATCGAAGAGTACCAACCGAAATCTGTAGAAGAGATGCAGAATGCTCTAAAAGACATTTTTGGACCAATGTTTGAAGCGATGTTAAAAGGTGAAATGAATTATCATCTTGGCTATGAATCGAATGATAAAGGTGAAAAAGAATCGCTAAATAGAAGAAATGGATATGGTAAAAAAACGTTACACACGACCTCTGGAGAAGTGAAAATAGCTACCCCTCGTGACCGTGATGGATCATTTGATCCACAACTCATTCCTAAGCGTCAAAAAGACGTTTCGGCCATTGAAGATAAAGTGATTTCCATGTATGCCAAAGGCATGTCACAACGTGACATTTCATCTACTATTGAGGATATTTATGGTTTTTCAGTTTCCCATGATATGATTTCGGATATCACAGATACAGTAATTACGGAATTAGAGGAGTGGCAATCTCGTCCGTTAAGTAACTGCTATCCCTTCCTTTTTGTTGACTGTATGTTTACAACTATTCGGAATGACTATGAAACTAAGAAGTATGCCGTATACACCATTCTAGGTTATAACATGGAAGGAAAAAAAGAGATTCTTGGCTTGTGGTTAAATGAAACAGAAAGTAAGCACAAATGGATGCAAATTTTTGATGAGATTAAGGCAAGAGGCGTCGAGGACATTTTCTTCATTTCCATGGATGGTGTCAGTGGATTAGAGGAAGGTGCTCGTGCGATTTACCCAAATGTCACTGCTCAGCGATGTATTGTCCATTTGATTCGTAATTCTCTAAAGTATGTTCCAACCAAGGACTATAAAGCCTTTACGGCCTCTCTAAAGAAAGTCTATGGTGCCCAAAGCCTAAAGGCTTGTCAGAGTGCATTCGAGTCCTTTAAACTACGGTCAATGGCAAGCAGCAAAGCTGTGGCTGGTTCTAACATCGAGTCAGGAGCTCGTATCCTTATATCCAATTGACTGCTTATTAATATGGAGAAGTTCATCTAGACGATACTACTTACACACTTTATTTGACAAACCCACTTTTTTCTGTAAATCATTACTCTTTCCGTCGACAGAGTGCTTTCATGGAAAAGTTCCCCATTATGATTCAATTCAAAATTCATAAATAACCCTACTTTATAAATGTTTTTATATTTAGACATTCCTAAGTTATCGCGATTAATCTGTTGCTCATTGGGATAAAGTTTTCTGCATGACCCAAATTTATAACGTGTCATAGGACACCAGAAATGGCTCCAGATTTATTTATTGTCTTCCTAGACCGAATTATCTTAAAAATATTAATTAAGGGCATATACGGCTTAGTAGTTATTCAGAAAGCCAATCGTAATAAAATGCCCTGGGCCTTTCGTTCTTTTGATTCTTTCTGACGTCTTTCTATTTCTATTTGCTTTCCTACCTTATAGTTCTTATGAGCCGGTAATTACGAATCCGATTGACCAATCCCCCAACGAAATATTGTCCAAATTTATGAATATGGTTCCCTTTTTCTTCTTCATTCATCATAAATTCATATTGAACTTTCTTTTAAATGTTCCCACTTGAAAAATTCCACATTATGCTTTTCTAACTCTAAAATTGTTCCTTGAATGTCCGCTCTAGGGACTATTTGGCTGTAGAGAAATTCTCCGGCTTTTTCATAAATTGGTTTCTGTTCAAGAATCTCTAAAACTTGTTGATCCGTTTTTGTAAAACTGAATTGTTTTTTCTCGCGTGTGTTATTATTTATTTCTTCTTCATCTTCTGTATTATTAATATAAGTATTACTTGTATCTCGATTTAAGATTTCTTGACTTCCCTTTTTAGGATTTCTAGAAGTCTCAAATTGAGCTTTCTTGAAATCCCAATTTGAGACTTCACTATGCCCAGCAGTATTTGCCCCTTCTTTATTAATTTCCGTTTCCTGCTCATTTATTATATATATGTCTTGTTCAGAAACCGTGGGCTTCATAAGATACAATTTATTAGGCTTACCTTGCCGTATGACTTATATCCGTAAATCCTATTTTAATGATCGATTGAAAATTATCTTTAAGAACAACCCACAATTAAAACAAATTAGTGTTCATGGATTCCGTCATACACATGCAAGTTTATTATTTGAATCGGGTGCGGAGGTTTACGAAGTTCAAGACAGACTCGGTCATGAAGACGTACAAACCACTTTTAACATTTATACACATGTTTCCAATTAATCGAAGGAAAGAACTGCTTAAAAATTTCTAGAATTTATGTCAGACAATCAAATATAAGTTATTTGTGAGTCATTTGTGAGTCATTTGTCAAAAAAACAAAAAACCCCCTCGTTTCCTCATTAGGAAAGAGAGGGTTTGAATCCTTGTATGGCAAGGCTTTTAACGTTTTGAGAACTGCGGCGCACGGCGAGCACCTTTAAGACCGTATTTCTTACGCTCTTTCGTACGTGCATCACGAGTTAAGAATCCTGCGCGTTTTAGAGTTGAACGATACTCAGGATCTGCTTCTAATAGTGCACGAGCGACACCTAAACGAATCGCACCTGCTTGACCTGTATATCCACCACCGTTAACGTTTACGAGTACATCATAGTTACCAATGTTTTCAGTTGCTTCAAGTGGTTGGTTGATGACTAAGCGTAACGTTTCGTGTGGGAAGTATTCTTCTGCATCTACATTATTAACAACAATTTTTCCGCTTCCAGGAACAAGACGAACACGAGCTACAGAGCTTTTACGACGGCCAGTTCCATAATATTGTACTTGTGCCAAAGTGTTTTACCTCCTTTTTCCTTACCCGCGAAGTTCGTAAACTTCTGGATTTTGTGCTTGATGCTTGTGTTCAGGTCCACGATAAACGTGAAGCTTTTTACCCATTTTACGTCCTAATTTGTTTTTAGGTAACATACCTTTAACAGCTAATTCAAGCATTTGTTCAGGGTATTTAGAACGCATTTCGTTCGCTGTACGTTCTTTTAAACCACCAGGGTAGTTAGTGTGGCGGTAATAGATTTTATCCGATAATTTTTTACCAGTTAAATGAACTTTATCTGCATTCACGATAATGACGTGATCACCAGTATCAACGTGTGGTGTGTAAGTTGGTTTATGTTTACCGCGAAGGATTGCGGCTACTTCTGTAGCTAAACGACCTAACGTTTGTCCTTCCGCATCAACTACATACCATTTACGCTCAACGTTGTTTTCATTAGCCATGAAAGTTGTGCGCATTTGCTTTCCCTCCTAATCAATCGATATCTCGAACATATTTTTATCTTAACACGAATAGTTTCCGGGGCTAGTCGTGGTTATGATAAAATGCCATAGAATATATTATAATATCTATGGCATGAATGTCAAGCAGTATTGGCTTTTTATATAAGGTAAATTTTAGTGTGTAACAAGGGCTTCGCTCTGCTTAATCGCTGCCTGGACCGTATGCTTTAGTAACATGGAAATCGTAACGGGCCCAATACCGCCTGGTACTGGCGTAATAGCGGAGCTTTTAGCGTAACACGTCTCATAATCAGCATCTCCTATATTACCAGGATTATAGCCTGCGTCAAGGACAATCGCACCTTCCTTTAACCATTCGCCTTTGACGAATTTTGGTTGACCAACAGCTGCGACAACTATATCTGCTTGTTTAACGACATCTGATAAGTCTTCCGTTTTGGAATGGCTAATCGTTACGGTCGCATTGCGATTTAATAGCATCATGGATACGGGCTTACCTAAAATGGGACTACGCCCGATTACGACGGCATGCTTACCTTCAATATTTAAATTGTAATAATCAATAACTTGTAAAATGGCAGCTGGCGTACAGCATGGGTAGGCTCCAAGCTGAAAGGTCGTGGCGCCAAATCCGTGAGATGTTACGCCGTCAACGTCTTTTTCTAATGTAATCGCATCAAAGGCCTGTCGTTCATTGATATGACTAGGTACTGGGTGCTGTAGTAAAATACCATGCACTGTTTCGTCTTCGTTTAACTCTTGAATGACATCTAGTAATTCATCTGTTGTCGTTTCTTCTGGCAACAAGATACGCTCCGATTCCATGCCGATTTTATGGCACGTATTAGATTTCATTTTTACATAGGTAGCAGATGCCGGATCATCACCGACTAAAATCGTCGCTAGCTTCGGTATAATCCCCCACTCCTTTAAATCATTAATCTTTTCTTTTAAATCATCCTTTACCGATTGTGCCACTTTTCTCCCGTCTAGCATTAATGGATTATTCACTTAATACCCTCCTGTTAATGAAGAGAGATGAACCCTCCGCCCAGACGACCGGCAAAAATGACATACAGCTCCCTCATGGTCGATTCCATTTTGTCGTCAGTCACTGCATGCTAATTATTTTAAAATCGTTTCAATTGATCTAGCGATATCTGTACGATAAAAAGTATCTTTTGATTTTAGCTTCTCCATCTCTTTGTAAACACGTTCACGCGCTTCTTGTAAAAAAGGTTGCTTGGATGCTAATAGTAATAATCGTCCGCCGTTTGTCTGCCACTCATTTGCAACGTGTTTAGTTCCAGCATGAAATGTTAGGATGTCTTCGTTAATTTGGGTAAGGTTTGGGATGACGTTTCCTTTTTCATAGTTTCCTGGATAGCCTTGAGAAGCTAAGACAACTCCAACCATCGCTTCATCTGACCAAGTTAAATTGATGGGTTGTTGTTGCATCACGGCTTCAATGATAGTCATGAAATCATTTTCTAGCCTAGGTAAAACAACTTGCGCCTCGGGATCACCAAAACGTGCGTTAAATTCGATAACTTTCGGCCCTTCAGAAGTATTAATCAAACCAGCGTATAAAATGCCTCGAAAAGAACGTCCTTCCTGGGCTAACGCGTTAGCCATGGGTTGTAGGATGCTTTGGATGGCTTGCTGTTTGATTGCTTCATCTATTTGTGGAACGGGTGAATACGCGCCCATCCCGCCAGTGTTAGGTCCCTGATCTTGGTCAAACGCCCGTTTATGATCTTGAGATATGTCCATTGGGTAAACTGCTGTACCGTTAACAAACGCCATAAGTGAGAACTCTTCACCGGTTAGAAATTCTTCGATCACAATCGTTTGGCTAGCTTCACCGAATTTTTGATTGCCAAGCATGGCTTCGATTGCTGTATCAGCTTCAGCAATTGTTTCTGCAATGATGACGCCTTTACCAGCCGCTAAGCCATCAGCTTTAATGACGATTGGAACGCCCGTCTGACGGACATAGTTTTTAGCTTCATCGGCGTTTATAAAGGATTCATAAGCGGCAGTTGGTATATGATATTTTTTCATAAGCCCTTTCGCAAATTGCTTGCTTCCTTCAATTAAAGCCGCTTCTTTTGTTGGGCCAAATATCGGTAAGTTTTCCTCTTGAAAACGGTTGACGACCCCATCTATGAGCGGTGCTTCTGGTCCCACGATCGTGAGTTTGATATTTTTTTCTTTGGCAAATCGGACTAAACCATCTAAATCGTTCTCATCAATTGGAGCCGTAGTGGCCACATCTTTCATGCCGTCGTTACCCGGTGTCACATAAACTTGATCGATCTTTTGACTCTGTTTTGCCTTCCATGCCATCACATGCTCTCTTCCGCCACGGCCAATAATCAGTACGTTCATAAGGACCCCCTTCGAAACTTGAATAAAAAACTGGAAAACTTAAATAATTTACCAAAAACTTAAACAAAAAACACTCTACTTAAACAAAAATATAGGCAACATAAATAAATCTAATGTTTAAAGTGACGCACACCCGTAAACACCATCGCGATGCCTAATTCATTACATTTATGAATCGAATCGTCATCACGGATAGAGCCACCCGGCTGAATAATAGCTCGAACGCCTGCTTCATGAGCTGCCTCAACGGTATCACTCATCGGGAAAAACGCATCAGATGCCATCACCGCGCCTTTCGCTTTGTCCCCGGCTTGTTCTGCGGCAATTTTCGCTGAGCCAACACGATTCATTTGTCCTGCGCCAACGCCAATCGTTTGTGAGTCTTTCGCTAACAAAATTGCATTGGATTTAACGTGTTTTATAACCTTCCAAGCAAAACGTAAATCGTTCCATTCCGCTTCAGTCAGCTCTCGATCTGTGACGACTTTTAGATCGGTCTCATCTAATACATGACGATCCTCATCCTGAATGAGAACACCACCGCTAACCGAGCGAACTTGCTCTAACGGTTCATTCATTTCAATCGGTACTTCAAGGAGTCGAATGTTTTTCTTCTTCGTTAAAATGGCTAATGCTTCTTCCGTGAACTGAGGAGCAATGATGATTTCTAGGAAAATCGAGCTGAGTTTCCCGGCGACATCAACATCAACAACGCGATTAAGCGCGACAATTCCACCGAAGATTGATACGGGATCAGCTGCGTAAGCTCGGGTAAAGGCATCAAATAGCGTGTTGCCAATCCCAACACCGCATGGATTCATATGTTTAACGGCAACGGCTGTTGGTTCATCAAAATCTTTTATAATGGATAAGGCCGTATCGGCATCTTGAATATTATTGTAGGATAATGCTTTGCCATGTAATTGATTAGCTTGTGATAAGGATGATGGAGCGGCAAATGGCTCTTGATAAAAGGCAGCTTGTTGGTGCGGGTTTTCACCATAACGTAATGTTTGTTTCCGTTCATAGGTCATGGTCTTCGTCTCAGGGAACCGCTCACCTACCTGTTCCGTTAAGAAGCCTGCGATTAGCGCATCATAATGTGCGGTATGACGGAAAACCTTCGCTGCGAGCTCTTGTTTAAGTTCAAGCGGAACCTCGCCGTCTTGTTTAAGGCTGTTTACCACTCGTTCGTAATCGGCTGGATCAACGACAACTGTTACGTCTTGATGATTTTTAGCAGCTGAACGTAACATCGTCGGTCCGCCAATGTCGATGTTTTCGATCGCATCGTTAAACGTCACTTCATCTTTTGAAATGGCTTCTTTAAACGGATAGAGATTCACAATAACAAAGTCAATAGGCGTAACCCCTTGTTCAACTAGCTGTTTCAAGTGTTTCTCTTCGTCTCGTTCAGCTAATAAACCGGCATGAACATTAGGGTGAAGAGTTTTTACGCGCCCATCTAAAATCTCTGGAAATCCCGTGACATCCGATATTCCAGTAACATGGATCCCCGCTTCTTCAATCACTTTTTTCGTGCCACCTGTAGAAACAATGTCTACACCCTGGTTCACTAACTGTTGTGCTAGGTCTACAACGCCCGTTTTATCAGACACACTAATTAACGCTCGTTTTGGCAATGGTTTCATCTCCTCGTAACAGTTTTGCTAACGTTTGTGGATATAAACGATGCTCGACTCGTTGAACTTTCTTTTTTACGGTTTCATATGAATCTTCCGGGTTAATCGCAACCGCTTCTTGCTCGATAATCGGCCCCGTATCAATTCCTGCATCGATATAATGGATCGTCACACCGGTCTCATCCACCCCTGCATCAATCGCTTGTTGAATCGCATCTAGCCCAGGAAATTGTGGCAGGAGTGAAGGATGAATATTGACGATGTCCCCATCAAAACGATGGAGTAGGGTCGGTCCGATTAAACGCATATAACCAGCTAAAGCAATAAAATCAATACGATAGCGAATGAGTAAGGCTAGTAGGTCCGCTTCATAGGCCATTTTGTCTGGATAATTTTTAGGTAAAAAAGTAACGGACTCAACGCCTAGTTGCTTTGCTCGCTCTAATGCATAAGCAGCTGGTTGATCAGAAAATAATAGGGCAACCTCATAGCTCGAATTTTTAGCTTTTGAGGTATTCACAATCGACTCAAAATTTGATCCACTTCCTGATGCCATTACGGCTATTCGTTTCATGCTTGACCCTCCGCCTTTAGCTTAATGCCTTCACCATGCTTCACTTGTCCGATGACATAGGCTTGATCTAATAGATTGAATACATCATTCACTTGATCCGCCTCAATGGCGATAACCATACCGATCCCCATATTAAACACTCGGTACATATCATCGTGCGTCAAATCACCTTTCTCCTGTAAAAAGCGAAAGATTGAAGGCTGCGAGAATGTTGAAATATCCACTTCTGCTCCTAGTCCTGCAGGTAGCATACGAGGGATATTCTCATAAAAGCCCCCTCCTGTAATATGAGCAGCCCCTTTTAGTAAGCCTTTCTCTTTTAATCTCAAAATTTCATCAACATAGATTCTCGTCGGTGTTAGTAAGACATCACCTAAAGGTTGTGTAAAAGGTTCATAGATTTGGTCTAAACTTAAATTTGCCTGATCGATGATGTGTTGGACGAGTGAGTATCCGTTACTATGGACACCAGAGGATGGAAGGCCAATGAGATAATCACCTGCTTGAATCGAATCAGAGGTTATGAGTTCACTTTTTTCACTCACACCGACCGCAAAACCAGCCACATCATAATCATTAGGATCATAAACCCCTGGCATTTCCGCCGTTTCGCCTCCGATTAACGCACATCCGGATTGCTCACAGCCATCTGCAATTCCTTTAACAATACTCTCGATTTTTTTAGGCTGTGATTGTCCTAATGCGATGTAATCTAAAAAATAAAGCGGCTCAGCGCCTTGGACCACGATATCATTCACACACATGGCAACGGCATCCACACCAATCGTATCGTGACGGTTCATATCAAAGGCTAGCTTTAATTTCGTACCCACCCCATCTGTTCCCGAGATTAAGACGGGTTCTTGGTAGTTTAATGATGATAGATCAAACATGCCGCCAAAGCTGCCCAATGCTCCCATAACACCTAGGCGACTCGTACGATCAACATGTTGTTTGATACGATCAACCGCTTCATATCCTGCTTCAATATTAACGCCCGCTTGCTTATAAGCTTCTGACATTAGTTTCTCGCTCCAATCAGTTGCTCTTTTTTATAAGGTGGTAATGAATCATCATACAGATCAGTTGGATAATTTCCGGTAAAACAAGCGAGGCAATGACCGCAATTCGGGCTTAAATCCTCCCTGTTGACAGCCTCAACCATCGACTTAATCGGTAAAAACGAAAGTGAATCCGCTCCGATAATATCGCGCATTTCCTCAATGGAATGATTAGCTGCCATTAATTCACCGGACGTAGACGTATCGATACCGTAAAAACATGGATGCGTAATCGGAGGTGAACTGATTCTGACATGGACTTCGGTGGCTCCAGCTTCTTTTAACATTTTGACAATCCGTTTAGATGTTGTACCCCGAACAATTGAATCATCCACCATGACCACACGTTTACCTTCAACAATTTTTCTCACAGCTGATAATTTCATTTGTACACCACGCTCGCGAAGCTCCTGTGAGGGCTGAATAAACGTGCGGCCGACGTAACGATTTTTAATCAAACCGAGTTCATATGGTATACCTGATTGCTCAGCAAAGCCAATCGCAGCCGAGATACTCGAATCCGGAACACCTGTTACCACATCAGCTTCCACTGTGGATACGTCAGCTAATGTTTTCCCTAAACGCTTACGAACACTATGAATATTATCGCCATCAACATTACTATCCGGCCGTGCAAAGTAAACATATTCCATCGTACAAATAGCCCGGTCCTTCGGCTGTGCAAATGAATCAACGTGCATGCCCTTTTCATCTATCACTAAAATCTCACCGGGGTGAATTTCTCGAATGTACTCTGCTCCGACTACATCAAAGGCACACGTCTCAGAAGCAATCGCATATCCGCTTCCCACTTTTCCTAACGATAATGGCCGCATGCCACGTGGGTCTAGAGCCGCAATCAATTGGTCCTCCGTTAACATGACAATCGCATAAGCACCCTCTAAGGCTCGAAGGGATTCTTTAATATTCTCAAGTCTGGACTGATGTTTCCCTCGTTTAATCAGATGCGCAATAACCTCGGTGTCCGAAGTGGTTTGAAAAATACTTCCGCTTGTCTCAAGCTCTTCACGCAGTTTCATCGCATTAACTAGATTACCGTTATGAGCCATCGCTAAAGAACCTGTACTCGATTGGAAAAAGAGCGGCTGAATGTTTTCATACGAGTTCCCACCAGCCGTTGAGTAACGCACATGGCCAATCGCGGCCTGACCATTTAAAGCTTTTAAATCATGCTCATTAAAAACTTCCGTGACAAGCCCTGGGCCTTTTGACTGTTTTAACTCAGTCCCATCTGAAACGACAATTCCAGCGCCTTCCTGTCCACGATGCTGTAAGGCATGTAAACCGTAGTATGCCATCTGTGCAGCCTGTGGATGGCCATATACACCAAATATCCCACATTCTTCGTTTAAACCTTTGATTTCAGCAAGCATGGAATTGCTCCTTTCCAGAGATCTGTTAACGTCTCGACTGAGTGATGAATAACCTTATTCCCATTAAAGTAAACCGATAGCTTCCTGTTATGGGTGACCGACCCGATTCGTTTAGCTTCAACCATTTCCTCAAATCGCTTGATGTTGTCTAGTTTAACGGTTACAACGAAACGGGACTGTGTTTCACTAAATAATTCAATCCAATCTTCACCTGTTAAATTCACGTCCATTCCTAAATCTGTTGTCATAACTTTTTCAGCCAAAGCGACAGCTAATCCACCCTCTGATACATCGTGAGCTGAAGCCACAACACCTGCTTGAATCGCTTCTAGTAACTGTTTCTGTACCTTTTGCTCATAGGAAAGATCAAGTTGTGGTGCTTCACCTTCGTACTGTCCAGATAACAACTTTTGGACTTCACTGCCGCCAATTTCATCAGTGGTTTCACCGATTAAATAAACCGCATCTCCTACTTCTTTGGCATACTGCGTCGTAATATGTGCAAGATCATGAACCATACCAACCATCCCAATGACGGGCGTTGGGTAAACACTGGTGCCATTCGTTTCATTGTAAAGCGATACGTTGCCACTAATAACAGGTGTTTGTAAAACGTCACAGGCTTTAGCCATTCCATCAGTGGCTTGCTCCATCATCCAAAAGACATCGGGTTTATCTGGGTTACCAAAATTTAAACAATCGGTAATCGCAACAGGTTCAGCTCCAGAGGCGATTAAATTACGTGCTGCTTCCGCTACAGCTATTTGTCCACCTCGTTTAGGGTCCAAGTGTAAATAGCGTGAATTACAATCTGTCGTCATCGCAATCGCTTTATTCGTTCCACGTATTCTCAGAACTGCTGCATCAGAACCAGGTTGAATCACGGTATTCGTCTGTACGTGGTGATCGTATTGTTGATAGACCCATTCTTTACTTGCGATCGTCGGCTGCTGTAATAATTGCTCTAAATCCGTTTGTGGATCATTGGTCGATAATGTCTTTTTAGATTGTTGGACAATCTCAGGCTTTTTGGACGGCATATGGTAAACCGGTGCATCCTCCGCCAAAGCATCGACTGGAACATCTGTTACGACATCTCCTTTATGTATGAGCCTGAAACGTTTCTCTTCAATCACTTGACCGACCTCAACCGCTTCAAGGTCATACGTTGCAACTATATCTTTGATGTCTTGCTCTCGCCCTTTTTCAACGACAACCAGCATACGTTCCTGTGATTCCGACAACATCATTTCGTAAGGGGTCATACCCTCTTCACGCTGCGGAATTAAATCTAGATTCATCTCAATACCTGTTCCCGCTTTACTTGCCATTTCGCTGGCTGATGATGTCAGCCCGGCTGCTCCCATATCCTGAATCCCTACTAATGCATCAGACTTCACAATCTCAAGGCAGGCTTCAATTAAAAGTTTTTCCATAAACGGATCGCCGACTTGAACGGCTGGACGGTCTTCAGCTGATTCATCCGTTAACTCTTCAGAAGCAAAAGTCGCTCCATGGATCCCGTCGCGTCCAGTAGCGGAGCCAATGTACATCACCGTATTTCCGATTCCCTTGGCTTGCCCGACTTGGATATCTTCATGTTTAATTATGCCAACGCACATCGCGTTCACGAGTGGGTTACCCTTATAACAATCATCGAATTGAACTTCACCGCCGACTGTTGGAATACCTACACAATTGCCATAACCCGCAATCCCAGCTACAACTTCTTCAAACAAATATATTGTTCGTGGATGATCAAGCTCACCAAAGCGTAGTGAATTGAGTAACGCAATCGGACGGGCTCCCATCGAAAACACATCGCGAATAATCCCACCAACACCAGTTGCCGCACCTTGATAAGGTTCAATCGCTGATGGATGGTTGTGGCTCTCTATCTTAAAGGCAACGGCCAAATCATCGCCGATATCGATAATACCTGCCCCTTCACCAGGACCTTGCAAGACACGTTCACTTTTCGTTGGAAACTTATTTAAGAGTGGCTTCGATTTTTTATAGCTACAATGCTCACTCCACATGACAGAAAAAATGCCCGTTTCCGTATAATTCGGCTTTCGACCGAGTAAATCTTCAATCTTCTGAAACTCTTCATCTGTTATACCCATATCTTCATATAGCTTTTTCTCTTTAATTTCATTCGGACTAGGTTCAAGAAGTAACGGCATGATGCTCCCTCCAATTGACGAGAATGGATTGAAATAATCGTAAGCCATCATCATTTCCGAGTAAGGCCTCAACCGCTCGTTCCGGGTGTGGCATCATACCTAGGACATTGCCGCGTTCATTCACAATACCTGCTATGTTTGCCTTAGACCCGTTCGGATTATCATCATATTTGAACACAATCTGATGATTAGCTTCTAAACGTGCTAACGTATCATCATCACATTCATAGTTTCCATCAGCATGAGCAATGGGTAGATTAATACGCTCATCCATCTCGTACTCATTTGTAAACATCGTCTCATTATGCTCCACGGTGAGCGGTGTCGATTCACAAATGAATTTCAAACCTGCGTTTCGCTTCATCGCACCCGGTAATAAACCAGACTCGAGTAAAATTTGAAATCCATTACAAATCCCTAAAACAGGCTTACCTAATTCAGCAAAATCTTTAATCGCTGGCATAATGTTTGCAAAACTAGCAATAGAGCCTGACCGTAAATAGTCACCATATGAGAAACCACCTGGTAATAGTACGGCATCAAAACCTTCTAGATCATGTTCCTGATGTGATACGTATTCAACCTTTTCTCCTAGCACATCCTTAATCGCATGAAATAAGTCTGTATCACAATTCGAACCTGGAAAAACGATGACGGCGAAGTTCACTGATGCACAACCTCCTCTGTCTCGTAGCGATAGTCTTCAATGACTGGATTAGCTAATAGCTGCTTACACATCGACTGAATGTTTCGATCCGAATGATCATCACGATCCATATAAAATTCCATATATTTACCGATTCTCATATCACTAACACCCTTAAAATCCTTTGCTAATAACGCCTGCTCAACAGCCTTCCCTTGTGGATCTAATACACCTTCTTTTAACGTGACATAGACCTTAACTTTAACCATGAGCCACAGCCCCCCTTAATCGGTTTAAAATCTCTTGATACGAATCCTCAACACTTCCTAAATCCTGACGAAACACATCTTTATCTAGTTTTTTATTCGTATGAACATCCCATAAACGACACGTGTCCGGTGAGACTTCATCTGATAAAATTAGCTTTCCTGAAGGATCCTTTCCAAACTCTAGCTTAAAATCGACGAGTTTAAGCTCGCATGCTCGAAACAGTTCTAATAGAACATCATTCACTTTACTCGCCAACTCTCTCATTTCATCAAGTTCATCATGTGATGCTAGATTTAATAGATTAATATGATCATCATTGATTAAAGGGTCACCTAATGCATCATCTTTGTAGTAAAACTCAATAATTGGAAAAGCTAATGCTAAGCCTTCTTCTAACCCTAATCGCTTCGCTATGCTCCCTGCAGCCACATTACGAATGACAACTTCAATCGGGATGATGTCAGTATGTTTAACGAGCTGCTCCATTTCAGAAAGCTGTTTTAACCAATGATTCGGAATGTCTGCTTCACTTAATCGCTCAAATAATAACGATGAAATGTGATTGTTTAATGCACCTTTTCCTTGCTGTTCAGCTTTCTTTTGGCCGTTAAACGCCGTTAAATCGTTTTTATATTCTACAACTAATTCATTTGGATCATTTGTTTCAAACAGCTTTTTCGCCTTGCCTTCATACATTAATTGCCCTTTATGCAAGTGACACCCTCCTTAAGCTAGACCTAATCGTTCAAAAATCGCATCAACATTTTTTAAATGATACGTCGGATCAAAGCATTCATCTAACTGTTCTTCTGACAATTGCTGCTTAATTTCAGGGTGATTTCTTACCAACTGTGGGAATGATGTTTGCTCCTCCCACGCTTGCATCGCCAATGGCTGAACTAAATCATAAGCCTTCTCCCGCGATAATCCTTGATCGATTAGTGATAGGAGTACACGCTGTGAGAAAATTAATCCGAATGTGCGATCCATATTGCGTTTCATGTTTTCCTCATAAACGGTTAATTTTTCAACAATGCCGCCGAAACGGTTGAGCATATAATTAACTGCAATCGTCGCATCAGGGATAATCACACGCTCAGCAGAAGAATGTGAAATATCACGTTCATGCCAAAGCGGGACATTTTCATAAGCCGTCATCATATAACCTCGTACAACCCTTGCCATGCCTGCCATGTTTTCCGATCCAATTGGATTACGCTTATGCGGCATCGCGGATGATCCTTTCTGTCCCTTTGCGAAAAATTCCTCGACCTCACGTGTTTCACTCTTTTGTAAGCCACGAATTTCGACCGCCATCTTCTCTATTGATGTCGCAATCAACGCCAATGTCGATACGTAATGAGCGTGGCGGTCTCGCTGTAAGGTTTGCGTTGAGATCGGTGCGTGCTTTAACCCTAAATGTTCGCAAACATATTGTTCAACGTATGGGTCGATGTTGGCATAGGTTCCGACCGCTCCAGACATTTTGCCATATTGAATCGTTTCGGCAGCGGCATCAAAGCGCTCGAGGTTTCGTCTCATTTCTTCATACCAAAGGGCAAGCTTTAACCCAAAGGTAGTCGGCTCGGCATGCACACCATGAGTTCGCCCCATCATAATCGTATTTTTATGTTGCTTCGCTTTTTCTTTTAAAATATCGATAAAACGGATAAGGTCCTGTCTTATAATGTCATTGGCCTGTTTGATTAAATAACCCGTCGCTGTATCGACCACGTCGGTTGACGTTAAGCCGTAATGAACCCACTTCTTCTCATCATCAAGTGTTTCGGATACAGCTCGTGTAAAGGCTACGACGTCATGTCGCGTTTCCTCCTCGATCTCTTGAATACGTTCCACATTAAACGAAGCTTTTTCTCGCAAGGCTTTGACATCCTCTTTTGGAATAACACCTAATTCGGCCCAAGCCTCACAGGCTAAGATTTCAACCTCTAACCATGCCTGATATTTATTATCGTCAGTCCAAATCTGACCCATTTCTTCTCGTGTATAACGTTCAATCATATTTTATGGCCTCCATATTTCAAGATCTTTTATTTGTTGTAGTATTCCCTTTGTTTGCTCGCCCATAAAGTTAACGTGACCCATTTTACGTTTCGGTTTAACTTGTGCTTTGCCATATAAGTGTAGTTTGGCATTTGTTAGGCTCGGAATTCTGTCTAACACATCCGTTATGTGTTCGCCTAAGACATTCATCATAACAACAGCCTGATGCTGCTTTGGTTCACCTAATGTCATGCCTGTAATGGCGCGAATATGTTGTTCAAATTGTGATGTTACACAGGCATCTAATGTATAGTGTCCTGAATTATGCGGACGAGGGGCGACTTCATTGATGTATATCTCTCCATCTTCAGATAAAAACATTTCCACCCCTAAAGTACCGACCATATTGATTGATTCCGCTAACTGTTTAGCTACTTCCTTAGCCTTTTCTGCGATCAATGGGACGATACGTGCGGGAACGATCGATTGAAGTAAAATATGATCCATATGAATATTTTCAGCTACCGGAAAAGTTGTCATCTCACCCGTTACACTCCGGTTAACAATGACAGAAAGCTCCTTTTCAAATGATAAGAATTGTTCCAAAATACTTGGTCCACGCTCTAAAAGCTCCGTTGCGTCAAAAAGGTCTGATGAGGCATTCAAAATCATTTGCCCTTTGCCATCATAACCACCGCGTCTCGTTTTTAAGACACACGGAAAACCGACCGAGCTTGTCGCACGTTTAAGATCTTCAATATCATCGATTAGCTCATATGCCACGACTCTAGCGCCACTTTTTTCGATCGCCTTTTTCTCAAAAGCTCGGTCTTGCGAGATTCGAATAAGTTCACTCCCCTGAGGAACGTAACCCTGCTCAACTAAATAGTTACAGACAGAGACATCTATACTTTCAAATTCGTATGTGATGACATCCGATTCGTCCAACAGCCTTTTAGCCGCTTCAAAATCATCATAGGCTGCAGTTATTTCAACATCAGCTACTTGGCCTGTCGGAGAATTCGGAGTGGGGTCTAATACCGCTATCTGGTATCCCATCTGCCTTGCCGCCATGGCCATCATGCGGCCAAGCTGACCGCCACCGATAATCCCTATTGTTTGACCTGGTTGTATGTGTTTTACCATGTTTGCAACTCCTCATTGGAATGTTCGACTTTTTCTTGTAGTAATGTTCTTCTTTCATTTAATCGTTCGTATATATCTTCATCCCAGGCAGCTAACTGTTGGGCTGCGAGTAATCCTGCATTGGTTGCACCAGCTTTGCCGATTGCGACTGTTGCAACTGGAACTCCTCCTGGCATTTGTACGATGGATAATAGTGAATCGAGTCCATTTAATGCCTTGGATTGAACAGGCACACCGATAACTGGAAGTATCGTTTTTGAAGCTACCATTCCTGGTAAGTGGGCCGCTCCACCTGCTCCAGCGATAATGACTTTAAGCCCACGTTCTTTAGCCGTCTCGGCGTATTGAAACATTTTTTCCGGCGTGCGATGGGCTGAAACAACTACTTTTTCATAAGGAATCTCAAGCTCATCTAATACATCACAAGTATGCTTCATCGTTTCCCAATCTGAAGTGCTGCCCATAATGACACCAACAAGTGGTTTCATGTCGCTCCTCCTTTTTTAAATAAAATAAAAATAGACTGCTTCCCATTATGAGGAAAGCAGTCTGGACATACGTCACCCTATCTATAACTGTTCAGAATACTTCCCTCATAGTCCGGTCGTTTACGGCAACCGGGTAGAGACTTTTGGGCCATATTCCCAACATTATATGAGGGGTTAATATTTAACTGTTCGTAATTACACATTCATTATAACATCGATTATTTAATGTTCAACCATCTTTTATCAAAAACCGAAATTTTATTTGTTTCAAACCCGAAATGTTCGCCTTTTACTCGTATTCCACTTCCCATAAGTATAAGCCATGACCGGGTGCTGTCAACCCAAGGACACGTCGATCAAGTGATTCAAATCCTTTGGTTATACAGCTTTTATCTTTTTTCCCTTGACCAATCTCAATAAGTGTCCCAACCATAATTCGAACCATATGCGTTAAAAAGCCGTCTCCAGTCACTTCAAAATAAATCCGATCATCATCCTCCCGCCACACCTTTAGTTCAAATATAGTCCGCGTCTTATCCCCTTTAACGTTCGACTTAGATGCGGCAAAGGCGGTAAAGTCATGTTTACCCTTTAAAAGTTTAGCCGCCTCTTTCATTTTTTCTAAATCGATGTCTTGTGGGATGTGCCATTCATAATTTCGACGAAAGACATCGTGTTCCTTACGATTTAAAACGATGTAACGGTACGTTTTATTTGTTGCATCCTTACGTGCATGGAAATCATGTGCAACTGTTTCAGCTGACTTCACTCGAATATCCTTAGGCAATAACGTTGTTAACGCGTGCTGCCATGTCGCATCATCTAAGGATAATGTCGTATCAAAGTGAAGGACCTGATCTAGCGCATGGACACCGGAATCTGTCCGCCCCGATGAATAAACCCTAATCGGTTCGTCATGCATTTTCTTTAACGCTTTTTCAAGGACGAGTTGAACAGTCCGTTTTTCAAGCTGTACCTGATAGCCCACGAAATCCGTACCGTCGTATTCGATTCGTAGTTTGATCCGAGCCATACGGCATTCTCCCTTATAAAGTTAATATAAAATAGATGAACATCATCAAGATAAACATGAATCCTGCGATATAATCCCGTCTTCGAAAGGCCAGTTCACGAGATTTAGTCCGTCCTTCGCCACCTTGATAACCCCTTGCCTCCATCGCAATGGCTAAATCCTCCGCACGCTTAAAAGCATTCACAAATAGCGGAAGGATCAATGGAATAATAGCTTGTACACGATCTTTTATTTTACCCGTCCGAAAGTCTAACCCACGGGAGGCTTGGGCCTTCGAAATTTTATCCGCTTCTTGCATGAGTGTTGGAATAAACCGTAATGAAATCGACATCATTAGGGCTAACTCATGGACTGGAAATTTGATTTTTTTCAGTGGATGAAGTAATGACTCAACAGCATCCGTAATCGCAATAGGTGTTGTCGATAACGTCAAAATCGTCGTCATCAAAATTAACAGAAAGAACCGTACTGATATCTTAACCGCCTGTATAATCGATTCCTTATAGATCGGAAAACCGATTATTTCAATCCAAACTTCACCTGTGCGAGTTAACAGGACATGTAACACAAACGTGATGGCGATTAGCCACCAAACCGGCTTTAACCCTTTGATGACAAACTTGAGTGGAATACGTGTTAATAACGTACTCAAGAAAGCAAAGGCGAATAATACTAAATAACTAATAAAAGTTTCAGACGTAAATACGACGATGACATAGATAAAGACCATCACAATTTTTAAGCGCGGGTCTAGTCGATGAATGAGCGACTCCCCTGGTATATATTGACCAACCATAAAGGAACCCATCATGCATCACCATCCTTCACCCACTTGGCGATGCTTGTTCCAAGTTCAGTTAAAGCCTGTCCACGATAAGGGATAGCTAAACCCGTTTCTTTTTCCAAGTACTCAAGAAATTCAATCACCTCTGGAATGTCTAAACCAATTTGCCTTAAGTAATCCTTATATTGAAAAACTTGAATCGGTTTACCCTTTAAACTAACTCGACCATTTTCTAATACCAACATTTGATTGGCGTAAGCTAAAACATCTTCCATTTGATGCGTGACTAAGACGACTGTTATATCCTGCTTCCGATGTAATTGACTGAAAAGCTCCATCATTTGCTTTTGCCCAAGCGGATCTAATCCCGCCGTGGGTTCATCTAATACAAGAAGCTCAGGCTCTAAAATTAAAATACTCGCAATCGCAACGCGACGTTTTTGTCCGCCACTTAAATCAAAAGGTGAACGCTCTAATATCTCTGGTTCGAGCCCAACCATATCGATGACTTTTAATAACTGATCATCTGATACCGCAACATCAAAATTCTTTGGACCAAATAAGATATCCTTTTTAACCGTTTCCTCAAACAACTGATGTTCAGGGTATTGAAACACCATACCGACTTTTTTTCGAAGTGCTTTAATCTGTTTGTTTTTTTCATTAGTCAGCTCGAATCCCCCGATGGAAACAGTTCCTTCAGACGGTCGTAAAAGTCCGTTTAAATGCTGAATCAGAGTCGATTTACCCGACCCTGTATGACCGACTATGGCTGTGAAGGATCCTTTTGGAATTTGGAAATTTAACTGATTTAAGGCTAAATGCTCGAACGGTGTGTTTGGCTGATATGTATAGGTTACGTCTTTGAATGTAATGTCCATAACTGTTTCACCAGATCTTTATGATGTAATGGTTGTTGCTCAAATGTGATGCCGTTTTTCCTCAATTCATCCGTCAGTTGGGCAACAAAAGGTGGGCGTAACCCTGTAGATTGAAGACTTTCACGTTTTTCGAGTAACGTTTGAGGTGTTCCTTCAAACCAAATGGCTCCATCCTCTAACACGATCACACGATCCGCCCAAACGGCTTCATTTAAGTCATGTGTAATAGACACAAAGGTTATATCACGCTTTTCGCGGACGTACTTCATAGTTTCAAGCAGTTCTTTTCTTCCTGATGGATCTAACATGGTGGTCGCTTCATCAAAGATGATCACTTGAGGCATCATAGCTAAAACACCTGCAATAGCTATACGCTGCTTTTGCCCACCAGATAACCGGTAAGGCTCCTGTAACTTATAATCCGTCATTCCGACGACTTTGAGACTTTCATCTATTCGACTTTCCATCTCTTCACGTGGAATTGCCATGTTTTCTAAACCGAAGGCCACATCATCAATCACTGTCGTCCCAACAAACTGATTCTCCGGATTTTGAAAGACCATCCCAACCTCGTGACGAATCTCCCAAACTGTCTCCTCATTTAATAAAACCCCATTAACGAACACTTGACCCTTTGTAGGCATCAATATACCGTTCATCAATTTTGCAAGCGTTGATTTACCTGAGCCATTATGTCCAAGCAGCGCTACCCAATCGCCTTGCGCTATTTTCAAGTTTATATCTTTTAATACGTTTTCTTCAGAGCTAGAATAACGATAGGAAACACCTTGAAATTCAATCACAGATCATGGTCCCCTTTATATTTCCTCGGAAATAGATTTCTCGTCTATTTTATCATATTTTGACTGTTGGAGCGGTTTAAGTTTGACGTCGAAGGGGGAATATCTTATGGCCTTCCTCCGATCTATCGGTGTATCTCTGTTTTCTATCAGTGTAACTTTGCCTTCTATCGGCGTATCTTCACTTCCTATCGGTGTATCTCTGATTTCTATCGGCGTTTTTTCACTTTCTATCGGTGTATGTTGACTTTCTATCGGTGTTTTTCTAAGTTCTACGGGTGTATTAAAAAAAATCCGTTGCACAAAACAACGGACCAGAACATAAAAAAGGGCACAGTTCCAAGTCTGTGGAATCTGAACCCCCTTCCTTAAATCATTCAATTAGTCAACTAATTCAATAATCACCGTTTTTGCCCCGTCACCTTGACGTTCTCCAAGTTTTAAGATGCGCGTGTAGCCACCTTGGCGTTCTTCATAACGTGGAGCAATATCAGAGAATAATTTTTCGATTGCATTTTGTGTACCTTCTTCATCAGCGTCTACTTTTCTTAAATAAGATTCAGCCTGACGACGAGCATGAAGGTCACCGCGTTTACCTAACGTAATCATTTTTTCAACAACTGGGCGAAGTGTCTTTGCTTTAGCTTCTGTTGTTTCGATCCGTTCATGAACAATTAAATCTGTTGCAAGATTACGTAGTAAAGCCTTACGTTGTGCCGTTGTGCGGCCTAACTTCGTTTTTGCCATTCCCAAAACCTCCTTTGCTAGGAATATCTATTGATGTTCGATGATTAGTCGTCTTTACGTAGACCTAAATTTAAATCCGCTAACTTATTTTTAACTTCATCAAGTGATTTACGTCCTAAGTTACGAACTTTCATCATGTCTTCTTCAGATTTTTGTGCAAGTTCGTGTACGGTATTGATACCGGCACGTTTTAAGCAATTGTAAGAACGAACGGATAGGTCGAGTTCTTCAATTGTCATTTCTAGCACTTTTTCCTTCTGGTCTTCTTCTTTTTCTACCATAATCTCCGCTTGTTGCGCTTCATCAGTTAAAGTGACGAAAACATTTAAGTGTTCGGTGAAAATTTTTGCCCCAAGTGAAATAGCTTCTTCTGGGCGAATGCTTCCATCTGTCCACACATCTAAAGTTAACTTATCAAAATTTGTAACTTGACCAATCCGCGTATTTTCTACTTGATAAGTTACGCGTGTTACTGGTGTGAAGATTGAATCAATAGGGATGACACCAATCGGCTGATCATCATGTTTGTTTGCATCTGCAGGGCGATATCCGCGTCCTCGTTCAGCAAAAATTTTCATGCTTAATTTACCATTACCTGAGATTGTAGCAATCTTCAAGTCAGGGTTTAAAATCTCAACATCACTATCGTGTTGAATATCTCGAGCAAACACTTCACCTTCACCTTGAGCATTAATCTCTAAGGTTTTTTGTTCATCTGAATAAATTTTAAGTGCTAAATGTTTCAAGTTTAGAATAATCGTTGTGACGTCCTCAACGACATAGTCTAACGTTGAAAATTCATGCAATGCACCTTCAATTTGAACAGAGGTTACTGCTGCTCCTGGAAGTGAGGATAACAAGATACGACGCAAGGAGTTACCAACTGTCGTTCCATAACCGCGCTCTAACGGTTCAATAACGAACTTCCCGAACGTAGTATCTTGGTTAATTTCAACTGTTTCCACTTTCGGTTTTTCTATTTCAATCATTCACAAAACCCTCCTTCAAAACGTCGAAACATCGACAATACGCTCCGCACCCCCGAAATTCCTCTGGCAGGAGTCCCATGAATACATGGGTAATGATCCTGCATAACCGTGTGAAGCTTATTAACCTATCATATCCCATTATAGACAGGGTTACAAATTATATACCTAATTAAACACGACGACGTTTTGGTGGGCGGCAACCATTGTGTGGTACTGGTGTTACATCAATAATTGAAGTAATTTCTAGACCAGCAGCTTGTAATGAACGAATAGCTGCTTCACGGCCAGCCCCTGGACCTTTAACGGCCACTTCGATTGTTTTCATGCCGCTTTCTTGTGCTGATTTCGCCGCTACTTCTGCTGCCATCTGTGCTGCAAAAGGTGTAGACTTACGAGAACCTCTAAAGCCTAATGCACCTGCACTACTCCAAGCAACCGCATTACCGTTTGTATCAGTAACCGTTACAATCGTATTGTTAAAAGTTGAACGGATGTGTGCAACACCAGACTCTATATTCTTTTTCACACGACGCTTTCTACGTGTTGTCGTTTGTTTACCTTTACGAGCCATGATTAGCTTACCTCCTTTAGATTATTATTTTCTCTTGTTCGCAACTGTACGGCGTGGTCCTTTACGTGTACGAGAGTTGTTTTTTGTCTTTTGCCCACGTGCTGGTAGGCCACGACGATGACGGATTCCTCTGTAACTACCGATTTCAATTAAACGTTTAACGTTAAGGGATACTTCACGACGAAGATCACCTTCAACTGTATAATCGTCAATTTGTTTACGAATGTTTGCTAATTCTTCTTCTGTAAGATCACGAACTCGTGTCTCCTCAGAAACACCCGCATTTTTAAGAATTTCTTGTGCTGTTGATTTTCCGATACCGTAAATATACGTTAGTGCTATGACAACGCGCTTTTCACGTGGAATATCAATACCTGCAATACGTGCCATCTGTGCAACGCACCTCCTTTAAGATTATCCTTGTTTCTGTTTATGCTTAGGATTCTCGCAAATTACCATTACTCGGCCTTTACGACGAATGACTTTGCATTTTTCACAAATCGGTTTAACTGACGGTCTTACTTTCATTGTTCTGACCTCCTTTAGTCGGAGTTTATATTACTTATAACGATATGTGATGCGACCTCTTGATAAGTCATAAGGTGACATTTCAACGGTAACCTTATCACCAGGTAAAATTCGAATGAAGTGCATACGGATTTTACCTGAAACATGAGCTAAAATCTCATGTCCGTTTTCCAACTCTACTTTAAACATCGCATTCGGTAATGTTTCGAGGACTGTTCCTTCCATTTCAATTACATCATCTTTCGCCATAGAGAGAATCTCCCTTCTTCCAATCTGTTAACTCTTCGTTAACAAACTTTGATATTGCGAAGCGAAGTTTTCCATTCGTTACTCGACCAGTTTCTATCATACTTTTCTCCACTTCCGGAGAAATATAATCTAATAAATCAACATGATGAATATTTTTTCGTTTTGGTCGATCAAATTTCCGCTTATCACCATCGGCTAATAAAACAAATGTTTCATCAACAACACCAATAATAATCGCGTATTGATCAACCTCACGTCCACGATTAATTTTCACTAATTGACCAACTCGGGGACTTCCCGACTCACCATCGACCAATCATCATCACCTTCACTTAAGCTTTCGTTAAAATTTCATAACCACCATCGGTTACAGCTACTGTATGCTCAAAGTGTGCACAGTTACTATGATCCTAATAATAACTGTCCAATGATCACTTAATGTCCGAACATTACATTCCCCTAAATTAACCATAGGTTCAATTGCCAAAACCATCCCTTATTTCATCTCGGACCTTTATAGGTGTTCCAAAGTTTGAAAGATGAGGATCTTCATGAAGGTCCTGACCAATTCCGTGCCCACCATACTCGTTTAACTATCTTGAAATAACGAGGTTTCTGTTACACCAAAATAGTCATTAAGCAAGGGCACCAATCTTATCATCGATTTGTTGAAAAACATCATCGATTTCCTGATCACCATCAACCTTAACTAAGTAACCTTTTTCTTCATAGAAACTTAGCAGTGGTTTCATTTGATCAGAATTGACGCTAATACGGTTTTTAACCGTTTCAGGTTTATCGTCATCACGTTGCATTAATGTCGTGCCATCATTGTTACAAAGCCCTTCTTCTTTTGGCGGGTTAAATTCAACATGGTATGTCGCGCCACATTCAGGGCAAATACGACGGCCAGTTAAACGGTCCACCAATTTGTCTTCCGGGACGTCAACATGAAGCACATAATCAAGTTTTGTATTTAACTCTTCTAATAAGGATTCTAATGCCTCAGCCTGAGCAACCGTTCTAGGGAAACCGTCCAATAGAAAGCCTTTTTCACAATCAGGCTTACTCAAACGGTCTTTAACAATCCCAATGGTTACTTCATCAGGCACAAGCGCACCTTCATCCATATAAGATTTTGCCTTTTTACCTAGTTCTGTTCCTTCTTTAATCGCGGAACGGAACATATCTCCGGTTGATATATGAGGGATTTCATATTTTTCAACGATTTTTTCTGCCTGGGTTCCTTTACCAACACCTGGTAATCCCATCAAAATCAGATTCATAATTTCCCCTCGCTCTCATCATAACTCTAAGAGGTATTATTTTATGAAACCTCGGTAATGACGTTTCACTAATTGACTTTCTAGTTGTTTCATTGTGTTTAATGCCACACCTACTACGATTAGTAGACTTGTTCCACCAATTTGTACTGCAGCTGGTAAGTTGGCAATACTTCCTAAAATAATTGGGAAGATCGAAACAACTGCTAGGAATAATGCACCGACAAAAGTTAAGCGATAAATCACACGAGTTAAATAAGTCTCAGTGTTTTTACCCGGGCGAATGCCTGGCACATAACCGCCTTGCTTTTGCAAGTTCTCTGCCATTTGTTCTGGATTAACCTGAACAAACGTGTAGAAATACGTAAAGGCAATAATTAATCCTACATATAGTGTCATACCGATTGGTTGTGTGTAATCAAAAACATTTGCTATCGTTTGTGCGACTGTACCTTCAAAAAAGTTCGCGATAGTCTGAGGTGCAATAATAAATGAAATTGCAAAGATGATTGGAATTACCCCTGCAGCATTTACCTTTAATGGTAAGTGTGTGGAGTGTCCTCCAACAGGTGAACGGTTAACCGTTCGTTTAGCATATTGAATTGGTATTTTACGCAATGCTTGTTGGATAAAGATAACACCAACAATAACCGCAATTACCACGAGTGCAATGATACCTATAATCACTAAATTTAAGAATAGTTGATCACCAGCATCTGTAATGTAAGTTTCGTATAATTGGTTAATACCATTTGGAATTGCTGCGATAATACCAGCAAAGATTAAAATGGAAATACCATTTCCAACTCCGTGCTCAGTAATCTGCTCACCAAGCCACATTAAGAATGTTGTACCGCCTGTTAAGACGACAGCAATAATGAAAAATGTCATTGGGTTCGGATTCGTAATTAATTGACCATTTGTCATATAGTTAAATCCGACCGACATCCCAATAGCTTGAATGAATGCTAAGACTACTGTACCGTAACGTGTAAACTGAGCTAATTTCCGACGTCCAACTTCCCCTTGCTTTCTCCATTCCGTAAACTTTGGTACGACATCCATCTGCAATAACTGCATAATAATGGAGGCAGTGATATATGGGAAAATACCCATAGCAAATACCGAGAACTGACTTAATGCTCCCCCACCGAATGTGTCAATGAAACCAAACGCATTGACTTCATTCATCATGTCAATAGCCTGATTGTTCGTAAACGGAACTGGAATAAACGATCCCAGTCGGAAAACAATTAAAATCGCAAGAGTAAATAGAATTTTACGTCGAATGTCAGCTACACGAAACATGTTTGCAAAAGTACTAAACATTAAATCACCTCAGTTTGACCGCCCGCTGCTTCAATGGCTTCTTTAGCCGAAGCAGAGAACTTTTGCGCTTTTACCGTTAACTTCTTCTCTAGATTACCGTTTCCTAGCACTTTCACGCCAGCTTTGACTTTACTAATTACGCCGTTTTCAAGTAAAAGTTCAGGGGTTACTTCTGTGCCATCTTCAAAACGATTTAAAGTTTCTAGATTAACAATAGTATACTCTTTACGGTTGATGTTTGTAAATCCACGTTTAGGCAAACGTTGGAATAAAGGCATTTGTCCACCCTCAAAACCTGGTCGTGTGCCGCTGCCTGAGCGAGCTTTTTGACCTTTATGACCACGTCCAGAAGTTTTTCCGTTACCAGATGCCATTCCACGTCCTACGCGATTACGTTTTTTGCTATCGCCTTTTAATTCGTGAAGTTTCATGTGAGCACCTCCTCTTTTCAATCTATTGCCATTAAGCTTCTTTTACTGAAACGAGGTGTGACACTTTGTCAACCATGCCTCGAACAGCTGGTGTATCCTCAAGTACTACTGATTGGTGAATTTTATTAAGACCTAAGGCTTTTACTGTATCGCGTTGACCTTCATTTCGACCGATCAAACTACGAGTGAGGGTAATTTCTAATTTATTAGCCATCTGTTATCCCTCCTTATCCTAACAGTTCTTCAACAGATTTTCCTCGAAGTTTTGCAACTTGCTCTGCTGTTTTTAGATTTGCTAAACCTTGAATAGTAGAACGAACCATATTAATTGGAGTATTTGAACCTAGTGATTTTGATAGAATGTCACCAACACCAGCTAGTTCTAATACTGCACGAACTGGTCCACCTGCAATAACTCCCGTACCTTCTGCAGCTGGTTTTAATAAGATGTTTCCAGCCCCATATTCGCCGTTGATTTCGTGTGGAATTGTTGTACCAATGATTGGTACACGGACTAAGTTTTTCTTACCATCTTCAATCGCTTTACGAATTGCCTCAGGTACCTCTTGTGCTTTACCTGTTCCAAAACCTACATGACCATTTTTATCACCAACCACAACTAAAGCGGTAAAACGGAAATTACGACCACCTTTTACAACCTTAGCTACGCGGTTAACAGTAACAACACGTTCTTCTAAATCTAATTTATTTGGATCGATTACTGTACGCATGAATTTCCCTCCTTTATAAGTCAATTAAAATTCTAAACCTGCTTCGCGTGCAGCTTCTGCTAAAGCCTTAACGCGTCCATGGTATAGGTATCCTCCACGGTCAAATATGACTGTTTGATAACCTTTCTCTACTGCACGTTTAGCAACTAATTCACCAACTTGTTGAGCTGCTTCGACATTACTAGTGCTATCCCCTTTGAATTCTGGGTCAACGGTTGAAGCACTCGCGACAGTACTACCATTCGTGTCATCGATTAATTGTGCGTAAATGTGTTTGTTTGAACGAAAAATATTTAAACGCGGACGTTCAGCAGTTCCGGCTAATGTACGACGAACACGATGATGGCGCTTTTTACGAACGGCATTTTTATCTGCTTTCGTAATCATTTAGGTCACTCCTTTCTGTCTCTTAACGGATATTATTTAGCCGTTTTACCTTCTTTACGGCGCACATACTCGCCTTGATAACGAATACCTTTTCCCTTATAAGGTTCAGGTGTACGGATTGAGCGAATATTTGCAGCAACTGCACCTACTTTTTCTTTGTCAATTCCTTTAACCACAATTTGTGTGTTAGAAGGAGTTTCAATATCAATTCCTTCAATAGGTTCAATTTCAACTGGGTGTGAATACCCTGCGTTCACAACAAGTTTTTTACCTTGCATTTGGGCACGGTAACCTACACCTTGAATTTCAAGGGATTTTTCGAAGCCTTTTGTTACACCTTCAACCATGTTAGCAATATTGCTTCTTGTTGTACCGTGTAATGCGCGGTGTTCTTTATTTTCACTAGGACGTTCAACTGTTAATACATTATCTTCCACTTTTACGTTCATATCTTCATGAATCGTACGTGTTAATTCGCCTTTAGGGCCTTTTACTGTAACAGTATTTCCGTCAAATTTTAGTTCAACATCATTTGGAATTTCTAAAGTTTTAAAACCTACACGTGACATACATACACCTCCTGTCTTTCAAGTATTACCAAACGTAAGCTACTACTTCGCCGCCTACTGATTCACTGCGAGCTTCTTTATCCGTTAAAACACCTTTAGAAGTGGACACAACAGCGATTCCTAAACCGTTTAATACTTTAGGAACCTCATCTGCTTTTGCATAGACACGACGTCCAGGCTTGCTAATGCGTTTAATTCCTGAAATGACACGCTCGTTATCTGATCCATATTTAAGGAAAAGACGTAAAACGCCTTGTTTATTGTCTTCGATATATTCGTAATCGCGAATATAACCTTCACGTTTTAAAATCTCAACGATATCTCTTTTAAGTTTAGAAGCTGGGACTTCTAACTGATCGTGACGAACCATGTTAGCATTGCGAATTCTTGTTAGCATATCTGCAATTGGATCTGACATCATTTCTTTTACCTCCTTCCCAATTACGGGTTTACCAGCTTGCTTTTTTAACGCCAGGAATTTGTCCTTCGTAAGCTAATTCACGGAAACAAATACGGCATAATTTAAATTTGCGGATAACTGAATGTGGACGACCGCAACGTTCACAACGTGTGTATTCGCGTACTTTGTACTTTTGTTTACGTTTTTGTTTTGCGATCATTGATTTTTTAGCCACAGTTTTTCCCTCCTTATGAGTAAATTACTGTCTGAACGGCATTCCAAATTGACTTAATAATTCACGAGCTTCTTCATCCGTGTCAGCAGTTGTTACAACTACGATATCCATACCACGTACTTTACTGACTTTATCGTAATCAATTTCTGGGAAAATTAATTGTTCTTTAATGCCAAGAGTGTAGTTGCCGCGACCATCAAATGCTTTTGAAGAAATACCACGGAAGTCACGAACACGAGGTAGTGACACAGCGATTAACTTTTGAAGGAAATCATACATGCGTTCACCACGAAGTGTTACTTTTGCACCGATTGGCATACCTTCACGTAAACGGAAACCAGCGATTGATTTTTTCGCGCGTGTAACAGTTGGCTTTTGACCGGAAATTAACTGTAATTCTTCAACAGCATTATCAAGTGCTTTGGCGTTCTGTACAGCGTCACCCACACCCATATTGATAACAATCTTTTCAATTTTAGGGGCTTGCATTACAGAACTATAATTAAACTTTTCAACTAGTTTTGAGACGATTTCTTCTTGATATTGTCTTTTAAGTTCGTTCATCTTGTAGACCTCCTTTCAGCACAACACTATTTATCTAAAGGTTCGCCTGATTTTTTTGCGATACGGACTTTTTTACCGTCGCGTTCCTCATAACCGACACGAGTAGGCTCACCTGATTTAGGATCGACTGGCATAACATTAGAAACATGGATTGGTGCTTCCTGCGTCAAGATTCCACCTTGAGGGTTTTCTTGAGAAGGTTTAGCGTGTTTTTTAATGTAATTAACGCCTTCTACCAATACACGTTCTTTTTTTGGATAAGCTTCTAAAATTGTGCCTTCTTTTCCTTTATCTTTTCCTGTAATTACTTTGACTTTGTCGCCTTTTTTTACATGCATGAATCGTGCACCTCCTTGCAAGGCAGAGTTTTCATTATAATACTTCTGGAGCCAAGGAAACGATCTTCATGAACTGTCTTTCACGTAATTCACGAGCAACAGGTCCGAAGATACGAGTTCCACGTGGACTTTTATCATCTCGAATGATGACTGCTGCGTTTTCATCAAAACGAATATATGAACCGTCTTTACGGCGTACACCGTTTCTTGAACGTACAACTACAGCCTTTACAACTTCATTCTTTTTGACAACGCCACCTGGTGTTGCTTGTTTAACTGAACAAACGATAACATCGCCTATATTAGCTGTTTTACGTCCAGAACCGCCTAAGACTTTAATGGTTTTAACTTCACGAGCACCTGAGTTATCAGCAACTTTGAGATTAGACTCTTGTTGGATCATAGGATTTGCTACCTCCCTTCGGATTCATTCCGAGCGATTATATAATAACAGCTTCTTCTACTACTTCAACTAGACGGAAACGTTTCGTAGCTGATAATGGACGAGTCTCCATAATACGTACGATATCGCCATTTTTTGCTTGATTATTTTCGTCATGAGTTTTAAATTTCTTAGAATATTTAACACGCTTACCATAAAGCGGGTGGAATTTATAAGTTTCTACAAGAACCGTAATGGTTTTATCCATTTTGTCAGAAACAACGCGTCCTGTATAGACTTTGCGATCTTTACGTTCACTCATTGAGGCTGACCTCCTCTCGATTATCGATTATTAATGCCGACTTCTCTTTCACGAATAACTGTTTTCATACGAGCAATAGATTTTCTAACTTCACGGATGCGTACCGTGTTTTCTAGTTGACCTGTTGCTAGCTGAAAGCGTAAGTTAAACAGTTCTTCTTTTAATGATTTAATATTTTGTTCGATTTCGGCAGTGGTAAGTTCTCTGATTTCATTAGCTTTCATTGCTATCACCACCAATTTCTTCACGTTTTACGAACTTCGTTCTAACTGGTAGTTTGTGTGATGCTAAGCGAAGTGCTTCACGAGCGACTTCTTCATTAACTCCAGCAATTTCAAATAATATTTTTCCTGGTTTTACAACTGCTACCCAATCTTCTGGAGAACCTTTACCGGAACCCATACGTACTTCTAATGGTTTAGCAGTCTTCGGTTTGTCTGGAAAGATTTTAATCCAAACTTTACCGCCACGTTTCATATAACGAGTCATTGCAATACGAGCTGCCTCGATTTGTCGACTAGTAATCCATGCACCTTCTAGTGCTTGAACGCCGAATTCACCATGTGATACTTCAGTTCCACCTTTTGCACGACCTTTTAAGTTGCCGCGATGTTGTCTACGATATTTTACACGTTTAGGCATTAACATATTGCGAATCCCCCTTCCTTATTGATTATCATTTTTTGTTGGAAGGACTTCACCACGATAAATCCACACTTTAACACCAAGCTTACCGTACGTAGTATCTGCCTCAGCAGTACCATAATTGATATCAGCACGTAGTGTGTGAAGTGGTACAGTTCCTTCGTTGTATTGTTCTGCACGGGCAATATCTGCTCCACCTAGACGACCAGATACTTGCGTTTTAATACCTTTTGCACCTGCACGCATTGCACGTTGGATTGCTTGTTTCTGTACACGACGGAAAGAAACACGATTTTCTAGCTGACGCGCAATGTTTTCTGCTACTAGAGTTGAATCTAGCTCAGGTTTTTTCACTTCAACGATGTTGATGTGTACTTTTTTACTTGTTAGTTCACTTAATTTTGAGCGTAATGCTTCTACTTCAGATCCACCTTTACCAATAACCATACCTGGTTTAGCTGTGTGGATAGAGATGTTAATACGGTTTGCAGCACGTTCAATTTCAATAGAAGATACTGCAGAATCTTTCAAGCGTTCTTCAATATATTCACGAACCTTAATGTCTTCATGTAAAAGGTCAGCATAATCTTTTTCCGCGTACCATTTTGATTCCCAATCATTGATTACACCGATACGAAGACCTTTCGGGTTAATTTTTTGACCCACTGATTATCCCTCCTTCTTTTCTGATACCACTACTGTAATGTGGCTAGTACGTTTATTAATCGCGCTTGCACGACCTTGCGCGCGTGGGCGGAAACGTTTAAGCGTTACACCTTCATTTACAAATGCTTCAGAGATATATAAATTTTCCGCATCTAGTTCATAATTGTGCTCAGCGTTCGAAACCGCTGATTTTAACACCTTTTCAACATTCGGTGATGCAGCGCGGTTTGTATGAGCTAGTATTGCGAAAGCTTCGCCAACTTCTTTTCCTCGAATTAAATCAATCACTAGTCGAGCTTTACGAGGAGCAATACGAACCGTTTTAGCTACTGCTTTAGCTTGTTGCATCATGCTAACCTCCTCTCAATTAGCTATTTTGTTCTCTTATCGTCACCGGAATGGCCTTTAAACGTACGTGTTGGTGCAAACTCACCTAGTTTGTGTCCAACCATGTCTTCGGTGATATATACGGGTACATGTTTACGGCCGTCATAAACTGCGATTGTGTTTCCTACAAAGTTAGGGAAAATAGTAGAACGACGTGACCAAGTTTTAATAACTTGCTTTTTGTTGTTTTCTTCCATGCTTTCGACTTTTTTCATTAAATGATCATCCACGAAAGGTCCCTTTTTTAAACTACGACCCATGAATAAACCTCCTTCCATCTTTAAGTCAACCGATGACTCGATTTGACTTTTTCAGGATTTATTTCTTCTTCTTACGACGACGTACAATAAATTTATCTGACTGTTTATTGCGTTTACGTGTTTTAAGTCCAAGCGTAGGTTTACCCCATGGTGACATTGGAGATGGAAGACCGATTGGTGCACGACCTTCACCACCACCGTGTGGGTGATCGCTTGGGTTCATAACAGAACCACGTACTGTTGGACGAACACCTTTCCAACGAGTGCGTCCTGCTTTACCAACTCTTACAAGCTCATGTTCAATATTACCGACTTGGCCGATTGAGGCACGGCACGTACCAAGAATCATACGTGTTTCGCCTGAAGCTAGACGTATAAGTACGTATTTATCCTCTTTACCAAGAATTTGAGCTTGGGAACCAGCTGAACGTACTAACTGTCCTCCACGTCCTGGTTTCATTTCGATATTGTGAACAGTTGTACCGACTGGCATTTTGTTTAGAGGTAATGCGTTACCTGTTTTGATGTCAGCACCTTCACCTGACATAACTTCTTGACCTACTTTTAAACCTTTAGGTGCAAGGATATAACGTTTTTCACCATCTGCATAATTGATTAATGCGATGTTCGCTGAACGGTTTGGATCGTATTCGATCGTAGCAACGCGTCCTGGTATACCATCTTTATCACGCTTGAAATCAATTAAACGGTATTGACGTTTGTGTCCTCCACCTTGATGACGAACAGTTAATTTCCCTTGATTGTTACGACCTGCACGTTTCTTAACTGGTGCAAGTAGGGACTTTTCTGGTTTTGATGTCGTAATTTCATCGTTTGTCAATGTTGACATATTACGACGACCATTACTGGTTGGTTTATACTTTTTGATCGCCATCTGTTTTCC
Organism: Tenuibacillus multivorans; assembly: GCF_900103915.1. Classification (GTDB taxonomy): domain Bacteria; phylum Bacillota; class Bacilli; order Bacillales; family Alkalibacillaceae; genus Tenuibacillus; species Tenuibacillus multivorans. Next base: position 36,089 of record NZ_FNIG01000011.1, on the reverse strand, counting down.
CTCCTTTTAAATTAAAAGTTTTTTATCCGACTTATACACCTTCAAAGAAGTCTAGTTCTTTGCTATCTGGTGTTAATGTTACAATGGCTTTTTTACGATCAGGACGGTAGCCTTCATAACGTCCCATTCTTCTTTTCTTACCTTTAAGGTTAATTGTATTAACCTGTTCTACTTTTACTTGAAATATTGTTTCAACGGCATCTTTAATTTCAGTTTTGTTCGCTTTTGTTGAAACTTCAAACGTATACTTATTATCAGCCATTAAATCTGCAGAGTTTTCCGTAATGATCGGGCGCTTAATGATATCTCTTGGTTCTGTCATTATGCAAGCACCTCCCCTGCTTTTTCAGCTGCTTCCTTCGTCATGAACAGCTTGTCGTATTTCAGTAAATCTAATACATTGATTTGCTCTACTGATAGAACATGCACGCCTTGAATGTTATTAGCAGATCGCTCAATGTTTTCATCATTTTCTGCTGTAACAATTAAAGCTTTTCCATCTACATCAAAACTGTTTAGTAATGAAACAACTTCTTTCGTCTTAGGTGCTTCAATGCTTAAATCTTCTAATACATAAATCTCTTCATGTTTCACTTTAGAAGATAAAGCAGAACGAAGCGCTAAACGACGCACTTTTTTAGGCAGTTTAAAGCTGTAGCTACGAGGTGTTGGACCAAATACAGTTCCACCGCCAACCCATTGTGGGGAACGAATAGATCCTTGACGGGCACGACCTGTACCTTTTTGGCGCCATGGTTTACGGCCGCCTCCACGAACCTCAGAGCGATTTTTTACTTTGTGAGTACCTTGACGTAATGATGCTTGCTGCATCACAACTGCGTCTTTTAATACGGTTTCGTTTGGTTCAATACCAAATACTCCTTCAGTAAGCTCAACATCGCCTACTTGAGAACCAGTTTGATTGTATAGTGCTACTTTAGGCATGACATATCCTCCCTTCGTTTATTATTTAGTTAGCCTTAACCGCACTTGAAATTTGTACATATGATTTCTTCGCACCAGGTACATTACCTTTAACGAGAATCAAGTTATTTTCTGTATCTACTTTAACAACATCTAGGTTTTGAATCGTTACCGTTTCGCCACCCATTTGTCCTGGTAGTTTTTTGCCTGGGAATACACGCATCGGGTCAATAACACCCATCGCACCTGGACTACGGTGATAATGTGAACCGTGAGTCATTGGTCCGCGTGATTGATTATGACGTTTAATCGCACCTTGGAACCCTTTACCTTTAGAAGTTCCGGTTACGTCTACTTTTTCACCTGCTTCAAATACATCCACACTTAATTCTTGACCAACTTCATAATCGTCAAGATTTACGTTACGGACTTCGCGAATGAAGCGCTTAGGCTTTGCCTCTGCTTTTTCAGCATGACCTTTTTCCGGTTTATTCGCACGTGATTCTTTTTTATCCGCAAAACCTACTTGAATAGCCTCATAGCCATCATTTTCAGCTGTTTTCTTTTGTAATACGACGTTACCCTCAGCTTGAATAACTGTAACAGGAACTAATTCGCCAGTTTCAGAGAACAGTTGAGTCATTCCGATTTTGCGTCCTAAGATTCCTTTCGCCATCCGTTACACCTCCTAAAATAATGTTATAGTTTAATTTCAATATCTACGCCAGATGGTAAATCTAAACGCATTAAGGAATCCACTGTTTGTGGGGTTGGGCTCAATATGTCAATCAAACGCTTGTGTGTGCGCATTTCAAATTGCTCACGAGCATCTTTATACTTGTGAACCGCACGTAAGATTGTGTATACAGAGCGCTCAGTTGGCAATGGGATCGGACCAGATACATCTGCTCCAGAACGTTTTGCCGTTTCTACGATTTTTTCAGCTGATTGATCAAGCACACGGTGATCATAAGCTTTTAATCGGATACGTATTTTTTCTTTTGCCATTACTTTCCCTCCTTTTCGCCTATCTTTTAAACAGACATACTCCGTGAAAATTTCCTCCACAACCTGCCATGGCAAAGGGGCCGGGTGTGTCAGCAACCTTCCACTTCATCGCCTTGTTATGACTGCAACATTATTTATTATACAGAATACAGCCTTGATACGCAAGGGAATTCTATAAACTTCTCTTGCAATCACCTAAGTTATTATACTAAGGTTTATGGCTGCTTTCAACCAATAGAGTAATATTCAGAAAAGTCGCTTTTAAGGTCCTTTTTTAAAGCGTTTATATATAAGTTATGTATCCGTACCGATTTGCTTAGCAACAGTCAAGTACCCTATGACTACTTTGAGTGCATATAAAAAGAGATTGCCGACTTTCGGCAATCTCTTAGGTTAAACTGTTGTTATTTAGTGATTGTAGCAACAACGCCTGCGCCTACAGTACGTCCACCCTCACGGATAGAGAATTTAGTACCCTCTTCAATCGCGATAGGTGAGATAAGCTCAACATCCATTTCAACGTTATCGCCAGGCATAACCATTTCTACTCCATCTGGTAGCTGGATAACACCAGTTACGTCAGTTGTACGGAAGTAGAATTGTGGACGATAGTTTGAGAAGAATGGCGTATGACGTCCACCCTCATCTTTAGAAAGAACATAAACTTCTGCTTTAAAATTAGTGTGTGGTGTAATTGAACCAGGTTTAGCTAGTACCTGACCACGTTTAATATCTTCACGAGAAACACCACGAAGTAGCGCACCAATGTTGTCACCAGCTTCTGCATAGTCAAGAAGCTTACGGAACATTTCTACTCCAGTAACAGTTGTTTTGCCTGCTTCTTCAGCAAGACCGATGACTTCAACTTCATCACCAACTGATACTTGACCACGTTCTACACGGCCAGTCGCAACTGTGCCACGACCAGTGATTGAGAATACGTCCTCAACTGGCATCATGAATGGTTTATCAGTGTCACGGTCTGGAGTTGGAATATAATCGTCAACAGCATCCATTAATTCGTAGATTGCGTTAACGTATTGCTCTTCACCTTCAATAGCCATTAGAGCTGAGCCTTTAACAACTGGTACATCATCACCAGGGAAGTCGTACTCGCTTAGTAGGTCACGAACTTCCATTTCAACTAGTTCTAGTAGCTCTTCATCGTCTACCATATCGCATTTATTTAAGAATACGACAATCGCAGGTACACCTACTTGACGAGAAAGTAGAATGTGCTCACGAGTTTGTGGCATTGGACCATCTGCTGCAGATACAACAAGGATTGCACCATCCATTTGTGCTGCACCAGTGATCATGTTTTTAACATAGTCAGCGTGTCCCGGGCAGTCAACGTGAGCATAGTGACGAGTGTCAGTTTCATACTCAACGTGAGCAGTAGAAATTGTGATTCCACGCTCTTGTTCTTCAGGCGCACCATCGATTTGGTCATAAGCCATTGCAGAACCTTTTCCTGATTTTTTGTGTAATACAGTTGTAATCGCTGCTGTTAAAGTTGTTTTACCATGGTCAACGTGTCCAATTGTACCAATGTTAACGTGTGATTTGGAACGGTCAAATTTTTCTTTTGACATTTATATTTCCTCCTTAAAATATAAAATATTTTTTATGTTTTATTTTTCAGTTGCCTCCTAGAATTGTATCAGGAGACAACTGTTTATAATAATTGTTATAAGGGATAAAACGTCAAACGTCAATTATTCCCCAGCATTTTTCTTAACAATTTCATCAGAAATGCTCTTCGGTACCTCTTCGTAGTGACTGAAGTACATGGTGTAAGTTCCGCGTCCTTGTGTGTTTGAACGTAGTGATGTTGCATACCCAAACATTTCAGAAAGTGGAACAAAAGCATTAACGACTGATGCGTTACCACGAGATCCCATGCCTTCTACACGGCCACGACGCGAAGTAACATCGCCCATAATGTCACCCATGTACTCTTCAGGAACAACAATTTCAACTTTCATCATTGGTTCAAGTAAAACCGGTTGACATTTGTTTTTAGCTTCTTTAAGTGCCATTGATGCTGCTACTTTAAAGGCTGTTTCGTTTGAGTCAACGTCGTGGTATGAACCATCGTATAATGTTGCTTTAATATCGATTAGTGGATATCCCGCTAGTACACCATTTTCCATTGATTCTTCAATACCTTGTTGAACAGCTGGAATGTATTCTTTCGGGACAACACCACCAACGATTTTGTTAACAAATTCGAAACCTTCACCTTCATCATTTGGTTCGAAATTAACCCAAACGTGTCCGTATTGACCACGTCCACCTGACTGACGCACGAATTTACCTTCAACATTCGCGTCTGCACGGAATGTTTCTCGGTAAGCAACCTGTGGGTTACCAATGTTCGCATCAACCTTAAACTCACGTTTTAAACGGTCAACGATAATGTCTAGGTGAAGTTCACCCATACCATGAATAATCGTCTGACCAGTTTCTTCGTTTGTCTCGGTACGGAAGGTTGGGTCTTCCTCAGCTAATTTAGCTAAAGCGATACCCATTTTATCTTGGTCCGCTTTTGATCTCGGTTCAATCGCAACCGCGATAACAGGGTCAGGGAATTCCATAGATTCAAGAATGACAAGGTTTTTCTCATCACATAGTGTATCCCCTGTAGCAGTGTCTTTCAATCCAACACCACCTGCGATATCACCAGCATAAACTGCATCAACTTCTTCACGGTGGTTGGCATGCATTTGTAGGATACGACCTACACGCTCACGCTTATCTTTAGTTGAGTTCTTAACATAAGAACCACTGTTTAGTGTGCCTGAATACACACGGAAGAAGGTTAATTTACCAACGTAAGGGTCAGTCATTACTTTAAATGCTAGTGCTGAGAATGGTTCTTTGTCGTCTGATTTACGAACGACTTCTTCTTCCGTATCTGGAACAACACCTTCAATTGGAGGTACATCCAATGGAGAAGGAAGATAGTCGATTACAGCATCTAGAAGTAATTGAACACCTTTGTTTTTGAATGCTGATCCACACATAACTGGATAGAATTCAACATCACAAGTTGCTTTACGGATTGCCGCTTTTAATTCATCAATTGTGAATTCTTCACCTTCTAGATATTTCATCATTAAGTCTTCATCTAGCTCCGCGATTGCTTCTACTAAGCGACCGCGATATTCTTCGGCTTGTTCCTTATATTCATCTGGTATTTCTGTCGCGTTAGCGCGTGTTCCAAGGTCATCTTCGTAGACATAAGCTTTCATTTCTACTAAGTCAATAATTCCCTCGAACTGATCTTCAGCACCGATTGGTAACTGAATTGGGTGCGCATTAGCACCTAATCGGTCTTCTAATGTACTTACGGAATATAAGAAGTCAGCACCGACTTTATCCATTTTATTGATAAAAACAACACGCGGTACCCCGTAAGTTGTAGCTTGTCGCCAAACTGTTTCAGTTTGTGGCTCAACACCTGATTGCGCATCTAATAACGCAACAGAACCATCAAGTACACGCAAAGAACGTTCAACTTCTACTGTGAAGTCTACGTGCCCCGGCGTATCAATGATGTTAATACGATGATCCTTCCACTGGGCTGTTGTCGCAGCAGACGTAATCGTGATACCACGCTCCTGCTCCTGCTCCATCCAGTCCATTTGGGAAGCACCTTCGTGAGTTTCTCCCAGCTTGTGAATACGTCCTGTATAGAACAGGATACGCTCAGTAGCTGTTGTTTTACCAGCATCAATGTGTGCCATGATGCCGATATTACGATATTTTTCTAAGGAGAACTCTCTAGGCATAATTCACTTCTCCTTCCTGCATTTTGGCTAAATTGTATTATTGAATTATTATTACCAACGATAGTGTGCAAACGCCTTGTTCGCTTCTGCCATTTTATGCATTTCTTCACGACGTTTAACTGCTGCACCAGTATTATTTGCTGCATCTAAAATTTCATTAGCTAGACGCTCTTCCATCGATTTTTCTCCGCGAAGCCTCGCATAGTTAACGATGAAACGAAGTCCTAATGCTTGTCGACGTTCTGGGCGTACCTCAACAGGTACTTGGTAGTTGGAACCACCAACACGTCTAGCACGTACTTCAAGAACTGGCATAACATTCTTCATAGCTTCCTCAAATGTATCCATAGCATTTTGACCGCTACGTTCTTGTACTAAATCAAAAGCTTTATAAAGAATTTTTTGTGAAACACCTTTTTTACCATCAACCATAATTTGATTGATTAAACGAGTTACTAGTTTAGAGTTGTAAATTGGATCTGGTAATACATCTCTTTTAGGAACTGCTCCTTTACGCGGCATTCAAAGTTCCTCCTTTCTACGTGGTCTTTATCTTCAATCGCAGCTTATTTTTTAGGTCTTTTAGCTCCATATTTTGAACGGCCTTGTTTACGACCTTCAACCCCAGCAGTGTCTAGTGCACCACGAACGATGTGATAACGCACACCTGGTAAGTCTTTTACACGTCCACCACGAATTAGAACAACACTGTGCTCTTGTAGGTTGTGTCCAATTCCCGGAATGTAAGCCGTAACTTCAATTTGGTTAGAAAGACGTACACGAGCATATTTACGTAATGCTGAGTTCGGTTTCTTAGGTGTCATAGTTGCCACACGTGTACAAACACCACGCTTTTGTGGAGAAGGATTATCAGTAAATTGTTTTTTATAAGAGTTAAACCCTTTGTTTAAAGCAGGTGAGTCAGAACCTTTAGCTTTAGATTTACGACCTTTACGTACTAATTGGTTAATAGTAGGCATGTTATATCCTCCCTTCTGATCTATTGTTTCTAAATCCACACATCCAGGTGGTTCATTTTTAGGCAAAAAAACAAACTCAATACACGATGGTGTATAAAGTTTACTTTTTAATTGCCACTGCAGCTGCTCCAACGTCAATACCGCAAGCTTCACCTAATTTTTTCATAGATTCAACATAAGCAATTGGTATTTCGTATTGATCTGCTGCTTTTAATACTTTATCAGTTATACGTCGTTCGGCATTTTCAGCCACAACGACTTCAAGTACATCACCACTTTTAATGGATTTTAGCACTTGTTTAGCTCCAATAATTAAGCTTTTTTTAGCCTGTGCTACTTTTTCATAAGACATTCAATTATCCTCCAAAGTAACAAGGTTATATGAAGCACCTTGAATATAGTACCACTGACATTATGAGTTGTCAATGAAAAATCTAAAGCATTTCAAGGTGCCTCAACCTCTATTAAATTTCAGTTGTCATCTCTTCTACTTCTTCTTCTACTTCGACTTCTTCTTTATCCGCTTCTAGATGACGATATTTGGCTAAGCCAGTACCCGCAGGAACAAGCTTACCGATAATAACGTTTTCTTTCAATCCGAGTAGGTCGTCATACTTACCTTTAATAGCCGCATCTGTTAAGACTCTTGTCGTTTCTTGGAATGATGCCGCTGATAAGAATGAGTCTGTTTCGAGCGAAGCTTTTGTAATACCAAGTATAATTGGTTTAGCCACAGCTGGCTGCCCACCTTCTAGTAACACTTGACGGTTAGCTTCTCTAAATTGGTTAACATCAAGGAGTGATCCAGGTATAACATCGGTATCTCCGGATTCTATGACACGTACTTTATTAAGCATTTGACGTACCATAACCTCGACGTGTTTATCACTAATTTCAACACCTTGCATACGGTAAACTTTTTGTACTTCTTTAAGCAGATATCGTTCTACCCCTTGCAAGCCTTGTGCCTTGATTAGTTCTTTCGGATCGATAGAACCTTCCGTAAGCGCTTGACCTGCAATAACTTCATCTCCTACATCTACTTTCATACGAGCGCTGTAAGGTGTTGTATAATTTCGCGTTTCAACATCGCCTTTAACGACGATTTCTTTCTTATCTTTGACATCATTAATTTCTATGATTTGCCCGTTAATCTCTGTGATAACAGCCTGACCTTTAGGGTTACGAGCCTCAAATAGCTCTTGAATACGCGGCAAACCTTGTGTGATGTCGTCCCCAGCTACACCACCTGTGTGGAATGTACGCATTGTAAGCTGTGTACCTGGTTCACCGATTGATTGTGCCGCGATAATACCAACAGATTCACCAACTTCAACGCGATCGCCTGTAGCCATATTACGCCCATAACACTTCACACAAGCACCATGGTGTGTGTTACATGTGAACACTGAACGAATAACGACTGATTCAACACCAGAATCAACGATTTCTTTAGCTTTATCTTCTGTAATTAATTCATTACGTTCAACAATGATATCGTTGGTTTCTGGATGATGTACCATTCTAAATGCTGTACGACCCACTAAACGGTCATATAACGGTACGATGATTTCATTTCCTTCACGTAATGTTGAAACCGTCATGCCACGGTCCGTTCCACAATCGTGTTCACGGATAATAACATCTTGGGCAACGTCAACCAAGCGACGGGTTAAGTAACCAGAGTCCGCCGTCTTAAGGGCTGTATCGGCTAGACCTTTACGCGCACCGTGAGTTGAAATGAAGTACTCTAACACGGTTAAACCTTCACGGAAGCTTGATTTAATTGGTAGTTCAATGATTCGACCAGATGGATTAGCCATTAAACCACGCATACCTGCTAGCTGAGTGAAGTTCGATGCGTTACCACGGGCACCAGAGTCACTCATCATGAAGATAGGGTTTAAGGCATCTAATGAAACCATTAGCTTATCTTGAATTTCATCCTTCGCTTCCGTCCATGTTGCAATAACTCGGTCATATCGCTCTTCTTCCGTGATTAAACCACGGCGGAACTGTTTAACGACTTTATCAATTTTACTTTGTGCTTGGTCAAGCACTTTTTGTTTCTCTTCTAATACAACAATGTCAGAGACACCAATTGTAATACCTGCTTTTGTAGAGAACTTAAAGCCTAAGTCCTTCATACGGTCCAGCATCTTAGACGTTTCAGAAATCTTATAATGTTTGAAGACTTCTGCAATGATATCGCCTAGGATACCCTTCTTAAATGGCTTAATTAACTCTCTATTTTTAAGTTCTTCTTTTAAATCAGTTGTAATATCTACAAAGTACTCATCAGGCGTGCGTTCCTCCAGGTTAGAGGATGTCGGCTCATTCATGTATGGGAATGAGTCAGGAAGAATTTCATTAAAGATCAATTTACCGACTGTCGTGATGAGTAACTTTTCATTTTGCCCCTCAGTAAATTGTGGATTATTTAGTGAGCTGGCTTTAATACCGATACGACTGTGCAAATGGACATAGCCATTATCGTATGCTAATACAGCCTCCGTATAAGATGAAAACACTCTTCCTTCGCCTAATGCATTATCACGTTCAAGCGTTAAATAGTAGTTACCGAGTACCATATCCTGAGATGGTGTCACAACTGGTTTACCATCTTTAGGATTTAGAATGTTTTGAGCCGCTAACATAAGAATTCGGGCTTCAGCTTGAGCTTCAGGCGATAATGGAACGTGAACCGCCATTTGGTCACCATCAAAGTCCGCGTTATAAGCTGTACATACTAATGGGTGTAGGCGAATTGCACGACCTTCCACTAGTGTTGGCTCAAACGCCTGAATACCTAAACGGTGAAGCGTCGGTGCACGGTTTAACAGTACTGGGTGTTCTTTAATAACATCCTCTAAAACATCCCAAATTTCCGGACGTAAACGTTCAATACTACGTTTTGCCGATTTAATGTTATGAGCTAAACCGCGATCAACTAATTCTCGCATCACAAATGGCTTGAATAATTCAATAGCCATTTCTTTAGGTAAACCACATTGATACATTTTCAAGTTCGGTCCAACAACGATAACGGAACGACCAGAATAGTCAACACGTTTACCTAATAGGTTCTGACGGAAACGTCCTTGTTTACCTTTCAACATATGAGATAGAGATTTAAGCGGACGATTCCCTGGACCAGTAACTGGACGACCACGACGTCCATTATCAATTAACGCGTCTACAGATTCTTGTAGCATACGTTTCTCGTTTTGAACAATAATCGTTGGTGCACCTAAATCTAATAGACGTTTCAAACGGTTATTACGATTAATCACACGACGATATAAGTCATTTAAATCAGATGTTGCAAAACGTCCACCATCAAGTTGTACCATTGGTCTTAATTCTGGTGGAATAATCGGAAGAACATCCATAATCATCCAATCAGGATTATTTCCTGAATTACGGAATGATTCTAGTACTTCTAGACGTTTTATTGCGCGTGTACGACGTTGACCGTGAGCTGTTTTTAACTCCTCTTTAAGTTCTTGAACTTCGCCATCTAAATTAACATCTTGTAATAACTTACGGATTGCTTCAGCACCCATTTGTGCCTTAAACGTATTACCATATTTTTCGTAATACGTGCGGAATTCCTTTTCCGTTAGTAGCTGTTTTTTCTCAAGCGGTGTATCACCTGGATCCGTCACAATATAAGAAGCAAAGTAAATCACTTCTTCTAGTGCTCTAGGTGATAAGTCTAGAACAAGACCCATACGGCTTGGAATACCTTTAAAATACCAAATGTGAGAAACAGCGGCAGCAAGCTCAATATGCCCCATGCGCTCACGACGTACTTTTGCTTTTGTTACTTCAACACCACAACGATCACAAACGACACCTTTGTATCGAACGCGTTTGTATTTTCCGCAGTGACATTCCCAATCTTTTGTAGGTCCAAAAATACGTTCACAGAATAAACCGTCTTTTTCTGGTTTTAATGTACGATAGTTAATCGTTTCTGGTTTTTTTACTTCACCGAATGACCAAGAACGAATCTTGTCAGGTGAAGCCAACCCTATTTTCATGAACTCAAATCTGTTTACATCGATCAAGGAGCCTACCTCCCTTATTTTTTCAACGAATTAATTCTAAAGATCTCATTTACTCACTGACGTTGCGATCTTCCGTTGTTTCCATTGAAACATTCAATTGTTCTGGTTGATCTTCATCTTCCAAATCACGCATGTCAATTTCTGAACGATCCTGCGTTAGCATCTTGACATCCATTCCAAGACTTTGAAGCTCTTTGATGAGTACCCGGAATGATTCAGGAACACCTGGTTCTGGAAGGTTTTCACCTTTGACAATCGATTCATACATTTTAACACGACCAACAACATCATCGGATTTAACGGTTAAGATCTCTTGTAACGTATAAGCAGCACCGTATGCTTCTAAAGCCCATACTTCCATCTCACCAAAGCGCTGACCACCAAATTGAGCCTTACCACCAAGTGGTTGTTGTGTAACAAGGGAGTATGGTCCAGTTGAGCGTGCGTGTAATTTATCATCAACCATGTGTTCAAGTTTGATCATGTACATAACACCAACTGACACACGGTTATCGAAAGCAGTTCCTGTTCTTCCATCATAAAGAACTGTTTTACCATCTCTTGATAAGCCTGCTTCCAAGACTGTTTCCCATACGTCTTCTTCATCCGCACCATCGAATACTGGTGATGCAACATGAATACCCATCTCTCTTGCTGCCATACCTAAATGAAGCTCAAGCACTTGCCCGATATTCATACGAGAAGGTACGCCTAATGGGTTTAACATAACATCAACTGGTGTACCATCCGGTAGGTAAGGCATATCCTCTTCAGGTAAAATACGTGAGATAACACCTTTGTTACCGTGACGACCAGCCATTTTATCCCCTTCAGAGATTTTCCGTTTTTGTACGATGTAAACACGTACTAGTTTATTGACACCTGGTGATAATTCATCACCATCTTCTCGATTAAATGTCTTAACATCAAGTACGATACCGCCACCACCGTGGGGGACTCGTAATGATGTATCTCTAACTTCCCGTGCTTTTTCACCGAAAATAGCATGTAGTAAACGTTCTTCCGCAGAAAGCTCTGTCATTCCTTTTGGTGTGACTTTACCAACTAATAAATCACCATCAGTGACTTCAGCACCGACACGAATAATGCCGTTCTCATCTAAGTTTCTTAAAGCATCCTCACCAACGTTAGGGATGTCACGAGTTATTTCTTCCGGACCAAGTTTTGTATCACGCGCTTCCGTTTCAAAATCTTCAATATGGATAGACGTGAAAACATCATCCTTCACCATACGTTCACTCATGATGACGGCATCTTCATAGTTATAACCTTCCCAGGTCATAAAGGCAACCAAGGCATTACGCCCAAGAGCTAATTCGCCTTTGTCCATTGACGGGCCATCGGCTAAAATTTCACCTTGTTTCACACGGTCGCCCTTAGAGATAATAGGTTTTTGGTTATAACATGTACCTTGGTTGGATCGAATAAACTTCGCTAGTCTATAGCGATCTAAGTCACCTTCAACTTCCTTACCATCAACTTCTTCTATTCGGCGAATATGAACTTCTTTCGCTTCAACTTTTTCGACGATTCCTGCATGCTTTGCTACAACAGCAGCACCTGAGTCTTTACCTGATACATATTCCATACCAGTTCCGACGAACGGAGCTTCCGCTTGAAGTAAAGGTACTGCCTGACGTTGCATGTTCGCACCCATTAACGCACGGTTAGAGTCATCGTTTTCTAAGAATGGGATGCATGCAGTCGCTGCTGATACGACCTGCTTAGGTGATACATCCATGTAATCAATTTGTTCACGTGGAACAGCTGTGTTTTCACCGCGGAAACGGGCGATAACTTCTTCATCTACAAACGAACCATCATCGGTTAAACGAGCATTTGCCTGAGCCACGATATAATTATCTTCTTCATCAGCTGTTAAATAGTCAACTTGTTCCGTCACTTTACCGGTTTCTGGGTCTACACGACGGTAAGGTGTTTCAATGAAACCAAACTCATTAACTTTCGCAAAAGTTGATAATGAGTTAATCAACCCGATGTTCGGACCCTCGGGCGTTTCGATTGGACACATACGACCATAGTGTGAATAGTGTACGTCACGAACCTCGAAACCCGCACGTTCACGCGTTAGACCTCCCGGGCCTAATGCTGATAAACGACGTTTATGCGTTAATTCAGCTAATGGGTTAGTTTGATACATGAACTGCGATAATTGCGAACTACCAAAGAACTCTTTAATAGACGCAATTACTGGACGTATATTAATCAATTGTTGTGGTGTGATCGATTCCGTATCTTGAATAGACATACGCTCACGAACTACACGTTCCATTCGGGAAAGCCCGATACGGAATTGGTTTTGTAATAATTCACCAACTGAACGTAAACGACGATTACCTAAATGGTCAATGTCATCGGTATTACCCACTGTGTGTAATAGGTTAAAGAAATAGCTAATAGAAGAGATAATATCAGCCGGTGTAATGTTTTTAACATTATAATTGACATTACCATTACTAATAACCGTTAATGTTCTTTCACCTTCAGGGTCAGTTGGGTCTACTATTTTAATGGATTGAATTTTAATAGGGTCTTCTAAGACACCATCTTGAGGTTCTAGAATTTTTTCACCTGCCGCATCTTCCTCTATTTCAAAATGCGGCATCAGTTTGTCTAATAATCGACGGTTTAGTTTATCACCTTTACGAGCGATAACTTCACCTGTCTCTTCATCAGCAATAGTTTCCGCTAATGTCTGATTGAGCAAACGATTTTTGAAATGTAATTTATTATTCATTTTGTAACGACCTACACGCGCTAAATCATAACGCTTCGGATCAAAGAAACGTGAATATAATAAACTACGTGCGTTTTCTGCAGTTGGCGGTTCACCCGGTCTTAATCGTTCATATATTTCAATCAAAGCTTTTTCGCTGTCTTCTGTGTTGTCTTTCTCTAATGTATTACGTAAAAACTCATTGTCTCCAATTAAATCAATGATTTCCTCATCTGAGCTAAAGCCTAATGCCCTTAGTAATACGGTAAGCGGTAATTTACGTGTACGATCAATACGTACATGCACAACATCTTTAGCATCTGTTTCGAACTCTAACCATGCCCCACGGTTAGGAATAACAGTTGCTGTATGACCTCTTTTTCCGTTTTTGTCTATTTTTTCACTAAAATAGACACTAGGCGATCTAACGAGCTGTGATACAATGACACGTTCAGCACCGTTAATCACAAACGTACCCGTATCAGTCATTAATGGGAAATCACCCATAAAGACTTCTTGCTCTTTCACTTCACCCGTCTCTTTATTTAAAAGACGGACTTTGACGCGTAAAGGTGCATTATACGTAACGTCTCGCTCTTTCGCCTCATCAACAGGGTATTTTGGTTCTCCTAAGCTGTAGTCCACGAACTCCAATGAAAGATTACCTGTAAAATCTTCAATCGGTGAAATGTCTTCAAACATTTCTTTCATCCCTTGTTGTAAAAACCATTCATAGGATTTCGTTTGAATTTCAATTAGATTTGGAAGGTCGTGAACTTCACTAATCCTTGCGTAACTCCTACGTTGGCGGTGTCGACCATATTGAACTAGTTGACCTGTCAACTGCTTCACCCCTCAAACAACCAGATTTAGTAGTAAACTTACTTATAATCCTAGCAATAACTAACGTTTACTAAGATTAAACAAAAAATGGTTCGACAAAACTGCATGCCGAACTTGCTTGATCAACAAAGTTTCTCAAGCATTTATATATGCACATTCGTGAAAACCACGAATGTTTTGACCTAGGTTTAGAAAATGTGTAAAGTTTAAATAGTTTTTCAGAATGAATACCCCTTTAATCATTTAGTCCAGTATTACATTTATCGGTATTACACTCGAATTTTATACGCTTTTTAAACTTTTTTATAAAAATTGTTAAAAAGTCCTTGACAAGTTAACGTATATATTGGCATTTTTTAATATTATCACACGGGTATACCCGAGTCAAACTTTTTACCACGCAAAATAAAATAACCTTTATCACGTTTAATGACATCCACATTCCCAAACACTTTTTTAATTTTTTCTTTTAAAGAAGGGGCACCTTGTTTCTTCTGAACAACTACCCAAAACTCACCTTCATGAACCAATACATCATAGCTATCTTCCACGATTTGGTGTACTAGTGCTTTACCCGCCCTAAATGGTGGATTAGTAATAACCGTTGCAAACTGACGACCACGTATTTGTTTCAACCCATCACTTTGTACTACATCTACATTTGGTACCCTATTTACGGTTTGGTTTTCTTTTGCTAATCTTATAGCCCTCTCATTCACATCAATCATAACTATATGGCATTTAGGATACATTTTAGCTAATGTTAATCCGATAGGACCATAACCACATCCGACATCAAGTATATCTCCTAATGTTTCTGGTTGTTTAAAGTTGTTTAACAATGCTCTAGTTCCGTAATCAACTTGCTTTTTTGAAAATACACCTTCATCTGTGTGGAAATCTAGTGTGATGGAATTGATTGCTTCTCGAAAATGTGAAGGGTTACTTTTACTAGTAGGTTTTTGTGAATAATAATGATCGCTCATTTAAGCCACCTCTTCAAAGGGAAGAATGATGTGGAAAGTGGACTGGAAAACAAAGGTTTCAATCATATTGGGTTTAAAGCCTGTGTTTTCACATTCCTAAAGAAACATAAGCTCGCTGAACAACAGCGAGCTTTATGATTTTATTTTAATTCGATTTTCGCGCCAACTTCTTCTAGTTTTTCTTTCATTTCTTCTGCTTCTTCTTTAGCAACACCTTCTTTGATTGTTTCTGGTGCGCCATCAACTAATTCTTTTGCATCTTTTAAGCCAAGGCCAGTGATTTCGCGAACGGCTTTAACAACTTTAATCTTAGAATCTCCTGCATCTTCAAGTACAACATCAAATTCAGATTTTTCTTCAGCAGCCTCGCCACCTGCAGCAGCACCTGCAGCCGCAACTGGAGCAGCAGCTGTTACGCCGAACTCTTCCTCAATAGCTTTTACTAAATCATTTAATTCTAATACAGACATTTCTTTAATCGCATCAATAATTTGTTCTTTAGTCATGATAATATCCTCCTCATTAATTTTTTGTATCCGACTATGACGCTGTTTTACGCGCCTTCTTCTTCTTTTTGATCCGCAACTGCTTGTGTAACATATGCAAAGTCGCGAACTGGTGCTTGTAATACGCTTAGTAGCATAGAAACAAGTCCTTCGTATGAAGGTAGTTCTGCAAGTTCCTTAACTTGTTCAAGCGTTGCAATTTCACCTTCAATGACGCCACCTTTAATTTCTAGAGCGTCGTGCTCTTTAGCAAAATTACCTATTACTTTTGCTGGAGCAACTGCATCCTCTTCACAGAAAGCGATAGCTGTAGGACCGACTAGTAATTCGTTTAATCCTTCAAAACCTGCTTTCTCTGTTGCGAAGCGTGTCATGGTGTTTTTATAAACTTTAAAGTCAACACCTGCTTCACGTAATTGTTGACGAAGTTCAGTTACTTCATCCACATTAAGACCGCGATAGTCTACAAGAACTGTTGTTTTACTGTTTTCTAGTTTTTGTGCAATTTCGTCTACTTGTTGTTTTTTCAGTTCAAGTACATTGCTCATTGTTCCACCTCCTAGTCGTTGGTTGATCCCGATCATACCGCGCTGTGCATACCTATTAAAAAATGCCTCCATGTAGACATGGAGGCATAAATATTCATCATCGCACACAGTAGTACGATTCATTCGTATTTAGCACACCTCGGCAGGAAAGGTTTAAGCATTTCTGCTCCTGCTGTCTACGGTATTTCGTTAGTCATTTTATTTTCAACAAACGTAATTATATAAAATGGATAGTTGTTTGTCAACCTTTTTATAAATTACATATAAGATGAAACATCAACTTTAATTCCAGGTCCCATCGTAGAAGAAACAGATACGTTTCTCATATAAGTACCTTTTGATGATTGTGGTTTAGCTTTAACTAAAGTTTCGGTAATCGCGTCAAAGTTTTCTACTAATTTTTGATCATCAAACGAAACTTTACCAATTGGAACATGAATGTTTCCGGCTTTATCAACACGGTATTCTACTTTACCCGCTTTAATTTCCTGGACAGCTTTTTCAACTTCAAATGTTACTGTACCAGTTTTAGGGTTAGGCATTAAACCTTTAGGTCCTAACACACGACCTAGTTTACCTACCTGAGCCATCATGTCTGGAGTAGCAACTACAACATCAAATTCGAACCAACCTTGGTTGATTTTGTTGATGTATTCTTCATCACCTACGTAGTCTGCTCCCGCTTCTTCAGCTTCTTTAGCTTTATCCCCTTTTGCAAAAACTAAAACGCGTTGTGTTTTACCTGTACCGTGTGGTAAAACCATTGCTCCACGAATTTGTTGATCTGCTTTTTTAGGGTCTACACCTAGACGAAAAGCAGCTTCTACTGTTTCATCAAATTTTGCTGTTGAAGCTTTTTTCATAACTTCAACTGCTTCACTAATACCATAAGCTTTAGAACGATCGATTAGTTTTAAAGCTTCTTGATAATTTTTACCTTTCTTTGCCATTGTAAATCCTCCTCATTGTGGTTTTAACGGATTGACCTCCCACTCTAAAGAACACTCGCAATATAGCGAGTCTTTAGGCGAAGACAGAGGCGTAGTTGTCATGATTATGCTAATGATATCTTCATACACTACGACGAGTTCGCCTCTACGCGTAATAAAGGTTGCGATTAAATCGCAACCTACATTCGCAATATAAATGTAGCTAGGATTAGTCTTCGACGTTAATACCCATGCTACGTGCAGTACCTTCAACCATACGCATTGCTGCATCAACATCAGCAGCGTTTAAATCAGGCATTTTAGTTTCTGCGATTTCACGTACTTTATCACGTTTAACCGTAGCCACCTTATTACGGTTTGGCTCACCGGAACCTGATTCAATACCAGCTGCTTGTTTAAGTAACACTGCAGCAGGTGGGGTTTTGGTTACGAATGTAAATGAACGGTCTTCATAAACCGTAATTTCAACCGGAATAATTGTACCTGCTTGATCTTGTGTTTTGGCGTTAAATTCTTTACAGAATCCCATGATGTTAATACCAGCTTGACCTAATGCAGGACCAACTGGTGGTGCTGGGTTCGCCTTACCTGCAGGGATTTGAAGTTTAACTATATCAACTGCTTTTTTAGCCACGAGACACACCTCCTTAAAGTCCGTGATGTGGTAATTGGGGAACTACTCCCCTCCCACTCAACATTTCATGATGAATCTTATTCAGACCATAAGAAACATAAAAAATTCTAGCATATATCTGCTAAGAAATGCAAGTGTATTTTACAACTTTTCTATCTGGGTGAAGTCTAATTCAACCGGTGTTTCTCGACCGAACATATTAACATGGACTTTAACCTTCTGTTTATCCATATCAATATTTTCAATCGTACCGGTAAAGTTAGCAAATGGCCCATCCGTTACGCTGACAGATTCTTTAACTTCAAAGTCAAAGTCCTGAACCTCATCTTTAACACCCATACGCTTCAAGATTCGTTCAGCTTCATCAGGTAATAACGGAGTTGGCTTAGATCCAGAACCAGACGAACCTACAAATCCTGTAACACCTGGTGTATTGCGAACAACGAACCAAGAGTCATCCGTCATAATCATTTCCGTTATGACATAACCAGGAAAAACTTTTTTCATAGATGTTTTTCTTTTGCCGTTTTTAATTTCTGTTTCTTCTTCTTCAGGGACAATAACACGGAAAATTTTATCTTCCATTCCCATTGATTCAATACGTTTCTCAAGGTTTAGTCTAACTTTATTTTCATAACCCGAGTACGTGTGCACGACATACCAATTCTTCTCCATTATGATAGGTTTTTAACCTTCCCTCCTAGATTTCAAATTTAAAGCAGGCGTTCCGTTTTTTGGATAAATTAAAAAACCCGGCAAATGCGGGTTTTTTCTCCTTTTTTATTATATCACAATTTTATTTTATATAATCAAAAGATAAATTACAACAGTTCTAGTAGTTGTGTTATACCTAAATCAACCACGGTAAAATAGACCGCTACGAAAATGACTGTCAATAATACGATAACTGTATATCGAGTTAGCTCATTGCTTTTTGGCCAACTAACTTTCTGCATTTCTCGTCTAACATCTTTTAAAAATTTTATCACTGCATGTCCCCCTTAAACACCAGAGCAATCATCTATTTCGTTTCACGATGTAGCGTGTGCTGGGCACATCGTTTGCAATATTTCTTCACTTCGATTCGTTCTGAGCTTAGTTGCTTCTTTTCGGTTGTATAATTTCGTCCATTACAAACCGTACATGCTAGCACCACTTTTTTGCGCATGACAGACCTCTTCCTTCATTTATCACTTTCAATAATGTACCATGTTAAAAAAAGCGTGTCAATGGCAATTAATAGGTGAGCTCGCTAACTGATAGATGCCTCTCAAGCTTTCTTTTAACCCTTTGTAAAGCGTTATCAATCGATTTAACATGCCGATTCAATTGAAGCGAGATTTCTTGATAAGATTGTCCATCTAAATATAAGTGCAATACCTCACGCTCTAATTCACTAAGTAATTCGTCCATTTTATCTTCCATATCTACAAATTTCTCACGATTGATAAGGAGCTTCTCAGGGTCTGAAGTTTCATGTTCAGCAATCACATCTAATAACGTTCGATCTGATTCTTCGTCGTAAATCGGCTTGTCCAACGAAACGTAAGAATTAAGAGGAATATGTTTCTGTCTTGTTGCGGTTTTGATTGCTGTAATGATTTGCCTCGTGACACATAATTCGGCAAAAGCTTTAAAAGACGATAGCTTTTCAGATTGGAAGTCTCGAATAGCCTTGTACAACCCAATCATGCCTTCTTGAACGATATCTTCACGATCTGCACCAATGAGAAAATATGTACGTGCTTTCGCTCGAACAAAGCTTCGATATTTATTAATGAGATAATCGAGCGCTTGGATGTCTCCTTCATGTACATACTTAACGATGGATTCATCGTCTAATTCTTGCCAGTCCTGCTTCTTCCTCTTACCAACGCTGTCCACATCCGATCCCTCCAAGCTGATAAACCATAAATATACAGTCATTATACAGGAATTGTGAATTTTCAGTCAACTGGTAATCAGTTACTCTCCTCCACGACGCCATTTCTCGAATGCTTTTAGCACATCTTCACTTAAAGGTATCTTGGATTTTGGCTGTAAAACTTGATGTGTTTTAACATCATTTTGGATATCATTTTCAATTTCTCTTACATCTAACAAAAGCTCTCGCGCTGATTTTCTGAGCGCACCTTTAGAAAAGATTGTCCACTGCTCTGTAAAGTCGGAAGTAGCAACATACACCTTTGTCTTGACGTTTTTAACCTCGTTAACAAGCTTTTCAATACGTTCATCTGCTGTTTCATTTTCCTTTGTAAAAATAACCTCAACTCGATGTTTCGTGCCTTTTTTCTCTGTTCCTTTAACCCCATAAGCATCAAACACAATGATGACCCGATAACCTGTATAGGCTTGGTATTCAGCTAACATTTCAATTAATCGGTTTCTAGCTTCCTCCAATCGGTAATCTTTTAACCCTTGTAACTCCGGCCAATCTCCAATCATATTATATCCATCCACAATCAGCACAATCATTGATAATCACCTTATCGGAAAACGGTTACGGTAAACTTCATACATCATTAAGCTAGCAGACACAGAGGCGTTCAATGACGTTACGGAACCACGCATTGGTAGGTTGACCAGCCAATCGCAGTTCTTTAAAACTAATCGACTGATGCCTTTCCCTTCGCTACCGACCACTAATGCTAAGGGCATATCAAAGTCTATTTCACGGTAATCATGTTCTCCTTTAGCATCCGTTCCCACAATCCAAACCCCTTCATCCTTTAGGCGTTCAATGGTTTGATTCATGTTTGTTACCCGAACAACCGGAACATACTCAATAGCACCAGTTGATGCTTTTGCAACTGTTTGTGTTAGCTGTACAGACCTTCGTTTAGGAATAATAATACCATGAGCACCAACTGCATCTGCTGTTCGCATGATTGATCCAAGATTACGCGGGTCTTCTAATTCATCTAATAATATAAAGAAAGGATCCTCTTCTTGTTTTTTTGCTTTGGCAAAGAGGTCGTCAATTGTTGCATAAGTATAAGCTGCTACAGATGCCACTACGCCTTGATGATGTTCTCCAAGTTGGTCTAGTTTACGTTTGGGGACTTTTTGAATCAACACTTTATTCTGCTTAGCCAATTTTACAATGGGGGACTGTACGCGCTGTTCCATGGATTCTAAAATAAGTATTTTATTGATTGGGCGTTTTGACTTCAGCGCTTCAATAACTGGGTTTTTCCCCGTAATCCAATCTTCCGACATCACACTAACTCCTTTCTTCTAAATCTTGTATCGCCTGGGTTACCAAGTAATCTAAACGATCCATATCTTCTTTTAAATATAAAAAGCCAAGTAGTGCTTCAAATGCTGTGCTTAAACGGTAGGTCTGACCATCCGTATTTTTCGGGATATTTGACTTGGCATTTCTGCCTCTTCTAACAACCGATTGCTCTTCAGTTGTTAGTAGATCATCATCAAGCCAATTTGATAAAACATGGGCTTGAGCATCCGCTGAGACAAATGACACAGCCTGACTGTGTAGTATTTGCGGTTTGACCTCACCTTTTTGGATCAAATATTCACGAATATATTTTTCATAGACAGCATCCCCCATATAAGCGAGGGCTAAACTTTTCATTTGTTTAACATCATTTGTACGTGTCATGCTCTTTTCCATCTCGTTCCTTGTGGCGTATCTTCTAAAATAATACCTTTAGCTTTTAATTCATCACGGATTTCATCTGCACGCTTGAAATTTCGGTCCTTCCGAGCTTGAATACGTTCTTCAATTAAGTGTTCAATATCCTCATCTAATAGTTCAACCGATTGTAAGGAGAATCCTAATACGGTTGACATTTCATCAAATAATTCCGAGAACCGATTAATAACTCCCGTTGATGTTTGTTTTTGCTGGGTATATCGATTGGCTTCCTTCGCTAATTCAAACATGACTGAAATAGCGTTAGCCGTATTAAAATCATCATTCATGTTATGGATAAAGCGCTGTTTTAGGTCGGCTAACATGTCATGCCATTCAGCATCATCATTCGTTAGATTAAGGCTTGCCGTTTTCCGATGTTGTAAGTTTTGATAGGCTGTTTTCAAGCGATCAAAACTATTTTTAGCTTCGGCTAGTAGTTCATCACTAAAGTTAATGGGATTACGGTAGTGAACACTTAACATAAAGAAACGAACGACATTAGGATCATGCTTTTCAACTAACTCATGCACTAAAATAAAATTCCCAAGTGATTTTGACATTTTCTCGTTATTGATTTGAATATATCCATTATGAAGCCAGTAATTCGCAAACGTTTGTTCATTATGGCACTCAGATTGAGCGATTTCATTTTCATGGTGTGGAAAGGTTAAATCCTGGCCACCGGCATGAATATCAATAGTTCCGCCTAAATACTTCCTAGCCATAGCAGAGCATTCAATATGCCAGCCAGGTCGACCTTTACCCCACGGACTATCCCATGCAATTTCTCCAGGTTTAGCTTGCTTCCATAAAGCAAAATCTAATGGATCATCCTTCTTTTCACCAACTTGAATTCGTGCGCCAGATCGCAGTTCATCAATCGATTGATGAGATAGCTTACCATATTCATCAAACGAACGTGTATGGAAATAAACGTCTCCATCCGCTTCATACGCGACATCTTTTTCAATTAATGTTTCAATAAAAGCGATAATATCATCCATCGATTCCGTTACACGTGGATGATGAACAGCTTCACGCACATTTAATTTAGCCACATCTTCTTTATAGGCCTTAATAAAACGATCTGCAAGCACCGGCACTTCTTCTTTCATTTCGTTAGATGCTTTAATTAATTTATCATCTACATCTGTAAAGTTTAATACGTATTCAACATCATACCCACTGTACTCTAAATATCGACGCACCGTATCAAATACTATGGCGGGTCGCGCATTCCCAACATGAATATAATTGTATACAGTTGGTCCGCAGACATACATTTTGATTTTTCCTTCTTCAATCGTTTGGAACGTTTCCTTCTGGCGAGTTAGCGTATTATAAAGCTTGATTGTCATCTTTCCCCTGCACTCCTTTCATCATCTCCAATTCTTTCTGTAAGGCGACAATTTGTTCTTCAAGACGGTCACATTTATCAGCGACTGGGTCAGGTAACTTATGGTGATTTAAATCCTTTTTAACCTTAACGCCGTTTTGTACGACGACGCGTCCAGGTATCCCAACAACCGTCGAGTGATCTGGAACATCTTTTAGTACAACCGAACCAGCACCGACCTTTGCCCACTCACCAATTGTGATCGAACCGAGCACTTTTGCTCCCGCAGCCACTAGGACATTATCTTGAACAGTTGGGTGACGCTTACCTTTTTCCTTACCTGTTCCACCTAATGTAACACCTTGATAAATCGTCACATTATCACCTATTTCACACGTCTCACCAACGACAACACCCATTCCATGGTCAATGAAAAAGCGTTTTCCGATTTTCGCACCTGGGTGAATTTCAATCCCGGTGAAAAACCGACTGACTTGTGAAATGACTCTTGCGATAAAATAAAGTTTACGTTTATGAAAAGCGTGTGCGATACGGTGAGCCCATACAGCATGAACACCTGAATAAGTCAGCATAACTTCAAAACGGTTCCGCGCAGCTGGGTCTTGACCGAACACCACATCAACGTCTTCTTTGAGTAATTTTAAAAATTTAATCATGAATCTAAATCCCCCTTCCATCATGATTTTTGTTAATATATTATGATCCTGAAGGAAGTTTCCGCTATTATAAAGGTTGTTTTCTAAAAGATTGTTGTTTTTATAGATAATTTGGTATGGAATAGATCCTACAAGCAGTTGAAATACACGAAGACTCCAGCGGGAAAAGCAACAGCTGAAGCCCCCCCACAGTGAGCGATAGCTCACGAGGAGGCTGAAGCGTTGACCGCGGAAAGCGAAGTGTATTTCAACTGCGGTGGTTATAGCAACACTTTGCGAAAACAACCATTATATAAAAAAAAAGCGTCTCTGCCTAATCACTTAGACAGAGACGCTTGATGGCGCGGTTCCACTCTGTTTAGGGGCTACATACCCCTCACTTCATGTTCTTAACGGGAACAACCCGCTTCACCATACTATTCTTCTGGTGAAGACTCAGAGGCGCATTTCAAAAACCTACCTAAAAGCTGCTCTCAGCACAACAGCTTTCTCTGTGATTAGGTCAAGCTTTTTACTTCTTCCTCATCAACGTTTTAAATCTAATTATATTGCTATTATATACGATAAATGAAATATGTTACGAGGATTTTAACTCGCCGACAATTTTATTTAACCGATTCATGACTGTACGTTGCCCTAATAGATGAATCGCATTCGGTAATTCTGGGCCATGCTGTTGCCCTGTAACAGCCACACGAATCGGCATAAATAGTTTTTTACCTTTATTGCCTGTCGTTTTCTGTGTTGCTTTAATGGCTGCTTTGATATTTTCAGGTGTAAACTCCTCCATTTGACCGATTTCAATTTGGAAATGGCTTAGCATATTTGGCACATGCTCCTGGTTTAAAACGTCCATTTCACCTTCGCCATAATCAATATCTTCTTTAAAGAACAATTCAGTCAGTTCGACGATTTCAGCACCGTAGTTTAGTTGATCCTTATACAGGGCGATTAGCTCTTCAACCCATTCACGATCTTCACCTGAAACATTTTCATCGACTTTACCCGCTTCGATGAGGTGAGGTAGAGCTAAATCAATCACCCGTTCAAGTGAGCTTGATTTAATATATTGATTGTTCATCCACTTCAGCTTATGAGCATCAAATACAGCTGGTGACGTCGATAGACGCTCTGGGTCAAAGATTTCAGTAAATTCTTCTCTCGTAAACAATTCTTCTTCACCTTTTGGCGACCAACCTAATAGTGTAATAAAGTTAAATAATGCTTCAGGTAAGTAACCTAGGTCTTTATATTGTTCGATGAATTGAATAATTGATTCATCACGTTTACTTAACTTTTTACGTTCCTCATTAACAATTAAAGTCATATGCGCAAATGTTGGTACTTCCCAATCAAATGCACGATAAATCATCATTTGTTTAGGTGTGTTAGAAATATGATCTTCACCACGTAAGACGTGCGTGATTTTCATTAAGTGATCGTCAACCGCAACAGCAAAGTTATACGTCGGTGTACCATCTTTTTTCAAAATGACCCAATCTCCAAAATCACTAGATTCGAAAGTGATTTTGCCTTTAACGATATCATGGAATACATAGGTTTCATTAACTGGTACACGGAAGCGAATACTCGGTTTACGCCCTTCCGCTTCAAATTGTTTGATTTGCTCCTCGGTTAAATCACGATGGGCTCCAGAATACTTTGGAACTTGACCTTTTTCTCGTTGCTCTTCGCGTTCTGCTTCAAGTTCTTCCTCCGTCATGTAGCATTTATATGCCAACCCTCGGTCCATGAGTTCATCGACATATTTCTTATAAATATCTAAACGCTCCATTTGACGGTACGGTCCATAATCACCGCCAACATCGATACTTTCATCCCAGTCAATGCCTAACCACTTCAAATAGGTTAACTGGCCAATGTCTCCACCTTCTACATTACGCTTTTGATCTGTATCTTCAATACGGATGATAAACTTACCATTCGTACTTCTTGCAAATAAGTAGTTAAAAAGTGCTGTTCTGGCATTTCCGATATGCAAATGGCCTGTTGGGCTCGGAGCATAACGTACACGCACATTTTGCTCAGTCATAATCTTTTACTCCTTTCCGTTCTTCCTAACCCGTCTATTATTGTACACAAATCAACGCTTTCGTTGTAATAAAATGTTTGCTTGTGCGGCGATGCCTTCTTTTCGCCCAGGAAATCCTAACGTTTCCGTCGTCGTAGCTTTGACATTCACACTAGTTTCTTGAGCCTTAAGAAGCTTAGCGATGGTTTGTCGCATGTCACCAATATACGGAGACATCTTAGGTGCTTGTGCTATGATTGTACAATCGACATTACCTAATTCATAGCCTTCACCTTCAACTTTTTCCCATACTTCACTTAATAATTTCTTTGAATCCAAATCTTTAAAAGCTGGATCCGTGTCTGGAAAGTGCTTTCCAATATCTCCTTCACCTATAGCTCCTAATGCTGCATCCGCAATCGTATGTAATAAGACATCTGCATCCGAATGACCGAGTAATCCCTTTTTATGAGGGATTTCAACCCCACCTATAATACACGGTCTTCCTTCTACAAGCTGATGTACATCAAACCCTTGTCCTACTCGAAACAACGAAAGCTCCTCCTTTAACTGCTTTGACCTATTTATTTGTAGCATATTTTCTGCCTTTTGTATATCCTCTGGATTCGTTATTTTAAAATTTTCATCATGACCTTTTACTACAACTGCTGATTGATCGAGATACTCCAATAACGCCACATCATCTGTCGCATATAACTGATGTGCTTCAGCATAATCATGTGCTTGTTTGATCAAGTCATACGTAAAAGCTTGTGGCGTCTGTGCAGCAACTAACTTATCACGGTTGAGCGTATGAATTGTTCCGTCATCTTCTACCTTTTTAATGGTATCTGTTACAGGTATACCTAAAAAGGCTGCACCATGCTCTTCCGTCACTTCATATAAACGATGCAGTTCATCTATTGTAACAAAAGGACGCGCTCCGTCATGAACGAATGTAATTAATTCTTTGTCTATTTCTTTCACACCATTTCGAACACTATCCTGGCGTTCCTTACCACCTTTTACGAATGGTTTAATTTTCTTATAAGGTTGCTTAGCTATAACTCGCTCCATCCATTCCATCTCATCAGGATGAACCACGATGTAAATGGATTGACACCAATCATCATTTTCAAACACTTGTAATGTATGTTCAATTAATGTTTGATGACCAATTTTAAGCAGTTGTTTATTTTTCCCCGCCTTCATCCGCCGACCTTGACCAGCGGCTAGTACAATCACTTGGTATGCTGACATCATTTCCTCCTCAAATCAACCTTAAGCTTTATATTGTTTCGTTTTATTATAAAAGTAAAGGGCTGACACGCACCAATTTATTTTTAATCTAACAAATGGTTAGCGTCAACCCTTTTCTTTGAATCATTATTGTGCTTTTTCTAACGCTTTAGGTTTTGCAAATATCATCCGTCCTGCCGATGTTTGTAAAACACTTGTTACGATGACATCAATCGTGTCACCGATGAAGCCTTTACCCTCTTCAACGACAATCATCGTACCATCATCTAAATATGCAACACCTTGTTTTTCTTCTTTACCTGCCTTAATAACCTGAACGCCCATTTCTTCACCCGGTAAAACAATTGGTTTAACTGCATTTGCTAAATCGTTAATATTTAAAACTGTGACATTTTGAAATTCCGAAACCTTATTCAAATTATAATCATTCGTAACAAGTACACCGTCCAACAATTTCGTTAATTTTACCAGCTTACTATCGACCTCATGAATGTCTTCAAAGTCACCTTCATAAATCTGTACATCGACAAAGGAATCCTTCTGTAGCCGATTCAAAATATCTAACCCTCTACGACCACGGTTACGCTTTAATACATCTGACGAATCGGCAATATGTTGTAATTCCTCTAAAACAAAATGCGGAATAACAATGGTGCCCTCTAAAAACTTCGTATCACAAATATCCGCAATACGCCCATCTATAATAACACTTGTATCGAGGATTTTAGGTTTTAATGAAGACTCCGTCACATTTTCTTTTTCCTCTTTCATTTTGGCTTCTTTTTTTGACATCGTCATAAGATTAATAAATTCATTCCGACGTTTAAAGCCAACCTGAAAACCAAGATAAGAGAGAATCACGACCACAAAAATAGGTAAAACATCTGATACAACCGGTAATCTCGTATCTTGTAAATAAATATTAACTAAATAAGCCATAATGAGCCCAACAATAAGTCCTAAACTTCCAAATAATAAATCAGCAACTGGTGCTTTTACTAGTTTTTCCTCTGTCATCTTCAGAAAATCAACAATATAATCGGCTATCCATAACGAAAGAATATAAAGTATAATTGCACCTAACGTCATTCCCAAATATGGATATAACCATTCAGGATTTCCAATATTCCATATATCTAAGAGCTTAGGAAAGTATAGGTACCCAATCGTTCCACCAGCAATTATAAAAATAAATTGTAAAATTCTTTTAATCAAACTTTATCACCTCCTAAAACTATTTTTACCAAATTTCCTTTCGTCCATAACTTTTGAAAATAATATCTTACTAAATTTTAACATGGGTGTTTATGCTCGTCAAAATAAATAATCAATTAGTTTAACACTATACCATTTATATGTCAATTGTATTACAAATAATAATAATTTTAATTATTCATAAAATAGACACACTTCATTCCAATGCAACCTTTAATGCGTCCTGTACGGATTCAACACCGACTAACTCTACACCATCCGGCGCCTGGAAGCCGCCTAGATTATTACTCGGTATAACGATACGCTTAAATCCTAATTTACTCGCCTCTAGGACACGCTGATCGATACGAGATACACGCCTAACTTCCCCAGTTAAGCCTACTTCTCCGATAAATACATCATCAGGTCGTGTCGCTTGATCTCGGAAGCTTGAGGCGATACTTATCGCTACTGCTAAGTCAATGGCTGGTTCATCAAGTTTGACACCACCAGCGACTTTGACATAGGCATCCTGATTTTGTAAGAGTAAACCTGCTCGCTTTTCTAAAACGGCCATGAGTAACGGTACACGATTATGATCAAGACCCGTTGCCATCCGGCGCGAATTACCAAATTGGGTAGGCGAGATTAACGCTTGTATTTCTACTAACATTGGCCGTGTTCCTTCCATGGAAGCGACCACAGTTGATCCCGCTACACCTTGAGAACGTTCTTCCAAAAATATTTCAGACGGATTACTGACTTCAACGAGTCCCATTTCTTTCATTTCAAAAATACCCATTTCATGTGTGCTTCCAAATCGGTTTTTAACACTTCGAACAATTCGGAAGGTATGGTGACGTTCGCCTTCAAAATATAAAACGGTATCCACCATATGCTCAAGTAGTCGTGGTCCAGCTATAGCGCCTTCTTTGGTAACATGTCCAACAATAAAAATAGGAATGCCCTTCGTCTTAGCCAATTTCATTAATGTGCCTGTACATTCTCGAACCTGTGAAACAGAACCAGGCGCAGATGTGACGGCCTCGTGATATACCGTTTGAATGGAGTCAATCACCACAAATGAAGGATCCATTTCTTCTACAGCATCAATTATGTCATCGATATTGGTTTCAGACATGATGTATAATTGATCATCACCAATATCTAAACGATCTGCTCTAAGCTTAGTTTGCTTTTCGGATTCCTCACCGGAAATATATAAAACTTCTAGTTGTTTTGTAGCCAATTGTGATGAAACTTGCAATAGCAAAGTTGATTTACCTATACCCGGATCTCCTCCGATTAAAACAAGTGATCCTGGGACAATACCACCACCTAATACACGATTAAACTCTTCCATGCTCGTTGTTATTCGCTTTTCCTCCTGAGATGTGATTTTATTGATGGAGCTTGGCTTTTTTTTCCGGTTAGTAGTAACAGAACCTAATGAATTCTTATTCGACTTCGCTGGGCGGATTTTTTCCTCAACCATAGTATTCCACTGTTGGCAGGCTGGACATTTACCCATCCATTTTGGTGATTCATAACCGCATTCTTGACAAAAATATACGACCTTTGTTTTAGCCATTTGTTTCTTCTCCCTTTCTTTTATCTTATGTAAATCTGTTTTCGCAAGTTTTTTGCTATAACAATCGCAGTAGAAATACACTTCGCTTTCACCCTAAACGGCACAAGTGCGACATCTACTCCTGCTCACTTTGGTTCGCATTCGTAGTGTCTTCTTTGCCGCGGACAACGCTTCAGCCTCCGACGTACAGGAAGTACTAGTGCCGGTGGTGCCACAGGACGTGGCGTATACCACAGGCCGACGTACAGGAAGTACTAGTGTCGATGACGTCACAAATGCTACTTGCGTTACAACCTTGCGTAAGTTTGCGCCGAGTAACCGCAGGCGCAGGACGTGCCAGTTTTAGCCGACCAGGAGTCTCCGTGTACTTCTACTGCTTGTTGAGGGCTAATCCATCAATATTATCTTTTAGAAACAACAATCTTTTTGAAAACAACCTATGTAAAAAAAATAAAGCAGTCGGAAAACTTCTACCGACTGCTTGAGTTTATAACCTTAAGATGTTTCTAATTGTTTTACAGAAGTAGTATAGAAGTCACCGTCGTCATTGACATCAATTTCTACAGTTTGCCCTGTTTTTAAATTACCTTTTAATACTTCTTCTGACAAGAAATCTTCTACATTTTTTTGAATAGAACGGCGTAATGGACGAGCACCATACTCTAAGTCCATACCTTCATTTGCGATTTTTTCAATCACTTTTTCCGTTAACGTAAATGAGATTTCATTATCTTCTAAGCGATCTTGAAGTTGTTTAATCATGAGACGAACAATCTCCTGAATGTGTTTTTCCTCAAGAGAGTGGAACACAATTGTTTCGTCAAGACGGTTTAAGAATTCAGGACGGAATGCCTTTCTTAATTCCTCCATAATTTTAGATTTCATTTGAGAATAATCCTTTTGATCATCATCCAAGCTAAAACCGACATATTTTTGACGACGTAATTCATGAGCGCCAACGTTGGATGTCATGATTAAAACCGTATTCCGGAAGTCAACAACTCTACCTTTAGCATCTGTTAGACGTCCGTCTTCAAGCACTTGTAATAGAATATTAAAGACCTCAGGATGGGCTTTCTCAATTTCATCTAATAGGATAACGGAATAAGGTTTTGTACGAACTTTTTCTGTTAGCTGACCCCCTTCGTCATAGCCAACATATCCTGGAGGTGAACCTACAAGACGGGAAGTCGAGTGTTTTTCCATATATTCGGACATGTCAATGCGAATCATCGCATCTTCATCACCAAACATTGAATCAGCTAAGGCGCGTGCCAACTCGGTTTTACCAACACCCGTAGGGCCTAAGAAGATGAAAGAACCAATTGGTCGCTTCGGATCTTTTAGTCCAGCACGTGCTCGGCGAATTGCTTTAGAAACCGCATTAACTGCTTCTTCTTGCCCAATAACACGATCATGCAGCTTTTCTTCTAAGTTTAACAAACGCTCGGTCTCATCTTTAGCAAGCTTAGAAACTGGTACACCCGTCCAGGTAGAGACAACGTTTGTAATATCATCAATCGTGACTTCTGAGCTTTCTTGACCTTGTTTTTCTTTCCATTGATCTTTTGTTTTTTCAAGCTCATCTTTTAATTTCTGTTCTTTATCACGTAATGAAGCGGCTGTTTCAAATTCTTGGCTTTGAACGGCTGCATCTTTTTCTTTTTTCACTTCATCAAGCTTTTGTTCTAATTCTTTTAGATTAGGCGGTGCTGTATAATTACGTAAGCGGACACGTGATCCCGCTTCATCGATTAAGTCAATCGCTTTATCCGGTAAGAAACGATCCGTAATATAACGGTCAGATAATCTAACAGCACTTTCAATGGATTCATCAGAAATCGTAACACGGTGGTGCGCCTCATAGCGATCACGTAACCCTGTTAAAATTTTGACTGACTCTTCTGGTGTTGGTTCATCAACTTGAATCGGTTGGAAACGACGTTCAAGTGCTGCATCCTTTTCAATATATTTTCGATATTCGTCAAGCGTTGTTGCACCGATACATTGCAGGTCACCACGTGCTAAAGCTGGTTTTAAAATATTGGATGCGTCAATAGCACCTTCAGCACCACCCGCACCGATTAAGGTGTGTAGCTCGTCGATAAATAATATAATATTACGCGCTTGACGGATTTCTTCCATCACTTTTTTCAAGCGATCTTCAAACTCACCACGATATTTTGTACCTGCAACAACAGTACCCATATCTAATGTCATCACGCGTTTATCACGTAAAATCTCTGGTATTTCATTATTAACGATTTGCTGTGCTAACCCTTCAGCAATCGCCGTTTTACCGACCCCTGGTTCACCAATTAGAACTGGGTTGTTTTTGCGACGACGGCTTAACACTTGAATAACACGCTCAATTTCTTTACTTCGACCGATGACTGGGTCAATTCCACCATCACGTGCCACAGCTGTTAAATCACTGGCAAGTGAATCTAATGTAGGCGTATGTGCGTTATTCGCTTGCTTTTGCCCACGCTGACTTGATGTCGATTCATTACTGCCAAGTAATTGCAGTACTTGTTGACGCGCTTTATTAAGGCTTACACCTAAATTATTAAAGACGCGCGCTGCGACACCTTCACCTTCACGGATTAGTCCGAGTAATATATGCTCAGTACCGACATATGAATGGCTAAGCTTACGAGCCTCATCCATGGACAGTTCAATTACTTTTTTAGCGCGTGGTGTATAATGAATCGTCTGAGGCGTATGATTTCCTCTTCCGATTAATTGTTCAACTTCTTGTTGAATTTGATCAGCAGTCACATTAAGCGATTGTAATGCTTTAGCGGCAATACCTTCGCCCTCTTTTACTAAACCTAATAAAATATGTTCTGTTCCAATGTTATTATGACCTAAACGTATGGCCTCTTCCTGTGAAAGAGCCAATACTTTTTGTGCTCGCTCAGTAAATCTTCCAAACATCATATGGATGACCTCCTTTAATTAGTGTTCTAGTTGAAGTCTTTCTCTAATTAAATTTGCTCGAAAGACATCACGTTCATTTGGTGCTAATTGTTTTTTCGCATATTGTTGTAAAAATGCTGGCTGAGTTAACACCATTAACTCATTTAAAATTGTTTTAGGGACATTTTTAATCATCCCCATATCAATCCCTAAACGAACATCAGATAGACATTTTGCTGCTTCTTTGGATTGTATGACTCGACTATTGGCTAAAATGCCATAAGACCGAAAAATTCTATCTTCTAACTGTATACCCAACTGTTCCATAATCCATTCACGTGCACGCCGTTCACTTTCAATAACTTGTTTAACAACGCTTTTTAAATCTTCAACAATATCCTCTTCTGACTTTCCTAAGGTCATTTGATTTGAGACTTGATATAACTGGCCTAAAGCCTCGCTACCTTCACCATAAATGCCTCTTACGACTAAACCTAACTTATTAATTTCCGGAATGAGATTGTTCATTTGGTTTGTCATTGATAAGGCTGGCAAATGCATCATTACGGATGCACGAAGGCCCGTTCCAACGTTAGTTGGGCAGCTTGTTAAATAACCTCTTTTTTCATCAAAAGCATAACGTGTACGATTTTCAAACCAATCATCAAGTTGCTCGGCCTTTTCTAATGCCTTCGTTAATTCGAAACCGGGAAAATAAAGTTGAATTCTTAAATGATCTTCCTCATTAACCATGACAGAAGCCTGCTCATTTTTTGAAATCAATACAGCGCCTGTTTGTTCATTCTCAGCTAAGTTTGGGCTGATTAAATGCTTTTCAACCAAACCACGTTTTTCAATTGGCTTTAAATCACTCATCTTAACGAGCTGAAACTGTTTAAAATCCTGAAACGTTTGTTGATTAAATTCTTGATCTATAAATTGTAAAACTTTTTCCATAGCTGCCGTATCCCCACTAGTTGGAAACGGCACCTGTTC
The DNA here is from genome assembly GCF_900103915.1 of Tenuibacillus multivorans. GTDB lineage: Bacteria > Bacillota > Bacilli > Bacillales > Alkalibacillaceae > Tenuibacillus > Tenuibacillus multivorans. The sequence goes on along the minus strand of NZ_FNIG01000011.1, from coordinate 2,416 downwards.
AAAATTCCTTGCTAAACGAATACGACTGCTTAATACAATGTCATTATCGATTCCTTCTGTATTTAACCAAGGGCTTAGCGCATCATTAATAAAATTTTGTAATGTCATTATGCTTCACCGCCCTTATCTTGATTGATCTCTTCTTTCAATTTACGAATTTGATCTCTAACTTGTGCGGCTTCTTCAAATGCCTCATCTCGAACAAGTTGGTTAAGTTTCCCTTGCAACTGATCTAATTCTCGTTGTTTATGCAAATTACCTCCAATTCGCTTTGGAATTTTTCCGACATGGTTCGTGTTCCCACCATGCACGCGTTTAAATATCGGATCTAAGTATGATTCAAATGCTTGGTAGCATTTACTACATCCGAATTTACCACGTTGTCGGAATTCCTGATAAGTCGTACCACAACGATCACATCTTAACGATTCCTGTGTTTGTACCTTTTGTTGATGGTTCATCGTTTGATCAAAAGGAAACATATTAGTTAACATTTGATGAATTGAAAAATGATCTTCATTAAAATTCATATACCCTTCCTGCTCTGCACATTGTTCACATAGGTGGACTTCCGTTTTCTCGCTATTAATTACTTGGGTATAATGAATTGTCGCCTCATTTTCATGACAACGTTGACATTTCATTTTTCCACCCCTCCATTAATTATGAATTTTAATCGTCATTAAAAACTCCTTAAAAATCTTTGCACGAAGTTGGTCGCGTAACGGTAAAGGAATCGATAAAATGTCCCGATGTACAATTTTGGACATTAACCTAGCTTCACGCTCCGTTATGATGTTCTCCTCTAATAAGCGTTCAATATAATCTAAGCTAGCTTGCTGCGTTAAATGCTCGCCACTTAACAATAATATTTCATCAACCAGCTCAATCTTAGACTTTGGCTTAATACGCATAATACGTATGTAGCCGCCACCACCACGCTTACTTTCAACTATATATCCTTTTTCCACAGTAAAACGCGTGTTAATCACATAATTAATTTGAGATGGAACACATTCGAAACGATTAGCAATTTCACTTCTTTTAATTTCAATGACATCACTATTGCTTGATTGAATGACTTGCTTTAAATATGCTTCAATGATATCGGAAATGTTTCGCAATCGCCCACCCCCCTTTATAGTCTTTCGCCATAAAGATTAGCGATTTTTACTCGTCAAAGATTACCTTTTGACTTTGACTATCTTTGACTATATTTATATTATACTCACTTTTTATTTTGTTGCAAAACAAAAAGCTTAAAACACTATTATATAAAATCATAAAATTAAAAGGCCTTTATGCACCTTTCGCACAAAAGCCTTTAATTTAACGTTCATATACATATGTCACATTCTCTAACTTACTGATTTCATCTAAAATATCATTTCGATTAAATTCCTGATTCTTTTCCAGTTCAATATATACATTACGTTGGTCTTTGCTTTCACTCTCTATTTCAAAACGATTGATTAATAGTGCGTGTTCATCAAAGATATTTAAAACCTTAGCTATATGAACATCCTTACTTACGATCAAATGGAGAACGTTTTCTGATTTACCTCTTGTAAAAATTCTTTCCCAGGAATTTAAGAATATTAAACTTAGTAAAACAACAACTGTCACTAATATAGCTAAAGAATACATACCTGCTCCAATGACTAATCCGATGCCAGCCACTGTCCAAATGGAGGCAGCTGTTGTTAGTCCTCGAATTGTCATACCATGAACCATAATAGTCCCTGCACCTAAGAAACCTATTCCACTAATGACATAGGAAGGGATCCTAGCTGGGTCAAAGCGTATGGTATCAAACTTTGTAATATATTCTTCAAACCCGTAAATAGATAAAAGCATCATTAAACAGGATCCAACACCAACTAATATATGCGTACGAAAACCAGCCGAATGATTCTTAATCTCTCTTTCAAATCCAATGAGTCCACATAATAAAGTTGCTAATAATACTCTCACGAGCATAACATCAAAATCATGACCCAAAAACTCATATAACTGTTCCATTTTTTACACTCCTCTCTTTTACATCTTTTTCTCCTCTAAAAATAAATATAATAGTCATTTTATTTTTAATAAACGAACGTATGACTGTAAAATTATCTTTAATTTTCATCAAAAAGTATAATGTTTTTTATTATACCAAACGTAACTAAAATGCGAAACGGATCAACATAATGTGTGATTTTCTAAAGAAACGCTGGCTTATTGTTAAATCTTAATCTTTTAACGACTTTAAAAAGGTAAAGAAATAAATCTTTTTGAACACAAAAAAACCAAGAAGATATTCCTCCTTGGCTTTAATATTGCCCGGCAGCGTCCTACTCTCACAGGGGAAACACCCCAATTACCATCGGCGCTAGAGAGCTTAACTGCTGTGTTCGGCATGGGAACAGGTGTG
>NZ_FNIG01000012.1 GCF_900103915.1 Tenuibacillus multivorans | reverse complement strand
TGAGTATAGAACCACCATCCATTCAGATCAAGGGTGGCATTATCAACATCGTAAATGGGTAAAAACCTTGAAGAAGAACAAAATTTTTCAAAGTATGTCTAGGAAAGCGACCTGTGCAGATAATGCCGTGATGGAGAACTTCTTTGGCCTTATGAAGCAAGAAATGTATTACGGGGAACCCTTGGTTTCTTATACTGAATTAAAGAAGGATATCGAGAGGTACATCGATTATTACAATCACGAACGCATAAAAGAAAAATTGGCTGGTTTAAGTCCAGTGGAATACCGAACTCAAACCAGCCACACAGTTGCATAATCAAAACTCTAACTTTTGGGGTTCACTACCCATAGACCTACTCATTTTTTATAAACTATTTAACGCAACTTCTATAGATTGATCACCTGATAGCAAATCAAATCCGCGATTAAACGTCTTTTCTTGGTTTAATGAAGCAACAAGAACACGCGCAACATCCTCACGCGGTATAGTAGCTCGCTCTGGTAAGTCATCTGCTACCTTAATCTTTCCTGTTCCTGGTTCATTTAACAACCCACCAGGTCTTACAATCGTATGGTTTAGGGAGCTTGCAACTAAGGCTTTATCTGCATAATGTTTCGCTACATAGTAATGTCTAATTTTTTCGTTCCAATTGTCACGGTTATGAGCTTGGAGTGCACTAACCATTAGGAAACGCTCAACACCAGCTTTTTCAGCCGCTTCAACCATCTTAATGGCACCGTCCAAATCAATTAATAATGTCTTATCAGCACCTGTTTGGCCACCAGAACCTGCTGCGAAAATAACCGCGTCACAACCTTCTGCTGCTTGTGTGAGCTGGTCAACCGAACCTTCTAAATCAGCGAGTACCGCTTCAATACCTTTTTCCTTAAATTCGTTTAACTGTTCTTCCTTTCGAACCATAGCACGAACATGGTGTTCATCATAATCATGTAAAAATTCAGTGGCTTGTTTTCCAATCTGGCCATTTGCGCCAACAACTAAAACTTTCATGAGATCAGCTCCTTTTTATATTAGAACCTACATAAAAGTATTTCACAAAAGCTTTCGGTTATCAAAAATGTTGTTTAGATAAAACTCTTAACTGATCTTGCTAACACATATAATACAACACCAATAATTAAATTAAACCACACGTTCCACTCAATGAGCGGACCAAAGCTTGGCATGAAATAAATGATAACAAAGAACAATCCTATAGAGGTCAACCCAAAAATCCAATAAATGAAAAACGCTAGTACTTTATTTATATTTTTAAACGTTTCCCATCGCAGATAATGTAAAATGACAATCAATTGTAAGAAGGCAATTGGAATGGCGATCATAAGATTTGCGATTTGTGTTCCCAAATAGATCTTATACGTTAATTCATTAAGATCTAATAAATAGTGCTCTACAACATTGAACAAAGCGGATAAAATCGCTAATGCAGCTAGAAAATATAAAATCCCCATCCCCATGTATTTAATTCTCTTTTTAGTCACGATTTTAGGTAATTCTCCAATGATATCATCCGCATATTGTTTCGGGTTTTCACCAAAGACATCGACTGCTGTTTTTCCATCTTCTTGTGCCTCAAGCAAATGATCTAACATTTCGGTTAAAATCTCCTCAGTCTCGTGTTCGGATTTATCATAGGATAATCGTATATAAATCAACATATCTTCATAATATTTTTGGGTCTCTTTTGTTAAAAGCTTTCGTTTGTCATTGTTTGCTTTAATTAATTCTTTCGTATTCATAAGTTGTCCCTCCTATCTAATAATTGATCAACGGGCTGTTTAACCCACTCCCAATTATGTCGAAAATCTTCTAATGCTTCTTGCCCTTCATCCGTTAAATAATAGTATTTGCGATTGGGTCCACTAGGCGATTTTTTCATTTTCCCTTTTATTAGATTCTCTTTTTGAAGACGTAATAAAACGGGGTAAATCGATCCCTCACTCACCTCAAGCCCAAAGTGCTGAAGCTTAAGCGATAACTCATAACCGTAAACAACTTGCTTTTCTATCACAGCTAAAATACAACCTTCTAAAATCCCTTTTAATAACTGCGTTCTTAATGACAAATTCCCACCTACCTTGTAATACCAAATAGCAAACCGAAAAATAAGCAACTTTTGTTACACTAACTTGTAATGCAAAGTAGCTATTTAATAGTATAATTGATATGGATACTGAATTCAAGATTTATTATTAAGTATGAAAAAGCTTACAGAAACTCCTTTCTGTAAGCCTTCTTATTAATATTTTGATAACCAATCTAACATTTTATTTATATCATCCTGTTCTAATTCTTTTACCGTTAAATGACTTCCAGATTGTTTGCTTAAAAGCGAAACGATAACCTGTCCTAATGCCTGCTTACGATGTAAAACATGCTGCTTGTTTTCAATCGATTGTACCCGACGACGAGGGACTAACACAGTCTCTTTTGATAAACGTCTTAATTGAATGGCTAAATATCGACCATTAATCCCGTAGCTAGAATTGCGATAATTAGCTATCCCTAATAGCCAGGCAATAGAAAAAATAATGAAAAACATCCATAGTAATTGTGGGTAGAATATATAAGAAACGACAAACAAGATAACCGGTAAAATGCTTACTCTGACCATATAATATGGGATAGAGCGTTTGGGAACATTCACCATGTCAGATGGGAAATGGTTATACTCGAGTAAGATCTCATTAAGGAAGTTTTGGACTTTAGACTTTCTGATGATTGGAAATAACAACGTATGCGCATCAGCTGTTTGTCCAATTTCTCCACCAGCTATGACAACATAAATAGTGGCGAGGCCAAATGGTTGTCTAGTCAAACCCTCCTCTATGCCCACCGCCTGTATACGTTTTAAAGGAATCGTCATTTGTTTTTTCTCGAGTAAACCCCGTGTTATAAATAATTCATTGTCATATCTCGTTATTTGAAATTGACCATATTTGATAAATGTCCCTAAGATTCCTAGTAACCATAATAATACGACAATGACTAAAGCGATCAATATAATCGTTTCTATAGCCTGTGATAGAAACCATGTAGTGGTCATGCTGTAAAATTTTTCAGGTATAATATTTTCAATTTGACTAAAAAGAAGACCGATTAAACCTAAAATGACCCCTACACTTCCAGAAGTTGAACCAGCAATGAATAATTCCTTATTAGTTATATTTCGATTAGGTCGCTGAACAGATTCATGATGATCGATACTCGCGTCTTGCCCAACGTTCGCACGACTTTTCATGACATTTTGAATCCACTTACCTTCAGATAATTGAACAGCACTTAAAGCAGCATCAACCTTCTTATCGCTCCCAGCCGTTTCAACATCGACCCTAGTCAATCCTAAAGGGCGATGAAAAATACTTTGAGTTAAATCAATCGATTGGATGCGATGTTTGGAAATATAGCGATCTTTTCTAATCAGTAATCCTTGCTTAATATGTATCTGATCAGATGACACGGAATACTCGAAACGACGCCATATTAAAAAACCAATAACCGCAAAGACAATCGTTAATACACTCAGGCCTAATAGAGTATAAAGGATAAACCCATCACCTATGGATAGTACTATAATCGTAAACAAAAAATAAAAGGAGCTTTTAAATAAATTAAAAACATTAAATAAAATGGCAAGAGGGTGTAATCGTTTATAATCAGACATCATCCTGTCCCACCCTTGCCAGATCTGAAATTAAATCTCTCAAATCTGCAGCTTCTTTTTCAGGTAAAGCTGGAATTTCGTGCGTTGTAGCCGCAGTCGTAATCGTCAAAGTAGCTAATTGATAGTTTTTTAGTATGGGGCCTTGTTTCGTATCTACGTGTTGCACTCGGACCATCGGAATTAATGTTTGCGATACCACTAAAACACCATGTTGCACATAAATCTCTTCATCTAATATCTCGTATCTCCATCGCCTCCATCTTAGTTTGGGAATGAGAAATGGCGATACAATCGCATCTACTACTGTGATCACGATTAATAGAATAGAAACCAAATAAGGAATAAAATCAAATATAAATGTTAATACCATCACGATACCTGTTATAACGACAGGAATAATTAATAAAATTAGTGCCTTTAGACGCCATGCTTTAATCGCACCCATGGCAATTCTTTGCTTTGGTGGTTGCCTCATATCTATTCATCCTTCTTTTTATATCTATATAGATTATAGCATATAAAAAATCCACATACTCCGCTGAGCGTAGCATGTGGATCTAGATTAAACACCTTGAGTTTTTGCTTCATATTCTTCAATTTTTCTTAGTCGTTCTTGAACTTCTTCTTCTGTTAATCCATGTTCTTCAATATATAAATTGCGTTCTGCTGTACGGCATTCGTGTGTGCAGCCACGCATGAAGAAATGTTCGTTCTCTTCAGAGCAAATAATCTGTTTATTACATACTGGGTTAGCACAGTTCACATATCGTTCGCAAAGCTCACCTGTAAAGTAGTCCTTACCAACAATAACGTGTTCTTTTTGGTTAACTGGAACACTAATGCGCTCATCAAACACGTACATCTTACCGTCCCACAGCTCACCTTGAACTTCTGGGTCTTTACCATAAGAAACGATTCCGCCATGGAGCTGGTTGACATCTTCAAAGCCTTCTTTTTTCAACCAGCCTGAGAATTTCTCACAACGAATACCGCCTGTGCAGTAAGTTAGAATCCGCTTGCCTTCAAGCATCTCTTTATTTTCTTGAACCCATTCTGGTAATTCCTTAAACGTTTTAATATCCGGGCGAATTGCACCACGGAAGTGACCTAAGTCATATTCATAATCATTACGGGCATCTAACACAATTGTGTTTTCATCCTGTAATAATTGATAGAACTCTTTTGGTTCGAGATAATTACCTGTTAAGTCGTTTGGATCAATGTCATCTTCCAAACGTAGAGTTACAATCTCTGGACGATGACGTACGTGCATTTTCTTAAATGCATGTCCGTCTGCTTCATCAATTTTGAATTCAATATCTTCAAAACGTGGATCTTGACGAAGCGTCTCCATATATTTATCTGTCTGTTCAATCGTACCAGATACGGTACCATTAATTCCTTCTTCCGCGATTAAAATACGTCCTTTAAGACCTAGATCCTTACAGAATTTTAGATGTTGTTTCGTCAATTCTTCTGGATTGTCAATATGAACGTACTTATAATATAGCAATACGCGATAAGTTTTATCTCCCATAAATAAAACCACCTCATAATTGAATTTTCTTACGTATAAGTACGTAGAATTATTTTTTCCAACCATTAATTTTACAACAACCCGTGAAGCGATGCAATTGAAATATAAGGAAACTGAGTCGTTAATATTGAGAGGAATCATGTTAGTCAATTTAAAGAGGCCGGGAAAAAAGATTTTTATCAAACACCTAGAATAAATGGTTAGTGCAAATAACCCGCTCCGGAAATAAACTTCGCTTTTACCCTAAAGGGCACAAGTGCGACATCTGCTCAAGCTCACTGTCGTTCGCTTTCACAGTGTCTTCTATGCAGTGGCGGCTGGTGAGCCTCCAACGCACAGGATGTGCTAGTGTCGATGACGTCACAGGACGTGACCGGTTGTCATCGACCTCGTGCTTGCGCACTGTGGGGTCTCACCTATGCCTTTCCTCCCGCAGGAGTCTACGTATATTTCCTCCGCTAAATCTTAGTGCTGTTCGTTACGTCCCAGCCCCCTTTGCTATTTATTAAGCCTTTACAGATTTTTCTCTAGACGTTTTTCCTGTCGCGGTTTCAATGGCTTGCTCTAAGTCTTCTATTAAGTCTTCGATATTTTCAATACCTACAGATAAACGAATTAAGTCATCGGTGACACCAGTCGCTTTAATTTCTTCGTCGCTTAACTGCTGATGTGTTGTGCTTGCTGGGTGAATAATTAGACTTTTGGCGTCCCCAACGTTAGCTAGGTGTGACCACAATTTCACTCTGTTTATGACTTTAGCACCAGTTTCGCGGCCACCTTTAATTCCAAAAACAACAACCGAACCAGCACCTTTAGGAAAATATTTTTTCGCTAATTCATAGGAACCATGAGATTCTTGTTCTGGGTATAGCACCCAATCGACACCCGGATGCGCTTCTAGATACTGCACTACTTTTCTTGCGTTCGCAACGTGTTCCTTCATGCGAACGTGCAAGGTTTCAATTCCTAAAGCAATTTGAAAGGCATTGAATGGACTTAAAGCAGCCCCAGTATCGCGCAATAATTGTACACGCGCTTTTGTAATAAACGCCGCTTCAGGCAATGCCTCAGCATAAACGATTCCGTTATAGCTTGGATCTGGTTGAGTGAATCCAGGAAATTTTTCCGAATTCCAGTCAAATTGACCACCATCGACAAGAACACCTCCAAGCGTTGTGCCGTTTCCACCTAACCACTTCGTTGCGGAATGAACGACAATGTCCGCGCCAAAATCAATCGGACGACATAAATACGGAGTGGCAAAAGTGTTATCAACAATTAATGGAATACCAGCCTCATGTGCAATTTCAGCCACTTTTTCAATATCTAACACATGTAAACCAGGGTTACCGATAGTCTCGGCAAAGATCGCTTTAGTTTTTGGTGTGATCACCTGACGGAAATTTTCAGGATCTGTTGGGTCCACAAAATGTGTTTTAATGCCGTGTTTAGGTAAGGTTGTTGAAAATAAATTATACGTGCCACCATATAATGTGGATGCAGAAACAACCTCATCGCCTACCTCCGCCAGATTAAAAATGGCTGTTGATATCGCAGCCATTCCACTGGCAAACGCTAGACCCCCAATACCGCCTTCTAGTTGTGCTACACGCTCTTCTAACGCAGCTACTGTTGGATTACCAATTCGTGAATAGATATACCCTTCTTCCTGCAGACGAAATAAATTAGCGGCATGGTCGGTATTTTGGAACTGGTATGAATTCGTTTGATAAATCGGTAATGCTCTCGATCCTGTGACAGGGTCAGCTTTTAATCCCTCATGAACTCCTACAGTTTCTAAACGATAATGTTTCTCTTCACTCATTACAGTCGCTCCCTTTTTTAATTTATTTAAACAGCTTTTGCTGTTAACGATGCTAGTTTCTCTTGAATAATTAGACCCCATTTTTCAAATTCCACTAAAAATCCATCGTGACCATACATGGTATCTACTTCATAAAACTCTGCATAACCACCGACTTCCTGAACATCGACAACAAATCGGTTCAGCTCTGTCGGAGGATAAAGTAAATCTTTTTTAAAACCTAACGCAAAAATGGGTACACGGTATTGTGAGATTGCCTTTTGATAACCACCACGATCACGGCTAATATCATGTCTGTTCATCACATCCAATAGCTTTAAATAACTATGAGCATTAAAACGATTTGCTAACTTTTCACCTTGATAGTTCAGGTACAACTCCACATCATATCCGCCATCAATCTCACCACGAGCGAATCGTTTACAAAATAAATCATCTGACCGGTAAGTGATCATCCCAATCATTCGAGCAAGACTTAGCCCTTGCTTTGGATGCTCTCCTTTCTCCAATGCAGGATCCTGTAAAATCGCCTGTTTGGCAATATGGTTAAATGCGATCGCATAATCGCTAAATTGAGGTGTAACCGCAATCGGAAATATCGCTTCCATAAACTCTGGATACATCAAACCAAATTCAAGAACCTGCATGCCACCGAGCGATCCACCGATAACTGCCTTCAAATGGTTAATCCCTAACATATGAAGTGCCACAAACTGAACTTCTACAAGATCTCTTACCGTCAACGCAGGAAAACGATGGCGATAAGGCTTACCATCCCTCCCCAATGCCCCTGGTCCAGTCGAGCCATCACAGCCACCTAAAACATTAAAGGTGATCACTTGATAAGACCGTGTATCAATATATCCACCTTCGTTGATTAAGCCACGCCACCACCCTGGGTTCTTTTCAGTTCCAACTGTAAACTGATCACCTGTTAAAGCGTGACACACCAGAATGACGGGAGCTCCCTCTGGACCAATGCGTTCATATGCTAAATTCACTTCTTCAAATTGTTCACCTGACTCTAATATGAAATTCGGAATCGATATCGTTTCACTCTGGTATGAAATGATCTTTCCCACTTCCATCCTCCTCCCAAAAACTTTGATATAAATAAAAAGGTCCCTCTGCTTTGAACAGAGAGACCAAATATTCCGATCTTACATCATTTGTCCCTCTCATCTTTCAAAGCAAATACTGCTTTGCAGGAATTGGCACCTTTCAAACCGCTGTTTGAAGGTTGCCGGGCGTCTTCGGGCCAGTCCCTCAGCCACTCTAGATAAGAGTTATCAATCATTATTCAATTTTAAATTATAGATATATTAGCACGGGTCATTTAACGTGTCAACGAATAATGGGTTATAAAAATGGGATATACCTTATGCATATGTGAGTCAAATCAAGTTATGCAATGCTAAAAACTAATTTTTTGGAAAATAGTTTAATGCTCTTCTCGATCAACATATTTCCCAAAGTCTGGTACAGCAATGGAATCAAAATCTCGTGCCAGCATATTTAAACTTTCCTTTAATTCCTTCCCGGACATTGGCAAACCATGGCCGGTAACCGCTACTTTAGGATCGAGCGCTGCTAAATTTTCGACAGATTGCTTAGCTGCTTGCCAATCCGTTGTTAAATATCTTGGCGGACCACTGATTTCTTGATTTTGTGTCATGACATCAAAGAGATTTTCTTGTTTGACCGTCACAAAAGCATCGCCAACAATCAACGTGCCATCGCCATCTCTAAAAAATGATACATGACCCGGCGAATGCCCAGGGGTATGAATCCAACGGAAATTTGGCATATGTGGAACAGAACCATCTTCAGGTAGTGTTTCAACATGATTTCCTAACTGAATCGGCTCATTTGGGAATAATGGAGACATTTTTGCCACCATTCCACCTTCAACAGATGCATCAGGTTCAGGATAGCTTTTTTCACCTTTTAAGTATGGAATCTCGTTCGGATGTGCATAAACGGGAACATTCCAATGATCCACTAGCTCAATGATTGCACCAACATGATCAAAATGTCCATGCGTTAGGATAATCGCTTGTGGTCGACTTCCTTCACCAAATCGCTCTTCCACTACCGCAATAACTTTTTCAGCTGAATCAGGCATACCAGCATCAACGAGTACAAATTCACCTGATGATGGATTACCGACTAATACAATATTGACAATTTGAATCGTATGACTATAAATATCAGGTAACACTTCTACACCTATTCCACTTCCGACTGACGTTGTTGGGATGTACTTATAATCATCGCCATAATTCATTTCTTGGTCCATACTAATCCTCCTCATACAATTGAGTTTGCCTTAGTATTCCACTTTCGATTTAGTTTATTTAATAACATCAAAAAAGCTCCCACATTGATGTAGGAGCATGATTTTACGCACAAATCATAACTGAATTTCCTTCAGGGTCTTTAATGATGAAGAAATGATCGAATTGCATATCTTGTAATATATTAATATTTTTCTGCTTTACAAATTCATAAGCCTCATGAATTTCACTTGCTTTTAACATGAAAGTCGGGAATTTTTCTAATTCCTGATTATGACGATTATCATCGAGTAAAATCCCTGTCCCACTATCCATTTCAAACCAGTAGATTGGCCCACCATCTTGCCGCTCCGGCTTAATAGGATAGCCTAAAAGCTTGCTATACCACTCCGTTGCACGCTTTAAATCCTGTACTGGGAAAATACAAGTATTTAAGTGGTTTTTAATCGGGTGATTGGGATTAGTCGGTTTAACTGGATTCGGATTGACCCAGTCTGACTCCACCATTTGTAGAATATTCCCTTCCGTATCTTCAAAATTAAAATAAGCTAAACCAGGATGCGGACGCTGCAATTCAAGTGTAATAGTGCTACCACTTTCTTGAACTAGACGATATGATCGATCGATATCATCCGTTTTCATTTGCGCAATAGGATAACGGGTTTGATCCTCTAAATGACGGTGGTCATCTAAGGCTAAGTCCACCTGATTATCCATGTCAAAAACATAAAACGGCATATTGGTGTCTATTTTAGGAACGGGCATATGTAATAATTCGCCATACCAATCCGCCATCATCTGAAGATTTTCAACATGTAGAGCTGCACCTCCTAAGCCTTTAACAAGTGGTTCTTTGACAGTTTTTATTGTCATCTTAATCCCTCCAATAAATTCAATTCACCCTATAGACGAATAAACATTTGAATATCTATCAACTATTCGATAAAATTTTTTCAAGTTTTTCATAACCCAACATTTCAGCGTCCCTGATCTGTCTTAAACTTTTAATGGCGTTCTGGCTTATATCCATTTTCACACCGGGTAAACCATAAGGGAAAGATGGGTAAAAACGTTGGTAAATCTCAAAGGCCCTTTGAAAATATGGTTGAGCATCAACAAATTCCTCGACACTTTGTAAAAATGATAAAGCATGTTCCCTTGCCTCCGTTAAAAGGGCAACATGATAAGCGTGACCCATTGAATCAACCTCACCCACTTCAAAGGCATCTATCCACTTGTCATAAGCAGACATTCCAGCAACATAACCGTCAACAGTGGGTTCATTACCTTTCGTATGTTTGATTAAATGTTTAATCCATTGTTGAGGGTCATATGCTATCGGCGATCTATCAAACGTTGCCACAAACAATTCCGGATGATCAACTGTTCGACCCAGCCTTTCATATGGCACCTTTAGATCGGAGTAAGTTGCATTACTGTATGTAAATGTTTCATTTTCTAAATCATAACCATAAATCAAACCAAATTCACTTGTCGTTAAATTCCAAACAATAGCTGGAACACCTTGGTAAATAGAATCGTGAATCATCCGTAATGCTTTAGACAATAGATTAGGTGTCGGCACACGTCCTGGTTTTCCTATGGTACGGACTTTTAGATTAAGGGATTCAGATGCCTTTCGAACAACCCAATCCCAGTCATATATTAAACTACTACTCAATCCAATGTCATGAGCGATTTGAATTCGAAAAGCTTGTCCTGTAATTCCCATAATATAACTCAGGCTATAGTTCCGGTTCGTTATATAAGGAAAAACTTCATAAAGGATGTGCCCCAACGACGTATAGGATGAGCTCATGTTTGGAGCCATTAAGGTCTCTTTCCCTCTTCTTCCTGTAACAAATCGTTGTACCTCTTGTTTAAACGCAACTTCCTGCAGCTTCACCTTTGCACGCGAAATGATATTATAAACATTACTCGTTTTGATACCAAATTGCTGAGCAATGTGATCAGGCGGTACTTGTTTCAAAAAATGAGCTTCGAAAATCTGTTGATCCCGGGTGGACAAAGAAGAGGTCAGCCCCTTAAAAGCTGATAACCATTCCTTATACTCTAACATCGCCTCCGGTCCATCCACACTGTCATCAATGCTTTGAACGTGCTCCGTCGCTAAAACCATATCTTTACTGTTTTTCCGAATATAATCGATTGCTTTATGTCGTACCATTTGGCGAAACCAAGGAAGAAAACGGTTTGAATCTTCAAGTTGTTCAAGATGTATATATGACCGTAAAATCGTATCCTGTACGACATCTTCTGCTATATATGGATCCTTTGTAATTGACCGTGCCCAATTAATAGCTTGTGCACGATGTTCTTGTACTAATTGTCCGAATGCTTCTTGATTACCGTCTCTGGCTGCTTGAACTAAATTTGATTCTTCTTTCAATCATCCATTCCCACCTTTATAAACCTTCTGCCCAAATCGGTTGAGCTAGCTTAAAGTAATCATGATCTACGATAACTTCCATTGCTCGATCCCTTAAGAACTGAGCTTGTTTCGCATCAAATTGTTCACCCCATACTACGGCAGACACAACATGCATCGCACTATACAATCCGTATAGATCCCAGAATGACTGAGGTATGTCATTATGGAAATAGCCTGCAATATTCCCTCTCGTAAACGGAATGCTTATCGGTTTGGAAAAGAACCCAAGTTTATGTAGATCATAAAGTGGGTCGCCAAAATCAACGCGTTGAAAGTCAATAATACCTACAAACTTTTTTTGATGAATGAGTAGATTCGCTGGGTGGAAATCATCATGCTGAAGTGTACTCGGCCGACCCTTCATGAGGTGCTCATGGCGCTTAATGTAGTTTTTTAGCATGTCTTTTAAAGACTCATCAAATGTCACATCAGTTAATCGATTAAAATACCGTTCTGTCTTTGCTTTTTTAACACTAAACCAATCATGATTTTCTGGGGCTTCTATTTGGTGAAGTTTTCGTAGTTCGACTCCAGCTTGATACCCGGCTTGATATTGTTCTTCTTCTGACAATTTCCCCAAAGCGTCCTCACCATCTTCACCTGGTAAGAACTCAAGCAACATATAGCCCCGGCCTTCCATTTCACCAAACTCAAAGGCTTTTGGAACAAATCTGGAAAGCTTAGAACACTTGTTAATAACCGCAAATTCTCTTTGACGTTCATCGATATTCTCATTTGGAAAAATCCTTAAGAGGTATCGCTGATTGATGATATACTTTTCGTCATTTGAAAAGCCTTTATGGATTTTTTTAGTGGACTCGATTGATTCAAGGCCAATTTGATTTATAATTTTTTCCATCACTAAACCTCGCTTCATTAATTCCAAAACCGCAGTAGGTTTATAATAAGTGCACGAACACCATAAAAAATTAACTCAGGTATCGAAAGAATGGCATCCAACAACCAATAATCGCGCTCATCACGCTTTCGTTTCTTTTTTTCACCCATCCAAATCACCTCGAGGAGACTTAATTTTCCGAAAATATGTATAATTTTATCATATATGAATGACAACATGATTAGAAGAACAATTTCCAATTAGGGCTGTAATTTACTCCGACTACAGAAGTTTTTTCCACATATCAATCCTTTGACGCCAGACCTTTTGAACAATTAAAGTATAAATAGGAATTGTAAAGGGAGGGTATCGACATGGCTTTTGTCATTACAAGTCCTTGTCAATCAGAAAAATCAGCTGAATGTGTAGAGGTTTGCCCGGTTGACTGTATTGAAGAAGGTAAAGACCAATTTTACATAAATCCAGATGTTTGTATCAATTGCGGGGCATGCGTTTCTGTCTGTCCTGTGGCTGCGATTGTAGAAGATCTTGATTTGATGCCAGATGAGGAAAAATATTTAGAAGAAGCTGAGAAGTTTTATGGTGTTAAATAGGGACTAACCGATTGGGTTGTCCCTACTTAACACTTTTACGCCTTGTTCTTCCCCAATTAGAACCTGATTTGTCATATTAAAAAATAATCCTGTTTCTACAACACCAACTAAGCTTTTAATCTCTTCATGAAGTTTTTCTGGTTCCGTAATCGAATTAAACTGACAATCTAAAATATAATTTTGGTTGTTTGTTACAAAAACGTCACCGTCCTTTTTTCTAAGCTCAGGGTTACATCCCAAGCTTTCCAAATGTTTAGCTGTTAATTCCCAGCCAAACTGAACCACTTCAATTGGTAACGGAAAGGCTCCTAATTCCTCAACAAGCTTACTTTCATCTGCCACCACGACAAAACGATCGGCCGCTTGATTCACAATCTTCTCCCTAAGTAGTGACCCGCCGCCACCTTTAATTAGGTTAAAATTAGGGTCAATTTCATCCGCCCCATCAATCGCTAAATCGAGGCGATTCACCTCAGAAAAATCCGTTAACGGAACGCCAAATTCCTTCGCCCAGTTTTCTGTCCGAACGGATGATGGGACACCGCTAACTTTTATACCTTCCTGTACCTTCTCACCTAATCTTTTCAACATCCAATACACGGTTGAACCAGAACCTAAACCTATCGTCATTCCATCTTGTATATCTTCAACTGCTTTTTCCCCAACAGCTTTCTTTTTTAAATCGACGTCGCTTAACAAATCCATCGCCTCCGTATCCTCTATGCTCTTTAATTATTGTATATCAAATTTGACATCTAAATCTAATTTTTAAAAACCACTCGCGATCTCGAGTTTGTCCTTATAGCGATACGACTTTATTAATGTCTCTTGATAGAGGTCTTCAGCATCCGATGGCGTACCAGTTAACATGCGGCAATAATTCATTAAATCTGTTTTATAAGTCTGAATCAGTAGTTCGAACATAATAACCTCTCATTATTCCTAACGTTTTATCGACATTATACAGAAGATTATTGCAAATAAAAAAGCCTGTCTTATTAAAACAGGCTTTCCTATTCATACGTTAATTTAATTCATATACAACCGTAACTCGTTGAACGACTCTTACTTCTCCAGCCTCAATAACCGTTCTCGAATTACTTTCTGCTTGATCCATGGCTGCCTCAGCAGCGAATTGCACTGGAAAATCTATGTTTGCTCCTTGCTCAGAAAGTTGAAGAACGTCGCCTTTGGATTTACCAGCCGTCTCCGCCATGGTGTCAGCTTTAGCTTTTGTTTTTTCAATGGCTTGCTGTAACGCTTTATGCTCTAGTTCTGTTGGATCTTCTAGGGAAAAACGAACAGGCTCAATCATGTTAGCTCCAGCCTTTGATGCTGCATCAAGCACATCGCCCACACCTTCAATATCACTATACTCAAAACTTAGCACATGTTGGGCACGAAATTGCTGCTCGTCACCTTCACCCATTCGATATGGATTGACATGAAAGCGCGCCGTTTCGATGGTATCTTCACCTACACCTTGGTCAATCAGGGCTGCTTTTACCTTCTCGATTTGTTGGCTTACCGTAGCTTGAGCCGCATCAGCTGATGTTTCAGTTGCTTCAACCCCTAATCTTACTTCAGCTAAATCCGGTTCAGCCGTGACCTCGCCTTCACCTGTAACAACGATGGTACCCATTTGCATCTCTTCGTCGGCATGAGCCACTTCTGTCTCTGGTTGGCTACCTGATAAGATGGTTTGAAACATGACCCCCGCCATAATTAAAACAGTTGCTAAACCTAGCATTTTAAAACTCTTTTTAGTCAAAAATGATTCCTCCTTTAACCCTTGGTTTATTTTTCCTATATGTTATAAGTCGTTTTAGCTATAAAAAGGTTTCATTACCTATGAAGTTTTCCCAATTAAAATATCCAAGTCGATGGAGACTTCAGAAAGATCTAATGCCACATCACGAGCAACATTCCAAGTGAGTGGCGTCATTTTATGTAGTGACGGAACTAAATCCTTTGAAAGAGAAAAAGTATACGACAAATGGTAAGTCTCAACTTGATTCATATTTTCCTTAAAGCGATCCACCGTCTGTTCGTTCGTATAATCCTCTTGGTCATAAAATGCTTCGCGCAACTCCTTTAAATAGCCTGCTCGCGGTACAACCTTTATAACCATTCCATCATCGGTTAATAAACGTTTGAATTCATCATAGTTTGCTGGTGATAAAATGTTTAAGGCAACATCGAACGTTGAACTTTGAAAGGGGCTTTGCGCCAAATCGCCCACACACCAAAGCATGTCCAGATGGTTTTTAGCTGCTGTCATAACACCCTCTTTAGCAATATCCATCCCCGACTTGGTTACTTCAGCTTCAACTTCATTTACAATATAAGCCAAATGTGTCCCTTCACCGCAGCCTAAATCAATTATGTTAGCTGTTTCATATTTTTCATCGATTAATGTTCTAATTTTTTTATGTAAAGGCTCATACATCCCACTAGCTATAATATGGTGGCGAGCCTCAAATAATTCCTTATCGTATTTGGTGTTTACCGGTTTGGTCATAAAGTTAATATAACCTTTTTTCGCGATATCAAAAGCGTGATTTTGTTCACAAACCACGTTATCATCCGTTACTTTAATCCCCTTTTGACATATGGGACATCTCAATAAGGATTCATGTTGCTTCATATATTGCTTAAACCGGTCAATTTTTTTCATCTTAGAACTACCCTCCGTTTTCTGGAAGCACGTATTCGTTACGACCAGCGCCAATACCAGCTAGAGTCATAATGACACAAACCGCAAAAAGAATGACGATTGAAATATTCCATGATTGAAACACATCAAATATTAATCCAATTGCAAACGGACCAACTGCCGCTAAGAAATAACCAATCGACTGTGCCATCCCGGATAAATTAGCAGCCTGTCGCGAATTCCGTGCCCTTAAGCTTAAGAATGTGAGTGATAATGAAATGCTCGCACCTTGCGCTATACCAATCAATAGAATACTAAGCGATAACATTAATAAATGATTCCCGATTAATAAAAACCCAATTCCAATTAAGTATAAAACACCCATCACCATGATAATGCCCCGTTGATTCGATAAACGATCCGCTAAATAGGGTGCAATCAAAGTTGACGGAAGGCCAACAAGTTGCATAATCGAAACCATCCAACCAGCAGTTGACATATCAATGCCGCGGCTAAATAATATTTCTGGCATCCAGGCAATCATACAGTAAAATAATAATGATTGAAGCCCCATAAACACTGTGACCTGCCATGCTAGTTTCGATTTCCACATTAGACGATCAGTCGGGTCGGGTTCAATAAGTTTCCCTGATTTCACTCGTAGTTGAGGGATCCAAACTAAGATAGCCAATACCGTTAGGATTCCCCAAAACACCAATGAATTTTTCCAACCGAAACCTAAACCACGTGCAAGGGGAACACTAACTCCTGAACCCATACTCGCCATAAAACTCATCGATAAGGTATAAATCCCCGTCACAAGCCCAACCTTCGTTGAGAACTTTTGCTTCACAATTCCCGGAAGTAAAACATTACAGATGGCTATACCTGCTCCAACTAGTAATGTTCCAAAAAATAATAGCCAGATCAAATCAGATGGTCGGATTAAAATCCCAATACCTAATAGGACAAGTCCACCTAAGACTGTCCACTCATTTCCAATTCGCTGTGCAAGTCTCGGAGTAAGCGGGGATAACACCGCAAATGCAATTAGTGGAAGCGTCGTCAGCATACCTGCCAAACCATTAGACATGCCCGTATCAAGCCGAATATCACTAATAATCGGACCTACGGCTGTAATCGATGGTCGTAAGTTAAAAGCAACAAAAATAATACCTACAATAAATAGTAGCTGTTTAATCTTATCATTAGACTCATTAAGTGCGTTCATAAACATACCTCTATTGTTTCTAAATTTTCCCTTACCCACTAAGTGTATGGTAGAATATACTAAAATGAAAGGGGAAAAATGACATGGAAAGATTGCGAACTAAGAGTCTTCTATCATAATAAAAATTAAGGAGGCTTTTAATCTTGAAACAATCAGATATCATTCCATTTTACGGCGGAAAATATCCCGAACTATTTGAAATTGAAAGGCGATGCATGGACCGGGAAGGAAAAGTAATAGATTTTCTGAATTCATCTTTACCAAACGGAAAAATTTTAGATATCGGGGCGGGTAACGGATTTACCGCTGAAAAAGTAATGCATTCTAGCAGGCAAATAATAGCGATGGAGCCCGATGACAACATGATTGATCAACATAAAGATTTAGTATGGGCGAAAGGAACCGCGCAACACATTCCGTTTCACTCAAATACTTTTGAGGCAGCCTATGCGACATGGGCGTTTTTCTTTAACGGTATTCCTGACCTTGATCAAGGTTTAAAAGAAGCCAAACGCGTCGTGAAAAGTGGTGGTGACATTATTATCGTTGATAACTACGGTCATGATGAGTTTTTGAGCTACTCAAAACAGAATTTATCAAGTGACTCTAAAATGTGGACTGAACGCGGATTTACAGCTCATTTCATTGAGACAGCCTTTATTTTCGATTCCGTAGAAGAAGCGAGAACACTACTCTCCTTTTATTTTGGGGAAGCTGGCCAAACCGTTGAAAAAACAACATTTGAATATAAAGTTGTCGCTTATACAAAACAAGTGGAGTAAAGGAAGGGTTACATGTTAAAGCAATTGACACTCCAAACAAATCAACACGATCAAATGGTTGATGTGACACATGAGGTACAACAATATATTTCGGACAATAACATGAAGGACGGTGCCGTCAGTGTCTACTGCCCCCATACAACAGCTGGCATTACCATTAATGAAGACGCAGATCCTGACGTTAAAACCGATATGATCCGACGATTTAATGAGGTCTATCCATGGGAGCATCAACTAGACCGACATATGGAAGGGAACACAGCTGCACATATGAAAGCGAGCACAGTCGGGGCCTCACAACATATCATTGTTGAAGATGGAAGACTATTGCTAGGAACATGGCAGGGGATTTATTTCTGCGAATTTGACGGGCCAAGACGTCGGAAATTTTATGTGAAAATATTAAGTCATAACTAATATTTATTGGGGTATTGGCCCGATTTATTAGTTTTTTTCTTAATTTTACTTGGGTTTTGTAAAAAAATATTTGGGTAACAACGAGTTTTATTGGTGTTTTGAACCTTCACTTATTCGGAGAGTGAGGGTTCTATTGTTTTATCCGAATCTTACTCAAATTTTATCCCACGATATGGATGTAGTTCATTAGCCAGTTCTAACCCCTGATCACGTGTATTGGCTGGAGCTGAAATCACCCAACCATCACTGGAAGTCCAACTGCCATTATCAGACCTTGCGACACTAATTGCTTCGAAATCGTCCTCCATATAAACATCGCCAAAGTTAAAAATCACATCCGTTGACCTATAGTGTAAATATCCACGGTTACCCATATGATCAGGTAATACCCTTAACGTCGTCGCCGCTTCATCACCAGTTATACGAATCCCATCACCAACTATTTCAAAATTCCCATCGAAGTAACCCCCTCCACTCAAACTTCTACGCCAGTCACCTTTGACACGAATGGTTACAGGTTCTTCATAGTCTTGGTTACCTTCGCCTAATTGAAAATGGATACCTTGATGGGTTTGATCAATATCACGAGGGATGGTGTACCATATCGAATAGCTTAAAAAGCTGATTAATATAATAGCCGATGTAATCACTACACTCATCATAAAGGCCCGATCATTCCGCCAGTTAACCGTCTTTTTCTTTTTAATAAAAAAGTCCTCGATAGCCTTTTTCATAGCAAAATTAATGATGAAGGCTGAAATCGTTAATACCAAAAACTTCTCCCATAATCCTTCAAATGTATACCCATCAAAATTAACTAATATAAGGAAAACGAGCGTTAAGGCAGCTGTTAAAACTAATATCAACCAATCAAAATCTTTAACACGCCCGATTAATTTTACTAAATTGGCTAAAAGCATTAAAATAAAGGCAATGAAAAACCAATCTAATATGTCAATTAGACTTAGAGAAATCAACTTGAACGTCCCTTTCTGTTATTTTGTTCCATTGTAACATGAACTGAAGATTTCTCTTAGGGAGTGTCCAAAATGTTAATGAAAGTAACTCGGGAACAGAAAAGGCAAATGATTGATCAAATTAAAACTTATTTTTATCAAGAGAGATCAGAAGAAATTGGGGATTTGGCAGCCGAAAACTTTCTTGATTTTATGTCAAAGGAAATTGCTCCACATTTTTATAATCACGGTCTCAACGATGCGAAAGATGTGTTAGAGCAAAAAATGATGAACTTAGATGAGGATATTAAAGCACTTGAAAGATCTACTTAAAAAATAATGGCCAACACTATATGTGCCGGCCAATAATATGTTAGGAATCGTCCCGTTTATGTTTCTTATGTTTTTTGTCCCATTTCGGGATAAAACCATTAGCCTCAAGTTTGGTATAACGTTCTTCTAAGTGAGATATCATTTTCTCGCCTTTTTCTTCAGAGAAGACACCATATTCAACATACTTATTTATGATTGCCTTACGTTGATCAAATGCTTCCTGTTGTAAGCTAGACATCTCATTAACTTGTTCTTCAGATAATTTAACATCCTTATTAACAGATTCAGCTCCTACATTTAATGCGGCAATACCCAAAACACTTACAGTTAACATGACCGACATAATACTTAGCCAAAATTTACGCATCTTACCAACTCCTTATATATTTTCATTTATAAGGTGTACAAAAATGCTTTTTTTATCCAAAAAAATACAGAAGCGGCGTATACCGCTTCTGGCGTTTAATGAACACTTGGACGTTGGTCTTTTTGATTTTGTTGCTGACTTTGCTGAGCTATTTGACTAAGTGTGTCTTGCTGACCCTGTTGTTGATTTTGTTGACCTTGCGTCCCTTGTTGACCCATCATGTTCGTTATTAAGGGAAGAAAACTTTGAAGTTGTCCACCACGACCGGTCATCATACTATATGCAACAGCTCCTATACCAATAGAAGCTATTACAGGAAGCCATTGAATGTTCATTCTTTGCATCACTCACACCCCTCTTTCTAACGTATAATCTCTATTAGTTTGCTAATAAGTAAGTGTGAGTATGTTTAGTAATTGCTTCCACAATCTATACAAATTCACTTAACGTTGTATAAAATGCCTTTAATTCAGGTAAATACGTATGATCAATATCATTGACTAATTCATTGGCTAGTTCATCATTATGTATATAGAAGGGCAAGTTTTTACGATTTTGTGCTTTAAACCAAACCCGTTGATCATTTAGCATATTTAATTTGTCCATTTCTTTAATCGCTTGACGAGGGGTTTCCACTGTAATCCCCTTAGCATTCAAATAGGCATAAACCACTTTATTCGCATGTTCCATTGTCATTTCATAAAAATGGATATACCCAGCCTTCTCAAGCTCGTTTTCAAACATGTATTCCTTATAGGACTCTAACAGCTTAAAAACTTTCTCAAAATTCTCGAAAAACTGTTTCCAACGAATTTCATCACTACTGCTCATGCTAATGCTCCTTTTTTTATGAAAGCTTTTCACTTTTTAGAGTATACCTTTTGAACCTCATATTCAATGTTATAATAACTTGATATAATTGGTAATGACTATCTCATTGTTATGGAGGTAACCCAAAAAAATGCCTATCTCATTACACATCCATAATTATTCAGTGACTTATGCTGGAGAAACGGTTCATTTATTACGAAAAGAATTCGCACTTTTAGACTTTTTGTATCAGAATGCCAATCACGCATTTACACGAGAAGAGCTATTAGAAGCCGTTTGGCCACTAGAGTCACCAAGTGATCGAACGGTTGATGATCATATTTATCGTTTACGAAAAAAGCTAAATGATTGGAAGCATATTTTAACAATCGATACGGTAAAAGGTTATGGTTATCAATTAAAATTACATCAACCACAGAATACTGAATCACCCCTAAAACATGATGAAGAGTTTAAACAGTTAACAAGGCATTTATTTAGCAAATATCATCTATTTGGACATGGTGAGGCTCTTACGACACTTCTTCACCAAGAAACACTTGGAATCGAGGCCGACCAAGACATGAAAATCCTCTTCTTATTTTTAAAGGGAGATATGTGGGAATTAATCCGAGCTAATGATATTCCTTTTTCTGAAAAAGGACTTCTATTATTTCATGTTTACATTTTTTTAACCAAGCACCCGAAAAAAGCTGTGGCGTTATTTGAGACAGCATTAGAAAAGAACGTGTTTTCCGAACAATCATTATATGAGGCAAGCATACTATCGCCTACCTATTTCTATATTTTAAGTAAGGATTTTGATAAGGCTAAGAAGCAGCTAGACATTGCAAACCGTGAAGTGGATTCCATAGATCATGGATTTTATCCTTTTTTGCAATTGATGCACATGATATATGACATGACTCTAAACGAAACTAAAAGGATCAATGAGTTTATAACGAAGATGGAAGAATTTTTCGCAAAAAAGCCATATCAACGTGAATTAGGGTTCTTTTACATATTAAAAGGTATATTCGAGCTTCAACAAAATCAGAAAATAATCGGTAGAGAAAAAATCAATAAAGGGCTTAAGGTTATTCGTGAAACTCGATTTAAATCACACTTGTTCTTAGCTCTTAGAACTTGTTTATATTTCTTTGAGATGGGTGTCGATGACCCTCCAACCCAAAAGTTAATCAAATCGGAATGGGATGCACTTAACCAGGAATATGACTCCCCTTTATTAGAAAATGAAATTGAAAAAATTCTAGTTGAAAATTTATAATCTCTCGTTTGGGGGATTATTTTTTTATGTCTGATATTCCTCTGACATACAGCTTTTAAAATTAAATCAAACATTTAAAGTGAGGGATATTTATGACAGCAACATCTATTTGGAAAAATAATACGTTTATGCGCTTGTTTTATTCATATTCGATTTCTATGTTTGGTCGTTGGTTTGATATGGTGGCGATCATGATCCTATTCAGTTATATATGGGAGGCGAATCCCATTATCATCGCTTTAATTCCTGTAGCTTATGCTTTACCCCATGCTTTTCTCAGTCAATTCGCCGGCATTTTAGCGGACCGATTCAATAAAGTCAAACTCATGCTGACCGCTGATATTGCAACAGTGATATTAACGCTAACATTATTAACCGCACCAAATCCATGGATAGCGATTTCGATCATATTACTACGGGCTATCTTTACAGTCATTCATTTCCCAGCACAACAAAGTTTAATTAAACATGTAGTCAAAAAAGAGCTCATCATGAAAGCCGTATCACTCAATGGCTCAGTAGATCAATTAACAAAAATTATTGGACCATTTATTGGAGGAGCCTTGGCATCAGCCTTCACACCACATTTAAGCCTACTCATAAATGCTGTAGCTTACTTTATATCGGCCCTGATTCTTTTAAGTGTTTTAAAACAAGGTCAAAAAGAAACTACAACCGATACTCATAAAAAAGAAAAAGTTCCATTTTGGCAGTCATGGAAAGAAGGTTGGATAGTGGTTTTGCAAAGTAAAATCATTATTGTCAGTATCCTATTTTCGCTTATTAGTTTCACCGGCGTGCAAATGGTTGATGCTCAAATAGCCGTATTGTTACGTGAGATTGCCCCAACTCGTCCGGAGCTTGTCGGCTGGATTATGGCATCATCAGGTGCCGGAGCTTTAGTCATTATTTGGTTTTTAAATCGAATGGATCAATTATCATCTTATGGGTTGATTTTAGGTGGGAGTGTGTTTTTAATCGGTGCAGGATTCGGGGGAGTTGGATTCCTATATGTCGGTGTTCCAAGTATTATCCCTGTTATACTAGGTTTTATAGCAGGTTTAGGTGTTGGGCTTTTTTCAATTGGTATAAATTATATCTTACAAAAAGAAACCTCTGAAGCAAATATCGGGCGCGTATCAGGTATATTTAGCTCGATTACTAGCCTTATGATTTTATTCGCCCCACTTATAGGTGGAATGCTTGTTAATTGGTTTGATACATCAACTGTTTACCAAATGATTGGTATTGTCTTAACATCGATTGGATTAATCGGGATCGTATTAAGAAAAGTTTTATGGGGTGGAAAAATAACCTCCAATAAACAACAGACGGCTTAAAGTTTTAGGGAACTTGAGAAAACGAGTTCCCTTTTTGTTTTCAAAACTTGCTTATGATCTATTCATATAATTCAACAAAACAAGAAGGAAACCTTTACTTTATGACGAATATATAGTTAGAAAGAGGAGGTCGTTTTATCATGCTAAAACGTCATGAGGTTTTGTTTAATCAACTTAAAACTTACCGTGAGGAATTGTTAGCGGTTGTAAACGATGTTAGTGAAGAAGCAGCAGAGATCATCCCCAAAGGCTTTCATAACAACATCCGTTGGAATTTAGGACATGTTTATTTAGACCAATACCTATGGATTAAAGTGTTAACCAAAGAAGATCTTTATCCAGAATCCATGGAAAAATGGTTCGGCTTTGGAACGAGTCCATCTAATTTTGATGATGAAGCACCGACGTTCGAGGAACTCAAGACATTACTAAAACAACAGCCAGATGCGATCAAAGATTCTTTTGGAGAACGGCTAGAAGAAGAATATCCACCTGCTGAAATGGGGATGTCGACCATTGAACAAGTGCTTATTCGTACCATCTTTCATGAAGGCATGCATACGCAGGCTATTATGGATATAAAGAAATTCATTTAAACTGTATCAATCCAAGTGTATGGTATAATTTATAAAAAATTGAGGATGAGTATGATGACTTTTAATTCAAGTGATCGTGAGCAAATCCTGAGACATCTTAACAATATAATTCGAGATACCCTTCAGGATTCATCCATCGACGTCTATTTATTCGGATCATGGGCACGCCATGAAGGAAAAAAGACATCGGATATTGATATTGCTTTATCTGCTGATACATCCATACCTACTTAAAAGTGGGTTGAATTGAGTGAACGAATTGAAGAGTCGCACATCCCTTATCATGTTGATATCGTTAACTTAAATCAGATAAATCAAGCGTTTAGGAACAACGTTAAAAAGGAGGGGATTAAGTGGAAAGGTTAAACGAGCGACTGATATCTAATGAAGTACTTCTTGAAAGCTCTACTGTTATCCCTCTCTTTAATATAAAGGCCTTTTGCCATATATAAAGCCTGCATCTGTTAAATAACGATACAGGCCAAAAATTATTAACTACTTTTCTTATTATCTTTCTCCATTTTATGAAGCGTATGCTTCTTACCCCATTCATGCATAGCTTCTAAAATCGGTTCTAATCCTTTACCATACTCCGTAATCGAATATTCCACTTTAGGTGGAACTTGAGGGTAGACGATACGAGAAATGATATCTTCATCCTCTAATTCCCGTAGTTGCTTTGTTAACATTTTTTGCGTTATTCCAGGCATACTATGTTTGAGTTCACTAAAACGTAATGTTCCTTTTTGTAATAAATGTAATAAAATAATCGGCTTCCATTTACCAACTAAAATACCTAAAGCATCTTCTACAAGACATTCATCAGGATTTTTCACGGTAGTTCTCACTCCCTAAGTATCATTTTGTATACTATACCACTTTTAAGTGCGTACTTACTATTAAAGTTTATATATTCTATAATAGCATTATAAATGATAATGTAATTAAAGTGAGGTTGAAATATATGGATAAATATCGCATTGACCCAAGCAAGGGATTAGAGTTCGGACTATATACGTTAGGTGACCATCTCCCAAACCCTGAAACGGGAGATAGAATATCCGCCGAACAGCGCATTCACGAAATCATCGAATTAGCACAACTCGCTGAACAAGCTGGCATTGATTTCTTTAGTGTCGGTGAGAGTCACCAAGATTTTTTTGCAACTCAAGCGCACACTGTTGTTTTATCAGCCATCGCGCAGGCTACGGAAAACATTAAAATATCAAGCTCCTCAACCATCATTAGTACACTAGATCCCGTACGCGCCTACGAGGATTTTGCTACAATTGATTTAATATCTAAAGGCCGTACGGAAATTGTCGCTGGCCGAGCATCACGTGTTGGGAACTTTGATTTATTAGGCTACAATTTGCGTAATTATGAGGATTTATTTGAGGAAAAATTCGATTTGCTACTTCAAATCAATGAAAATGAAATCGTTAATTGGGACGGTCAATATCGAGCGCCGTTAAGAAATGCGAGAGTGTTGCCTCGCCCTAAAGAAGGCTCCTTACCGATTTGGCGTGCTGTTGGTGGAACACCAGCTAGTGCAAGAAAAGCAGGCTATGCCGGAGTTCCAATGTATCTAGCTCACCTAGGTGGTCCCACCGCGATTTTCAAGCGCTCGATTGATGCTTATCGTGATGCACTAGAATATAGCGGCTATAACCCAGCAGAATTTCCAGTCTCAACAGCTGGCTTTTTCTATGTTGCTGAAACAACTCAACAAGCGCAGAGGGAAACTTACCCTCACATTAATGAAGGAATGAAAAGAACGAACGGTCAAGGTTTTCCGAAGCAACATTTTGCCCAAGGTGCAGACCCACGAGATGTCATGAATATTGGTAGCCCACAGGAAGTCATTGAAAAAATTCTTTATCAGCATGAACTGTTCGGCCACCAACGTTATATTGGGCAAATGGACTTTGGAGGTGTAACATTTGACCAATTAAAACGAAACATCGACTTTATTGGTACAGAAATTCTACCAGCTATTAGAAAATATACAGCCCAAAAATAGGAGGTTCTAAAGATGAAGATTGTTGCTCTCTCCGGTTCACGAGTCGGTTCAAAAACAAGAACAGCGATAGATTATACGATAAAAGCATTGAACGACAAATATCCTGATCATGAGGTGACGCTCATCGACTTAGCCGATTATGACATACAGTTTAGTGACGGACGCAACTATATGGAATATGAAGGTGACACGAAATATGTTACCCAAACAGTCATGGAAGCAGATGCACTGATCATCGGTACACCGATTTTTCAGGCATCTATTCCCGCTACGTTGAAAAATATTTTTGACTTACTTCCAGTCAATGCTTTTCGTAATAAAGTTGTCGGCATGCTCGGAACAGCAGGGTCGCCTAAACATTATTTAATTTTAGAAAATCAACTTAAACCGATTTTAGGCTATATGAAGGCGCAAATCGTTCAATCATATGTCTTTATTGAAGAAGAGGATTTCCAGCGAAAAGAAATCATTAATGATGATGTCCTCTTTCGAATCGATCGTTTAGTTGAAGATACCGTCATCTTAGCAGATACCTATCAGCGAATTCGAGAAGAAAAAGACGCTCAATATGATTTTTAACCAAAAAGGAGACTTCCTCCATATGGAAGCCTCCTATTTTTATGTTTAAGCTGCCTTACCATTGTTATCATCATCTGAAACTGGATAAGCATGCAATTCCCAGTAATAAATTTGCGGCAATCTATAATAAACCCAATATTCTTTTAATAATGTAGCACCAACAAACGCCACCATCTGCCAATCGATTCCTTTCAACAAAAGCTTCCCTCCAATCCCCTTTTTATACAAATATGAAAGCTTGAGCTTGTCTTATTCCAATCCATTATGGCCATTCTTTAATGAATGAATATACAAGTGATGATTCATACTAAACGATAGTGACTGTAGTTAACCTAATAATGGAAGGGAATGAATAATTTGCGTGCAGCTAACCTAATTGTCAAGATGCTTGAGCATGAAGGGGTTGAATATATATTTGGTGTCCCCGGGGAAGAAAACATTGACCTTATGGATGCTTTGTTAGATTCAAAAATCGAGTTTATTGTCACACGACATGAAACCGGTGCAGCCTTTATGGCCGGTACTTATGGACGACTAACGGGTAAGCCAGGGGTTTGCTTAGCTACATTAGGACCCGGTGCCACCAATCTACTAACAGGAGTCGCTAATGCCAATATGGATCAGTCTCCAATCGTAGCCCTTACTGGACAAGCTGGATTAGAACGTCAACATAAAGAATCACACCAATACTACGATTTAATAGCGTTATATCGACCCGTTACAAAATGGAATGCAGCTTTAAAAACGGACAAAATCATTTCAGAGGTCGTCAGGAAGGCTTTTCAGGTTGCAGCCGATGAAAAACCTGGTGCCACACATATCGATATTCCTGAGGATATTGCGGGTCTAGAAGCCAAGGATCAGGATCCATTATACCAAGTCGAACATGCTTTCACAGATGCCGAAGATTCAGTAATTGAAAAAGCTAAGGATGAAATTACGAAAGCTGACCATCCACTCATTTTAGCTGGTAATGGCGTGACCCGTGAAGAAGCAACACCACAACTAAGAAGCTTAATAGACAAATACGCCATTCCCGTAACACATACCTTTATGGGCAAAGGAGCGATCCCTTGGACAAGTGAATTAAGTTTACTGACAACAGGAATCGGTGGTAAAGACTACATCACATGCGGTTTTGAACAAGCTGATTTAATCATCACGATAGGATTTGACATGGCCGAATATTCGCCAAAAGATTGGAATCCTACTGGTGATAAAAAGATTCTCCACATTGATACAACCGATCCTGAAACCGATTCCCACTATCCCGTTACATTAAGTGTTGTGGGCGATATCGGTAGTAATTTAGAAAAAATTACAAAAGCCTTACCGGAGAAAAGAGAAATCAGTCCCTGGGTACCAAAACTTCGAGAAAATATATTAAACGAGGTTAAAGAATATGAGGACGACCAGGGCTTCCCAATAAAACCTCAACGAATCATTTCAGATATCCGTTCAGTCATGGGTGAACAGGATATTGTTATTTCAGATGTTGGTGCACATAAGATGTGGTTAGCCAGAATGTATCACTGTTATGAGCCCAATACGATGTTAATCTCAAATGGCCTTGCCTCCATGGGTGTTGCCCTACCTGCAGCCATAGGAGCAAAATTAGTTAAACCTGATCGAAAAGTCGTTGCGGTTTGTGGTGATGGTAGTTTCCAAATGACAGGGGCAGAACTTGAGACAGCTGTTCGCCTAAAGCTGCCAATGGTCGTTTTACTATGGCGGGATGACGGGTATGGACTAATAGAATGGCATCAAATGAAAGCTTTTGATCGTGCATCACATATTAGTTTTGACAACCCAGATTTTGTTAAGCTAGCCGAGTCCTATGGGGCTAAGGGATATCGAATCGAGAAAACTGAAGAGCTAAAACCTGTCCTACAAGAGGCACTCGACATCGACGGACCGGCTCTGATTGATTGTCCAGTCGATTACGGCGAAAACCTTAAATTAACGGAAAAATTAGGAGACATTATTTGTTAAAACACAAGGAGGGATTTTGTTGGATAAACTTTGCTATATCGCAGGTGAATGGGTTGGCCAGGACCTAGAAAAAGTCTCGGTTAATAACCCTGCAAACGGAGAGGTTGTTGGGACCGTTCCGAACGCGAGCACTGACGAAGCGACACGAGCTATTGATGCCGCTCATGAAGCTTTCCAGGAATGGTCACAAACAACAGCCTATGAACGCTCCAATTATTTAGAAAAACTTTTTAATTTAATGCATGAAAACGAAGATGAGCTTGCTGAAATCATGGCCCTTGAAATGGGTAAACCGATGAACGACTCCATTGGCGAAGTGAAATATGCCGCTTCTTTTATTAAATGGTTTGCTGAAGAAGGAAAACGCGTATACGGAAGAACCATTCCTTCCGATCGCGAAGGTAAAAAAATGCGCGTCCGTAAACAACCAGTTGGGGTCGTTGGGGCCATTACGCCATGGAACTTCCCAGCTGCGATGATTACGCGTAAGCTTGCACCTGCCTTAGCAGCTGGCTGTACCTTTGTTGTAAAACCACCAAATGAAACACCCCTAACGGCGATTAAATTAATGGAACTATGTGAAGAAGCTGGCATCCCAAAAGGTGTTGTTAATTTAGTCACCGGTGATGCCGAAAAAATCGGAGACGAAATACTAACGAACAACAAAGTAAGAAAGTTTACGTTTACAGGCTCAACAGAGGTCGGTATCCAGCTTCTTAAAAAAGGTGCTGATCAGGTCATGAAAATGTCAATGGAACTAGGTGGACATGCACCGGCCATTATTTTAGATGATGCAGATATCGAAACGGCGGCCAGAGGTGTTTTAGCATCAAAATTTAGAAATAGCGGCCAAACCTGTATCGCAAGCAATCGCATTTATGTCCAGGATGAAATTTATGATGATTTTATTAAAAGATTTAAGGAGCTAGTAGATGAGTTAAAAACCGGCGATCCATTATCAAAAGATACGGATATCGGGCCTTTAATCCATGAAGGTGCCTACGATAAAGTGAAAAACCATGTCGATGACGCTCTGGAAAAAGGAGCCGAACTCGTTATAGGTGGAGAAGGTGATGTTAAAAATGGAGGCTTTTATTTTCCACCAACCATATTAAAAGATGTCACACCAGATATGCTCATTATGAACGAAGAAACCTTTGGCCCAATTGCACCGATTCAGAAAATCACAAATGACGAAGAAGCGATTCAATATGCGAACCATACGCCATATGGTCTAGCTGCTTATATCTTTACGGAAAACTACAGACGTGCCGATTATATTATTGAACAGTTAGATTTCGGTATTATCGGTTGGAATGATGGCGTCCCTTCCGCCGCACAGGCACCATTCGGTGGTATGAAACGCAGTGGTATCGGAAGAGAAGGTAGTAAAGAAGGCATAGAAGAGTTTTTAGAAACGAAGTATGTATCAGTTGGATATTAGAATGGAAAGAGGTGAACTGTCTGGTTCATCTCTTTTATATTTTCTTGAAATGCCCTCTATATTCCCCCAAATCGGAGAAATCTCCCCTCCTGATTGACATAAAAATATAAACCAATAGACTGAAAACAGTTTCATCTGTTAGACTAACTATATTTGTTAAATATATAGAGGGTATAGAAAGGTGTAAAAGCTCATGCTACATAATCCAACAGGAAAAGAACGTCTAGGTTTGGCTTTCCTCCTTGGAACACTTGGTATATTAGGTCCACTTAATATCGATATGTACTTACCAAGTTTTCCTGAAATTTCGAATGACTTAGGGGCTCGTGCGTCGCTTGTTCAGTTAAGCTTAACCACATGTTTAATTGGGCTTGCCGTTGGTCAGGTTGTGATTGGCCCCATTAGTGATGCCCGAGGAAGAAGAAAGCCACTAATTATTTCAATTTCTTTATTTGTGCTGTCATCGCTTTTATGTGCTTTAGCACCTAATATCACTACCTTAGTCATCGCACGATTTTTACAAGGTTTTACTGCTTCCGCAGGGATTGTGCTTTCACGTGCAGTTGTGCGTGATGTGTTTAGCGGACGAGAATTGACTAAGTTTTTCTCACTATTAATGGTCATCAATGCAACTGCACCCATGATAGCACCCATGGCTGGTGGAGCAATTTTACTATTACCATTTGCAACATGGCATACGATTTTTTACTTTCTAGCCATTGTAGGTGTTCTAATTGTCATCAATATAGCGTTTCGGTTGCATGAAACACTACCAGTTGAGAAACAAATCCCAAGCTCAATCAGCTCCTCAGTTGGGACGATGGGGAGTTTATTAAGAGACCGTTCTTATATTGGCTATGCCTTAACGGTTGGCTTAATCCATGGCGGGAGCTTCGCTTATGTCGCTGGCACACCTTTCGTATACCAAGGCATCTATGGCGTATCGCCTCAAGTATTCAGTGTATTATTCGGAATTAACGGAATCGCCATTATTACGGGTAGTTTTCTAATAGGTCGTTTAGGTGGATTCATTCACGAAAGAAAATTACTAAGGATTGCTGTTATCACCGCAGTAAGCGCAACTTCTTTCCTTCTCGTTATGACGATTATTGAAGGGCCATTAGCGACACTCGTCATCCCAATCTTTATTTATATGACAACCATGGGGATGATCCTAACGAGTACCTTTACATTAGCAATGGAAAACCAAGGTCATCGTGCTGGAAGTGCTAGTGCACTATTAGGAACACTCCCATTACTACTTGGATCCATTGTATCTCCTTTAGTTGGGATTAATGAAACGACAGCTATACCAATGGGTTTCACTTTATTCTTTACGTCATCTTTAGGGGCAATTGCGTTTTTTAAATTGACTAAAGGGAAAACAAACAAAGAGGGGATCTCAAATTAGAGAACCCCATTAATACTATTTAAATTTACTCCATTTGTTAAATCTGTGACCGAATGGCAACCATTATCCATTTTAATAGCAGGATTATTCGGGGAATTTAGCCCTGTTCATTATATTTTCTTAGGTTCTTCTTTAGTTTATTTATTCTGCATTGATTACAAGTCGTCCTATCTTGAATTGCAACAGGAGTCCGAGTCCTCTGAGTGATCATATTCGTCATGGCGACGAAGCCATGTATTGCCGTTGCCATCGCTACGTCCGGGTGGCTGTTCCCAGTCCTCCTGCCTGCCGAGTGCTGTTAAATCGAGGTAGTTGAAGGTGCCAAGTAGTAGATCAGTTCCACGAGCGTAAGTCGTATACGTGTGAAAAATTCTTTCATTATCTCGAAGAAAAGTGCTCACGCCGGGCACTTCCATTGACTGTACGGAATCGACGGGTACGCCAGCCTGAACTAGCTCGTCCTTGGTCTGGTAATTATATTCGATGGGGGCGATTGATTCGTTCAACGTAGCATGGAAGTCATAATTAAAGTCACTTTCGTAGGACGAGTACCAAGGAATGTTCCAACCCATGCGTTCCTTGTAGCGCTGAAGCTTGGGAAACGGAGCACGGGAGACTAGAGCCAGTGACGTATTGCGTGCATGCAGGTGGGCGAGGTGGCCGATGTTGTCCGCAGCCAGTGAGCAAGCCGGACAACCTGCGTTCCAATCAGGATCGAACATGAAGTGATGTACGATAAGTTGAGGGCGCCCTTCAAACAGATCAAGCAGACTGGTCTTACCGTTCGGACCCTCGAAGACATAACCCTTATCAATCTCTACCATTGGGAGTCGACGGCGCTCGGCATTCAACGCATCACGAGCCCTAGTGAATTCCTTCTCTTTGGCCAGCAGTTCCTTACGAGTCGTAAGCCATTCGTCTCGTGACACAATGTTTGGAAATTGGATATTATTTTGCGCTTTTTTCATGTCGTCTTCTCCTCCTTTCTTTTGTTTTCTTAAAACTTATTACACACAATTGCTACGGACTTCTTCTCGATTGCTAAACACATTTCCTTTATTTTTTAGTCATCGCTTTTTATTCAATTAACTAGCCGTTTGTTGTATGAAAAAAATACTTCTTGTATTGTAAATAAACAGTAAAAACACCTTTCCAATAACACACTAAAGCTTTTTATAAACTTCAACGTAAGTTACTTTTAACTGTTTCCTTAATTCTTTTTTCTCTAACCTTTTAATTCAGTAGTTGAAAGTCTCTTAAACAATTTATTCATCATAATTTTTAAGCTGCTTTTTAATCGGTTCAAAGTCAAACAGTTTACCTTCATAAATTAACTCCAAACGTTCATTTTTCCTGAAATCCTCTGGTGTGACCATGGCAGGTAGTTTATCCCAGAGGTTAATACCCGACCGCTTCAATATTTCTGCCACAAACTGAGAACAAAAATAAGAATTACTAAACTCAATCGGTTCTTTGATTGAAACGCCTATCACCCCTAAAATATTATATAAAAATTTATTATTATTCCTAATAAAGACATCGAGAATGCGCTTCATTTTCTCAACCTGGCGTTCCGTAACCTCCAGCTTGTAAATGACACAGGTCGTCTCTTTATAACGACTGTAGGTTCCAGTTAAAATGTCCTCTTTCACGAATCCCCCATTTATAGGATTCTTTGGATTTTTTCGACCAAAACTATACATTTCCCTAAGCTCCGGATCAAACGAAAGAGATGCATGATTATAAGGCGCTCTCGTATATGTTTTAATTAAACTCGTAAAAATTGTACCTGTATCCGACAGCATAATATATACAGATTGATGATCTGTCATTCGTATCCCCTCTTCTATCAATCTATCTCTTCTTTTCATTATAACCTATTTACTGTAAAATGAATGCAGTTTTATATATAGATTGGGGTGAGACTTATGACTCAAACGATATGGACCTTATCGATTATTTTCTTAACATTATTAGGCGCATCGATCATGTTTTACGTTGCTAAGAAAACACAGCCAAACAAGGACTTCACAGCTATCCAGATGCGTGTCAAAACCTGGTGGGGTATGTTTGTCATCTTTTGTTTCGCGACGTTATTTAACCCAATCGTCTCGTTAATATCCATTATGGTCCTATGTTTTTTCGCATTAAGAGAATATTTTTCGATGATGAAATCAAGGAAATCTGATCGGCGTATCTTTCTATGGTCATACCTCATGATTCCGCTTCAGTTTTACTGGATTTACATCGGGTGGTACGGGATGTTTATTGTTTTTATTCCGGTTTATGTTTTTCTATTTTTACCGTTACCACGCATTATTGGAAAAGGAACCTTGGGATTTTTACGCTCGGTCAGTTTTACGCAATGGGGACTCATGTTGATGGTATTTGGTCTCAGTCACTTGGCCTACTATCAAACGGCTTCACCGGAATTTGGACCCAATTTAGTGTTGTTTTTAATTATCCTAACGCAGGTCAGTGATGTCGTTCAATACCTTATTTCCCTTTATATCGGAAAAAGAAAGGTAATTCCAACAGCTAACCCTTATATAACTTGGGAAGGCTTTATGGGCGCATTAGTGTTAACCACTTGTATTTCTTATTATTTATTCCCTTATTTGACGCCATTTGGTTTAACATTTGGCATTTTATCAGGTGTGATTATTAGTGTTGCGGGATACTTTGGAAGTGTCACGATTTCGGTCCTCAAACGCGATTTACTGATTGGGGATAGCGAGAAACAGGAAACACTCAAGTATCGCTATTTAAGTCGAATCGATAGTCTAACATATACGTCACCTATCTTTTTTCATATCATTCGGTATTTCTTTGATTTTATGTAACTACTACGTGAGCCTGTTTTATAATTTTCTTCCTTTTCGTCCACTAAAAATGAAGCTCGCTTCATACTATATTATTGTATGACTTCTCTATAGGAGGGAGTATAGTATGAAACTATATTTAGATCCAGGGCATGGTGGGTCAGATAGTGGTGCGACAGGGAATGGACTACTAGAAAAAGATATTAATTTAGATATAGCTCTTAGAATTCGTTCCCTATTAATCAATAACTATGAAAATGTTGACGTACAAATGAGTCGTTCTAGTGATCTCACAAAAAGTTTATCTCAGCGTACCAATGAGGCCAATGCTTGGGGTGCAGATTACTATTTATCTATCCATTGTAATGCTTTTAATGGTAGTGCAAGAGGTTATGAAGACTATATTCATAGCAGTTTATCCGACAGCTCTACCACAGCAATATACCAGGATATCATTCATGAAGAGGTCACGAAGGTTAATCAATTACGAAATCGTGGACAGAAAAAAGCCAACTTCCATGTACTGCGTGAATCTTATATGCCAGCATTGTTAACTGAAAATGGGTTTATTGATAACCCTCAAGATGCAGCACTCATGTCGGATGCCGCTTGGCGACAAGATGTTGCTCAAGGACATGTCAATGGATTAGCAAGAGCTTTTAACCTTCAGCGTAAAGAAGACGGTACTGGAACACTTTATAAAGTGATCGCCGGTTCCTTTCAAACGAGGGACAATGCAGAAGAACGTGTTGCTTATTTGCAATCACACGGTATTGAATCTTTTATTATAACCATCACAATATCAGGGCAGCTATGGTATCGCGTTCAAGCTGGTGCTTTCTCTAACCGAGATAATGCTGAAAATCGCTTACAAGAAGTTCAAGCCGCAGGAATTACTGATGCGTTTATCGTCACGGAAACGACCGCAAATCATGCACCGGAAAATGATGCAGGCTATTCCATTATGGGACAGACTTACCTGTCACCGGAGTTAATGAATCTATTTGTTAAAGATGTAAACAATGATGCCATTGAGTTAGGAATCCATTACCTGACGATTGGAGAAGCATATGGAATTAGAGGAGATATCGCCTTTGCACAAGCGATGCACGAAACGGACTATTTACGATTTACGGGGGTCGTACAGCCTGAGCAAAACAACTATTGTGGCTTAGGCGCAACAGGTCCTGATAATCCTGGAGCAAGCTTTGAAACACCAGAAGAAGGCGTATTAGCCCATATTCAACACTTATATGCCTACGCCTCAACCGAACCATTACCCGATGAATATCCGCTTGTTGACCCTCGCTTTGATTTGGTCACACGAGGATCAGCGCCAGCATGGACGGACTTAAATGGTAAGTGGGCCGTACCAGGGGACAATTATGGGCAATCGATCCTCGATTTATATGTTCGAATGATAGATTTCTCTACCCAACAATTGAACAACGTTAAACAAAATATCAGTTGGTAAATCATTATTGATATATCTTCTATCTTTAACGGGAACTATGGTGGTTCCCGTTTTTCCATATAATTCTAAATGAGCAATAGTATTCGGAAAAATATTCATATATAGGAGAAAATACCCTTGTAACTGTTTGGGTAAGTTGCTATGGTTTATATAAATTCTATTAATTCCTATTAAAATTTAATCATTAGATAAGGGCAAACTTATCGAAAGGTAAGGACGCAAAGCTTAAGGGACTAAAGATCTATTGATCAAAGTTAGCCAGCTACCTAAACATTTTTTGGGTAAATCTGTCTAACTAATATTGTTAGACTTTTTTTATTATATAGAAAAGGAGAGTTTCCGAATGAAGAAAACAAGACTTTTTTTAGGAACTGTACTTATGTTATTCATCATATCTCTTCTGGCTATTCCTGCACTAGCTGCGGAAGATGGAGAAGAATCTAATCAAGAAAGAGAAGGTATTCAATTTGACTTCAATGATTTAGAAGATGCACCATGGGCAGAAGAATATATCGGCAAAATGCAATCTAAAGATGTTATCTATGGCTATGATGATGGAACATTTCGTCCCAATGCACCTGTAAAGCGAATAGAAGCAATTGTAATGGCTGTACGTCTCCTGGGTTTAGAGGATGAAGCATTGTCTAAGCCTAGTGATACGGCACTCCACTTTAAAGATGAAAAGCAAATTCCATCTTGGGGAAGAGGACATGTCGTTGTAGCTTTAGAAAATGGATTATTCAATGCCACTGAAGATAAAATTCAGGCAGATAAGCCAGCATCTCGAGTATGGATTGTTCAATTATTAGTAAGAGCTCTTGGACTAGAAGACGAAGCCTTAGAGCAAATGACAAGTATCCCTGACTTCAAAGATGTTAATACCATC
Organism: Tenuibacillus multivorans; assembly: GCF_900103915.1. GTDB lineage: Bacteria > Bacillota > Bacilli > Bacillales > Alkalibacillaceae > Tenuibacillus > Tenuibacillus multivorans. The sequence continues at coordinate 39,774 of NZ_FNIG01000012.1, read as the reverse complement.
CCTGCAGGATCGATTGGTTATGTCAATGTTGCGCTTGAGCAAGATATTACTGCAGGATACCCAGACAATACGTTCAAACCGAACAAAAAAGTAACACGCGGTGAAATGGCAGCATTTTTAGACAGTACTAATGAAGATTTATTAGAACAGTCTGGTGCAGTTACTGTACAAGGAACCGTCACAGACATCTCTTTCGAACAAGAAATAGACGAAACTGAATCAACAGACGTGGAGGGCTCCATCACTATTGAAACATCTGACGGTGATAAGGCTACATACCATCTCCCATCTGACTTAATCGTACAATATTATGATCGCTTTATCTCAGCTAATCAATTGATTGAAGGAGATATGGTGACACTAGTAATTAAAAATGATGAGGTAGTAGAAGCTAGTCTTTTAAATGAAGATCAAGTTAATACAACATCAAATTTAATAGAACTTGAAATCAAAGTAGAAGACGAGGAACAAGAATATAAATTAAAGTATCAAAACAAAAAAGGGAAAGTTCGGGCTGAAGTAAAGAGTGAGTCAAAGGATCAAGAGACGAAACTAAAAGGAAAAGAAGCCGTAGCTGAAGCTGAAGAAATCATCCAGCAATTAGCGTTATCATCAGATATGACTAGAGAAGATATTGTAACGAAAGTATTAAATACGTTACAAATTGAAGAAGGTCAGTATGAAGAACTTGAAATCAAAATTAAATTTACAAATGGTAAAAAAGTAGATATTGAACTTGAAGATGAAGGCAAAGAAGAATCACAAGATAATGGATATAATGGCATTCGTGAATTCGAATTAGGCGTTAAGCTATTAGATGATCAAAAACTAGAACTCAAGTATGAAAATGAAGAAGACAAGGTAAAAGCGGAGGTTAAGCGAGAAAGTAAGGAAGGTAAAGAACAATATAAAGGTGAACAAGCTGTTGAAACACTTGAAAGCTTCCTGGATGAAATAGCTTTATCAGAGGATATGACAAAAGATGAAATCTTAGAAACCATTTTATCTGAACTTGATATTAATCGTGAAGATATTAATGAGTTAGAAATTGAGATTGATTTTACAAATGAAAAAGAAGTCGAAATCGAGATTGAAAATGATGACGACGATGATGAAGATGATGAAGACGACGATCATGATGACGATGACGACAACGATGACGATGAAGAAGATGATGATGAAGATTAAAATGGAACTCTACTATAAGTTTCATTAAATAGTGTATTAGGACTCTCTCCATATAATAGGGGGAGAGTCCTTTTTTTGGAGCTTTTGGCTCCTGTATTGTAATTACATTAAATCTTGGATGAAATATTAAACCATTCAGATTTCTTAGAGGATTCATATTTTACTGTCAGCATAAATGTAAATTTCTTGAATGAATTAAGCTTTTAAGAGGATTTGTCCTTCCTCTGTAAAAGAACGGCAGCAATTACGATTAAACCTTTAAACGCATCTCCAAGTAAAGGTGGTACTCCAAATAAATTAAGCAAATTATTTAATACAGCAATGATTAACATACCGTATACCGTACCAAGGATAAAACCTCGTCCACCCATCATACTCGTTCCACCGACAACAGCTGCTGCAATAGCATCCATTTCCATCCCCCGGCCTGCTCCAGCATAATCCATTGATCCAATGCGAGAGACCTGGATAATCGCGGCAATCGAAACGAGAAGCCCCATTAATGCGTAAACGCGTAATTTAACCTTATTAACGTTTACCCCTGAAAGGTTCGCAGCTCTTTCATTTGAGCCGACAGCAATGATATGCCTTCCAAAAGTTGTTCGCTTCGATACATAATACAGGATGGCAGCTATAATCAACCAATATATGATTGGCATAATCATTAGATTACCTATTTTAAAACTCGCAATTTGTAGAAATTCTACTGGTACTCTAGGATTATAACCTTGCATGAGGTGTTGTGTTACACTTCTAAAAACCATCATAGCCCCCAGTGTAGCAATAAAAGGTGGAACCATACCTTTTGTCACGGAAACACCGATTAGTGAACCGAGTAAATATCCAAATATAAGTACAAAAATAATGGTTAGAATTATTGCCGGATACCCTGTTACGCCAATAATGCCTAAAATTCCTCTTTGCCCAACGTCCAGTAGTGCCATCGCAAAAGCGCCTGTTGCTACCAATGTCGCGCCAACAGCTAGGTCAATTCCTCCTGTCATAATAACAAAGGTCATTCCTAATGCAACAATCCCAATACCTGCATTATTCCTAAGAATATTAATCCAATTATTAGACCATGATTGAAACCAACTACCGAATGAATTATAGTCGAACCCTAAAACTAATGTCTGTATGATGATCATAATAACTAATCCAATAAATATGCTGAATAAGGGGTCGTTTGACCACTTATATTTAAACCATTCTAAATAACTAGTTCTGCTGTTTACTACCATTTCATTTCCCATAATTGGCTTCCCACTCCTTATTCGTTAGTTCTCCGCCTGTTGCTAGTCTCATAATATTATGATCGGTCATTTCATTTCCCTTTAGCTCTCCTTGTATGACACCTTGGTACATTACTAATGTCCGGTCACATACACGAATGATCTCACTTGCTTCACTTGAAAGGACAACTATTGCGATATTTTCATCTGCAAGGTCTAAAATAATATCGTAAATATCTTCCTTCGACCCAACATCCACACCTTGTGTTGGATTATCTAAAATGAGTATTTTCGGATCTGTTGCAATCCACTTGGAAAGAACAACTTTCTGTTGGTTCCCCCCTGAAAGGCTTGTAATGTTATCTGTACGTTTTCCCATTTTGATTTTTAATTTTTCGCTTAAGTGTTTAAACTTGTCTTTATGAATATAGGTGTTTATAACACCTCTTTTTGAAAATTTTGGCCAAGTTGCAATTGAACTATTTTCGAAAATATCCATATCCCTTATAATGGCATTTTCTTTACGGTTTCTAGGTAAATAGGCAATTCCCTTATTGATTGCTTGCAAAGTACTTTTTATTTTTATGTCTTTACCATTTAAGTATATTTTTCCTGATGAAATATCATTGGCTCCAAAAATAGACTGGAAAAGTTCGCTTCTTCCATCCCCTAGTAAACCCGTAAACCCTACAACTTCACCTACTCTAATTGAAAAATCAATATTCTTAAAAGCATGTTTATATGTAAGGCCCTCAACTCGTAAAATTTCTTCACCTAAATCTCTTTTCCTAGATAATGGTTCAGTTCTAACGTCATAACCTACCATAAAACGAGCAAGATCATCTGTTGTAACATCCTTGACGAGTCCCTCAGATACTAAGTTCCCATCCCGAAGGACAGCATAACGATCACAAATTTGCATGACTTCATTTAGCTTATGTGAGATAAAAATCAACCCCACGTTATGATTTTTTAACGTAACCATCATCTCGAAAACTCGTTCAATTTCTTGGTCAGTTAAAGAGGTAGTCGGTTCGTCCATAATAATAATAGAAGCATTCGTAATCATCGCACGACAGATTTCAATTATTTGCTTATAGGACGAATCCAGGTCACCAACCATTTTCTTTGAATCTAGTTTGATATTCATTTTTTGAAAGATTTCTTCTGTGTCTCGTATCATTTTTTCAAGGTCTAAGGACCCTGTTTTCGTTCTAGGTTCTCTTCCTAAAAACATATTCTCATAGATGGGTAAATCATTAATGAGATTCAATTCTTGGTGAATAAATGCTATCCCTGCTTCTTGTGAATCCACGGGTTTATTGAATTTTTCTAATTCTCCATTAACAGAAATGGTACCTTCATCAGGTTGGTGAACCCCACCAAGTATGTTCATTAAGGTCGACTTTCCTGCTCCATTTTCACCTAACAGCGCGTAGACTTCCCCACCATTTATTGTTAGTGATACATCTTTAAGGACATCATTACTTCCGAATGATTTTTTAATATGGTTCATTTCAACAAACATACGATCACTTCCAGGTTAGTTTTTAAAAAGAGAGGGCTATAGCATGGCCATAACCCGTCTCTATTTTGTATTTATATCGCAAAATTGCCCAAATCTAGTAAGGTGAATTTTCATCAAGGAACTGTTCATAGTTTTCTCTATCTACTACAGTTGTTGGAATAATGGTATCTTCTTCAACCTCCTCACCATCTAATACATCAACTGCAACATCTACTGCATCTTTAACCATAGCAGGGCTATAAAGTGCAGATTGAATCCAGATATCCTCATTTTCTGGCATCATATTAAAATACTCTTGCATTCCGCCACCACCAGTTACAACCTTAACATCTGATCTCCCGGCTTCTCTAATTGCTTGTAAAACACCGATAGACGTCTCGTCATCCATTGAATATACGGCATCAATCTGATCATTAGCTGTTAAGATATCTGCAAAATCACTTAAACCAGCTTCTCTCGTAAATTCCGTTGCATATGTCATAAGATTCATATCTGGTGCAATCTCTTCGATTGTTTCAACAAAGCCTTTCTTTCTTAATTCAGATACTGACCCAGCTGAAGGTACCTCTAGAACCACTACGTTTCCTTCAGTCCCAATCTTATCAACAATGTAGTTGGCACCTTGAACACCCATATCTTCATTATCACCTGCAACTCTATATACACCTTCTGCATCAATAACTATGTCAAAGTTTACAACTTCAATTCCTTCATCGAGTGCTCTCTGTATTGGAACTTCCATCCCTTCCCACTGAGGGAATGCTACAATTGCTTCTGCTCCCCATGTCATTAAATCATCTAACTGAGATGTCATTTCTGAAGCGTTACTACTTGTTTTGATTTGATAATCCACATTATCAGACAATTCTTTCACTCGCTCTTCCGCATGATATGCGACTGCTGCTACCCAACCATGAGTAACTTCTGGTGCAAGAATTCCGATTTTGTGTTTACCACCATTATCACTGCCTCCACCTGTTTCACCGTTAGTATTCCCTTCACTGCCGCATGCACTAAGAATCAATCCCATCACCAATACAAGTAACAATACACCTTTTCTCATATAAATCCTCCTAATTATCCCAAATAGCTCCCGGTATTACCGAGGCAATAGGCTTAATCTGTTGGCTAAGCCAACATTCCAACCACTAATGAAGTAGCCTAAATATTATATTTTAAATAATGTGAGATAACAGATTTAATCACATTATTAGATTTAAACTGAAATTTCTATCGTGAGGTTGGTGGGTATTTGAAGCGTTTACATAAGTGAATATATTATTAAGAGTAGATTGCTAGATTTTAACCATTTGTCCAGTTTCTAAAGACTCTTGAATCGCTTCTAGCAACATTATGACATAGCGTACATCTTCTAAAGGTACAATCTCATTTTCTTCGTTGTTTTCAACACAGCTTACGAAGTATGAAAGTTCATTTTGAAAGGGGTCTGATTGTTCAATATTAATTGGGGTGTTTTTTTGATCAGCATAGTAAATGAGTTGGTTGTTTTCTTCATTTATACCCTCAATGTTTTCACCAGCAACAATACTTAAATTCAGCGCATTTGTCTTTGCTTGAGCTCTTAAAGCCATTGTAAACGGATAACCCTCCGGCATTTGATTAGAGGCTTCTACAAATGCCTTGGCTTTGTTCTTAAAAAGTAGTGTTGTCATGATGTGATTCCATGCTCCGTTATTACTTTGGCTTCCAACAGCATATACTGATTCGACTTCACCTAATAAGTAATAAATAAAATCAATATCATGAATATGTAGATCGAATAATGCACCACCGCTTTTTTCAGGATATTTGAACCACTCACTCCATGTTGGTAATTGACCAAGCCGTTTGGCGTTAACTAATTCTATATCCTTTAGTTTATCGGTCTGGCTATATGATTTAAATAACTCGTATTCTGGCCAAAACCTTAATACGTGTCCAACGAATAAATTGACTCCGTTTTTGTTTACGGCATTTATGATTCTGTTAGCGGAATTTTTATTTAATGTTAAAGGTTTTTCACAGATGATATGTTTTCCAGCGTTTGCTGCTTTAATAATGTATTCTTCGTGTAGGTACGTAGGTAGGCAAATATCTATGATATCGATAGTTTTATTATTTAATAACGCTTCATAATCCTTTATAAATTCCCCTTGAAAATGAGTCAAAATTTCTTGATCCGTTACAACACTTCGTGTACATATTGCAGTAACTTGCCCATGGTTCATTTTTTGATAAGCGTTAAAATGCGGTTTACCAATAAATCCCAAGCCAACAAGACCAATATTCTTCATAAATTTCACCTTTCTATCCCTTGGTTTAATCTAATATTTGCGATAGATAATTAAAGGATCTTTTTACACATCCGTTTACTTCTTCTAGATTTTTAGGTCCATCTGGTGTAAATTCAATCTCGACACTTATTGGCCCATCATAGTCAGCTTTCTTGAGTATATTAAATAGTTTTTTAAAGTCTATATTCCCATCACCAATGGCCGGGAAATACCATTCGTTATTCTTACCAAGCTTATCCTTTAAGTGGATAAATTCTATGTAATCAACGGATGACTCCAAATCCTCGTAAGGTAATTCATTACCATAAAAAATCACATTCCCAGTATCATAAGTGACTTTAACACGATCATTCAGTGTTTGAGCTAGTTTCTTCACCGATACACCAGTTGCAAAATTATTCCCGTGTGTTTCAATGACTAACGTCTTATTTAATCTCTCACACTTCTCAATAACAGGTTCTAAGTTTTTAGCAAGTACAGCTACATCATCAATTACATCTGCATCACCATGTGAATCTCCTGTTGCTGTAACGACATACTTACAGTCAAATTCAACTGATAAATCAATACTGTCTAGTAGCTCAGTAATCCCTGCTTCCGTCATCACGTTACTATGCGCACTAACACCAATACACCGCATGCCAAATGTGTTTAGCAATTCCTTAACCTCATTAAGCTGTTCCTTTGACATATCGTGTGATACGTGAGAAGTGTGATCTCTTACTGCGGATATTTCAATTTGTGTAAACCCAGCCTTGCTTGCTCCTTTAACAGCATCCTCAAGTGAATAGCCGTGATACGTATTAGAATTAATGGCAAGTTGTTGTATCATTCTCAAACCCTCCTACCCCTTTATTAATAATGAAAAATATAATGTAAACCATTACATAAATTGATATAAAATTAGCATTCATGCTTAAGGATGGAGTATCTTTTCAATAACTTTTAAAGAACTAAGAGCTTCCTGCCCAGACACCACCGGTTCCTTATCATGAATAATGGCATCAACAAATGAGTCAATGACACCGGTATTGGTTTGATTATCATTTGTTTGAATGGCTTCTAGTTCATACCGAACAACGCTACCATCTTTCATTTCCACAATAAGTTGATCTTGTGGATGATGATAAATTTTAATAATCCCTTTCTGACAATAAATAGTCGTCGAATTGTCTTCAGCTCCATAATAAGTCCATGAAAATGAAGCAGTTCCTAAATGTCCCTTTTTCGTTTTTAATGCACAGACAACATTATCACTCACATCAATAGGACTTCCATTTTCATCAACTTTATCAAGTGCTCCCTTAAAGGCGTGGACCTCTTCCATTTCATCGTCTAATAAAAAGTGAATCAAATCAATTTTATGAATACCTAAATCGCCAGCTACGCCTGAGTAAGAGCGTTCTTTCTTAAAAAACCATGTTGCATTAGACTTCGTTACTCCCCAACTTTCAGGCCCCTCATGACCGAAAGTAGTTTTAAAAGTAAGTACTTCTCCAAGTTCTTTATTTTCAATTAGTTCTTTAGCTTTCTGGTGCGCTTTAGTCAATCGTTGGTTATGATCAACCATCAGTTTTTTTCCTGATTGACGTTCCGCTTCAAGAATCTCCTCAGCATGTTTAATACTTATGGCCAAAGGTTTTTCGCATAAGACATGTTTTCCACTTAGTAGAGCATTGGTCGTATTAATATGGTGAGCTTCATTTGATGAGCAATCGCTAATAGCTGCAATAGAAGGGTCTTCTAACAAGTCCTCCATCGTATCAGCTACGCGACCACCAAATTCTTCAGCAAGTGCTTCGGCTCTATGCCTATTTCGGTCATAAAACACAATGTTGTCAACGTATGGATTATCACGATACTCTGGTGCATGACGATATTTTGTAATCGATCCACAACCAATTATTCCAACATTTATTTGCATTATCATCCCCCCAAAAAATTAATCATTATTTCATCGTTGACTCCCGAATGATTAATTCGTAATCCAAGATGACGCTTTCGACTTTTCTCCCTTTTATACTGTTAATTAGCATACTTGCTGCTGTGAATCCCATTTTATACATCGGTTGTGCAACTGTAGTGAGAGTAGGGGTTGTCATGTTAGAAAAGCTAATATTATCAAATCCTACTACTGATAAGTCATCTGGAACATTTAAGCCTCGAACATTGAGTTCCTTTAATGCCCCAATGGCTAATGTATCAGAAACTGCAAAAACAGCAGAAGGTTTTTCGTTTAGTTGAAGTAGTTTTCTCATTGCTTGAACACCATGTTGAAAATCTAACCCTGCAGTGGTATAAATCCATTCGTTGCGTATCGGTAAATTAAATTCTTTTAATGCCCTTTCGTAGCCCTTTCTTCGTTGACGAGCATATAAGAATTTTTCATCAGTGTTAATAAGCCCTATGTTATGATTACCTAATTTGATCAAATGCTTAATGGCTTTGTATGCTGCAGATTCATTATCAATTGCGACGTAAGGTATTGATCCACCTTCATCATATTCACTACATAAAATGATGGGGTGCTCATCAGCTAATTCAGTTAACTTTTGCATATTGACGGTAGGATCCATTGAAATAATTCCATCAGCCAATTTGTTTTTGACCATGTTAAAGAAAATATTTTCACGATCAGGATTAGAATCAGTCTCACAAAGAAGAATGTTATAACCATTCGCGATAGAATAATCTTCAATTCCATTAATAATCTCTGTATAATAAGGGTTTGAAAAATTAGGAATAAGTACAAGTAATAGACGACTTTCGGAGTTTCTCAAATTCCTTCCTAACATACTCGGTTCATATTTTAGCTCCTCAATTGCCTTTTCAACTTTAAACCTTGTATTTGAGGAAACAGTCCCTGTCTTATTCAATACTCTAGATACTGTCGCACTAGAAACACCTGCTCTACGTGCTACTTCAAGAATGTTTGCCATGATGCTTCCCACTTTCAATAATTATTCTTTTGATGTAATCGTTTACATTTAAATTTTAAAATTTTTAGAATTGTTTGTCAACAGGTTATTTTTTTGCTATATTTTTAACTATAATGATATGTAATCGATTACATTGTATGGGAGGAATTTTTATGAAATTAGGTGTATTTACAGTGTTATTTTCTGATATGGATCTTGATGAAATGTTGGATCATGTTGCATCAAAAGGGATAGAAGCCGTAGAGTTAGGAACAGGAGGATATCCTGGTAATGCTCACTGTAAAATCGATGAACTAATAGGTCAGAAAGACAAACAACAGGCTTTCTTAGAAAAGATTTCAAGTAGAGGGTTAATCATTAGTGCTTTAAGTTGTCATGCAAACCCGCTCCATCCCCAAAAGGATATTGCTGAAGAAGCAGACTTACTTTTTAATAAAACCGTTCAGCTTGCACATGAACTAGGAGTATCAGTTGTTAATACATTTTCAGGTTGCCCTGGTGATCATGAAAATGCTAAGTATCCCAACTGGCCTGTTTCACCTTGGCCCAATGACTATCAAGAAATCTTGAAGTGGCAATGGGAAGAGAAAATTATTCCATACTGGCAAGAAAAAGCGGCATATGCCGAACAATATAATGTGAAAATCGGATTAGAATTACATGGTGGATTCTCCGTACATACACCTGCTAACCTATTACGATTAAGAGAACAATGCGGTCCAGCAATTGGCGCCAACCTAGACCCTAGCCACATGTGGTGGCAAGGTATTGATCCCGTTGAATCAATCAAGATCCTTGGACGAGAAAATGCGATTCACCATTTCCATGCCAAAGACACTATTATCGATCAACCCAATGTGAATCGATACGGTATAACAGACATGACACCTTATTCTGAAATGAAAGAACGTGCTTGGTACTTTCGTACAGTTGGGTTTGGTCATGAAAGTAAGGTATGGGCTGATATGATTAGTGCTTTACGTCTTTATGATTATGATTATGTGGTCAGCATTGAACACGAAGATGGATTAATGTCTATCGATGAAGGCTTCACAAAAGCTATTGATACTCTAAAACCGGTTATGGTAGAAGAATCCATTAAGGAAATGTGGTGGGTCTAATCGTGTCGTAACTTTTAAACGGAGAGCCATATGGTATTCTCCGTTTTCTTTTTTAATCCAGCCATTTTATAATAAATGAGACATATAAGTTAAATCTCACATAACTTATTCATGTTTAATTTCCTTTTCTCTTGTTCATTAGAAAAAGTAAAAGGATCATTATTAAATACCCGATTATTCCACCTATTATCCACGATAACCATTGTCCCCGATCAAAATCATCAATCCAAAAACCTCTTATTACAGATGCGATTGTAAAACCTATTAAAATTCCAGGTAATAACCAAAATATTGAATTAAAATTAATTTTCATTAAAATCACAACCTAGTTCCCTAAGATTCACCTAGCTATACATTTCGAGTTTAACTAAACATTTCCTCCTATAATTCATCATTGTATTTTTCTAATCAAAGCAGGTTTTCATGTGTCATATTCAGTCTTATGATATAGAATTTCATCCTTATTTTATCGCATTTATCAATTTCTTGTTTCAAAGGTTATCTTTTTTTGCAGGATTTATGAGAGAGTTTTCATACCACTACGGAACCCCTATTTCTCAAGGTCACCTTCCTCCTCTTAATGAATAAACTAAATAGTTAAGTTTTGTTAGTCAATAATTATTGGTATTGACCATCAAATCATTAGCTGATGCTTTTTATTGTGGGAATTTTATGGGTAATTGATAAACTAAGAAATAGAAAAGAATAGGAAGGAAATGAGGTAATTGCTGTGGGAGATCAACCATCCTTTATTGAGGAAGCAAGAAGAGAACAAATCATTAGAGCTACGATTGAGACACTTGATGAAATTGGCTATGTAAATATAAGCCTGGCAAAAATTGCGAAGAAGGCAAAGGTAAGCACAGGTCTAATATCTTATCATTTTAAAGATAAAGAAGATGTATTGAACCATACATTGATATATTTATTAAAAAAGCAATTTGAATATATTCAGGACAGAGTTTCAGAAAAAGAAACGGCAAATGATCAATTAATAACGTTCATTGATGCATCTTTAGCTTATCAGGTAACACATAGGATTAATAACATCGCGCTTATTGAAATTATTTTTAATGCACGTACAGAAGACAATATTCCTTATTATAAATTGTCAAATGACGAGGAAGATCCAATCTATATGCATCTACAGAAGATTTTACGATATGGACAGGAAACAAACGAGTTTTCTGAGTTTGATTTAAAAAATGTTTCTATAATGATACAGGGCGCTACCGCTGAAAGCATGCTCATGACTGATGAAAATTTTGATATTGAATCATATAAGAACGATTTAGTATATATGGTAACGAAGATGGTTAAATAGATATATATTAAATGTTTAATGTAACGAGGACAAATGAGCAACGCAGGCTAATCAGCGTTGCTCTTCATTATCTTAGAAATTTTTTTATTTCTTCCGAACAGGCAACCAAACTTCACTATAGGCGTAATCTTTTTTATGTTTATCCATTTTAGTAAAAGAAAAAGCAGGGGCATTGATTACTTCATAATCGGAAGAAGGAAGCCATTCTGAATATGTTTTTGCCATTGTTTCTTGTAACGTAGATGGAAATGGCCCTTCATTTGGAAATATTGCCCAAGTATAAGCTTCGACCGGCACTTTTTCTAATCGATCACTTACTTGATTTTTAGTCGTTAATACACCTATCAAGTGAGTCAAATCTCCTTCTTCTTTTAAGAAATTAGCGTCAGCATCATAAGAAGCATTAACAATTTCATAAGGCTCTATATTTTGAAGAGACTTCATTTCTTCTTTTTGTTCGTCCGTTATGCTTTCTGCAAGCTTAACAATCTCATTATTAACGCCTTCAAATTGCATTGGTACACGTTTACTTACACCGACTAAATTAAACGCTGGTTTTTTCTTCAATTCTAAATTCCATAGTATTTCCTCCTTTAACAGTTATGACGAATGACAATTTGGGAAACGATTTGCTTATCCCTTTTTTAATGACATCTGAGGGTAAAAAACCACTCCATTTTTTAAATGCCCTAGTAAAACCGTCCACTGACTGATATCCATATTTAAAAGCAACATCTGTTACCTTTCCTCCATGCAATAAATCCTTATTGGCCTCTGATAATCTTCTGTGTTTTATATATTCACTTAGCGTCATACCTGAGAGATAAAAAAATATCTTTCTAAAGTGATAGTCGGAAACCCCAGCAAATTCAGATATTTCTTCAAGAGATAGTTCATCGATTAAATGATCTTCAATATAATCAATCACTAGGTTTAATTCTTTTAACAACATATCCCTCCTTGTCATGTCTTCATAATAGCAAAGCACCTTTAAAAATACTCGACATTTTTAACATGAAAAATATCGAATTGTAAACTTTATTTAAACTTACCGAGAGATGAAGTGTTTTTAGTTCCTTGGACTATGAATGGGAAAAGGAATTTCAATCAGAGAAACAAAGGATACAAGATGTAGTTGGACAGTCATTGTAATCATATAATATTAAGAAAATCATTGAATACTTACCAAATAGAAAAGGAGCACCGTTAAAGTCTACTCCTGTTAATATTTCACTAAAAATACCCAGATTACTTGTTATTCAAAATGTTGTTGTTATTGTTAATTTTCTTCGTAATTCCAGAAACGACTATACCTAGTTCTAGATATCCGACAGGACCTTTAGTTAATAATCTGTCTCCAATAGCGTTGGGTTTGACCTTTTTGTTGAAAGCCACGAGATTCATAAAAAGGTATGCCCAGTTCATTCCCTTCTTGTACAGATACATATTGTTCAGTTGCGCAAGAGTTTTCTGCCTATCCCTTTATATCTGTACACATCATCAACATAAAAAACATAAATCTCACTAATACCTTGTTCAGCCATGGTCCCCTCCAATCGTTCCTGTGACTTTATGATCTACCATGGCTACGTTAGAATATATACCTTTGACAATATATTCCTGAACTGGTTTGTGGTTATATCAATATTCTACATTTTTATTTTGATATTCCTCACTATAAATACCTTGGACAGTCTGTCACTATCTATTGAACAAATTCTACTAATTTCTTTTGTATATTCTGGAGCTGCTTTAATTATTGAAATATTAATGTTCAACACCTCCCAAAAACTTTACTATGAGAAAATTAGGTAAATCATACCTATCCAGGGAACAGGAAAAATACCAATATTAGCATATAAACAAGAAAAAATCTCCTACAGCCCCTTTCAAGGAAATCTATAAGAGATTCATACATAATACCTCATAAGCTTGTAAAAGTTAATCCATCGAGTATGATTACCTAACCGTCTAATTTCATGTTCCTAAAAGTAGAATGATATATATAAATGCATAAGTAAAAGGTGCGATCAAATTAATCACATACATTGCCATTTCGCTTTTAGAAAGTTTTCTCTTCCTTTTAAGTAATTTTAGTTGCCAATAATAAACAATGCTAGATATAAATATTAATAAAAAAGCTAGTGCTTTTAAATTTTCTAGAAAAGCAATCAAATAACCAACTCCTTCATAGTTGTGATTTATTACTCATCCTATTTATAAAATGAATAATAAATCACAGAAGTCTCATATTTAATTATAGCAAATACGAGACTTCTGTGACCAAAACATTGATAATATTTATTCTACTGGAGTGCCTCCACATAATAATACAAAGAGGCCAATAGTCACTGGATTAACACTTATACCAGCTGCGAATGCAAGGGTTGCTGCCGCTGAAAAATAATTTCCATCTTCAATCAATCCGCTTACCTCATCCCATAAAGCCTAACCGATTCCTATTGCATCCTGCATACATCTGTCGATGGCTCCATATATATTTAAAATATTTCTTAAAATTCTATAATTTAGATAATTATGAGTACACTTTTTTTAACTGGCTTATTTGGTTAAACCTCATACCTCTCAATAAGATGTTCACCTTTTCCAGGCTAGCCCCATTCCCGTCTCTTGTTTAGGGAACTTTACATTTAGGGATTTTGTAAATTTCAAAAGGAATTCTCCTTAAGGTGACGAACACTGTCTTATGAAGAAGAATTTTACAGGTGAGGTGACTCTAAATAAATAAGAAGAGAATTTTCATTAATTTTGCAATCGAAGTTAAGTGGGCTCAATCACATCTAGTAGGACAAGGTAGAAATAGTAGTACCCCATTTGAATTTATAGATATGTCAGCTTAAGAACCATGGTCGTATTCATGGAAAATCAATTGCAGAAGGAAGATTAAGGGATGCCACGGTGTTATTTCTTTAATCAGTCCTAATACCATGAGGGCGTATGGTGCTATATGGGAAATTAATTGTGCCAACGAAGAAGGAATCCTTGTTCTAGGAATCTACGCTGACAAAAATAGGCCTGGTTCGACCCCCCGGAGTTGAATTCGCAACCAAAATATTGGAGTTGGGATGTATTGTTGATTTTATTCAGAAACTAAAAAGGATGACGCAAATGACAAAGAAGAACCAAATTATAAAGAATCAAGAGATACTGATAGAACAGTATAAAACATATGTTGAAATAACTGATTGTATCAGCCAAAGACGGTTATAGCGAACTTACTGAAGAATTGATTTACTTGGCTATTTAGATATATCATAGGGACCTATCCTTAAAAAGTGCATTCAATAACTAAGGGGATTAATATAATCCCATTTGCAAGGAGAAAAAATATTTAACAGCTTCGGGAATACCTTTTTGTTCATATGAATTTCAATATCCCGATGGTCATTTTGATAAGAGATCAAATTGAATCGACACGACGAGGTTTTCACCCTTTTTCTCCGCTGTTATTTCCCCATCCATCATGTCAACCAATCGTCTGGCGATTGATAGGCCCAACCCTGTTGTCTTTCGATGACGGGAGGTTTCCGTGGTATAGAACCGTTCGAACAGCTTTTGAATTTCCTGTTCTTGCAAGTCAGGAGCATGGTTCTGTAAATGAATCACCGCTTTTCCATCCGTTTTTTCTATTTTAACCTTTAGGTCACCTTCCCCATGAGTTAAGGCGTTCCGAATCACATTTTCGTATATACGCTTGAGAACCTCAGTATCACCGATAATATAAAGCGGAACATCCGGAAGTTTTAGCTGAGGCTCAGCTTTTTTATTAGAAAAATCGTAATGAAAAAGATAAATTGTTTCCAAAAAGGTTTGCCCGACATCAACTTTTTCGGATGCCGGCTCGAATTCTCCTGACTCAATACGTGCAAATTCAAATAAATCATCGAGCATTTGCACGAGATGACGAACCCGTTCCTTTACAATCTGATAATATTCGTCCCGTTCTATATCCGTTATTTTTCCACTTTCAAGCATGTCAATATATCCAACAACCGAGGTAAGCGGTGTGCGCAAATCATGCGAGACATTGGTGATCGCTTCTTTGAAAGCTTGTTCTGCTTTATATAGCGACACTTTTTCATCCCGAGCATTCACCAACACGGCGTTGATTTGTTTCGCCAACCTTTGGAGTTCATCCGCTTGAAGGGAAAGTTTCAAATGCCGGTTCGTGTCGTTTTGTCGAATAAAGTCAAGCTGCCTGTCCAAGGATTTGATTTGCCTTTTATACATCAATAAGTAGGCGGATAACACGCCAAGTGCAATCACAAGTATAATAATGCCTACCACTAGCATTTTATCCGCCTCCCCTTTACTTCATATCGCGTTTTGCGAAAACACCGTATCCAAATAAAATTGAGACAAGCAAGTAAATGACAATAACTGCAAGAATTATTCCTACCATTTCGATACTGAATGCACCACTGACCTTTGCCATGGCATTTCCGAGCCAAGCGTAGAAAATTGGACTACTCGGCAAAAATACTGAACTAATAATCATCGTCACAAACAGAGCTACACTGAAATGAATAGCCATGACAATAGCTGTATGTCGAATGATAAACGCAATTGCTGTAAACAATACGGCAAATGCGACTGACAATCCGATTTCCAATAATGTCCGAATACCAAATTGAGCGATGTCTCGGAAGCTGGGATCACTATTTAATCCATAAAACATCAATATACTTGTGAATAGCGAAACAAGTATGCAGGCGAGTAAGATGACGATTGCAGCAATACCCGAAACTAAACATTTTGAAAAAAACACATTAAAACGACTGTGGCCAAGTGTTACCGGATCTTTCATTGTGCCATATGAAAAGTCATTTGTGACCAAAAGACAAATCAATATTCCAAGTGCAAGCGGTATAACCAACGGCATAAACTGCCATACACTAAAAGGATAGAAGGCAATTTGCAGGAAGTTGTCATACGTCGATTGATAACTGTCAGGGTAGAAACTAAGATCGGAAAGAATAACAAAATCGAAAAAAGCCGTCAAAACGATGATGACATAAAAAGATTTTAGATGTCTGAGCTTATAAAAATCAGCACGCAACACATTAAGCATGTTGAAGCCCTCCCATCAGGTTTAAAAAGTAACTTTCCAGATCGTCCCCTTTAGATTCAATCGTTAACACCTTTACACCTTCCTGGGCCAAAACCAGACAGATGTTGCCGGATTGATCAAGAAGGTCGTAGATATGAAGAACCTCTCCATCTTTTACCTGGTAATCTGTTGTCTGCAGCTTATTTTCCAGCACGAAGGTCGCTCTTTCAATATCATTCACTTGTAACCGCAAATATTGACGACAACGCATCTCGAGCTCTCGGTTTGTGAATTCATCAACAAGGACACCATCATGAATGACACCGTAACGAGTTGCAATCTTGGACAATTCGCCGAGAATGTGACTCGATATGAGAATAGTAATGTTGTAGCTTTCATTAAGATCCAGCAGTAGGCGACGGATTTCTCTAATCCCCTCCGGATCAAGACCGTTCGTCGGTTCATCCAAAATGAGAAAGTCAGGATTGGACAGTAGAGCCAGGCCTAACCCGAGACGCTGCTTCATACCGAGCGAAAAGTTTCTGACTTTCTTTTTCCCAGTAGCCGCCAGACCCACAGTTTTCAAAATTTTATCGATCCGCTCCTCTTCGGGAGTTCCTAACGTTAATTGACGGACTTTCATATTTTGATATGCCGTATACGATGGATACAAAGAGGGGGCTTCAATGATACTCCCGATTCGCCTGCGTTGCCGGTGAATCTCCTTCGCCTCTTTATGTGAGAAGAGTTCAATCGCCCCTTCACTCTTTGATACCAGACCTGTAATCGTACGAATAAGCGTTGTTTTCCCAGCACCATTTCGTCCGATTAAGCCGTAAATATCTCCTTTCTCAATCGTCATATTGACATGGTCGAGTGCAGTCTGTTCACCGTATTTTTTTGTTAAATCAAATGTGCGCAATACATGGTTTTGCAATAAAAGACACCTTCCTTTTGATATGATGTCTTTAAGATACAAGGAATATTTTAAATTCTTTTTAAGAAATCTTTAAAAAAGTATTAAATGTCCTCTGCCAGTTTGAAACCAACACCCCAAACGGTTTGAATATATTCTGAGCCAGGGCTTGCCTGTGCCAATTTATTTCGGAGTTTGCTGATATGGACATTGACGGTATTATCATCACCGAAGAACTCGTCACCCCATACCGATTCATAAATATTGGCTTTTGAAAAAACTTTATACGGGTGACGCACGAGCAGCTCAAGGATTAAAAATTCGCGTCGTGTGAGAGATAATTGTGTGCCGTTCACCGTGACGATATGTTTATCAAGATCAAGTTGTATGTCTTTGTAGCTCAATTTATCCTTATAGTGTGCCGGTTCAGTTTGACGAAATCGTACTTCGATTCTCGCCAGCAGTTCGTTAGGATAAAAAGGTTTTACGATATAATCATCGGCACCTAATTTTAATAAACGAACGGTCGTTTCCTTGTCCTTTTTTGCCGTAAGCACGATGATTGGAACTGTTGAGACAGCCCGTATTTTTTGTAAAACATCCTCACCCGGTAAACCCGGCAGCATTAAATCGAGTAGCACGAAATCGAAGGAATGGGTTTCAAAAAGTCTTAATGCTTCGGTCCCGGAAAAAGCAGATTCGGTGTGATAACCGTTTTTATGTAGTAAATTTACCAACATTCGGTGAATGTCGTCATCATCTTCTATAATAAGGATCGTGCAGTTTGTCACACTTTCACCTTCCCGTTCCTCTACCTTATTTAATTCACTAATCAACTTTAATTGTTCTTTTTGACATAAAAACATCCCTTTAGGCAAGCATATCCAAACGCGTAAGACCGTGCAACTTTTTTATGAACAGTATGACATTATTCTAATCCACACTAAAATTAATTCTTCTTCGCCACACCATTCTTTTAAAAGCGGACCTTATTTCATTTTTTCTTGTTCGTTATTCTCTATCATGTACTCCAGTATTTAAAAGTCGAACAATTACACTACTAATTTTTCATCTGTTCAACCTCATATTATTACTTCAAAACAAAAAGGAATTTGTATTATTTTGTCGAAAAATTTAATTTTTTGATATAAAAAGGGTATTTTTTCCTAAATATTATGTATCTAAGGTCGAAATAATCATTGTAAAGGTGTGCCAATTTTTTAAAATTTTAATGGGAGTGATTTTTTGAAGAAAGGTATTTTATTAGTTTTATCTATTGTCTTTATATTTAGTTTATTTTCACCTATAAATGCAAGTGCATCTTCTGCATCCGTTGTGATTGATGGAGAAGAGCAAAATTATGATCAGCCTGCGATTATAGAAGATGGTAGAACACTCGTGCCGATGCGCGGAATTTTTGAAAGTCTTGGAGCAACAGTTGCTTGGGATCAAGAAACGCGTACGGTTACAGGTGAAAAAGGTGAAGTTTCAGTTCAATTAACAATAGGTAATACAAAAGCATTAGTAAATGGAGATGTTGTAGAATTAAGTGTTCCTGCAAAAGTTGCTAATGGGCGAACATTAGTCCCCTTAAGGTTTATAAGTGAATCTCTCGGAGCAACAGTTGGTTGGGATAACTCTACTAGAACTGTTACCATCACGAGTGGAAACGCTGAAGTCATACCTGCCCCTAAAAAAGAACTTACCACATCTGAATTAGTTAAGAAAGTAGATGAGCAAGTCGTGACAGTTGAAACTGATATTACTTATGGTAGTGGTATTGTCGTTGGAGATGGATTAATATTAACAAATGCTCACGTTGTTCATGGTTACACAAATGGATACGTCGGTTTCACGAATGGTGCAAAGGTAGGCATTACTGGTATTGTCGAAATGGATGAAGATAAGGATTTAGCATTAATAAAATTAGATACTTCGATGGGAATTAGTCCTGCTTCCTTTGGTTCTTATGAAGATGTCGGTAAGGGTGATGATGTTGTTGCTATAGGTAGTCCTTACGGTTTAGAGAATACAGTATCAACTGGTATTATTAGTAATACTTATAAAGAGGATGATTTCAAAGTCATTCAAACGTCAGCCCAGATTGAAGCAGGTAGCTCTGGCGGTGGTCTATTTAATATGTATGGTGAGTTAATTGGTATTAATACTTTTTCACTTGAAAGCTCTGCAGACTTGAATTTCGCTATTGCAATTGATGAAGCGCTAGATTGGAAGAAGTATTATACGATGAATCATAGTGACATACCTATTAAAGAAGAAGCAGATCGATTTGAGCTATGGAATAACATTAGTTTTGGTATGACGAAGAGTGAGGTAAAGGATTTAGAGACAAGGAAGCCTTACCATGAAGAAGAAAATAAGATTATCTATCCACTTACAGATTTCTATGACCGTTCAGCTCAAATAGAGTACACTTTCTCAACGGAAGGATACCTACAAACAGTACAGATTGCCTTCTTAGAAGTTAATGATTTAAATAAACAGCAATTAATGAACGAGTATGAAAAATTATATGAACAGTTAAGTAAAGAAGTAGGTTTTGAACCTACAGATTCTGAGGACGGTTGGGTAAAATCAGGTAATTATGATGAAGCGATTTATGATTATTGGTATGGTTATCCATGGGTTATTCTAGCTGCTGGCCATGATGTAGGTGACAAAGGTAGCCAACTAAATATTACGATTTCTATAGAAGAATAGAAATTATATGAAAAAAGTCGGGATAAAACCTGGTAAGATAAAAAGCGTGGTACGTCATCTAGACGATGAGTACCATGCTTTTTTATATGATCCCTTAATCAATCAAAAAACATTCTTCACTCTAATTTGGGAAGTACCAAAATCATCATCCAAGAAGGAATCCGGCTACCAGATAAATAACTGTGGCGATGCCGGCACCAATTGAGACGATTTTCAATTTATAACGAGCATACCTGATCAAAGGGACATCGAGTATGGATGCGGTTGTAATCGTTGTATCACCAAGTGGAGAGGTCATGGCACCGAATGAACCGCTAGCAAATACTGCTCCAACTGTCATCGGAAGCGACGCATCGGTAGAAGTCGCGAGCGCTATCCCAAGTGGCATGAAAATCCCCCAAGTTCCAAAAGAAGAACCGAGGAAATAACTGACAGCTGAACCGACTAAAAAGACAATGGCCGGAATGGTGAAAGCTGGTAGGAACGATCCAAGAGTTGCCCCAATAAACTTGGAAAACCCAAGATCTTCTGCCACAAGGGACAATGACCATACAAGTACAAGGAGAATAATCGGCTGCATCAGCTGATTACCACCATCATAGAAATGATACAACGTCTCATCAAGCTTTTGCTTCCTAAACATATAGAAAATAAATGTGAGAATCAGTGTAATAAATACAGCAAGGAGAATGACAAACGTAGCATCTGCTTTTGCTAGGGCGTCAAATACCCCTGAGGCTCCTTTTACCATGCCATCCTGCCACAACAGGAACAAAGTCAGCCCAAGCAGCAAAAACAAAGGAACGATTAAATTCCACGGCTGTGCTTTCACCATGGACAGTTCTTTTTTAATTCCTGTGCGGTGAAACGCTTCCTCACCCTCTTGTTTGTTTTTCTTGATCTCCTTCTTCTTAGGTTTAGACCAGAAAGTCCAAATCAATCCTATAATCAACATAACAATCGCAAAAAAGTTAAATGGGATACTGGATAAAAATACTTGATAAGCATCTGCCTCCAGGTTATGTTTTTGAATCCCACCTTCAATGATCGACACCATGAAGCCGACAAATGCGGTTGCTGCCGGTAACAGAACAATCACTGAGCCTGTCGAAACATCCATCGTAAAGCCGACTTTCCTGCTGGACACGTTCACTTTTTTCAACAATGTTTTCACAACCGGGCCAATCATCATGATTCGGAACATGGGCATCATAAATGTAAATGGAAGCGTCAGCCAAATCACTGTCAGGAGCCCGCGTTCAGAGCTTATTTTGTCGCCCACCCACTCTGAAAAACCTTTGACCCCTCCGGATATTTGCATCATACCTATCAGTCCGCCAAACAGGTAAAGAAATGCGATGATATTTATATTTCCTGGGTCTGATAGTGTCGTTACGATATAATTGACCGTTTCTTTTGACCCCTCAAGTACACTGAATTCCACTAGAAATGCTCCAACAAGCACTCCTAAAACGAGTCCAGGAAGTATTTTCTTTAACCAAATCGAGAATCCAATGACGATAATGAATGGAATTATAGAAAGCCATGTCTGTTCTATAGTACTGCCTCCTCCCCACACGTCCTAGTGTTACCATGTGTAGCATTTAAGAATTTCATACAGGGAAGTAAAAAGTCAGTAACAGGGGGATGGCAATTTCGCTAAATAAATATGATGGAAATGTTATTCGTATTGGGTAGCTTTCGTTCATCACAATCAAAGGCAAAAATCACTTAACTTGGTGTCTCCATTTTTCAGTTAGTAAGCTGCCTCCAATAGCGTTTGTCTTGAATGTTTTGTTGAAAGCCTCGAGATTTGTAAAAGGGTAGGCCAAGTTCATTCTCTTCTTCTACAGATACATATTGTTCGGTTGCGCCATTCTTTATATGTTCCTTAGTAAATGCATCCAGAAGTTTTCTGCCTATCCCTTTATATCTGTACATTTCATCAACATAAAAAACATAAATCTCACTTATGTTTGGTTCACTCACGACTCCACCTATTGTTCCAGCAACTTTTTGGTCTACCATCGCAACATGGGTATATATACCTTTGACAATATCCTCCTGTACTCGTTTATGGTTATACCAATATTCTACATTTTTATTTTGATAGTCTTCACTATATTTACCTTTGACAGTTTGTCGCCAACCTATTGAACAAATTCTACTAATCTCTTCTGTATGTTCTGGAGCTGCTTTAATGATTGAAATATTGATGGTCAACACCTCCTAAACTCTATAATGAGAAATTTAACACTTAACCAAAGATATAATTTGTTAACCTTCTGTTTATTTACCCCAAGGTTTGAACGATCCAAATTTTATATCCATCCGGATCTGCTATAACCGCTTCTTTTACTCCCCATTCACGATCAATAGGTACTTGCACAATTTCACCACCAGCATTCTTAATTGAAGAAACTGCTGACGTTAGGTCATCCACTAATAACTCAATAACCATTCCTTTCTCAACGGGCTCAGGTTCATCCATAATGTGTAGCAATATCGTCGGTTGATGATCATCAGATCCAAAAGAAAAATAAGCCATGCTTTTATCGACAAACCCTTTATGTAACCGAAGTACATTATGGTAAAAATGAATAGATCTTTCCAAGTCTTTTACGGGAATAATAACAGTGTTAAGCCTTTCTATCCGAAAATCTGCCATAAACAAACCCCTCTCCTTGAATTATCTTAAAAATGTCTCTAAAATGTTTATAACCTTATTAATCTCAGCTTTATTGATTGAAAAATATTTAGTACTTCCTTCTTGTCGTATGATCACTAGATTTGATTGGTGTAACTGATTTAAGTGGCGAGAAACCGTACTTTGCTTCATGTTTAATTTCGTCACAATTTGTTGCGCAAACATCTCCTTGTTCTTGGCTAATAAATTGATTATTTGAAGCCTAGTAGAATCACCCAATCCCTCAAATGCTAAATTAAAATCCATAGTTTTTATATCATTTACATTCTCTTCACTACTATCTAGAAAAGGATCAAACATGATATAACCATGCTTATCTAATTCAGCAAAGGAAAGAAGTCTTCCCATATTAGGCACAGGTATAAATGTTAAAACGTGTACTCGATTTATTTTTTCAATTTCGCTTGTATCTGGATATAAGCCCGTAATTTTAAAAATAGCCTCTTCATTAGTCCCAAAGGATTTAGACATTTGTATAATATTTTTTAATTTCCATTCAGATAATCTGTTCTTATTACTTTCCCAATATTCTCTAAAGCCTGATTCCCAAAACCCAACTAGTAATCTAACAATTCGTTCTTTAATTTCAGTTAAATCTTTATATATTGGCAGTATTTCACCAATTCTCTCAACGGACCAGCTTTCTAAAACTGCTTTTATAGCATTTTCACGATTTTTTGCATTCTTTAATTGGTCTTCCTCCAAGCTGACTTCTTTCATTATCTTTTCTACTGAAGGATTAGTTGGTAAGTATTTATAATAATAATCCATTACCTCCCTAATACCATAAATAACAAGCTCCAGCAATTCCTCTTTACTTAACTCTTTCCACCAACTAATAAAGTCATCCCAATCTTGATTAAGATGGTTCATACTTTTGATGTAAAAATCACGCAAAATAACTCCGTGAGCAAATAAAGTCCTTAATATTCGTAAATCATCTTTAACACTTTCAGGTAATCTGTTAGAGAAATCTTTGATCCATTCTGATGTTTGAACTGTAGGGTTATTTAAAAAGTAATCAATGAGTTGAATATTTGTAAATATACTTACTCCTAAAGATTCCTCTGTGTTCAACTTAGTCTGTGGATATGCAGACATAAAAAAATCTCTTTCCATTGCATCACTCCTATTATTCAATTATTCAATATTTGAATATTAGATATTTTCATTATAGTTTGTTCAGTCTAATAACTCAATATAAAATTATAAAATTTTCTGTCTTTTTTGGAATTCATAAAAAATGAGCTTTCCGAACTTCGATAAGCCCATTCCATACATATTGTATTATTTTGATAATGCGATTTTTATATGGGCTAAGTGGTGCTCTTCGTGCCAAGCTAATTTTGCAACTTTTGTTGCAACTGTTATTTCGCCGTTTTCCTGGTGAGTAAAAGCTCGATTTATTTGCTCTTCAGTTAAGCTATGTCCTAAAGATGCGATGCGCTCATTTATACCTTCTAACAATTTAATAGAACTTTCTACAGGGAGTTTTGTATCCGGTTGAATAGCCCATTTATCTTGATCAAAAGCTGGTACTGTTGGATTCTTATCTGTTAAAGCTAGCTTCAAGCGTTGATACATGTTCAACTGAGAATCTGCAATGTGATGAACAAGCCCGCGAACTGTCCAGCTACCATCACGGTATGTTTTGCTTAATTCCTCATCACTTAATGAGTCAACAATTTCTCTTAATCGAATCGTGTAAGTTTCGATTTCTTCTATCCATTTTTGAATATGTTCTAATGTTACTTTTTCAGGTAATTGTAAATTCCCAATTGAAATCTTACATCCATTTTTAATCCCTCTTTTCCCTATTCGTTATTTTTCACTTATTTATTAATAACTAAATTATCTCATAATCCTCGTTATACATAATAACTATTACCTTATTAAGTGTTATACCCTTATGTATAAAACGGGAGGCAAGCTTTTATTCCGAAAGCGTGCCCGATTACGGAAGAGTTTCAGTATAGAACTTTAAACAATAAATAGCCTTATTCCTAAGTTATATGTTATTTTTGCCTTCCTTTCTTTTTGTAATGACGTCTTGCCTTCGCGCGGTTACCGCAATCCTCCATCGAACACCAACGTCTGCTACGATTGCGGCTTGTATCCAAAAACAGCCAACCACACGGAGCCCCTTCACACTTTTTCACTCTACTTAGCTCTTTTTCAGAAATAAGAATTTCTATAGCAGATTGAACAATCGGTGGAAGCATTTCGTCTAATGCTTCTTCACAAAAAAATTCCAATGAAAATTTATTTTCACCAGGAACTATTCGCATCATCCCGTAAGCATTGCCTAAGGCTTCATTCAAAATAGAAAGATCCTTAGAGGATGGTGTTTCATTGTTTGATACTAAACTAAATATTTGGTAAATCGATTCCCGCAGCTCAATAGCTTGTTGGAGAACCTCTTTTGCCTTAGAGGGTTGACTTTCTGCTTTTTTTAGTAGTGAAAGCGATTGTTGTTTCTTAAGAATATTGGCATGCAAACTCCAGCTTACCAGCTTCTCGTAACTCGTCAGCAACTCCTGTGATTTCTCACTGCTATCGTGCCAACTTACTGTATTGGCAAAATCCAAACACAAACGTCCGCCGAGTAAATCATGCTTGTGTACATCTTTATTTATATCAGACATGTGATTTCTCCTTGTCTTACCGTAAGTATTTTGACAGTCCGGGCAATATAACTTTGATTTTTCATTATAACCATTATAAAAGTTATTGACAGTTAGAATCAACTGCTTTACAATATAACCACCAAAATAATTATAGAGGGTTATATACATCTGGGAGCAATGTACTCGAAAGTCGTTTATCCAGTAGAGTTTCTGATGCTGATGTTTTTACAGGTACAATGGATCTGTTCCAAGAATTTGATTTTATAGAAGTCCATCTTCGCAATCGCAAGCGTCCCATTATGAGATTTGAAATTAGTTAATGATTTCGAGGTTTACAGAAAGATGACCAAAGGTTTGTGCCATCTTATATGTAATCACAAAATCTCTCTTGTGATTACATTTAAAAAATACAAGGGAGGAATAAAATGAATCATTTATTAGCAGTTGCAGTTAACGAGCGGCTAAATGAGGCATTCGAAGGACCAAGAGGTGTTGGAAGTATGTTCACAGATCCAAACACTGCCATACTTGAGACACTCGAGCAGTTGTCCTCAGAAGAAGCCTCAATGTCGTTTCACGGGACGACAGTTGCAGCACACGCCGACCATACTCGCTTTTATTTATGGGGAACCAATAAAGTCTTAAAAAAAGGGAAACAACCAGATATGGATTGGGGAGAGAGCTGGAGGATTACCTCAGTTAATGAAACCCAGTGGAACCGAATTCAAGATGGATTAAAAAATGAATACTTCACGCTTATGAAAAACATTGATTCCGTTGATTGGAATACCCAAACAATCAATGAGGCTCTGGGATCTCTTGCCCATTCTGCCTACCATCTCGGAGCCATACGCCAGATGGTAAAATCCGTTAAAGATTCTCAATAAGACACTTTAAATTTATACACACCCCAGAAATGAACAATCCCGCCTACACGGTTAATAGGCGGGATCTTCTTACAAAGCTTCATTCAACAATCTGGCCCGATTGTTGAGTTTAAAAGTCCAGATTATCAACATAATTATATCAAACTTTTTTATAAATTTTCCGACTTTTTTGTTGTCTTCGTATTGGTGAGACTCACCCTTTCTAAATGATAGACTTAAGGTTTCCTTCCGACAACATCGACACCAGTCGATTAGACCGACTTTGTCCCAAAGCTTCAGAAGACATAGTTACTTATCAACCCTGACCACTTTTTTGTGGATGTTCGACGCTCCTTACTGGTTGATATGTATGAAGGACGGCTCCTTTTTTAAATACCTTTGCGCTAAGATGCTTAAGGTTGATCGCATCAGACAAGTCTTTGAATAATGGTAATCCACTTCCAAACGCTATAGGGTTAACAATCAATCGATATTCATCGATAAGACCGAGTCTTGTAAGGGACTGTGCGAATCCCGCGCCTCCGTGTGCCATGATATCCTTGCCAGGTTGCTGTTTCAGACGGTAAATCTCTTCCGCAATATCACCGTCCGCCACCTGTGATTTATTCCATTTGGTTTCCTTCAGTGTTTTAGAGAAGATGACTTTGGGGATTTCGTTCATAGGAGGAGCTAATTTACTGGTCGAAGATGGCCAATGCTCTGCCATGTCGTGATAGGTCACTCGTCCCATGATGTGCGTACCCACTTGCCATAGCTGGTCGACCGTATACATTTCCAACTCATCATCAAAGCTGTGAAAGACCCAGTCATGCGCTCCACTTGTTGGCGCGACAAACCCATCAAGAGAGACGTTCATTCTTAAAACCACTTTTCTCATATATTGTTACCTCCTTTGTATTCAGCAAAATGCTTACAATAACTCATTATTGTTTTTTCTGGGATGATGTAAAGCTTCAATATTCCCATTTTCAGACATCCTTACAATTTGGGTTTTAGAATTGTAGAAAACAGTAATTCCTGATGTTTCAAGACTCACATTCATGTGCCCGGTTCTGCAAAAGCTCCTTCTCACGGTAATTCCGGGTCATCGAAGCCGCACGTTCAAATTCTGTATGGGCTTCATCGAATCGCCCTAGCTTGACCAAAAGATCGCCGCGAACGCTAGGCAATAGATGGTATCCCTTTAGGGAAGGTTCGGCACTCAGCTCGTCGACAATCTCTAGTCCATAGGAGGGTCCAAATGCCATTGATATCGCAACAGCCCGGTTTAATTCGACGATTGGCGATGGAGTTACCCTGGACAGTGCTTCGTAAAGGGCAGCGATACGGATCCAATCGGTCTCTGCCGCAGTAGGAGCTTCCGCATGACAAGCAGAAATCGCAGCTTGCAACGCATATGGACCGAGTGTGCTTCCAAGCTCCTGACTGCGTTTAAGTGCTGCTATTCCACGACGGATCAGCAGTCTATCCCACTTTGCCCGATTTTGATCCATCAGAAGTATGGGTTCACCTGTAGCGCTAACCCGAGTTTTAAGACGCGAAGATTGAATCTCCATTAAGGCAACCAATCCGTAAACTTCTGGTTCTTGTGGTACGATTTCAGAAAGTACGCGGCCGAGTCTCAATGCCTCCTGACATAGCAATGGTCGAATCCAGTCATCTCCAGAGGTTGCTGAATACCCTTCATTGAACATCAAGTAAATCACCTCGAGTACTGCAGATAGACGTTTATCACGTTGTTCTCCTGCAGGTACCTCAAAAGGAACTTTCTCGGCCCTGAGGGTTCTCTTGGCCCGGACCACACGTTGGGCAATCGTTGATTCTGCGACGAGGAAAGAACGAGCGATTTCATCTGTCGTAAGTCCGCATAACAGGCGAAGCGTTAGGGCAACTCTGGCATCCTGCGATAACACTGGATGGCAGGTCATAAAAATCAGACGAAGGAGATCGTCACCTATCTCCCCTTCCAAAGCATGATCGACATCTTCCTCTTTGTATAAATCCATACCACGGGCGATCTCTAAATACTTCTGATCACGCCGCTTCGTCCTGCGCATAAGATCAATCGCACGCCGCTTCGCCGTTGTCATCAGCCAGGCACCCGGATTGTCTGGAATACCGATCTCCGGCCATCTTTCAAGGGCAATTACCAAAGCATCCTGGGCAAGATCCTCTGCAATACCCACGTCTTGTATCATTCGGGTTAAACTCGCAATTAGCTTTGCCGACTCCATTCGCCATATCGCATCAATGGTTCGATGTGTTTCGGACAACGTCACCACGCCTTTTTTTGCTCTGCAACTTGTTTGCGAAGTGTTACTTCTTTTGCTAGTGTTTCAGGATTGTCCATAAAGTCCTCCGCCTCGTACACTTGTCTGAGCTCAATCTCACCCTGTCCATATCCGTGGGGATCCGGCATGCGCAGAGCCCATTCAATAGCTTCTTCCCTCGATTTAACCTCGATTAGCGTATATCCCGCGATCAATTCTTTTGACTCAGTAAAAGGACCGTCCATCACCTTTGGTTTTTCTCCGGGCTCTGGGTAGGAAATCCGGATTCCGCTTGAGGTAGGCTGCAAGCCATCAGCTGCGAGTAACACACCGGCCTTTACCAATTCCTCGTTATACTTTTGCATAGCATCAATAAGTTCCTGACTTGGAATAACCCCCGCT
The DNA here is from genome assembly GCF_900103915.1 of Tenuibacillus multivorans. Taxonomy (GTDB): domain Bacteria; phylum Bacillota; class Bacilli; order Bacillales; family Alkalibacillaceae; genus Tenuibacillus; species Tenuibacillus multivorans. The sequence continues at coordinate 10,547 of NZ_FNIG01000012.1, read as the reverse complement.
TCTGAATCTGTTGTAGCCTTGACAATCATCATAAATCTCATATGTGTTTACCTCCTATTTTATTGTGAAGCTTCGTAAACCGATGTAAAACCGATCGGTAATTCCGCTTCTATTTATACGACGAACTAATCTTGACTGAATCGACAGTTATTATAAAATTTTTCGGTCTAACTAATAAATTCGTCGGCTGGAAGTAAAATCCCTTTAGCCCAATAAAAGAGGGGCACCACAAACAAGGAGTAGGGCGATACTTATGATACTGGCTAGCTACGGGGCAGGTTGGTGGAACTATAAATGTCATAAGCAGAGAAGAATAAGGTTTATACGATAGGGTTTGAGGGGAGAACTGTCCTAAGGTTTTTATTTTTGCTATAGTGACCACTAAGCAGCTTTAATTTTTAAAAAATAGGAGTGTATAGTATGGAAGATAACGTTTTTGAGCAGATGGCAAAAAGATATGATACGGAAGATAGAATTGAATTAGCTAAAGTTATAGTTAATGAAGTAAGACCAGAATTACGAAATAGTAAATCAAAATCCCTAATAGACTATGGGAGTGGTACTGGTCTAATTAGTTTAGAACTATCAGATTTAGTAGATTCTGTTTTATTGGTTGATTCATCAAAACAAATGTTGGATGTTGCCGAAGCTAAAATTTCCCACAAAGGAATTACTAACTCAAAAGTGCTTTATTCAGATTTCACTCAAGAAACTCCTGAACTTAATGCAGATATCGTTTTACTGTCACTCGTCCTTCTTCATATTCCGGATACTAAAAAAATTTTACAGGAATTGTTCAACATTTTAAATGATGGTGGCAAAATCATTATTGTTGATTTTGACAAAAACGATAAAGTAAATCATCCGAAAGTTCATAACGGTTTTTCGCATGAAGAACTGAAAAAAAGATTATCCGAAGTTGGATTTAAATCAATTGAAATTAAGACATTCTATCATGGAAATCGTATTTTTATGAATCAAGATGCCTCAATGTTTATATCCACTAGTATAAAGTAATGGGATTTAGAAAACTAAAGGCACTTGGAATTTAATCCTAGTGCCTTTTTGAAGTCATCTGACTTTAATTCTGCTGTCAACTAATTTAAAGTATTGCAACTATAACTGAAACGGGTAATAAATCCCCAAGTTTTTTGAAAGATACTTAGCTTTAACCTCATTCACATATAGTAAAACTTTATTTCTTGTAGTAGAACTTTATTATATATTGTACAACTTTATTTTAATTGCACATCAGATAATCACTACCAATAGACTTACTCCACCGTCACACTCTTAGCCAAATTTCTCGGCTTATCAACATCACAATCACGATGAAGTGCCGCGTAATAAGAGATTAACTGCAACGGCAGTACTGATACTAACGGTGTGAGTAACGAGTGAACTTTTGGAATGACGAATGCATCGCCTTCACGGTCAAGTCCTTCTAAACTAATAATACAATCATTTGCGCCACGGGTGATGACCTCTTGAACGTTGCTTCGGATTGAACTGTTCACGTGTTCTTGTGTTGCAAGGGCAATAACAGGTGTACCGTCTTCGATTAATGCGATGGTACCGTGCTTAAGCTCGCCTCCAGCAAAGCCTTCTGCTTGAATATATGAGATTTCTTTTAATTTTAAAGCACCTTCTAATCCGACGTAGTAGTCTAAACCGCGTCCGATAAAGAAGCAGTTACGTGTTGTTGATAAATAGTCACGTGCAATCTGATCGAATAATTCCTTTTGGTCGCAAAGGGCTTCCATCGCACTTGAGACGATTCCAAGTTCTTTCATTGGATCGAAGTCTAATGTTAAGCCTTTAGCGCGTGCTGTATCGACAGCTAAGATTGCTAAGACAGCCATCTGAGCTGTATAGGCTTTCGTTGATGCCACAGCAATTTCTGGTCCTGCATGCAGGTGCATAGTATAGTTTGATTCACGAGAAAGGGTGGATCCCGGCACGTTCGTAATTGTCAGTGCTGGGTGACCTAATTTATTTGTTTCGACTAAAACTGAACGTAAGTCGGCTGTTTCCCCACTTTGTGAGATAAAAACAAATAATGGTTTTTCAGATAGGAGTGGGAAGTTATATGAGAATTCACTTGCCACATGTACCTCAGTTGGGACTTCCGCAATTTTCTCTAAAAATTCTTTACCGATTAGGCCCGCGTGATAACTTGTGCCTGCTGCGATAATATAAACACGGTCACATTCTTTCATGGCCTTGCGAATGTCTTCGTCTAGCTTAATGTCATCATGTTCATCCTGGTATTCTTGGATGATTTTACGCATCACAAATGGTTGCTCATCAATTTCTTTTAACATGAAATGAGGGTACGTCCCTTTTTCAATATCGCTTGCATCGATTTCAGCTGTGAATGGATCACGTTCAACGGGTGTACCATCAAGTTTTTGAAGTTCGACGCTATTTTGTTTAACGATGACCACTTCGCCATCCATTAGTTCCAAGAATTGATCTGTCACTTGTAGCATCGCCATCGAGTCACTCGCAACGACATTAAAGTCTTCACCTAATCCAACTAGTAAAGGACTTTTATTTTTCGCAACAAAAACTTCATCAGGATTCTGATTGTCTAAAACAGCAAGCGCGTATGAGCCGTGTAATAGTTTAACCGTTTGACGGAAGGCTTCAAGCGTATTACCTGTTTCTTGAGTAAATTTTTCAACTAACTGAACGATAACTTCAGTATCGGTTTCACTTACAAAGTTAACATCTTGTAGATATTCCGCTTTTAGTTCAAGGTAGTTTTCGATGACCCCATTATGAACTAAAGTGAATCGACCAGATGAACTTTGGTGTGGGTGAGCGTTCGTTGCGCTCGGTTCTCCATGTGTTGCCCAGCGTGTATGGCCGATACCTGTTGTTGCTTGAATGTTTTCATCGACTGCGTCACGTAGAGCTGCAATACGTCCTTTGACCTTAAATAATTCTGTATTTTGATCCGAACGTACGGCAATCCCGGCTGAGTCATATCCGCGATATTCTAACTTCTCTAAACCATTTAATAGTATTTCTTTTGCATCATTATTCCCAATATAACCTACAATTCCACACATGTTGTGTACCTCCTCTAAGTGAAAGAGGCAAACAAATCCTATAGGGGCATTCGTTTGCCCCTTTCCCGTATTCTATATGTGTCATCTTGTTTTATGTGGTTGTGCATAGAGTCGCCTCTATGTTTTCACGTAAAACGTGTCAGTTGAGATGACATTCAACTGGAAGGCACCCGCCGATTATTCGATGAAACCTTCTCCTCGTCAACTATTTCTATTTAGTCCGTTCATAGAAATAGCCCTGGCGCTTTTAGATACTATCCCCGCTACGCTCCTTTCCCTTCTTGAATCAACTAGACAAATACCATTTTACGTTATCTTCATCAGCTTGGTCAATTACAATATGATTACAAATATGAAAGAGCATAGGACCAATTAAACTCCTATGCTCTAACGTTAATATACTATGCATTTACATTCCAAGTGTTGCTTCAATCGTTTCAACGACTTGGTTGACGTATTTTTCACATTCATCTTTTGTAGGTGCTTCAACCATAACACGAACAACTGGTTCAGTTCCTGATGGACGAACTAGTACGCGGCCTTGATTACCAAGTTCTTGCTCGACACGGTCAATTTCTTGTTTTATCGTGTCATTTTCTGTTACAGCGTGTTTATCGGTGACACGAACATTTTTTAACACTTGTGGGAACTTCGTAATAGCCTCTGCTAATTCAGACAGTGATTGGCCTGTTTCCTGCATGACATTAACGAGCTGTAATGCTGATAACATACCGTCTCCTGTCGTGTTATGGTCTAAGAAAATAATATGACCTGATTGTTCACCGCCAAGGTTGTAATCATTCTTGCGCATTTCTTCCATGACGTAACGGTCGCCAACTTTTGTTTTGACCGTTGAAATATCTAATTCATCAAAAGCGCGATACAATCCGATATTGCTCATCACGGTTGTCACCACAGTGTCCTGCTTTAAGCGGCCTTGTTTTTTGAAAAAACGACCGCAAATATACATGATTTTATCGCCGTCTACAATATTACCTTTTTCATCAACTGCAATTAAACGGTCACCATCGCCGTCAAAGGCTAAACCGATATCCGCTCCCTGTTCAACCACCGTTTCGCGGAGTTTTTCGGGGTTCGTTGAGCCGTAACCATCGTTAATATTCAAGCCATCAGGAGAAGACCCAATTGCTAAAATATCTGCTTCTAAATCTGCAAATAGATGTGAAGCAAGTGGTGACGTTGCGCCATGAGCACAGTCAAGTACGATTTTGACATCTTCAAAATCTTGATCAACGGTTTGCTTAAGGTGCTGTAAATATTTTTGGCCGCCTTCGTAATAATCCATGACTTGCCCGATTTCGCCCCCAGTTGGACGAGGCAAATCATCTTGCTCGGCATCTAATAACGTTTCAATTTCTTCCTCTTGAGCATCTAATAGTTTAAAGCCGTCTGAGCCAAAGAATTTGATTCCATTATCTTCAACGGGATTATGGGATGCCGAAATCATGACACCTGCTTGTGCACCTGATGCTTTTGTTAAAAAAGCGACCCCGGGAGTAGAAATGACGCCTAAACGCATGACTTCAACGCCTACAGAAAGGATTCCAGCCACTAAAGCGCCTTCTAACATTTCTCCAGATATTCTCGTGTCTCTCCCAACTAATATTTTAGGCTTTTCTGTTGCGTCTTTTGTTAAAACGTAGCCACCGAAACGACCAAGTTTATATGCCAGTTCTGGTGTTAATTCTGTATTTGCGATGCCTCGGACACCATCTGTACCGAAATATTTTCCCATTTCGTTTCGCTCCTTTATTCTTCCAAATCAATCGTGTTTGATTTGTTACTCTATTCTCACACGAACCCTTTCTGTATCTGTACGCAAACGGATGTCATCCGGTCCCTCTAATTGAATATCCGCATAAAATTCACCTTCAACATAATCTGCAACGTCAATTGATACTCTTATATCGTCTTCACTGATGTTTTCAATATCTTCGGCTAAGCCAGTGACTGTGACATCGATTAATGGTTCCTCTGGCTCTAAAAAGGTAATGTCTTGACCGTCGTCTAAATTATCCACGTTTATTTCCATGTCTGTCAATACGTTTTCTTCAGCCTCTTCTACGACAATTTCAGCCGAAACGGATTCTGGTTCTATTCTTCTCACTCCCGGTGGTGTATTTAATTCTTTCTCAACCGTCGTTGTTTCCGTTATATTAGATAAATCTATGGTAAGTGGCTCCATGTTGTTAATATCATTTAGGGTTTCATTTGCCCCATACATCGTCGCTGTGACCGGGCTAAGGTTAATTTCTTTAAGGACTAAATTTTCATTTAATTCTCCGGTTGTTTCAGCTATTAATGGGAAACGCTTGTCCGACATTGAAACATCCGCTTCAACTGTAACCGTTGAAGGGTTGACAAATACGTTTAGCTCATTCCCTTGAGGGTCATAGACCTTAATCGGCACATTTCTTGCAATGCCATCTTCAGCTAATTGATTAAAATCTACAATAGCTTTAACGATGCCAATTCGCTCCACTTCGGATTTGGCTCCGGTTACATTAACCTCGTTAGGCGTAACCGTTGGTGGTGATGCGAACACATCTTCTGCTTCAACATCATTATTGCCAACAAATTCTATTTCTATAGGTTGTGTCACACTGGCACGATCTTCAATCGTCACTTCAATCGTTCTTGGTTGAATATAAACACTTAGCTGACTAGACATGCCTCGATGCTGAACATCGACCTCGTGCGTTCCAGGCCCTAAACCATTTAAGTCGATAAATACATCAAAATTACGCTGTCTAACGGCTTGTGTCACATCACTAACAGGACCTTCTACTGTTACTTCAACCGTGTCTGGTACACCTCTTACGACATACTGCTTTTCTTCAAGCTCGACTTGTAATGAGACATTATCCATTGATTCTGTATTCGTTGAAGCAGTCGGAAGAAACGTTCGATCCGAGCGTGCTGTGTTAGCCTCATCTATGGCAACTGTTGTATATAATAACAAGGCCAAAAATAATGAAACAATTCGTGTAAACCACGGGCTTTTAATCCACTTATCCATCACGTTTTCCCCTCCAGTTCCACGACTTGCTTGAAGTAGACGTATCATAAGTTGGATCTAATTCTTTAAGCAACATTTTGCGAAGATCTTCTTCCGCTAACTTTCGATGAAGCTCTCCATTTTTTGTTGCTGAAATCATACCTGTTTCTTCAGATACCACAATAGTTAACGCATCAGTGACTTCACTAACACCCATTGCCGCTCGATGCCGGGTTCCAAGCTCTTTTGAGATAAATGGACTTTCACTAAGTGGTAAGTAACAGGCTGCCGCAATAATTTCATCATCACGGACGATGACTGCACCATCATGTAACGGGGCATTAGGCATAAAGATATTCGTTAATAATTCACTCGTTAATTTACCATTAACATCGATCCCAGTTTCAACATATTCACTCATGCCTGTTTCCCGTTCAATCGTAATTAAAGCCCCAATTCGTCGTTTACTCATATACTTACATGAACGAATGACGGCATCAATCGTTTCACTAATCGCTTTTTCTTGAGACTGGGTGTGACGTGCAAAGATGCTTCCTCTTCCTAATTGCTCAAGCGCACGGCGAATCTCTGGCTGGAACAACACGATGACGGCTAGAAAACCCCACTCAATTGCTTGGTAAACCAACCATTGAACGGTATTTAAATCCAAAATGGAACTGACAAACCAAATTCCCAGGATGACAATAATACCCTTCAACAATTGAACGGCTTTTGTTCCGCGTATTAACGTAAATAATTTATATATGACAAACCATACAACTGCAATATCTACAATAATTCTTAGCACATTTAAAAAGTTAAGATCTTCCCACACCAAGCTACTCACCCTTAAGTTAATTTCGACCTACTACTCTCGCCGGAAAACATACTAATTAAATTATAGCATACATACCCGGTACTTTTCCCACAAAAAAACGTCTAGTAGCGAATTTCTACTAAACGTTAAGGTGAAACAAACGTAACAATATTTTTAAACTCATGTTCAATTTTATGATAAACCCATACAAAATATTGATCGATTTCAGTCACCGTTCCTCCAACGTGATGGGAAACGGAATTAAGAAAGTTATCCTGATGCTCGTGCATACTCACAACCTGACTATTAACTAAGGTTAAATTACCTTGAATTTTTCCTTCTAATACAAGCTCAGCATTTTTAACGGTAAAATCGCCTTCAATGACTTCACCTTCAGGGATAATCACGCGGTTCCCTTCTTTAATCACACCTTCTTCTGAGGATACGAAAATCTGTTGATTCGTATGGTACTGCGTCAATGTTGAGGAAAACATTGCGATGAAAAAGACAACAGCCGCGGCAATAAATGGATGCTCCCTGACAATCTTAGAGAATTTTTTAACCTTTGGATCTTGTGGGAGTTGATGCATGATATTATGTTTAAGATCATCCGGAGCATCAATCTCGGGTAGAAAATTTAATTGCCCATCCAATCTTTTTAACTCACGGTAATGCTCTTGACAATTTTGACATTCCATCAGATGTCTTTTTAGCTGATTTTCTTCTTCTTGATTCAATTCACGATTGAGATAACGATGTAACTCATTCTCAGATGATTGATTACACGCCATCTTATCAACTCCTTACTGCCTCAACAAGCTTTTTCCTCAAAGCCTCTCTTCCACGGTGTAAATGCGTCTTAACCGTTCCCATAGGCAATTCTAGCACCTCAGCAATCTCCTGTAAGGGGAGATCTCTTACATATTTTAAAACGATAACCGCTCGGTATTTTGGGGGAAGGGTGAGTAGCGCTTCCTGCACCGTTTCACTTAACTCTAACCGTTCATAGCTTTCTTCAGGTGTTTGTTCTTTACTTTTTTGCTTGTCTAATAACGTCGTATGGTCATTTGAATGAATCGGTTGATCCAAAATACTGACTGGTCGCTTTTTACGCATATGGTCAATCGCTAAATTCGTCGCGATGCGATATAACCACGGCGAAAATTTATTGTTTTGCTTAAAGGTTTTGATATTGGTATACACTTTGACAAATGCTTCTTGTGTGACTTCTTGTGCATCATGATGATTACCTAACATCCGATAGCAATGCTGATAAATTGCATGTTGATATTGATCTATAATCAAACCAAACGCTTCATGATTACCTTTTTTCACCTGTTTAATCAGTTGGTTTATTCTTAAGTCCATAAAAGTTCCCCCGCAAATTGTGCGGTCACGCTTATATACGAATGATCCATCAAAAGGTTTCATTAAAAATAAAAAATTAGCATGACGCAAAGATGATACTTATTTATTATAACGCGTAAAATGTAAAAATAAAATTTAAATTCAAAATTTTGTAAAGGTTTTTTTATGTAGGTAGGATACTTTTCTATCAGCTCAACTAAAAAGGACTAAAGTACGTCATGTCGCAGCTTTAGTCCTTTTTAAAGTTTATAAGTATTTTTCTCCAAAAACAGAAGCCATCATATCAACGGCAACTTCTGCTGTTTGGTTTCCTTGATCCAATAATGGATTCACTTCGACGACTTCAACCGAGGTTAAGATGTTAGCATCATACAACTGGCTTAAGGCATAATGCGTTTCTCTATATGATGGACCACCTTCTATAGGTGTACCAGTACCTGGCGTATGAGCCGGATCTATTCCATCTACATCGAAACTGAGATGGACACCGTCTGTTCGCTCTTTTAAATACGTAATCGCCTCATTCATCACATGCTCCATGCCATACTTTTCAATGTCATGCATTGTAAAACATCGAATGCCTCGCTCTTTTATAATTTTCTTTTCACCATCATCAATTGAGCGAGCGCCAATAATGACAGCGTTTTCAGGTTTGATTTTAGGATAACGTCCATTAATCGATATTAAGCGTTCCTCACCTATTCCAATACTGACACCTAAAGACATACCGTGAATGTTTCCGGATGGCGATGTTTCTCCACTATTTAAGTCAGGATGAGCATCGTACCAAATAACCCCCATGTTATTATAAAACTGATGTAATCCAGCAATGGATCCAATCGCAATACTGTGATCCCCGCCTAAAATTAAAGGGAACTCACCTTTTTTCTTAATCTCCACAACTTTATTCGCAACCGATTCATTTCCTTTTGTTATTTCATCCAGATTTTTTAAATTTGTTTTAGGGTCTATCTCAAAATTACCTTCTAGCGGGACGTCAATATCCCCATAATCTTCGAATGTAAGATTCAATGATTTAAAGCGATCAATTAATCCAGCGTGGCGCATGGCAACGGGACCGAGATCGACCCCCATATTGGGTTGAGCAATTGTAATCGGTGCACCAATGATTCCTATTTTATGATTCACTGTTATGTTACCCCCTTTATCTGCAAACATTGTATCCGTAAGTATAGATTGGTTCAACTCGACAAAATCATGAATAAATATACAAAATTGAAAGCGATTACAATAAATCGAATGCAAAATCAAATCATGCTTACCGGCCACGTCTTCGGCCACTTTCTTAAAGACCAATACATCTCGTAGCAATAGCCCTAGCTCAATTAAGCTAGGGCTATTATGTATAGAACGCCTTGCGATTTTTAACCTCCTATCATTGGGGAATCAGTATGCCTCAATGGGCAAAAACCTCTCATCAATGGGGAATCAACGCCCCTCAATGGGTAAAAATCACCCATCAATGGGGAGTCAGCATCCCTCAATGGGCAAAAAACACTCGTCAATGGGGAATCAATGCCCCTCAATGGGTAAAAACCTCTCGTCAATGGGGAATCAACGCCCCTCAATAGGTAAAAACCTCTCATCAATGGGGAATCATCCCCCCAATGGGCAAAAAACTCCCGTCAATGGGGAATCAACGAAATGATACGCTACGAATGACCAATACCACATGCTGAATCCCCTATATGTTTATGTAGACTAAAAAAAGCTGCTCCCCGATTAAGCAGAGAACAACTTTGGTAACTGGATTATGGTGGAGCCTAGCGGGATCGAACCGCTGACCTCCTGCGTGCAAAGCAGGCGCTCTCCCAGCTGAGCTAAGGCCCCAACTTTTATGTACATGGTGAGCCATGGAGGATTCGAACCTCCGACCCTCTGATTAAAAGTCAGATGCTCTACCAACTGAGCTAATGGCTCATGTAGTAAATTATTTTCCATCAAAAGATGTCCAAAAAAAAATAAAATGGCTGGGCCAGCTGGATTCGAACCAGCGCATGACGGTACCAAAAACCGTTGCCTTACCGCTTGGCTATGGCCCAATCATTTTAATAAATGGTGGAGGGGGAGAGATTCGAACTCCCGAACCCTGAGGGAGCGGATTTACAGTCCGCCGCGTTTAGCCACTTCGCTACCCCTCCAAATGATTGGTGGTGCCGGCCGAGGGACTCGAACCCCCAACCTACTGATTACAAGTCAGTTGCTCTGCCAGATTGAGCTAGGCCGGCTAATATTTAAATGGTGG
>NZ_FNIG01000007.1 GCF_900103915.1 Tenuibacillus multivorans | reverse complement strand
TTTCCATAACCATTTCTTCGATTCGTAGAATCTTTTTCAGTCTTATCATTCGATTCATAGCCCAGGTGGTGATTCATTTCACCTTTTAACATCGCTTCAAACATTGGACCAAAAATGTCTTTTAGAGCACTTTGCATCTCTTCTACTGATGTGGGTTGGTACTCTTCAATAATTTTATTAGCTAGATTGACTGATTTCGGATCACGCTTAATTTTTGTCATTTTGAATTCCTCCCAATTCCATATATAATCAGTCTAGGTAAATAAAAAAAATCTAAACCAGTAAATAGAAGCCGTACGCTCTTCTACTTACACAGTTTAGATTACACTCTCATTCGATTAAACTAGCAGACTTTGAGTTGATATGTTTAGCATACTCAATTATATGTTTAGAAATTTTATGAGTATCGACTGATACATCTAATTGATTTAAAATTAATTCCTGAATTTTAATTTTCATATTATGATCGATTGATAGGTATAATTCGACTTCACAGAGTGGCTCATAATATGAATCTAGGACTTTAACAGTACTTAACGATAATGTTTTGAATTTATCTACAACTTGTTTACTATTTATAAATTTATCTAGTTTTGTTGAATCATCTACATCATTCGTTAAACTCTCAACTTTAATTGGTAATTTGTTTATAAGATTCCACTCACCATTAATATCTTTTATCATCTGGCCTTTTATAAATTGATCATCTATTGATTCATTGTATGCAAAAAATTCTCCTTCTTTAATTAAATCCTTAATAAAGTGTTCTAAAGTTAATTTGTTGTAACTTTTTTCTTCTTTTTGGTTTATTACTCGATATTCATAACCCTTAACTTTCTCGATGTAATATGTTTTTTCCCTCTTAGGATTAGTAGATGGTTTGACTATAACCATTTCATTAAAATCTATAAAGTCTAATAAATCTTTTGCTTTAATAATTCTTAAAAAAGCAGGTAATTCATTTTTGATTTCGAGGGAATCAGATAAATTATTAAAAATACCGAGTTTGTTTAAGTGATCCTCCGTTATTTCATTTATAATCGGTATATCTTCAAATTCCTCATAAATATTGTTTTTCTTTTTACTTATTTTAAGTCGATCGTAGATGACATCAGGATATTGAGCAATCTTTTCATTCCATTCATTATTATCATAAAAGTGGCCTCTGATGAGCATTTCTTCGTAATCAACGTCATTTGGTGAAAAAAAGTAAAAATCAACATTCTCACTATTCGCGGCAGTTGCAGCCGTTTCAGCAAAATCGTCAATTTGATTTGGTTTACCTAGCATTCCAATGCTGAGTTTTCCCTCATTTGTTTGATATTCAAGTTCTGATTTTGATGAATCAAATTGATTTTTTAATAGACTACGATCATTGAATTGGTTAGTGTGGAAAATTCGATTCTTTGCTAGATAACGACTGTATGCAATAACATTAACCGCTCTTTCCTCTTCATGAGCAAAAGTTTGTGGACCTATATTAGCTTCATGAATCCAAAAGCGTTTGTTGACATCAATAACAATATCTAATCCCATTTCATCGATTGATAATCCGTGTAGTTTATCGATATGGAAGCTTAGGTCCATCGCTAGGTTTTTCATTCTCTTATCAAGCGATTTACCTTCTTTCTCACCAAACTCTCCGATAAGAAATTCTTCTGTTTCTCTTAATTTTCCACTTTTAATTAATTCAATTTGAATACTGTCTGAGCTACCAGTTCTTGGGTATATTTTTGTGATTTGCCATTTTCCATCTCCGTTTTTTTGCATATGAGCACGGAAGTCAAAAGGTTCATCATTTTTTGTACGTGCGTTGATATATTTCTGAACCATATAATTATTAGGAAGAACTTTTTCATTTAGCAGTTCAGAAAACTTTTCTTTATTCAAAATGACAGTATTTTTACGTTCTGTCACTCTATACCTATCGCCTTTTTTCTGAACGAAATAAATATTCTCACCGCGTGCACCTCTGATTGGTTTGATTACGGCTTTATCCTCTGTCTTTAAAAACTCATGTACAATATATTCTTGATCGATAACCTTAAATGGAGCCAATAACTCAGCATATTTTCCACTTTCAACAAGTTTTTTTGGAAGTAGAAATTTATCACCGAAAACAAATGAAGTGAAAGGGATTTGCTTTCTAAGTTTTCGTTCTGTTCTGGATTGATGGTAAATAGTTTTAGGGAATATATTATGGATGACATCTGGTAATTCAAATTGACCTTTTTTTCTTTGGCTATCATCAAAATAATCAGCATTGATGACCTTATCTTTAAGGTTTACATCTTCTGAAGTGAAAAATATAATTTTTGAGTTTTGTTTTTCTGCTTGAGTAACTAAAGCCTCAATTCTTTTTTGAGGATAAGCATCAATAGGGTTACGAGTATTTTCATAAACACCTATTAATATTTCCTCTTGTTCATCTGGCTGTGGGAACTGTTCTAAAACACTTCTTTTCCACTTTTTTAATAATGGGATAAATGCAAATTGAAGGTTTTCCGTAATTTTTAATAAATTATTGTTTTCAAGATTCGTAGAGATGTGTTTAATGTTATTAGTTATTTTAACTTCATATGTACCTAGATTTGTTTTTAAATCTTTATCATTGTTTATCATTTTTTGTACAGCTGTAAAACCTTCAATGATCGAACTGAAAATGTAAATGCTTTCGGTGTACTTTTTTTCTTTGACTAGATCTAAGAAATGCTCTGAAGCTTCGATCATTGTATCAATGATATTGATAATTTGCTTTTGGTCGTTTTCTGACAAATTCACGGTGATTCTCTCCTTTTTAATACAACTATATTCTTTTATATCGGCAAGAATAAGAATCTGTTAATCCCTATAACTAGTCTATTTACATCGACAGTCAATAATCGAGACTTTTCATTACGAACTCGCGACAAATTAAGCCATATTTCTATTTAATAGTTGATATATAAGAACAAGTGTTCTATAATTGAATTTACATAAAAAACTTCTTTTACGTAATTTTTTCGTTTAAAATAATACTAAGGAGATGATCGGATGTCGGAAGAACGTTTAGAGCGTATGGAGAATATGCTTGTACAGTTGGTGCAAATGGTAGGGGAGAATAATAAGGGGTTGAATATAATTGAAGAGCGGATGGATCGGTTGGAAAATAGATTTAATGGATTTGGACAGCGTTTCGATGAATTAGAACAACGTTTCGATCAATATGAAAATAAAAGTGATCAGTGATATAAAGAATATATGAAAAAAATTGATGATACTAAATTAGACCAAGACTTCATGTACGAAAAGATAACAAAAAATGAGCGGGAAATTGCATTCATTAAGAAAAGGTATTAGTTAATAAGTTTTTAGACAAAATATTCTAAATTTTCCAACTGTTTTAGCAGGGATATTTAGGGGTAATGTAGAATATAGATTACATATCTATGAAAGGAGGATATGCATATGATGTACAATCTTAGAGGTGAAAACATCGAGGTTACAAATGCGATCCGAGAGTATGTAGAGAAGAAGATAGGGAAGTTGGAGCGATATTTTGATACGCCGCCATCTTCTGAAGTGCATGTGAATTTGAGTGTACACAACGAGGAACAGCGTATTGAGGTGACGATTCCGATGACGGACTTGTTACTTCGTGCGGAGGAGAACCATTCAGATTTGTATGCTGCTACGGACCTAGTAGTGGATAAGTTAGAAAGACAGATTCGTAAGTACAAGACTAAAATTAATCGTAAGTTCCGCCAAATGGGTGCTCCAAAGCATATTTTTGCGGAAATGGAAAAAGAAGTTGCAACAATCGACAAGGAAGATGAAACGGATGAAATAAACATAGTGAAGAAGAAGCGGTTTGATTTAAAACCGATGGATGAGGAAGAGGCTGTATTACAAATGGACATGTTGGGACATAACTTCTTCGTCTTTGAAAATGCAGAGACGGGTGATACGAACGTCGTTTATAAACGTAATGATGGAAAGTATGGGCTGATTGAACCGAACGCGTAATTAGACATGAGTCCCCTTGCTAGTGTGAGGGGACTTTTACACGTTCAGAACCATTGTCCGAAAGCTCGACAATCATCGTCAGAAAAATTTTTAAAAAAAGTGTAAAATTCATTTTTCGTCATTTATATGAAAAAAGTCGACAAAATCATGCGAGAAAAATGTATGTTTCTCTAGAGAAAACGCGATTTTAGGGGGTGTGACACAAACAATTTACCATGGTATAACAGAATCAACAAGATCATGAAGGGGGAATACGATATGAGCAACTATACTAAATGCCCCAGTTGCTCTGAGTTAAAAAAATACGTCGACCAACAAGGTGAGTTAATTTCGCAGTTAATGAAAATGATTGCCCAAACACATGAAAAGTTAGTGGTGCTCGAAACAGAGCTCCATAGGTTATCCTCTGATGTTGAAACTGAGTATCCATATTCAATGTCCAAACCCAACTCAACTCCAACATGCCAAGGTGTCAAATAACCCTCCAACCCTTGTGGTCTTGTTGAAGGTCAGTTTTTCGGGTACTGGCCTTCCCCTCCATTTTAAAATCTAATGGTGGAAAGGCCATAAACCGTCGCTAACCACTGTTTCATTCTGTTGTGCCGTGGTTTCTTTAGTGTTATCATTATATTTGTAGAATTGTATTCGATAGAGAGTTAGAGGTGCAAAATATGAGGCAGTTATTAACGAAGGTTTTTGGTGATGGAAATTCAAAGCAATTAAAAAAGTTAGAGAAAATAGCTGATCAAATAGAAGAAATGGAGCCTGAGGTTCAGAAGTTATCGAATGATGAACTTCAAGCTAAAACTGAAGAGTTCAAGCAACGTTATCAAAATGGTGAATCATTAGATGATTTATTAGTTGAAGCTTATGCGGTTGTCCGTGAGGCTGCAGTACGTGTGTTAGGCTTACGTCCTTACTACGTTCAGCTTATCGGTGCAATTGCGCTTCATAATGGCGACATAGCTGAGATGAAAACGGGTGAAGGTAAAACGTTAGCTTCGACTATGCCTGCTTATTTAAATGCTCTAACAGGCAAAGGGGTTCACATCATCACGGTGAACGATTACTTAGCAGATCGTGACTCGAAGGAGATGGGTGAGCTTTACGAATGGCTCGGTTTAACAGTTGGCTTAAACACAAACGAGCTGTCGAAGGATGAAAAGCGTGAAGCTTATGCTAAAGATATTACGTATGGGACGAACAATGAGTATGGGTTCGACTATTTACGTGACAATATGGTGTTGTATAAAGAAAAAATGGTACAACGCCCGCTTCATTTTGCGATCGTCGATGAGGTTGACTCGATTTTAATTGATGAGGCGCGTACACCGCTTATTATTTCGGGTTCTCAAAAGCGTTCGCAGACGAATTATATGCAGGCGGATGCGTTTTTACAGACGTTAAAAGGTGAAGAGGATTATTCTTATGATGAAAAAACGCGTAATGTTCAGCTAACGGAATCTGGGATTTCAAAGGCAGAGGAATATTTTAATATTGAAAACTTATACAATCTCGACAATGTGTCGTTAACGCACCATATTAACCAAGCGCTCAAGGCGCATGTTGTAATGCAGCGTGATACGGATTATGTGGTTCAAGATGGCGAGGTTGTCATTGTTGACCAGTTTACCGGTCGTTTAATGAAGGGACGTCGCTATAGTGATGGGCTGCACCAAGCGATTGAAGCGAAAGAAGGCTTGCAGATCCAAAAAGAAAGTATGACCCTTGCGACGATTACATTCCAGAACTTTTTCCGTATGTATGAAAAACTTGCCGGTATGACGGGTACAGCGAAAACGGAAGAAGAGGAATTCCGAAATATTTATAACATGAGCGTCGTTGCGATTCCGACGAATAAGCCAATTATCCGTCAAGACTATGCGGATTTAATTTATAAGTCGGTTGAAGGAAAATATAAAGCGCTTGTTCGAGATATTAAAGAGCGTTATGACAAAGGTCAGCCTGTTTTAGTTGGTACAGTAGCGGTTGAGACATCAGAGCTTATTTCTAAAGCGCTGAAAAAAGCTGGTGTGAAGCACAACGTCTTAAACGCGAAAAACCACTTTAAAGAGGCGGAAATCATTCAAGAAGCTGGTGAAAAAGGTTCCGTCACGATTGCGACCAACATGGCTGGTCGTGGTACCGATATTAAACTTGGTGATGGTGTAGTAGAACTCGGTGGTTTAGCTGTTATTGGTACAGAGCGTCACGAGTCTCGCCGTATTGATAACCAGCTGCGTGGTCGTTCAGGTCGTCAAGGGGACCCTGGTGAGTCGCAGTTCTATCTATCGATGGAAGACGAGTTAATGCGCCGCTTTGGTTCGGATAATATGCGATCGATGATGGAACGTCTCGGTATGGATGATGATCAACCGATTGAGAGTAAAATGGTTTCACGCGCGGTTGAGTCAGCGCAAAAACGTGTGGAAGGTAACAACTTCGATGCACGTAAACAGCTACTTGCTTATGATGATGTGTTACGTCAACAGCGTGATATTATTTATGAACAACGTTATCAAGTCTTAACGAGCGATAATTTACGCGACATTATTGAAAACATGATTCGTTCAACGATTGACCGTAATGTTCATGCATATACGCAGGAAGAAGAAGAGGAAAAATGGGACCTGGATTCATTGGTCGACGTTTTACAGGCGAATGTCCTTGAGCCTGATGAATTATCCGTCAATGATCTAAAAGGTAAAGAACCTGAAGAGATGACGGACTATGTCATGGAAATCGTGAAGCGAAAATATGACGAACGTGAACAAGAGTTGTCTGAAGAACAGATGCGCGAGTTCGAACGTGTTATCTTACTTCGTACGGTCGACTCTAAGTGGATGGATCACATCGACCAGATGGATCAGCTACGTCAAGGTATTCACCTTCGTGCATACGGACAAACCAACCCATTACAAGAGTATCAAATGGAAGGTTTCCAAATGTTCGAAGAGATGATTGCCGCGATTGAAGAAGAGGTTGCGAAGTATGCGATGAAAGCACAAATTCGTGATAACCTACAACGTGTGGAAGTGGCTTCTGGTACGAAAGCCATTGCTGGTGGACGTCAAAGCCAAGAGAAAAAACGCCAGCCTTATGTTAAAAAAGAAAATGTCGGACGTAATGAACCATGCCCATGCGGTAGTGGTAAGAAATATAAAAACTGTCACGGTAAAAATGCATAAATCAAAAGAAAAGCTCCTTGACTTAGGTCAGGGAGCTTTTACTATATCACTTATTCTTTTTCGCCAAAGTAGGCTGAACCAACCTCGTATTGTCTTAAAGCTTCTTCGTCTAGTTCAAAACCAAGTCCTGGTTTGTCCGACATGATGAATTCACCGTTTTCATTTGGCTGGATAAATTCTTTTAATACATAGTCCCGCCTGTCTGGTGTCCAAACGGGTGGATCGTAAGGGAATTCGATGTATGGACAATCACTTATGGCTACGCTTAAATGTAAATTAGCGAGAAGCCCAATTCCGTTACTCCATGTATGTGGTGAAAACATGTGGCCACTACTTTGTACGAGATCGGCAATTTTCTTAACTTTTGTAATCCCGCCGGCGAGCGCAACATCAGGCTGGTAAACGTCAAGTGAACCCTGGTTGGTCATCTCACGGAAATCAGGCCAACGTCGATTCATCTCACCACCAGCAATTCGGATATTCGTCATCTCACGTAGCTTCGCCATATTTTTAAAATCATGAGCCGGAAGCGGTTCTTCAAGCCAATAAACATTAAGTTTTTCTAGTTCCCTAGCGACTTGTACAGCTTGTTTTAAATCCCAGGTACGCTCGGTATCCCAAGGCATTTTCCAGCCTTGATTGGCATCGACCATAATGTCGAGTTGATCGCCGACTGCTTTTCTAACTTCTTCAACGACGCTAATATCGTCTCTCACATCTTCATGATGAAACCGGATTTTCATTGCTTTATAGCCGTCTTCAACAAATTGCTTAGCACGTTCAGCGCGGACATCTGGAGTCACTATTTCTCCGGTTGAGGCGTAGGCATTAATTTTATTAGATTTAGCACCAAGCAGCTTATAAACGGGCTGTCCGGTCGCCTTACCGATTAAATCCCATAACGCAATATCAAGAGGCCAACAACGTCCGTAGTGAAAATCTATATTATCTAATACTTGTGAGTGTCGTTCGATGGCGAAGGGGTCTTGGCCAATAAATAGGTGTTCATGGCCTTCAAAACCCGTCATCAGGTCCCCTGAACCGACACCGGTTATACCTTCATCTGTATGTACATAGACTAGTGTTGAAGCAAACTTTTTGCGTGGTTTAGGATCCCAGGCAGCTTTAAATGGGGGATCTAATTCCTTTACATACTGTTTAACTTCTATTGACGTGATTTTCATATGATGTCTCCTTTTGTTTAATTGTATTGTGGGTCCGATGTTTGAGTTTGGCGGCTCAAAATAGCGGGTCGATGTTTTAGATTGGCGGATCGAATTCTAATTATGGCGGATTAAAGCTCAATGATGGCGGATTGCCCACCAAATTTGGCGGATTAAAGCTCAATGATTGCGGATTCCCTCCCAATTTTGGCGGATAGAACTCCCTTTACGGCAAATCGAACCCTCGAATTGTTCGACTCAATCCCCAAACTTGGAGCCTAAACCTAAACGAGCCAACACCATTTGGAACATGCGCACAAGATATCAAAAATGAAGGGTATTTACAAATTAGTTATTTGTAGATATATGTCGATTAATACTTCAAATACTACATAAACTAGGTCATAAATGCTCTTATCTGATTTTTATCATAGATAATAGGCGAGCATGACGATATTTACGGTTTGAATGACTTATAAAATTTTAGTTACTATTAAAGATGTGTCTTTTTTAGTTCGTTTTCAATTTTATTAAGAAAAACTTGGTTACAGCCAAGTTTTAACAGCATCAAACATCTTAAAAGGGGGGTAAAGAGATGAATCGTAACGAAGGTTACACCATTACGGATGTATATGAATATTTTCAAGATAATATGGATTTTATTCTAGAGCTGACGGTACAGCATATCAATCTCGTAGGACTAGCCATTATCGTAGCGATTTTAATTGGTGTTCCACTTGGTATTTACTTAACGACAAACGAAAGCTTAGCCGGTACAGTTTTAAATGTAGCGAGTGTCATCATGACGATTCCGAGCATTGCGCTGTTTGGTTTAATGATTCCTATTTTCTCCCTCATTAATCAAGGTATTGGTTTTGTACCAGCCTTTGTAGCACTTGTTCTCTACTCACAATTACCGATTATTCGAAACACTTATACAGCCATCAATAACGTGAATCCTGAAATACGTGATGCGGCCATGGGGATTGGAATGAGTACAGCACAGCGTCTGTTAAAAGTCGAAATTCCAAATACCCTACCAGTTATTATGGCAGGTATTCGTACAGCAGTTGTTTTGAATATTGGAATTGGGGTCATTGCTGCTTTTATCGGTGCAGGTGGTTTAGGTATTTTGATTGCGCAAGGTATTACGCGTGGCCATACAGATATGGTTATTGCCGGAGCGATTGCGATTTCAATTTTAGGGATTTCAGCTGATTTAATCTTACGGTTGTTGCAAAGAATTTTTACATCTAAAGGAGTATCAGCTCAGTAAGTTATGCTCGCCACTCCGCGAGTTGTGAATGTCGGATAAAAGGAGATGGATGAAATGATTGAATATAATGAGGTAACTAAGGTATTCGGCAAAGACGTTAGAGCGGTTGATAACGTTTCTTTCAAGGTTGAAAGCGGTGATATCGTCGTATTACTTGGTCCATCAGGTTGTGGAAAAACAACTTTACTTCGGATGGTCAATCGACTTGAGAGTATCACTGAAGGGAATATTTTAGTTAATAATCAAAGAATTGCTGATTTAAATGAAATTGAACTAAGACGAGAAATTGGTTACGTCATTCAAAGCAATGGATTATTTCCAAATATGACAATTGAACAAAATGTAACGATTGTCCCGAATTTGTTGGGATGGGATAAGGAAAAGAAAGAAGAGCGTTATCAGTATTTAATGAACTTAGTTGGAATGGATCCTGATGATTACCGAAAACGTTATCCGCATGAATTATCAGGTGGTCAGCAGCAAAGAATCGGGGTTATTCGTGCGTTAGCGGCGGATCCACCAGCGATGTTAATGGACGAGCCTTTCGGTGCGTTGGATCCGATTATTCGTGAAAAAGTTCAAGATGAGTTTTTAGCGATTCAAAGGGAGTTGCACAAAACTGTCCTTTTTGTAAGTCATGACATTAATGAAGCGATCAAAATGGGCGATAAAATTGCGTTATTGCGTGATGGTAAGTTGATGCAATATGACACGCCTGCTAATATATTGCAAAATCCTGCTAATGACTTTGTCGCTCAGTTTGTCGGACAAGACCGCACGATTAAAAGCTTAAGCATTCACTATATTGAGGATTTAATGAAACATAAACAATTGAATGAAACGACCGATCAAAAGTTTTCTAAACAGGTTCCGGTCAACATGAATTTAAGAGATGCTTTAGGTAATATTTTAGAAAGTGATGAAAAAGAAGTCGCGGTTACAGATGAAAATCAAAAGGTAATCGGCAGTATAGATTTTAGCTTGATTAGTCAATATGTGTCCGAGTTATCTCAATAAGAAACCCTTATAGCTAATTCGAAAGGGGGCGATTGGATTGAATAGTCAAAAGGTTATAACCTGGACCGTTAGAGTGTTTATTTATTTTTTAGTGATAGCTTTCTTTTATTGGACCATTAAAAATCAGTATTTTAGTTATATATTTGAAAATATCGAACAGTTTAAAGTGTTAGTCATAGAGCATTTGCAAATTGTTGGTTTGTCATCGGCAATGGCAATTTTAGTTTCGATTCCATCGGCGATTTTGGTGACAAGGCCGAAATTTAAACGGTTAGAAGGTATTGTTTCAACGGTTGCCAACTTTGGTTATACGATTCCCAACATGGCGATATTAGCCTTAATGATGGGTGTTTTAGGAATCGGGTTTAAAACAGCTGTTTTTGCACTGTTTTTATATTCAATTTTACCTATTTACCGCAACACCGTAGCGGGCATTCATTCGGTAAATCCAAATTTAATTGATGCCGCGAAAGGGATCGGTTTTAAACCACATCAAATTTTGTTCCGTGTGGAGTTGCCGAATGCCGCGTATGCGATTATAGCCGGTGTTCGGACAGCTGTAGTAATTAACATTGGTGCAACCGCATTAGCGTACTTAATCGGTGGTGGCGGTTTAGGTAACTGGATTTTTATGGGCATTAAAGTGTTTGATGATTCCATTTTACTTTCCGGTGCTGTTACCGTAACACTTTTAGCGGTCATAACGGACTATCTATTACGCGGTGTAGAACGCTTAGTCGTTCCTAAAGGGACTAAAAGAAGTTAAAGATTTTCAAGGAGGTTTATCAATATGAAAAAATTAATAACAGTATTATTATCAGGGATGTTTATTCTTGGAGCCTGTGGTTCAGGTGGCGATGATGGCCAAATCACAGTTGGGGCAAAAAGTTTTACCGAGTCATTACTTTTAGCTGAAATGACAGAAACAATTTTACAAGAAAATGGTTATGAAGTAGACAAGCGTACAAACATGGGGAGTAATGTTTTGCGTGAAGCGGTAACAAGCGGACAGGTTGATATTACTTGGGACTATACAGGAACAGGGCTTGTAACTTACTTAGGTGAAGAGCCTGTAGCTTCTGCGGAAGAGGCTTTTCAACAAGTCAAAGAAATCGATGCTGAAAACGGCATTACTTGGGTCAATCCAACTGGCATAAACAATACGTATACCCTAATGGTTCGCCAAGACTTTGCAGAGGAACAAGGGGTTAAATCGATGAGCGATTTAGCTGAATATGTTAAAGCAAACGGTGCAAAAGTTGCTGTAAATGATGAATTCTATGCACGTCCAGATGGTTTATCGGCACTTGAAGAACATTACGGTTTTGAGTTTGGTGCAGAGAATGTAGTTCAAATGGACTTAGGTTTAACTTACCAAGCGTTACGAGACGGTGAGGTAGACGTGGCGATGGGATTCGCTACAGACAGTCGTATCGAACAATTTAATTTAATGAATTTAGAAGATGATCAAACATTCTTCCCAGACTATTCAGCTGCAACCGTTATCCGTACTGAGGTGCTTGATAACAATCCTGAAATTGAAGAGTTACTCAAGCCAATGGCTGATAATCTAGACAGTGAAACGATGATTAAATTGAACTATGAAGTAGACGTTGAAGAACGTAGTGTTGAAGAAGTAGCACAAGAGTTTTTAACTGATAATGGTATTATCGAGTAAATGAAAAAAGTGGTCCCTAAATGGGGATCGCTTTTTTTATGAAAACTTGGACAATTAGGTCGTCAACTTGGACAAATAAAAGCCCAACTTGGACAAATAACATGCGAACTTGGACACTTACGAGGGCAACTTGGACACTTAGCAACGAACATGATGCCACAACCTACTCATTCAAGAAATATTAACCAATTTGTAACGATTTGTTTGTTTTTATAAAATAGGTGCGTGGTATACTAAAAGTAAGCAATACAGAGTAGAGGTGAAGTTGATGGATTTAGTAGACATTAAAGATCAATTGGACAAGCTTCAAAGTCGATTAGAAGACTTTAGGGGGTCTCTTTGACTTAGATGAGGATCGCAAAAAAATTGCTGAGCTTGAAGAGCAGATGACGGATCCATCCTTTTGGGATGATCCAGAAGCGGCTCAGAAGGTGATTAATGAAGCAAATAGTATTAAAGATCTCGTTCATAAGTTTGAAAAAAATGAAGAGGATTTAGAAAATCTAGAGGTTTCTTATGAGCTCGTTAAAGAAGAGGGCGATGAGGAACTGTTTGAAGATTTACAACAGGAAATTAAGCGAGTAACAGATCAATTTAATACGTTTGAATTGGAAATTTTACTGAGTGAACCATATGACAAAAATAATGCGATTTTGGAGATTCATCCAGGTGCAGGTGGTACGGAGTCGCAGGATTGGGCGTCCATGCTCCTTCGTATGTATAAGCGTTACGCTGAGAGCAAGGGTTTTAAGGTCGAAACGCTTGATTATTTACCGGGCGATGAAGCTGGTGTGAAAAGTGTCACGCTACTCATTAAAGGTCATAATGCATTTGGCTATTTAAAAGCTGAAAAAGGGGTTCATCGCCTCGTTCGTATTTCACCGTTTGATTCATCAGGGCGTCGACACACATCTTTTGCTTCGTGCGATGTGATGCCTGAGTTTAATGACGATGTCGAAATCGAGGTTCGCTCGGAGGATTTAAAAATTGATACGTATCGTTCGAGTGGTGCGGGTGGACAGCACGTCAATACGACAGATTCAGCTGTTCGGATCACGCACTTGCCAACTAATACGGTAGTGACGTGTCAATCCGAGCGTTCTCAAATTAAAAACCGTGAACAAGCGATGAAGATGTTAAAATCAAAGCTTTATCAAATTGAAATCGAAAAACAACAGCAGGAAATGGATGAAATTCGAGGTGAACAGAAGGAGATTGGCTGGGGAAGCCAAATCCGTTCCTACGTTTTTCATCCGTACAATATGGTTAAGGATCACCGAACAAATGTTGAAAACGGAAATACACAAGCCGTAATGGATGGCCAGCTCAGTCCTTTTATTGATGCCTACTTACGTTCAAAAGTTAAAGGATAAATTTTGAACGTTTTGGGAACAGTATAATTAAATACATCCAAATAGGAGGTAACAAAACATGAGAAAATTACTCGTGGGTGTTTTTAGTGCCATGTTAGTTTTAGCTGCCTGTGGTGGTGGCGATGACACCGAAGATAATGGCGGTGACAACGGTGACACTAATGGTGAAGCAGGACAAGAACAAGATAATGGTCAAGATAATGGTAATAGCGGCGATCAGGGTGGTGACCAAGGCGGTGATGATCAAGCCGGCGGAGATGATGCTCAAAATGGTGCCACTGCCCAAGCAGGTGAGGAGTTATTCCAAACCAACTGTGCTAGTTGCCATGGCGGTGACTTATCCGGCCGTATGGGCCCAAGCTTAAAAAACATTGGTGATGATTATGCCGTAGAGGATATCGTTAGCATTATCCAGAATGGTAAAGGTGACATGCCAGCTGTCAATGGTGTAGATGATGAACAGGCAAATCAAATCGCTGAATGGCTAGTTAATCAATAACAATCAGAGGTCCTTGGTAATGGAATCCAAGGGCTTTTTTATCTTCGACCGATGAGCTTATAAAAAGAATCATAAGAAATTTTTAATTAGAGATTCGTTCATTTGAAATTCTTTAATAGATTCATTTTTAAAAAACCTCTAAAAGTTTCTCCTTTCATGGGTCAACTAATTATGACAAACTCGGTAGTCAGGTGTCTGTGATAAAAGAAATGTTTCATGTGTCTTTTTTAATTAACCTATCGCTTGTAAAAACTGCTTCTCACGGTTTTCCCTTAAGAAAACCCCTCATATTTCATCATAACCCCCATTTTTCACCAATCTTTAGCGAAACATGTAAATTTGAGATGAAATTTTATAAAACCCCTCAACATTTTGTCGTTTAATGTTATAATGATAACTACATTTAATAGTTTGGAAGAAAAAATGCTAGATTTTATAAAATATTTACAGGAATTGTCGAAATTTTTCAAACCAGGAATTAATCGAATTTTTAGAATATAATCTTTTCTTCTGCAACAGGAGGTACTGAATACGACTATGATTGAAATGAAAAAAGTTTTTAAACTGTATAGCAATGGCGTCACCGCACTTAATGGCGTTGATGCTTCGATCAGTCAAGGTGATTTTGTTTATGTCGTTGGGCCGAGTGGGGCCGGAAAGACATCGTTTATTAAAATGATGTATCGTGAGGAATTGCCTTCAAAAGGTCAAGTCTACATAAATGGTGTTGAATTGAGTTCGCTCAAACATAAGGAGATTCCGTTCCTCCGCCGCGATGTCGGTGTTATTTTCCAAGATTTTAAACTATTACCTCGCAAGACTGTCTATGAAAATGTTGCTTTCGCGCTAGAAGTCATTGAAGAAAACCCAAGAAAAATACGCAGGCGTGTGATGGATGTCTTAGATAAAGTAGGTATTAAGCATAAAGCGCGTTTTATTCCAGCGCAATTATCAGGTGGTGAGCAACAGCGTGTATCGATTGCACGGGCCATCATCAATAATCCAAAGTTGGTCATTGCTGATGAGCCAACAGGTAACTTGGACCCAGATACGTCATGGGAGATTATGAAGATTTTTGATGAAATTAATTCGTCTGGCACAACCGTGATAATGGCAACGCACAGTAAAGACATTGTAAACCAGATGAAAAAGCGAGTGATCGCCATGGAGAATGGACAAATTGTAAGAGACGAGCAACGAGGGGAATATGGTTATGAAGCTTAATACAGCAAGAAGACACGTAAGAGAAGGTACGAAGAATATTGTAAGAAATAGTTGGATGACGGTTGCTTCGGTTGGAGCTGTCACCACGACATTAGTATTAGTTGGAATCTTTTTAACGTTAATGCTCAATTTAAACCAGTTAGCCCAAAACATCGAAGACGAAGTGCAAATGAATGTGTACATAGAATTAACTGCAACGCAAGAAGAGATGGACGAGCTTGAGGAAAATATTAGTCAAGTTCCAAATGTCACATCAGTTGAATTCTCTTCTAAGGAAGAGGAATTAGATAAATTGGTTGAGGACATGGGTGAAGAGTTGGCGTTATTTGAGCAAAATAACCCGCTCAATGATGTCTTTATTGTAAAAGCTGAGGAAGCCAACCAATATAAGAACATCTTAGGGCAAGTAACGGAAATGGACGCGGTTGACGGTGTTAACTATTCACAGAATACGGTCGAGCGTTTATTAGACTTTAACCGTTATGCACGCTATATCGGGATTGCCTTTATAGGGGCTTTACTCTTAACCGCGATATTCCTCATCTCTAATACGATTAGAATGACGATTGTTGCGCGTTCAGAAGAGATTAGCATTATGAAGTTAGTCGGGGCGAAAAATAGCTTTATTCGCTGGCCATTCTTTGTTGAAGGCATGCTAATGGGTGTGCTTGGTTCTATTATTCCAATTACGCTCGTGTTGGCTGGCTACTACTATTTATATGAAAACGTGAACGATCAAATTAGTATCCCGTTTGTAGATTTACTACCATTTAACCCATTTGCATGGCAAATCTCCTTGCTGTTACTTGGTATAGGCGTCTTCATTGGTATCTGGGGAAGTGTCATGAGTGTTCGTAAATTCTTGAAAGTTTAAGAGAGTAATAGAGAAAACGAATAAAGAGGAGGAGAACCACTTGTTAAAAAAAGCGGCAGGTATTCTAGCGATAGCGGTATTAGCGTTCACTGCATTTTTCTTCACGAATGAAGACGAATCGGTTGAAGCGAGTAAGTCGGTTGATGAAATTGAACAAGAATTAGAGCAAATCGATCAAGAAAAACAAAACATCAATAGCGAATTACAAAACTTGAATGATCGCATGCAACAAGTGCGCTCTGAAAAGGATCAGGCAGAAAACAAACTAGCGAATATTAGTTATCAAATTAAACAAACGGAAACTGAGATTCGTTTAAAAGAATTAGAGATTGATGAAACAGAAACGGAAATTGAAAGTTTAAAACAACAGATTAGTGAATTAGAAGATGAAATTAAAACCCTTGAGGATCAAATTGCGACACTCGAACAAGAAATCAAGGAAACGCAAGAGCGTATTGATAGGCGCGAGGATATTTTAGTTGATCGCTTACGTAATTTACAGCGTAACGGTGGCTCTGTTAAGTATTTAGAGGTTATTTTAGGTGCGAAGGATTTTGGTGAATTTATTAGTCGTACAAGCGCTGTTAATAAAATCATGGACCAAGACCAAAAGATTATTAAGGATCACTTTGCTGATAAAGAAAAACTAGAAGATGACAAGCAAATGGTAGAAGAAGCGAAAACATCTGTTGTTACAAAAAAGGAAGATGTTGAAGATACAAAATTACAAATGGAAGACAAGCGACAAACTCTACTAGCTAAGAAAAATGAATTAGATACATTAAGAGCTGATCTTGGTGTACAGAAGGAAGAACAAGTTGTCGTATTGGCTAGTTTAGAAGACCAAGTAAATGAATTACATAATATTCAACTTTCAAAAGAAGAAGAACTTCAATTAATTAAACAACGTGAACGTTATTTAGAACAGGCTAAAAAGGTTGCGAATGGCGATGGGTTTTTAACACCTACAACTGGCCGTATTTCATCTCAGTTTAACCCGAACCGCCTGCACCCCATTTATAAAGTTCCACGTCCACACAATGGTTTAGATATTGCGAACAGTCGTGGAACGTCGATTTCCGCTGCAGCACCAGGTGTGGTATATAAAGTTTATAACTGGTGTGCCAGAGGCGATATGTCTTGTGGTGGTGGATTCGGTAATGCGGTATTTATAACCCATTACATTGATGGTAAGCAATATGATACGGTTTATGCACACTTGTCATCCGTAACGGTCAGTGAAGGACAAAGTGTTTCAGCTGGTCAGCAAATCGGCAAAATGGGATCAACAGGTTCATCTACGGGAGATCACCTTCATTTCGAGGTTCACCCAGGTGGATACAAAAACCCTGTTAACCCTTTAAACTATATCAATCCATAATTTGATTGATGACAAAATGATAGTATTGTAACATTAAAGCATCACACATGGGTGTGGTGCTTTAATTATTTAGGTCTCACATTCCACCATTCCTATTAACGTGATATAATAAAGAAAACTGTCAATTGACGGGAATTATTTAGGTGTAGTCAATGACGTGTTTGTACTAAACAGGTAGGGTGAACTCATATTTTCCGCCTGCTATAAATACACAAATGCAGTATATTGGGGTGACTCCATTGAATATTAGTAAAAAGGTTTTTATTTTAGTTTGTGCATTGTCTTTAGTCGTTGGGGTTGTATCGACAGCTGTAACGTTAGAAGTTTTAAATCAAAATGAAACGGTACAAGAGGAAGATACTTCGGAAGATTCCTCCAATCCTGAAGAGGATACGAATGAGGATGGTGGAGAATCTGATGAAGACTCTGATTCAAAATCTGGCCTGGATGTTATCAGCTATGCCATGACATTATTAGAAGAGAACTTTGTCAATTCTGTTGATCGAGAAGTTTTACTTAAGGGTGCGATTGAAGGTATCGTACAAAAACTAGACGATCCTTACAGTGAGTATATGGATCCTGAAACGATGGAACAGTTTCAGTCTCAGATCGAGTCAACATTTGAAGGAATTGGGGCTGAGGTGACGAAGCGCGATGATTACATAACGATCATTGCACCACTAAAAGGGACACCTGCTGAGGAAGCGGGAATTCGTCCAAATGACCGAATTTTAGAAGTAGATGGTGAAAGTTTAGAAGGTTATACCGTGTATGAAGCGGTCGCTTTAATTCGTGGTGAAAAAGGGTCTGCTGTAACGCTATTAATTGATCGCCCTGGTGAAGATAACCCGTTTGAGGTTGAAATCACGCGCGATACCATTCCGGTTACGACTGTTTATTCAGATGTTCAAATGCAGGACGGTAAACCTATAGGAATTTTAGAAATTCGCTCCTTTGCAGAAGGTACCGCGGATGAATTTAGCAAAGAATTGAAACGTTTAGAGGAAGAGGAGAATATTGAAGGATTAGTGATCGATGTTCGCGGAAATCCAGGTGGTTTATTTGTTTCTGTTGAGCAAATATTAAGTCACTTTTTAGGTGATGACCAACCATTCGTACAAACAGCAAGAAGAGGGCAAGAACCTGAGCCATACTATTTGCAGTCAACAGGCATCAAGGATTATCCGATATCAGTCTTAGTCAATGAAGGTAGCGCATCGGCTTCTGAAATTTTAGCGGCTGCGATGAAAGAGGTGGGTGGCTACGATATTGTTGGGAAAAAGACGTTTGGAAAAGGAACAGTTCAGCAAACGATGCAGCTAGGCGATGGACTGTTGAAAGTTACGGTCATGAACTGGCTAAGTCCTGAAGGTAATGAAATTAACGAGGTTGGCGTGGAACCGACTGTTGAAGTGGCCCAACCTGATTATTACTATTTAACGTTAATTCAAACGGAAGAGCCGTTAGAAAGAGATATGACAGGTCAAGAGGTAGTGAAGCTTCAAGTGATGTTAGAAGGGTTAGGTTATACGCCTGGACGTACAGATGGTTACTTTGATGCTCAAACTGAATCTGCTGTTCAAAAATTCCAACGTGATTACGGCTTATCGGCTTCGGGTGTTGTGAATGAGGAGACAGAAAGCCTACTCGAAGAACAAATTCTTGAAGCGGTCAATGATACTGAAAATGATCGCCAGCTACAAAAAGCGGTGGACGTTTTATTTGATTAACATAATAGATGACTCAACCTGGCTTGAGTCATCTATTTTATATCTTTTTTAGAAGGAAAAATGTGATCTGTTAACGAATATAGTGATGATGGAAATTACATATCGGGGGTAAGCAGCATGGGCGTGGAATGGCTTAAAGAATTCGGAATAGCAACGTTATGGATTTTTGCTCAACCGATTATATATGTGGCGATTGCCTTTACGTTTTGGACAGGATATAAGCGGATTAAACATGATCGTCATGCATTCGGACATCGGGTTTTTCCGATAGGCTCTGAATGGAAAGGTACATGGTTATCTGGAATTATGGTCGGCGTTTTAATATCGGCTTTACTGATTTTATCAGGATCAATGGTGAACTATGAATGGCTTCTATTATTGTCAGTCGTTATGTTGGTTTTTGCGTTATTCAACCAGGTATGGCTATTTTCACCAGTTTATACAATTGGTCTTGTGGCTGTTGTCATTTGGGGGCTAACGACGTTTGAGGTAGAATTACTACCATGGTTAAGTCCAATCACTAACGTTGACCCCGTTTTTATAAGCTATTTATTAGTGGTATTCATATTTGCTGAAATCTTAATAATGGCCACGACGAAACGCCGTCACACTTTCCCAGATATGAAAAAAGGTGACCGCGGTAAGTTTGTCGGAAGTCATGTCGTTAAACGGATGATGTTTGTTCCATTTTTTATCCCTGTGACAGGTGGGGCACTTGAATTAACTGTTTTCGAATGGTGGCCTGTTTTTGGTATAGGTGATAGCTTCGGTCTGATGCTATTTCCGTTTGTGATCGGTTACGCGCAACGTTTTCAAGGTGATTTTGCCGATGTAGGCACTAAAAAAGCAGCAAAAGCCGTCAGTATTTTGGCTGTATTACTTGTAGGTGGTGCTGTGGGAGTTTATTTCATGAATGAATTAGCCATAGTGCTGGTGGCTGTAGCTATGATCGGACGTGCTCTAATTCATTGGGTTGGACGATCTTTTGATTCAGAAAAACGTCCTATTTTTACGCCACAACCGTATGGCATTATCGTCGTCGGTGTGATTCCTGGTTCGCCCGCGGATGATATGGGCATTCAGATCGGTGAAAAAATAGAAAGGATTCATGATATTGATGTGACGAATGAGCATGAGTTTTTCGAGGTCATGAGTGAGAACAGGACGTTTTGTAAGCTGACGATACGTGGTCTAGATGGCGAAGTCCGATTTGCTCAACGGGCCTTATATCAAGGTGAATATCATGAATTAGGCTTAATATTCGTGAAGGAAACCCCACGCTTTACATTAAAAACAGAAGAGATTAATTAAGCTCGGGTACGTTGTATTCGGGCTTTTTATTTCGTTAAAAAACTTAAACAATTTTGGGTAAAACTTAAACAATTATATCGAAACTTAAATAAGTAATCAGCCAACTTAAACAATTCCATTAATAACTTAAATAAAAAGGAGCGAAACTTGAATAAATCTTTTGCAAATTATCACCAACAAAATTATCCTTAACATACAGAAAAAAATATCAAAAACAGAACTTTTGTTCGTATTTTTATGTTATACTAATTTTAGTATATAAATTGGAGATGGTGTTGTGGAACAATTTGAGCTTGAATCAAAGTTTAAACCACAAGGAGATCAACCCAAAGCGATTGATCAAATTGTAAACGGTATTAAACAAAATGAACGACATCAAACGTTACTCGGCGCAACCGGAACAGGGAAAACCTTTACCGTGTCAAACGTGGTTCGAGAAATTAATCGCCCGACATTAGTGATCGCGCATAACAAAACGTTAGCGGGTCAATTATATAGTGAGTTTAAAGAGTTTTTCCCGAATAATGCGGTGGAGTATTTCGTTAGTTATTACGATTACTACCAGCCGGAAGCGTATGTGCCGCAATCAGATACATACATTGAGAAAGATGCGAGTATTAATGATGAAATCGATAAGCTCCGGCACTCAGCGACATCTTCCTTATTTGAACGAGATGATGTGTTAATTGTAGCGAGTGTATCGTGTATTTACGGTTTAGGTTCGCCGCATGAATATAAGGATCTTGTCTTGTCCTTGCGCGTTGGTATGGAAAAAGAACGTAATCAGGTTTTACGTGACTTAGTTGATATCCAATACGCACGTAATGATATCGATTTCCAGCGCGGTACATTCCGTGTTCGCGGGGATTCGTTAGAAATTATTCCAGCATCACGTGAAGAGCATTGTATTCGTGTTGAATTTTTTGGCGATGAGATTGATCGGATTCGTGAGGTCGATGCCTTGACGGGGGAAATCGTCGGTGATCGTGAGCACGTGGCGATATATCCGGCATCTCACTTCGTCACACGTGAGGAAAAAATGCAACGCGCAATTAAAAATATAGAAAAAGAGCTAGAAGAAGAATTAGAAAAGTTTCACAACGAGGGGAAATTACTAGAGGCGCAACGGTTAGAGCAACGGACGCGCTATGACATCGAAATGATGAATGAAATGGGCTTTTGTTCTGGAATTGAGAACTATTCACGGCATTTAGCCTTTCGTGATCCAGGCTCAACACCGTATACGTTACTCGATTATTTCCCGGATGACTCGTTGATTGTCATCGATGAATCGCACGTGACGATACCGCAGATTCGCGGGATGTACAATGGTGACCGAGCACGTAAAATGACGTTGGTTGATCACGGATTCCGTTTGCCATCAGCGCTGGACAACCGTCCGCTTAAATTCGAGGAATTTGAAAAGCATATTGATCATATCTTATATGTTTCGGCAACTCCGGGTGACTATGAGCTTGAGCATTCGCCAGGTGTGATTGAACAGATTATTCGACCGACTGGATTATTAGATCCTAAAATTGATGTTCGTCCAATTAAAGGACAGATTGATGACTTAATTGGTGAAATCAATAAACGTAAAGAGCGGGATGAGCGCGTCCTTGTAACGACGCTAACGATTAAAATGTCCGAGGACTTAACGGATTATTTGCAGGAGATGGGTATTAAGGTGGCTTATCTTCACTCTGAGATTAAAACACTCGAGCGAATTGAAATTATTCGCGAGTTAAGGCTCGGTACGTATGATGTCCTGGTCGGGATTAACTTATTACGTGAAGGTTTAGATATTCCTGAAGTTTCCTTAGTCGCTATTTTGGATGCTGATAAGGAAGGGTTCTTGCGTTCAGAAAGGTCTCTCGTACAGACGATGGGACGTGCAGCGCGTAATGAGAACGGGGAAGTCATTATGTATGGAGATAAAATCACCAAATCAATGCAATATGCGATTGACGAAACTAGTCGCCGACGTAACATTCAGGAAGCGTATAATGAAGAGCATGGCATTACACCGAAAACGATCAAGAAGGATATTCGTGATGTGATTCGTGCGACTTATGATTCAGATAAAGATGAAAATGCTGCAAAACAGTATGAGAATTTATCTAAGGATGAAAAAGCGGAAATGATTGACCAAATGGAAGCGGAGATGAAGCAGGCTGCAAAGGATTTAGATTTCGAAAAAGCGATGGAACTACGCGATATTATTTTAGAGTTAAAATCGGAAGGATGAAGCTAGACGATGAAATCAATTACGGTTCAAGGTGCACGTGCGCATAACTTAAAAGATGTTGATGTTGAAATTCCTAAAAATCAATTTATCGTGATGACAGGTCTATCAGGTTCAGGTAAATCGTCATTAGCGTTTGATACGATTTATGCGGAAGGACAGCGCCGTTATGTCGAGTCCTTGTCGGCTTATGCGCGTCAGTTTTTAGGACAAATGGATAAACCAGATGTAGATGCGATTGAAGGCTTGTCTCCGGCGATATCGATCGATCAAAAAACGACGAGTAAAAACCCTCGTTCTACGGTTGGAACGGTAACAGAAATCTATGATTATCTTCGTCTATTATACGCTAGAGTGGGACGACCGATTTGTCCGATTCATGGTGAGGAAATTTCCGCTCAATCGGTTGAACAGATGGTTGACCATATTTTAGAGCTTGAAGAACGGACGAAGCTACAAGTACTCTCTCCGGTTGTTTCAGGGCGTAAAGGCGAACATGCAAAGGTTTTATCTGATTTGAAAAAGGAAGGCTATATCCGTTTACGAGTCGACGGCGAAATGCGTGAGATTAACGAAGAAATTAATCTCGATAAAAATAAAAACCATACGATTGAAGTCGTTATTGACCGTCTAATTGTTAAAGAAGGCATTGAAACACGCCTTAGTGATTCGTTAGAAACGGCGTTGAGGCTAAGTGGCGGTCAAGTCATTGTTAACGTCATTGACGGTGAGGATATGTTTTTTAATGAAAATCATGCCTGCCCAATTTGTGGCTTTACGATTGGTGACCTAGAGCCGAGATTATTCTCGTTTAACAGTCCATTTGGCGCTTGTAAAACATGTGATGGGCTTGGTTCGAAACTTGAGGTTGATTTAGATTTAGTTATACCAGATCGTGACTTAACTTTAAATGAGCAAGCCATTGTACCATGGATACCAATTTCATCGCAATATTACCCACAACTATTAAAAAGTGTTTGTGATCATTATGACATCGATATGGATACACCGCTAAAGGATCTTCCAAAGAAACAGCTGAATAAAATTTTATATGGAAGCGGAAAAGAACGTATTTTATTCCGCTATGAAAATGAACGCGGAAACGTCCGAGAAAATAAAATCTATTTTGAAGGTGTTATTTCCAATGTTTCTCGTCGTTATCATGAGACATCCTCTAATTATGTGCGCGAACAAATGGAGAAATATATGACCCAGTTGGAGTGTCCGACTTGTCAAGGTTATCGTCTATCAGAGGAAGCTTTAGCCGTTAAAGTGGATGGGTCACACATCGGTGAAGTTACAGAACACTCAGTGACACACGTGTTAGATTGGATTCTGAACGTAAAATTAAGCGAAAAAGAAGAACAAATTGCGCAAATGATTAAAAAGGAAATCGGGGACCGGCTGACGTTTTTAGTTAATGTTGGGCTCGATTATTTAACGTTATCGCGTTCAGCTGGAACGTTATCCGGTGGAGAAGCGCAGCGAATTCGTTTAGCCACGCAAATTGGTTCGGCTTTAACAGGTGTTTTATATGTCTTAGATGAGCCATCCATCGGGCTGCACCAGCGGGATAATGATCGTTTAATACAGACACTTAAACGGATGCGAGACCTTGACAATACACTTATTGTCGTTGAACACGATGAGGATACGATGCTAGCGGCTGATTGGCTCGTTGATATCGGGCCAGGAGCTGGAGCGCAAGGTGGCGAAATCGTCGCTGCGGGAACACCAAACGACGTCATGGTAAAAGAAGAATCGCTAACTGGCCAATATTTAAGCGGGAAAAAGTTTATTCCTCTGCCAACAGAGCGACGTAAGTTTAACAGAAAGCGAAAACTGGAAATCAGGCAGGCAGAAGAACATAACTTAAAAAACGTTAACATCTCGATTCCGCTTGGCTTAATGACAGTGGTCACGGGTGTCTCAGGCTCAGGAAAAAGTACATTAATCAATGAAATTTTATATAAAACATTGTCGCAAAAATTACATCGCGGTAAAGCGAAGCCTGGTAAGCATAAAGAGATTCGTGGGATTGACCAACTCGAGAAGGTCATCGATATTGATCAGTCTCCGATTGGTCGTACGCCACGCTCGAACCCAGCGACGTATACAGGTGTGTTTGACAATATTCGTGATGTGTTTGCGCAAACGAGTGAAGCAAAAATTCGTGGCTATAACAAAGGTCGCTTTAGTTTTAACGTGAAGGGTGGCCGTTGTGAAGCTTGTCGTGGTGACGGTATTATTAAAATTGAAATGCACTTTTTACCGGATGTCTATGTACCGTGTGAAGTGTGTCATGGTAAGCGTTATAACCGAGAAACATTAGAAGTGAAATATAAAGGTAAAAGTATAGCTGATGTTTTAGATATGCGCATAGAAGAAGCGCTTGAGTTTTTCGAAAACATACCGAAAATCAGACGGAAGCTCCAAACCATTGAAGATGTTGGCTTAGGCTACGTTCGCTTAGGTCAGCCTGCGACAACACTGTCTGGTGGTGAAGCGCAGCGTGTTAAATTAGCTAGTGAGCTACATCGACGTTCGAATGGCCGCTCGTTATACATTTTAGACGAACCAACGACAGGGCTTCATGTTCATGACATATCACGACTATTAAATGTTTTACAGCGTCTCGTGGAAAGTGGCGATACTGTCTTAATTATTGAACATAATTTGGATGTCATCAAAACGGCTGATTATCTAATCGATCTCGGTCCTGAAGGCGGTGAAGGTGGCGGTCAAATTGTCGCTACTGGAACGCCAGAAGAAATTACTGAAGTTGAGGAGTCTTATACAGGGAATTATTTAAGACCAGTTTTAGAACGAGACCGCAAACGTATGGAAGAACGTATTCTAGAAGCAAAGTAGGGGAGGACACATAATGGATGCGATCAAGCTTGAAGACGTACAATCTTATATTGATCAGTTCGCAGCAAAACCTGTTTATGTCCATTTAGAAACGACAAATGGGGCTTACGCAAGTCATTTTAATCAAAATGCCTATAACGTTGGCGCTTATATTCGTAATGCACAGCTAACCTATCATCAAGGAAAAATTGTCGAGCATAACGGTAGTTTCCGTGTTGGGTTAAAGCATGACATCGGTTGGATTTACGCCGAAGGGTTAACCGATTATGAATTTAGTGAACAAGGTCATCTATTGTTAGCAGGCCATGACAATCAAGGTCGACTCATGGTTGCCTTAGAGATTAGTCAGGAACCATTTTCATACTAAGGGGTGTACAGGAAATGAATTTTAGTGAACATAAACATGTTGTCGTCATCTATCCGCATCCAGATGACGAATCATTTGGGACAGCTGGTACCATCACAAAATTTCGTGAGGCAGGTGTTCCAGTAACGTATCTATGTGGTACATTAGGCGAAATGGGGCGCAATATGGGGAATCCCTTTTTTGCAAACCGTGAAACACTACCACAAATTCGTAAGCAGGAATTAATCGATGCATGTAATGTATTAGATATGAATTTAGAGATGCTCGGTTATCGTGATAAAACGATAGAATTTGAATCACGTGATGACTTAGCCGAACGTTTTAAAAACTATCTTGAGGATCTTGGGGCGACATTGGTGATTACGTTTTACCCTGGTTATGCGGTACATCCCGATCATAATGCCATGGGGGCAGCAGCGTTTGAAGCTGTAAAACGAATGAGCTTAGAAAAGCGCCCAGAAGTGTGGGCGACAGCCTTTTCCAATGATCGAATCGAAAACATCGGCAAACCAAATGTCGTCATCGATATTCTCGATGTGTTTGATACGAAACTAGATGCGATTAAATCGCACCGTTCCCAGGTTGAAGGAATGCTTAATCAGCTCCTTAGTCATAGTGAAGCGGATAACGAACGTGATGCGGCTTTGGAGCGTTTTCGTTATGAAGGTTTCTATGATGTAAACATTGATGAGGTCGATTATTAAGAAGCTAGGTCTAGAGGTGGATGGTTTCACACAGGATTTTCAGTCTCGTGATTGATGGCACACAGCTTTTGATATCGTATCATAGATATATAAAGATGTGTTTTTAGGGGGACCGGATGATGAACGATCAACGAAATAAGATTTTAAGTCTATTAGAGGAAGGTCATATAACAGCTGAAGAGGCCGAGAAATTACTAGAAGCCTTGGAAAAAAGTCATGAGCAAGAAAACGAGAATACTGATGAAACTAAGGATGGCGAAAAACGAGAAAAATCATCGTTTCAAGAGAATTTTAAACGAGACTTAAAAAACATTACCGAAGGCCTGTTTACAATGATTGATGATACAATCCAGCGAGTTAAAGAAGGCCCATTCGAATTTAGCTTTAATCATGTCAACGTGAAGCGGAAGTTTGAATTTTCTTCAGACGAGGTTGACCATTTAAATTTTGATTTATCAAACTGTAGCGTTGAATTCTTACCAACTGAAAGCTCAATGATCACCGTTCAATGTAATGGAAAGGTGTACAAAGAGGAAGATCAGGAAAGGGCCGAAAAGCTATTCGATGAATCTTTTTCTATTGGTGTGACAAACGAAACATTACAGATGGACCAAGACCAAAAGAATATTTCAATCGATGCTGTCATATATTTACCTCAGAAAGTGTATGAACAAGCTTATATTAAAACCGTTAATGGCTCCGTTAAATCTAGAGCGATTCAATTAAACGTGGCTCGGATTTCGACGGTGAATGGTAGTGTCCGCCTAAATGACTATGATGGCGATTCGTTATATGTTGAAACGAAGCATGGCTCCATTCGACTAGATGAAGTCCAATTATCGAAAACGAAGCTGGATACGGCGACAGGTTCCGTTTATTTGGATGGAGATGTTGAATATTTAGATGTGGATGTCACGACAGGCAGTGTCCGTACTTACTTGCATAATACCGATGTGAAACGTGTTGATTTAAATACAACGACTGGCTCAACTCAGCTTTACCTGCCAAAGGATTTAAAAGTCAAAGGCAATGCGAATACAAGTGTCGGTAGTGTTGATGTGGACCTACCAAATGTTGTCGTAAATAAAATGGATCAAATGGTCAAACGCATGTGGCATTTTTATAATGTAACTGACGATGAATCTTACCTAGATGTTGATGTTCAGACAAAAACGGGTAGTATAAAAATATATACACTTTCATAAAGGAGCTATCATATGCTGAAAAAATGGTTGATTTCCATCATTGTAAACACCGTTGCCCTTTTAGCTGTAGCTGAATTGTTTGAACAATTTCATATCGACGGCGTTTCAACAGCAATCATAGCGAGTATTATACTCGGTATTTTGAATGCGATCGTAAAACCAATCTTAGTTGTATTTACATTGCCGATTACCGTTGTGTCACTCGGACTATTTTTATTTGTGATTAATGCGATAACGCTAATGTTGACGCAATGGATTCTAGCCGATGCCTTTGTGATTGACGGCTTTGGTACAGCGATTTTAGCTGCGATTATAATCGCTATTTTGAACACATTGCTACAGAATCTGCTAAAACACATTTTTGATTAAAACTCTCACATGATGTGGGAGTTTTTTTATTGTATTGAGTCTTTGTACTAGAAAAATGATGTAAATCCCCACTCATTGGTGGTGATTCCCCAATGAGCGTGTGTTAGTCCCCGATAACCGACCATAAATCCCCATTGAACATAAATAATTACCCATTGGACCTACCTGAATCCCCAATGCAACGCGATAATTCCCCAATGAGCGTGAGTGAGTGCCCAATAACCAAGCATGAATGCCCAATGAAGCACTCTGAATCCCCAAAGTATCACGATAATTCCCCAATGAACGTGAGTGAGTGCCCAATAACCAAGCATGAATGCCCAATGAAGCACTCTGAATCCCCAAAGTATCACGATAATTCCCCAATGAGCGTGAGTGAGTGCCCAATAACCAAGCATGAATGCCCAATGAAGCACTCTGATTCCCAAATGCATCGCGATAATTCCCCAATGAACGTGAGTGATTCCCCAATAACCGATCATGAATGCCCAATGAAGCGTTCTGAATCCCCAATACATTGCGATAATTCCCCAATGAGCGTGTGTGAGTCCCCAATAGCCGACCATGAGTCCCCATTGAACATAAATAATTAACCACTTAACCGATCTGATTCCACAAAAATCTTTAAACACACATATCGACCAGCAAGCAGTCAACAAAATTTTAAAATAAAATTAATTCTTCTCATTTTCATGCTCGTCCTATTTCATATATGATATAGTTATTAATAATGTTAGACATAGGAGGAATACGGATGATCAAAGTCCGTACTAAGGATTTAATCGAACGATTTGATTTAGAATTAGTCGCTGGAAAAGACGGCGTGCACCGTGAAATTTTAACGAGTGACATCTCTCGTCCGGGAATGGAGATGGCTGGGTATTTCACGCACTACCCGAAGGAGCGTCTTCAATTAATGGGACGGACGGAGCTGTTATTTTTATATGATTTGAATCCGGACGAAATTCAAGACCGGATGGAACAGTTATGTACTGATGTAACACCAGGCGTGGTGATTACACGTGATCTCGATGTTCCTAAGGCGTTAATCAAGGCTGCGGATAACGCAGGGGTACCGGTGATGCGGTCACCATACAAAACGACACGGGTGATCAGTCGTTTAACGACTTACTTAGAAAGCAAATTCGCACCGTCAACAGCCTTACATGGTGTGTTAGTTGATGTTTATGGAATAGGTGTCTTAATCACGGGTAAAAGTGGTATCGGTAAAAGTGAGACCGCTCTGGAACTCGTTAAACGTGGCCATCGCCTCGTCGCTGATGATAATGTTGAGATTCGTCAGGAGGATTATGATACGTTAATCGGTAATCCACCTAATCTAATTGAGCATCTCCTTGAAATAAGAGGGCTTGGTATTATTAATGTGATGACGTTATTTGGCGCTGGAGCGGTACGAAATTACAAGCGGATTTCGCTAGTTGTTCATTTGGAAACGTGGGATGAGCATAAGCAATACGACCGTTTAGGGTTGGATGAGGCTAAAATGACGATTATGGACGTGCAGCTACCCAAGGCGACAATTCCAGTTAGACCGGGTCGTAACGTTTCGGTTATTATCGAAGTGGCCGCGATGAACTTCCGACTGAAAAGAATGGGTGTTAATACGGCTGAGGAATTCTCAGACAGACTCACAGCGGTTATTGATGATGTAGATAAAAGAGAAATTGAATAAGGGGGATAACGGATGTATTGTACGGCTGAACCATATGACAGAGTTTTTTTTAATTTAGGCCCACTTCCAGTTTATTGGTACGGGGTTTTAATTATGCTGGGAGCGCTAATCGGGTTAATCGTCGCACAGCGCGAAGGTAAGCGCCTCGGTTTGCATAAAGATTTTTTCATCGATCTACTTGTATTTGCGATTCCAGCAGCGATTGTCGGTGCGAGGCTATACTATGTGATTTTTCAATGGGAGAATTATGATTCCTTATTAGAGATAATTGATATTCGCGAGGGTGGCCTTGCGATTCACGGGGCACTTATTGGTTCCGTGTTAACGGCTTGGATTTATACGCGTTACAAAAAAGTGTCCTTTTGGAAAATTGCTGATATTGCGGCGCCGAGTTTATTAATCGGTCAAATGCTTGGGCGCTGGGGAAATTTTATGAACCAAGAAGCCTATGGAGGCCCGGTATCTGAAGCGGCTTATCAAAATGTGTTACAATATTTACCGGACTGGATTATGAATCAGATGTGTGTGGACGGTGTCTTTCACCATCCAACATTCCTATATGAATCAGTATGGAATTTTCTCGGACTAATTTTATTATTATTTTTACGCTACAAGGTTAATCCTCGCCGCGGTGTTATTTTCTTATCTTACCTCATGTGGTATTCATTTGGACGATTCTTCATCGAAGGCATGCGGACGGATAGTTTATACATCGTGCCAGGATTAAGAACAGCACAGGTAATTTCAATATTACTCATCATCGGTAGTTTAATTGTGTTATATTATCGAAAACAAAAAGGTTACGCCGATGAATTATACGATGGGACGTCATTAAAGAAAAAGTCGTCTAAAAAGAAGAAAAAGAAAAAATAGACAGATAAGAGGAGGGCATAACGTGCAGGCAACATTGAAAAGGGGATTACAAAGTGGTTTAAACTTAACGTGGACATTAGGAAAAGTTATTTTTCCAATCACGTTAATCGTAACTATTTTGCAGTATACACCAGTCCTTCCAGCTATTATTGAGTGGTTAGAACCGTTAATGGGCCTTCTCGGTTTATCTGGTGAAGCGGCTGTGCCTCTCGTTTTAGGTAATGCGTTGAACCTTTACGCGGGGATTGCCGCGATTGTAAGTTTTGATTTTACGGTAAAAGAAGTATTTATATTAGCGATGATGCTGTCGTTCTCGCACAATCTGTTTATCGAATCGACGGTTGCAGCCAAAGTAGGTGTGAAGTTCTGGGTTATTATCGTCGTTCGGGTCGGATTAGCGATTACGGCGGCGATGCTTATTAACCTTTTCTGGAATGGTGGTCAGGAATTAGCGCAATATGGTCTGATTTCAAATGAAGGACCGGAGCCAACTGGCTGGATGGAGATTAGCTTAACAGGGTTAGAAACAGCTATCTTATCCATTATCCAGCTTGCGGCGATTGTCATTCCACTGATGGTTGTGATGCAATGGCTACGCGACAATCATTGGATGGACTGGATGTCGCAAAAATTATCACCATTTACAAAATTACTCGGGGTTAATCAAAATGCGTCTATGACATTAGTAGCTGGTCTTACAATCGGCTTGGCATACGGTGCTGGGATGATGATTCAAGCGGTGAAAGAAGATGGAGTGTCTAAGAAAGATATGACCCTTGTCTTAATCTTTTTAGTGACCTGTCACGCTGTCGTTGAGGATACGCTTGTGTTTATCCCACTTGGTATACCCGTATGGCCGCTATTAGTTATTCGATTGATTACAGCGATTGTTCTAACGATGACCATTGCTTATATTTGGAATCGTGTCGAAAAGAATAAGGATAAGGACATCGGAAAGGATGCAGTTAGAAATGAGCATACGTACGATTCTATTTGACCTAGACGGGACACTAATTGATACAAACGAGCTAATCGTCGAGTCCTTTAAGCATACGATTCGGGAGCATTTAGGTGAAGAGTATAAGCGAGAGGATATTTTACCGTTTATGGGATCACCTTTAAGAGATATGTTAGAAAAGGTAAAGCCTGATGAAGTTGAGGACATGATGAAGACCTATCGCACGCACAATTTGGCGAACCACGATCTATTTGTGAAAAGCTTTGATGGTGTGTTTGAGACGATTAAAGCTTTACATGAAAAAGGAATTCCAATGGCGATTGTTACGACTAAAATTCATAAAACGGCCTTAAAAGGGCTAGCCTTAACTGAGTTAGATCAGTTTTTCGATGTGGTCATAGGCTTAGACGATGTGAGTCAGGCTAAGCCAGATCCGGAGCCAGTGTTAAAAGGAATACGTGCGTTAAACGGGGACCCGGGAACAACCCTGATGATCGGTGATAACTCACATGATATCCATGCAGGTCAAAATGCCGGTACGAAAACAGCGGGTGTCGCCTGGTCAGCAAAAGGTCGAGATTTTATTGAGTCATTAGAACCCGATTATGTATTGAACCATATCTCAGATTTGTTAGATATCGTCGAGGAGTGATGGGCATGCGCCGGACGAAGCGCTATCGCGTTCATAGCCACAATTCATTATGGCAAATCTATAAGACCGTTCCTTTTTTAAAAGTCGTCAAAAACTTCATTTTTATTCAGTTAGGTCGGTATACCCCATGGTTATCGGTTAAAAACTGGATGTATCGGACGTTTTTACGGATGAAAATTGGAAAAGAATCAGCATTAGCGCTTATGGTCATGCCCGATACAATGTTTCCTGAAAAAATTCATATTGGGGAAAACTCGATTATTGGTTACAATACAACGATTCTAGCGCATGAATATTTAATTGAGGAATATCGTTTAGGTGATGTTCATATTGGTGATGAGGTTATGATCGGTGCGAACTGTACGATTTTACCCGGTGTTACGATTGGTGATGGAGCAGTGGTTTCTGCCGCAACGCTCGTGCATGAGGATGTGGCCCCAGGTAGCTTCGTCGGTGGGAATCCGATGCATGTCATTTATACGAAAGAAGAGATGGACAAGCGAAAATTACAGTAACCATAATATTATTGGCTTGATACACGTATACTTCCTAGAGTATGCGTGTTTT
Source organism: Tenuibacillus multivorans (assembly GCF_900103915.1). Classification (GTDB taxonomy): domain Bacteria; phylum Bacillota; class Bacilli; order Bacillales; family Alkalibacillaceae; genus Tenuibacillus; species Tenuibacillus multivorans. The sequence goes on along the minus strand of NZ_FNIG01000007.1, from coordinate 112,048 downwards.
TAATGTGGTAGATTGTTCTCAATATTAGGGGAGAAGTTCTCAATAAAATATGATTAGTTCTCATTATCGGAAGAAAAATTCTCAATATCGAGGAAATAGTTCTCAAAAATTATATAAAAGTTCTCAAAGTCGGAAAAGCGTTCTTAAATTTTCTTATTCTAAAAGTTTGGTAGAATATACAAAAAGGGAAGGATAAGTAAGGAGGAATGGCAATGGAGACATTCATTTTGTCACTCGATCAAGGAACGACTAGCTCAAGAGCCATTTTATTTAATCATCAAGGTGAAATAGTTGAGGTCGCGCAACAAGAGTTTAAACAGTATTTTCCACAACCGGGCTGGGTTGAACATGATGCGAATGAGATTTGGACATCAACGCAATACTGCATGACAGAAGTGTTGCGAAAAGCAGATGTTGAACCGAGTCAAATAGAAGGCATTGGGATTACGAATCAACGCGAAACAACGGTTGTCTGGGACCGGCACACAGGCCGCCCTGTTCATAAAGCCATTGTTTGGCAGTCCAGACAAACTGAGGACATTTGTCATGAGCTAAAGGAGCAGGGCAATGAAGATACGTTCCGGCAAAAAACGGGATTACTACTTGATCCGTATTTTTCAGGAACAAAAGTAAAATGGATTCTCAATCACGTTGAGGGCGCACGCGAACAAGCAGAAAAAGGTGACCTAATGTTTGGGACGATTGATACGTGGTTAATCTATAAATTAACTGGTGGCGAGGTCCATGTTACTGATTATTCGAATGCGTCGCGAACATTAATGTACAACATTCACGACTTACAATGGGATGATGAACTATTAGACATTTTAGATGTTCCGAAAAGCTTATTGCCTGAAGTACGTCCTTCATCTGAAATCTATGGCCATACGTCCGAGTTCCAATTTCAAGGTCACAACATTCCAATCGCTGGAGCTTGCGGTGACCAGCAGGCCGCGCTATTCGGTCAGGCGTGCTTTGAGCGGGGAATGGCGAAAAATACGTATGGGACCGGTTGTTTTATGCTGATGAACACGGGTGATGAAGCGGTGCAGTCTGAACACGGTTTACTGACGACCTTAGCATGGGGTATCGATGGCAAAGTTCATTACGCTCTTGAGGGAAGTATTTTTGTTGCCGGTTCTGCGATTCAATGGCTTCGTGACGGCTTACGCATGTTTAAATCATCAGCGGATAGTGAAGCGTACGCCGAACGAGTGGAATCAACGGATGGCGTTTATGTTGTTCCGGCATTTGTCGGCTTAGGTACACCGTATTGGGATAGTCAGGCACGCGGGGCAGTCTTCGGCTTAACACGTGGGACGGAGAAGGAGCATTTCATCCGAGCGACATTGGAATCATTAGCTTATCAGACGAAGGATGTTGTCAATGCTATGATTGAAGATGCTGATTTTAAGCTGAAAAAGCTTCGCGTTGACGGCGGTGCTGTAGCCAACGACTTTTTAATGCAATTTCAAAGCGATCTATTAAATGTTGCGGTTGAGCGTCCGGTTGTGAATGAAACGACGGCTTTGGGTTCTGCTTATTTAGCTGGTTTAGCGGTTGGATTCTGGAAAAGTAAAGATGAAATAGCAAATCAGTGGCATATTGATCAAATGTTTGAACCAAATATGGATAATGAAACACGCCAAGAAAAATATAATGGATGGAAACGTGCCGTTAAAGCAACTCAAGCCTTTACGTCATAGAAAGGGTGCTGATCTTTGAACTTTTCAAGCCATAAATATCGTCAGGAAAACAAAAAAGTATTAAACGAGCCATTTGACTTAATTGTAATCGGTGGAGGTATTACGGGTGCTGGTATAGCCTTAGATGCGATTACACGTGGGTTAAGCGTACTCGTTTTAGAGATGCAGGATTTTGCAGCTGGCACGTCGAGTCGTTCGACTAAGCTTGTCCATGGTGGCCTTCGTTATCTGAAAAATTTGGAGGTACGAATGGTCGCTGATGTCGGGAAAGAACGCGAAATCGTGTATGAAAATGGTCCGCATGTGACGACACCTGAATGGATGATGCTTCCGTTTTATGAACTGGGGACTTTTGGACCTTATTCCACTAACATTGGCTTGCGTGTGTACGATCTTTTAGCTGGTGTAAAAAAATCTGAGCGTCGGCAAATGCTCTCACCTGAAGAGACGTTAGAAAAAGAACCGCTGCTAAAGTGGGAAGGATTAAAAGGGAGCGGCTACTATGTCGAATATAAAACTGACGATGCGCGGTTAACCTTAGAGGTATTGAAAAAGGCGATTGAAGAAGGTGCGGTTGCTTTTAATTATATGAAGGTGGAGCAGTTTCTCTATCGTGATGGGCAAGTGATTGGCGTTCAAGCACGCGATGTTATTGATGACGAGGTTCATGACGTTTACGGACATAAATTGGTTAATGCAACAGGTCCTTGGGTTGATGAATTACGATCGAAGGACCATAACAAGAAGGAAAAGCATCTGTTCCATACGAAGGGTGTCCATTTAGTGTTTGACCAATCCGTTTTTCCACTTCAGCAAGCCGTCTATTTTGATACACCAGATGGGCGAATGATTTTTGCGATTCCACGAGACGGTAAAACGTACGTCGGGACAACTGATACAGCATATGAAGATGATTTGGCTAACCCGACGACAAATCAGGAAGACAGGACGTATCTTCTAAGTGCGATTCACGAGATGTTTCCCAACTTAAAATTACTTGAGGATGACATCGAATCGACTTGGTCTGGCATTCGTCCACTGATACATGAGGAAGGAAAAGACCCTTCTGAAATCTCGCGTAAAGACGAAATTTTCGAGTCAGATTCGGGACTAATCTCAATCGCAGGTGGCAAATTAACTGGATATCGCAAAATGGCCGAGCAAATCGTTGATCGTGTCGTTCGATTAATAAAAAAAGAAACAGGTGAAACATATCCGAAATCGAAAACGAAGCATCTAGCGATTAGTGGTGGAGATGTTGGAGGCTCGAAAGGCTTTAATGCATTTAAGGCGATTGCCATCAAGGAAGGAAAGGACCGGGGTCTATCTGAAAACTTGATGAATCGCTGGATAAAACGGTACGGGGGAAATCTTAAACACGTGCTCGATTACTATGAGTCAGCCCCTGAAGATTTACAGTTTGACTACGCGGTTTATGCTGAGTTGATGTATAGTTTAGAACATGAACTCGTCTATCGTCCGGTAGACTTTTTTGTTAGGCGGACTGGCGCGATGTTTTTTCATATCCGTTATGTTGAGGTAAATAAAAATTCAGTCATCGATTTCATGCAGGATTATTTTGACTGGTCCGATTATGAAATGGAATTTTATCAAGATGAGCTTGAACTTGCATTAAGGCAGGCGAAAGAACCAACCCCACAGGCATAAGCTTGTGGGGATTTTACGTTTTGGAGAACTTACGGGTGATTGAGAACTATTTGGCTGGGAATGAGAAAAATCTGGTCGATTATGAGAACTATTTAGCTGTGATTGAGAAAAAATGTTGTAATAATGAGAACTAATTATCCGATAATAAGAACTTTTTTACTTAGACAAAAACTGATAATCTTTTACAAATATGCTATACTTAAATATCAGCATTTTACTTGAGGAGGCCTTTATGCAAACGTCAGAGAAGAAGATCATTCCGTATCGCCATGACGGTGATTTTTATTTTTCTTATGGGGTAAAAGCATTTAAAGAAAAGCGTTTTGATCGTGCGGAAAAATGGTTTAATAAAGCGTTGGACATTAAACCGACGAGCGCGCTTTACTTATCCCAGCTATCCGTTTTATATACTGAAATGGGCGAATACCATCGGGCGAATGATTTATTACAAAAAGTGATCGACAACCATGGACATACATATGCGGATTGTTTTTATTTATTAGCGAATAATTTTGCGCATTTAGGTCTGTTTGATGAAGCTAAAAAACATGCCAATCATTATCTTGAACATAATTCTGATCATGAGTTCCGGGATGAAGTGTTGGAGTTATTGGAGATGTTGAATCAATTATCGAAAGACGAAGCGAAAGAGGATGATTTAGAGCTTGATGATATGGACGAGCTCATCATCTATCAAGAGACGGCTTTTTATCATTTGGAGCATGAAGAATGGGATGAGGCGTTAGAGGTACTAGAAGAGATGATGACGTTTTACCCTGAGTATATGTCCGCTAAGCATGAATATGCGTTTGCATTATTTCAGCATGGTGACAAGGAAGAGGCTATGACACTAGAGGAAGCTTGGTTTGACCAAGATCCGACCTCGCTACATAGTAGACTCAACCTGACTTACTTTTACTATGCAACTGGTAAAAATACTGGATTTCAGGAAATGTTGCCATCCTTGTTTAATGTATATCCAACCTATGAACCGCAGAAATTAAAGTTAGCGGTGACTCTGGCTCGTGTTGGTCAATTTGAACAGGCTTTAAAACGATTTTTAGGCATTAATCAAGTTTATGTTTCCAATTATTTAAGCTATTATTATTGGTTTTCACACGTTTTAGCTCACAATCAGCAGCATGAGCTAAGCGAACGAATATGGGGCCAAGGTGTTAAGAAGCATCCTGTTTTGGATTCGTTTAAATAAATAATTTAAGCAGAAAATTTGTCGCTTTTCAGCTAATTTAATATGATATAGAAAGATGGAAGAGAAAAAGGAGTTGAAACAAATGACCGAAGATCGTATTTTTGATGTCATTATTGCTGGTGCGGGTCCTGCGGGATTAACAGCTGCTGTTTACACGTCTCGTGCGGATTTAGATACGTTAATGCTTGAACGTGGCGTACCAGGGGGTCAAATGGTCAATACTGAAGATGTTGAAAACTACCCGGGATATGATCATATATTAGGACCGGATTTATCTAATAAAATGTATGAACACGCACAAAAATTTGGTGCAGAATATGCTTATGGTGATATTAAAGAAATCAAAGATGGAAAAGAATATAAAACCATCGTGGCAGGTAATAAGGAATATAAAACACGTTCAATCATTATTTCAACCGGAGCGGAATATAAAAAGCTAGGTATTCCAGGTGAAGAAGAATACGGTGGACGTGGGGTATCCTACTGTGCGGTATGTGATGGTGCCTTCTTTAGAGAAAAAAATCTATTCGTCGTAGGTGGAGGTGACTCCGCTGTCGAAGAAGGTGTTTACCTTACACGTTTTGCGGATAAAGTGACGATTGTTCACCGCCGTGATGAATTGCGCGCGCAAAAGATTTTACAGCAACGCGCTTTTGATAACGAAAAAATTGATTTTATTTGGAATACCGAGATGAAAGAAATTAAAGAGAAAGACGGAAAAGTTGGAAGTGCGGTTCTTTATAATAACGAAACAGGTGAAGAACGCGAAGAACCAATTGATGGGGTCTTTATTTATATTGGGATGATTCCTTTGAATGATCCGTTTAGAGATATCGGTATTACGAATGAAGAAGGTTATGTTCCGACCAATGAAAATATGGAGACGAATATTCCTGGTATTTTTGCAGCGGGTGATATTCGTGATAAAGAGTTGCGTCAGATCGTGACTGCAACGGGGGATGGAAGTATTGCGGCGCAGTCTGCTCAGCATTATGTTGAAAATCTTCTCGAGGAGCTTAAAGTCAAGCAGTAAACGTAATTACATTTTAACTCTGTTGTAACACGGGTGAAACATTCATACGTTACAATGGAATTAATTAATTGACCCCCTTTATTAACTATAGATGTTTAGTTAACACAGGTAGCCATTCTACCTGTGTATTTTTTTGTGAAAGAGGATGAGACAACATGTTTAAACTTATTCGAGGTTATACATAGTTCTTAACCTCATTCGCTGTTCTCGAAGACTTAGAACATGTATAATATAGATAGAGACAGACTTATTTATATTGACAAAAAAGGGGATCACATCATGCAGGAAAATAATAAAATGGTTGAATTAGTTATTATTACCGGAATGTCGGGAGCAGGGAAAACGATTGCGATTCAATGCTTTGAAGACATGGGGTATTTTTGTGTTGATAACCTACCACCGACACTTTTGCCAAAGTTTTTAGAGCTGATGAAGGAAAACCCTGAAGAAACCAAAAAGCTCGCTGTTGTGATGGATCTTCGTGGACGTGAATTTTTCGATAGCTTATATGAAACACTTGATCAGCTAGGGGCTGAGAGCTGGATTCATGAGCATGTGTTATTTTTGGATGCTGATAACGAATCACTCGTTCAGCGCTACAAAGAGTCTCGGCGCTCACATCCACTCGCTCCAGATGGCTTGCCTTTATCAGGGATCAAGCAGGAACGAAGTATTTTAGATGAACTAAAAGGACGTGCGCAGAAAATAATCGATTCAACAGGATCATCTGCACGTGAATTAAGAGAAAAGATTATTAATAATTATACAGAGAAAAAGCAGCAAATATTTTCCGTACAAGTGGAGTCATTTGGCTTTAAGCACGGTGTACCCATTGATGCGGATTTGGTATTTGATGTGCGCTTTTTACCGAACCCTCATTATGTTGAGTCCATGCGTGATTTGACAGGCCTGAACCAAGAGGTCAATTCCTACGTGTTTAAATGGAAAGAAACGCGTCAGTTTATTCGTAAGCTGAAGGATTTACTAGAATTTATGTTACCGCAATATGTACGTGAAGGAAAAAGTCAGCTTGTCATAGGTATTGGCTGTACAGGGGGTCAGCATCGCTCGGTTGCAATAGCTGAGAAACTCGGTGAAATTATCAATCAAAAATATACAGCGCATGTCTATCATCGTGATATTGATAAGAAGGGGAATAAGAAATAGATGACTAATATAAATGGACCGAAAGTGGTCGTCATCGGAGGAGGAACCGGGTTACCGGTTTTACTAAGGGGACTTAGACAATTTCCGGTTAATTTAACAGCCATTGTGACGGTGTCAGATGATGGGGGAAGCTCGGGACGATTACGAGAAGACTTATCGATTCCAGCGCCTGGAGATATTCGAAAAGTCATTGCCTCGATGTCCGATGTGGAACCAACGTTATTAAAATTATTTCAGCATCGTTTTGAAAACGGAAACGGTTTATCCGGCCACGCTTTAGGTAATTTAATTTTAGCGGGGATGACGTCGGTGATAGGTGATTTTTATAAAGGCATAAAAGAGATTTCGCGCGTGTTTAATGTGAAAGGCCGAATCTATCCGATTGTAAATGAGAATATGTATTTAAAGGCCGAATTTGAGGATGGAACGGTCGTCCGTGGGGAGTCGAATATTCCTAAAGTCGGTAAAAAGATCAAACGCGTGTTTTACGATTCCCCTAAAATTGAGCCGTTACCTGAGGCAGTGAAGGCGATTAAACGGGCAGAAATGATTGTCATTGCACCTGGAAGTTTATACACAAGTATTATACCGAATTTAATTGCCCCGGAAATTAAAACGGCATTACGTGAAGCTAATGCGCAAAAGCTTTATGTATGTAATATCATGACGCAGTATGGTGAGACTAGTCGTTATAATGCATCGGATCATATAAGAGCGTTGCATAACCATGTTGGAGAACCGTTTGTTGATCAAATCGTCGTTCATTCAGAAACAATCGAGTCAACGATTAAAGAAGGCTATGCTAAAGAAAAAGCAGCGCCTGTTCTTTGTGATGATGATCCAATACGTGAGATGGGTCTCGACATATTAAAAGGCGATATTGCAAGTCTCCATACAGATGGGACGTTAAAGCATGATGAGCAAAAAATCGCCAAATTACTATACGACTTGTTATAATATGTTTAGTTAAAGGATTAAAGGAATAATAAAGTTTGTCCCTGTATATGATGGTGACAAGCTTAGATTTTAGAAATGAGGGGAATACCATGTCATTCGCATCTGAAACGAAAAAAGAATTAACGAGTATTGAGAGCGATGACTGCTGTAAACGTGCTGAGCTAGCGGCGCTTATAAGAATGAACGGTTCGTTATCTTTTTCAAATCGTCAATATATATTAGACGTTCAAACGGAAAATGCCGCGATTGCAAGACGGATTTATTCATTAATTAAAGGGCTTTACGATGTCCCTTTAGAATTGTTAGTCCGTAAGAAGATGCGTTTGAAAAAGAATAATATTTATATCGTTCGCATGTATGAACAGGTCAAAAACTTACTGACAGACTTAGAAATTCTAGACGGGGCTTTTGCGATTAAGCGTATCGTTTCGAATGACTTTATTAAAGATGAATGCTGTAAGAAATCGTACTTACGTGGGGCGTTTTTAGCAGGGGGTTCTGTCAATAACCCTGAAACATCATCTTATCATTTAGAGATTTTTTCTTTTTATGAAGAGCATAATGACACGATGTGTAAGCTACTGAATTATTTCGATTTAAACGCGAAAAAGCTTGAACGGAAAAACGGTTATATTTGCTATATTAAAGAGGCCGAGAAAATCACAGAGCTCCTCATTTTAATTGGCGCCCATCAGGCCTTATTAAAATTCGAGGACGTTCGTATTATGCGAGACATGAGAAATTCCGTCAACCGACTGGTGAACTGTGAAACGGCAAACCTTAACAAAACAATTGGTGCAGCCTTCAGACAGGTTGAAAATATACGTTACATTGAAAAAACAGTCGGATTAGATGCCTTACCTGATAAGCTTCGCGAAGTAGCTGAACTCCGAGTGCAGTACCAAGACGTGTCTTTGAAAGAGCTCGGTGAGTTGTCAACAAGTGGTAAGATCAGTAAATCAGGGATTAATCACCGTTTGAGAAAGATTGATGAATACGCTGAAAAATTACGTCAGGGCCAATTGTTAGAAAAATAGACACTTAATTTAGCTTTTTATTTTAATTTATTCATGCTATAATGAATAAAAATTTCCTAATGAAGCGCTTTCGACGTCGTTATAAATACTTGGAAGAGAGGAGTAGCTGTATTGGTTGAAAAGGAATTAACCATTCAATTAGAAACGGGACTACAAGCAAGACCAGCTGCTAAATTTGTTCAAGAAGCCAATCGTTTTTCTTCAGATATTTTTTTAGAAAAGGACGGTAAACGTGTTAACGCCAAAAGTATTATGGGTGTTATGAGTTTAGCGATTGGTTCAAAAGAAGTTGTTGAGCTTCAGGCAGAAGGCCCGGATGAACAACAAGCAATGGATTCATTAATCACTTTTATTGAAAATTCATAAGACTTAGGTTCTAAACCACGATCGGTAAATAAGCTGAACGTGGTTTTTTTATGCCATTTATCAGGTAGTAAGCCTAAAAAAACATTAATTCTGGTTTGGCGATAAGCCAAGTTTTTCTTTGGCAGGTAGGAAAGTATAAAATTTTACCCTACCTGCATAAGGGCAACTACGTCTCTGACTTCGCCTAAAGGCTCGTCAATCGACAAGTTTTCTTTATAATCTTGAAGTTTGGGGAATAATAACTCTGGGAAATGAAATCAATAAACTACATGATTTGGTTTAGAAAGGTGTGAAACATCTATGTCAAAACAAGATTTTAAACCAGATGTTCCCTCAAACAAAAAGCTGCCTGAATTTACGGGTATGGCGATGTTTATTGGTGCCATACTTGCGATTGTTTTTGGTGCAGCCAATGCTTATTTAGGTTTAATTGTTGGAATGACAGTTTCTGCTTCGATTCCGGCAGCTGTTATTTCCATGGCGATTTTACGTGTGATATTAAAACGGACATCGATTTTAGAAAATAATATCGTTCAAACGATTACATCGACTGGTGAATCTTTAGCCGCGGGTGTGATTTTCACACTACCTGCTTTGTTTATTTGGCAGTTAGAGCCAAGCTTAACCACAATTGCGATTATTGCGTTAGCAGGCGGTATTTTAGGGGTAGTCTTAATGATTCCGCTTAGAAAAGCGCTTATTGTAGATGAACACGATACGTTGCCTTACCCTGAAGGAACCGCTTGTGCTGGTGTTTTACGTGCTGGCGAAAAGGGTGGTGAAGGTGCTAAGTATGTGTTTAAAGGTCTTGGGATTGGGGCCATATTTAAATTTTTAACTGATGCAGTTAAAGCGTTCCCGGCATCTGTCGAATGGGAAATATATCGATTTAAAAATGCGGCGATCGGGATGGATACCCTACCTGCGTTATTAGGTGTCGGTTATATTATTGGACCGCGCATCGCGGGTGTTATGTTCGGTGGCGCGGTTCTGGGATGGTTAGGGATTATACCATTGATCAGCTATATTGGTGAGTTTACGGACACACCGATCTATCCTGGTGAAACTCCAATTGCTGAAATGGATTACTGGGCCATTTGGGATTACTACATTCGCTATATTGGTGCTGGTGCCGTTGCTTTCGGTGGTGTCATTGGTTTAGTTAAAACGTTACCGACAATATGGTCTTCTTTTAGAGGCGCGTTGAAAGGATTCGGTGCTGATTCAGGTATGGAAGACTTAAGAACCGAACGGGAACTTCCTATGAGTGTCATTGTTGTATTGACGCTCGCCTTTTTAGGCATTTTAATGTTTTATCCAACCATTGATTTAGGCATTATTGGTTCCATCCTACTCTTTATCTTTGGATTTTTCTTTGTAACGGTATCTTCGCGTATCGTTGGTATTATTGGTAGCTCGTCAAACCCGGTATCCGGGATGACCATTGCAGCATTAATCTTTATAGCGCTTGTGTTAACAGCCGTTGGGCAAACAGGTGAGGCTGGTATGGTGACAGCGATTACGATTGGTGCGGTCGTTTGTATTGCAGCAGCAATTGCTGGTGACACGTCGCAGGACTTAAAAACGGGTTTCCTGATTGGTGCTACACCAAGATGGCAGCAAATTGCTCAGCTATATGGTGTGTTGTTAACGAGTGTGATAATCGGTTTTATCTTGATCCTATTAGATAACGCTTATGGATTCGGTTCATCTGAATTACCGGCTCCACAGGCTGTTTTAATGTCTATGGTTGTTGAAGGGATTATGAGTGGCGATTTACCTTGGAACTTAATTTTTATTGGCATGGCGGCGGCACTCATGGTTGAATTGTTTGGGATTGGTTCATTACCATTTGCCGTTGGACTTTATTTACCGATCCATTTAAGTGCGCCGATCATGTTTGGTGGATTGATTCGAGCTGCTGTCAGTAGACGGACAAAAGATAAAGAGCTACTCGAACGGAAAAATGAACAAGGTATTCTGCTAGCGTCCGGTTATATTGCCGGTGAAGCGTTGATGGGGGTAATCGTAGCCATTGCGGTTACAGCAGGTGTCGCGTTCCCAGAGAGTCCATTTTTCGGACCACTCCTATCGATAGTCGCGATATTGGCAGTTGCATGGTATCTCTACTATACAGCAAATAAAGTTAGATAACGTTTGTGAAAAGTGCAATCCATTTAAGGGTTGCACTTTTTTTATAGAGAAAAAATATGACGAAATGAGAACTTTTTGAGCTGGAATGAGAACTTTTCATAGAATATTGAGAAATAATCCAGAATTAATGAGAAATTATTACGTAAGAATAAGAACTCTGCATGTCATATCGAGAAAAATTTTCCGCATGAATTGACGATTTATGTCGTAATTTTTGACTATTCAGAGTATTGTAATTTTAATCGCTTGTGCATATAATTTAATTATAGAATGTTAATGAAATAACGTTTCAATAATTGAAATGACAGGAGGCAAAGGAGTTGAAATTTTCCTCGGAGCGGGTTGAAACATTACCTCCGTATGTATTTTCTCAGTTTCATAAGCGGAAAAAAGAGCTTGAGGCTGAGGGGTTAGATATTATTGATCTAGGCATAGGATCTCCAGATTTGCCAACACCCGAATTTATTGTTGATGAATTAGTTCAAGAAGTTTATCATGCCAACAATCATCGTTATTCACCTTATCAGGGAAGTGCTGAATTCCGTCAAGCTGTTGCAGACTTTTATCGATCAAATTACGAGGTTGATCTAGATCCAGAAACAGAAGTTTTAACACTGATTGGATCAAAAGAGGGCATCGCTAACTTAATCACCGCTGTCGTCAATCCCTCAGAAACTGTACTCGTCCCTGACCCAGGGTATCCCGTTTACCAATCAGCGATCCATCTAGCAGGCGGAAAAACAGCCTTATTACCACTCATCCCAGAAGAGGATTATAAACCCAACTATCAATCACTACCCCAAGATATTCTAGACAAAACAAAACTGATGTTATTGAATTACCCGAGTAATCCAACAGCAGGAACCGTTAATATTGACGCTTTTTTGGAGGCGGTTTCATTAGCGAAAAAACATGATATTGCGATTGCACATGATGCGGCATACGGTTTAGTGACGTTTGATGACTATGAAGCACCGAGTATTTTGCAAGCACCAGATGCAAAGGACGTGGCGGTCGAATTCGGATCTTTATCGAAAAGCTTTAATATGACGGGCTGGCGCATTGGCTATGTTGTCGGTAATCGTGACATTATTCAGGCACTTTCGGTTGTTAAAAGTAATACGGATACGAGTCAGTTTTTACCGATTCAAAAAGCGGCTGCTAAAGCGCTAAGGAGTGATTTTTCAACGGTTAATGACAACAATGCCGTTTACGAACAGCGACAAGACAAGGTACTTTGTGCTTTAAAAGAGTTAGGTATTGAGGTCAAACGGCCGCGTGGAACATTTTTTATCTGGGCCAAGGTACCAGATGGGTTTAAATCAATGGAGTTTTCCGAGCTTATGCTTGAAAAAGCGGGTGTCATCATCACACCTGGGAGCGTTTTTGGTCCGTCGGGTGAGGGTTATTTTCGCATATCATTGTCTGTTCCGAGTGAACGCTTGGAAGAGGCCATTAAACGAATGAAGGTGTTAGAGGGGGGAGTGTAGTGGAGCGAACGTTTGAATCAATGACTGGAACGAAAGAGCTAACGGCTGGGGAAGCTGTTGTTGCGTATTTAAAGCATGAACAAACAACGCAAGCCTTCTGCGTTCCAGGAGAGAGCTATTTGCCAATATTAGATGCTTTACACGATGAACCGTCCATTGATCTCATCACCAATCGCCACGAGGGAGGGGCGTCATTTATGGCAGAGGGCTATGCTAAGGGATCGGGTAAGCCTGGGGTCCTCCTGGCGACACGCGGAGTTGGTGCGGCGAATCTTTCGATAGGCGTTCATACGGCGATGCAGGACTCGACGCCAATGATTGTACTACTCGGTCAGGTCCATAGCAAATTTCGTGGGCGTGAAGGATTTCAAGAAGTGGATTTAGATCAATTTTTTAAACCAATCACGAAATGGGCGACTGAGGTTCATGATGCCGAACGTATTCCAGAGTTCATGCAACGAGCGTTTCGCATCGCACAATCGGGTCGACCTGGGCCTGTCGTTCTTTCATTTCCGGAGGATGTTTTAAAGGAAAAACATTTGTACGCTTTTGGTCCACGGTTTGAACGTCCGGCACCAAGGGCTAATCAATCGGAAATTGAAGCGATTGAACGATGTCTGCAAACGGCTCAAAGGTCTGTCGTGATCGCTGGCGGTGGTATTAAATTAGCCGGAGCAGAGGAGCTGTTCCAAGACTTTGTTGATCAATTCGAGCTTCCTGTTTTATCAGCCTTTAGACGTCATGATGTTTTGGCTAACAATCACCATTGTTATGGCGGACATTTAGGCTTGGGAACAAGTCCAAAACTCAAACAAACAGTCGAGGAAGCCGATATCGTTTTGGCCATTGGTACAAGGTTATCCGAGGTAACAACTCAGGACTATTCGATTTTAAAACCTCACCAAAAGCTGATTCACATTGATATTGCTGATGATGTCATCGGCAAATCCTATCCACCATTCATCGGGGTTCAAGCTGATGCAAAAAAAGCGTTAGAGGATTTAGTCCATATGAATGTACAACCGACATGGTCAGAATGGCGTGAGTCGAGGCGATCAGCCTATAAGCAGACTGCATTAAAACCAATTGAAGCATCAGATCCTATTAACCGGCATATAATTGAACGGTTACAAACGATACTGCCAGATGATGCCATTTTGACGAATGACGCGGGCAATTTTGCAGGCTGGATGCATAGCTTTTATCAGTTTAATGAAAAACGAACCTACGTTGGACCGACGTCCGGTGCGATGGGTTATGGTGTCCCGGCTGCGGTTGGGGCGAAAATTGCTTGTCCAGAAAGAGCTGTCGTCTCATTATCAGGTGATGGAGGGTTTATGATGACGATGCAGGAGATCGAAACGGCTGTAAGACATCAAGTTCCAATCACTAGCCTTGTTTTTAATAACGAGATGTACGGCACGATTCGTATGCACCAGGAGATTCATTATCCTGAGCGTGTCGTTGGAACTGATCTTGGACCAATCGAGTTTGCTGAAATGGCAAGGTCGATGGGCGCACTTGGTATAAAGGTATATGATATTGCCTATTTTGAACATGCCCTCAATGAAGCGTTACAGGCCAACCGACCAAGTGTCATCGAAATTATTACTGATCCTGAACAAATCTCAGTCACATCTACAATTGAAACATTACGTCAATAATGGGGGGAACCCCAATCAAATTTATAAATGGAGGGGAATCAAAATGTCAAACGTGTTAGTCACAGAAGAAAAGTTGTCCAATTTTATTAACGGAGAATGGGTATCTGTAACCCGTCAAGAATATGCACCTGTGATGAACCCAGCTAACGGGGACAAAATCCTCGATGTTCCATTATCGACAAAGGAGGACGTCGATCGCGCAGTTGAAGCGGCGAAGAAAGCTCAAAAGGAATGGGCCCTAGTTCCCGCGCCGCAGCGTGCTGAAATTTTATTCCAAGTTGGCTATTTAATGAAAGAGCGTAAAGAGCATTTGTCACAAATTTTAACGATGGAAAACGGCAAAGTGCTTGAAGAAGCACGCGGTGAAGTACAAGAAGGGATTGATATGGCCTTTTATATGGCTGGGGAAGGTAGACGACTATTCGGTCATACAACACCAGCTGAGTTAAAGGACAAATATGCGATGAGTCAGCGTGTTCCAGTTGGAGTTGTCGGCATTATTACGCCGTGGAACTTCCCGATTGCGATTGCGACATGGAAGTCATTCCCGGCGATTGTGGCTGGAAATGCGGTGATTTGGAAGCCTGCAACCGAAACGCCGATGATGGCCTATGAAATGGCGAAGATTTTTGAAGAGGCAGGCCTACCAAAAGGTGTCGTCAATGTGGTGTTCGGATCAGGTTCCGAGGTTGGTGATGCGATGGTTGAGCATCGTGACATCCGTGTGATTTCGTTTACTGGATCCAATGATGTCGGCCGCTCAATCGCAAGTAAATGCGGGCAAATGCTGAAGAAAGTTTCGCTTGAAATGGGCGGGAAAAACGCGGTGATCGTCATGGATGATGCCGATTTAGACCTCGCCGTTCAAGGGATTGTTTGGAGCGCATTTGGAACGAGTGGGCAGCGTTGTACGGCGTGTAGCCGTGTCATTGTGCACGAGGATATTAAAGAACGATTAGAAGAACGATTGCTAGCCGAGATGGAGAACATCACAATTGGTGATGGTTTAGATGAAACTAATCAAATGGGACCGATTATAAACGAAGCAGGCCTACGTAAAATTGAAAAGTATATGCAGGTTGGTCAAGAGGAAGGCGCTAAGTTACTGGCTGGTGGCTATTCGCTAAAGGATGAAAAGTTTGGCAAAGGATTTTATTTTGCGCCGACTGTATTTACGAATGTGACACCAGATATGCGTGTTGCTCAGGAGGAAATTTTTGGACCAGTGTTGTCGATTATCCCAGTTTCTAGCCTAGATGAAGCGATCGAAGTGAATAACAACGTCGCTTATGGCTTATCTAGCTCGGTTTTTACACAGGACGTGAACAAGGTGTTCAAAGCGCAGCGTGATTTAGATACTGGTATAGTCTACGTTAATGCGGGAACGACTGGTGCGGAGATTCATTTACCGTTTGGCGGAACAAAAGGAACTGGAAATGGCCACCGCGATTCTGGTCAGGCAGCACTTGATGTGTTCACGGAGTGGAAAGCGGTTTACGTCGACTTTAGTGGAAAATTACAACGTGCTCAAATCGATGTTGAATAAAATAGATTGCTAATCAGGAAGGGAGAGTTTGATACATGAAAGTAGCTGTTTTAGGATCTGGATTAATGGGAAAGGAAGCGGCACGAGACTTAGTTAAAAGTGAAGGTGTTTACGAAGTTGGGTTAGCGGATATCGATTTAGGAAGGGCTAATCAAGTCTGTGATCAATTAAACTCACCAAAAATTGAAGCTTTTAAAGTGGATGCCGGTAACAAGTCGGAACTTGGTCATTTTATCAAGCAATATGACGTGGTCATTAATGCGTTGTTTTATAGCTTTAATGAAATTGTCGCCAAAACGGCGATTGAAGTCGGAGTGCACGCCGTCGATTTAGGTGGTCACATCGGCCATATTACCGATAAAGTGCTAGATTTAAAGGACGAAGCTCAGTCGGCAGGGGTGACGATTATTCCTGATTTAGGTGTGGCCCCAGGCATGATCAACATTCTATCGGGCTTCGGTTCAAGTAAAGTCGATGAGCTTGATTCGATCCGAATTTTCGTTGGCGGTATTCCGGTCCAGCCTGAGCCACCACTGGAATACAACCATGTTTTCTCGATAGAAGGGTTGTTCGACCACTATACGGATCCAGCGCTAATTATCCGTCATGGTGAAAAGACTGAAGTCCCGGCTTTATCTGAGATCGAAACATTACATTTTGAGAAGTTCGGGCCTTTAGAAGCTTTCCATACATCAGGTGGAACGTCAACGCTACCGCATACTTATTCAGATATTCAGACACTGGAGTATAAAACGATCCGTTACCGCGGGCATGCAGAGAAATTTAGGCTACTCGTAGACTTAAATTTAACGCGTAATGATTATGAAGTGGATGTTAACGGCATGCGCGTTAGACCGAGAGATGTTTTCTTAAAAGTGCTAGAGCCAATCGTCGAATTGAAGGACCGGGATGATGCCGTTCTTTTACGTGTTGTCGTTGGTGGAAAAGAGTCCGGTGCACCGGTTGAATATCAATATCAAATGGCAACGTTTAAAGATCGTGAGCATCAAGTTACGGCGATGGCACGCGCAACTGCCAATACAATCTCAGTCGTGGCACAAATGATCGGCAATGGAACCATTACGAAGCGTGGTGTTTATCCACCAGAGCAAATTGTTCCTGGCAAAGCTTATATTGCGGAAATGGCAAAACGAGATGTTAACATTCAAGAAAATAAGAGCGAAGAATCATTAGTAGCCAAAACGACGTAATATTAAAAATCCCTCTAGTCTAAGAGGGATTTTCTTCTACATATAAATCTTTGTCACATTTGCTATAATGTTAATGTGACGTAAGGAGTAATTTCAATGAATCAAAGTGTCTTAAAAGCACTTCAATTACTGGATTTATTTGATGAACAGCATCCAGAGCTCACGTTAAAGGAAATATCGGAACTATCCAGGCTTCCTAAGCCAACTGCCTACCGGTTATTACAGGCTTTAGAGATGAGAGGGTTTTTAATGAAAACGGATGAGCAGGATCCCCGTTATCGTCTAGGACTCAAATTACTCGGTTTAGGGCAACTCGTATCCGATCAACTTGACTTAAGGCAGATGGCAAGGCCACTTATGGAAGGGCTCGCTTATACGATTAACGAAGCAGTTCACTTAGTCGTCGTCGATGGCCATCAGGCAACCTATATTGAGAAGGTTGATAGCCAGCGTGCCTTAAGGCTTTTTACAAAAGTCGGACAAAGCGTGCCACTATTTATTGGTTCTGGACCGAAACTGTTATTGGCTTATATGCCTGAAGAGGAACGGCTTGAGGTTTTAGAAAAACATGATATGTATTCCATGACGGAAGAAAAGCCGATTGATAAAGCGACATTGTGGGATGAACTTGTTATGATTAGACAGAAGGGCTACGCTTTAAGCATTAGTGAACAGGATCTAGATACAACCGGTATATCTTTTCCGATTTTAGATTATCAAGGACAAGTCCTAGCAGCTTTAACTGTAAGTGGTCTATCAAGTCGTTTTGAGGGTGACAACTTAACTTTTATTAACAAGGAAACGAAAATAGCTGCTAATGAAATATCAAAAAGACTAGGATATTCAACAGCAAAGAAAGGAGTACATTAACAATGAATACATACTTTATAGCCGGTCATGCGAAGCTTCCAACTGGAATGGCCGCACAGAACATGTATGAAAGTCTTACGATTACAGCAGAAATTGACGGGAAATACGGCGTTATTCTGGAGGCAAATTGTACATTAGTCACGGAGCATGGTCGTCGGTTTATCAGTCATATTTTAAGAGGATATAGCTTGAAGGACGGAGTCGACGAACCGGTTCGTCAGATTAAAGAACATTACTTAGGGAAGGCCGGTAACGCACTTGCCTCTGCTCTTAAAGATTTGTACCGTCAGTATAAGCAGGAGGATATAGGGTAGAGTTGATTGGAAAGGTTGTTATATGATGGGGAAAGCACAACATGACTTTACGAAAGGAAATATATTAAAGCAATTAATAGTGTTTTCAGGGCCGTTAATTTTAGCTAACCTTCTACAAACGTCCTATCAATTTATTGATAGTTTATGGGTTAGTAATTTATTGGGGGATGATGCTTTAGGGTCAGTTGCGATTTCCAGTACCATTATTTTTACGTTACTATCGTTTGTGATCGGGATTAGCAATGCGCAACTCACCATATTATCACAACAAAAAGGAAGAGATGATGAAGAAGGGCTAAGACGGTACTTAAATGCATTTGTAGTTATTTTGACCGTTTTAGCGAGTCTATTAGGGTTATTCGGCTTTCTATTTTCGGAAGGGTTGTTGAGATTATTAGGAACCCCTTCCGAAATGATGCATGATGCAACATTATATTTACAAATTAACTTTTTAGGAATTTTATTTTTATTCGGATACAACTTTATCAGCACCGTATTACGTGCCTTAGGTGACAGTAAAACACCGTTCAAAATTGTGGCTGTAGCTGTGATTCTGAATGTCTTTTTGGACCCATTTTTTATTTACGTGCTGAATTTTGGAATATCAGGCGCTGCCTATGCAACGATTCTTTCCCAAGGGATCGCGTTTTTACTCGGACTCATTTTCGTTTTAAGACGAAATTCAGCACCGTTTTCCATTCCTTTTATACCAAACAGGAAAGAAGTAGGACTGATTTTGAATTTAGGGATTCCTTCAGGATTACAGACGATGATGATTTCGGCAGGTTCTGCAGCTATCATGACAGTCGTCACTTCATTCGGTCCGGAAGTGGTATCAGGATTTAGTGCGGCTCAGCGCTTAGGCAGTTTGATTATGTTGCCTGCTATGGCTTTAGGAACGGCTGTCAACAGTATGGCTGGGCAAAATATCGGAATCGGAAATATGAAACGGGTCAGTAAAATTGCGAAAACAGCCGTTTTATACAATTTTACCATCATGGTTACCATTGGTTTGGCTGTCATCGCCCTGGCAAAGTATGGGGTTTCTTTATTTATACATGAAGAAGAATCTATTCTTTTTGGAACAAGATATTTACAAGTCATCGCCCTTTGCTATCCATTCTTAGGGATTAATTTTATCTTAAATGGAATCGTCCGCGCATCAGGCGCAATGTACCAAGTGCTCGTTTTGAATATTATTTCGTTTTGGATATTACGATATCCACTCTCAGCATTATTCTCGAAAATGTTTGGTGATATAGGGATTTCCATAGGAATGGGAAGCAGTTTTATCATCAGTAGTTTAGTAGCTTATGGGTATTTTAGGTTTGGGAAATGGCGGGGGAAGGCTTTATTTAATACATAAAAATATAGATAACAAGATCTTAATTTTTATATGGGAGAGATTGAATGATAGAATATTTTAATTCATATCCACTTATAGGTGCATTAATTTTATTGTTATCTGTTCTGTGGGCTAAAGCTTCAATCTACCTTGTGAAAAAACATCATACTTTAGATAGTGAATTAATCACGAAATTGATTCCATTATCGAGAGGCACATTTAAACAAAAACTTAAATTAAAAATATTAGTTTTATTAATAGCGGTTATAGGAATTTATTTGATATTGATAATAGATTTCACCTCATATGAAAAGTTAATAGCAGATTTCATTGTTAATCTGACGTTTGCTTCTGTTATTTACTGGTGCCTATTCTTCCTTATGTTACTGATTAATACTTATATTATAAATAATGGAACTTCAGAGTTTAGAGCTTTAAGAAACTCATATTTAATGTTTATATTTGTTTGTACCATTGGGTTATTACCATTAGCCATTTTCACAAATATCATCAATTACTTTTTCGTTATATTTAATCTATTATTAGGGATTATTGGTTATAGGGAATTGAATACAATAAAAGTGTTTAGAGTTTAGCGTTTTCTAGATACTTCGCATAATTTGTATATTAAGAGAGGTCTTAAAGAAGATAAATAGCTATGGCAAAAATCACGAGCTACTGCATCAAGATTATCAATATAAAGATGGGGAAATAACCGATGTTGGTGCTAGTGGCATAGGTTAGGTATTCCTTGGATGCCCCACTTCAAATTCTCCTGAAAATCACAGCGAAATTATTAGAATATTATGTTAGTATTGTTTTACAACTATAAGAGTTCTTGGGGAGTAATTATGAAGAAAAAGAAATTGATTTTAATTATTATATCAGCCGATATTCAATCATATTGATAGAAGTTTTTTAATAGATGTACTTAAAGTAACGGGGGCGTTAGTGGAAGAGGGGTCTTAGAATACTAAAGGCACTTGGAAATTAATCCAAGTGCCTCTTCATATGCGATTTTACTGTGATCTCAATTGAGAATTGCTTTGTGATTTTAAATCCGATTTTGATTTCATCTCTAAACTGAACCCCTTAACGATTGACACGAGAGCTTCTACTTATGCATCCCAATTGAAACGTATTTTTGTTCGACAAACTCGTCAATGCCGTGGTGACCGCCTTCTTTTCCAATACCGGATTGCTTAATTCCACCAAATGGTGCTTCGGCAGTGGCAGGGAAGACGTCGTTGACACCGACGATTCCATATTCGAGTCTTTCCATCACACGTAAGGAGCGGTCAAGGTTTTCACTAAAGATATAGGCCGCTAAACCATAGTCTGTGTTATTAGCTTGGGCGATGGCTTCATCTTCATCGGTAAATGTTTGTAGCGGAAGAAGCGGCCCAAACGTTTCCTCATTCATCACGGCCATATCATCTGTCACATTCGTTACAACTGTAGGTGAATAGAAATGCCCATCTAACTCGCCATTCCATTTTGAACAACCATAAACAACCTCAGCACCTTGGCTTACGGCATCATTTAAGTGATTCTCGACTTTCTCAAGTGCTTGCTCATTGATTAATGGCCCGATGTCAGTGCTTGGATCGCTTCCATCCCCAACTTTAAGTGCTTCAACGTGCTCAATTAGTTTTTGTGAAAACTTCTCTCGAACGGATTCATGTACATAAACACGATTTGCGCAAATACACGTCTGACCAGCGTTGCGGTATTTACTGCCTAAAGTGAGCTTAGCAGCTACATCTAAATCGGCATCTTCAAAGACGATAATCGGTGCGTGGCCACCGAGTTCAAGTGATAGTTTTTTCACGTGGTCGGCGCTTTCTCGCATAAGATATTTACCGACTTCAGTCGATCCGGTAAACGTGATCAATCTCACATCACGACTGGATAACATCGCTTCTCCAATAGCCTTCGCATCACCGGTGACAAGGTTAAGTACCCCTTCAGGTAAACCAGCCTTCTCGAAAATTTTCACGATTTCAATCGCAGAAAGTGGTGTTTCTGGAGCAGGCTTTAATAAGACGGTACAACCGGCTGCTAATGCTGGGCCGATTTTTCTTGTAATCATAGAAGAAGGAAAATTCCATGGTGTAATCGCACCGACAACGCCGACGGGCTGAGGAACGACTAGAATCCGTTTACGCCTTTGCGATGATGGGATCCATTCACCATAAATGCGGTTCGCTTCTTCGGCATACCATAATAGGAAGTTTGCAGCGCCTTTAATTTCACCCTTGGCTTCTTTTAGGGGCTTTCCTTGTTCGGTTGTTAAAATCTCTGCTAAGCGATCGACATCATCGAGCATTAGTTGATGAGCCTTATACATGATGCGTGAGCGCTTTCGCGGACTCATCTCAGACCACTCTGTAAAAGCTGTTTTCGCAGCATCAATCGCGCGTTTTGCTTCAAATTCACCTCCATAAGCCACCTCGGTAATGGTTTGTAGTGTGGCCGGATTCGTCACCGCATCGGTTTGACCGGAATCGGCATCATGCCATTCACCGTTAATAAACAGGCTTGAAATTTTCGTTTCCACTTGTACCATTTCATCATCCCCTTTGTATGATTTCATCGCCTTCATAAGGCCAAGCTGGTAGCATTTTATTTAATGGTTTGTCTTGACGATAACCTAAGACGTACTCGGCTTGCATAATTGTATGGATCTCACGTGTCCCTTCATAAATGACCGGTGCTTTTGAGTTTCGTAGGTAGCGTTCAACAGGGTATTCGCTGGAATAGCCGTAAGCCCCATGGATTTGGACAGCATCATCAGCCGCTTTGTTGGCAAAATCACACGCCTGCCATTTGGCAAGTGAAGTTTCACGAGTGTTTCGTTTACCTTGATTTTTCATCTCCCCAGCACGGTAAACGAGTAAGCGGCTCATTTGAAGACCAGCTTCCATTTTGGCCAGCATTTGTTGGACGAGCTGATGCTTTCCGATTTCTTTACCAAATGTTTGGCGCTCATGACAGTAGTTAACGCTCGCTTCTAGACAGGCTTCAATTAATCCACAGGCTCCAGCCGCGACGGTGAAACGTCCGTTGTCTAAGGCTGACATCGCAATCTTAAAGCCTTCACCTTCTTCGCCAAGAAGGTTTTCTTTTGGTACCTTCATGTCTTCAAAAAAGATCTCACCGGTATTACCAGCGCGGATTCCTAATTTTCCTTTAATCGCTTTAGAAGAAAAGCCAGGCATTGTGCGTTCAACGATAAACGCAGATATTCCTTTATGTTTTTTCGACTTATCTGTGTAAGCGAAAACTAAAAAGTGATCCGCTTTATCGCATAATGAAATCCACGTTTTTTGACCGTTTAAAATGTAATGGTCGCCGTCTTTGACTGCTGTTGTCTGAAGCGATGCAACATCAGATCCTGCACCTGGTTCAGTTAAACCGTAGGCGCCAATTTTTTCACCCTTGGCTTGTGGGGTGAGGTATTTTTGCTTTTGTTCTTCATTTCCCCACTGCAAAAGAGTAAGGCTGTTCAACCCAGTGTGGACTGATACAGCTGTGCGGAATGTCGTATCACCACGCTCAAGTTCCTCGCAAACAATTGCTAGGGCGTTGTAATCCATTCCACTTCCGCCATATTCTTCGGGAATGCAAACGCCCATTAGGCCGAGGTCAGCTAGTTGCTTCCAGATCTTTGGATCAAATGAGCCCTCTTGATCCCATTTCGCAATGTAAGGCATAATTTCGTTATCAACGAATTGCCGAAGCGTCTGTCTTAACATTTCCTGTTCATCAGTAAATTCGAAATTCATTAGTAAATTCCTCCCTATATTAATCTATTTTTTCGAAATTGGTTTAATGTTTCGTTGTCATAACCTAATGCTTGTAAAATTTCATCGGTGTGTTCACCCGCATCTGGTGGGTGCTTTTCATACTGGACAGGCGTTCGTGATAGATTTAACGGACTACCAACAAGTTTAAGATCTCCCGCAGTTGGGTGCTCAGTTTCAACAAACATGTCGCGTTCATTGAGCTGAGGGTCATTCTCTAAGTCTTGTAGGTTTTGAATTGGACCACATGGGATATTATGTTCCCGGCATTGCTTGGTCCAGTGAGCGGTTGATTCTTGTGAAAATTTTTCTTGCAACAGATCCGTTAATAATTCACGATGCTTAACGCGATCAGGATTTGTCTTGAATCTAGCGTCTTCAGCTAGATTAGGGTCACCAATCAATTGACAAAGTTTTGCAAACTGCTGGTCATTGCCTACTGCGATCACCATCTCACCGTCATTGGTTTGAAAGGTTTGATAAGGCACAATATTAGCATGGTGATTGCCGAGTCTTTTTGGGATTTGGCCGGACATGAGGTAGTTACTCGCAATGTTGACTAATGAGCTCACGGCTGAATCGTATAACGATAAATCGAGCTTTTGACCTTCACCGGAATGTGTTCGTTCCAGTAATGCCGCCTGGATTCCGATACTAGCGTAGAGACCTGTTAGAATATCTGTAATGGCCACGCCAACTTTCTGCGGCCCAGATTGTTCATCCCCGGTAATGCTCATCAGACCACTCATCGCCTGAATAATAAAGTCATAGCCTGGATATCGTTGATAAGGACCCGTTTCACCAAACCCGGTAATCGAACAGTAGACGATACCAGGATTAATTTGCTTTAAGGTTTCAAAATCTAACCCAAGACGGTTCATCGTGCCCGTTTTAAAATTATGGATTATGACATCGCTTTGTTTAACGAGCTTTTTAATAATCTCTTGTCCTTCAGCAGATTTGAGATTGACCGTTAAACTTTTTTTATTGCGATTGGCACATAAATAATAGGCACTCACCCCTTCTTGAAAGGGAGGACCCCATTTACGCGTATCATCACTGCCACCTGGTGCTTCGACTTTAATCACTTCCGCACCAAGATCCGCGAGAATCATCGTACAATAAGGGCCAGCTAACACACGTGATAAATCGAGAACACGAATACCATTTAATGCTCCAGACAGTTTGAATCACTCCTTTCAGTTGTTTTTGCTCCATGTGCTTTTTTAATAAAAAAAGCCAGTTTTCACCCATACGAAAATGTATGAATAAAAACTGGCTTCGCATCCGTTCAACCGAACCGGGCAATGGTCGGTACCAGATGGAACAGTTCATATAATGGTTAAAAAGCTCAGAGGGATTAACTTACCTATTGTCAGTAAGTTTGCTCTGTTTAATTACTATTATAGATTATTCTAAAAATTTTGTAAATAAAATTTTTCTTAATAAAAATGACAGGGAATCTGGAAGCTCCTCAAGCCCTTGAACAAGTAAATGCTCACGACCATAGATATTTTGCATCATATTGGCTTCTTGTTCATCAATTTGGTTTTCTGTTAAAAAGACACCAATCACGTCAATCCCTCTTTTTCGAGTATATAAAACCGCATCGTGCGTATCGATAATCCCGTTTTCACTGTAATTATATGCCGATGGTTCGCCGTCAGATAAAACGAGCAAAATCTGATGTTCAGCTTGATGCTGCATCAATTCTTCAGCCGCTACACGAATGCTGAATCCATCACGATTATCCTCTTGTGATTCCAGCTGCATAATCGTCGGCCCACTTTTGGGATCTAGTGATTGGTCAAAAGAGATAACGCGATGGAAATAGTTCGGCTGTTCCTCTTCATCGGCCTCAAAACCATCCTCCCAAAAACCAATAACGTTATGCGGGATCTTCAATTCCTTTAAAACTTCGTGGAATAGAACAGCAGCTTTTTTCGTTTCATCCATTTTATTGACCATAGACGCCGAGCAGTCAATCAGGAGTGTGAATACCGCATCTATTTCCTTGGATTCGTGGTCCTTTTTGTAAAAAACCCGTGGCTCATCGTCCATGACTAAAGGCAGGAGTTGCTTTTTCGATAAGCGTCCAGTTAGTAAATGGTCTCGAGCGGCATTTTGTTTATGTTCTAGCGCTTGATCAATCGTTCGTTTGAGTTTCAATTTTTCGGACTGAATCGCATTTACAAAATCTTTGTATACTTGCTGATCTTCTAGAGTAGGAGCGGGGATCTCCATATCTTGCTTTGTCGCTCGCAGGTTTTCCTTTCCATATTTACCGGTTTGGCCGTCGCGTTGTTGTTTTTGTTCATCTAAATTTTCTAAATCGGAGTAGTCATTTTCTTGACTTTCAGCTGAAAAACCTTGGACACTCGCCATCGCTTGGTCGCCATCTTCTGTTTCGCGCGCACCATCGCCAAGGATATTCGTTTTGGTTCCCTGTTCGAGTTCGTATCTTAAGAAGCTTTGACTGCGATCACTGTTTTCATTTTCGCGGTTCCAGGTAGAAAACTTTTCATCCATGACCTCATCTTGATCCTCGACATCTTCAGCATCATCATTTGCTAGTGGGTCTGTTCGAGTTAGTTCATCGAATAAGAGGTCGTTTTGAAAATTTTCCGCATGTTTGATTGGAAACACAAAATAGCGGTTAATCGCATCTTGGTAATCCTCATTTATCATATTTTCAATGCGGATACAAAGGTTCACAATTTCTTTCGTTGATTGAGCCTCGAATGCTTCAAATAAGATTGGTTTGATGCTATCTAATGTCGTTAACTGCTTCTCATTAGCCCGTTTATAATGAAGAAACGGGGAGGTAGATGTCAGTGTCAAATAGATCATGCAAAACAATTCATCTAATGGAAAATTCCGAATGACATTTGTTTCGAGCTGGGTTTCGAAATATCGGGTATACGTTTCAGTGCGTGACTGAAACCATGAAATCGTACCTCGACGCGACTTTCGAATAATTTCCTCTAAACGCAAATCCTCTAATAATGTAAAAAGCTGCGTCATAAAATGAGGTAGAGGCGTTTCCTCGACAAACTCGTAAATTCGCTGCCATTCATGTAGTGATGTGTGATTGATGGTACCGAGTGCACGGAGCAGGACATCCGTTTTGTAACCCACTAAACGTACATTTGGTTCATAATGGTCCCAAAAACGGCTCGCAGAAAGCTTTCGGTCGTTGACGTGGATGTAATGCCCGAATTGATAGTCGAATTCAAGGTCTGGGATTTTCGATAAAACAGACGCCATGTCCTGCAATTCCGCAAAAAGCTTTGCATTAATGATTTCATTATTAAATTTAATCATCGCCGACCCCTCACTCGAATAGCGTATCTGCTAGATTCCGAACGACTTCTTTTTCACGGTCATCCTCTAATTTATCAATAATTGAACGTAGAATAGCTCGTTTAGGCGGTATCATGCTACTTAAATCGCAGGCATCGAGAAGTGCTCGAATACTCGCAGCGTCTTCTGAAACTTTTCCTTGTTGCGAGGCCTCAATTAAATCATTGGATAGCTGAACAAATTGACTCATCAATTGGTCATCTTTAAGTTCCGTGTTTTCTTGAATTAATGTTTTCAACTGCTCACCTTGTAGATACGGAACATCAATGATAATGAAGCGGTTTTTAAGTGCTTCGTTTAACCGTGTTGTACCGATATAACCTTCATTAATCGCCGCTATCACATTAAAACCTTCTTTGGCCTTGATGACTTCATTCGTCAGTGGGTTCGTAATCTGACGACGATAATCGAGTACACCGTTAATGATTGGAAGTGTCTCGGGCTTTGCCATATTAATTTCATCAATATATAGAAAATGGCCGTGTGTCATCGCTTGAACGAGAGGACCAGGCACAAAGTCGATGATTTGTTTTCCTTCTTGATAATCAATTGTTTTAAAACCGACGAAGCTCTCGGCATCTAAATCAACCGAGCAATTAACGCTAAACAATGGCTGATTAAAAAGGGATGACAATGTCTCAGCCAATTTTGTTTTACCCGATCCAGTCGGTCCTTTAAGTAGTACGTTTTTACCTTGCACTAAAGCTGCGATAATATCGGTCAAAATTTCCTTATTGCTCGGAATGTAGCCACCTTCACCGATGAGGTAGTCAAAATCAGTCGCTTCTGTATGTTTATGTTGTTCGATTATGTCCTTCAACTGTTGTGATAGGTCCATATTGGGCTCCTTTCGATCTGGTTCGGTCTTTATGTTTTATGTTCGACCGTTGGGGTGTGACTTCCGTCTTTAATTTAAGTTATCAATCTAAATTGTACTACATATTAGACTATGACATTAAATCTCAGACTTCAAAGATTAGCCTTGCATGGTATAATATAATCGTCTGAAAATTTAGGGAGAGGAGTGAGATTATGGGGAAGTCCAATAAGCCAGAAGATAAACGCTTTCGGATTGCGCATAACGAAGCGATTATCGGTGTTGTTTTAGCGATTATTAACTTTCTATGGTGGTATGGTTTTGCATATGAACTAGGAAATAAACCTCCCGATGAGTATACATATATTCTTGGATTTCCAGCATGGTTTTTTTGGAGCTGTATTGTTGGTTTTTTTGTCATGGTCGGACTCGTCATTTTCGTCGTAAAGTATTTATTAACGGATGTTCCTCTTGATGATGATGGAGGGGAGGAGCAACGATGAACTGGGATGTACTTATACCTTTACTATTATTTTTGATCATCATCTTTTTTATTGGGATTTGGTCGAACCGAAAATTAAATAAATCGAAATCATTTTTGAGTGATTACTTTTTAGGAAGTCGCGAACTCGGTGGGCTTGTGTTGGCGATGACGATGGTCGCGACCTATGGAAGTGCCTCTAGCTTTTTAGGTGGACCGGGTGCCGCTTATTCCATTGGATTAGGCTGGGTGCTTTTAGCTATGACACAGGTAGCAACAGGCTATTTCGTTTTACTTATCTTAGGTAAAAAATTTGCTATCGTTACACTCAAATATAAAGCGGTGACGTTAACTGATTATTTAAAAGGGCGTTATAATAGCTCAACAGTCGTGCTCTTAGCCGCATTTAGCATTATTATCTTTTTATTTTCAGCGATGGCGGCACAATGGATTGGTGGAGCATATTTAATTCAATCGATTACTGGACTGAGTTATAAGGGAGCTCTATTCATCTTTGCGGTTGCCGTATTAATCTACGTCATTATCGGTGGTTTCCGTGCCGTTTCAGTAACAGACACGCTGCAAGGGATCGTCATGTTATTTGGAACGTTACTGCTTTTAATCGGAGTTGTGATTGCGGGCGGAGGACTTGGTCAAATTTTTCAAGATTTAACTACTGAAAATCCAAACCTTGTCACACCGTATGGAAACGATGGGAGTCTGTCACCACTATATGTTTCGTCATTCTGGATCCTCGTTGGTGTTGGGGTGATCGGTTTGCCTCAGGTTGCTGTGCGTGCGATGTCTTATCGTGACTCACGTTCGATGCACCGGGCATTAATTATCGGAACCGTTGTTGTCGGTTTTATCATGCTTAACATGCATTTAATCGGTGTCTTTGCTCGACCGGTATTACCAGGGATAGAGGTTGCGGATCAGGTTATCCCACTCGTTGCCTTAGATGTTTTACCCGGATGGCTAGCAGGAATCGTACTGGCAGCCCCATTAGCGGCGATTATGTCGACGGTCGATTCTTTGTTGTTACTTGTTAGCTCGTCTGTCGTTAAAGATGTTTACGTTAACTATATTAAACCCGAAGCGACCCGGAAAAACATTAAATATGTCAGCTATGGTATGACAGCCGTCATTGGGATTATCGTCTTTTTAATGGCCATTGAACCACCAGAGTTTATTATTTTCTTAAACTTATTTGCCTTTGGTGGACTTGAAGCGGCATTTATTTGGCCAGTTGTACTCGGTTTATATTGGAAGTCCGGCAACAAATACGGTGCCATTGCTTCGATGGTTGTTGGGATCGGATCTTATATTGGGATTCACTTTTACAATGAAGCATATGGTGAATTATTGGGCGTGCATACGGTGACACTTCCTGTATTTTTATCCTTAATCGCTTTTGTTTTAGTCAGTCTGTTCACGCGTAACAAGGTAGACTTTTCAGTGGGTACAGGGGAAGCACGATGAAATATGGAAAAATATTATTAATCTTAATTGTCATCGTTATGGTCGGAAATTTATTATATGTCACGATGTCGAATACAACGTTCCAAGCATTAGCTTTTGATGATGAGAAACCTGAAGAAATAACTTCAATTACGGTAGGGGCAAGTGTTGTTGAAAGGAAGGAGATTACGGACGAACAAACGGTTGAAGATTTCGTATCATTTCTGTCGACACTTGAGTTAAGGAAATCCCATACTTTTGATGAATTTGTCAGTGATCAGTATGCCGATGAAGGAATTGATGTCACGTTATGGAAAGATAACAAACGTGCGCTCGAACTAAGCTTTGATAACCATGGATTAGTGAGAATCCTTAATTTTGAAAACGAGGAACAAGGTGAATACTACATTAAAACAGATCGATATTTTGAAAGTTTAAAATTATTTTTAGACATAAATAACACCCGCGATTAGCTCGCGGGTGTTTCCAATAGGTTTATTTCTGCATCACGTAATCAATTAAGCCATATTTTTTAGCTCTTTCAGCTGACATGAAGAAGTCACGGTCTGTATCGCGCTCAATCACTTCATATGGCTGACCTGTGCGTTCAGAAAGAATTTGGTTGATTTTCTCACGCATTTCAACTATTCGTTTAGCGTGGATTTGGATATCAGTTGCTTGACCTTGAGTACCACCTAATGGTTGGTGAATCATGACTTCACTGTTTGGTAAACCGTAACGTTTACCAGGTTCACCAGCTGCTAGTAGGAAAGCCCCCATTGATGCAGCCATACCTACACAGATCGTTGAAACGTCTGGCTTGATGAATTGCATCGTATCGTAGATGGCCATACCAGCTGTGATGGATCCACCAGGTGAGTTAATGTATAACGAAATATCTTTATCAGGATCTTCGGCTGCTAGGAATAACATTTGCGCGACAATGGAGTTTGACACATTGTCGTCAACTGGACCTCCAAGCATCACAATGCGGTCCTTCAGTAAGCGGGAATAAATATCGTAAGCACGTTCACCGCGGTTTGTCTGTTCAATAACTGTAGGAATTAAATTCATTCTAACTTCCTCCTTTACAAGTTCAAATTGTTTCTTCACTTAATATCTTACTCCTTTGGTCAAAAAAGGTCAAACGAAATAACTGACATTCTTATGTACCGACTAAAATCAACTTACCCAAACCATGCACACTTTAAACGTAACACATTGTATTAGGAAGTCGAGAAAAGTATGCTTGAATTATATCGAATCTAGACGTATAATTACAAATGCGTTTTGTTGATGAGACATGCCCTCGTGGTGTAACGGATAACACATGAGATTCCGGTTCTCACGATGGGGGTTCGATTCCCTCCGAGGGCGTTCTTTAGTTACTTTTAGTCATGGAAGAAAATATATTATAAGCTCAAAAACGTTGATATATCAGCGTTTGAGTTACTTTCGATTTTCAATTGTTTTTAGTAAGAATTCGATTTAATAAGTTATAAAATGAAATTTTTAAACACATTTTAAACACATTAACCAACCATTTGATCTATAGTTTTGGTAGCTTTTTGTTCATCTTCTGCCCTTAATTCTTTAATAACGTGTGCATAATAAATATGGGTAGTTTGTGTATCTTTATGACCTAGTCTTTCAGATACATAATAAATCGAACATCTTAAATAAAGTAATACACTTGCATGTGTGTGTCTTAGTCCATGCATAGTTATTGTTTGTTCAATGTTTAAGACTTTTAGTAAGTTTCTTAGTACTTTGTTCAAACTTGCACTCGTGTAGACTTTATATTTTGATTGCGGACTATAGAATACAAGCTGATGAATGTTATCGGGTACCTTTTCAAATAATTGCTCAAATACCCTCATTGTTTTGTTATTTACTTTAATTACGCGTGTTTCGTGGTTTTTAGTGTCTTTAAATTTGTTTCCGCCTTTATAATCCCAAGTCTTATTGATCTTAATAGTATTATTTTTAAAGTTAATATCTCTTCTCGTTAATCCGACAAGCTCACTGTATCGCATACCAGTAGTTAAAGCTAATAAGATGATATAGTAAGTCATACCTTGATCTAAGCGTTTATAGACTTCTTTTAATAATAATTTGTATTCAAAATAATTGAGATGTTTTTCTTCTGGTCTTTTAGAATCTTTTCCTTTTAGTTTGGCATCTCGTGTAAAATCTTTAAAAATAATCCCTTCATCAATGGCTTCTCTTACACATGCTCGAATATGAATATTTAGTTTTCTAGTCGATTCTTTAGCGTGTGTTTTACCGTAATCGTTTAAAAATTCTTGATAGTCGCTTTTTTTAATATCTTGGATAGGTATATGTCCAAAATAACTATAAACAGTATTAAGCGTGTTTTTATAACGTTTTAATGTATTTTCATCAATATCAATCTTATAAACATTTATAAACTGTTCTAGGTATTCAGAAAAGCTTACAGGCTTTAGATTAGGTATAACTCCTTTTCTCATATTAGCTTCAACTTCAGCAGCTGCTACTTGTGCTTCCTTTTTAGTTTTAAAACCTCCTTTTCTAATCGGTTTATACTTCCCACCGACCATGCGACTAATCGAATATTGCCATGTCTTTCCTCGCTTTAAAAAACTCGCCATGTATTATCCCTCCCTTCTCATAAACTATTAAATCACAGTTTTATTCTTTTTGATAATAGCATTTCTTAGAATTCTTGATACTCGTTCCTTAGCAATATGATGTGGTACATTAAAATCTATTGCTAGATTCTCTGAAATTTTTTCATCTTTGAATTTATAGTTGTGCAGCATATGAAATGGAATAGAAGCGTATAACGTGAAGTGTCTTGCGTCCCATTCCTGTAACTCTCTAAATGCTTTAGGCATCATCATTTGATTACCATAATGGCGTAGGATATGACACAATTCATGATAGAAGTGTTCTCTCTTTTCATAGTCGTTTAGATTCTCATTAACGTTAATTAATTTAAAATTGTCTTGTTCAACTGAATAAGAAGCTCTAGGTTCTTCTATGTACATAATTCCTATACGTTCAGCGATTTCTTTTGGTTGTAGATCCTCAGGAATTAATAGTCCATTCAATCTATAAAAGCGACTTACCCATGATTCTAAGCTAGTTGGCTTGTATGTTTTAGTAGTCATATAGTATCACCTCTAGGAATATTATACGAACAAATGTTCTTTTGTTCAACAAAAAAAATAAGCCCTATTTTGGGCTTAAACTCTAAACAACTTATTATCACTAGAAAGTCTAAGGATTATGTCATTTTCATCTATAAAAGAGTAACCTTCAATTTTTTCATTCAGAATACCAAAAATAAATTGTGTTCCATTTTGATTAATTGTTTCTACTACCTTATCAAAATTAAATTCATCTATAGTTTCTAACTCGTCATGAACAATAAATCTTGGGTAGTCTAGATCTAGTTTATTTAAAAATGAAACATAAGCAATATCTAAAAGCAGTGTGATTGTTTTTTTGTACCCTGAACCGAAACCATCATCAAAATTAGATATCCCTACAGGAAAACCACTATTATTAGGATAAATATAAAGTCTTTGTCCTAAGGCTAATTCTGTATATTTTGAAAAGAAGTTGTTAAAAGTAGTAATGTTATCTGTCTTAGTTTGATTGTTTTCCAATTCAAGCAACTCTTTTTCTTTTTTTGTTAATTGTTCTATTTTTTCATTATAAATATTAATTACTTTGTATAATTCACCTAATAACTGGTTTTCTGCTAGTAGTGAATTATATTTTTTTTCGTACTCACTAAAGTTTTCCTCATTAATCAGAGTTATTGCATCCTTGTTTTGATTAATTATTAATTCTCTTCGGTACTCCATTTCATCTATATCTTTTTGTATATCAGAGAGTCTATTTTGATAATATTCAATTTTATTCCTCTTTATTTTTTTATTAAAATCAATCAACTCTTCAAATTCTTTAGAGATGTTGTCAATTTTTTTTGTAACTTCATTATAGAAGTTGTAAAGTATATCTTCGTTAATTTCAAGGTTGTTGTCACTTTCTTTATCAAGGATTCTCTCTGTTTTAGTTTTTCTAAAATAAGCATCATTTAACGAATCACTTATAATATTCAATTCATGTTTGATTTTAGTAACTTCTTCCAATGAATGTTTAAACTTTTCTTTGTCTATTAAAACATCAATGCTTGACTGCAATTCTTGTGCTCTTTTTTCTGCTATTTTAATTCTTTCTTTTAGATCTTCTATATTATTAAATTGATGTAAATCAAATAGTTTATTAATAGAATTAGTTAGTTGATTAATATCTTCATTAAGTTCTAATCTATATGTACTATTTTCTATATCGTCTAACTTAAATAAAAATTCATAAATATTACGATATTGATCATTATTTGTATTGGAGTGAAGATATTTTAGAGTTGCATTATTTGAATTATCGTTTTGCTTAATTCTAACGAATTTATTAATCAACTGCCTAAACGTCGGAGGACTTTCAATGTTAAACAAAATTTTATTTAATTCTTCATAATAATCATCTCGACTAAATCCCTCACCGTTAATATATCTTCTGCCTTTATTAAAAAGTTCAACTTTTAAACTATAAGTTATATTATTTTTTTCAATGGTTAATTCTGAATAGACTTTGTTTTCATGTATATATTTTTTTAAATTTCTTGTTTCACTATTAGTATCATAATCTGTCCAAATATATTTTTTATCTCTAGCTCCTAGACAAATATCAATAAGCTTAAGGAATGTAGTTTTGCCTACATTATTTCCTCTATCATTATTTGATTCATCTACAATAATATTTAAACCATTTTTTAAATTTACATCTCTAATAACTCTATCTGAAGGTGAACTTTCAGCTATTTTTAAAGAATTAAGGTACATATGATAATACACCTTCCTTTATTTCAATCTTGTCTATTAAATATAAAAAATTAACGGATAGTTGCAGTTTAAAAGAAGGTTGCTTTGGCAATACATCATTAAGAAAATCATCCAAATTATTTATTTTAATAGTCTTCACTTCTCTAAAATGATCTAAGAGAACTGCTGATAGATATAAAATAGTATCGTTAGGATTCGTATCCTTGTCTATAAGCATAAAATCACCTACTTTTAACTAAATAATTGGGTCTAATATTTTGCACTTTGTGAATGCATAATACATTATTGCGTAAATGGCTTCAACTGCCTCTTCCTCAATCATATCATAAGAACGTACGTTCGTTGAAAGTTTTTCGTATAATGATTCAAATACTAAATGGCATAAATGATCCTTGTCATCCCATTGTTTAAACTTTTTAGTGTTTTTATAAATAGAATTAATATTTTTTATTAATAATTCTCTATTTGGAATATCTTCTAAAATAGTTTCAACATCCTCTATGTAGTGTGAACAACCGATAAAGAAATCCTTAAATAAGTCTAAATCATTAAAATCCATTTTATCTTCAATGTTTGAAGTAATTGATATATCATATTCATTTTCCGGAGATAGATCTTTTTTTGAAAACTCAATACAGAAGTCAAATAAATATGACCTATTTAATGATCTAGGTTGATTATGATAATGTTTTTCATATTTTCTGAAATCATTGTTGTTACCTGAGTTATTAAAGTTGTCATCACCCTGATTTTTGATACCCATGGTATCCTCCTTTTAAAATTTGTTATGGTCGCCCGAATTATTAAAATTATTATTACCCTTATTTTTAATTTTTCGATTTTCTTTTCTTATTGTTTTTGATAGATTTTTAACCCAAAATATTGCAACAATTGATAGGATAGAAGAAATAATACTTAAAACATATGACAAATTTTCCATAAAATTACCTCCAATAAAAAAAGGCATACTAACCTTAGTTATGCCTCGAATCATGTAGGTTTTTAATTTGTAGACGCTTTTTCAATTCTTTTATTTATATTATCGGAGAAAGTTATACTTGTTTAATTATTTTTTCTTTGCTTTTTCCATTTCATATATTCGATATGTTCTTTTATGTCCTCGATTTCTTCTTCAGAAAGTCCTTCAAGGTCAAAGAAATATAGATTATCTACTTTTTCTTCTCCGGTAAGTAAATAATCGGTTGAAACATTAAAAAAGTCAGCCAATACTTTTAATGTTTCAAAGTCTGGTTCTCTTTGCCCTTGTTCATAGTTAGATATTTTACCTCTTGAAAATCCAAGTTTTTCAGCTAACTGATATTGACTTAATTTCTTTTGTTTTCTTAATTTTATTAGCATATTTGCGAACATAATAACGCCACCTTTACCTATATTATAGAAACATTGAGTTTCTATTTCTATAAAAGAAACAAAAAGTTTCTGAAAAACTCTTGACTAGACACACATAGTTTCTTTATAATTGCACGTATAGAAACAAAACGTTTCTGAAAGGAGTTCAAATAAAATGAGAAAAAAATTAATAATCTCAAGACAAAACATGAGATTGAAAAGACCTGAAGTAGCTCAAATTTTAGGGATTACTCCTCAATTTTTAGGTGCAATTGAAAGAGGAGAAAGAAATCCATCTCTTAATTTAGCGAAAAATATTGCTGATTTTTATAACTCTTCGATAGATGAACTTTTTTTTTGACTCAAACAGAAACAAATTGTGTCCGCATGTTGACAAATCACTTTTAAAATACTTTTTATCCGATAATTGTAAACTATTTTTTGCCAAAAATATGTCGAATTTTAAGGAAGGGTGTTGGTATTTATGCAACAACTGAATGTTAATTTAAACATTCCCATTCCATCTGATCGTGTACTTATTTCAAAGGTGGAACTGGAAGAGCTACGTAAAAATGAATTAGCAGGTGTTTACTGGAACATGAAGGATTTAGAACAGCGGATTAATCGTAAGCATGAGTGGATAAAAGAAAACATTTTATACCCAGAACGTTTTAGAAAAATACTTGATGTTGAGAATGGAGGTTTTGTTTATTACCCGAAAGATTCAGTCATTGTTTATGTCGGTTGTTTTGATTGGTAGTTTGCTTTTATTTAGGTTAGCTATACGAACATATTACGCAATAAAGGCAGGTGTTAAATGGTGGTAGATGCTTTTTTCTATATGTATGTTGTAGGGCTAGGGACAGCTCTAGGAGTAGGAACAGTTGTTTTAATAGGTTGGAAGGTCTATCAACGCCAGAATAAGAAATCCAAAAGAGGTAGAAAGGCGGTTGTCTAATGTTTAAGAA
Source organism: Tenuibacillus multivorans (assembly GCF_900103915.1). GTDB lineage: Bacteria > Bacillota > Bacilli > Bacillales > Alkalibacillaceae > Tenuibacillus > Tenuibacillus multivorans. The sequence goes on along the minus strand of NZ_FNIG01000007.1, from coordinate 75,169 downwards.
AAAAGATGATAAATTCTTTGATGAAACAGATGATATTTTAGTTATTTTTGATGACGATCAAAAAACAAGTGATATTCAACGTATTACAGAAATCACTGAAGATGCAGTCATTGTAAATGGACGTTATAAAGTGCCATACCAAGATTGTGAACTAACCACAGGGAATGAAGGAAGAATTTTTTTCTATCGTGCGCCTAGTCAGTCTGTAAAAGAAACCAAACGTTTAGCTGATCTTGAACGTAATACAGTGATTCGTGAAATTGCGAATTATCGTTATCAAGAAGAATCAGGGATTGATATTAGTAAGATTGCTATGATCGGTATAACTATGTTTGCAGTCTTAATGCTAGGACTATCAAGTTGTCAGGGGTGATTGAATGAGCCAAGTAGAAAACGCTGATAAGCTACAACAGGTGATAAGTGATAACTTGTTTCCAGAAGTACAACACGTTAGTGATGTTAAACAAGTTTTAGAAAGCATGGAAAAGAAAGCACAAGACCTAAGACCTGAACAGATAAGAGCTATTTTATTTTTACGTGAAATGGGCAATAACGAATATTTGCATGGTGAAGGGAATCCATATGAAAAGCTAATTGAGTTCATTATGGATGGTAAAAAGCTTGTTGCGAATCCGGGTTATTATATTGAAACGATTGAAGCTTTAATACCAAAACCACCGAAGCCTATTGTGATGGCTGAAAAGCAAGGGGGTAAGAAGTAATGGCTTACCATATCTTTATTGAAGGTGGATTAGGGGCAGGTAAAACTTTAATGATGAGTACGTTGGCTCACCATTGGCGGTATAAGGTAAGACAAGCTGGTGGTGATATTGCCCTTTTTAGCAACTATGATTTAAAGGATTCGAGTAACATGCTGAATTATCAAGATTGGTATGACGTAGCAAAGGCGCAAGGGTCAATTTGTTGCTGGGATGAAGCACAAATGGCTTTTGATAGTAGACAAGCCTTAAAATCGAAGTCTGTTTACGCAACGCAACTGCTCATGTACGTACGTAAAATGAAATCTATTCAAATTTACTGTAGTCCATCTATAAATAATATTGATTCACGAATTAGGCAGGTTGTCGAGGTTTTAGTCAGTGTGAGTAAACGAGGGAATAGAGGTATCGTGCTAAACTTCTTTGACTATCAATCTAAGCAATTTGGGGCTAATGGGAAGTTTTTACACTCGCAAATTATTCCCCGGTGGAAGCTAGAACAGATTTATAAGCAGAACTTATACGATACTCACAATATGGTGCAGGGCTTTCCGTTACCTAACACACAAAGACAAGCTGATGACTTCTTTGAAAAGCTAGAAGATATTCATAACGCTGCAAGAGGGAAGGTGAAATTGTCGTGATTAGTATTTTGCCTAAAGATTATCGTGAAAAAGATCCAAGACAGTTGCTTTATCATTTTCCGAACATGCCTATAGTTAAATACGCAAAGATGATGCAACGATACAGCTTTAATCACGCTTTAGCCGTTGCGGAAGATGTAGCGCATAAAAATGGATATATACTAATTCCATATGACTGTATGCACTGGCAAAGAAAACAAAGGTTTGTAGATCGCAGGGTGAAAATCGGGCGAAAATCATTTTTTATGATGAAAGATCACGAACTAACCAGATCTGAACGAAGTAAATTAGAGGATTATCTAAGAGAATTGGAAGTGGGTTAATGGTTTTGTTGACAAGTGAAGAGGTAGGTAGGCTTTTAGATGATATGGAGCATATTAAGCTAAGAATACTGGTTAGCTTAAAACGTTATTTTAAAGAAGGTCGGATTGAGCATTATTTTAAATTGTTTGAGGTTGCTTATAAAGACCTGGTTAAACAGTTGAAACGAGATAAAATAAATCCAACAGTTGACTTAACTGTTTACCAGCAGAGATTATTGACGTTCTTCTTGATTAACTATTTGAATCGAATCAGTGAACAGAAAATGGTTTATTTGTTTTTAGAAACAATGGAATATATAGAGCCTTATTATGTTAGGAGGTTTACAGTCTATGACAATAGCAAAGAAGGATAAGATTAGAATCACGTTAAATCAACATGAATTATCTATGCTGCTTTTAGTGGCTCAATTTATGAAAGGGGCAACTAAACAGGCATTAATTAATACAGAGGGCAAGGAAAAAGGAAAACAGCTTTATAGTGATTTTAAAAGTGCTATTAAAAACTTGAAGTCAGTTGCTAAAAGTTTAGATTCGGAAGATGGAGAAACAGAAATCAATCTAACCAATCAAGAAGGCTTTATGTTGCAGCAGTTTTTATTAGGATATTTAAAACAAGTTGCGAGAGAGCAACCAAGCGGTGAAGATGATCTAATTAATACAGCCATTTTGGAAGGTATACACGACAAATTAATAAAAGGGGTGACGGTATATGTATAAACGATTTATTATCGTTTTATTAATCGGGTTATTCTTATTAATTATAATTCCTATTCATTCAGCAGCCTACAATAACTATGAAAATGGTATGTTAGACGATGACAGCTTAATTAAAGAAAATAACTTAGATCCTGCTGTTTATGATAACGATTTAGATACAAGTTTTACTTTAAATGAAGATGATTCGCATTATGTAGAGTTTAACGAACCTGTTAATATTACAGCTATTTATTTAAATAGTGAATCTGACTCTAGTTACTCTCATGGGTATGTAACATTTATATATAACGACGGGACTTCAGAAGAGTTGGATAATCGTATGCCAGACGAAAACGGAATTATTATTTTAGAAACGACTAAAGAAGATGTAGTTAAAATTACGATACAAAACCCTAGACTGTATAAAAGCTATTTATACGAAGTTGACTTTTACGATGAATCCGACTATACACCAGTCCCGCCACCCGAATTAGAAGAAGTAACAAACCTACAAATTGAAGAAAATCTAAATAATATAAATCTAACTTATGATGTGCCTACTTACAACGGTTATAATAAAACAAATATTTATATTGATGGCGAATTAAATGGATCTGATACAACAGGATCTTATACAGTCGAAGGGTTAGAACCAAACACAATTTATGATATTAAGGTTACAACGGTAAACACAGACGGGAACGAATCAATAGGATTAATCGAAACTTTTACAACGTTAGAAGAACCGTTAGACAGCGACGGGGACGGAATACCCGATCATGAGGACGAATACCCGAATGACTTTGACAACGACGGTATTCCAGACAGTGAGGACAGCGACAGGGACGGAGACGGAATACCAAACAATGAGGATGACTACCCAGACGATCCAGAAAATACTCCGATAGATTCAGACGGGGACGGAATACCCGATCATGAGGATCCTTTACCAGATGATCCAGAGAACGAAATTCCAGAGGTTAAAAACTTATCAATAGACGTAAAAGCCGAAGAAGGTAGAGCCGATTTAACATGGGGAAAACCCGATCAACATTTTGGAAAAGCGATTATATACCGTCGAACATTAGAGGGAACTGATACAACCGCCTATAATGGTTTGTTTTCGCCTTTAGTCGTACAAGCTGCCGAGACTTATACGCCATTATTTGAAACAAACGGGACGACCTTTAGCGATTTAACGATACAAGATAATCAAGATTACGAATATAAGGTAACGAATATGTATCAAGGCGTAGAGTCAGATGGGGTTACAGTTCAAGTGACGACACCTGTATTTAGTGCAGAACTACCCGACAACATGAACGCAACAGGGCTATTAAGTACCATATTTGAACTTATCGGATTATTTGCACCGATATTATTATTAGCATTAGCGGTAGTTTTCACACCTAAACTGATTGGATTAATAAGTAAGTCAACAAATTCAAACGAAGCTTTTCAAACATTTAGAAAAGGTAATAAAAGATATGCTCTGACAGAATGGGATAGATTCAAGTTAGATCGAGCACGTTATAAAAGATAAAACAAGGAAACACAATAGATATTATGTTTCCAACAGAAATAAGCTATAAGTATTGAAATAACAGCATTCTTTAGAAAATGCTGTTTCTTTTTCAGTTATTAGGAAACATAACGGAATATCTATATAAAATATTAGGAAACATATTGAGGTGAAAACATGGATCTAAAAATGGAATACAAACACGCTAAAAATATAGTTAATAATCATGGATGGGGTTATTTTTTGAACTGTTTTCAGCAAATATATCCTGATCGTCACTTTTATGGATGTTCTCAATCAAGGTATTTTGTTGGATCGGAATATATTTGTAAATTAAAGGGCAAAAATGGAGATTTAATAGTGGGGTGGTTTAAATGAACGAGGTTCAACCAATTAGAGATCAAGAACTAATTAATAAAATGAAGTCAATTCTTATGAAACGCTCCTACAGAGATTGGTTTATATTTACTATGGGAATTAATACTGGTTTAAGGATTAGTGATTTATTACAGCTGAAAGTGGATGATGTGAAGAATAAAACACATATAAGCATACATGAGCAAAAAACAGGCAAAATAAAGCGTTTTAGAATCAATAATGACCTTAGAGAGCATATTGATCGTTACGTTGAAAATATGAGTGATGAGAGCTATTTATTTAAGTCTAGGAGAGGTAATAAGCCGATAAAAAGGGTACAAGCCTATAAAATATTAAAAGTAGCTGCAAGAGAAGCTGGTATTGATGAAATAGGTACGCATACTTTAAGAAAGACATTTGGATATCATTTCTATCAAAGGACAAAAGATGTAGCATTACTACAGGATATATTTAATCATTCAGCGCCTTCCATTACATTAAGGTATATTGGAATTAATCAAGATATAATTGATCAGGCGGTAGAGGAATTTAGTTTATAATAATTACCAAAAAATGTAATAAAAGTTGTAAAATTCTTTATGAATTTGTATACTACTAAAAAGAAGGAATATTATTTCACTAAGAAGTAAAGGAGGTATATTTTTGGATATTTATGGTAAAGTGTTTAAAAAGTATGTGAATAATAAATTAGAAGTATTTTATAAACATTACAAACCAGATATTGAATTGTACCATGAACTTATTGAAAATTCCTTGAAACTTGGTGAAAGACAAATAATCATTAACTCTGAAATAATGCTTGAAATAATGTATAGAGCTGTAGAGCAAGATAATATAATAATGGGCATTAAAATGTCTGAAAATACTGACAACGAAATAACAAGTAGTATTTCTAATGTGATAAAAAATATAAAGACTAATAAATTGGAATTTATTAAATTAAAAGAATTATTGAATTGGTCAAACACTAATGACTCGATTGATATATCATCTGTAGATATATATTTTGGCGAAAAACTATATACAATTACCGTTGAAGGCATATTTTATTGTAACCATTCTGAATGTGACTTTAGTGATATTTTTAATTCATTAATAAAAGAAAGTATTGAAAAGAAAATCTTATGAATCAAAAACTAGAAAAGCTAAAAAAGGAAATAATAAATAAAGTCACAGAAATGGTTACAGTTTTAACATCAGGTTTTTTAGTTATCAATTTTTCTTTATTTACTTTTTTTATCGAGGATAATAGTAGATTAGTTTGGACGTTGGATATTGCAGTTTTTAATTTAATAGTCAGTACAGCTTTTACTTTACTGTATATAATTTATTCTTTTTATAAAGCAGAAATTAATGTTTCTGTTAAAAATAAAGTTGAGGGTGTTAACAAACTAACCTTAGATCCTTTAGGATATGCAAAGATTTTTTGTGAGTTTAAATTGATTGGTAAATCTAAAAAATTTAATAATTGTTTTATAAGATTGAGTTTTCCAAGTTGGATTACTCCGCAAGTTGATCAAGAACCTTTCTTGAATTTTGATGAAGGGAAAAACCAGATATTAATAGATTTAGAAAAACTATTATCTAGACAAAACTTTAATAATACAGAAGGAAGTATACCGATAATGGTTATTTCGAATTCAAGTAGATATAACAAAGTTTTCTTAAAATTGGAGCATGAGCCTACTGTTTCTATATATAGAAAACTCCTTTATAAATATAAGACGACAGGCATGGAGATTGTTAATAAGGAGGGTGAGAGTTGACAAGGTACTCAAGATGGCAAGAGAATGAAGTTAATAATATGGATTCAATTATTGAAAACATTCTGAATTACGAGAGTTTTATAGAACCTTATATAGACCCTCTAACTAATGAAATATTGAATTTTAGCTTAAATAAAGTGTTTGAAGATGATCAAATAATAAATTTAAATAATAATGAATTCAGATTTAATGTAATTGAATATGATTATGAAAAGCCTAGAAATTATGACAAATACAATCATATGAGATCTTTAAGGATACTAAATGACACTGGTTATATTATAATATTTACTGATGGTTCTAGCACTCAATTTATTATTGATAAGTCAGCACACTCTACAACATTAACCTTTCTAAGAAAAATAAATAATTATACTGGAGTTAAAGAAATAGAGGAAAAACCAATTAAAGTATCAGAGGATTTCTTTGTATGGATAATAAGTAAAGTTCTAGAAGGAGTAAATGATACTGATTCTTTTACTGAAGATTCAGAAATAGTTGTTGATAGAATAGTCGGATTCAAAGGTTCAACAGAAGATAAATTAGCTGAAGTAAGAGGCTGGGGAAATAGAATAATGAATGTTCTTAGTACTTTGGCGTTTTTATTTGAAATAGAAAAAGTAACTCATATAAATCCAAGAATACAGTACAAAACTGAAGATAAATCGCATACTATAGAGGCTGGTTTACAGTTGAAAGGAAATGTAAAAGTTAATTTTGAAAAATATGTTGGAGATTATATGCAATTAATTGACATTGAAAAGGAATCTAAAGTAATTTTACTATTATATTTAGAAGTTTTGCCTAAGTTATTAACGAGCTATGAAAATGATATTGAAAATGGTTATTGGTCGAAAGATAAAAAAATAGATTTCTTTAATGAAATAGGAAATGATATTCAAAAGAAAATTAAAGAAAAAATTAATAGAATAAAGTAAATAAAACTACCTTATAATAAAGGTAGTTTTTTTTTGCAACATTTTACATTTAAAATGAAATATGTTGTTTTATTAAGGTTCACGAGCTGTACTTTATGTTCTCCGAGAGTATATAGAATGTCCAATAGTTTTAAGTCCAATATTTGAAAAGATTAATATTGTGGTAAACGTTCAACACATTTTCAACACATAGAGTTATTTAAATGCTGATACATCAACGATTTAGGCTTTATATTAGTTCCCTCCGAGGGCGTTAATTAACCACGTTATATCTGAGTTTGAAACATAAGCATATATTATTAATGGAAAGGAGTTGGATATTCATGAATATATTGACAAAGGAGCAAACCAACGCTATAGCTAGGGAATTGTCGATTGCTCTTGTGAAGTTCTCAAAAGATAATTTAAGTACAGAAGAAGCTGAACGAATAGCTGAAATTGTCTTAGAAGATATTGACTTAGATAATCCAACTCTTGCACATAAAGGAATCAACTGGTTAGCTAAAGATATTTTGAGACAAATTAGTCGATAATCATATAATAAATTTTAGCTCTGAACACCATTTAATCGACTTGAATATTAAGCTTTAAACGGCGTTCTAAATGAAAAACCACTCATATTGAGTGGTTTTTCATTTAGAAAGTTCCTAACATCAGCCCCTCGTCTTACGCACAAATAATGGTATATAATATTCTCTATTTATCATTAATAGGTAACTATGCAATATAGCGATTAAAATCGCTAACAAAAGTAAGGAATGATCAACAAATAGATGGAGTAGGAAAATGTTGGCGACTATAGGGGATAATACAGCAAGTACTAATGGAACAAATCGGTTAAATAATAGTAGGGCGCCACAAACAATCTCTAACGTTTTTTCGGCAATTAATAGATATTGAAAGTCGAAAAGTGCCATCGCTTCTGGGCTTGTCGCGATGAATGGATCTAAACCCAAAATAACAACGTATCCATTTATCCCAGCTACTAAAAATATGAAACCTAAAAGCAACCGCGGCAATGATTTTATAACATTCATTAACATTCACCTCACAATGGTCATTTTCTTATATTTATTTTAACACAGCGTTATTGTCGAAATTTGTCTATAGCGTATCCGTTTTAATCATGCACTTAATTGGTCAAACATTGATCTAGAATGCTATATTCAAAATAGGAAAGTAAACTTTAATGAATAGGTGAACAGAACATGAAGCCCAAAATGACATTTTACACTAAGCCTAACTGCAAGCTATGTGATGATGCGAAAGCTTTATTAGAAACATATCAACTGATGTATAGTTTTGACATAGAGGAACACAATATTGAAGAAGATGATGAGCTGTTAGAAAAATATTTTTTAACGATTCCAGTGATTAAATATCATGATCAGGAAATCAACGCTGAAGAGCTTAATCCTGAAACGTTAGATACATTTTTAAAGGAAAATTTATCAGATTAAAAGTTTGCGAACCAATGAACGGTTTGCTATTCTAATTATAGAATATTTTTTTGATTTATGCGGGACGTTTTTTGACTACCTAAAGGACAATAATTGACCAACTTAACTGAAAGGTGGTGGTCGTTCGTTTGGATAAATTATTCCAGTTTCAAAAAAAGCTTGTCCCTGACTTATTAGAAGTGATTGAAGATCGTTATCAAATTTTAAAAACAATCTACTTAAATGAACCAATTGGTCGACGGGCGTTGGCTGAGCAGTTGAACTGGACCGAGCGTCAAATGCGGAGTGAGATTGAATTTCTAGATGAACAAAAGTTAATAAAAGTCACGAATAAAGGCATGTGGGTGAGTGAAGAGGGCCAACATACGGTTGTATCTTATCCGGCCATTTTGCGTGAGATTTCAGATTTAGATGGGTTAGAAACGCAATTACGTCAATCTCTTCCGATTCAAGACGTTAAAGTTGTTCCGGGGGATGCCGATCAATCGAAGGAAGTCAAGCAATTGCTTGGTAAAGCTGCAGCACAAATGTTAGCGAATCAAATTAAAAACGATTCGATTGTGACGGTCACCGGTGGTTCAACAATGGCGGCTGTTGCGGATCACATGCGTCCCGTGCAAAACTTTCATCCATTGTTTGTCCCGGCACGCGGCGGACTTGGAGATATGTATGAATACCAGGCCAGCTCCATTTGCGTGCAGATGGCTAAGCAGGTGAATGGTAGTTATCGCTTGCTTTATGTTCCGGACACGGTTGGTGAAGAGATTTACTCCAAAATGATGGAAGAACCAGCTGTTAAAGATGTCCTTTCATTAATTGAAAAAGCCGATTTTGTGATTCATGGAATTGGTGATGCAATGAAAATGGCGAAAAGACGTAAAGCGAGCCAGGAGCAAATTGAACATTTAAAGAAAAATTCGGCAGTTGGTGAAGCTTTTGGTTATTACTTTGACCAAGACGGGAAAACTATACACCAGTTGAACTCGATTGGGATGACGAAGGAACATCTAACTGAAGATAAAACGATCATTACGGTTGCAGGTGGTACTTCGAAATGTCAGGTTATTTCCGCCTTTTTCAAGTGGGGGCCAAGTGATGTGTTAATTATTGATGAGGCTATGGCGCGTCATTTATTAAATCAAATTAATCAATCATAGGAGGTATTTTAAATGGCAGTAAAAGTAGGTATTAATGGTTTTGGAAGAATTGGGAGACGAGTTTTCCGTGCGGCCATGACGAATGATGATGTTGAGGTTGTTGCGGTAAACGATTTAGCTGATCCTAATATGTTAGCTCATTTATTAAAATATGACACGATTCATGGCGAGTTAGAAGCGGATATTGATGTAACCGAAGATGCGTTTAATATTAACGATAAAGAGGTCAAAGTGTTATCAGAACGTGACCCAGCTAACTTACCATGGAATGACTTAGGTGTTGAAATCGTCATCGAATCAACAGGTCTTTTTAGAAAACGAGAGGATGCGAAAAAACATTTAGATGCAGGTGCGAAAAAGGTTATCATTTCTGCACCAGGGTCTGATGACGACTTAACAGTAGTGATGGGTGTTAACGAGGATAAATATGATAAAGATAGTCACGATATCGTCTCTAATGCGTCGTGTACAACGAACAGCTTAGCGCCTGTTGCAAAAGTATTGAGTGACAAATTCGGTCTTAAGCGTGGGATCATGACGACCGTGCATTCATTTACAAACGACCAGCAAATTTTAGATTTACCACATAAAGATTATCGTCGTGCTCGCGCAGCATCTGAAAACATTATCCCAACGACAACAGGTGCAGCTGAGGCTGTAGCTAAAGTTTTACCAGAAGTGAAAGGTAAATTAACGGGTATGGCGATGCGAGTTCCAACACCGAACGTCTCGATCGTTGACTTAGTGGCTGAGCTAGATCAAAACGTGACGGTTGAGGAATTAAACCAGGCATTTAAGGATGCATCTGAACATGAATTAAAAGGTATACTTGGTTATAGTGACCTACCATTAGTATCAAGCGACTACAATGGTAGTCCACTATCGTCCATTATTGATGGACCGTCAACGCTAATTATTGAGGACAACATGGTGAAGGTCATCTCATGGTATGACAACGAATCAGGTTATTCTACGCGTTGTGTGGACCTAGCAGCTTATATGGCGAAACAAGGTTTATAAGTTTTTCTCATAAATAGGGTTGAAATGGTAAAATATAGGGAGGAACATTGAGTTGTTCCTCCCTATTTTCTAGTGAAAGTTCTAGAAAGTGAAGGGATTTTTCTCAATACTTGGGGAAGAGTACTCGAAACTGAGGAAAAAGTTCTCAATAATGAAGTGGAAGATCTCAATAACAGGAAAAAAGTTCTCAAACAGAACCAAAAAGTTTTCATTGCTTAATGAATTATTCTTAAAGAAGATTAAAAGTTCATTAAGATTTAGCATGTATTAGGAGAAAGATGAAAATTTTGCTATATTAGTTACATAACAAGGTTTTGGAGGTCAGATTTAGATGCGTAAAATGACGGTTAAAGATGTTGATCTAAAGGGCAAGCGAGTCTTTTGTCGCGTTGATTTTAACGTTCCAATTTCGAACGGTGAAATCTCAGATGATACGAGAATTCGCGCGGCTTTACCTACGATTATGTATTTAACAGAACAGGGAGCTCGAGTCGTTCTAGCGAGTCACTTAGGTCGCCCTGGCGGTGAAGTGGTGGATGAGCTGCGTTTAGATCCTGTTGCACAGCACTTAAGTAATTTATTAGAAAAACCAGTATTAAAATCGGATGATGTTTACAGCGAGGAAGTCACTCAGAACATTAACAGCATGGATAACGGTGATGTATTGTTATTGGAAAATGTTCGTTTTCATCCAGGTGAGAAGAAAAATGATGAGGAGCTTGCTAAGCAGTTTGCATCCTTAGCTGATGTGTATGTGAATGACGCGTTTGGTGCGGCTCACCGTGCGCATGCCTCAACAGAGGGGGTGGCTCATCATTTGCCGGCAATGTCTGGCTTTTTACTAGAAAAAGAAATCGAGGTATTAGGACAAGCGTTAGAAAGTCCTGAACGTCCGTTTACCGCGATTATCGGTGGGGCAAAGGTCAAAGATAAAATTGGTGTCATTGATCATCTATTAGATAAGGTCGACCATCTATTGATTGGTGGTGGTTTATCGTACACGTTTATTAAAGCGCAAGGCTATGAAATCGGGAACTCATTATTAGAAGAGGATAAAATAGATTTAGCAAAAGATTTTATGGACAAGGCTGAACATCAAGGTGTAGCGATTCATTTGGCATCTGATGTGGTCGTGGCGGATGAGTTTTCACCTGATGCGAACACAAAAGTCGTTCCGGTAGAAGAAATCCCTGAAGGCTGGGAAGGTTTAGACATCGGACCGAAGACGGTTGAACAGTTTAGTCAGGTTGTTAAAGATTCTAAATTAATCATGTGGAATGGACCAATGGGTGTGTTCGAATATGATGCTTTTGCGCATGGAACAAAAGGTGTGGCCGAAGCGTTAGCCGAAACAGATGGCTATACTATCATTGGTGGCGGTGATTCAGCGTCAGCAGTTGAGAAGTTTGGCTATGCGGAGCAAATGGATCATATCTCAACTGGTGGGGGCGCTTCCCTAGAGTTTATGGAAGGAAAAGTCCTCCCAGGTGTTGCGGCATTAAATGATCAAGAGGATGAGGTGAAATAATGCGGAAACCGATTATTGCAGGAAATTGGAAAATGAATAAGCTCGTCGCGGAAGGAGCGCGTTTTGTTGTGGATATACGAGAGAAGGTCCCACCGAACGAAGAGGTCGATACGGTAGTGTGTGCGCCGTTTGTTCACATTCCGTTTATCTCAGAAGCGGCTCGAGCCTATCATGTTAAAATTGGCGCACAAAATATGCACTATGAAGAGAGTGGTGCGTTCACAGGAGAAGTGAGTCCGACAATGTTAGAGGATTTACTCGTGGATTACGTTATTATTGGGCACTCTGAACGCCGTCAATATTTTAACGAAACTGACGAAACGGTTAATAAGAAGACGAAAGCGGCATTCGAGCACAATTTGTTACCGATTGTTTGTGTTGGCGAATCGTTAGAACAACGTGAGAACAATGAAACGGTGGATTTTGTGTCGGGTCAGGTAAAAAAAGCACTGGATGGATTAAGTGATGAGCAAGCGAAACAAGTCGTCATCGCTTACGAACCGATTTGGGCAATCGGAACAGGCAAAACGGCAACAAGTGAAGAAGCCAATGAAGTGTGCAAGCATATCCGGGAAGTCGTCAAAGAAGCCTATAGTGAAGATGTCTCTGAAGCGGTTCGCATTCAGTACGGTGGAAGTGTCAAACCTGAGAATATTGAAGAGCTTCTTGGCATGTCAGACATTGACGGCGCATTAGTTGGTGGTGCTAGCTTAAAAGAGGATGCATTTTTAAAACTCGTGGAGGCTGGTCAACATGTCCGCTAACCCTTTAGCAGCATTGATTATATTGGATGGATTCGCTTTCCGAGACGAGGAATACGGGAATGCGGTGAAACAAGCCAATACACCGAATTTTGATCGCTATTGGAACCAGTACCCTCATTCCACGTTGACAGCCTTTGGCGAAGCAGTTGGTCTCCCTGAAGGTCAGATGGGGAATTCGGAGGTCGGTCATTTAAACATTGGGGCGGGTCGTGTCGTTTATCAAAATTTATCTCGAATCAATTTGGCGATTAAAGAACGTGAATTTCATCAAAACGAAGCATTCATTAAAATGGGAGAACACGTCAATTCCTACGACGGCGCTTTGCATATCTTTGGTTTATTATCTGATGGTGGTGTACATAGCCATATTGAGCACATTTTTGCCTTATTAGAAATGGCCAAAGAGCAGCAAGTTGATGACGTCTACGTCCATGCTTTTTTAGACGGTCGCGATGTAGGGCCGAAAACGGCAACCCGCTATATTAAAGAGCTCGAAGAAAAAATGGATGAGCTTAATGTCGGAAAGCTTGCCACTGTTTCTGGTCGCTATTATGCGATGGACCGCGATCAGCGCTGGGAACGCGTCGAAAAAGCGTTTCGTGCTATTCGTTTAGGTGATGGACCAACAGCAACTAACGCGATTGAAGCGGTTGAAAAATCATATGAACAAGATGTCGTGGATGAATTTGTTGAACCATTCGTCATGGTTGATGAACAGAACGAACCAGTCTGTACAGTTAAAAATGGCGATGCGATCATTTTTGCGAATTTTCGTCCAGACCGTGCCCTGCAGTTAACCGATGTATTATGGAATAACCGGTTAGACGTTTTTGAACAGGCCTATGAGCCGTTAGAAAACATTCATATGGTAACCAAAACGCAATACAGTGACGAGCTCGATGTAGGTGTTGCGTTTCCACCAAACATGCCACAAAACACGATTGGCGAGGTCGTTGCTAAGCAAGACTTGAAGCAATTACGCATCGCCGAGACAGAAAAATACCCACATGTAACGTATTTTATGAGCGGTGGATTAGATAAAGCGTTTGATGGAGAGAAACGAATTTTAATTGATTCGCCGAAAGTGGCGACTTATGATTTAAAACCGGAAATGAGTGCCTATGAGGTTACTGACGCACTCCTTGATACGTTAGACCATGATCCACCTAATCTTATAATTCTAAACTTTGCCAACCCTGATATGGTCGGTCACTCTGGAAAAATAGAACCGACCATAAAAGCGGTCGAAGCTGTTGATGAATGTTTAGGCAAAGTGGTTGATCAAATCATCGAGATGGGTGGGCATACCTTGATTACCGCTGATCACGGAAACGCCGATCAAGTTTTAAATGATGACGGTAGCCCGATGACAGCTCACACAACTAATCCAGTTCCAGTCATCGTGACTAAAGAGGGTGTAGAGTTGCGCGATGGTGGTATTTTAGGTGATTTAGCGCCAACCATATTAGAATTATTATCCATTGAGAAACCCGAAGAAATGACAGGTCAATCATTAATAAAAAAATAAAGGAGAGACGACGATGCCTTTTATTATTGATGTTTACGCAAGAGAAGTTTTAGATTCAAGAGGTAATCCAACAGTTGAGGTTGAAGTGACGACGGAATCTGGTGCATTTGGTTCAGCCCTCGTCCCAAGTGGGGCCTCAACCGGTGAATATGAAGCGGTTGAGCTTCGTGACGGCGACCAAGGGCGCTATTTAGGGAAAGGGGTTCAAGATGCCGTTAAAAATGTGAACGACATGATCGCACCTGAACTCGTGGGTTATAGTGTGACGGATCAAGTATTAATTGACCAACAACTCATCGCGGTTGACGGCACTGAAAACAAAGGCCATTTAGGTGCTAACGCGATTTTAGGTGTATCGATGGCTGCCGCTCATGCCGCTGCGAACTATTTAGATTTGCCGTTATATCAATACTTAGGTGGTTTTAATGCGACGACACTACCAACACCTATGATGAACATCCTAAACGGTGGAGAACATGCTGATAATAACGTGGATATCCAAGAATTTATGATTATGCCAGTAGCTGCACCTACCTTTAAGGAAGCCCTTCGTCAAGGAGCGGAAATTTTCCATGGCTTAAAGAAAGTCCTAAAGGACAAAGGCTATAATACTGCTGTAGGTGATGAGGGAGGATTTGCACCAAACCTGAAATCGAATGAAGAAGCCCTTGAAACAATCGTCGAGGCGATTGAAAAAGCGGGATATAAACCAGATTCAGAGGTTAAATTAGCGATGGATGTAGCGGCTTCAGAAATTTATCAAGACGGAAAGTATAACTTAAAAGGTGAAGGTGTTACGCGTACGGCAGAAGAAATGGTTGAGTGGTATGAATCACTCGTAAATAAATTCCCGATTGTCTCGATTGAAGACGGCCTAGATGAAAATGATTGGGACGGCTTTAAATTATTGACCGATCGAATTGGAGACCGGGTCCAATTAGTTGGAGATGACTTATTTGTCACAAACACGAAAAAATTATCTCAAGGTATTGAGAAGGGAATCGGAAATTCTATATTAGTTAAAGTGAACCAAATTGGGACCCTGACCGAAACATTTGAAGCGGTAGAGATGGCTAAACGCGCTGGCTATACTGCTGTTATTTCGCACCGTTCAGGTGAAACAGAAGATGCAACGATTGCAGATATCGCTGTTGCGACCAATGCCGGTCAAATTAAAACGGGTGCCCCTTCCCGTACAGACCGTGTTGCCAAATATAATCAATTATTAAGAATAGAAGACTTTTTAGCTACAGCAGCAACCTATGCTGGACGAACAGCTTTTTATAATTTAAAATAAATGTTGTGCCCCGTCATTTATTGGCGGGGTTTATTACCTTTTACTTATCTATTCGTACAAGGTGTGATAAAAAAGAAGGAGTTAACATATTATTGTAGTATCAGTAAATAAAAGGGAGGTTGAAATATGAAAAACTTAACAAAATCAATCTTAATAGCACTCTTTCTCGGTATTGTCATCGGGTTAGGTTTAAATTTATTTGCACCTGAAATATTTACACCAATAGATCAATACTTTTTTGCGCCATTAGGTGATATATTCTTACGTCTTATTCAAATGATGGTTATTCCAATCGTCTTCATCTCTATCGTATTAGGTGTGGCGAACCTTGGCGATCCAAAGAAGTTAGGACGTATCGGTGGTAAAACGATTCTATTTTTCTTATCGACAACTGCGATAGCGATTACAATCGCGATGTCACTAGCTTTTTTGTTCCAGCCAGGTGAATATGATCCAGATCTATTAAATTCTGAAGAAGCAACCTTTGAAGCGGAAGAAGCTCCGTCGGTCGTTGATACGTTAATCAATATTATTCCAACAAACCCAATACAAGCCATGACAAGTGGAGAAATGCTACAAATCATCTTCTTTGCAGTATTTCTCGGCTTCGGACTAGCTATTTTAAGTAAAAAGACAGATCGTGTTTTACGGCTATTTGAACAAGCAAACGAACTGGTGATGTATCTCATTCAGATTATTATGTACACGGCTCCATTTGGTGCGTTTGGTCTAATTGCATCAGCTGTTGGTGGAGCTGGTATTGATGCTATTATGCAGATGCTTGCGTACTTTTTAGTTGTATTAGCTGGGCTAATCATACATGCCATCATCACATATGGTTCTGTTATTAAATTTATGATCAAAAAGAGCCCGCTTTGGTTCTTTAAAAACTTCTCACCAGCTATGAGTGTTGCCTTTGGTACCGCAAGTAGTAGTGGGACACTACCAGTTTCGATGAAAACAGCACAAGAAAACCTAGGTGTTCGTAAACCGGTTAGTAGTTTCGTACAACCACTCGGAGCAACTATTAACATGGATGGTACTGCCATCATGCAAGGTGTTGCGACTGTTTTCATCGCTCAAGTATCTGGGGTCGATTTGACCTTCACACAAATTATCACCGTTGTCTTAATAGCGATTCTAGCATCGGTTGGTACAGCAGGTGTTCCAGGTGTGGGACTCATCATGCTAGCGATGGTATTAGACCAGGTTGGGTTACCAGTGGAAGCTATTGGTTTAATTCTCGGGGTCGACCGTCTACTTGATATGACTCGTACAGCTGTTAACATTACAGGTGATGCAACTTGTGCCTTGCTGATCTCCGAATCAGAGGGTGACGTTGAAGAGAAAAAACCATCCATTAGTGATGAAGCTTAAGAGTTAAATTAAAAATAAAAAAGATTGAGTACACTACTTTGATGAGTAGTGTACTTTTTTTGTTTATAAATTTTTCGATCAAAGTGAAATATTTTAAATAGCGGGTTCGACTAATTAATGACTTTTAAATATTTTACGGGGAGAAATGGATGGCGATCAGTAAAATTTCAGAGTGGTTTTATCTATACAGCAAAGACATCTACCATTTCTTACTTTATTATGTCGGTTCAGGCGATATTGAAGATTTGGTACAAGAGGTTTTTATACGAGCCATTAAAGGCTTTGATACATATCAGGAAAATTCAAGCCCTAAAACATGGCTATTTTCAATTGCCCGTCATGTTGGTATAGATGAATTGAGAAGAAGGAAACGATCTAGAATTAAAAATGCTATTGGTATAGGGGATTATGAGCCGACAGAAGATCGAACACCAGAAAAAGTTCTGCAACTTAACGAAAATCATAAAGAACTATACCAAGTCATACAGTCGTTGAAGGCAAATTACAGAGATGTGATTATTTTGCGAGCGATTAAGGAAATGTCTGTATCCGAAACAGCAGTGACCTTAAACTGGAATGAAAATAAGGTGCGTATCACATATCATAGAGCACTAAAAGCACTTAAAAAGGAAAGGGATGGGATATCAGATGAACGAGAATGAACAGTTTAGGGAATTGATAGATGACATTCAGTCACTTCCAGAACCAGACTATGAAAACGAATTTGATATGAAGACACGGGACCGCATACACGAAAATATAATAAATTTTTCAATGGACTATAGAAATAAGAGAAGGAGAGGAATTATAGGGAAAAGAGTTTTAGCTGGAATAACGAGTGCAATCGCTTTATTATTATTTACATTTGTATTTTTGACTATTAACGATGGTGAAAAGACGGCTACTGATCCAAATGAGCAACATAATCTAGATGAAGAACACTTAGTTGGATTACAAGGAAATGAATATGAAGAAGGGCAATACCCAATTCATATGACGTATGATTTAAACGCAGTAAAGCGTTACGTCAATAATCAACCTGATAATGGTGAAGAAATACGTTCACTTTTTAAACAAATGTCCAATGATTCGGTCAAATTTGATCTTCAACGTGAATTAACATCTGAAGAGTGGGAGAAGGTCAAGCAGGATTTAAATAGTAAACTAGATATTCTAAATTCATTAATAAGTGACAATTCTGATTTCAATCAACCCATCCATTTATTTATTAAATTCCTTGAAGAAGCAAAAGGGGAAGATTATTTACGATATGAAGATGTCGTTAATGGTATTGAATTTTTAAGTAAAGAGTTAAACTAATCATAAATAGCAAAAAAATAAATCATGTGATAAGGTAATTGAAGACATAAGAGAAAGGAAAGTTGTGGTAATGAAATTGAAAAACAATCAAAACACATGGATCCTATTCGCTATCATTCCACTTTTAACTCTACTGACGAGCTGTGGGATGATGAATGATTCAGATACTTCTAATAATCATGAAGGTCAAGCTGCTAATGCTCAATCATCAAATTGGGCGGACGCTGCTCGAAAAGCCATGAATACTGCTGAACATTATAAAGATCAAGAACAATACAACAAGTCTAAAGAATACTACATCAAGGCAGCGGAATATTTTGAACAAGCTAACATGCCAAGCTGGACCGTGCAAAGTAATATTTATGCTGATTTTATTGATACGGATGTGACGCTTTATGTAGAGCAACCAGTTAAGCAGGACAAAAATTTAGGAAAATTTGAGCCTGAAAGTGGGACATACCTCGGTTTCTTTATGGCGGGCTCCAGGGAAACAAACCGCCCAGACTTAATGGATGATATTTATGGTCGAAATCACGCAATCTATTTAACGTATACCAAATGGGGGCAACACTACGAGGAAACAGACTCTTATTTCCCCCTTAAGTTTGCGGAAAATGCTAAAAAATATCAGGCCGGTATTCAAATCGGTTTTGAACCATCCGAAGGTCTTGACCAAGTCGTCGACGGCGAATATATTCGCCAATTCGCAAGAGAGGCTAAAGAGTCCGGTGTACCCGTATTTTTACGCTATGCTAGCGAAATGAACGGCGAGTGGGTGCCTTGGAGTGGCGATCCAGAAAAGTATAAAGAAAAATTCCGTCTCGTCCATGACATTATGGAGAAGGAGGCACCAAATGTAGCGATGGTTTGGTCGCCAAACTTCTTGCCACGCCACAACATCGATCAATATTACCCAGGGGATGAATACGTTGATTGGGTTGGTACTTCGCTTTATACGATTCCGTTTTCACATGGTGAGCGTAAGCCAGGGGGTAACCCGATTGACTATTTGAGACCGATTTATGAAAAATATAGTCACAAGCCGATGATGGTTTCAGAAGGTGCCGTTTCACATTATAGTTATGAGCTAGATGAAGACTTTTCAGAATGGGCTGCGAGCCAGATTGGTAATATGTATGGCTTTTTACCGCGTATGTTCCCAAATATAAAGGCTGTAACGTATTTTAACTTAGATAAAATCACGACCAACTATGACAACCAAAATAACAATTATGACTTAGCAGATAACAAACAAGTCGATAAGACGTATCAACGTATGATTCAGAATGGTCAATTTATTGATCAATTAACAGTAGAAGGGGCAAAAACGACGATTGAAACTCAGTTTTTACCTGTCCAAGAGGTAAAACAAGTCAATGGTGAACATGACACGTTTTTATATGTTAAACTTCCAGAGGGTGAACAGCCTTACTATGTAGCGGTATATCAAGGCGATAAGAAGCTGGGTGAATCCTACGCACAACCTTGGAATATGCGGATTGATTTTTCGAAGGTTGATCCAAATCGTCCACTGACATTAATTGCATTTGATCGGGAATTTAAACGCTTAGCTACAGAAAAAGTAGAGGTTTCATTTTAATTAGAAGAGTTGGAAATTATCTTGCCAAAATACCCAATTCTATGCTACATTAATGTTATGGATTTGTGCGTATGACTAGGAGGCTATGATTATGTATACATTTTTTGTGACGTTATTATTCATTGTAACCATCGGACTTATCGTTGTTGTTTTATTACAATCTGGTAAAAGTGCTGGCCTATCTGGGGCGATTTCAGGTGGTGCTGAGCATCTTTTTGGAAAGCAAAAAGCCCGCGGTATTGACGGCGTTTTACACAGATTAACGATTATTTTAGGTATTTCGTTTATGGTCATTACCTTTATATTAGGGTACCTTGTTCAGTAATAAAAAAATAAGCTTATGAAACAGTAAGTGATAGCTTACTGTTTTTTTATGTGATTTAATGTTGGTAATGATTAGCAATTAAGTTTAAGGGGAAAATTATAATTATTGAACGTGTCAGGGAAGGAGATTATGATGCAAGTTAAACAACCAGAACCTTTTACCTTTGAAGCAGGAGACCGTGCCGTCTTACTATTACATGGATTTACAGGAAATTCTGCAGACGTCAGGATGCTAGGACGATTTTTAGAAAAGAAAGGCTATACCTCTCATGCACCAGTCTATAAAGGTCATGGTGTACCACCAGAGGAGCTAGTCAAGACGAATGCTAAGGATTGGTGGCAGGATGCACTAGATGGATACGAGCATTTAAAGGAGCTAGGCTATGATGAAATCGCTGTGGCGGGCCTGTCTTTAGGCGGCGCATTAAGCTTAAGGCTAGCTTATAATAAGCCAATTAAAGGCGTGATTCCGATTTGTGCTCCAGCATTTTTCGATAACATTGAAGAATTGACGCAAGGTTTTCGTCAATTTGCGAAAGAATATAAACAATTAGAACAAAAGGATGATGACCAAATCCAAGAAGAAATTGATGCTTTAATGAAAAACTCAAACAACACGTTTGAAACGTTGAGTGAATTAATTAAAGAAATCCATGATCATGTCGATCATATTTATGCGCCGACATTGGTTTTACAGGCAGAAGAGGACGAAATGATTAATACTGATAGTGCGGATTATATTTATGAAAATGTTGAAGCGGATGAAAAAGATATCAAGTGGTATGAAGGAGCTCCGCACGTGATTACGTTAAGTGATTATAAGGGAAAAGTACACGAGGATGTATATCAATTTTTAGAAGGCTTGGATTGGTCGAAGTCGTAGAGTGAGGTGAAAGCATGGAGGATTTTAAACAGCAGTTAATCACATTTTTTGAAGAAGATGCGACACGTCCGATGAGCGTGACGGATTTACAAGAAGCATTGGACATGACAGATAGTGAACAATTGCAAGTATTAATGGTAACACTCAATGAGCTAGAAGAGAAAGGTGAACTTGTACGTAACCGCAAAAATCGTTATGGTTTACCAGAGAAGATGAATTTAATCCGTGGTCGTATCCAAATGCATGCGAAAGGGTTTGCCTTTTTAATTCCTGAGGATGAAAACCAATCGGATATATATATTCATCAAACGGATTTAATGAGTGCGATGAATGGTGACATTGTCTTGGTGCGAGTGGAGGCCGCCTCAGTTGGTGGTAACCGGCCAGAGGGTGTTGTCGTTCGTATTATCGAAAGAAATAATGCGCCAATTGTCGGGACCTATCAGGATAACGGCCGTTTCGGATTTGTCATTGCCGATGATAAACGGATTCCGAATGATATCTTCATCCGAGAAGGATACTCAAATGGGGCAGTGGATGGACATAAAGTCATTGTTCAAATAACCGAATACCCTGATGGTCGGAAAAGTGCTGAGGGAGAAGTTACCGAAATTTTAGGTCATAAGAATGATCCAGGTATTGATATTTTATCGATTATTCATAAGCACGGGATTAAAGCAACTTTTGATGAAGAAACGTTACAGCACGCTAATGAGGTTCCTGAAACCATTTCAGACGAGGAAATTACAGGGCGACGTGACTTACGCGATAAAAGGATTGTCACGATTGACGGCGCCGATGCGAAGGATTTAGATGACGCTGTTCATGTATCCAAACTTGATAATGGTAACTATCAATTAGGGGTTTATATTGCAGACGTTTCCTATTATGTGACTGAAGGATCACCTATTGATAAAGAGGCTTTTGAACGAAGTACAAGCACCTATTTAACAGACCGTGTCGTACCTATGATTCCGCATCGGTTATCCAACGGAATCTGTTCCTTAAATCCACAAGTAGATCGGTTAACGCTTGGGTGTGAGATGGAAATCGATGCAAGCGGTGATATCGTCAATCATGACATTTTTCAGGCTGTCATAAAAACAAACGAGCGTATGACCTATATCGATGTTAACAGCATTTTGGCAGAAGAGGATGAAGCATTACTTGAGCGCTATAAACCGCTCGTTCCGATGTTTAATGACATGCAAGAACTGGCAGGAATTTTACGACAAAAGCGAATGACACGAGGTGCGATTGATTTTGATTTCAAAGAAGCAGAAGTGTTAGTCGATGAGCAAGGCGAACCGCTCGATGTCGTATTACGAGAGCGAGGGGAAGCTGAACGAATCATTGAGGATTTTATGCTCGCGGCTAATGAAACAGTGGCCGAGCATTTCCACTGGATGGACGTCCCGTTTATACACCGGATTCACGAAGACCCGGACCCTGGGAAGCTACAGACGTTCTTTGAATTTATCGCTAACTTAGGCTATACAGTTAAAGGAACGATAGATTCGATCCATCCAAAAGCCTTACAAGGCGTGTTAGATGAAATTCGCGGGAATAAAGAGGACTTAGTTGTATCGAAATTAATGCTGCGTTCAATGCAACGGGCACGGTACGCTCCAGAAAGCGTCGGTCACTTTGGGTTAGCAACTAAATTCTATACCCACTTTACATCACCAATCCGACGTTATCCGGATTTAATCGTTCATCGGCTGATTCGGACGTATTTAATCGAAGGTGACCTCAGCAATCAAACACAGGATACATGGAAGCAAAAACTTCCTGATATCGCGCGCCACACATCGGATATGGAGCGCCGCTCTGTAGATGCCGAGCGCGAAACCGATGATCTGAAGATGACACAATATATGAGCAATAAAATCGGTGAAGAATTTGATGGTATCATTAGTTCAATCACCAACTTCGGTCTATTCGTCGAGTTGCCAAATACCATTGAAGGTCTGGTCCATGTCAGCTATCTGACAGACGATTATTACCATTATGATGATAAGCACCAAGCGATGATTGGTGAACGTACGGCAAACATCTTTAGAATTGGAGATGAGGTGCGGGTACGCGTGATTGATACCAATATTGAAGAACGTGTCATTGACTTTGAAATTGTCGGTATGACAAACAATCAACATAAAGAACCGAAAAAAGAAATCAAAGCGAAAAAACTTAATCGAAAACCACGCAAGACGAATAAATAAAAAAACGCCACAGCTTTTGGAGTTGTGGCGTTTATCATGTGTGAATTGAGTGATATTTAGAATTTATGAGCGAGTTTGTGAATATAAGAGCGCGTTTTTGAATTTATGAGCGTCTTCCTTTTATGCGCGAGTTTTGAATTTTATGCGCGTATTTTATTAAATATGCGCGCCTCTCTCGATTTATGCGCGACTGCTATTTCATTATTTCCATTTCCCATGCAAAATCCATGGATCTTGAATTTGGAATGCTTCTTCACACGCATCTTTTCTTGATTCGTCCGTTAGATCAATCCAAACGTACGTATCATCGCCATAGGTTTTCTGGAATTCCTTGTGCGTGTCTAAGATGGTCTCCCAAAGTCCAGGCTGTGTAAAAACGTCATCCCATAGATAAACGACATGAGCGTACTGATGTTTCTTTTGATCAAAATTAATGATGATGAAGCGGTTATTGTTAGGGTTTTTGAAGAAATACCAATCCTTAATCTCATCATCTTTAAACAGGTTTGGATGAGATGGAAAAGGGTAATAACATTCATACGGGAAAATAACGTCTGGATTATGCTCGATTGATGATAAAACTTCTCTTTTACCTTCTAACGTCTCAATAGGTGTCCACTTTTCACCCGGTGTATAATTTAAAACCTCAGGCTTAACTAACGTCGACCCATGTAACGCTTTTAACTGAGGCAGATTTAACTTGTTTAACACACGCAATGCTGGGAAATTGTGACGTTGCGTGTTGGCACCAATCCATTTAATGTGATTCTCATGTTGTAATTGTTCGATAATGAACTCAATTAGCTGAGTAGCGTACCCTTTACCTTTATAACGATTATCACTTCTTAATCGGCCAAGCATCGCATATTGATTGGCATAAAGGGAATAGCCAGCAGTGGAGACAAGCTGATCATCATTAAATAAGCCGTATATTACATCATTTCGAATTAAACGCTCAAAGACACGAACGATATAATCATCTTCAATTCCTGTCTGCATGCTTTTGACTAAATCGTGATCCTCTAAACGTAGCTGTCTGATTTGTATGGTGTCTATCATGTAGTACCCCCCAATATCTGTTCTAACTATTAATAGTGCCATACTTAAATTGTCTATGTCTATCTATAAGTTTAACTTTTTTCCTTAGTTTAAAACGCACTCAGAATTTGGTAAAATAACGTTATGCAGTGAGGAGGAAGAGAGATGGCGAAAAAAGATTCGAATGCCATTGCAACAAATCGTAAAGCTAGTCACGATTATTTTATAGAAGAAACGTATGAAACAGGAATGGTTTTAAAAGGCACCGAGATTAAATCCATTCGTGCTGGGCGTGTTAATTTAAAGGATGCTTTCGCACGTATATCAAAAGGTGAAGCTTATGTTCATAACTTGCATATTTCACCTTATGAACAGGGCAATCAGTTTAACCACGATCCAACACGTGCCAGAAAGCTTTTACTCCATAAAAAAGAGATTAACAAGCTCATCGGCCAAACACAGCAAAAAGGCTATTCACTGGTGCCGTTAAAAATTTATATTAAAAATGGCGTCGCTAAGCTTCTAATTGGTTTAGGTAAGGGTAAAAAGAAATATGATAAACGTGAAGACTTAAAGCAAAAAGCGATGAAGCGAGAGGCTGAACGCGCGATGAAAGACCGCTATTAAAGTAACTTTTTCCATTTTCAATTAAGCAAGCGCGTGTTATAATATACGTTGCAATTGAATATTAGTTATTTATCGGGGACGTTACGGATTCGACAGGGATAGGTCGAGCTTAAGTAGCGAGCCGAGCGACGACTCGTAAAACGTCATCAGTTAATAATAACTGGCAAACAAAACGATTTCGCTGTAGCTGCGTAAGCAGATTCTACAGGATCCTTCCTGCCATCGCCCGTGTGGCAGATTGAAGGGTCTCAAAATGAGCGGGCTACGCTAGAATTCGCCGTCTGAGGATTCTAGAAGAGACTAATCAGACTAGCCACTTGGAAGCCTGTCGGTAGGCTGAAGAGTTGGCGAATGATAATATACCGACTACGCTCGTAGAAACTTAAGTGGCGATATCTTTGGACGTGGGTTCGATTCCCACCGTCTCCATTAAAAATAGCCCCAATATTTATTTGGGGCTATTTGTGACGTAAAGCATAAATTTTCCGTTTGGAAAGCTTATGCTTTATTTTTTTAATAAGCTTCTTTCAATAACATATCCTTAGAAGCATTTTTTGGTGGTAAAATAGATCTGATTCTGGGGTTAAATTGTTCCAACATGCTGTCAACTTCTTGCTTTTTAATGTCAGCATGTAGAAAGGTTTGAATTTGCTTTAAAGCTTCATAAACGGATTCCCTCATCTTGATCTCCAGCGAATATAGATATGTCGTTCTTTCCGTGATGATTATTTTTTTACTGGATAAGCTGCCATTTAGAATGGATTGAATATAAACTAACATTTTTAAATCAGAAGAACTGATCGTGATAACTGGGCTTCGTTTTCCTTTTGAGTCTATATTTTTAAATGAAATGGTTCCTTCACCGTCGATCATACCTGCTAAATAAGCTGCTTCCCAAGATTTCAACATGATATGGCGTCCCCTTTCGAAAATGTCTAAATTAAGTATACATGTTTTAATATAAAAGAACAAGTGTTCGTGTTTAGTTTTTTTATTTTATTTTTTATGAACTAAAAATGTTGCAGCAATAGGACGGATACCTTTCCACTGACCACTTTTTTGAATAGAATATAATAAAACCAAATGTAAGGAGTGGTGTTTTTTATGTTTCCTGGAGGTCCGAGACAGCGACCGATGCCGCCGAATTTTCATCGGCCACCACAAGGGTCACAAACTCCTGCTAGGCCAAATTTAATATCTCAATTTCAAACTCCCGATGGAAAATTGGATTTTAATAAAATATCAGCTACTGCACATCAAGTTAAACAAATTTATAACCAAGTGAACCCACTTATTACTCAATTCATCAAAAAGTAGAATCATGAGTTTTTTCTTTATGTCAGTTAATATTCAAGGGAGATGGACATGACAATCAGAAAAGCTACTTATAATGAGACTCAAGAGATATTAAAACATGCTCTGGACGTATTAGAGGAAGCTACTATGGGTTATGTTGAACCGCGAAGAGAGAAAGCTCTTGAAATGGTGTCTCCATTTTTGTCCAATGGTGGTTATTATCTTGTCTGTATTGAAAACAATGTTATCCAAGGATGGGTCGGTATAGGAAGAACATTTGACTATCATACTGATCAAGTTATTGGTATTATTCCGGAAATTTATGTGCTTCCAAAGTTTCGGAAAAAGGGCTTAGCGGAAAAATTGTGTAAGAAAGCGTTTAAGCAATTGAAAGAAGAGGGTCACGAAAAAGTTCAATTAAACGTTTATGCAGGCAATCCTGTCAAACATCTTTATGAAAAACTTGGCTTCCAAAAAATTTCTACATTAATGGAGAGGGATTTAAACGATGAACCCTAAATACGTGATAGATTTTCCCTCTCCGTTATTCCCTTGTTTATGTTTTGAATCACTAAGGCAACTAGACAATTTCAAATATGGCCAGGCACTTCAAGACCAAGATTTCCATTAGTTCAAGAAATTTTCGAATTATCAACAAATTTAGGCAGTAAATTAAGTTACACTGAAAAAAAGTAGGTGATAACGATGAATGCTTGGAAATATCCATTGTTGCTCATTTTGGGGATAGGTGTCTCATATTTAGGGAATTGGATTTATTTAGTTGCGATTAATTTATACATATTGAATCTAACGGGGTCTGCAGCCGCGGTTGCGGGTCTTTATGTCATAAAGCCGATTGCGACCATTTTGACGAATACGTGGTCTGGAAGTGTGATCGACCGGGTAAATAAACGGAAGCTTCTCGTATCAGTCGATATAATCAGGGGAGGCTTGGTATTGACTCTGCCATTTATCGAAAATATATGGGGAATCTATTCTGTTGTATTTATCATAAGTTTAGTAGGTTCATTCTTTGGACCGACGTCACAAGTTTATATCACAAGATTAGTTCCAGAAGAACGGCGACAACGATTCAATTCGATGATGGGGACGATGAGTTCTGGTGCATTCTTACTTGGTCCTGCTTTATCCGGTGTATTAATCATGTACTATGGAACGGATTTAAGTATTTTTATTAATGCTGTGACGTTTATCATTTGCGGCATAATCATTTTATGTCTGCCTAATGTTGATCAAACCACCGAAAAAGAATCAACCACCAATCACTTACAAAATTGGCTCAATGATTGGAAGGTCGTCGTATCCTTCTTTAAGCAAGCTCATTTTTTTGTAGCGGTATATCTCATGTTCCAGCTTACTATGTTAATTGGGTTTGCACTTGATTCTCAGGAAGTTACCTTTATTAAGCAAGATTTAGGGTTATCAGATGAGTATTATGGGTTGTTAATTAGTATCACAGGCGCAGGTTCAATTGTTGGTGCATTAGTGGCGACAATGCTGGCTAAAAAGGTTGAACTGTGTTATTACATTGGTGGCGGTATGCTATTGTCATCAGTTGGTTATGTGTTGTTTTATTCATCCTTTAACTTTATATCTGCCTTAGTCTCGTTCATCATTTTAGGCTTTTTTATGGCATTTGCCAACGCTGGCTATACGACATTTTTCCAAAATCAAGTCCCCGTCAATATTATGGGGCGAATTGGAAGTGTGGCAAGTATAATCCAATCGATCTTTCAAATTGTCTTTACGCTTATGCTTGGTTTTTTCGCCGAGCTTTTTCCACTGCAGACGGTTACAATCATCGGTTCAATACTTGGGTTAAGCCTGTCAATTAGTCTTGTCGTTTATTTATTTAGGAAACGTCAACAGGTCTCGCATTCTTAACAAAGTAGTCAAGTAACATGACAATTTTATATATGAATTAATGATAAAAGGATAGTCGTCTATACAATCTATTAGCCCCCTACATAAATTAAAATAAAGAGTTAACGCTCTTAAACAATATGAAAGGGGGCTAAATGATGTCTTACGGTGGTTATGGATATGGCGGAGGCTTTGCGTTAATTGTTGTGCTGTTTATCTTATTAATTATCGTAGGTGCTTCCTGGTGGTACTAAGTAGAATTTTTAAAATAACTAATCGTATCCCCATCATTCCTTCAATTCATCATAGTAGCTAAATTAATATGCGCATAATTAATTTAACTCACATTGAACCATTGTCTTTAGCAAAATCATGATTTTTTGAAAGGGGTTGAAGATATGTCATTCGGATTCGGTGGCTGCGGACCTTATGGAAATAGAGGCCTTGGAGGCTGTGGCTACGGATACGGCGGTGGTGGTGGCTACGGCTATGGTGGCGGATTCACCTTAATCGTCGTATTATTTATCCTACTCATTATCGTAGGAGCATCATTTTACTAAGCCGCTCGATTGATTGAATATAAAACCTTATCCTTTTTGTAGGGTAAGGTTTTTCCTTTACCACCGCACAGGTTGCTTAAAAATTAGATCCATTTATAATTTCATCCGCCGACGTTTTTAATAATTGTTTACTACTCTTAATACCTTGGTTTCTTTGATAGGATTCAACTATAGCGTAGCCAATATTGTAGCCAATCCACTTAGGGAGGCGATGGTTACCGATTCCAAACAACAATAGATGTTGTTTTTCCTTATTTAGCAAGTTTAAGTTATTAGAATATTCCCTGTCCCATAGATCTGACATTTGCTCATAACTGTATAAATTAATCCATGGGGCAAGATATTCCTCACCGTATAACTCTTTCACCACATATTCCCCAAGCCCTTCTAGAACTAACATGTCTTTTAAAGTTAACTTTGCTTCATTAAGTTTGAAATGGTTTAGTCGAAAAACATGGCTATATTCGTGAGCTAAAACTGATTTAACTTCATGGTTTGTTAGATTGGGAGATAAAAATAAAAATAAGGCTTCTTTAAAGGCTAATCCACCCTTTTTTAGAGTGGTTCGCTGAACTTTGTGGTGTGCTCTTTTGACAGGAAGGATAAAAATAGGGATGTCTGGACCATTCCATTTACTCTTCAGATTTTTAAATTCTTTTTGAACAAGTTTCCATTGATTCTTTTCTTGTATGAGACGGGAGGTTTTCTTGATATGTCTCCATTCGTTAGGCTCAAATAATCCATTTTGAAGTAAAATATAATGAAGTTCTTCGATATCATAGGATGAAAAGTGATCCTTGATGGGTTTGCATAGTGTTTCTAATTGAATTAAATAGGGGTTCTTAGATCGGTTTTGCTCACATTGATTTGAAAAGTTTTTTAGCCAATCGTAGGTGTTAATAACAGGCAATATGATCTCTCCTTACGTATTTATAAACCTATTATTCTATAAAATAAACGTATGTCTATTCCTATAAAACTAGTATGCATACACTAATAGAAAAGATATAGGAGTGGTAATGTATGTCCATGCACATTTATAATAGATGCTGTCAGTTTCATGGCGAAGTGGTAAAAGTCAGACAGATGGATGGTTTCGTTCATGTTGGACGCATCACAAGAGTGACGCCTAGTCGTGTCTGGCTTCAGCCTGTACGCGGCGGTTTAGGCTATGGGTTTTACGGAGGTTATGGTGGCTTTGGATTCGGAGTGCCGATAGCCTTATCGTTTATAGCAGGAATCGCATTGGCTGGAGCATTTTGGTAAAAATGGTTAAGTGCAGGATTACTTTATCGTACTTCTGCACTTTTAAACCTTATGATTCATGTTGTTAGTTAATTTCAATACTTTCACCTTTTATCTTAGGAAATTTTATCTGCAATATCCCGTCTCGATGTCTGGCTTTCATTCCGTTTGGCGTAACATATGAAGGTAAGTCTACTTTCCGTTTCTCGTAAGGGTTATTTTTATGATTAATATTGATGATTAATTGATCGCCCATCAATTCAAGGTTGATATTCTCTTTAGGAATGCCCGCTAGTGTTGCTGTAATAATGAAAAATGAGCGATTTTCGCTAATGTCTATCGGAATGATTTTTTGATTTGGCTGAAATATTTGGTCAATATTATGCATTAAGGATTGATGGTGTTTCGACTGAAAAAAATCATTAATTAATTCCATTGGGTTTCCTCTAGAGTTATTCTTTGAAGCCATGATCATACAACCCCTTTCCTCTGTTCCTTAATTAAGCATATGTCCAACGTTAATTGAATGTATGGGCTAATATCGGGATTATCACTGCTTTTATCTGTCCAAAACCCGCTTTAACGCCCTAACCAAGATCCGTTACATAACATACGTTGAAAGTAAAAATAAATTAAGGAGTGTGTTAGTCTATGTCAGCAGGCGGATACGGTTATGGTGAAGGATTCGCGTTGATCGTCGTGTTGTTTATCTTACTTATTATTGTTGGTGCAACTTGGGGCTACGGCGGAGGCTATGGTTACTAAATAATTTAAACTAAGAAAAGCTGCACTAATTTTGGTGCAGCTTTCTTACGTTATTAGATCTTTTCTTTAGAAAGTAAAGTTAATTAATGAGAATGCCCTTACTAAACTATTTTTAAGGCATAGTATTTTATAAAAGTAGCCGAGACCTCTTTTATAAAATTTTCACCTCCAATGACCACCGTCTCATTTGGGCGGTGGTCGATTTCTTATATTATTTATCAACTGAGGGATTTTGATTATTTTTTTCAACAATTCCGCAGGTGCCCTATCATTTTTTATTACTCCACATATGTTGATAGTGAAAATGATAAAAGGAGGAATGTTTCCATGTCAGGAGGATATGGTTACGGCGGCGGATTTGCCTTAATTGTGGTGTTGTTCATTCTACTAATCATTGTTGGTGCTTCTTGGTACTAAAATAAATACAAAAAAGGCTGCGATCTTTCGCAGCCTTTTTTATGCTTGTTAATTGTCCAAGTTTGCCCTGCGATTGTCCAAGTTCCAAAAAAATAATAACCATTCAATGCTTGAACTTTACGTTAACGTTAATGGTAAACTAAGAATATTGTGACAAAAGGAGAGGGTGAGGTGAGCAACGACCTTTATTCGATTTCTGAAATAGCAGCTATGTTTGGTGTATCGACACGAACGATTCGGTACTACGAAGAAATTGGTTTACTTAAACCAAAACGAAATCATAATGGCCATCGTAAATATGGTAAAAAGGAAAAAATTCAGCTACAGCTTATTTTTCGAGGTAAGAAATACGGTTTTTCGTTAGACGAAATTAAAGACATGATCCTACTTTTTGAAAAAGATCCAACCGGTCGTGAGCAATTGAAAAAGACAATCGAATATGGGGAGGACAAGCTACATGAGGTAACGCAAAGGCTTGAAGAGTTGATGCAGCTTAGACGTGAAATGGAGCAGTATCTAGATGTTTTTCGGAAAACATTAGATCAATTAGGGGAGGAAAATAGATGAATATTTCAAAGCTGTTATCTTATCAATCTCGTAAATTTCCAAATCATGAGGCGATTGTAACGCCAACAGAAAGATTAACTTATCAAGAGTGGGAGGATACGGTCAACCAATTATCAAGCCAACTTAAACAACTCGGATTTAAATCGGGTGATAAACACATCATTCATATGCCGAATACGAAAGAGTTTATGTTTCTATATGTAGCGGTATTAAGGTTAAAAGGTATCGTCATCCCAAACAATGCCAAGTTAACGACAAGTGAGATAGAATATATCCTTCAGCATAGTGAAGCGCAATTTTTTGCGACACATGAATGGCTATTCGATCAATCCAAACCCATTGCTGATCATGAGGAATTGATTTGTTTGAAAACAGGAGAGAAACAGGGGAATTGGTTGTCGTTAGACGATTTATTAGTTGGACAGGCTGAACCAATTGATTGTGATTCGACGGAGGATGATGAAGCATCCATCTTATATACCTCTGGCACGACTGGTAATCCAAAAGGTGTCTTGTTTACCCATCGTAATATTTTAACGGTCGCGACCATGATTTGTATTGAGATGAATATGAATAAAGACAGTCGTATTCTTCATATGATGCCATTAAGTCATTCGGCTCCACTACACTTATTTATGGGTGCTGGTTTGTATGTCGGTGCCACGCATGTGCTAACCCCTACATTTACACCTGAATTATTATTAAAAACGGTTGAGAAGGAACGAACAACGCATTTCTTTGGCGCGCCAGTAGCTTATATAATGAAGGCTAAGCGACCCGATATTGACCAATATGATCTAACGTCGATGCAATATTGGGTTTATGGTGGGGCCCCACTTGGCAAGGCTGAAGTGGAATTGGTGAAAGACCGTTTTTCAACTGAAGACCTTATGTGTGTATACGGATTGACGGAAGCTGGTCCAAATGGAACGTTACTTGAGGCTAGGGAGCACGACCATAAATCAGGTAGTATCGGTCAGCGCGCAGCTTTAAATTGCGAAATTCGATTGGTTGATGAAAATAGTCTTGACGAGCCAGGTGAAATCATCTTACGTGGTGAAGGGAATATGAAAGGCTATTATAAAGCACCTGAAAAGACAAAGGAAACGATTAAAGGTGGCTGGTTATATACGGGTGATATTGCTAAGCGTGATGAAGATGGCTATTTCTGGGTGATTGACCGCAAGAAAGATGTGATTATTTCAGGTGGTGTCAATATTTATCCAAGCGAGGTTGAAAAAATATTGATGACGCATCCGGATATTGAAGATGTTGCGATCGTGGGTGTGCCACATCCTGAATGGGGGGAATCGGCTAAAGCGTTTGTCGTTTTAAATGACGACGTTAGTAATGTAGAGACGACGTGTAAACAGTTTTTACAGGATAAGGTCGCTATCTATAAGATCCCGCATTTTTACGAGGTGTTAGAAGCACTACCACGAAATGCGACGGGTAAGTTATTAAAAAATCAATTGAGAGAACAAGAGGGAAGGACTGTTTAGTCATGAGTCAACACAACTACTATATCAATGATCGGCTGATTCAACGGTTAATGAAAAAGTATCTTCCAACGGATTTTTATGATTATGCCCATGAGCAGTTAACCGAATTCGGTGAAAAGGTTGCGAATGAAATTGATGAACGAGCCATTCACACAGATCGGGAAGGACAGCCACGTCTAATCAAGTACAATAAAATGGGTGAAGAAGTTAATCAAGTTTGGGTCAATGAAGGCTATCGAAAAACAGTCGAAGAGACTTACCAAACAGGGATTATCGGCTATGTTCATAAAGACATTCCAGAACTTGAGCGCAAAGGGAACTACATGTACTCTTACGCACAAGGTTACTTATTGTCTCAATCAGAACCAGGTTTTTATTGTCCGGTTACGTTAACGCTGGCAACAGCTTATTTGATTGACCACTATGCAGACGCATCGCTTCGGGACAAATTTTTACCTCATGTGATCTCAACGGGTGACGTTGAGTTATTTGAAGGGGCAACTTTTTTAACCGAACGTCAGGGTGGATCTGACGTCGGAGCTAATGTCGTTAAAGCGGTTCAAGTTGGTGATCGCTACCAGTTGTATGGTGAAAAATATTTTGCCAGTAATGCTGGGATGTGCGGTGTTGTCATAGTTTTAGCTAGAATCGAGGGGGCTCCTGAAGGGACAAAAGGGTTAAGTTTATTTTTAGTCCCGTGGGAACGTAACCGAGAGCAGCAACAATTAAGTATTCGCAGGTTAAAGGATAAACTCGGGGTCCGAGCGGTTCCGTCTGCTGAAGTGGAGTTTGATGGTGCGGAGGCATACTTGGTTGGTGACCCTAAACAAGGCTTTAAATACATGATGGAGGCTTTAAATTTATCGCGTGTCTGTAATACTGTGGCTTCGTTAGGCATTATGCGTCGTGCTTATCAAGAGGCAAAGGATTACGCGTTTCAACGTGATGCGTTTGGTCAAAAAATCACGCATTATCCTATGATTCAAGAGACTTTAGTCAATATGAAAACTAAACTAGAAGTTGAAACAATTGCGACGTTTGATATGATTTCGTTATTTGACCAGGTGATGGCTAAAGACTCTCAAGCGACTGAGGACGATATGGCTATGTTGAGGCTCTATATTGCTTTATTAAAGAAGGAAACAGCCGAGCAGGCGATTGACTATGCACATGAATCAATTGAAATGCACGGCGGAAATGGCTATATCGAGGATTTTGTGACGCCTCGTTTACTGCGTGATGCCCAAGTATTAACGGTCTGGGAAGGGACGGCAAATATTTTAGGTCTAGAGGTTTTACGTCTGATTGAGAAATTAAATGTGCATGAGCTATTTTTAAGAGATATGGAAGAAAGGCTAGCTCGTTTACCAGAGACGGTTAAGCCATTAGCGACGCCCGTTTACCAAGCATTGAATCAATTCAAGCAGTCATTACAACAATTATCAAATATGAATATGAGTGCCCGTCTCATGTATCCGAAGAAGTTAGCTCAAGACATGGTCGATCTTTATGAAGCGGTAATCGCTTTAGATCATATCGAAGATGGGGAGAACTTCGAGCGTGACTACGCTGTAGCTGAGGTGTTTATCAACAAGACTTTGATAACTGGTTATCAGCAAGATCCATTAGAATTAAAATATTTTGACTTAATCGTAGCGAATCAGGATCAAACACAGACATCCATATTAAGCTAGGCGTTAGAGCCGACGACATCTTATCTATGTTGTCGGCTAGTTAAATAAATCCCACTAAAGATAATCAGCATCCCGAGTATTAGGTTAGCTGTGATTGGCTCTTCTAAAATGAGGTAACTTGCAATCATGGCGGAAATCGGAATAATATAAGCAACCGTTGTGGCAAACTCAGGTGTCCCATTAATAATCATGTAATACAGAATGATGTGGGCAAGACCAGAGCCTAAAGCACCGAGAGCAAGGACTATTAACGTTACGGATAAATCAAATTCAGCAAATGCTGGCATATCGTGAACGACAAGTGCGATCAATAAACCGACTAAGGATGCGACAAATAAAGAGACCGTTGTCGTGATAATTAGGTCAGTCTTTTGAAGATGTTTCTTTAGGTATTGTGAGCCGAATCCATAGAAAATGGTGGCTAAAACCATCGTTCCAATTCCGATAAAATCACTGCCAAATAAATGTTGAATTTGAAACTCCATTAATATGATAATCCCCAAAAAGCCCGTTAAAATCCCAATCCATTGCTTTTTTTGAAGCCTTTTACTAAAAAATAAATAACCAATTAATGCTGTAAATATCGGTGTTAAAGCATTAATGACTGAAGTCGTATTACTATTAATAACCGTTTCACTCCAAGCGAGTAATCCCCACGGAATACCCGCATTGATCGTTCCGAGAATAATGAGCTGTTTAAGTGGGATGGATGGTTTGGTTTTTATTAATGTCCATATAAATAATGGCGTTAATGCAATTGCGCCAATTAAACAGCGTAAAAAGACCATTCCCCAAACACCGGTTACATTGACAGTCATTTTGATTAAAATAAAAGCAATTCCCCATATAAAGCTTAAGCTAAGTAATGCTAAATACAATCTCATGTCTACTCACCTATTTTTAATATATTGAATGACTAGAAACACGGTGCTTGCCTAAAAAAGTATCTTTTAGCCATAATCGTGAAAACTACATAGAAGAACTCTGGAAAAGGCGGGGTAATCACATGTGGGAATTATTAAAAAAAGGTAATAAATCGTCAGGAATTGCTGCTTTAGGAAATTTAGGTTTAACGATTATAAAAGGGATTGCTGCCGCAATAAGCGGTAGTGGGTCGATGTTTGCGACAACCATTCATTCCTCAGCTGATACATTAAATCAGGGTATGGTTTACTTCGGAAGTATATTAGCCCAAAAGGAACCGACGAAACGCTTTCCGACAGGATTTGGCAGGGTTATTAATTTATTTGTTTTATTAGCGGTCATTGTGATTTCCATTATGGCTTATGAGACCTTACATAAAGGTTGGGAAATTATTCAACATCCTGAGGAATCCTCAAATTTTTGGTTGAACGTTGTAGTATTATCTGCTTCTGTCATAGTTGATGGTTATGTATTAGCCAAAGTCATGAAAGAGGTTGTGGAAGAGTCAAGAGCTGAGAATTCTGAAGAGGGATTTATTAAAACGGTTATTCAAAATGTCAAATACTCAGCACCTCCGACGCGCTTAGTTTTTTATGAGGATATTGTCGCGACTTTAGGAGCACTGGTTGCCTTAATCGCCGTCATTGTTGCCTACTTCACTGGGAATTATATTGTGGACGGGATTGGGACCATGATCATCGGCGTATTATTAATCGGAATAGCCATCAAAATCGGTTACGAAAATACGATTGGTTTAATTGGAGTTGCAGCACCAGAACGTGTAAAAGACCGTGTGGCCAAAATTATATTAGACCATCCTAAAGTCGTCGATATCAGTCAAATTCGTGTCTTACAGGAGGGAAGACAATATCATGTTGAAAGTTATATTGAATTAGTTAAGGGACTATCTTTAGCGGAAGCGGATGATATTAAGTTTAAAGTCTCGGAATCATTATTAGAAGACCCGGATATTGATGATGCGACGATTGGTATTATCGAATCGGATGATGAAAAAAACTATAAGCCTAATCAAAAAAATGGAGAGGAATAAAGCCTCTCCATTTTTTATGTGCTTTGTTTTTCTGGTTTAATAACGATAATAACTAAAATAAAAATCGCGATTCCGAGAATACCAGCCAATATATAGCCTAAGTGTATATAACTTTCCATTAGTATCGACATTATTGGCGGGCCTGCGGCAACTCCGATAAACCTTGAAGAACTATATAAAGAGGTAATCGTCCCGCGTTCTCGTTTTTCAATATTTTCGGTTATCATCGCATCTAATGATGGTAGCATGGCACCAATGGCTAATCCGATAAAGCCTGTCATCAGTAATAAAACTCGTACATTATCTTCAAAAAACCCGATGAAAGGTGTAAAGGTAGCCATCAAGATTAAGGAAGCCATGATAATGTATTTCATGACGTGCAAATTACCTTTAATTTTTTTACCCGTTAATAATGAAGCAAAGCATAAGACTAGGAGTGGTAATGCCAAAATAATCCCTTTTTTGATTCCTGCAATATCATGTTGTTTTTCCAGTATTTCAGATAGATAAAACAAGATGCCAAACAAGGTTAACATGATATAGGCACCAATGATAAAGACAATGTATAACCATTTTCCTTCATTTTGAAAAATGGTTTTAGTCCTTTTCAAAAACTCTTTAAATGGATCGGGTTTGTCTTGATTCTTAGGGACTTTAATAAAAAAGAAGACCATGATTAAGGAAATAAAGCTGAATACTGATATCGCAAAGAAAGGTAAAAACCATATTAAAGTGGCAAATGCTGCACCAACGATTGGACTTAATACTTTACCAAAGGTGTTTGAAGTTTCGATGATGCCAAGACATGAGCTCGCATTTTCATCATCGTCATTGTATAAATCACCAACCAATGGTAGAACAATTGGTGATGCACCTGCCGTTCCAATCCCTTGCAAAATTCTTCCAATTATAACCATAAAAAAAGGATTATCCATTTTTAATGAAGCAAAACCTGCGATAAGTCCTCCAATTAAAGTAAGGATTAAGCTCGGGATAATCACCCTTTTCCTTCCGAACTGGTCAGATAAATATCCAGCAATAGGAATTAATAATATGGCGGCAATCGAATAGCTGGTAATAATCATACTCGATTGAAAGGCACTGATGTTCATTTCATTTTCAAATATGGGGAGTACGGGTATAAGCATCGAGTTTCCTAAGGTCATTACAAGTGGAATCGACGCCATCGATATGATACACCAAGTACTAACTGTTTTGCTATTCATGGTACATACCTCAATTTTTCATTTTATCCTTTAACATGTACATTTTAAGCATTAATATAAAAGGGATTTATTAGGAAAACTCCGCTTACATATTTAACATGAGTTAGGAAAAACTATTTTCGGAATTAATAATCATGTTGGGAGAGAAATAACTTGAAAGCAGTAACTTATCGCGGACCTCATGAAATTAAGGTTACTAAAGAAGATTATCCGACTATTGAGAGAAAAGATGACATTATCGTACGAATTACTTCAACCGCTATTTGTGGTTCCGATCTCCATCTATATAAAGGAAATTTCCCATTACCAAAAGGTTATATTATCGGGCATGAGCCGATGGGAGTAGTAGAAGAGGTAGGCCCTGAGGTGACCAAGGTTAAGAAGGGTGATCGCGTTATCATTCCTTTTACTGTTTCTTGTGGTCAATGTTCCTACTGTGAAGAAGGAATTACAAGTCAATGTGAAAATTCCAATCCGCATTATGATTCGGGTGGTTATTTTGGCTATGCTGAGAAATTCGGAAACTATCCTGGTGGACAGGCTGAATATTTAAGAGTTCCATTTGGAAATTTCACACCTTTTGTCGTCCCTAAAGAAAACGAGATGAGGGATGAATCCTTACTGTTTCTTTCAGATGTATTACCTACTGCTTACTGGAGTGTTGAGCACTCCGGAGTTAAGGAAGGAGACACTGTTATCGTCATGGGCTGTGGTCCAATTGGATTAATGACACAAAAATTTGCCTGGATGAAGGGTGCAGAGCGTGTTATTGCCATAGATTATTTGAATTATCGAATGGACCATGCCAAGAAAACGAATAATGTAGAAGTGTTCGAGTTTACGGAATATCCAGATATGGGAGAGCATTTGAAAGAAATGACGAAAGGTGGCGCGGATGTAGTCATCGATTGTGTTGGGATGGACGGAAAAAAATCGCCTTTAGAGTATTTAGAGCAAAAGCTTAAGCTTCAAGGTGGTACACTCGGCCCAATTCAAATTTTAACTAAAGCCGTAAAAAAGGCAGGGACGGTCCAATTCACAGGTGTATACGGTGGTAATTATAATTTGTTTCCGCTCGGAGCCTTTTTTGCGAGAAACGTGACGTTAAAAATGGGCCAAGCTCCGGCTATTACGTATATGCCTACGCTTTATGACATGATTGTTAAGGAAGAATTTAACCCGACTGATATCGTAACACATCAATTATCTTTAGAGGAAGCGGCGCATGGTTATAAAATATTTAATGATCGTGAGGATGATTGTATTAAGATTGTTTTAAAGCCTTAGGTAATATTCGTCAATCCTCCATATAGATGCTATAATGTATTGGATTGACTAGTTTCTATGTGGAGGATTTTTAATATGTTACAAGCGACTAATGTAAGCTTACGTTTTCCGAGTCGTAAGCTATTTGAAAATGTTTCGATAAAATTTACAAACGGAAATTGTTATGGGTTGATCGGGGCGAATGGTGCCGGTAAATCAACATTTTTAAAAATACTGTCTGGTGAAATTGAGCCTCAGGAAGGGCATGTTTCTGTCGGTAAAGATGAGCGAATTGCTGTATTAAAACAGGATCACTATGCCTATGAGGATGAGCAGGTTATTCAGGTTGTCATGATGGGGCATGAGCGACTATATCAAATTATGGAAGAAAAAGATGCGATTTATGCCAAAGGTGAGTTTACAGAAGAGGATGGTATGCGTGCAGCTGAGCTCGAAGGTGAATTCGCGGAGTTAAATGGTTGGGAAGCTGAAGGCGATGCTGCAACTTTACTTCAAGGACTCGGTGTAGATGATTCCCTATACGATAAAAAAATGTCTGAGCTATCTGAAGCGGACCGTGTGAAGGTCTTATTAGCACAGGCTTTATTTGGTAATCCTGATATTTTGCTACTTGATGAGCCGACAAACGGTCTAGATATTCAAGCCATTCGCTGGTTAGAGGAGTTTTTAATTAACTTTGAAAACACCGTTATTGTTGTTTCGCATGACCGTAATTTCTTAAATAATGTGTGTACGCATATAGCTGACTTAGATTTTGAGAAAATTACGCTATACGTTGGGAACTATGATTTCTGGTACGAGTCCAGTCAGCTAGCCTTAAAAATGGCACAAGAGCAAAACAAGAAAAAGGAAGAGAAAGTCAAAGAGCTTAAAGAGTTTATCGCGCGGTTTAGTGCCAATGCGTCTAAATCACGGCAAGCGACTTCTCGTAAGAAACTTTTGGATAAGATTGAGATTGATGATATTAAACCGTCATCAAGAAAATATCCGTATATTGCGTTTACACCTGAACGCGAAATCGGTAACGACCTTCTAGAAGTAGAGGGCGTTAGTAAAACAATCGACGGTAAAAAGGTTTTAAATAACGTCACATTCCGAATGAATAAAGACGATAAAGTAGCACTATTAGGAGATGACTTAGCGGTTACAACCTTAATGAAAATTCTAATGGGTGAAATGGAACCTGATGAAGGTACTTATAAATGGGGTGTAACAACGTCACAGTCTTATTTTCCGAAAGATAATTCGGCGTTCTTTGATGGTAGCGATTTAAACTTAATCGATTGGTTAAGACAATATTCCCCAGAGGATGAAACGGACACATTCGTCCGAGGATTTTTAGGCCGAATGTTATTCTCAGGTGACGACGTGTTTAAAAAAGCGAGTGTATTATCCGGTGGTGAGAAGGTTCGCTGCATGTTATCACGGATGATGCTCAGCAATGCGAATGTTTTATTACTTGATGATCCGACCAACCATCTCGACTTAGAATCGATTCAGTCGTTAAATAATGGGCTTATCAAATTTAAGGGATCCGTCATATTCAGTTCACATGACCATCAGTTTATCCAAACGATTGCGAATCGAATTATAGAAATAACGGATGACGGAATCATCGATGAACAAATGACGTATGAAGAGTATTTGGATGACGTCAAGAAAATAAACGTCCAACCAACTATTTAGTAGATAAGTAACTGCTCAGTCTTAGGCTGGGCAGTTTTATACTTTTTCAATGGTGTGTAAGCTTATATATTTTAATTATTTAAGTTTTCTTAATTTCTATTTAAGTTTTCTGGCAAATTGTTTAAGTTATAAATTTTTTTGTTTAAGTTCTATTAAAATTATTTAAGTTATACTAAAAACTGTTTAAGTTTATCTAATAAAAATCTATCAATCTACTTAATGCGTCAAAAAATCCTATTCTGTTTCAGCATTTTTTCAGTTATAGTGTATATAGGATGGTGGTTGGCTTTGAAGAGACATTTAAAGAACATGGACTACCCATTACTCGTTATTATATTGTTACTGTCCCTATTCGGGGTTGTGATGGTTTATAGTGCTAGTTTTGTCTATGCAGGTATCGATCCTAACATAAGTGATTCAGCCTATTATTTTAAACGACAGCGATTGTGGTTAATGTTAGGTTTAGCCGTATTTTTTGTCATCAGTATGTTCTCGTATCGTCGATTGGGGCAACTTGTTCCGATTATTTTTATTGTATCGATTATATTTCTCATATTAGTTGCGATACCGCAAATAGGTGTGGTTAATAACGGTGCAAGACGTTGGTTAGATTTTAAACTATTTTTATTTCAGCCATCAGAGTTAGCCAAGATCGCGATGGTGTTATATTTCGCGAAAGCTTATACGAATAAACAGGATCGACTCCATAAATTTAATGATGGCGTTTTGCCGCCACTATTAATTTTAGGTGGTGTGTTTTTCTTAATCGTCTTACAGCCAGACTTTGGGACCGCGACATCGATTTTGATTTCGTGCGGTATTATCTTATTGTTTGCAGGTGTTAGACTCATACACTTAATTGGATTAGGTGCCGTCGCATTGGCGATTGCAGCCCCATTGATCGTGTTTTCTGAATACCGTATGGAACGGTTGACCTCCTTTTTAGACCCCTTTTCCGATCCATCGGGTGATGGTTATCAGTTAATTCATTCACTGATTGCGATTGCTTCAGGAGAAATAAACGGGGTTGGACTGGCTAATAGTGTGCAAAAATCGGGCTTTTTACCTGAAGCTCACACGGATTTTATTATGTCAGTTATCGCAGAGGAGCTGGGTTTATTAGGTGTTTTGTTTGTTGTAGGGATGTTTATGATCTTTATGTATAAAGGCGTGCTCATTGCTAAGCGTGCACCAGATCAATTCGGACGATTGCTCGCATTGGGTATCACCTTTCAAATCATTTCACAAGCGATTATTAACATGGGGGCTATTTCTGGTCTTTTACCGATTACAGGGATTACACTTCCGTTAATTAGTTATGGCGGATCGTCGTTACTCATTACTTTTGCTTTTCTCGGTATCCTTATGAATATCGCGATTAAAGGCAATATTGCGAGGGGCTATAATAGGGAGGAAGAGCCCGATACGACAAATCAAACTTATCAAACTGCAAAATAATGGTAGAGAGATCGTTTAAGAGGACGGTCTCTTTTTTTATACTTGTGGATTGGCGGATCGGAAGCTCGTGACGGCGAGTCGGACACCCAGATTGGCGACACCAACTCTTAAATTGGCGACTCGTTCTTCTCACATTTCAGCAGAATGTAAAGTTTTACTTTAACTATTCAATCATC
Organism: Tenuibacillus multivorans; assembly: GCF_900103915.1. Classification (GTDB taxonomy): domain Bacteria; phylum Bacillota; class Bacilli; order Bacillales; family Alkalibacillaceae; genus Tenuibacillus; species Tenuibacillus multivorans. The sequence goes on along the minus strand of NZ_FNIG01000007.1, from coordinate 32,300 downwards.
GTCCGATATTAAGAGTAGTATAGACAAAATATGACGAATTTTTTAGATAAGTGTATGAGCTTTTTCGTTTAAGGTGGTATAGATGAGTAACGATCGTTATAGTCTTGAAATCAATCAACTAAAGCAGTTTCCAACGAAATTTTTAGTTTTGTATTTATTAATAGGATTACTGTGGATCACAACGACCGATAGTTTATTACAATTTTTCATAGATGAAGCACCGTCAATGTCATTTGTGCAATCTTTAAAAGGCTGGATGTATATATTTATTACGGGCTTATTTTTTTACCTTTACTTAGTTAAAGAGACTCATAAAAATATTAACTTTTATCAGGAACTACAAAAGAATGAGAATGAACTCTCTTTAACGAACGAAGCCTTTAATAATATCGATCAAGGTCTGTTTATTACAGATGAATACGGTCATATCCTTAAGGTGAATAAACAGTTTATGGAGATGATTGGTCTCACAAATGATCAGCTACTTGGCAGGCGTTATGAGCGTGTGCTGCAATTTAAAGCACAGGAGAGTTATCGTTCTATTAGACAAACGTTAGATGTAGATGGTCATTGGGAAGATGAAATCATTATGGTCGATCAAAATGGTCATTACTCTCCAAAGCTATTTACACTACACCAGGTGCTTGATGAACAGGATAAGTTGACGAATTTCTTCGGATTTCTAGTCGATATTAAAGAGGAAAAACAAAAGGATCAAATGTTGTATGTCACACGAAAACAGCTCCAGGCTATTTTAGAGCATTCGCCACTAGGTCTAATCGCTTGTGATGCAGACGGTCATATTAATGTTTGGAACGGACAAGCTGAAGAGATGCTAGGAATTACGAGACAAAATGCCTTGCAAAAATCAATCGTTGAGGTGATGCCTAAAATACTACAGGGGGCATCGTCGTATATTAAAACCAATGAATCCGAGGGTGAGGTTTTTAAGCAAAATATAGAGGTGGCCAATGCTAATAATGATCGAAAATATTTGCAGTTGGCTTACTCTAATTTGTATGACCAGGAAGGCCGTACTATTGGACTACAGGTTATGTTCAGTGATTACACAACGGAAAGAGAGTTTAGACGTGAAATCAGCTATTTAGAACATTTTGATTTTGTGACCGGGCTTTATAATTTTAATACATTTAATGTTGAAGCTGAGGAACAAATTGATCGGTATCGCGAAAACCAGCATGCATTTATGATTTTAGATATCGATCGCTTTCATTCTATTAATCAACAATATGGAACCGACTTTGGCGATGAGTTAATTGTTTCGATTGCGAAAACGATGAAAAATCAGGTTCGCCATCGCGGGCTGGTGGCACGACTCAAAGGTGATGAATTTGGCATCTTTATTCCAGGGGTAAAAGGTGAATCTGAGGTTGTAGATATCGTTAACCGATTGCAGGAAGAGTTTCAAAAGCCGATGCATATTAGAAATGAGACTGTGCACCCAACGATTTCTATTGGTATATCGATGTATCCGAATGATGGGTTTACGTTTGAAGAAATCTATCAAAAAGGTAACTCGGCCTTGAAAAGTGCTAAAGTCGAGCGTAATTCATATGAATTTTATGATGAGACGATGAATCATCATCTTGATACATATTTTTATGAAAATGAATTGCACCGTGCGATTCTAAGTGAGGAAATTGATCTTTATTACCAACCGAAAATTAATATGGAGACAGGTAGCATTCAAGGGGTAGAAGCTTTGGCACGATGGTTCCATCCGGAGCAAGGGATGATTTCACCAGGCGTGTTTATCCCGATTGCGGAAGAGACTGGCTTAATATTTCCGATGACGGATTATGTATTAAAACGAGCCTGTGAGGATTACGTGAAGTGGAGGGAAGCTGGACTGAGGATCCCTAGTTTTTCAGTTAATATTTCGGCTAAACAATTTTCCGATGAAGAATTTGTTCACAATGTTATTGATATTCTCGATTATTATGACATTCCAGCCGGTGTGTTTGAAATTGAAATTACCGAATCAATTACAATGGACATTGATCGAAACTTAAATAAGCTAAACTTACTCAGAGAAGCGGGTGTAAAGATTAGTATTGATGACTTTGGTACTGGTTATAGCTCGTTAAAATATATGCGTGATTTGCCTGTTGATTATGTCAAAATTGATCGCTCTTTTATCGACATGATTGGACAACATGAAGAGAAAAATATGGTGGACTTTATTGTTGACCTGGCTAAACTATGTAAGGTTGACATTGTTGGTGAAGGAATTGAGACAGCAGATCAAATGAACTACCTTGTGTCTATTGGATGTCGGATTGGTCAAGGGTTTTACTTTTCAAAACCGATTCCGTCAAATGATATTGAACAATTATATGTACGCGCATAAAACAAGCCCTAGTTAACACGACTAGGGCTTAATTAATGACAACTTGGACATAATCCGTAGATTTCAAATTTGTGATTTTCGATAAAGTATCCATCAAAGTCTTGTTTTAATTGATTCATTGGGCATGATTTGATTGCTTTTGTCTTACCACATGACTTGCAGATGAAGTGATGATGGTGTTCATCATGATCACAGGATAAGCGAAAATGTTTTTCACCATCAAGCTCTGTTGTTTCTAAGATACTTAAATCATGAAACAGATGAAGGTTACGATAAATCGTATCATAGCTAATGCCTTGATATTTTTGATTTAAATGATTTAACAAGTCACTAGCCGTACGGTACCCATCCACTTGATTAAAAAACGATAGAATATCCTCACGTTTTTCCGTATATTTATAGCCTTCATTTTTTAAGATTGATAATGCCTGATTAAGCTGCATTTCGATCATCCCTTTTAATCCCTACTATGAATTGAATACGTTTAAACAATAGCGTGAATCCGAGCAATAATGCTGATGTGATGACGATGGTCCCACCTGGTGGAATTTCAAAATAATACCCCGTAGTGAGCCCGATTATAACGGCTATCTCACCATAAATGATACTATATATAATCGTTTGTTTAAAGCTCTTAGCAATCCGCATACTCGTTGCAACCGGTAACGTCATTAGCGCTGAAACGAGTAATACACCAACGATTCGAATCGAAGCTGAGATAACAAGTGCCGTCATGACAATAAATAGAAAATGAATCAGCTTTGCTTGAATTCCTGATACCTTCGCAAATTCTTCATCAAAGGATAACGCAAATAGAGGTTTATATAAGAAAACAACAAAGGTCACGACGAGCCATGATATATATAGAATTAATCTTAAGTCTGCACCACTCACAGCGGCAACAGAACCAAATAAATAAGAAAAAATATCAGTATTTATGCCGTCAGCGAGTGCGATAAAAACAATACTTAATCCAACACCAAGCGATAGTATAATAGGAATCGCAATCTCTTGAAAGGCTTTATAAACATCTCGTAGGTTCTCGATAATCAATGCGCCTATGATGGAAAAGGCGATACCCGTATGGAACGGTGTAAACACCAGTAATGTATATTTTTTCTGCATCAATAGTCCAAAAGCAAGACCGGCTAATGTAACATGTGATAAACCGTCCGCAATCATTGACTGGCGCCGAACCACAATAAACGTACCCAGTAATGGGGCGATTAGACCGACAAGTAAACCAGCATAAAACGTGTTTCTTAATAAGTCATAATTTAAAAAAGCATCTAACATATCCTCGCCCCTTTCTAATGGTCATGTGTAATCGTATGAATCGAGTGTCCGTATAGCTTTGAACGCTCTTTATCTGTCATATTTTCAAACCCGCTTGGATCGCCGTGGTAGTGAATCGATTTATTTAAACATAATAAATCTGTCACATAGGTTGTGATTGAACCAATGTCATGGGTAACAAGAACGAGAGTAATACCTAACTCTTGATTAAGTTTGGATAAGAGCTGGTAAAAGTGGTCAACGTTTTCCGAATCAACACCAACTGTCGGCTCATCTAAGATTAATAGTTCAGGTTGATTAACAATCGCACGAGCAATAAAGACACGTTGCTGCTGCCCGCCGGATAAATCGCCGATATTTCGGTTTAAATAATCCTTCATATGAACTTGTTTAAGTGCATAAACGATGAGTTCATGATCACTTTTTTGCCCAGGCAAAAGCGGTTTTTGATTCGAAACAATTCCCATCGAAACCACTTCTCTTACCGTTGCCGGAAAACCGCGGGTAAAGGCATTGGCTTTCTGCGACACATAGCTCATCCGACCTTCATTTTTAAATTTTTGAATCGGTTTTCCAAAGGCCTTTACTGATCCTCTTTGAATTTTTTCGATACCTAACATCAGTTTGATTAAGGTTGTTTTTCCCGATCCATTTGGTCCAACCAACCCGACAAATGAACCTTGATGAATATTAAAATTAATATCTTCTAACACGTTTTGTTGTTCATAACGGTGGGAGACGTTCTCGACTGAAATGATGGGATTCGCCATGTCAATCCCTCCTTTACTGGTTAAGCTGTTTTAAAACTTCTAAATTCTCAAGCATAATGTCGACGTAATCCATATTTTCTTCCACTTGATTATCCGTTCTGGTTGAAAGATTACTTAAATAATATTTTTCTAAATTTAGTTCATTCGCAATTGTTAAGGCTAAGCGGTCATCAGAATTATTTTCTAAGACAATATCATTCATATTTAATTGCTCAATATCCTCAAACAGTTCCTGTAATTCTTTTTGAGATGGTTCTTCAGAAGATGAGATACCTCGTATGGCGTATTGTTTAATAGGATATCGCTGCTCCCAATAGGTGAACGATTGGTGTGCAACTAATAGATTGACTTGATCAAGGTTTGATTTGAATTGTTCGTCTAAATCCGTCATTTTTTCTTTGAATTGATTAAAATGCTCTTGAAACTGACCTTCTTGTTCAGGGTATAATGAAACCATTTCATCTAGAACGATTTCACCTGCATCAATCATACGGATGGGATCCAACCAAAAATGAGGGTCGAAATCGCCATGATGATGTTCATCATCCCCTTCATGATCATGAGCAGCATCCTCGAATAAATCGTGATGCTCTGCTAAGCGTAGGGTTTGAACACCTTCACTTTGGACAGTTTCAGCCATCGTTTCAGAAAAGACTTCCATGCCTTCTCCAATAAAGAAAAATCCATCACTATCTGCCAACTCAAGCATTCTCTTCGTCGATGGTTCATAAGAATGAGAGTCTGCGCCAGATGGTACGACCGTTTCAACTTCAACAAAGTCCCCGGCAATTTCGGAAACGATATACTCTATCGGATAAATCGATGTCACGATTTTATTCGTTTGATTTGAATCTTCCTCTGCATTTTGATTACAAGCTATTAAAGTGAGTAAAAGGAATAAATAAATAATAGCTTTAATGTTTTTCATGTCGTGTCTCTCCTTAAGTTTAATCGAGCCTTTAAGAGTATATCGTAATGGTTACGATTTGTAAATAGGAATGGTTACGATTTAGAAAGTTTTTTTCTACACTATTTTTAAAATGAGTAAATCGTTGATAAATTATTTAATTTTTTGTCATGTTATAGCGTATCTTTAGTATTTAGAAATATCTTTTTTATCAAAAAAGTGATAAAATAGAAAACGGTTTCACATATATAAACATCACATAGGGGGGGACTCATCTTGGAGAAGTTATTACGTAAGTTTTTTCTCTTTTTATCTAATAATAAATTTTTTACAAAGTTAGCTAAAAAGTATGGTTTACGTTTTGGTGCATCACGTTTTGTTGCAGGTGAAACGATTGAACAAGCTGCCGATGCTATTCGAAAATTAAATCAAAAAGGGTTGGTCGTGACACTTGATCACCTGGGTGAGTTTGTTAACGACGAACAAGAAGCACGTGAACGTACTGAAGAGTGTGTGAAGGCGATCAAGGTCATTGCGGATGAAAACTTAGATTCTCAATTATCGTTAAAAATGACATCCATGGGACTCGATATCTCGCGTGATCTAGTCATGGAAAATATGCGAAAAATTTTAGATGCTGGTCAAGAGCATGGTGTTTTTGTAACGATTGATATGGAAGATTATGAACGTAGTGAAGCAACTTTAGATATATTTGAAGAATTGAAACAAGAATATGAAGGGTTGGGAACGGTATTACAATCTTACCTTTATCGAACAGAGGAGGATTTAGAACGCCTCGATTCCTATAATCCGAATTTACGTTTAGTAAAAGGAGCTTATAAAGAGTCGCCTCAAGTCGCCTATCCAGATAAAAAAGATGTGGATGAAAACTATAAAAATATCATTAAAATACATTTACTTAATGGAAATTATACGGCTATTGCCACACATGATGATGCGATGATAGATTATACAAAAAAGCTTGTGAAAGAACACGGCATTTCGAATGATCAATTCGAATTTCAAATGCTGTATGGCATCAGAACGGAATTACAAGAGCAGCTCGTGAAGGAAGGTTACACGATGCGTGTTTATGTGCCATATGGTAAGGACTGGTTTGGCTACAATATGAGAAGGTTAGCTGAGCGTCCAGCCAATGTCGCATTTGTTTTAAAGGGAATCATTAAGAAATAATATTTGCTTTTTTAACAGAAAAAACATTTGCGAAATATCTGAAAATACATTATCATTAAAGTAGATATCATATTGGATAGTTAAACTATCCAATATTTTTTGCGACAAAATGAATGAGTATTCATTCAAAAGGAATAGGGGGAACAAAAATGAACCGTAAAATCAAGCGCGCAGCTGTATTGGGATCAGGGGTCATGGGTTCCGGTATTGCAGCACACTTGGCCAACGTAGGTATCCCTACACTAATGTTGGACATTGTACCTCGAGAATTAACAGAGGCTGAAAAGAAGAAAGGTTTAACATTAGATGATGCAGTAGTTCGTAATCGTATTGCGGCATCGAATAAGGAAAAGTTGAAAAAGCAAAATCCATCTCCAATAACAAGTAAAAAGAGTCTCGACTTAATTCAAGTCGGTAACTTTGATGATCACATGGAGCAACTATCAGACGTCGATTGGATTATCGAGGTTGTGGTTGAAAATCTAGATATTAAGAAAAAGGTATTTGAACAGGTTGAAGCACACCGAAAAGAAGGTGCAATTGTATCATCGAACACTTCAGGTATTTCGATTGAGGCAATGGCTGAAGGGCGTTCAGAGGACTTCAAAAAGCATTTTCTAGGAACGCATTTTTTCAACCCACCGCGTTACCTCAAATTATTAGAGGTTATTCCTAATCAAGAGACAGATCCTGACGTGCTAGCCTTTATGAAACGTTTTGGTGAAGATGTATTAGGTAAAGGTGTTGTTGAAGCAAAAGATACGCCTAACTTCATAGCAAACCGAATCGGAACATATGGTTTATTAGTCACAGTTAAGGAAATGCTTGAAGGCGGTTACAGTATCGGTGAAGTGGATTCTGTAACAGGTCCGATGATTGGAAGACCGAAAAGTGCCACATTCCGTACATTAGATGTTGTAGGTTTAGATACATTTATTCATGTTGCGAAAAACGTGTATGACCATGTTGAAGGAGACGAAAAAGAAGCTTTTATTGTACCAGATTTCATGAACAAAATGAATGAAAAAGGCTGGTTGGGTGCTAAGTCTGGGCAAGGCTTCTTCCTTAAGAAAAAAGGTAAAGACGGAAGCGTCATATATGAATTAAATCCTGAAACAATGGAATACGAAGAGCGTCAAAAGCTTAAAACCAATGCGACAGGTATGGCGAAGCAAGAAAAAGGCTCTAAGCGTAAGCTACGCGCATTAATCAATGCTAAAGGGGATCGTGGTGGCGATTTAATTTGGAATATCACGAAGCCGACTTTAATCTATTCAGCTGAATTAGTTGGTGAAATTGCCGATGATATTAAAGCTATTGATGAAGCGATGAAATGGGGCTTTGGTTGGGAACTCGGTCCATTTGAGATGTGGGATGCAATTGGTGTCAAATCCTCAGTTGAACGGATGAAAGAAGAAGGGGCTAATGTTCCAACCTGGGTTAAGGAAATGCTAGATCAAGGCTTTGAATCATTTTATAAATCGGAAAATGGCAAAGTCTATTATTATCATAATGGTGAATATGTCGAGAAACAGGTTAACCCAAAAGAAATTAACTTAAAGCTTCATAAAGAGGTTAATGGCGTTATTAAGAAAAACGCGGGAGCTAGTTTAATAGACTTAGGTGATGATGTCGCCTTATTAGAATTCCATTCACAAAGTAACGCGCTTGGACTCGACACCATGCAGATGATTAATACCGCACTTAATGAAGTGAATGAGAACTATAAAGGGCTTGTCATCGGAAATCAGGGTAAAAACTTCTGTGTAGGAGCTAATTTAGGCTTGATGTTGATGGAAGCCCAAGACTTCAACTTCATGGAACTAGATTTGGTTGTGAAACAATTCCAACAAGCAATGATGAACATTAAATACAACGAAAAACCTGTTGTGTCAGCACCGTTTGGTATGACACTAGGTGGCGGAACTGAGGTTTGTCTGCCAGCGCACAGTATTCAAGCTTCTCAGGAAGCCTACATGGGTCTAGTTGAAGTTGGTGTCGGATTAATCCCTGGTGGTGGCGGTAACAAAGAATTTTATTTGAAACAGCTTAGCGGCCTACCAGAAGGTGTCGACTTTGATTTACAGAAGGTTACGAATGATGTCTTTGAAAAAATCGCGATGGCGAAAGTTTCAACGTCTGCAGCCGAAGCGATTGAAAATGGTGTACTAGATGCTGAACAGGATGCGATTAGTGTCAACGGCGATCACCTAATCCATGATGCTAAACAAAAGGTTATCGCTTTACATGATGGTGGATTCCAGCCTAGAAAACGTGAGAAGGTTCCTGTCGTCGGAGAACAAGGCTACGCCACGATGTTACTAGGAGCAAAATCTCTAGCAAATGGTGGCTACGCTTCAGAGCATGATATAAAAATTGCCGATAAACTGGCGTTTGTTTTAGCTGGTGGTCGATTAAAATACGGTACATTAGTCGATGAACAGTATTTACTAGATTTAGAGCGTGAAGCGTTCTTAAGTCTAATTGGTGAAGCGAAGACGCAACAACGCATGCAGCACATGTTAATGAAAGTTAAACCACTACGTAACTAGTTTTTATGACAGAAGACTCCAATATGAATAGGGGGATGAGTTGTGAGAGAAGCAGTAATCGTTTCAGGTGCGAGAACACCTGTTGGAAAAGCAAAAAAAGGCACACTGGCTCATACGCGGCCGGACGATTTAGCGGCTTTAACGATAAAAGAAACGTTAAAACGAGCTGATAACTACGATGGACCGATCGATGATGTCATTATCGGTTGCGCCATGCCTGAGGCTGAGCAAGGTATGAACATGGCTCGTAACGTAGCGGGCTTAGCAAACCTACCTAATGAAGTTCCCGGCATTACGGTAAACCGCTATTGCTCATCAGGCTTACAGAGTATTGCGTATGCAGCAGAGCAAATAATGGTTGGAAGAAGTGAAGCGGTCATTGCAGGCGGTGCAGAATCGATGAGTCTAATCCCAATGGGCGGTCATGTGATTAAGCCAAATTTAGAGCTCGTTCAAAACGCACCGGGTTATTACATGTCAATGGGTCATACAGCCGAAGAAGTAGCGCAGCGTTTTGGTATTTCGCGTGAGGATCAAGATAAATTTGCTGTACGTAGTCATGAGCGTGCCGCGAAGGCTTTAGAAGAAGGAAATTTCGATGAGGAAATTGTGCCTGTTGAGGTAACCGACCGTGAACTTGGTCCTGAAAATGAAGTGAAAGAAACAACACTCACGCTTTCACAGGATGAAGGCGTTCGTAAAGGAACGACAAAAGAAGTTTTAGGTAAATTAAAACCGGCTTTTGCGATGAAAGGTAGTGTAACGGCAGGTAACTCATCACAAATGAGTGATGGTGCGGCATCTGTTTTAGTTATGGATCGTGAAAAAGCCGAATCAGAAGGATTAACCCCGATGGCGAAGTTCCGCTCGTTTACAGTAGCTGGTGTAGAGCCAGAAATTATGGGGGTTGGACCCGTAAAAGCGATTCCGAAAGCCATTAAACAAGCAGGCTTGGAACTCGATGATATTGGATTATTTGAATTAAATGAAGCCTTTGCATCACAATCATTACAAGTTATTCGTGAATTAGGATTAAATGATGAAATCGTTAATGTTAGTGGTGGCGCGATCGCATTAGGTCACCCACTTGGCTGCACAGGTACGAAATTGACGCTTTCATTGATTCATGAGATGAAACGTCGCGATGTGAAGTATGGTGTAGTGACCATGTGTATTGGCGGCGGCATGGGTGCTGCTGGTGTATTTGAATTAATTTAAATCTTAAGGGGGATTTAAAATGAGTGAAACAAAGGAAAAAATGTTTAAAGGTGGCGGCTTTTTAGTTGAAGATGTTTCAGCTGAAGACGTTTTAACACCTGAGGATTTTACAGATGAACATGAGATGATTGCGAAAACGACTGAAGAATATGTAAAAAACGAAGTATGGCCGGTTAGCGAGAATTTAGAGAACCATGAATTTGATAAGTCGGTTGATTTATTGAACAAAGCAGGTGAACTTGGTTTATTAGGGGCGGACGTTCCTGAAGAATACGGTGGCTTAGAGCTTGATAAAATTAGTTCATCCTTAATTACAGAAAAGATGTCGTTAGCAGGTGGTTTCTCGATTTCACACGGCGCACACGTAGGAATTGGGTCACTTCCAATCGTATTTTTCGGTAATGAGGATCAAAAACAAAAATATTTACCAGCACTCGCAACGGGTGAAAAATTAGCAGCCTATGCATTAACAGAGCCAGGTTCAGGCTCCGATGCGTTAGGTGCAAAGACGACAGCGAAGCTCAATGAAGCAGGCACACATTACATTTTAAACGGTGAAAAACAATGGATCACCAACTCAGCGTTTGCTGATGTGTTTGTCGTTTATGCAAAAATTGATGGAGACAAATTTACCGCGTTTATCGTTGAACGTGAATTCCCTGGCGTTTCAACTGGTGCAGAAGAGAAGAAGATGGGGATTAAAGCATCTTCAACGCGTACGTTAATTTTAGAAGATGCTGAAGTACCAGTTGAAAATGTGCTTGGCGAAATCGGTCGCGGTCACATAATTGCATTTAACATTTTAAACGTTGGACGATATAAGCTTGCGATTGGTGGTGTCGGCGGTGCTAAACGCGCGATTGAAGTGGCTACTCAATATGCCAATGAGCGTAAGCAGTTTAATACACCGATTTCACAATTCCGCTTAATCCAAGAAAAACTTGCAAGCGTTGCCACTAACACCTATGCGAATGAAAGTGCGGTTTATCGTACAGTCGGTTTATTCGAACAACGATTAGGAAACTTATCGAAAGAACAGCTTAACGAGGGTAACGAGGTTGCGAAGAGTATTGCCGAATACGCCATTGAGTGCTCAATGAATAAATACATGGCAACCGAACTTCTTGATTTTGCAGTTGACGAAGCCGTGCAAATCCACGGTGGTTATGGCTTCATGCAAGAATATGAAGTTGAACGCATGTACCGCGATTCACGAATCAATCGAATTTTTGAAGGAACGAACGAAATCAACCGTATGATTGTTCCAGGTACATTTATGAAAAAAGCGATGAAGGGTGAACTTCCTTTATTACAAAAAGCTCAAGGCTTACAAGAAGAGTTAATGACAATGATGCCAGAACAGGTTGACGACGAACCTTTAGAACAGGAGTTTTATCTCCTTAAAAACGCTAAGAAAATCGGCTTGTTATCAGCAGGTATCTCCGCTCAAAAATATGGTGAAAAACTAGAGCAAGAACAAGAATTACTCGTCAATATTGCCGACATGGCGGCTGAAATCTACAACATGGAATCAGCTATTTTACGTACACAAAAATCAATCGATAACGTTGGATTAGATAAGAGTGAACAAAAGCTACTTTACACTCAAGTGTATGTAGAAGAAGCCTTCAACCGTATTGAAGCGCATGCCAAAGAAACCTTAATCGCAAGTGACTCAGGCGATAGCTTACGCATGATGCTCGGAGCCCTACGTAAGCTAACACGCCACGATCCAATAAATGTAATTGAGAAAAAACGCCAAATCGCAGCTTCGATTATCGATGCTGACAAATATGTGGTTTAATGCTAAACGGAACCTCCAAACACGTCATGTGTTTGGAGGTTTTTAAGTTTACAAGGGCTCGGTTAAAGCTTGTAGTTATAAGAAAGTTTAACTTCAGTAAAGGATAAAGTATACGTGCAACTACGCTGACAGGAAATTTTTTATCAAAATGCTAACTATTTAGGAGGGAATTTCTATGAAGAAGTTTTTTAGTTTGATAACATCTATTGTTGTTATTGGAGTTACTTCGTTAGGATTCTCGTCTATGACCAGTCATGCTACAACTATTGAGAGTGATTATCTTAATAATTCTAATTGGACTTACGGGCAAGGGGCAATATTTGATACCTCTGTTGAATGGTCTCCGGTTAGTGGATTAGAATATGGTGATCAAATTCGAGCTGAGGTAGTTATGTATAATAACCCGAGTAATGGACATGAGATAACCCCTTGGTACCTCGCAGGCTTTGACCCTACTTATATGTGGTAAGATGCTTATGTCTATGCTCACCCTGAAAGTGATGTATCTGTACAAGAAGTTGTGACAAATGGTTACTATAATGATAATGGTTACTATCAAATCATGTATGAATTCGGTGATCGTTATGCAGGTACTGGAGAAGCTGTTGATCTCGGTGAAAAAGCACATTTTTATATTTATTATGATTTTAATAGTAATGATAGTTATGTTTGGTCACAGGAAGCTAACCTAAGTAGCCAAAATTGGACATATACAAGTGGGTACATTGCAGGCGATTGGCACCAGTGGGATGTTGGAAGCCAAGACTATATACATTTATTATCGGATTCAAGCACATTAACAACAGATGACCACAATGTAGAAAATAAACCTGAACTTTTCGAACATGATGAAAAAACAAAAGAAAAACTTAAAAAAATTGAAAATGGTGAAATTGAGCCTGTACCTCACACTCATAGAGTTTTTGATGCAGAAGGTAACATTGTTTGGGAAGGTCCAAATGACGAATTTAAACCTGAAACTTTAGAAAAGCTAAATGAAGAACATGATATGATTCCAGATGAGCCACAAGATTTATCTAAGTTCTTTAATTAAAAAATGATTTAAAAATATAAAATAATATAAAGACAAGGGATAGGATAAATTCTGTTCCCTTGTCTTTTTTTACGGGAGTGTCAATAATTTTGTGTAAATAACTTTACTCCCTAACCCTTATTGAAATTAAGCTAGCTTTAATTTTACTTTAATTGACGACCTTACAGGTCGGAATATGATCTTCTTCTTCAGTTACTAAGTAATTAGCTGGTTTAAAGAATGGGTCAAGTTGCATTGTTGCTTGACGCTCTCTTCAAGCCAGCTATACTTAAAAAGACTGAAGAAGATTAAGCATCAATCGCATCAAACATTTCAAGAAGTTGTGGTCTTGCTTTTTCGAAGCTTCTGTGACATCGAAGGCTATGTTTTTCAATATAACCGTGGAATTGACTTACTAGATAACGTTTAAGTGAAACAGCACCACCTTTAGTTTAAGCTTTGTCTTTTTGGCAAAAATAAGGAAAAGTTAATAAACTGAGTATTCTTACTACATTTATGCAACGCTAGTGACACAAAATATTTTATACTCTCTTTTTTACTTGTATTATTTACAGAATTTATTATACTAAAAACATTATAAAATAAACTATATATGTTAAAATAAATCCGCATTCAAAATAGGAGGTGTTTTTTTTTGCGTATCATAGCAATGTTTAGTACTCTTTTATTTATCTTTGGGTTAATGGGGTGTACAACAACCGATGAACAGCCACAATTTTTATCTCATGAAGAAGATAAATATACTATAGTTGTTGTTTTAGGTACAGATATTGAAGATATTAATACCCAAGAAATCGTAACTACTGTAGGTAATAATTTATATGAAATGCGAACATATCTTTCAACGTCACATCAGGATTTAAGCAACCTAGACTTAGAAGTTAAGGAGTCGCCTATTTTTATGATATATGATACAGAGGGAAAAGTATTAGAAACGAATAATGATCAAGAAGTTTTGGATTTTTTTAACTCTAATTAAGAATTATAAATACGATACGAAAAGTAGATAGGAACATTCTTATCTTCTTCGAAACTGTCATCACTTCTTACACTTAATTGATGCTGATAATTCTTTTTTAGTTTCTTAAACCTCTCGTTTAATATCTCTGATCAATCTGTATGACTTACAAACCGTCTCATTTTTCAATTTTTATATTATTACATTCAGGACATTTGTCCTCTTAATAGCTCTTTTTTACTTAGGTTTTCTTGATGTTTTGTGGTTGGAGGGGCTAGCCCCTCCAACCACAAAAACATTTCGCGCATTCAATCCACCACAATTCCTTCAATTAATTTCCAATTTATACGCTGGTAGGGTTGGGTTCAGGGCAAATGTCCTCGTCATTTTGACCTTATACAAAACTAAGGTCAATAGTCCGGTGACAGATGTCCGAATTATTCATCTGTTTGTTCAGGACATTTGTCCTCAAATAACGCTGGGTAATGGCGATTTAATATCTCCATATATTGCTTAATGACTTTCTTGCCTCGCCCAGTCAAATGCACAATATCGTCGGTGTCAATTCCTCGTCTAACTAGGAATTTCACTTTTTCATAGTCTTTAATATATCGATTGACGGCTTCAAGACTATGGTGGGGTCTTTTGGCTATATCAGGTGGTGCAACTTGCTTTTCATATAACTCAATAATAATCCTTTTGTGGGTCACGCCAGGACCAATATCGAGTTGATTACCTTTGATTGGTAAAATGACCTGATGCTCTTCTTGGTATTCCTGAATCCGCTTGGAGACTGTCATGGTAGAGCGGTTAATCATAAGCCCGATTTCTTCAAGGGTAAGAAGACCACCTTGTTCGAAGGCTGAGTTTATTAACCGAACGATTTTGACTTGATCTCGTATCGCACTTTTGCCATTTACGAGTTTTAGATCCTCTTCGTTGATCAGTGGAAGGTCGATTCGTTGGGCTTTATAATCTTCGATTCTTTGGCCTAATTTAGGCTTTTCATTCTCACAGGACGTTGTCACCCAGGTGAGGTTTCCAAAGCTCGTTTCATGACTTTTGGGATAAAATTCATCTCGTAGTTGGCAAATATCGTCGGCAATTAATTCAATCACTTTATGGCTCCCAATGAGTTTGTATTCTGATTCCAGCATCTCAATCAATGCGCTACGAAAGGTTCGTTTGGTGATCCCACTTTCTTTGGTTTGGTTGTTTTTCATGATTGTATAGCCCCCTTTTTTCCCCTTATCTAGCGGTGAGGAAGGGTTAGATCTAGTTATAATGTCTTCAATTCTATCAGCATATTCAAGGGTATTATAATCATGGAATAAATCTAAGTATTCACTTGTAATTCTTTCGGAAATACCAGCAATGTGTGCCGTTTCGGCGACGGATAATTCTTTTTTGACACACATCACAACACGTCCGAAGTCTTTAATATAGCGTTTTATAGATGTCGTGGAATGCTTGGTTTTTCTCGCAATTTCTGAGTACGTTTTGTATTGTAAGTATAAGCCCACAATCCAGACCTTGTGGGACAGTGTTGGGCCGATATCATGATAAGCACCTCTTGTTTGAACACGAATGTTCTTTTGTGTGAGATGCTTAATATCGCGTCTGATCGTCCTGACATCTACTTCAAGAAGATCCGCTAGATCTTCTTGGGTGAGGACACCACCTTGGTCAATGGCTTCATCCGTTAAACGACAAAACCGAGTATGTCTCAAACCTCGACTGCCAAATTGCCGGCGGACCTCCTGGTCCTCCATGAATTGGTCGAGCGTAAGCGTTACTGTAACCATGGGTAATTCCCTTAATTGTGGGCAATGTTTAGCGTTAATCGATATCACTTGCTTTTTTATTTTACCTGGTTCACCATCCATGTCTGGATCAAAACGATGCAGCTCATAAGTTTCTTTAACCGTTTCGATGATAGCTTCAGCTGTCTTAGGTGAAAATTCAAATTGGTGTACAAATGATTCAAATAGTTGGCTATCTCTTGATTTGGCTTCAAGTCTGACTTGAACAGCTTTTTCCATTTCATTTGTCCCCCCTGTTTCTCACTCTCAACCTTCTACTTATAGTTTAATAAGAAGGTTGATAAGTGTCTAACTTCATTTGGGCGGACAAATGTCCTTATTTATATTTATGAAAAGCATAACTCTTGAGTCACAAGAGTTATGCTTTTTATTGAAATTTTTTTATCCCTTTATTGAAATTTTTTAACTTTGCTATAGATATTTCTTTGCTTTTTTGATAAAAGACGCCCTAATCATAATGTGTTATCATACATTTGAGGAGGTGTTCGAATGACCGTTACAGTCTATCAATATCCGAAATGCGGGACATGTCGTAAAGCGTTGAAGTGGTTGGATGAAAACGGAGTTGAATACGAGTCGATACATATTGTGGACAACCCTCCGTCTCAGTCAGAATTAAAATCATTTATTAATAAAAGTGATTTACCGACTAAAAAGTTTTTTAATACATCTGGAAAGAAATATCGAGAGTTAGGTTTGAAAGATAAATTGAAAGACATGTCAGAAGATGAGATGGTCGAGTTATTAGCATCCGATGGAATGTTAATTAAACGTCCGATTGTTACCAATGGCCAGCAGGTGACGGTAGGGTTTAAAGAAGATACTTTTGCAGAAACTTGGAAATAACTTAAATGAGTTTGTGTAAAAATGATCGTTTTTGTTGTATGATTATGTTGTGAGAAAAGTATGTTGGAGGGTCGAAATATGAGCTTACCGAAAGAGTATTATTATTCTAAAGAACATGAATGGGTCAAAGTAGAAGGAGACAAAGTTAGAATTGGAATTACAGACTTCGCACAGGACGAACTAGGAGACATCGTATTCGTAGAACTACCAGAGGAGGGCGATGAACTAGATTTAGATCAGCCGTTCGGTAGCGTAGAATCTGTTAAAACTGTATCTGAGCTTTATGCTCCAGTTTCTGGTAAAGTCGTTGAAATTAACGAGGAACTTGAGGACAGCCCTGAGTTTGTGAACGAATCTCCATTCGAAAAAGCTTGGATGGTTGTTGTTGAATTAAACGACAAGTCAGAGCTAGACAACTTAATGGATGCAGATGCATATAAGGACATGATTGATACAGAATAAGTGTGAAGAAGCTGATCCAATTGGGTCGGCTTTTCTTTTTAAGAATAAATTTTAGCTAACTAACGCCTCAAGTTTTTTCCTAAAAAAAGCTTTCTAGTAAGCGAGTTTCTTTAGCATACGATTAGATGGTGATAATATGGATAATGAGTCAAAGGTATTGATTGTAGAAGGTAAACAAGATAAACAGAGGATTAAGAGAATTTTGGATGATGAAGATGTTTTCATACTTTGTACGTTTGGAACATTAGGGGTCCACGCGATTGAGGAACTCGTAGATGACTATTACTTATTCGACCGTGATGTTTATATTTTTACTGATACAGATGAACCGGGTGAAAAACTGAGAAAAATGCTGAATCAAGAATTATCTCATGCTGAAAACATCTATATTGATAAAAAATATCGCCAGGTTGAAGATACACCTGAATATGTGTTAGCTTCTACTTTGCAAGCTGCCAACATGAATGTCAAAGTGGAATACTTGAAAGGGTTATAACGATGATTGAGATCAATAGTGATAATGCTAGATTTTTATTTCAAAAAAAGGACTACCACATCGTTTTCGTGAATAGTCCGTTTTGTGGAACGTGTAAAGTGGCAAGACGGATGCTAGATTACATCGAAGATACATTAGAAAAAGAAAAATTCTATGAACTAAATGCTACATTAGCACCTGATTTGATGCAGGAATATAAAATCCAAAGCGTCCCATGCTTAATCGTTTTTAAAGACGGGGAACCTGTGGAACGTATGTATACATTTCATTCAGTTCCTTATGTATTAAAGGAAATGGGTCCTTATTTAATATAAAGAGCTCAAAGATTTACATCGTCTTTGAGCTCTTTTTTTCTATAATTCACCGCTCAATGTATGAATAACCTCCACAAAGTCTGCTTGATCCCCAAAGCGACCAATAATTTCACCATCACGGTCAATCACAATCGTGGTTGGAACAGATGTACACTCATATAAGTCATACACTTCACGACCGTTATCCTTTAATACGGGTTGCGTTAAGAATTGATTCTGATATTTCAGTGCCTCATCTTCACCATGTTCTCGGTCGGTTACATTGATGGTGATCATGTCTATATTGTTGTTGTGCATTGTTTTATAAAACTGCTCCTTTTTAGGTAAGTCTCGTGCACAATCGGGACACCATGAAACCCAAAAGGTTAATACCATAACCTTTTCACCCAAGATATCCTCAAGTCGGAAGGATTTTTGTTGCTCGTCCAAATATGGAAGTTCAAATAAAGGTGCTTTCATTTTGATCATCCTTAATTTTTTTTATTGACTTAGTTTTAATACCATGCTAACATAATTAACATCGAAAATATGAATAAATGATTTCTTATCCAGAGAGGTGGAGGGAACTGGCCCAATGAAACCCAGCAACCATTAGATATTATATCTAACAGGTGCTAATTCCAGCAATGTTCAATCATTGCAAGATAAGAAAAGCTGTCGTAAATTGACTCTTTCTTGTGCTTGCAGGAAAGAGTTTTTTATTTTTGATATAAAAATCACATAATACTCTTATCCAGAGAGGTGGAGGGACTGGCCCAATGAAGCCCGGCAACCATTAGGTAACTCCTAACAGGTGCTAATTCCAACAAAGCTTTAGGCTTTGGAAGATAAGAGAACGATTGAGTGAAACCTTTCTGTTCTCTTATGACGGAAAGGTTTTTTATTTATTTAAAATATAACTGCGTTAAAGAGATAAAAGGTCATAAACAGAGGGGAGTTTCATGATGATTTCCATTAAACAACTATCTAAGCTGTATCGAATGAAAAGTCAAAACGTACAAGCTGTTGATGATGTCACACTTGATATCAAACGCGGAGACATATTTGGTGTCATCGGTTATAGTGGTGCAGGCAAAAGTACATTTATTCGTTTGATTAACCGCTTGGAAGAGCCAACACAAGGCCAGGTAATGATAAATGATACAAATATTACTGAACTATCCGTTAATAAGCTACGTAAGGAACGCCAAAAAATTGGGATGATCTTTCAGCATTTTAACTTGTTGTGGTCGAGAACCGTTTACGAAAATATTGCTTTCCCATTAGAAATTGCTGGGGTTACAAAGCAGAAGCGTCGTGACAAGGTGTTGGAACTGATCGAGCTTGTAGGATTAAGCGGACGTGAACAGTCCTATCCATCTCAATTAAGTGGAGGTCAGAAGCAGCGGGTTGGTATTGCACGTGCTTTAGCCAATGATCCTGATGTATTACTTTGTGATGAAGCCACGTCGGCCCTAGACCCGGAAACGACAGACGACATTTTAAATTTACTTGTTTCGATTAATCAGAAATTAAATTTAACGATTATTATGATTACACACGAAATGCACGTCATTCAGAAAATTTGTCACCGGGTTGCAGTGATGGATCAAGGGAAGGTTGTTGAACAAGGAGACGTCTTAGATGTCTTTGTAAAGCCGCAATCGAAGACAGCTAAACGATTTGTCCAACAATTAAACCCGCTTGAACATAATCAAGATTCACTTAAGCCATTTATAACGAAAGAAGAAAACAGTGAAGTCGTTAAACTTCATTTCATCGGTAATGATGCAAAACGAGCATTAATATCAAATGTCCTAAAGACATTCGATATCGAAATAAATATTTTGCAAGGCTCGATATCGCCAACTCAAGAAGGGACTTACGGCACATTATATGTCGAGCTAGACGGAAATCGGTCGGTCATTGATGAGACGATCAAATTTATTCAGTCATCAGGAGTGGAAGTTGAGGTGATTGATGATGTTACGTGATTGGTTTCCGAATGTCAACATGGACGATATGTGGACAGCCACTTATGAAACGTTATACATGACGATCATTTCCGTTATTGGAACATTACTATTAGGTATTATGTTAGGTTTACTATTATTTTTAACTGAAAGAGGTAATTTGCTACAAAACAGTATGGTCAATTCGGCGACTGCATCCGTCGTCAATATATTTCGAGCCATACCGTTTATCATATTAATTTTATTACTGTTCCCATTTACAGACTTTTTGATGGGAACGAATCGCGGACCAAAGGCTGCTTTACCTGCATTAATTATCGGGGCAGCACCTTTTTACGCAAGGTTAGTCGAAATTGCCTTTAAGGAGGTGGATAAAGGAGTCATTGAAGCGGCAAAGTCGATGGGAGCTAAGACGCATACGATTATTTTCAAAGTTCTTTTACCTGAATCTATGCCTGCCCTAATATCCGGTATTACAGTTACAGCGATTAATTTAATCAGTTATACAGCTATGGCAGGTGTCATTGGAGCTGGTGGTTTAGGGGATTTAGCTTACATGAAAGGCTTCCAACGTCGCGATGTTGATGTCGTCTTTGCTTGTACGATTTTCATTGTAATTATCGTCTTTATATTCCAATTTATTGGTGATGCGTTATCAAGAAAAGCAGATAAAAGATAAATTCGAAGGGAGAAATTAATGATGAAAAAACTATTTTCATTACTTGCTATCACACTTTTGGCAATCTTTTTAGTAGCTTGTGGAACAGCCGAAGAAGAGAATAATGATACAGAAAACGACAATGCATCTGGTGATCAAGCAGAGAATCAGGAGGAAAATGCGGAGCAATCTGAAGAAGACGCAGAAGAACTTGTTGAGATTACGGTTGGAGCGACTAGTGTTCCGCACGCTGAGGTGTTAGAACAAGCAAAACCGATTTTAGAAGAGGAAGGTATTGAGTTAAATATCGAAGTTTACCAAGAATACATTTTACCCAATGAGGATTTAAGTAATGGTACATTAGATGCCAACTACTACCAGCACATTCCTTATTTAAATGATCAAAAAGCGGAATTTGGTTATGATTTTGTCAACCTTGGTGGTATTCATATCGAGCCAATGGGTGTTTATTCTAAAAATATCACAAATCTGGAGGACATCCCTGAAGGTACAGATGTGATTATGAGCCGTTCCGTTGCTGACCATGGGCGTATCTTATCATTACTTCAGGAACATGGACTTATTAAACTTAAAGATGATGTAGAACCTATTTCAGCGACTATTGATGATATCGCAGAAGATGGCAATCCGTTAAATCTTGAATTTGACGCAAGTATTGAACCAGGTCTTTTACCGGAATTCTATAACCGTGAGGAAGATGCACTTGTTGCGATCAATACGAACTACGCGATTGAAGCGGGGTTAGTTCCATCTGAAGATGCTTTAATTTTAGAAGGATCAGAATCACCATATGTTAACGTCGTTGCTGCACGTAGCGAAGACGAAAATAACGAAGCACTTCAAACTTTAGTTGAAGTCCTACGTTCTGAAGAGATTCAAACATTTATTGAAGAAGAGTATGAAGGCGCAGTTGTTCCGGTTAGTGAATAGGACTTTTTATCAGATATAGACCTATTCCATCTATACGAGAGGATATGCGATAAATGATAAATCAAAGGGATATGAGTGAGCTTCACTTACTCATATCCCTTTTGAGTTTGATTAATAATCATTCACGCGATTTTCTCAGAAACTTATATCGTGATATCATTATATTTGTGTTAAATATTTTGAAAGGGATGATTTTGTTATTTTTAATGACATAAGTCTGACGTACACAAGCGAGATGGAGAAGGCGATGCAACAATCGCACGGCATCGGGTATAGAGAGTACAGTCAGAGACTTGACAAACGTATGCAAATTGAACGCAAACGTGAACAAAGCTATAAGAAGAGTCGACAAATGGTAGCTGAAATCGATCATTTATTACATCGTTAATAAAGAAAACTTGGATTATTGCCAAGGTTAAAGTGTAAATGAAAAAATCCATTGCCATAAACCATGTGGCAATGGATTTTTTTATGCAATGAACTGGTCTTTCTCGTGTATTGTCCAGCGCAATGCGCCCAACGACTGGGTGACTTCCCAAACGGCCCTACGATAAGTCAACATCGACTCAAAAGCTCGTCGTGTTTCCTTTATCTCAGTTCGTTCGGTCCAGTCACTGCGTCGATAAACGGGCGATTGCGCTTTTCTTTTATAAAGGCTTTTCGTTTAAATGTTACAAATTTTTTTATATAATGGAATAGGTGTAGACTGTATGGTTATTCTTATTGTATAAGTTGAATATAGTTTGTAAATGTTATAAAATTATAATGAGAATAAATTGAGAATGACCATCAATTTTAATATACAAAAATGGAGGTATTAATATGGCAGGATCAACATTAGAAATCAAAGATCTTCATGTTGAAATTGAAGGACTAGAAATCTTGAAAGGAGTTAATCTAACCATTAAAGGTGGAGAATTCCACGCGGTTATGGGACCAAATGGTACTGGTAAATCAACTTTAGCTAGTGCAGTTATGGGTCATCCGAAATATGAAGTAACAAAAGGTTCTATATTATTAGATGGTGAAGACGTTTTAGAAATGGAAGTAGACGAACGTGCTCAAGCAGGTTTATTCCTAGCAATGCAATACCCAAGTGAAATTAGTGGTGTAACAACCTCTGACTTCTTACGTTCATCCATTAATTCACTACGTGAAGAAGGCGATGAAATTCCATTAATGCAGTTCATCAAAAAAATGGACGAAACAATGGACTACTTAGAAATTGATAAAAACATGGCACAACGTTACTTAAATGAAGGTTTCTCCGGTGGTGAGAAAAAACGTAACGAAATTCTTCAGCTAATGATGTTAGAACCAGCTATGGCAATCTTAGATGAGATTGACTCTGGTCTAGATATCGACGCATTAAAAGTTGTATCTAAAGGGATCAACAAAATGCGTAACGAAGAATTTGGTTGCCTAATCATTACACACTATCAGCGTTTACTTGATTATATTACGCCAGATCATGTACACGTCATGATGCAAGGTCGCGTTGTTAAATCTGGTGGACCTGAGTTAGCTGAACGCTTAGAAGCTGAAGGTTATGACTGGATTAAAGAAGAATTAGGTATCGAAGACGAAACAATTGGCCAAAACGCGTAACTTGATAGGAGGTAATAGGGATGACAGTGGAAACACAGCTACCTTACGATAAAGATTATTTAATGCAATATTCCGAGCGTCGCAAGGAACCTCAGTGGTTTCGCGATGTTCGTTTAAATGCAATCGAGACAGCAGAAAACTTAGCTATGCCTAAGTTAGAAAAAACACGTCTTAAGAACTGGAATTTCACAAACTTCAAACATGATGTTTCGGGTGAAGCGGTTCAAAAATTTGAAGAACTTCCAGAAAAAATTCGTGTTTTACTTGGTGAAAAATCCACGAGTGAAAACTTAATCATCGTTCGTAACAATGATGTTGCTCATGCATCGTTATCACCGGAGCTTCAAGATAAAGGTGTTGTTTTCAAAGACATTTTTACAGCTATGAACGAAAATGAAGACCTTGTTAAAAAGTATTTTATGCAAGACGGCGTTTCAGTTGATGAACATAAATTAACGGCTCGTCATGCTGCGTTATTAAATAGTGGTGTATTCTTATATGTACCTAAGAATGTAAAAGTAGAAGAACCTATCCAGATCGTTTTCTGGCAAGAAGACCCTGAGGCTGCCTTATTCAACCACGTATTATTAGTTGCAGATCAGCATAGTGAAGTGACTTATTTAGAAAACTATGTATCTGAAAACAAAAATGAAGAAGCTGTTGCAAATATCGTCAGTGAAGTATTTGCTTTAGACGGCGCAAACGTATCATACGGTGCGGTTGATAACTTTGAAAAAGGTACAACAACATATGTAAACCGTCGTGGAGTTGCTCAACGCGACGCAACGATCGAATGGGCTTTAGGTCAAATGAATGACGGAAATACAATTTCAGATAACGTCACTTATTTGATGGGGGATAACTCTTATTCGTATGCTAAAGCCGTATCAGTAGGTCGTGGAGATCAAAAACAAGACTTCACAGCAAAAATTGTGCACTATGGTAAGGAATCAGAAGGTTACATCCTGCAACATGGGGTTATGAAAGACAATGCAACGTCCATCTTTAACGGAATTGGAAAAATTGAACATGGTGCAACAAAAGCCAACGCTGAACAAGAATCGCGTGTTCTTATGTTAGACCAAGGTTCGCGCGGTGATGCTAACCCAATTTTATTAATCGATGAAGATGATGTAACAGCTGGTCACGCGGCATCTGTTGGTCGTGTTGATCCGATTCAACTATATTATTTGATGAGCCGTGGTATTTCACAACAAGAAGCTGAACGTTTAGTGATCCATGGTTTCTTAAGTCCAGTTGTTCGGGAAATCCCTATCGAGACCGTTCAAGCACAGTTGCGTGAAGTTATCGAAGGGAAAGTTTATTAATGTTGAATGAAGAAGTTCGTAAACAGTTCCCTATACTGGACCAAGAGGTAAACGAACATCGTTTAGTATATTTAGATAGTGCTGCAACCTCACAAAAGCCAAGTTCTGTCATTCATGCTCTAAGTGAATATTACGAAGGCTATAATTCTAATGTTCACCGTGGTGTTCATACGCTAGGAACAAGAGCGACAGAAGGTTATGAAGGTGCCCGTGAGAAAGTTAAACAGTTTATTAATGCTAAAAATATTAAGGAAGTTGTCTTTACACGAGGCACAACAACCGCTATTAATACTGTTGCCCATAGTTATGCTCGGGAAAATCTTTCTGAAGGCGACGAGATTGTTTTAACGAAAATGGAGCACCATAGTAATATCATCCCATGGCAACAAGTTGCGAAAGTAACGGGTGCGAAACTAAAATATATCCCGTTACAGGAAGATGGTACGATATCATTAGACGACGTACGCGAATTGGTTACATCAAAAACAAAAATTGTAGCCATGTCACATGTATCCAATGTATTAGGTACGATCAATCCAATAAAAGAAGTGACTAAAATCGCGCATGACAATGGAGCGGTTATCGTTGTCGACGGTGCACAAAGTGTTCCACATATGAGGGTTGATGTTCAAGATCTAGACGTAGACTTCTATGCATTTTCTGGACATAAAATGTGTGGTCCAACCGGTATAGGTGTTCTATACGGTAAACAATCCTTACTTGAAAATATGGAGCCAGTTGAATTCGGTGGTGAGATGATCGATTTCGTTAACCTATACGATTCAACGTGGAAAGAGCTTCCTTGGAAATTCGAAGGTGGAACACCAATCATTGCTGGTGCTATTGGTTTAGGAGCAGCCATTGACTTTCTAAATGAAATCGGTATGGAGAATATTGAAAAGCATGAAGAAGAACTTGCCAAATACGCTTTAGAACAAATGGAAACAATAGATGACATCACAATTTATGGTCCAAAAGAAAGAGCTGGCCTCGTCACCTTTAATTTAGGCGATGTACACCCACATGATGCAGCTACTGCACTTGATTCACTAGGTATCGCAGTTCGTGCAGGACATCATTGTGCCCAACCATTAATGAAAGAATTACAAGTCGCTGCTACTGCAAGAGCTAGCTTTTATCTGTATAATAGTAAACAAGATGTGGATCAACTTGTAGAAGGATTACGCAAAACAAAGGAGTATTTTGGTGATGTCTTTTAATAACTTAGATACACTTTACAGACAAGTGATTATGGACCACTACAAGAACCCAAGAAACAGAGGGCAGCTTGAAGGTGACCATATCACAGTCGAAATGAATAACCCGACTTGCGGCGACCGAATTGATTTACAATTAAAAATTGAAGATGGTGTCGTTCAAGACGCTAAGTATGAAGGCGAAGGTTGTTCAATTAGTATGTCATCAGCATCAATGATGACTCAAGTCATCATCGGAAAACCTGTAGAGGATGCCATAAAGATTTCTCATATGTTTTCTGATATGATGTTAGGTAATGATGCAGACACAAATGAATATAAAATAGAGGATTTAGGAGATATTCAAGCGCTCCAAGGTGTTTCTAAGTTCCCTGCACGTATTAAATGTGCAACATTAGCTTGGAAGGCCATGGAGCAAGGTGTAGAGAAGGAATAATTAGGATTTTGGATTTAATTATATTAAAGGAGGGGTATCACCATGGCTAAAAAGGCACCTGAAATCGGCGATTACAAATATGGTTTCCATGATCGCGACGTGTCGATTTTCCGTACAGAACGTGGCCTAACAGAAAAAGTTGTGCGTGAAATTTCTAAGCAGAAAGATGAACCGGAATGGATGCTAGACTTCCGCTTAAAATCTTTAGAACAATTCTACAGTAAGCCAATGCCTCAATGGGGCGGAGACTTAGCGGAGCTTGATTTTGATGAAATCACTTATTATGTTAAACCTTCTGAGGCATCTCAACGTTCTTGGGATGAAGTACCTGAAGAGATTAAACAAACGTTTGATCGCTTAGGTATTCCAGAGGCAGAACAAAAATATCTGGCTGGTGTATCAGCTCAGTATGAGTCAGAAGTTGTTTATCACAACATGGAAAAAGAATTAGAAGAAATGGGTGTTGTGTTCAAAGATACTGATACAGCACTAAAAGAAAATGAAGATATTTTCCGTGAACATTTCGGAAAACTAATTCCAGCTTCCGAC
The DNA here is from genome assembly GCF_900103915.1 of Tenuibacillus multivorans. Classification (GTDB taxonomy): domain Bacteria; phylum Bacillota; class Bacilli; order Bacillales; family Alkalibacillaceae; genus Tenuibacillus; species Tenuibacillus multivorans. Next base: position 5,536 of record NZ_FNIG01000007.1, on the reverse strand, counting down.
AACAAATTCGCAGCATTGAACTCTGCAGTATGGTCAGGTGGTTCTTTCATCTATGTACCGAAAAATACAAAAGTGGAAACACCACTACAAGCGTACTTCCGTATTAACTCTGAGAATATGGGTCAATTTGAACGTACGTTAATCATTGCAGATGAAGGTTCTTCCGTTCACTATGTAGAGGGTTGTACTGCACCAGTTTATACAACAAACTCACTACACAGTGCGGTAGTTGAAATATTTGTTAAAAAAGATGCGTACTGCCGTTATACAACGATTCAAAACTGGGCAAACAACGTTTATAACCTAGTTACAAAACGTGCTTCAGCTGACGCTAACGGGACGATGGAGTGGATCGACGGTAACTTAGGCTCTAAGTTAACGATGAAATATCCATCCGTAATTCTAAAAGGTGAAGGTGCACGTGGTACAACACTTTCTATCGCGTTAGCTGGTAAAGGTCAGCACCAAGATGCCGGCGCGAAAATGCATCACTTAGCACCAAATACGTCATCAACTATCGTGTCTAAATCCATTTCTAAACAGGGCGGTAAAGTTACTTACCGAGGTATAGTAGACTTTGGTAGGAAGGCTGACGGTGCACGTTCTAATATTGAATGTGACACATTAATTATGGATAACGAATCAACGTCAGACACAATTCCTTACAACGAAATAAAAAATGAAAACATTTCATTAGAACACGAAGCAAAAGTATCAAAAGTATCTGAAGAACAGTTATTCTATCTTATGAGCCGCGGTATTTCTGAAGAAGAAGCAACAGAAATGATCGTAATGGGCTTCATTGAACCATTTACAAAAGAACTTCCAATGGAATATGCAGTTGAAATGAATCGACTCATAAAATTCGAAATGGAAGGTAGTATAGGTTAACTTCCTTAACCCCCGCCACAACAGTGTTTGTGGCGGGGGTTTTTTACATTATAAAACATTTGTACCTCATTTGCGACTCGTCAATCCTTATGCTTCTTTAAAGGTGTATAAAGAAACTTTTTTGTTCCACCTTAAGAGTGTGTTAGATATGACAAAGTTTTTCTTTAATTAAGATAAGCATCTCTTTTGCAAAATTAAAATGACGGGTTTATAATTATCTTAAATTAAGGTATCTCGAAATAGAGATACTTTAATTAAGATAAAATATAGGAGGTAATACCATGGACAGACTATCAGGGAAAGTTGCAGTCATTACAGGTGGAGTAGGAGGCATCGGTAAAGTAACAGCAGAAAGATTCCTAAAAGAGGGAGCTAAAGTTGTTTTAGTCGATTTATTTGAAGATTCACTTCAAAAAGTTAAAGAAGAACTTGACTCTTCAGGTGAGGTACTCACAGTTCAAGCAGACGTTTCAAAAGAAACTGATGTTGAAAACTATGTTAATAAAGCAGTTGAGCATTTTGGTAAAATTGATGTGTTCTTTAACAATGCAGGAATTGAAGGAAATGTAGCGCCTCTTGTGGATCAAAAAATGGAGGAATTCGATAAAGTAATTAATGTCAATGTACGCGGCTCATTTTTAGGCTTGAAATATGTATTGCCAGTTATGACTAAACAGGGTTATGGCAGTGTGATCAACACTTCATCAGTAGCTGGATTAAGCGGTAGTCCTGGTGTATCACCATATATTGCCTCGAAACACGCAGTAGTTGGATTAACAAAAGCATCAGCTATTGAAGTAGCCAATGCTAATGTACGTGTGAATTCAGTTCACCCATCACCAGTTAATACTAGAATGATGCGTTCATTAGAAGAAGGATTGGAAACGGAACAGGAAACATTAGCACAAAGCATTCCATTAGGTCGATATGGTGAATCAGATGACATTGCTAATTTAGTTTTATTCCTTGCTTCTGATGAAAGCACGTTTATCACTGGAGTTCAGTATAGAGTTGACGGTGGTATGGGAGCGTTATAAGTATTAATATAACAACGAAAAAAACATTCTGATTTTTAGAACATAAGTTAAAAAATTTCTTGAATAACCATCCTTATTAAAAACATTAGGGTGGTTATTTATTTAATGTACAAACCGGGTTGATACAAGATTTTCTAATTGTTTATGGAAATTATCTTATTAAATAATTGACATTTTAAAAATATCATGCAATACTATTAATTAAAGATATACGAATTCGAGATAAATTAATTCAAAACATAGTAGTTTATTAGATAAATATCTCGATTTCGGGATGTATTTAGGGGGGTGTTTATTCATGAATGATCAGACCAAACTTCAACAAGAGGAAGAATTATCTCTAAAGTTATTTATTGTTTTAACCCGAACTTTAGATGCAATCGAAAAACGTGTTTTAGAAGATATAAAATGTCTAGGACTAAACCCAACTGAATTTGCTGTTCTTGAGTTGATTTACAATAAAGGTGATCAACCAATACAAAAAATTGGTGAAAAAGTATTGATTGCTAGTAGTAGTATTACGTATGTGGTGGATAAGTTAGAGAAGAAAAACTTTATAATGAGAAAACCTTGTCCAACAGATCGTAGAATCACCTTTGCAGCCATAACATCAGAAGGTAAGGATTTAATGGATGACATCTTTCCTAAACACAAAATGGCAATCCAACAGATTTTAGCTGGTTTAGACACTAATGAGAAAGAGACCATGATTCAACAATTAAAAAAATTAGGATACTATGCAAAGGGTATCTAATTTTTTTTGCAATTATCTCGGATTAGTAATATATGAATTGGATGTAATTGATTTGATTTAGATTAAAAATTGGGTTTTTTGGAGGGATATAAATGAATCAATTAAAAGGAATGCACCATGTAACGGCTATTACTAGCAGTGCAGAAAAGAACTATGAATTTTTCACTTATGTTTTAGGAATGCGTTTAGTTAAGAAAACAGTTAACCAGGATGATATTCAAACGTATCACCTGTTTTTCGCAGATGATAAGGGTAATGCGGGAACCGATATGACATTTTTTGATTTCCCAGGAATTCCTAAAGGTGAGCATGGAACGAATGAAATTTTCAAAACATCTTTCCGTGTTCCAACAGATGAAGCATTAGAATATTGGGTAAAACGTTTCGATCGATTGGAAGTGAAACATACAGGGATTAAAGAAACTTTTGGTGTAAAGACATTATCTTTTGTTGATTTTGACGATCAACAATATCAATTGATTTCTGATGAAAATAATAATGGGGTTGCTTCGGGTACACCATGGCAAAAAGGGCCAGTACCTTTAGAATATGCGATTACAGGATTAGGGCCAATTCATGTGCGCATTGACCAGTTTGATTATTTTAAAGAAGTATTAGAAAAAGTACTTCTATTTAAAGAAATTGCACAGGAAGGATCATTGCATTTGTTTGAAGTTGGTGAAGGTGGCAATGGTGCGCAAATCTATGTTGAAAAAAATACGGTTCTACCACCTGCACGCCAAGGATTTGGAACCGTGCATCATGCAGCATTCCGCGTTGAGGATCGCGCAGTCTTAGAAGAGTGGATTGAGCGGATGAGTCGTTTTGATTTCCCTACATCCGGTTATGTAGATCGTCACTTCTTTGAGTCGTTATACGCCAGAGTTGCACCACAGATTTTATTTGAGTTTGCTACAGATGGCCCTGGTTTTATGGGAGATGAACCTTATGAAACGCTTGGAGAAAAATTATCATTACCTCCATTCTTAGAGCCTAAACGTACAGAGATAGAAAGGATAGTTCGCCCAATTGATACAGTAAGAAGTACAAAAGAATTTGATAAGGTATATGAAGATTAAAAATTGTTAAATGGTTACATTTATTGTGTGTTTTCTCAATTCCTATTATAAGAGTCAAGTATTAGAGAGCGAAAATTTAGCCTTTCTTAATCTACAAATGGAAGCCTTTTATTTAGGAAATGGTTAGGTTTAATTAAGAAATTGAGGTGATTTAATGGTAACCCTTTTTGTAACACCAAGTTGTACATCCTGTAGAAAGGCAAAAGCATGGTTTCAAGAGAATGAAATTCCGTTTAAAGAACGAAATTTATTTTCTGAGACGATTTCGATAGATGAGATAAAAGAAATATTACGCTTAACTGAAGATGGGACGGGAGAAATTATTTCAAAGCGTTCAAAAGTATTTCAGGAACTGGATGTTGATATTAACCAGTTAACAATGGAAGATTTATACACGTTGATTCAAGAAAATCCTGCTATTTTAAAAAGACCAATCATGGTTGATGAAAAACGCTTGCAAGTAGGATTTAACGAGGACGAGATCCGCAGATTTCTACCTCGAACAGTTCGGTCATTTCATTTACATGAAGCTCAAAAATTAATCAATTAAAAATATATCTATAAAGAAAGCTCCTATGCGTAAGTATAAGTAGTTCAGTTTTGGAGTACAAAATTGTAATTTGTACCCCTAATTGAACTACTTATTTCATATGAAATTGTAGTCTAAAATGTAAGGCTTTTTGTACCCCAAATTGAATAAATAATTGAAAGAATGTTAGGATAATTAACTTCTATATGGTAAAATAAGTTAAATAACGTTATTCGACTAACGGGGCCGTTATGTGGAAGAAGGATTATTATTCTAACAGTAGAATTTAACTTAATTGAAGTTACTTACAGGCTTTTTCAAACTCAAGAAAATAATCGAAGAGAATATGAATTAGATTTAGAAAGGGGACATTATAATGTATGGTTGGTTGAATTTAGGAAGCCTTGTGCTGGGTTTGATTGCATGGATATTGCCTATTGCAAGTTTAGCAAGGCATAATAAGGATAATAACAAAAAATGGGCCTTGTTTTCGATTGCAAGTATTAGTGCCTGTGTAATCTCGCTATGTTTTCAAATTTTATATAACGATTACTTAGTCAAGATAGAGGATTGGGCGGCGCTTATGGACACTTCTAAAGCTGTAGTTCGCCTTTCTTCCCTACTTGCTGTAGTGACTATTGTACTTAATGTAATTACTGCAATCGTATATAACAAAAAAAGTAAATGATAGCTACTTCTGTTCTTCAACAAACTGGGGGCGTTAGTTTAATAAGACTGAGCATTTTCCGATAAGGAATTTGCTCTTTTTTGGTTGTAGAAATTGCATTAGTTTTTGCACGTGATTTTGCAGGTCTTTATAATTATTGTATGTTTGAAAATTGAGTTGCATTTTCCTGTGTAAATAACTACTCTAAATACGAATGAACATTGATATAAAAATGAAAAATGAGCATCAAAGGTACTGCACCCCAAAAGTTAGAGTAAAAAATCTAACTTTTGGGGTGTTTTTATATGGCAAAATATAGTAAAGAGTTCAAAATGAAAATTGTAAAAGAATACTTGGAAGGTCCATTGGGTTCCACTTCGCTGGCTAAAAAATATGGTGTTCCCAATCAGGAGCAAGTAAGAAGGTGGGTGAATGCTTATAAGGTTTTGGGTGAGGAAGGTTTAATGAGAAAGCGTTCAAAAACAGTTTACCCTGTTCAATTTAAGCTAAATGTATTAAACTTTATGAAACAAACGGGCGCTTCTTATCAAGACACGGCCACGGCTTTTAAGATGAACC
>NZ_FNIG01000013.1 GCF_900103915.1 Tenuibacillus multivorans | reverse complement strand
GCAGTCATTGAGCAAAAAACAGTTTCAATGGGGATTCAAATGGATTATGGGGTCATTAATCATAAGCTTAAGTGAAGCCCCAAAGCATACCTGTGAAAAGTAAAAACCAATCCACTATTTAAATTTAACGTTTTATGCTAATGTTAGGGTTAGAGTATAAGGGATTGAGGGATGAAAATGATATTACTGTTAATGCTGATCATCGGTTTAACGAGTGCTTTTGTGGGAAGCTTAGTAGGTTTAGGCGGAGGACTCATTTTTGTTCCAGCTTTATTATTTTTAGCCGAGTATTTTGAAGCGTTTGACTGGGTAAACCCACAAAATGTTGTGGCGATGTCTTTATTAATTATGATATTTACGGGATTATCCTCGACATTAACATATTTAAAAAATAATCGTGTAGACATTTATAGTGGCTTGATTTTTTTAATTGGAAGTATACCTGGTGCGCTTGTCGGTGTATGGCTTAATCGTTATGTTGAGATAGAAAGCTTTGAACTGTATTTTGGTATACTTGTATTATTTTTAGCTAGCTTATTTTTTGTGAAAGATTATTTGTTAAAATACGCTCGTAATCAGCAGGGTAAGGATAAAAAGTTTTACATTCATCGAAGCTTTGAGTTAAATGGGGATACGATTTCGTATTCTTTTTCTATTATTGTAGGAATATTTATAGCGTTCTTTGTTGGGTTGATTTCTGGCCTCTTTGGAATTGGTGGAGGCTCATTGATGGTAACATCGATGATTCTTTTCTTTAGTTTCCCGGCACATATCGCAGCACCTACATCGATGTTTATGATTTTCGTATCAAGTATTGTATCGTCTAGCGCACACATCATCGCTGGGCACTTGGTGTGGTCGTATGCTTTACTTGCCGTTCCAGGTGCATGGCTTGGTGGTGTATTAGGTGCTAAGCTAAACCAACGTCTCAATGGTCAAGTAGTGGAATGGATATTACGTATTTTGATGATTATAATTGGGCTACGATTAATATTGTAGTCGGAAGACATGAAGGAGATGGAGTATGAACGAGACGCTACATTTTTATTTCACTAGCGATTTACATAGTCATTTTGAAAATTGGCCAAAGATCATGCATGCCATCAATCAACGAATTAACAAGCATCAATCAAACGATGAATTTTATATGTTACTGGATAATGGTGACCATATGGACCGTTCACATCCGATAACAGAGGCGTCACTTGGTGATAGTAACATTACTCTTTTAAATCATGCCGACTTTCGTGTTGGGACTTTAGGCAACAATGAGGGGATTACGCTTCCAGCTGAAAAGCTGTACCATTTATACGATCAGGCTGATTTTGATATCGTCTGTGCGAATATCAGTATAAAAAATAAAAACAACCCGGACTGGTTGAATCCGTATCAAATTTACCAAACACCATCAGGTATAAAAATTGGCATCATCGGATTAACAGCACCCTTCGAAGTGTTTTATGAGAAATTAGGGTGGGAAACGCACCATCCGTTAGAGAAGCTCCGACAATACTTGCCAGAAGTACGCGAGCAAAGTGACATGGTGATCGTCCTATCGCATTTAGGAGTCACCCAGGATGAAGCGATTGCCTCGGAATATGATGTTGATGTGATTATGGGTGGTCATACCCATCACCTATTTAAACAAGCACAAAACCAAAATCATTCCTTAATTAATGCGGTTGGGAAGCATGGTCATTATTTTGGTGAAATCATGCTTGAGTTCAACCACACAACGAAACGTGTGGAGAAGAAAGAAGGCTATGCCATTCCAGTTGAGGCAGAAGGAGAAGATGAGAATACGAATCAGCTGTTAAAGGAATTAGAACAGCAGGCGAATGACGAGCTTAGTCAGGTTGTCGCTGATTTAGATCAGCCTTATCCAATCGATTGGCTTAGAGAATCAAAATTAATGAAGGCATTTGTTCAAACTTTACAGGACTGGACGGATGCGGACTGTGCTATGTTAAACGCAGGCGTCTTGCTCAAAGGTTTTGATCAAGGACTGGTCACAAGAGGGGAAATTCATGAGAGCTGCCCTCATCCTATGAATCCGTGCACCATGGTGTTGACCGGTAATGAGCTACTTGAAATGGTTAGAATGTTAGAGAAGGAACAATTTATTAATTTCGAATTAAAAGGGCTCGGTTTTCGTGGTAAGAAAATTGGCAAAATGGTTTATTCAAATATTGAGATAAAGTACCACGATGATACGGAATTTGTTGAAACCATTTTTGTTAATGGAGAAAAAATTAATCCCGATCATCGGTATACGGTTGCGACGGCCGATACATTTTCGTTCCCATGGCTAGTTCCACCCATATCTTCAGTTAAAGAAAAGCAATATTTTCTTCCCGAATTTTTAAGAGATTTACTAGAGAAGTGTCTATCAAACATTGAGAACTAAGGTTTGACAGGCACTTATTTTATTGCTTTTCATAAGGTATTATGAAGAAGGAGGATGATGTATGGTACATGTAGAACCAATTTGGATTGATGATGTTCCATTCACGTTTACTCACGTCGAATTACCTAAAACAGATTTGTTGGTTATTTCGAATGACATTGGTTACATCATGTGTGGTGCTTTAGATATTGATTTACTCAATGAAAAGTTATCTGATCGCCAAATCGTAGCAGCTCGTGCTACCGGTGTTCGTACACGTGATGAGTTATTATATGCGCCACTACAAAAGGTAACTAATTATTCTAAAGAGAAATATGGCTGGGAAGAGGGTATGATTGGTAAAAACGCATTACTTCGATTAAAATAATCATTGAAGAAAAAAATAGCTAAGGGGAAAATTATGAAAGCAGTAGATGTCAAAGCACTTCAACCAGGCAATCAATTAGCCAAACCGATTATCGATTCTTATGGGAGAGTTTTATTACAAAAGGATGTTATATTTACAGAACGATTAATAAGGCGCCTTAAAGAATTCGATTTTAAATACGTATTTATTGAAGATGCTTATTCTGAAAATATTGAACCGCAAAGTATTATTGATGAAGAACTTAGAATTGAGACCATCTCAAAGATACGAAAAACGTTTAAAACATTCGACCAGTTTGATGCGACGTCACAAAATCAATATGTACTGGAACGGTCAATCGATGACATAAAAGATACCGTCCATGAAATCGCCAATACCATCAATCATCACGATGAAATATTATCGATCATGTCAGATATATTCATGTTCGATGATTATTTATATAATCATTCTATTAATGTGACCGTTTATACATTGGTTCTTGCCAAAGAGCTTCAATTTTCGGATAAGGAAATTGAAGAGATTGGTATTGGAGCTATGCTTCATGATATTGGGAAAATAAAAGTTCCCAAATCGATTATTAACAAACCTGATCAATTATCTGATATCGAATTTGATGTCGTTAAAGAGCATACGACTTATGGTTATGAGATGCTGAAGAAGTTTTCTAACATTCCATCCATCGTAGCTTTTTGTGCCTATCAGCATCATGAACGATTAGATGGTAGCGGGTACCCGTTAGGATTAAAGGAAGCCAATATTCATGAGTATGCAAAAATCATGGCCGTATCAGATGTATTTGATGCGGTCACCTCTAATCGTGTGTATCGGAATGCATTTCTACCACACGAGGGGCTAGAAATTTTATATTCAGGAAGCGATTCACTGTTTTCAAAAAAATATATTGAACTATTTCGAAAGCATGTGTCGATTTACCCGAATGGATCTTATGTTGAATTAAACGACGGAAGAAGGGGGATTATTGCTAAACAATCCAAAATCCCTGATCGACCAATCATCAGAATATTAGAAGAAGAGAAACTTCGTTTAACACTAAGTGAATTATATGAAGTCGACCTCTCTGAGCATTCAACCATTATGATTACCAAGTGTAACACGACACCGTTTTAAACGTACATAACCGAACCTCCTTGGACATAAAATGTTCCGAGGAGGTTTTCTCATGCATCCATATCGAAAAAGGCCGTTCAAGAAAAGAAAACCAAAAACATTGAGCCAGATTATCCTTTTGACGTTTGTAACGACCGTTCTATCGATTATTTTTGCTGTCTGGATTATAAATGAAGGAATCGAGCCCACATTAATGGACATTGCTGAGGTCAAGGTTGGTCAATTTGCTCGTGAAGCGATCAATGAAGCCGTTAGTAAACGGTTAAATGACGACTTAGATATCGAGCAATTAATCCAAATGGAAACGAATGATGATGGTAACATTGTTTCTTTAGGGTGGAATTCTCGTGTTATAAATCGTGTGCTAAGAAATGCGACGTTTCGCGTTCAAAACTATTTAAAACGTTTAGAGCGAGGAGAGAGGCCGATCGGTGATTCTCTGGATTTTGACCTTGAAGAAGATCGGGTCATTGAATCAGATGAAGAAATGAATAATGAGGCGGTTGTACGTATTCCGATTGGTCAAGCTACACAAAATTCATTATTAGCCAATCTTGGTCCGCGTGTTCCGGTTCATTTTAGTGTTGTTGGGGATGTTCAACCCGATTTCATCACGCATATTGAAGAGTACGGTATTAACAATGCATTGATCAATTTAGTGATCGAAATTAAAGTTAATGTGCAAATCGTTATCCCTTTTTCAACATCAACAACTGAGGTGACAACGACTATACCAGTCGATACTCGAATTGTTCAAGGACTTGTTCCTGAATTTTATGGAGCTGGCGGTAGCAACAGTCCTAACATATCTATTCCGTATAGTAGATTTAGTGAAAGCGGAAATAGAGGATTTATGGAAGGAGAAAGTGGTTTACAAGACTAACCTTCTTATGCTATATTAAGCAAGTGAAATAAACAACTAGATAACCTTATCAATTCGATGAGGTAGAGGCGCAACTAACATGAGTAATGTGCATGAGGATGACAACGAAGATTGTACATGAAAGGGTTAATTGCCGAAGCGTTTATTTTTAGTCAAAAAATAAATGTTGGTATGTATCTGAAAAAGGTATATACTCTCGCAAATGGCGGGGCGCTACTGATCGAGAAAATAACCAGTTTGTGTACAGAAGTAATGGTAGATTTCTCTATCATTACTTTTTTTTTATGTCATAAACTTGTACTAATATCATTTATTTAGGGGGAATTACGATGGATTTTGTGGGTACGGCCTATTCGTTAATTCCACCACTGGTGATGATTATCCTTGTTTTAATAACAAGAAAAGTATTGTTATCACTTGGGGTTGGAATTATCGTAGGTACGTTGATGGTTGAAAGTTTTAATCCAATAGGCACATTAGAGCAAATTTGGATATCATTTCAAGGAAACTTTTACTCAGAAGGTGAGTGGGCATTAGGTAGTTTCCAATTACTTGGATTCTTAATTTTATTAGGAATATTAATTGCTTTTCTAACTGCCACAGGAGGAGCAAGAGCATTTGGAAATTGGGCAACTAAGAAAATCAGAACAAGAGAAGGTTCTCAATATTCAACTGGTTTATTAGGTCTCGTTATTTTCATTGATGATTATTTCAGTAGCTTATCAATTGGACAAATTTCCCGTCCTTTAACCGATCGGTATAAAGTATCTAGAGCAAAATTAGCATACTTAATCGACTCAACAGCAGCGCCTGTTACTATTATGTCACCTGTTTCTAGTTGGGGTGCTTCTATTATTGGAATTATAGCTTTAGAAGAGTTTACTGATACTTCTGCGTTTAATATTTTCATTGGAACGATACCATTTAACTATTATGCAATTGCAGCTATTTTATTAGTTTTCCTAAGTATTAAAATGAATTTAGATTTCGGTCCAATGCGAGAACATGAAATTCGTGCTAAGGATACTGGAGAATTAATTGATCCTTTAAATTCAGAAGTTCCTGGAGATTTACAAGATGACGTAAAGGAAAATGCAAATGGTCGTCCTTATCATTTAATTATTCCTATCGTAATGCTTGTAGTTTCAACTGTAGCAATTATGGCCATTACTGGTTTGAATGCAGTTCAGACCTCGGGTGATGATGTTACTCTTCTTAATATTTTTGGTAATTCGGATGTTAACTACTCTCTTTTCTTTGGTGGATTAATATCTGTGTTAATAGCAGTCGTATTTTATTTACTACAAAAGGACAAGAGTGCAGCGTTTATCAGTGTAGTTTGGGAAGGTATTAAGGCTATGCTTCCAGCTATTTATATCTTAATATTGGCTTGGATGATTGTTAATGTAATAGGCAATCTTGAAACTGGCGAATATTTAGGAGAAGTTGTAAGACAATCTAACTTTAATGTTCTATTCTTACCTTTAATTGTGTTTGTTATTTCTGGAATTATGGCTTTTGCTACAGGAACATCTTGGGGAACATTTGGAATTATGATTCCTTTAGCAGGAGGAATTGTAGTAGAAACAGATCCTTCGTTATTAGTTCCTACTCTAGCAGCTACACTTGCTGGTTCAGTGTTTGGGGATCATTGTTCACCAATTTCCGATACTACGGTCCTATCTTCAACTGGAGCGGGATCGAACCATATTGATCACGTGTTAACACAAATTCCATATGCAGTACTTGCAGCTTTAGCTTCTGTATTGGGTTATGTGTTCTATGGTTTAACTAGTTCCATGCTTGTTGGATTAATCGTAACGATTGGTGTTCTAGTTCTATTGAGCTATATAATTCATTTAAGAGTTGCCAAAAGGTAATGATTAACAAATAGCGTAAAGCGGGAAAATTCCTGTCTTTACGCTATTTTTTGGCTTTATCAAAAGTTTTTAATTTTTCAGAAAAAGTTTTGACAGGCTCTAGGCCATTCGATACAATATGAATATAACTAAAGTTGCAATTATCTGAATTATAGGAAAATCCAGTATAATTGTAGCAAGCAATAAATAATTTTAGAGAAAGAAAATTTGAAAGGAGAGTAACGTATGAACAATCGTGCTCAATGGGGGACGAGACTCGGTTTTATTCTTGCAGCCTGTGGTTCAGCAATCGGGCTGGGTAACATCTGGCGTTTCCCTGCAACAGCATATGAAAGTGGTGGGGGTGCCTTCTTTATACCATACCTCATCGCACTATTAACGGCCGGTATTCCACTTTTAATCATGGAATTTTCTTTAGGTCATAAATTTCGTGGGTCAGCGCCGTTAACATTTTCACGAATGAATAAGAAAGCAGAATGGCTCGGTTGGTGGGCTGTCTTTGTTTCATTTGTGATTTCTACTTACTATGGTGCCATTATTGCATGGGCCATCATGTATGCTTATTTTTCATTCGGTCAAAAATGGGGAACAGATACCGAAACATTCTTATATGACTTTTTAGGTGTCAGTCAGGTTGAAGCCGGACAAACCGGGGTTTTTGTGCCAGAAGTACTTATCCCAATACTTATTGTATGGGCAGTTGTATTATTCGTATTATACAAAGGTGTCCGTAAAGGGATTGAACTAGCAAACCGTATCTTTATTCCAACACTAGCTGTTATATTCTTAATTATCGTTATCCGTGCGGTTACACTTGATGGGGCTGGAGCCGGACTGGATGCATTCTTTAGTCCAGATTTCTCAAGAATTTGGGAAGGGGAAGTCTGGGTTGCAGCTTATGGTCAGATCTTCTTTAGTTTATCGATTGCGTTTGCGATTATGATAACGTATTCTAGTTATCTTGATAAAAAATCTGATATAACCGGTAACGCTTTTATTGTCGGTTTTGGTAACTCAAGTTTCGAGTTATTAGCTGGTATTGGTGTCTTCTCTGCATTAGGTTATTTAGCGACTCAAATGGGTGAACCAGTCAGTGAAGTAGTCGCTGGTGGCGTTGGGTTAGCATTCGTGATTTTCCCGTTAATCATTAATGAATTCCCGGGAATGAATGGTTTATTTGGTTTCCTTTTCTTCGCGTCACTGGTCTTAGCCGGTATGTCTTCGCTAATCTCAATTGTTGAGACATATGTTGCAGGTTTCTCTGAGAAATTTAATATTTCAAGATCCAAGGCCGTTATATTCGGTGGTGGTTTAGCGATGTTAGTGTCGCTTATCTTTGCGACACAAGGCGGATTAAATTTCTTAGATACAGCTGACTACTTTATTAACCAATTTGGTGTAGCCTTTATTGGGTTGGTTGAAGTTATAATGATTGCATGGTTCCTACGCAAGCTTGGTAATATTCAAGAACATGCGAACAGCGTTTCTTCTATTAAGCTTGGAGGTTGGTGGAAGGTATCGCTTGGCATTATAACTCCACTAATTTTAGGTTACATGATGTTTGATTTATTCAAGGTTAACTTATTAAAGCAACACACCGGTGATAATAATACAACAGGAAATTATGGTGGATATGAAGATGCATTTATCATATACGGCGGTTGGTTTGTTGCTGCTGCAGCGTTAATCATCGGCTTACTGTTTACGCTCAAGAAATGGAATCCAGAGCTTCTAGATGAATCATCTTATGACTCTTCAAAGGAGGATGAAGCGGTATGACAGCAAGTGCAATAACTGTTATGATTATCGGAATGGTGATTATTTGGGGAGGCTTAGCAGCGAGCATTGTATCAGCTGTTAAAAAGTCTAAATAAGATTAATAAAAGAACGTGGACAGAATTATTCTGTCCACGTTTTTTTATATAGCTTCATCTAATGTAAGCTCAACTGTTTGAGCTTCACCGTTACGATAGATGGTTAACTCAATACTTTCATTGATTTTCACATCGTTATAAATATAAGTTTTTAAATCAATAATCGTTTTAACTTCTTGATCATTTATTTTTGTAATTACATCATATTGTTGTAATCCCCCTTCTTCTGCAGGTGAACCATTTTCAACCTGTGCTACGACAAGGCCTGATTTGATGTCATCCGATACTTCAATATTTCGATTATAAGGTTGTGGTACTTGATTTAATGGGACTGCGCTTATTCCTACTAAAGGACGTTTTACTTCTCCGTTTTCTTCAATTTGCTTGATTATATTTTTGGCTTGATCAATTGGAATAGCAAAGCCCATGCCTTCAATACTTTGCTGTGCAATTTTCATTGAATTTATTCCAATTACTTCACCATTTTCATTCACTAGAGCACCACCACTATTACCTGGGTTAATAGCTGCATCTGTCTGAATGACTTCAGTCACCCAATCTGGCTGCCGGTCCCCATTTGTATCAACGTTTAGTGAACGGTTTAGCCCACTAATAATACCTTTCGTTACAGAGTTTGAAAACTCTAATCCTAAGGGGTTACCAATAGCGATAACCGTATCACCAATTTTAATTTCTGTTGAGCTGCCTAATTTTGCAACAGTATCAACATTTTCACCATTAATTTTTAGAACAGCTAAATCAGTCAATTGATCTGATCCTACTATTTCTGCTTCAATTCGTTGGTCTTTATTTAATACAACTTCAACTTCTTTGGAGCCTTCAATCACGTGATGGTTTGTCACAACATAGGCTTCATTTCCATCTTTCTTATATATAATCCCTGACCCTGTGCCGGCTTCTGAGCCTTGATCAAAAATATTTTGTTTTTGAATGTTTACTACACCGACAACTGATTCAGATAGTTCATTAATGTCTGCGGAAATCGAGGCGTTATCAGAGCTGAAAATTTGGTCTGATATTTCTGATTGGTTTGTTTGAGCATTGACAGGTACACTTTCCTTATTCGGTTGTTCATTTGTAGCACTCGTAAATAATTGGCTAGACATTAAAAAAATCGTTAATATTGTAGCGAAGAGTCCACCTATAAAACCAGCGGATAACATCTTACCCAAGCCAATTCTTCCATTGCTTTTAGACTTTGTAAGGTGATTATGTGTTTGGTGAGCGGATTCAGTCATATGAGTTTGTTCTTGTTGATTGGTCGGGTATTGGTTTGTATCATGTTCATTGTTATACATATCATGCATCACCTCATTTATTATTTTCAAATATTATTATGATAAGGTTTTGTGGCAGTCATTTAAGAAAAATGTATAAAAAGTGTGTAATTTTGGCTAATATTACCGATATTGATTAAAATTTAAGTAACATAGATATAGAGTCATCTATGGGAGGTGGAATAAATGAAACATATTGCTGTGGTAGAAGATGATGTTAATATACAAAATATTGTGTCGGCATATTTAAAAAAAGCGAACTATAACGTAACGGTTCTTGATTCAGCAGAAGAAGGAATGGATTTTTGGCAATCGACACCACCAGATATGTGGATCTTAGATATAATGCTTCCGGGAATGGATGGGTATGATTTTTGTAAAAAAATTCGTTCAAAAAGTGAAGTACCGATTATTATCATTTCGGCAAAAGACGAAGAGGTTGATAAAATATTAGGGCTAGAATTAGGAGGCGATGATTATTTAACTAAACCTTTTAGTCCGGGGGAGCTTGTGGCCCGTATTAAACGGTTATTCAAGCGTGTAGATGCTACTCAAGTTGAACAAGACAAGGATGATTATATAAAGATGTTAAATTTGGTGATTCAATTAAGTGAAAGACGAGTATTTTGGAATGGTAAGGAAATCGAATTAACCTCTAAAGAATTTGATTTACTAACTTTATTTTCCAGTCACCCAAATCGGGCTTTTTCAAGAGAAGAATTATTAAATCGTATTTGGGGAGACGATTATTTTGGAAGTGATCGAGCGGTTGATGATTTAGTAAAACGAATCAGAAAAAAGTTGAACCATATTCCGATTGAAACAGTGTGGGGGTTTGGTTATCGATTTAAAGTTG
The DNA here is from genome assembly GCF_900103915.1 of Tenuibacillus multivorans. GTDB lineage: Bacteria > Bacillota > Bacilli > Bacillales > Alkalibacillaceae > Tenuibacillus > Tenuibacillus multivorans. The sequence continues at coordinate 60,346 of NZ_FNIG01000013.1, read as the reverse complement.
ATGAGGGATCATTATGAAGCTCCGTACACAATTAAACCTTGCCTTTTCAGGGTTATTGCTTGTCATTTTAACCTTAACTGGTTTTATAATTTATTCTCTTATTTTAGATATGTTAATTGACAAAGAAGAGGTTGAACTTGAACAAAAGGGAGAACTTCTAATTGAAATTTTAAATAATCAATACGGATCAATTGAGTCGGTAAAAGAGTTTCAAGAGTTTTTAACATCACAGGAAGGCGATTTAATTTTATATCACGCCGGTGAAGATACCGTTTTATATACGACCATGCCAATAAAAAATACCCAGAGATTTTATCGAGAAGGCTATTTCAGTAATTACTCAGAGAATTTATGGGAAGGTTCAGAACAAAAATATGTGATATCACGTATAGCGAGAAACCCTAATAGAACAGGATTAGAGCTCATTTTATTAACACCTTTAAACGACTTACAGGAAGTACAAAACAGTTTCCTAAATCGATTATTAATTGTATTTTTGATTGGTGGACTCTTGGCCATTTTGCTCAGCTACTATTTAACAAACCGATTAGTAAAGCCGCTAACATTACTCAAACATGAGCTCAAAAAAGTTGAAAGACGTCAATTTAATGATTTAGATCGTGTCAAGGCAACGGGAGAAATTAAGGATGTTGAACAAAGCTTATTTGATATGGCAGAAGAACTGAAACGGTATATGCAGTCTCAGCAGGCTTTCTTTCAAAATGCAAGCCATGAACTCAAAACACCGCTCATGACGATACAAGGTTATGCAGAGGGTATCAAAGAAGGAGTTTTTGAAGGGGAGGAACGCAATAAAGGATTAGAGACGATGGTAGAAGAAATTGGCCGTCTTAAAAAGATTATAAATGAAATGATTTGGTTAGCAAAGTTGGAAAGTGAAGAAGAAGTTTTTAAGCAACAAACCATCGATTCGAGGCATTTGATCGAACGGGTTTATGATCGAGTGTTACCATTAGCAGAACAGGATCAGGTGGAGTTAAAGTTCATTCTAACGAGTTCGTTTGAAATTTATTCAGACGAAGAAAAACTACTACAAGCCTTGCTAAATATCGTGATTAATGCGATTAGACACGCAGAATCTCAAATCGCCATCACAACTAAAGGCCATTCAATTTTTATTGAAGATGATGGAGATGGTATACCTGAAAATTTAATCCCTTATATTTTTAACCGATTTGTAAAGGGAAAAGGTGGCGAAACGGGACTAGGATTAGCCATAGCTCGGACGATTATTGATCAATCGAATGGAAAACTTGAAGTCAAACAATCGGAATTGGGAGGAGCGTTATTTATTCTTACATTTTAAATCCCCTAGCTATCTCAACTAGGGGGGTGGTTAGTCTGTTTTTTCTTTATAATAATTTTCTGCTAAGTAGAAGATGGATACTAATTCATATAACACAATAATCTCGCCTGGGAATGTGGATGGGTAAGATTTATAATTCTTCCTTATGTTTTCATTATCATCCCAATATAGTTGCATTAATTCCCTTAGGTTTTGACGATGATTGTTCATATTGAAATCGGTATTTTGACGCATCGAATAAGAAAGTTCAGATACCGATTCTAAAATCTTTTGTCGTTCCTGTTCGGTAAGATTGATTTGTTCTAAAGGTGTATTCATAATGTTATCCATATGATAGATCATTAATTTAATCCGTATAATTTGTTTTTGGGCTTTATTAAATTTCTTTTGTTCAGACGCAGTTAAAGGGTGATAATGTGATTCATCCTTTTGATATTGAATTAATGATTCAATTTTATGGACTTGCTCTTCTAATTGATCAAGGAGCTGTTGACATTTTTGTCTTTCTGATCGATTTAATATGTAATGGTGAAAGGTTTGTTCAACTGCTATACCTGTTTTCTTCGTGATTTGTTTAAGCATTTTGACTATTTCTTTAGTATAATCAGGTGGCAGAACAAACATGTTCACCAAAGTTGATACCACTAGGCCGATTGTCGTTGTTCCGAGCCTGATGAAGAATGATAAAATGACATTCGTATGAATAACCTCGACCATTGCGACCGCCGTTAATGTTGCGACTAATAAACCAGAATACAGCTTCAAACGATAGGTCGTTACGATTGTAAAGACAGCTGCAAATGTATAGGTTAATGGTGAATGGCCAAAAAAGTATATAAATAAAACAGCATAAAAAGAACCGATCGCAGACGCAGGGAAGCGAACGATTCCTTTTTTGATTGATTGTGAAACGGTTGGTTCAATTGTGACAATTGCAGTTATAACGGCGAAAACAGGTGGCCAGTTTAATAATTCACAAAGCCAAGCTGTAATGAAAATGGCGATACCTGTTTTCACCACTCGACTTCCGGCAATTTTTTTCAATATTCCCCACTCCAATGTTGATCTATTCTTTATTTTTTCAATTATGGAGTGGAATTGCAACCCAATCATGTTACTATTGCTGACGCTCCCAACGTTTTAAATAAGGGTAAGGATCGTATGCCCATTCATTTTTACCATTATCTTTATACATGCCATAATGTAAATGCGGTGGGAACTTACCTGATGTTCCTTCTGGCCCATAGCCTGATGCGCCCACATATCCAATAACATCACCAGGTTCGACAATGGTTCCTTCATCAATGTCATCTGCAAAGCTATTTAGATGGGCATAGTAGTGATAAATGTTATACTTATCGCGTATCCCGATTCTCCAGCCACCAAATTTATTCCAGCCTTTTATTTCAACAATCCCATATGAGGTGCTTCGGACGGGTGTCCCATATGATGCGAAGATATCCGTTCCTTCATGGATTCTTCTACCTCCATAACCACGGCTATCACCCCAGGTTGAACGGTAACTGTAGTTATTCCATTTAGGAATAGGGAAAGCACGTTCACTTAAATCAGTCGTTTGATAATGCTTGAAAAGCGTTGCGATTTCAGTGATTATTTGAGCTGTCTTTTCTCGTTCGTAATAAGCAGTAAGCGCCGATTCAAAGCTGTTATTTTCGGCAATTTTTTGCTGAACTTCCATAGCAAACGTATATAAAACATCTTCATCATTTGTCGGATCTGCAATACTATCACCATCTCCATCTTTTCCGATTCCCCCAAATAGGTTAATCGTTTTTTCGTCTAATGCATGTTCAGGATCAACGGGTAGGACACCATACCAATCTTGAAAAGGAAGTTGTATACCTGTTAAACGATCATCGTTTGATTTTCTTATATTGCCTTCATATTGATCTATGGCCGCGATATAATACCAGGGAATTTGGGTAAGTGTCTCTGTTTTTTCATAAAGTGATTGTCTTAAGGTTGCATCATCTATTTCTTTATCTTTACCATCTTCGGCCTGTATCAAAAATGAATGAGACATAAACGACATCATTAAAATAAATAGAACACCGACTCGCTTATGTAGCCTGTTCATATTAAAAAACCCCTTTTATAAAATTCTGCTTGGTTTTTATACTGTTCAGTTATATGAAAAAAATGTGTCCTTAAAAATAGGAAAATATGGTACACTATTAGATATTAGAGGTGATTTTAGTGATTGAACTACTCGGACAGCAATACGAATTGTTACATGACTATAAAGAAGGATACGAAGCAGAAGCCATTGAGGAACGTATTAGTGATATTTTATTAAAGTACGATTACATCGTAGGTGATTGGGGATTTGGTCAACTACGTTTAAAAGGTTTTTACGATGATCAAAATCAAAAAGCTTCATTTGATACTAAAATTTCAACATTAGAAGATTATTTGTATGAGTATTGTAATTTTGGTTGTGCTTATTTTGTGTTGAAACGGATAGATCTATAAGATCCATAAAAAATGACCTGAATCCTGTTTCAGGTCATTTTTTTTCAGGATGTGTAATCCCTTCTTCATCAGGATAATCCTGAGGATCATGAGCGTCTGGGAATTGTCGAGGTAAATCTGCATGCAACTCTTTATTTTCATACGCGAATGCAGAGTGATGTCGTTTTGATTCTTTTTCTGGCATAGCATGTAAAGGCTCATCAGCGTTGATTGGATTTCCGTATGTTCCTTCTGGGAATTCCTCTGGAACTTGATAATTATCCCGTACTTCTACAGGGGTAAAATCATCCTGCTGCTTTTTTCTTCTTCGCATGTAACTGCCTCCTTTTTCTTTAGTTTCTACAGGAGACAGTTAGTTATTCAAAATTTGATTTAAGATCTCATATATTTCATCAGATTCGTATTCATTAACATTAAAGGCATGTGCTAAGTATTCACTGTCTTCAATATGATTTTTATTTATTTTAGTATAACGAGGACCTTGTAAATCAATGAAGACTACTTCATTCTTTTCTTCTAATCGAGGGCTTGTCAGAACAGCAACATCGTATCGGCGTGTCTCGGTGTGCATACTAATGTAACGAACTTCGGCCTGCTCTGTTACGTCTGATAAGAAATGGATATCCATGATCGTAACCTCCTCATATGTATTGGTTATTATTTTAGCAAAATGGAGGAGATGTGTCATAATATAACTGTAAAATGCTGCGTTTGTGTTAGACTTGATATTGTAAGAAGTCAATCATACCAGGTCATCGTTAATTTAATACTTCTAGGAGTGATAAACATGTATTTTGTTGATCGAGGTCATATTGAAAATACATTACTGTATATGAAAGGTTTATTAGAAACGTTTGAACAAGAGAATAGTGCGACTTTTTTAGAGAAATTAGGCGTTGAACGTCTAGCACAAATGGTGGTCGAATCAGTTATCGATGTTGGAAACATGATGATTGATGGGTTTATTATGCGCGACCCTGGTAGTTATGAGGATATCATTGACATATTAATTGATGAACAGGTGATTCCAAAAGAAGATGAACAGGCTTTTAAAGAGACGATTGCACTTCGAAAAATGCTCGTCCGTGAATATACAAATATCAACCACGATCAAATTGCCGATGTATTATCGAAACATTTATCTACGTTACAGCAATTCCGTCCCTACGTTTTAGATTATTTAGAGAAGGAAATGGGACCTTTAACAACCTTTAAAGAGCGTGAGGAGTAAGATAAGTGAAACATTATAAGGCCTATTTAATTGATTTAGATGGAACGATGTATCGTGGTAAACAACCAATACCAGAGGCGAAGGTGTTTATAGATGAGTTGAAATTTAGACAGATTCCGTTTATGTTTGTGACAAACAATTCATCACGTACGCCAGAATTAACGCAAGAAAAGCTTATAAATTTTGGCATTGAGGCTGAGTCAGTACAAATTATGACAGCATCTTTAGCTACAGCTAGTCTTATCAAAGAGGAAAAGCCAGATGCAACAGCTTTTGTCATTGGAGAAGATGGGATAATTAAAGCATTAGAAGACAAAGGAATTAAGGTTGTCGATAAGGATCCTGATTATGTCGTGATGGGGATTGACCGAGATAATACATATAAAAAGCTAGTTGAGGCTTGTGTTCATTTACAAAATGGCGCAACATTTATTGCAACCAATCCCGACATCAAAGTTCCGACTGAAAAAGGTTTTGTACCCGGTAATGGTGCGTTCGCCACGCTTGTTGAAAATGTCACGGGGATGAAACCGGAAATTGTCGGCAAACCAACTGGCCATATGCTTTATATTGCGTTAGAACAATTAGGTGTCGAACCGAGTGACGCCATCATGGTGGGTGATAATTATCAGACTGACATACAAGCCGGCATTCGGGCGAACATGGATACATTACATGTCCAAACAGGGGTAACATCACAAGAGGAGCTGCGTCAATACTCAGTTCAACCGACCTATTCAATCAAAACGTTAGCAGATTGGTTCGACTAATCATCTAGTGTGTCCATAGGATTATCTTGACTGTGTGCTAATCGGCTAGAAGCAGCCGCTGCAATGGCACCGACAATATCGTCTAAAAATGTATGACAGCCATTACGCTTATCATTTAAGGCTTCGAGTATCCCTGGTTTGACTTTGTCGATATAACCATAATTCGTAAAACCAATCGAGCCGTAAATATTAATAATTGAAAAAGCAACGATTTCATCGATTCCATAAAGACCTTCATCCGCCTCAATGATTTGCTGTAATGGCTCATCTAACTCGTTCTTTTCAGCTAATTTATCTAATTGAATACCTGTTATAATCGCATTTTGTACTTCACGTTTTTGTAATACCTTTTTGACATTATCTAAGCATTCCTCTTTTGATAAAGCATCATGATAATTCTTCTGCAGAAAATAAACTAAATCTGCAATGGCATCGAGGTCCACACCACGATTTTTTAATGCTTCTAATGCAACTTGTTCTAGTTCTTTCATAAACTAACACCTACTTTATATGATTTAAATATATTTTACTTCAACCAGACATTTTTATAAATATGAAAACGGGAGGTTATTTGTTTGAAAAAAGTTTTTGTTACTCGTCAATTACCCGATTCTGTCATGGCTAAACTTTATGACCAGTTTGAGGTTGATATGTGGCCTTATGAAAAAAAGCCAGTGACGCGCGAAGTTTTGTTAGAAAAGGCTAGAGAGGTCGATGGCTTAATCACCATGCTTACCGAAAAAATAGACGATGAGGTATTTGAACAGGCAAAAAACTTAAAAATCATCGCCAATCTGGCTGTGGGTTATGACAATATTGACCTTGAAGCGGCTAAAAAGCACAATGTGACGATTACCAACACACCTGATGTGCTAACTGATACAACAGCTGATTTAACCTTTGCCTTACTATTAGCGACAGCACGCAGAATACCTGAAAGCATGACGTATATTAAAAATGATCAATGGAAGACATGGTCACCGTTATTATTAGCTGGTTCAGATGTGCATCATAAAACGATTGGGATTGTCGGCATGGGGAATATTGGTGAAGTCGTTGCTAAGCGCGCCACAGGCTTTGATATGGAGATTCTTTATTATAATCGTTCGAGGAAGGTAGAGGCTGAGGAGGCCTTAAATGCGACGTATGTGTCATTTGATAAGCTTATTAAGCAGTCAGACTTTGTGGTATGTATGACGCCGTTAACTAACGAAACGAAGGGTATGTTTAATGAAGAGATATTTAAACAAATGAAAAGCTCGGCTATTTTTATTAATTCATCTCGTGGGGGAGTTGTCGATGAGGAAGCCCTGTATAAAGCTTTGGATAGCGGGACTATCAAGGCAGCAGGGTTAGATGTCTTTGACAACGAACCTATTCGTCATGATCACCCATTATTGGAATTAGACAATGTTGTAGCCCTCCCGCATATCGGCTCAGCCAGTGTTGAAACACGGCTGAACATGATGGAGTTAGCCATTGAAAATGTTGAAAAGGTTTTAAGGGGAAAGGAGCCCGTGACACCAGTTAAATAAGCAAAAGGAGCAATGGTTATTAGCCATTGCTCCTTTTATAAGATTAGAAAATTTGTTCTACTTCTTGAACACCTGGGACTTCCGCACGTAACGCACGCTCAATGCCAGCTTTTAATGTAATCGCCGAACTCGGGCAATTCCCGCATGCACCTTTTAGGCGTAAAAGAACAATGCCCTCATCATCTACATCTACAAGTTCAACGTCACCGCCGTCACGAAGTAAAAAAGGGCGTAGTTTTCCAATGACTTCATGTACTTGTTCAAACATCGTTCATCTTCCCCTTTCTTATTTTATATTATATCACGAATGCGATATTTTTCTAAGCGTTTTTCATAAATTATTGAGAATCATTATCATTGTAACTTTAATTCATTCTCATGTAAAATAAAATTAACTGAAGATTATATAGGAGGGGAAGCATGGGGGAGAAAATTAAATTAACCGTTTACGGAGCTGAAGTGTTATGTCCAAGTTGCGTTAATTTGCCTAGTTCAAAGGAACAGTACGGTTGGCTCCAAGCTGCCATCACTAGAAAGTATGGCGAAAATGACGTGACATATAAATATATCGATATATTTAACCCACCAGAGGAACAACCGTATAAGGGTTTTGCTGAACGTGTGATTGAAGAAGATATGTTTTATCCCGTAGTTCTTATTGAAGACGAAATTGTGGGTGAAGGAAATCCGAGACTTAAAACCGTTTATCGCGCATTAGAGGATCGTGGACTACAACCCCAATAGGGAAATAGGGTTCAAAGAAAAACAGACTGAGGGGTGTAAGCCAAATGAACCCAATAATTGAATTTTGTATCAATAATTTGGTCAGCGGGTCACAAGAGGTTTTTGATCAATTGGCCCGCGACCCTGACTTAGATGTCGTTGAATTAGGGTGTACAAGCCATTGTGCGTTATGTTCTATGACGCTCTTTGCTCTTGTAGAAGGGGAATGTGTAACAGGCGAGACACCAGAACAATTATTAAATAATATTTATAAGCATCTAGATGAAAATCCAATCGTTTAGGGAGTATGGCTATGAAAATACCTTTCACAAAAATGCACGGCTTAGGTAACAATTATATTTATATTGATGGATTTGAAACGAAAATTAATGAAGAGCTATTACCCCAATTGTCCCAAGCTGTTTCTGACGTAAACACTGGAATAGGGTCTGACGGACTTATTTTGATGTTACCTTCAACTAATGCCGATGTGCGCATGCGAATTTTTAACAAAGATGGTTCTGAGGCTATGAATTGTGGAAATGGACTGCGTTGTGTAGCTAAGTTGGCATACGACTCCGGCTACGTACCGAAAGAACAATTTCAAATTGAAGCCAAATCAGGTGTTGTTGAAGCAGAAGTGGTAGTCATTGACGGCATCGTAGAGCAAGTGACGATTGATATGGGTGAGCCCATTTTACAACGTGAGCAAATCCCAATGGTAACAGCAAATTATACTAATGAGACTGTTATCAATGAGAAATTTCCAGTTGGTGATCAAGATTTGTTTGCGACGGCTGTATCGATGGGGAACCCGCATGTTATTTTCTACGTTGAGGATATTAATGATGCTCCGATTGATACGGTTGGGCCTGAAGTAACTAGTGATGCCCGATTTCCAGAAGGCGTTAATGTCGAATTTGTCGAAGTTTTAAATGATCATGAAATCAATTTCCGAGTATGGGAACGCGGGTCTGGTATTACACAAGCCTGTGGGACAGGGGCGTGTGCATCAGTGGTCGCATCAGTGTTAAACAATTATGTTAAACGAGGCGAGAGCGTAACGGTTCATTTAGATGGCGGGGATTTAACGATTACTTGGGAAGAAAATGGCCACGTCATGATGAAGGGGCCAGCTGTTAATGTTGCAGAAGGTATTTATTTTTTGAAAACTTAATTGCAGACTGTTTGAAGCATCGGCCAATGATTTGTATACTATAAGTAGAGGAGGTAGATCGTATGGCAATTGAATTAACAGATCAAGCACAGTTACAAATTAACGAAATGTTAAAAGAAGAGTCAGCTGATCAAGTGTATTTACGCTTCGGCGTTAAAGGGGGCGGATGCAGCGGTCTCTCGTATAAATTAGGTTTTGACTATGAAGTAAAAGAAACAGATGAGCTTTATGAGGATTATGATGTTCCTGTTGTGATTGCGAAAATGGATCGCCCAATCATTGAGGGAACAACGATTGATTTTAAACAAAACATGATGGGCGGCGGATTTACGATTGATAATCCGAATGCGATTGTCTCTTGTGGCTGTGGCTCATCTTTTAAAACAAAAACAAACGCTGGAACTCCAGAAAATTGTTAATCGGAAGCTTGTTGTCAGAATTGACAACAAGCTATTTTTTTGAACTTGTTGGGTGCTTATGAGGCTATATTGGGCATTCATAGGAAACATTGGGGATTTAAGGTTTTTATTGGGGATTCAGAGAGGTTCATTGGGGATTCATACGCCATCATTGGGCAAAAAACAAGCCTCAATGGGGAAAGAGGAGCTGTCATTGGGCCAAAAAACAGCCTCAATGGGGAAAGAGGAGCCATCATTGGGCAAAAAACAAGCATCAATGGGGACTCAGAAGCCATCATCGGGTAAAAAACAAGCCTCATTGGGGACTCATCTCGATTATTGGGGATCCGGACATGGTGATTGGGTATTCATGATGTTTCATCACGGATTCAATCAGCCCAAAGGATTAAAGGGGCATCCTCAATGGAGAATGCCCCTTTAATCTATACTTGCCCTTCAGCAACAGTTTCTTTCTGTTCTTTCTGTGGATTTTCTTCTTCTTTTTGCCTTTTATTAGAACGTTTCTTAAGATAACCAAGAGAAATTATGAGAGCAACAACAAAAATTTCAAACCCATATTTAATGAAGGGATTTTCAAAATAAGCTTTAATAAACGATTCTTTTACAATCATTTTCGAGGCGGTCCAGGCTAAGACAGCACCACCGATTGTAATGATAATCGGGTATTTTTCCATAAGGCCTAGAACAAGGCGGCTTCCCCAAATCACAATTGGAACTGAAATCAATAGTCCAATTACAACGAGTAGGAAACTTCCGTGTGCTGCACCCGCAACTGCTAACACATTGTCGAGTCCCATCATCGCATCTGCAATAATAATGGTCTTAATAGCTGAACCAAGACTGTTACCAGCCCTTATGTCAGGATCTTCATCTTCTGTTAATAGCTTATAAGCAATCCACAGTAAGACAAGTCCCCCGATTAAAAGTAAACCAGGAATCTTAAGGAGCCATACAACGAGCAATGTTGCTGTTGCACGTATGACAATCGCCCCGACTGTTCCCCATATAATGGCTTTCTTCTGGTGATGTTTCGGTAAATTTCTTGCAGCTAAAGCGATTACAACTGCGTTATCACCAGCTAAAACTAAATCAATTAAAATAATTGAAAATAAGGCTGAAAAAAATTCAGCGCTGAATAATTCCATCAAATCTCTCCTCTATGACTATGTAAATAAAAATAGACCTTTACCTACTCATAACGAGTAAGCAAAGGTCTCGCTAACAATTGAAGCATTGCCAATAAAGCCGAGGGCAGAACCCCTGAAGTGACGACTTTTATTGTAAAAGCTACTCCCCCTTGATATATTTCAAAGGTTATATAACTTTCACAAATTTGTCAATAGTTCTATTGATCAAATATTTTCATAGAAGTTGAGTGCTTCGGTTGAACACGTGCATTTGGATCTATTCTAACCTTCGCATTATTAACAGCTGTTGGGCCTTCGCCGAATCCTGAGGCAATCAATTTAACTTTACCTGGATAGGTGGTGATATCTCCAGCCGCATAAATGCCTTCGATGTTTGTCTCCATTTTTGAATTAACAACGATACTGTTTTTCTCGATTTCTAAGCCCCAATCCTTAATAGGGCCTAATGAGGAAATAAAACCGTAATTGACAATGACATCATCAACATCAATTTCGATGGTTTCTTCCTCTTTAACCTTTTGAAGAACTACTTTGTTAATGTTTTCTTCACCGTGAAACTCAACTGGAACATATGGTGTTAAAATTTCAACGGAGGACTCTTTCAATTGTTCGACACTGTGCTCGTGGGCGCGGAACTGATTACGGCGGTGAGCGAGTGTTACTTTTTCAGCAATAGGCTCTAACATGAGGGCCCAGTCCACTGCTGAGTCCCCGCCACCAAATACGATGACACGCTTATCTCTAAAGGCTTCAAGATCTTTGATATAGTAATGAAGATTCGTGTCTTCGTATTTTTCGGCGCCTTCTACCTTGACCTTACGTGGTTCAAAGGCGCCGTTTCCAGCTGTAATAATAACGGATTTAGTTTGGAAAACATCTTTGTCCGTTTTGATGTTGAATAAGTTTTCTTCAACCTTTTCGATTTCTTGAACCGCATGATCAAGTGTAATCTCTGGGTTGAAAGGCTTAACTTGCTCATATAAATTATCGACTAATTCTTGCGCACGGACTTTAGGAAATCCGGCAACGTCGTAAATGTATTTTTCAGGGTATAATGCAGTTAATTGGCCACCGATGTGTGGGAGGCTTTCAATGATTTGTACGTCAGCTTGCCGTAAGCCACCGTAGAAAGCAGTGAAAAGACCAACCGGACCAGCACCAATGATCGTAATGTCTCTTACTTGGTCATTCATACTTTTCCCCACCTTTAATGTATTTCAAATTGCACCATTGAACATTATAACATTATAAGAAATGATTTGATAACCTTTAGGCAAATTGTCTGAAACGTCCGAAAATATTGTGAGGGTTGAAAAACATATCAAAAAGTTCTATGATTGATTTTAGGTAATGTATTACGAAATTATGACAATTTTTATCTTTATCTGTGAAAAAAATCACAAAGTTATCTTGTGATTATTTTTCAATGCACTTTTTTTCATTATTAAAACTAAGGCTTTCGACTGCACGGAAGCTCGGTTTTCTAAAATTTTTTGAGATGGAAGGGATTTAGAATGAACAGACCAAACATTGTCATTGTGGGTGCAGGTTACGGCGGCATTATGACAGCTGTCAACCTTCAAAAGCAGGTTTCACCTGAAGAGGCGAACATCACACTGGTAAACAAAAATGATTACCACTATCAAACAACATGGTTACACGAAAATGCGGCAGGTACATTACATCATGATCGCACACGTATCGCGATTAAAGATGTAGTGGACTTCAACAAAATCAACTTTGTTCAAGACACGGTTGAATCGATTGATCCGAAAAGTAAAACAGTGAAGCTAGAAGATGGGGAATTATCTTATGATTATTTAGTTATTGGACTAGGCTTTGAATCGGCTACTTTCGGTATCGAAGGGCTAGAGGAATATGCTTACTCTATTCAAAACATTAACAGCGCACGTTTAATTCGTGATCATATTGAGTACAATTTTGCTCAATATAACCTTGAAAAAGAAGAACGCCAAGACTTGATCACCATAGTTGTGGGTGGTGCAGGTTTCACTGGAATCGAGTTTGTAGCAGAAGTTGCTAATCGCATTCCAGAGCTTTGCCAGGAGTATGATGTTCCTAGAGAAAAAGTTCGCTTATTAAACGTTGAAGGTGGTCCAACTGCTCTAGCAGGCTTTGACCCTGAATTAGTTGAATATGCGATGAATCGTCTTGAAGAAAAAGGTGTTGAATTCAGACTTGGCACGATGATTAAGAAATGTAATGAAGAAGGCATTATCGTTGAGAAGGATGAAGAACAAGAAGAAATTAAATCTAAGAACGTGATTTGGGCAGCAGGTGTTACCGGTAATTCAATCGTTCAAGAATCTGGATTTGAAGTGAACCGTGGTCGCGTACCTGTTCGTGATGACCTACGTACACCTGATTATGATGACGTATTTGTTGTGGGTGACTGTGCCGTGATTATGAACCCAGATTCCGAGCGCCCTTACCCGCCAACAGCACAAATTGCGATTCAAATGGCTGATACGACTGCACATAACCTTAAGCAGCTTATTAACGGAAATGACAAATTAGAAAGCTTCCAACCAAACATCCAAGGTACCGTGGCCTCATTAGGTTATACGGATGCGATCGGTGTTGTGTTTGATGATACGAAGTTATATGGTCGTTCCGCATCCATCATGAAAAAAGCTATTGATAATCGTTACTTACTTAAACTTGGCGGTGTCGGACTACTTCTTAAAAAAGGTAAACTTGATATGTATCACTAAAATGATTAAGCAAAGGTGTTTTTAAACTGCCTTTGCTTTTCTTTTGCCATATTATAAGATACAATAATTGAAGTGAAAAAGAGAAATAAAAGGTAGGGGAATCGCTTTGGGTATTCTGTTTGGATTTGTGGCAGCCCTCTTATTTTTCGTTTTATTTTTTGGGATTGCCTTTATTTTAAATATGCTGCTACGCGCGACGTGGTTAATGGCGTTTATTTTTCCGATTGTGGTTATTCTAATTATAGATAATATGTCATTTTGGAGTTATTTTCACTCTCCAGGTCAGGCGTTTTCCGCTTTAGGAGAACAATTCGTAAGCCTAGAAACTTTTGATATTATTGTGCTGATTTCAGGATTTGTTGGCACACTTGTGGCCGGTTATGTCATTAAACTATTACGCAAAAAAGGTTATCGCATGTTCTAGTTAATTATTATACTTTAATAGTTATAATAGATAAAATTTTCAGATAAATGTATAAAAGGTTCTTAATCTGGTTACGCTTTTGCCTAAAGAGGTGTTTAAAATGCGTAACCAATTTAAGAACCATTTCTTTTTTGCTATTTTGTTGACAAGCATTGCGTTTATACTGTTATCTGTTAATTTCCTTTCGATTACAGTAGATGAGGATACACCATTAAAACCATATAAAAATCACGAGGGACAACACGTTTCTTTATCTGATAAAGTGATTGAATGGGAAGAGGAAGAAACCGTACAAGTCGATGGGGAAGTAAATCAGACAGCAGGGGAAGATGTCGAATTAGCGTCTATGTCCGCTGAGGTAGCTTTTAAACAATTTCCAGTTAAAACTGTTGTCGCAACTGGATATACAGCGGGTTATGAATCTACTGGGAAAACAGAGGACCACCCTCAATATGGTGTGACATATTCTGGACTTATGGTACAGCGTGATGTCATTTCATCCGTTGCCGCTGATTTATCGGTGTTTCCATTAGGAACAGTTATATATGTTCCAGATTATGGGTATGGAATTGTTATGGATATTGGTGGTGCCATTAAAGGACATAAAATAGATTTATATTATGATACCGTTGATGATGTGTATGATGAGTGGGGTAAACGTGAAGTGGACGTGTATGTCATTGAGGAAGGCAATGGTTCCGTGACTCAAGAAGACATCGCTTATTGGGAAGAACAAATCAAAAATAATGCGTTACCCGTTTTGAATCAACAATAAGATTTAAGCAGTTGTGCTCAGTCGCAACTGCTTTTTCAATGTCCGGATATTTCGGATTATAAAATTTTCTGATAAGATATAGTTATCTACATGGAGGTGTCAACTATGTTTAATACAGTTAACGATGCAGTTAAAAATGCTCACACAGAGGCATTAGTCATCGGGTTATTTGAAGAAAATAAAGTGGGACAGGCTGTGTACCAACAGCTAAATGACGCTTTAGACGGCCAACTTGACGACTTAGTCAAAAGTGAAGACGTCACAAACAGTTATGGCACGGTATCGAAAGTACATACGTTAGGAAAAATCGGTGCCAAACGAATTTATTTTGTCGGTCTTGGAAAGAAAGACGAATTAGACGTATCTCGCTTCCGCAAGGCGATGGGGAAAGTGTTTAAGCGAATCAATCGTGATGGAAATAACAAAGCTAGTCTTGCGATGGAAAGCCTAACAACCGATCCTGTTTTTGTAGAGGCAGTGGGAGAGGCCTTTACGCTATCAACGTATCAATTACAGACGTATCATACATCGAAGAAAGATGACGCACAATTAACTAATTTAGATTTGATCACAACTGAAGCTAGCTTATTAGAATCACTTCACGTAGGATATGCTTTAGGACACGGATCAAATACATCTCGGTATTTAGTTAATTTACCCGGTAATTTATTAACCGCAACAGACCTTGCGTCATATGCGGAAAATATCGCTGAGAAGCATGGCATGGAAATCAAAGTGTTCGACAAAGAAGGAATTGAAAAGCTGGGTATGGGTGCCCTTCTAGCGGTTAACCAAGGTTCAGAGGAGCCGCCACGCTTCATTGTTATGAAATACCAAGGAAAAGACGATTGGGAAAGCCCTATCGCACTTGTTGGTAAAGGCATTACCTTTGATACGGGTGGTTACTCTCTTAAAGGTAAAGAAGGTATTATCGGAATGAAAATGGACATGGGTGGCGCTGCGGCTGTCCTAGGAGCGATGGATGCGATTGGCGAAACCAAGCCTGAAGAAAACGTCATGTGTTTAATTCCATCGACTGATAATATGATTAGTGGTTCAGCATTTAAACCAGACGATGTCATTGTATCCATGAGTGGCAAAACCATTGAAGTACGTAATACAGATGCAGAAGGTCGGTTGGCTCTCGCTGATGCGGTGACGTATGCCCGTCAAAACGGAGCTGCTAAAATTATTGATGTGGCAACCTTAACAGGTGGTGTGGTCGTCGCATTAGGTGATGAAATGACTGGTGCGATGACCAATAGCGGTGAATGGTATGATCAAGTTTATGAGGCATCTGAACAAACAGGCGAACTGTTATGGGAGCTGCCTTACCATGATGTATTTAAGAAAAAAGTTCGCACAAGCCATATTGCCGATTTAAACAACTCTCCAGGACGTAAAGGACACGCCGTATTAGCCGGCTGCTTTGTCGGGGAATTCGCTGAGGATACACCTTGGGTACACTTAGATATTGCCGGAACAGCGATTACGGAATCTGAGCATGACCTAGGTCCAAAAGGGCCAACTGGGGTGATGGCAAGAACCTTAGCTAAGACGATTATGAATCAGAATTATTAATTATAAAAATGGCCTGGTTGTCTTTTTCAACCAGGCCATTTTTTGTGGAAAAGGAATAATCATCTAAGAGCGAGACGCTAATGTTGGGACTGCTTTAGACAATCTTGAGACGAACTGCGGTAAGACAACAGCCATACCCATCGTTATAATAAAGTCTTTAATAAAGAATGGGACCATCGTTAGGGCAGATGCTTTAAATGAAATGGTCATTTCCATCACATAATTAAGCGATAGGTACATAATCGGTGTTCCTATGAGATAGTTCGTCATGAGTCCAGCAAATGTAGCTACTAAATAAGTGCCAATGTTTGGTTGGTTACTTTTCTCAACAATCCAACCCGAAATGAAAGCTACAAATATAAATGAAATCAGAAATCCACCTGTTGGTGAAACAAACTGGAATGCACCGGATGTCATTTCAGCAAATACCGGAACACCAGCAGTTCCTACGGCTAAGTAAACAAGCATTGAAAAGGAACCAAGTTTTTTACCTAAAAGAAGTCCAGCTAAAATTGCAAAGAAAGTTTGTAACGTAATTGGAACTTCACCGCTAGCATACGTAATTTTAAATGCAGGAAACCAAGTAGCGAGGTTGGCTCCAATCATCATTAATACAACAAATACAGCACCTAGTGTTAGATCGATTGCTCTGAATTTTGAGTTCATATAACTGTCGCCCCTTTCTGAAAATTATCGTAAACAAAATATAATTAATTGTCAACCTATAATTTAAAATGGTAAACAATTAAATTATAATTAGTTCCTCTCTGAGTATAAAAGTACGAAAAAAGGCTTAGAGATAAAAATTTCTCTAAGCCTTATTAACTGAGATACTCATAAAATGTCCTATGTATTAGGACGGTAGGATTACTTCACGCTTGCATCTAAAGCGACTTCAATCATATCATTAAATGTCGTTTGACGTTCTTCAGCAGTTGTTTCTTCACCTGTCAGGATGTGGTCACTGACCGTTAAAACAGAAAGTGCTTGTCGATCATATTTTGCTGCCAATGTATATAAGGCAGTTGTTTCCATTTCGACTGCTAGCACGTTGTAGTCGGCTAGCTTTTGGAATAGGTCCATCGCATTTTCACGGTAAAAGCTGTCACTCGTAAAGACGTTACCAACGCGTAGATTTAAGCCTCTTTCTTCACCAACATCATAAGCTTTTTTCAATAAATTGAAATCCGCTGTTGGTGCATAATCAATACCACCAAACACCATGCGATTCATTTGAGAATCGGTTGTAGAAGTTTGAGCTAAAATAACATCCCGGACTTTAACGTCTTTTTGTAGCGCTCCACATGATCCAACACGAATCAAGTTTTGAACATCGTATTCTTGAATTAATTCATTAACATAAATGGAAATGCTCGGGACTCCCATACCCGTTCCTTGGACGGAAACCTGTATACCTTTGTATGTACCGGTATAACCATACATACCGCGAACTTCGTTATAGCAGGTTGGGTTTTCTAAAAATGTTTCGGCAATATATTTGGCACGAAGCGGATCACCAGGTAGTAAAATCGTATCCGCAATGTCACCTTTGTTTGCACCAATATGTGTACTCATTATATGTCCTCCTTCAAACATTCTTCCTTCAATAAAGCTATCATAATTAGTTTATTGAAACAATTGAGAACTATGCTTGGTGTTTATGCAGGACATTTGTTGCGCTAAGATTGTTACCATCAGGATCTTTAAAACCAAATCCTCCCATCCCATTTTCAGGGTGCACATTCAGAGGACCAAACTCAATATGTTTTTGCTTTAACCAACTATATATTCTCTAAAGGAAACAAATCTCCTTCTAGTCTAAAATGAAGTGCAGAAATTTATAAAATAAAACCTAAAGATTTGTTAAAAGGACGGATTAATACCTAATCCGTCCTCGAAAGGAGGTTAACAGATGGTGGCGGTTAATTATTAATTTTTGACTAATTAATAGCCACCGTATCCGCCGTATCCACCGCCAAAGCCACCGACGTAGCCGCCGGCACCGACGATAATTAAAAGAATAAACAGAACAACGATTAAGGCAAATCCGCCTCCGTATCCTGCGCCCATAAACACACCCCCTTTTTCGATGGTTAGTAATAACGTATGTATAAAATTTTTTGGCGGGTGAGCGGGTGACTAGTTAACTGAAATTATATGGAGATATTAAGCAAAGTATAAGTGGCAATTGAGTTTCCATTCATGATTGTGAATTATCATATAATTTTTCATAAACAAAATAAATAGATAGTCATGAGCAAAAAATTTTAATTTTTTTCTTCTTATGCTAAAATTAAAAGCGATAAATCAATTGATTTAGGGTTTAATTGTATTCAGTCTAAAAAATCTGAATACTGATTCTTCGGGGCAGGGTGAAAATCCCGACCGGCGGTGATGAATGTTAGGGTGCTCCCGTAACATTCTTAGTCCGCGACCCGCATCGAGCGGTTGATCTAGTGAGAATCTAGAGCCGACAGTGAAAGTCTGGATGGGAGAAGGATCAGATCGTTAACCGATTTGAGAGGAGGTTAACGGTTGAGAGATAAGCAATTTTATATGCATCATGCCTTGGAATTAGCTCGCTTAACGATTGGCCAGACACGACCGAATCCATCTGTTGGTGCTGTAGTCGTTAAAGACGGCATCGTGGTTGGAACGGGTACGCATATGACACCAGGCGAACCACACGCTGAAGTGTTCGCACTAGAGCAGGCCGGTGAACATGCAAAAGACGCTGAAATTTTTGTCACCCTTGAGCCTTGTGCTCATTATGGCAAAACACCGCCTTGTGCGAAAGCTATTATTGACAGTGGGATTAAAAAGGTCTATGTCGCAACGTTAGATCCGAATCCAGAAGTCGCCGGAAAAGGTGTGGAATGGATTCGAAGCGAAGGCATTGATGTTGAAGTTGGTCTTTTAGAAGACGAAGCACAAGAAATTAATAACATGTTTTTTTACTATATGAAGCAACGTAAGCCATACATCACACTTAAAACGGCTGTTTCTCTAGATGGAAAAATGACCGCTAATAGTGGAGATAGTAAATGGATTACGAGTGAGTCATCACGTTTAGATGTTCATCTTAATCGACATCGTCATGATGCTATTTTAGTTGGTAGTGAGACGGTTTTACGAGATGATCCGCTTTTAACCACCCGTTTGCCCCACGGAGGTAAGAACCCTACACGTATCGTCCTCGATACACATTTATCGATTCCTTTACATGCAAAACTTTTACAAAATCAAGATGCTAAAACGATAGTAGTTTGTGGAAAACATGCAGATACTAACAAAGAGGATGACATTAAGGCGTTTGAGCATACGCAAGTGTGGCGTTTGGACCAAGAGCGAGTGGAGCTCTCTTCATTAGTGACTCAGTTAGCTGATGAACAGTTGATGAGTCTTTATGTTGAAGGAGGTTCCACGATTCATTCAGCTTTTATACAAGAGCGTCTATTTAATGAAATTCACTTGTATATGGCACCGAAGCTGATCGGTGGGTCGATGAGTAAGGCGTTTTATAATCAGTTTGGTTTTGATGAGGTCAGTGAATCAATCCGTGTTGAATTTAAAACGATCGAACCAATCGGAGACGATATTAAAATTATTGCAAAGCCTCAGACGGAGGAGATATAAATGTTTACAGGAATAGTTGAAGAAGTCGGCACCATTAAACACATGACACAAGGCGAAGAGTCGTTAGAATTATCGATTGAGGTAAGAAACATAACAAACGATTTAAATTTGGGAGATAGTATCTCAGTTAACGGTGTCTGTTTAACGGTTACGAATTTCACGGATACAACCTTTGATACGGATATTATGCCGGAAACCTTTCATCATACGGCGTTAAAAAGATTAACAGAAGGCTCGAAGGTGAATTTAGAACGCGCGATGCATGCCAATGGTCGTTTTGGCGGTCATTTTGTTTCAGGGCATGTGGATGGTGTTGGCAAAATTATGAGGCGTGAGACAAAAGATAACGCGGAATATTTTGATATCGAAGTTTCACCAGAGCTCTCAAAATATATGATGATGAAAGGTTCGGTTAGTGTGGATGGAACGTCACTGACGATTTTTGGTTTAAGTGACCATCACTTTACGATTTCACTTATACCACACACACAGGATGCGACGATTTTAACGCGTAAACATGTCGGTGATGAAGTCAATATTGAATGCGATATGTTATTAAAATATGTCCATCGCTTAGTTAAACCGGAGGAGAATAGTGATAAAGGTGTGTCCTTAGAACAACTGAAGCAGGCAGGATTTTTAGGGGAATAAAAGGAGGGAGGAGCGTTTGTTTTTGCGCTCGTACTTAATAGGAGGGGCATAAATGTTTGATTCAATTCAGGAAGCGATAGAAGATTTAAAAGAGGGGAAAGTCGTCATCGTCGTTGATGATGAAAATCGCGAAAACGAAGGTGACTTTGTTGCATTAGCAGAAAAAACTACACCTGAAGTCGTTAATTTTATGGTTAAAGAAGGGCGCGGTCTATTATGTTCGCCGATTACACAGGAAAAGGCAGAGCAATTACAGCTTAATTTAATGGCTGATGTGAATACAGATAGTCATGGGACAGCATTTACGGTAAGTGTTGACCACATAGAAACGACGACTGGGATCAGTGCTGGCGAACGTTCCAGAACGATTCAACGTTTAACGGATGATAATGTTGTCCCAACAGATTTTAAACGACCTGGACATATTTTTCCGCTTATCGCGAAGAAGGGTGGCGTATTACGCCGCGCTGGTCATACAGAAGCGGCTATTGATTTAGCTCGTTTGGCCGGGGCTAAACCAGCAGGTGCGATTTGTGAAATTATGAATGAAGATGGAACGATGGCACGAGTGCCTCAACTCAGAAAAATTGCCGATGAACATGGGCTTAAATTAATTACAATTGAAGAACTAATTAAATATCGTCGCATGCATGAAAAATTAGTACATCGCGAAGTGGAAATCAATCTACCAACCTCTTACGGTGACTTTCGTACGGTTGCTTATACAAACCAAATTGATGGAAGAGAACATATCGCCTTAGTTAAAGGTGAGATTGATCCAAATGAACCAGCATTAGTGCGTGTGCACAGTGAGTGTTTAACCGGTGACGTTTTCGGATCACATCGTTGTGATTGCGGGCCACAACTCGACTCCGCACTCAAACAAATCGAAGAGGCTGGACATGGTGTTTTACTCTATATGCGTCAAGAAGGCCGCGGCATTGGATTATTAAATAAACTCAAGGCTTATAAATTGCAAGAAGAAGGCTATGATACGGTAGAAGCGAATCAAAAGCTAGGTTACCCAGCCGATTTACGCGATTATGGTATAGGCGCTCAAATTTTAGAGGACATAGGCGTAAGAAAAATGCGTCTATTAACCAATAACCCACGAAAAATAAAAGGGTTACACGGTTACGATTTAGAAATTGTAGAGCGTGTACCGTTAAAAATGGAGCCTAATGAAAATAATGAAAAATATTTAAATACAAAACGAGATAAGTTAGGACACTTATTCTAGGGGGCATGAAAGTGAGAACATTTGAAGGAAATTTAGTCGGATCGGGACTTAAAATAGGGATTGTAGCTGGACGATTTAATGATTTTATTACAGAGAAATTAGTAGACGGTGCTGTTAGTGGATTAAAACGTCACGGTGTAGATGAGGGCGACATAGATATCGCTTGGGTACCAGGCGCTTATGAAGTACCGCTAACAACTAAAAAAATGGCTGTAACCGGTGAGTATGATGCCATCATAACGTTAGGCGCGGTCATTCGTGGCGCAACGCCTCATTTCGATTATGTCTGTAGTCAAGTTGCAGGCGGTGTGTCTTCCGTTAGTTTAGAGACAGGTGTACCTGTTATGTTTGGTGTACTAACAACTGACACGATTGAGCAGGCGATTGAGCGGGCTGGGACAAAAGCTGGTAATAAAGGCTATGATAATGCCGTTGGTGCGATTGAAATGGCTAATCTCTTAAAAGACATGGATTGATAAAGTCATAAAGATGAAACATTCTACTTAGAACAAGCGGGTATTCGTCTGGTATAATAGAGTTAAGCTTTGAAACGAAACAGGTGATTTAGCCATGATGGATTTTTTATATTTTCCAGAAAATAAAATGGAATATATTCCAGCACTTATTACGCTTCTTATTTTTTCCTACGGCGCTTTCGTTGCGATGAAATTGATCGTTAAAAAGGCGAAGCGCGAACGCGAACAATTTGAATCTAAATATCCGGAAGCTAAACGTGAATCAAATGAACCTAGGCAATAGTTGTCTAGGTTTTTTTATTATGATTTCTGCAATTAGAAAAATGTTGGTTAGACGTTTATTTCTTCGCATTATTCACCAAACTGAGTAATGAGGTGATATAAGATGCGGAAGTTAATTTTCTTGATTGGCATTTTGATTATATTAAGTGCTTGTCAAGCAGATGCAGAAGCGGTTCATGAAATTGATATTAAAAATCAAGACTTAGATATTATCGGTAAAGCCAAATTTCAAACAGATCCTGGTGGGGTTAAAGTATCTGTGACGGCTGAAGGACTAACACCAGGTTTCCATGGTATTCATCTTCACGAATTTCCGAAGTGTGAGCCACCTAATTTTGAATCGGCTGGGAACCATTGGAGTAACGAAGCCGATAAAAAGCATGGCCTCATGCATCCAGAGGGTCATCACATTGGCGATATGACTAACCTTGAAGTTAGTGGGGATGGAACAGTAGCAAAATATGAATATGTCATTGAAGATGCCACACTCCAGGATGGGAACGGGTCTATTTTCAAAGATGGTGGCAAGGCACTCATCATTCATTCTGGTCAGGACGATGGTGTGAGCCAGCCATCAGGTGAATCAGGTGAACGGATCGCTTGCGGCGAAATTATTAAAGGTGAGGAACGCTCCCAAGGACAAAACCCTGGCGATCAAGTTGAAAAAGAAGCAGAAGAGAAATAAATATAACGCTCGGGGTCGGTATCCAACCCGAGCGTTTCCTTATGACTTAAATGCCTTAATAATTCGATTAATACCTTCCTCTACAGTTTCAGGTGGAGCAGCGATATTCATTCGCATAAACTGTTCCCCTTGAGCCCCGAACATTTTACCTTCGTTTAAACCAACCTTAGCCTCGTCATTCAATTTACGCTTAATATCATCATGTTTAAGCCCCGTGCCTGAGAAATCAAGCCAGATTAAGTATGTTCCTTCGGTATAGACACTGGAGATGCCAATCTCGTTTTCTTTTAATTTTTGATCAATTAAGGCTTTGTTTTCCTCTAATTGTTTAATAAGCCCATCTAACCAAGGCTCACCGTGTTTATAAACAGCTTCAAGTGCTGTAAACGCGAACGTATTTAAGGAAGCAAACCCTTGTTGCATTAATTGTTGATCAAATTTCTCTTTCAACTCCTGATTAGGTGAAACAACAAATGATGCTTGTAAACCAGCAATATTAAACGTTTTTGAAGGTGCCATTAATGTAAAGGTTAGCTGGTTTATTTCTTCGTTTAGGGTGGCCACCGGGTAGTGCTTAGCCTGTTTAAAGACAATGTCAGCATGAATTTCATTGGAAAAAAGGTAGACATTATATTGCACGCACAAATCCGCTAAACGTGTCAATTCTTCTTTTGTCCAAACACGACCGACTGGATTATGTGGACTGCATAAAATAAAGGCTTTAGCCCCTTGCTTAAATAACTCCTCTAAATGCTCAAAATCCATCTCATAGCGTCCGTTACGATTCATAAGAGGATTTTCAACTAGTTCACGGTTATGTGATTTAATGACCGAAAAAAACGGAGGGTACACAGGTGGTTGAATGACAATTTGATCATGTTCCGCAGTAAATGTTTGCACGAGTGCATGTAAAGATGGAATAACACCTGGGCTAAAGCTAAGTAAATCTGTACTCACTTCAAATTGGTGACGATTTTTAAGCCAGCCTAAAATAGCATTTAAAATAGCATCGTCATAGGACGTATAGCCATAAACATTATGTTTAGCTCGTTCAATTAACGCATCCTGTAATTCGGGAACGGATGTGAAGTCCATGTCTGCAACCCACATCGGTAAGACGTCCTGACGTCCAAATAATTTCTCTCTAAAGTCATACTTGACTGATCGTGTATTTTCTCGATTAATGGTTTGTTTAAAATCATAAGTCATAGCTTTCACTCCTAACTATTTCTATCTTAACACATTATATATAGGCTTTTTTAACAAAAAAAGGCAAAGTGTTAGAAAACACTTTGCCAAAGGGGGAATACGAGAAAGTATTACACTATTAGTTATAACCGTTTTTAAAAATTATAAACATATTTTTAATAAAAATTTTTGATTCCTTATCAGAAAAATAGTTGAATGACGTTATTAAAATTCATTTTAAACGCTTATGACTGAATAAACTTTCTAATTAGTAGGTAAGTTAAGGGTGACTAATTCTAGGAGGTTTTCATTATGGCAAATAACAAGGATAAGAATGATTCAAACGGGCAAGACGTTAAACGTGAGACATTGACGACACGTCAAGGTCGCCCAGTAACGGATAATCAAAACATCCGTACAATTGGAAATCGAGGTCCAGCCACACTCGAGAATTATCATTTTATTGAAAAGATTTCCCATTTTGATCGGGAAGAGGTGCCAGAGCGTGTCGTACACGCACGAGGATCTGGCGCGTATGGCTATTTCGAAACGTATGGAAAAGTCGGGGACGAGCCAGTAGAGAAATATACGCGTGCGAAAGTGTTTTCTGGGGCAGGTAAGCAAACACCGTTAATGGTTCGTTTCTCCACTGTAGCAGGAGCTAAAGACTCGCCAGAAACAGATCGTGACCCTCGTGGCTTTGCAATAAAAATGTATACGGAAGATGGCAACTGGGATTTAGTTGGAAACAATTTGAAGATCTTCTTTATTCGTGATGCGATGAAGTTTCCTGATATGATTCACGCGTTTAAGGCGGATCCTTCTTCGAATGTGAAAAATCCTGAGCGAATGTTTGATTTCGTTTCCCGTTCTCCGGAGGCCACCCATATGATTACCTTCCTGTTCTCACCGTGGGGTATTCCGGCTACATACCGTCATATGCAGGGATCAGGGGTAAACACGTATAAGTGGGTCAATGACAAAGGGGAAGCAGTGTTAGTCAAATACCACTGGGAACCTAAACAAGGGATTCGTAATCTGACACAAGAAGAGGCGAACGAGATTCAAGGGAAAAACGTGTCTCATGCAACTCAAGATTTATATGAGGCGATTGACCGCGGAGATTATCCAGAATGGGAATTATTTGTTCAAATTATGGAGGATGGTTATCACCCGGAGCTTGATTTTGATCCACTTGATGATACAAAACTTTGGCCGGAAGATAAGTTTCCATGGCTTCCAGTTGGGCGTATGGTGCTTGACCACAATCCAGATGACTTCCATGCGGAGATTGAACAAGCTGCATTTGGTACAGGTGTCCTTGTTGATGGAATGGACTTTTCCGATGATAAAATGCTGCAAGGGCGTACTTTCTCTTACTCTGATACTCAGAGGTACCGCGTAGGAGCGAACTATTTAAAATTGCCTGTTAACGCTCCTCATACGGGAGTCCGGACAAATCAGGAGCGCGGTCAAATGGACACACGTGATCCTAGAGAATCTGGAGAAAACCCGCATATTAACTATGAACCTTCAATGAAGGGCGGTTTTCAAGAAGCGGATGAATCAAAAAATCCGCCTCATGAGCCTACTTATAATGCTGCGGCTATGAGTGCACCCATTGATCGCCCTAATTACTATGGCCAGGCTGGTGATACTTACCGTAGTTTTGAGGATTGGGAGCGCGATGAATTAATAAAGAACCTCTCTGAAGCCCTCGCTATATGTGACGAACGTATTCAAAAGGCGATGATTGAGCACTTTACTCAAGCCGATGAAGAATACGGGCGCCGTGTAAAAGAAGGTATTGAAGCTAAAATGAAGGAAATGCAAGAGATGCAGGGAGATAGTAAAGTTCCCGGCCGTGAAGCAGGGGAGTCAACTAAATATGGTCAGGGTTATAAATTTCAGAAGGAAGCTACAGAAGATGCAGTGAAGAAAAGTCACGAATCTGATCCTTATTAAAAAAGCTGTTTAAAATAAAAAGTATATACTGACTTCATAGAAAAGAATCCATTTTGATCAAACTCAAAATGGATTCTTTGTATTAACATAAAATACGGTTTTGTGATATTTTATTTATTTTGATCAGTTGTGATGATTGGTCCATTTTCTGTGATCACAAGCGTATGTTCATATTGGGCTGAACGACTTTGGTCCATCGTTCTAGCCGTCCAGCCGTTATTGTCCATTCGGCTTTGCCAAGCACCCTCATTAATCATCGGTTCAATCGTGATGACCATACCTTCTTTTAAGCGAAGGCCCTTTCCAGGTGATCCGAAATGCGGGATTTGTGGATCCTCATGGAGCGTTGGACCGATACCATGGCCTGTGAATTCACGCACTACCGAGAATCCCTCGCCTTCAGCATAGGTTTGTATCGCATGTCCGATATCGCCAAGTCGATTACCTGCTTGCGCTTGCTCAATCCCTTTGTTTAATGAATTTTTAGTCACTTCCATGAGCTGCTTTCCTTTTTCATCAACATCACCAACTGCGTATGTCCATGCAGAGTCAGCTAGGCCGCCATCTAGATTAACGACCATATCAATAGTGGCGATGTCCCCGTCTTTTAGCTTTTGATCGCGTGGAAAGCCGTGACAGATTTCATCATTAATGGATGCACAAGTGGCATATTGATAGCCATTAAACCCTTTTTGTTCAGGTGTAGCACCATGTTTTCTCATATACTCTTCGGCAAAAGCATCGATTTCCATTGTGGTTATGCCTGGTTCAATCATTTTAGCAATCTCTTTATGAATTTCCACTAAGAGATCACCAGCTTCTTTCATTTTTTCGATTTCTCTTTGACTTTTTCTTGTAATCATAACGTCAATTCCTTTCTTTCTACTACCTTTATGATATGTTATTGATGCATGAAATGGTTAATGAATTATCACTGTTAAGATTTTATCATAATTCACACTCAACATCAGTAAGGACGGTATGAATTTAGTCTCATTTAATCGAACCGTTTTTGATATGCGAATCAATATATGATACAATACGAAATTGTGCGAGAGAAATAGAGTCGGGAGTTGTATATTATGTCAAAAATCATCGAAGAAGGACAGGTTGTTGAGGGGAAAGTAAAAGGTATCCAGCCATACGGAGCCTTTGTTGAAATTGATCAAGATGTTCAAGGACTTGTTCATATCTCAGAAATTACACACGGTTATGTCAAAGATATTCAGGATCATCTTTCAGTTGGAGATGATGTTAAGGTTAAAGTGCTTAATATTGATGAAAATCAAGGCAAATATTCTTTATCCATTCGTGCGACAATAGAAAAACCTAGCATGAAAAAGCCTGTTCGTACTAAAAACGAAACGAGTGAAGAAGGAACGGGTTTTAATGTCTTAAAGGATAAGCTTGAAGAATGGATTGAACAATCAAAAGACCGTGAACAGACTTATCGTAACTAATGTTAAAAGAGTCTTGGGGAACAAATATCCCTGAGACTCTTTTCTTTTGATTAAAAGACATTTTTTCTTCATAATAAACTTAAATGAAGGAATGAAAGGGGAAGGATTAATGGATAACTTCACGTTCTATAATCCGACAAAGCTGGTTTTTGGCCGTGGGCAATTAGAAAGCTTACCTAGCTTAATGCCTGAGGGTGTTAAACGGGTTCTAATTGTGTATGGTGGTGGCAGTATTAAACGTAATGGAATTTTTGCAAACACCGAGAAAAAGTTAACAGACAATGGGTATGAAGTGTTTGAATTTGGTGGCGTTGAGCCTAATCCGAGAATTTCAACCGTTAATAATGGAGCCGATTTTTGTAAGGAACATAATATTGATTTCTTATTAGCTGTTGGTGGCGGAAGTGTTATTGATTGTACAAAGACAATGGCATCTGCTGCGAAGTATGATGGAGATGCATGGGATCTCGTGACTAATAAAGTTAAACCAGAGGACGCTTTACCATTAGGAACCATCCTAACTTTAGCAGCAACTGGTTCCGAAATGAATGCCGGTGCTGTGATAACGAACTGGGAAACTAATGAGAAATACGGCTGGGGATCGCCGCTTTCATTCCCGCAGTTCTCTATTTTAGATCCTGTTCATACTTATTCAGTGCCACGAAAACAAACCGTTTACGGTATTGTCGATATGATGAGCCATGTCTTTGAACAGTATTTCCATCAGCCGATGAATTCACCTGTTCAGGATCGTATGTGTGAAGGTGTGCTTCGTACCGTAATCGAAACCGCTCCAAAACTACTGAAAAACCAAGAATCATATGAATATCGTGAAACGATTATGTATGCTGGAACGATTGCTTTAAATGGTATGTTACAAATGGGATATCGAGGAGATTGGGCTTCCCATAATATTGAACATGCTGTTTCGGCTGTTTATGATATTTCACATGCTGGAGGGTTAGCGATTCTTTTCCCGAATTGGATGAAACATAACTTACAAGTAAATCCTGGGCGTTTTAAACAAATGGCAACGCGTGTGTTTGGGGTTGATCCAACTGGAAAAACGGATGACGAAGTTGGCTTAGAGGGGATCGAGCGGCTAAGACAATTCTGGTCAGCTTTAGGTGCGCCAACACGCTTAGCTGATTATGATATAGACGATTCTAAGCTTGATTTAATGGTTGACCGTGCGATGAAAAATGGTCCATTCGGTAACTTTAACCCATTGCATGATGAAGATGTTAAACAAATTTTGACGATGTCGTTGTAATAGGCTGTTTTCTAAAAGATTGTTGTTTTTAACAGATAATTTTATTGGAATAAATTTCTACTGAGATGGCTATAGTAACAAACTTTGTGAAAACAGTAGTAATTTAAACATCCAGTCGTTTAGTCGGCTGGATGTTTACTTTTTTAGGCCAGTAAAACCAATACATGATTATCACCTTCGCGTACATACTAGGGGTGAGGTGATTAACATGAAGCAGCTTGAATCAGGTATCGACAATCAAATGTTTAACTTTGAGGATTTAGAAAATATATTAAAAAGACTCGACTTCGTTGTCGGTGGAAATTGGGAGTATGACCACGCCTTTTTTGATTATGAAATTGAAAAGGATCACGAAAAATATGTGTTTTTGCGTATTCCAGTGACAACCGAAATTGGTAACCTAGATGAACAAGATGCTCACGTTCGGATCGGTAAACCATTTGTCCTTTCGCATCGATTCGAATCCGGAACAGATCAACAAGGCATTTCGGCAAATGCAGGGGCTACTTTTAACCAATTTGCATCACCAGAGGATCCGGATTCAGAAGTAGAACCCCAATACGTTGATGAAGCTGAACAGGTATTACAAAATGTTGAACGGGCATTATTGCACTAATTTCTCTGAAAAGATAATTTTATCAGATTTAGTAAAGACTTCATCTGGCTTGGGATTCATGATGATTTTCTCATCACGAATCATCCCCAGAAGTAAGAGACCTTGTTTCTTCATCTCGTAAGTTAACTCTAAAACTGAGCGGTTTTCGCCTTTTTCAGTGACTTCATGGATTAAAAATTCTTGATCCGATAGCATGGCCATGACATATTCAAATGTCTGTATCTTTTGGTGGCTTGTTAATTCATGAAAAAATAAGGTGCTCGTTGACTCATTGGTACGAATTGCTTCGGTAGCTCCAGCCCGTTCAGCATTTGCCTTTTGGGTGCTCGTTAGAATTTCAACTAATATGGGTATTTGGGGGTTGAGCCCCCTTGCTGTAATCGTTATTAGTATGGAGTAGGTATCAGAATCACGTTCGTCTTTAGATTGATCCGCTGTAATGATGATTTTTCTAGCCTGTTCAATGTTCGCCTTTTTCCAAGTCGTATCTAAAGTAGGGTCTTTTCTGATGTAATGCACATGAGAAGCCTGTACCGGGTCTTTGTCAATTGTTTCATCGATTAAAACAATGTTCAGGCCCTCCTCATAATTTTCTTGTAATAACTGAATTAATCTCCTTGAACGTTCGTTCCAGCCCACTATGATATAATGTTCAGTCCCTTTGTAGGCAACATCTCCTTTTTCGTATGCATCCTTGCGGGATATGGTAGTTTTTGCAAAAGTCACCATGTAAAACGTCAACACCCCTCCACCAAGTAAAATTAATGAAATTCCAAGGAGTCTTCCAATTGTTGTATGTGGTACATAATCGCCATAACCAATCGTAGATCCTGTAATGAATGCCCACCAAACACCGTCAAAAACAGTTTTGAATTCATTGGGTTCAATCAGGTGAATAATATATCCAAACACAATCATTGAAGCAAATATCGTGAGTAACAGTCGTATAAATTGCGGTATTTGAAAATACAATCGTTTGAATCGATAAAGCATGTTTTTCACTCCCCTAACGCCATATTCCATTGTTTCCAGCCTTAGGTGAAATTAAACCAAAAAAACATGAGCTAACCTTGTCGATTAGCTCATGTTTTCGTCAATAACATATCTTGCTGTTGGCATCGCTTTGAGTCGTTCATTAGGGATTGGTTGTCCTGTTCGCTCACATATGCCATATGTCCCATTCTCTATTTTGTGTAAGGCGTGTTCGATTTCTTCTAGTTGTTCATTGGCTCGCCCTTTAAAAGCCATATCCTTTTCGCGTTCATACAACTCCGTTCCAAAATCACCTGGGTGCTGTTGATCATATGAGTTTAGCTCACCGACTGTTCCTTCCATAAAATCTGTTTCTGATTCAAACGATTTAATATGCTCTTCTAACTCTTCTTTCTCATTGAGTAGTTGTTGCTTCAATTCCTGTATTAATTGTTCATCCATAAAGATCACCTCATGATTTTCGTTCAACAACGCCAATCGTACAACGAGAGATGGAAATTAATTGTTCCTGTTCATCAACGATTCTGACTTCCCAGACCATGGTGGACTTGCCAACATGTATCGGTGTTGTTTTAGCTTGAACATAGCCTTCCCGCTTACTTTTAACGTGATTCGCATTAATTTCAATTCCGAAAACGTTATACTGTTCAGGGTCTACGTTTAAAAACGCACCCAGGCTTGCAGCTGATTCTGCAAGAGCTACAGAGGCACCACCATGTAAATAACCTAAAGGCTGATGAACAGTAGGAGTTACTGGCATTTTTAAAATGACTTCATCTTTGTCATGTTTCATCACATCAATATCTAACGTTTCAAACAACGTGTTCTCTAAATTCAATTCCCTCTCTCCTTTTATGGTGTTTATGGATGAAAATTTTATACCACATTAAGCTAAACTTTGAATCGAATAAAGATGATTTAATAAAAACGAAATACCGAATAAAATTCCAAACATGGTATTCGTTTGTGCTGTAAATTTCATCGCAGGCATCATCTCTAACGGCGTATGATTGTTTTTGAAAACCTTAACCGCATTTATCGGTTTCTTAATGCTTAGTAAGGTGATGACGCCCCAAACTGGCATCATGCCTAACGTGATTAGAATAATTGTAAATACATACGCTGAAATAAAGAAGTAAGCAAGTAAGCGAATGGCGTTATCTCGACCTATTAAAATCGCTAATGTTTTGCGACCATTCTTTTTGTCACCCTCTAAATCACGAATATTATTTGATAATAAAATCGCACCGATTAATACTGCGACCGGTAAGGATAAGAGAACAGCTTCAACTGATAAATAACTCGTTTGAATGAAATAACTAATACCAATAATGACCGTCCCCATAAAAAATCCAGAGAACAGCTCGCCGAATGGTGAATAAGCGATTGGATATGGTCCGCCTGTATATAAATAACCGAATAACATTGAAATAAGTCCAATAAGCGCTATCCAAAAATTAGTTTCGATACAAATATAAAAACCTAATAAAATGGCAAGGCCATAAAACATAAAGGCTAACCATCGAACGGTTTGCGGTGAAATACCATCGCGTACAATCGTGCCTCCAATGCCGACTGATTTTTCAGTATCTAGGCCTTTAACGAAATCATAATATTCATTAAACATATTTGTTGCCGCTTGGATCAGCATGGAAGCCAAAAGCATGGCGAAAAACAAACCGTAATGAACAGTCGTCTCAATACTCGCAATAACTGTTCCAACGAAAACAGGGACAAATGATGCTGTTAATGTATGGGGGCGCAACATTCGCCACCATATTTGAAACCCCGATTTCTCCCCTAAGACATCTTTTGTATATTCTTTAGTCGTCACTTATGTCATCCCTTTCATTTAACCTTCTAACTCTAAACATAGTTTAGATAATGGAGGTAAGCCTGTCAATCCGTGAAACCCTGTATTATTCTTGTCGGATAAGGGAAAAAGTCATACAATAATGAAAGAGCGTTTATCGATAATTGGAGGTACGAGCTATGCTACAGACAAAGCAGCTTCAAATATATGAACAGCTAAGTATGGCAAAAGAACAACTTAATGAACAACAACCTACGCAACAAGTCTCTGTTGTTGAGCCGATTGACCCTATCAATCCCGTCGATTATTTTACGGCTTTTGAACATGAACAGACACACCGCATGTTTTGGAAGGATACAACCGATACGACCTATTATGTTGGAATCGGTGTTCATAAAGTGTTTCAAGCCAATCAAGATCGGTTTGCGACGATTAAAAATCAGTGGAAACGATTTTTGAATGATATTATGATTTCCGATGATGTAAAAAAAGAAACAGGACCATTGTTATTTGGTGGTTTTTCTTTTAATGAAAATATTAAAGGCGAAAAATGGGCTAATTTTAAGCCAGGCCAGATGGTTTTACCGAAAATGATGTTGACCGTTAATCATGATTCGTATTACATGACTTATAATGTTCAACTATCTCAAGAAACCGATCTAGACCTATTAGTTTCTGAGTTAGAGGGGTGGCACGACAAGGTTCAAGAGACAAAAGAGTATGACGCTAACACGCATTCCCTTCAATCTTTAAACAGCCTTGATTATGGCGAGTGGGAAAAATTAATCAATGAGGCTGTCGAGACGATTAAACGCGGTGATTTAGGCAAGGTCGTTCTCGCCCGTGAACTAAACGCTAAATTTAATCAAGATATTAACATTTCAGTCGTGTTAAAACGTTTAGAGCTTCAACAGTCTGATAGTTATATTTTTATATTTGATCAAGGTGATGAGACCTTTATAAGTGCGACACCTGAACGGTTAGTCCGTGTACAAGGTCGAGACCTATTATCAACCTGTTTAGCAGGGACAACGGGGCGTGGTCAAATAGAGAGTGAAGATGATTTATTAGCTTGGCAGTTACTGAACGACGAGAAAAATTTAAACGAACATGATTATGTCGTTCGAATGATTAAAGATGCAATCGAGCCTCTATCTGAAACGGTGGATATTCCTGAAAAACCTGTGATTTATCCGTTAAGAGCATTGCAGCATCTTTATACACCAGTAACAGCGACATTAAAATCAACGACGTCTATCTTTGATTTAATTGAAAGACTTCATCCAACGCCAGCTTTAGGTGGAGAACCGCGTGATAAAGCGATAAAGTATATTGAGGAAGAAGAGCCTTTTGAACGTGGTTGGTATGCTGCACCCATTGGCTGGATTGATCATGAGGGGAATGGTGAATTTGCCGTTGCGATTAGATCTGGATTGATTCAACACGATCAAGCAACTCTTTTTGCTGGTTGCGGCATCGTTGCTGATTCGGTACCTGATGCTGAATTTGAAGAAACAAAGCTTAAATTCACGCCGATGCTCGATGCATTGGGAGGTGTTACCCGATGAACATGGGAGAACGGACGTATTATGTCAGTCATTTTATCGATGAGCTTTATCTAAATGGGCTAGAGAACGTTGTCATCTCACCAGGTTCAAGATCAACCCCATTGGCGATGACATTTTCGGAGCATCCATCAATTAACGAATGGATTCATTTTGACGAACGTTCCTCAGCCTTTTTTGCACTCGGGATGGCCAAGCGTACGAAGAAACCGGTCGCATTAGTCTGTACATCTGGAACTGCTGCAGCAAACTATTATCCGGCTATTGTTGAAGCCTATTACAGTCGGGTTCCATTAATCGTTTTAACGTCGGATCGTCCACATGAACTAAGAGATAATGGGGCACCACAGGCAATTGATCAAATTAAAATGTACGGTGATTATACAAAATATTTTCATGAAATGGCAATTCCCGAAGACTCTGAGCAGATGATTAAATATGCACGTCGTCAGGCTAGTCGTGCTTATGCGATTGCCAATCATCCGAATCAAGGCGTCGTCCAGCTTAATTTTCCATTCCGTGATCCATTAATTCCTGATTTAACGCTTGATAATCTATGGGGTGAGCATTCGCAGTCATATGTGAATCATATCACAGGTCAGGAGCAAATCACGTCCAGTCAAATTAATACGGTAATGGACTTGATCAAGGATAAAAAACGAGGTCTGTTAATATGTGGTGAACTCAAAACACATGAGGAACGGGACCTAATTTTACAGCTCGCTGAAAAATGGCAGATCCCAATTTTTGCGGATGTATTATCCAATTTGAGGAAAAATGCCAACACAAATGAGTATGTCATTTCTAGCTATGATGCACTGTTAAAACAAGAGGATACAAGAAATCGCGTAGAGGCTGACTTTGTTATTCGCTTTGGTTCAATGCCGGTTTCTAAACCCTATACACAGTGGTTAACGAAAACGAAGCCAGAGATTCACATCGTCATCGATGAAAATCAAGGTTACCGTGAGCCAACGAATATTGAATCAACGATGGTGTTTAGTAATCCTGCAACGTTCTTGAAGCAGCTTTTAGATTCTGACGTTCAGCCAAGTATCGATTCAGGTTGGCACGAACAATGGACCAAAGCCGATCAATTGGCACAAGAGATTATAAAGAAACACGAAGCTAATTTAACGGAAGGGACAGCTGTTTTAGCGTTATCTGAGTCTGATTTAAGTGAACAGGTTGTGTTTGTTGGTAACAGTATGCCGATTCGTGATATGGATACATTTTTCCTACCGTCGAAGCAAAATATTGACATCATGGCTAATCGGGGTGCTAATGGTATTGATGGTGTTATTTCTACGGCTTTAGGTGTTGCGGCTACTGGAACGCTGGTCACGCTCGTCATTGGTGATGTATCCTTTTTACATGACTACACGGCGCTTTTTATCGCGAGACAATATCGGTTACCATTCCGCGTCATCGTTCTTAATAACAATGGTGGCGGTATCTTTTCGTTCCTTCCACAATACGGAGAGAAAAAGCATTTTGAAGCGTTATTTGGAACACCTTTTGATCCGCCAATTGCTGCGATGACTGAGGCTATTGGATTCGAATATCACCAGCCCAGTACCTATGACGACATGAAGCATTTACTCGATCAGCCGATAAAAGGATTAGAATTATTTGAGGTTGTCACAAATCGTGATGAAAACATGAAATGGCATCGTCAAAAATGGGAGCAAGTAGACGAACGGATTAAGCGAGAGGGTTTATTATGATTTTGACCGTAAACGACAACCATTACAACGTTAAAGTTGTTGGACAGGGTCCGCCACTTGTTTTATTTCATGGATTTACGGGGTCGACCGCTACGTGGAATGATTTAATAGACCAATTTTCAACCGATTATCAATGTATCGCAATTGATTTACCGGGACATGGACAATCGAGAACCACTCATTTAGATGGCATGATACAGTGCTGTGAAGAAGTCGTTCAAGTGTTGGAACAGCTTGATATTTCTACGTTCGATTTACTAGGATATTCAATGGGCGGGCGGACTGCTTTAGTTTTCACCGCTTATTTTCCAGACAAGGTGAATCGATTAATTTTAGAGGGAGCATCACCAGGCTTAGAAGGTGAAGCAAAAATAGAACGACAGAACCGGGATGAGAAGCTTGCCCAGTTTATCGAAGAAAAAGGAATTCAAACCTTTGTGGAATATTGGGAGGATGTACCGCTATTCCAAACGCAAAAAGCACTATCACCTGAAATGAAAAAGAAAATTCGAAAGGAACGTTTGTCACAGGATCCCGACGGTTTGGCTTTATCATTAAGAACAATGGGGACTGGCGCTCAACCGTCATTGTGGGGTAATCTTGAGAATCTAGGATTACCTGTATGCTTAATAACAGGAGAGCTAGATCATAAGTTTACCTCACTCAATCAAAACATGGTGCAAGCTTTACCAATTGCTCGACATGAAGTCGTTTCCAATGTTGGACATGCGGTTCATTTAGAAAATCCCGAGATTTTTGGTAAAATTGTGATGAACTATTTAAGTTAAAACGTTTACATAAGAGGAGGCAATCTATTTATGCCAGTACAATGGGAAAAAGCTCGTGATTATGAAGAAATTATTTATGAAAAATACAATGGAATTGCGAAAGTAACCATTAACCGTCCGGAAAAACGTAACGCATTTACACCCTTGACCGTACAAGAGATGATTGATGCATTTGCAGATGCCCGAGACGATTCAAACATCGGTGTTATTGTGTTAGCAGGTGCTGGTGATAAGGCATTCTGTTCAGGCGGAGATCAATCGGTTCGTGGCCATGGCGGCTATGTTGGAACAGACCAAGTTCCACGCTTAAATGTGTTGGATTTACAACGATTAATTCGTACGATTCCAAAACCAGTTGTCGCGATGGTATCGGGCTACGCAATTGGTGGTGGTCATGTCCTACATGTTGTCTGTGATTTAACGATTGCTGCCGATAACGCAATCTTCGGACAAACTGGACCAAAAGTCGGTAGCTTCGACGCTGGCTATGGCGCAGGCTTATTAGCACGTATCGTTGGTCATAAGAAAGCACGTGAGATTTGGTACTTATGCCGTCAATATAATGCCGAAGAAGCGGAGAAAATGGGACTTGTTAATACGGTTGTTCCAGTAGACAAGCTTGAAGAAGAAACTCTTCAATGGTGTGAAGAAATGCTAGAAAAATCACCAACAGCATTACGTTTCCTAAAAGCTTCATTCAACGCCGATACAGATGGACTAGCTGGATTACAGCAAATGGGCGGCGACGCAACACTACTTTACTATACAACCGATGAAGCTAAAGAAGGCCGCGATGCTTTCAAAGAAAAACGTAAACCAGACTTTAAACAGTTCCCACGTTTCCCATAAGTTTAAATGGACAAGATCGCGTGATACACGCGATCTTTACTTTGCATTATAAGAACTCTTGTTAGACCAATGAGAAAAAACATATCAAGATTGAGAACTTTTCCTTATTTATGGAGGTGAGAACGTTGACAATAACCCCGAATTGGTTAGAAAAGCGAGCGTATTTATCCCCAAATAAAGAAGCGATCGTACTACCAGATGGAACAACTTATACATTTCAACAGCTAAAGGATGATGCCCGAAGCTATGCCGCGTATTTACAGCAACAGGGATTCAAAAAAGGTGACCATATTGCGGTTTTATCAAGTAATAGCTATGAAATGGCTGTAATTATCCATGCACTGCATTACATACAAGCCATTTCATTTTTATTAAATGTACGCTTAACGGAGAATGAACTCGAATTTCAGATAAATGATGGAGAGGTTCAAGGGTTAATTTATCATCCGGAATTTGAAGAAACTGCTCAGTCCTTGACTAAACGAACGTCAATTAAAGCTTGTAATCTGTTTGACATCCCGTCCGATCAAACACTAGATCAAGGTCAAGAGGAAATAAACTTTGATGACATTTCTCACACGTTATATACATCAGGAACCACAGGCTATCCTAAAGGTGTGCAATTAACCTATGGGAATCATTTTTGGAATGCGACGGCATCTGCTTTTAATTTAGGCTTACACGACCATGATCGTTGGCTACTCAGTTTGCCAATGTTCCACGTCGGTGGCTTATCGATTCTTTATCGCAGTGTCATCTATGGTATCCCGATACATTTACACGAAAAATTTGAACTTGAACGAGTGCATGAGGACATTATGAAGCGAGGTGTGACGATCGTTTCAGTTGTGACCGTGATGCTAGAACAATTAATGAGACGATTGGGACAAGATCGTTACCCAGAAACACTACGCTGTATGTTACTTGGTGGCGGACCAGCACCCAAAGGCTTACTTGAAACCTGTCAGGAAGCCAATGTTCCAGTTTTTCAGTCGTATGGCATGACCGAAACAGCATCACAGTTTTGTACATTAGATCAAGAAAACATGCTGTCGAAAATTGGTTCGGCCGGCAAACCATTATTTCCCGGGCAATTAAAAATTGTCGAAAACGGTCGTGATTGTCCCAGTCAAGAAGTTGGTGAGATTGTTGTTAAAGGTCCATCCGTCACAGAGGGATATTGGAAGCGACCAGAGGCGAATCAAGCAGCGTTTAACGATGGTTGGCTGAAAACGGGGGATCTAGGTTATCTCGATGAAGATGGCTTTCTTTTTGTAGTCGACCGACGTAAGGATTTAATCATTTCTGGTGGGGAGAATGTTTATCCAGCTGAAATTGAAGCTACTATTAAGAGAATAAACGGTGTGTTAGATGCTGGTGTCGTTGGTGTTGCTGATGATCGGTGGGGTCAGGTACCGGTTGCTTTTGTCGTGAAGTCTGATGGAACACTAGATGAAACAGGTGTTATAAGCTTTGCACAAGAACATTTAGCGAAATACAAAATCCCTAAAAAAGTATATTTTATCGATGAGCTACCTCGAAATGCCTCAAAAAAACTTCAGCGTCGGAAGCTGTTAGATTTGATTGATCGGGAGGGAGAAAAATGATTCATTTAGACCGCGTGAACGTCAGACATGTATCGATGAAATTAAAGAGGCCATTTCAAACCGTGAATGGTCTAGTCGTCGTTCGTGACACTTTAATCATCGAAGCTTTTGATACAGATGGACGTATCGGGTACGGTGAATGCGTTGCGTTTTCTGATCCGTTTTATAGTCCGGAGACGACGACAACGGCCTGGGATCAGCTGCAGAACTTTTTGCTACCGATGTTAAATAAAAAACGAATTGAGCATCCATCTGAAATTAGTTCAATCTTTTCAGCCATACAAGGCCATCCAATGGCAAAAGCAGGGATTGAAACGGCTATTTGGGACTTATATGCGAAACTACAAGATCAATCGTTAAAAGAAACGCTTGGTGGTGTACGGGACGAAGTCGAAAGCGGCGTTGTTTTATCCTTGACTGATGACATAGAAAAACAGGTCGAAGAATATAATAAAAAAGGCTATAAACGCTATAAGTTAAAAGTTCAAAAAGGGAAAGAACGTGACATCATCAATCAGGCAAAAGAGGTTGTTGGCGACACACCGATTATGTTTGACGGAAATGGCATGTATGACCCAGAGGATATGCTACACCTATCGAAGCTTGATGATTTGAATCTTTTCATGATTGAACAGCCATTCCGAACGGATGATTATTATTATCATCACCAATTAAAAGAACAAATCAACACGCCAATTAGCTTAGATGAAACGATCAAATCAGAGCATGATGCCTTTCAAGCAATGGAGCTTAGGGCTTGTGACAATATAAACGTTAAAATCGGACGCGTCGGTGGCCTTCAACAGGCTTTAAATATTCACCGATTTGCTAAGGTGGCTAACATGCCATTATGGTGTGGTGGCATGCTTGAAACCGGAATCGGTCGCGCTCATAATGTGGCATTAGCTTCACTAGAACAGTTTACACTACCAGGCGATTTATCCGAATCGTCCCGGTATTGGGAGGAAGACATCATTAAAGAACCGTTTGTGGTAAAAGATGGTTTAGTCAATGTCCCGGACGGCCCAGGTATTGGCGTGACTGTCAATGTGAAGCTTTTAAACCAGCGTACAATACGTCAGTTCAATTACAAGTTCAATAAATTATAAAATAAATGTGTTGCAATGATAATGATTTTCATTTACAGTAAAAGTAGGTTAAATGCTTCGTAAAGTTATTTACACTTTAAAGTATAAGAAAAGCTAATGATTTCGCCATTAAGTCTTGGCGTTAATCCAAGTTTTTCTTAAGAGGAGCGAAGTCAAATGGAGACATTAACAGCTAATAATTTGACACTCGGTTATGGTGAAAAGGTCATTATCGATGAATTGGATATAGAAATTCCTAAAGGTAAGGTAACGGTCCTAATTGGAAGTAATGGATGTGGCAAATCAACATTACTACGTTCAATGGCAAGACTTTTGCAGCCTAAGTCAGGTGAAGTTGTTCTAGACGGAAACGAGATTGCGAAAATGAACACAAAAGAAGTTGCAAAACAAATGGCAATCCTACCACAAGGACCTGCGACTCCAGAAGGTTTGTCAGTTTATCAATTAGTTAAACTAGGGCGTTACCCACACCAAGGTATGTTTAAAAAATGGTCACAAGCAGATGAGGATGCCGTTAATAAGGCTCTAAAAGACACCAATTTAATGGACTTTAAATATCAAGCAGTTGATGAATTATCTGGTGGTCAACGCCAACGTGCATGGATTGCGATGACGTTAGCACAGGATACGGAATTAATTTTATTGGATGAGCCTACAACATATCTTGATATGACACACCAAATTGATGTGTTAGATTTATTATTTGAGTTAAATGAAAAAGATAATCGTACAATTGTGATGGTTTTACATGATTTAAACCTAGCTTGTCGTTATGCCGACCACATCGTTGCGATTAAGGATAAAAAGGTGTATCAAACAGGTCAACCTGAAGATATTATTTCTTGTGAACTCGTTTATAATGTTTTCGGAATGAACTGTGATGTGACATATGATCCGTTATTTGGAACCCCAATGTGCATTCCACACGGTAGAGGGCGCTGCATTTTAGCAGAGGCTCATGCTGAAAAAACAGGTGTAAGAAATAGTTGCGTGATGTAACTCTCAAGTTTAACTTGGGAGTTTTTTTTGTATATCCATTTTCATTTTGCCCACATTAATATTGAGGTGGATAAAATGCAGGACAAACGTAAATTTTATATCAACGTGGAAGAACGGGAAATTTCAGAATTAAAAGCAGGAAATAATGATGAGTTCACCATATATGCCGGACCAAATGAAATCATAGCATTACGTGAGATTTTTGAAGGGATGGAGCATGCGGATATGGGAACGTTTTGGCGTTCACATATGCCGTTTAAAGAATACCATCGCGATGAAGATCAAGATGAATATGATCACTTATTATTAAAAGCCTATAAAATGATTTATGAGCTAGGTGACGATCAATCGAAACAACATGTAGAACAAATGCCTTTCTTCGGTGAATTTAATAAGCTTGAATAGGTCTAAAAGTAGTCTTATCGTGATCCGTTAAAAGGTACAAAAATAAACAGTCCAATTGCCTGAAAATTGGACTGTTTATTTTTTACTGGAGTAGGACTCGCCAATCAATTGGGAACATGACTAAATAAATTTTGCTTTATACAGTTGGGGTGTCCCAAATATTTATAAGGGCCTGTTTCAAAAACAGGCTCATCCGCTCGCTGTGTCCCCAAGGGAGATTGCTAAGGACATACAAATGTTGTGTTCAATGACAATTCGGTTGACACCAAAATAATTTGCCGTATCCAGCGCTTTCTTTAAATCAATTCATGATTTGAAACTGGAAGGGATTGATGCTCTCCCACGCATACCCAACCTGAAGTAATTGTTCTTCGGAGAGATGATTTCCTATAAATTGCATCCCGACAGGAAGTCCATTTGAGCATAATCCCATTGGCACAGATAAGCTTGGTGTACCCGATAAATTGACAGGGACGGTAAATGGCAGACATCGTCTAATAACTTCTAAATTTTGTTCGACCCAATTCTGAGCAAAAGCTGGGGTTGTGATAGGTATCGTAGGACCAAGCATAATATCCACACTCTTAAAGGCCTTATGAAATGCTTCCACTAACTTTCTTCGTGACTGTTGTGCTTTGACATATTGTGGTGTATTCGTCAATGTACCGGATAGAAGGAAGGGTCGGTTATCCATTCCATAATCCTCAGGTTGGGTCTGTAGCCATTCGTAATGAAATGCAGATGATTCCCCAGTCACAATACTATAGCCAGAGAAAGTAGACATGGTTAATTCGGGAATCTCTATTTCTCGTATTTCAACTCCCAAACTTTTAAGAGTTGCTATTGCATTTTTAAAAAGTCTTTCTACATCTGTATCTAACTCCTCAAGAAAGTAAGTAGGAATTCCGATTTTTATTCCTCTTATTTCTTTATAAAGATCTTCGGTATAATCGGGTATGGATGCACGTAGGCTTGCGGGGTCGTTCGTATCAAAGCCTGCCATATTATTGAGCATCAAGGCCAAATCTGAAACTGTCCGCGCCATTGGACCAGCGGTATCCAGTGACCAGGCTGAGGGGAAAATGCCATAAGTACTGACTAGTCCATAGGTTGGCTTTAACCCATATATACCACACATGGCAGCCGGTAAACGAATAGAGCCGAATGTATCCGATCCAGTTGCAAGTGTTGCTAGCCCAGCTGCTAGAGCAGCACTGCTACCACCACTTGAGCCACCGGGCATATAATGTATGTTCCAAGGGTTTCGAGTAGTATTATAGAACTGATTGGTACCGGTGGAACCGAGGGCAAGTTCATGCATGTTTAGTTTTCCTAACATAATCCCGCCTGCACCCAGCAGTTTTTCTACTGCTGTGGCATTTTTTTCGGGAATGAAATCAGCAAAAAGTTTTGAGGCGGCTGTCGTTCGTATCCCTTTTGTGTAGTAATTATCCTTGATACCGATCGGAATTCCGTGAAGTGGTCCTTTATAACGGCCATTCATGATGTTATTCTCGGCTTCTCTTGCTTGTTTAAGGGCTAGTTCGGGAAGTGCGGTAATATACGAATGGATGGTTGGATCGACTGTAGCGATGCGATTTAACACATGTTTTGTCAATTCTACTGGAGATAGTTGCTTCGACTCTATTAAGGGAGCAAGTTCAGTAGCGGATAAATAGGCTAGTTCTGCCATAACATCAACCTCTTATCAACCACCGTAATCGGTACTGTTTTGTTTAGATTAGGGAATGCATTAAGCGGAGTTTGAGCCTGATTAATCGTGAAATGTATATTTTGAATGTGCTGGATATCAGTCTCGTAGATAGGTAAGCCTTTTAAAAATAAGCCTTGTTTTATTAAATCTGTACGATTCATCTCATTACCTCCTATTTTAGGTAAATGAAATCAGGGAAATAACGCTTGTTATTTCCCTTAAAAAGCAATATTATGTTCTATCCCAAAAGCGTTGCTGAGCAATTGCAGTAACAAAATCCTGACCGAATTCAGGGTTGTTGGCGGCAAAGACGACTCCGGCCAAGTTATTTTTATCTGATGTTTTAATATAGGCTTGCCCAGTTGAGGCAACACCGATTGGTTTATAGTGTTTATAGGCATTTTTTATATAACTATCGACGTCTTGATTGAATTTCGCCTGATTTTTAGCGCTTCCACCAACGACATATAGAGAGTCAAGCAGATAGGGACTTGTTGTAAGATATGTTGCATCAACTTTAAGTGTTGTTCCGTCAGCACCTGTGACAGTACCA
This sequence comes from Tenuibacillus multivorans, assembly GCF_900103915.1. Taxonomy (GTDB): domain Bacteria; phylum Bacillota; class Bacilli; order Bacillales; family Alkalibacillaceae; genus Tenuibacillus; species Tenuibacillus multivorans. The sequence goes on along the minus strand of NZ_FNIG01000013.1, from coordinate 16,414 downwards.
AGCGTATCACTAATGATAAGAATAATAACCCCATATTGCTGTAAAAAGTTAAGTACATCTGTTACCTCTTGACCGTTAAAGCCATCGCCAATAAGTACACCTACTTTTTGTGTGTATGCATAACTAGGTGTATTGTACTGGCTAAGAGAAGGATAACTTGTAGAAATAGGAACATGGGATCCGCTTGGGCGTTCGACACCGATATTATCAGCAATGACGCTAGCCATTTCCTTATCCACATTGACTAACAAATTGACGTTTTGCTGGCGGACAGATTCACTTTCTACTTTTCCAAGTTGATAGCTAAACGCTTCAATTGTATGCTGCTTTTCAATAGGTGTCATACTATTCCAGAATATTCTAGGTTGCGTAAAGTAATCCTTGAACGAATCACTTCGGGCTCTAATTTTGTAGCCTTCCACTCTTTCCGGATAATACTCATAGCCGCCTTTTTCCGGTGGCACTGTGTATGGTGTGTTATTCGCTAGTGAATTTTTATGATAGTTTACCTGATCAACATCAATTCGATATCTCATCGGGCCTCGTCGCTGATTATTATGAAATGGGCAAATCGGTTTATTGATCGGTAATTCCTGATGATTTACGCCAATACGATGGTATTGTGCGCTTTGATAAGCCATTAACCTTCCCTGGAGAACGGGGTCATTGGAAAAATCAATTCCTGGAACGACATTGGCAGGGTTAAACGCAACTTGTTCTGATTCTGTATGGTAATTATCAATGTTTCTATTTAAAGTCATTTTACCGATCATTTGAACTGGGATGAGCTCTTCTGGCCAAAACTTTGCTGGATCAAGAATATCAAAGTCGTATTTGAACTCATCCTCCATCGGAATCATCTGGACGCCTAACTCATATTCAGGATAAGCACCAAGATCGATCGCCTGTCTGAGATCCCGCCGGTGGAAGTCCGGGTCGAGTCCCCCGATTTTCAGTGCCTCATCCTGAAGAAGGGAATGGACACCAAGGACAGGCTTCCAAACATATCTCACAAAGGTTGCCTCACCTTGTTCGTTAACAAACAGATACGTATTAATTGACCACGATTCCATCATTCGATAACTTCTTAGAATCCCCCGGTCAGACATGATCCACTGTACCATATGGAGTGCTTCGTGATTATTAGCGACATAATCCCAAAAATAGTCGTGAGCACCGGTAGCTGTTGGGATATCATCATCTGGCTTCGATTGGTACGCGTGCATCGCATCTGGAAATTTCATCGCGTCTTGATTAATTAATACAGGCATTGCAATCGTCGTCAGATCGACATTTCCTTCTTCTGTATATAACTTCACGCCCTGACAACGTAAATCTCTTGCCGTATCATAAGACCCTCTAGGCCCTTGTACGGTAGAAAAACGGATAGTTAATGGTGTCTTTTTTCCGGGTTCCTGTAAGAAGCCTGCTTTTGTCACATGCCTCATCGACTGATAGCATTCAAACTCCCCATGGGCACTGTAGCCTCTTGCGTGAACGACTCTTTCTGGTTCCTCTTCTTTGACAAAGTGTGTCATTTTTTCAAAGAATTCATAATCCTGGCGTAACGATGGGCCGCGTTCACCGGCTTTCAATTGGTCCTGATCGTCTGATAGTTTTTTCCCCTGATTGGTAGTCAGTGGCTTTCCCGTATTTTGTATACGGTATTGATCCAGTTGTTCTTGCTTTATATTTTCGCTTTTTCCGCCGACCCCTTTCATATTTCTTGATGACTGATCATCCATGTAATCACCTAGCCTTATCTAATTTTAAATACTCATTTTATGATATGTAAGTAAGATATTTCATATTCATTCATATAGAATTACATAAACTTGTAGAGTGCAGCCTGGTGGGTTCAGATTGTGGGGAACAATTGAGATTGTGAAGGGTAACGCTTAAACTAATAAGAGGAAGATTTTTCAATGTGTTCGTTTCAAATATTATTTGAAGGTAGGTCATAAATCCTGGCGTTACGATTGGTGACAATGTTGTTATGGCATCAGGGGCTGTCGTTACGAAAGATGTTCCTGATGATGTTGTGGTAGGTGGAAACCCGGCAAGAATTATCAAGCAAATTGAATAATAAAAACACTCAGAGAAATAGCTCTGAGTGTTTTAACGCTAAAATTACGTTCTAGTATTAGAATTATTATTCCACATCTGGTATTTCTTTTTCCTTTTGATAATCATAATACGTTCGTTTAATGCTTTGTTTGATGGTCGTTTCATCATCCGTGGTTCGGTGCATTTCAAAGCTTGTCGACAGTTCCTCGATTTGATGAGATTCTTGATTGGCCACGATATTAAATTCAACCGCATCGACGACAATGTTTTGCTCCTCAATTGGTAATTGAGCGCCCTCAATCGAAGAGGTCATTAACTGATTATAAACATAGCTTTGAAATTCATCGCCTTGCCCACTCAATGTTAAGATCATTTGCTCACCATTTTCCTCTAACGTCATTTGATCTTCAAACTGTTTTAATTGTCCTAAAAGCGTTGAAAGATGGCGCTGCTCCTTAATAAGGTTATTTATATTATTTAGCATTTCATTGTTTAACGGTTCATAGGATTCGTTTTCTGGAAGATATGAATAGAGTTGTTGATCTTGATTAAAAACTGTAAATTGGCCAATCGCTGTATCCAACTTCGTTAAAAAACGGAATGGTTCTGATTGAATATAAGTCATATCGGATTGTTCAACGGTTAAGTCGCGATCAATTTCCGGTATATAAACATCTTGTTTAATTGTAAAATCAACCGTGACATGGTCAGTGTTATCAGCCTGATCGATAATATTTGCCATGATGTCTCCCTTTGATGATGTACTTTTTTCTTCTTCATCTGTAACCACATCATTCGAACATCCGACTAATAATAAAAACAAAATGGTGATCAAAGTTACTAGTTTATTCATCGTTTTCCCCCTAGATATAAAGTTCTATTTTTTCAATTTTTTCATCAATCCGTTTATATATTATTCGAAATAGGAATAGTATTTATGAGAGTCATTTAATAGAAAGGTGGGTTGAGTGATGAAATCTTTTATGACGTATGTTCTGATTGCGGCTATTATTTTTGTCATCATTCCTATATCATTAGCCAAAGTAAGCGCTGAAACCGAAATCATCACGATTAGCAAGCATGATCACCACCTAGAATTTCATAAACAATTAGCCGGAAAGGTGAATGTCCAAGCTTCTTCAACTCTAACAGAAGCACAAGTTGTCTCGATTACCGAAAAATTTATGGACCATCTCGTACAAGATGTCGATGAAGACTATCGTGTTCAAAACTATCAATCTATGGAGTCGTATAAAGATAGTTTTAAGCAATTAGCTAGTCAAAAGGTTGTAGATATGTACGTCGATATGTTTTACGAAGAAAAAGGACAAGCCTTGTATATTATTCCAACCGAAACACCGCCATGGTTTGTGGAAGGAAATGAATACGAACTGGAGCAATTGGACGAGCAGACTTACCGTGTGACACAAACCAATGACCTCGAGCTTTACGGGACTTATACAATTATGATTGACTTAAAATTGAATGACAATGGCGAACCGTATATAATTAACGTACAATATCAATAAACAAACAAAAAGGAATGTATTCAACAAGTGAAAGTCTTTAAGGATTATTATCACAATACGGTTAAATTAGTACTAGGAAAAGAAGCCTTTTCAAAACAACCGAAGCATGTTTGGGTTATTACACGGTATCAGGGTCAATGGCTATTAACAAAACATGCCGATCGGGGAACTGAGTTTCCAGGCGGAAAAGTTGAACATGGTGAGGACGCACAAGAAGCGGCCATTCGTGAGGTAAAAGAAGAAACGGGAGGTCACGTTTCAAGGCTCAATTTTATCGGTCAATATTATGTTGATGGCAAAGCTGGTCATATTATTAAAAATATATACTTTGCCAATGTTGATGAGATTGAGGATCAAGAGCATTATTTTGAAACGGAAGGTCCAGTTTTACTCAATGACATTCCGAGAAATATCAAAAAGGACGACCGATTTAGTTTTATGATGAAGGATGAAGTATTGGTTCATGCCTTAAAAGTTGTACGAGAGAAATATATAAATAAAGAAGCTTGAGAAAATGAAAAACATCTTCTCAAGCTTTTTTTCTGTTTACCCTTTATAAGTAGGGCCTGCATCGATAATATCCTGGGTCACATGGTTAAATTGCTTAAAGTTTTCATGAAACTTCATCGCTAGTTCTTTAGCTTTTTCATCATAGGCTTCTGGATCGTTCCATGTTTTCTTCGGATTCAGAACGTCTGACGGAACCCCTGGGCATAATTCAGGAATGGCTAGACCGAAAAATTCATCTTTTTGCGTCTCGACGTTAGTTAATTCACCTTCTAAAGCTGCTTGAACCATCTCACGCGTATAGCTTAACTTCATACGTGAACCAACGCCATAAGGCCCACCAGTCCAGCCCGTGTTAACTAAAAAGACTTGTGCTTCATGCTCATCAATTTTATCACCAAGCATTTTAGCATACGTCGCAGCTGGTAACGGTAAAAATGGTGAACCAAAGCATGCTGAAAAAGTAGCTAGAGGTTCTGTTACGCCACGCTCTGTCCCAGCAAGCTTACTCGTGTAGCCACTTAAGAAGTGGTACATAGCTTGTTCTTTTGTTAGTTTACTGATCGGTGGTAACACACCAGAAGCATCAGCTGTTAAAAATATGATTGTATCTGGTTGCCCCGCGATGCTCGGCTGAACAATATTATCAATCCGTTCGATGGCATAAGCCGCACGCGTATTTTCTGTATAGCGTGTATCATCATAATCTGGCATCCGTGTTTCATCGTTGACGACCACGTTTTCTAGAACGGAACCAAAACGGATTGCGTGGTAGATTTGCGGTTCTTTTTCTTCAGATAAGTTGACACATTTAGCATAACATCCGCCTTCAATGTTAAAGACACCATTTTGAGACCATCCGTGTTCATCATCTCCGATCAAACGACGGTTTGGATCAGCTGAAAGCGTCGTTTTACCTGTCCCAGAAAGACCGAAGAATAAGGCAACATCGCCTTCTTGACCGACGTTTGCTGAGCAGTGCATAGGTAGAACATCTTGTTTCACTGGAAGTAAATAATTCATCACTGAGAAAATCGATTTCTTAATTTCACCAGCATACTCCGTTCCGCCGATTAGGACGATGCGGTGCTTGAAAGAAACGATGATAAACGTTTCAGAATTCGTTCCATCTACTTCCGGATCGGCTTTGAAATGTGGCGCTGAAATCACGGTAAACTCTGATTGATGTTGCTTTAATTCATCTTCATTTGGACGAATGAACAACTGATTCGCAAATAAATTATGCCAAGCAAATTGAGTGACGACACTAATTGGCAGGCGATACTTTTCATCAGCCCCTGCATAACCGTTGAATGTAAATAATTCATCCTGCTCTTTAAGATAATCGGTAACTTTATTTAATAGTTGTAAAAAATGATCTTCGCTGATCGGCTGATTAACCGATCCCCATTCAATTTGGTCATTTGTTTCTTCATCCTGTACAATAAATTTATCTTTAGGTGAACGTCCAGTATAGGCACCTGTTGTTGCACGAACAGCACCTGTCGACGTTAGAATTCCTTCATCACGCGATAAAACCTTTTCAACCAATTCTGCTACAGGCAGATTTTGGTGGTTGTTTGAGTAAGAAGTTAATTGAGTTAAAAGCGATTGGATATTTATTGTCTTCACACTTACCATCCTTTATTTCGTATATTTGAGCAGATAAAAATATCATATTACTTTACCTGCCCAAGTGCAACCGCGCTGTTTGCTTACCAACATCTCGCCATCTAGCGCGTTTTCTTTATCAATAGTATAACACATTTAAATTAATAGACCATACTATTATAGAAAAATTCACATTTTGTTTATATTTTATTTTATTTGCCTAATGAAAATTGTGTGTTTGCGGATTGACACACGTTGTATTAAAGGTTATGATAATGCAGAAACGGAATTTCTCTTATCAAGAGTAAGCGGAGGGAGCAGGCCCAATGAAGCTCGGCAACCATCACATTAGGTGACAGGTGCTAACCTGATGCAAGGGGATATCTTACCCTTGAACGATAAGAGTGAAAGGCAGTGTTAAACGAAACCTTTCCTCGCATAGGAAAGGTTTTCTTTTTGGATAATGATCAATTTGGAAATAAATGCTTAAGCTTTTCACGTCGTATAAGAGAGCCGTTAAAGTAATAAATCGAGGAGGAAACGGTGAAATGACTAATCAACGTCGTCTATTTACTTCGGAGTCTGTTACCGAGGGGCATCCGGATAAAATTTGTGACCAGATTTCGGATGCTATTTTAGATGAAATAGTTAAAAACGATCCAAACGCACGTGTAGCCTGTGAAACGACCGTTACAACGGGGTTAGTTCTCGTTACAGGCGAAATTTCAACAACAACCTATGTTGATATCCCAACTATTGTGCGTGATACGATCAAAGGTATTGGCTATACACGAGCAAAATACGGTTTTGATGCCGAAACATGTTCGGTTTTAACATCAATCGATGAACAATCCGCGGATATTGCACAAGGTGTCGATGAAGCCTATGAAAAACGAGAAGGCAAAATGACCGATGAAGAGATTGAAGCCATTGGCGCTGGGGACCAAGGTTTAATGTTTGGGTATGCATCTAATGAAACCGATGAACTAATGCCGTTACCGATTTCTTTATCACATAAAATATCAAAACGTTTAAGTGACGTGCGTAAAACAGGGGAATTAGACTATCTTCGACCGGATGGGAAAACACAAGTGACCGTTGAGTATGATGAAAATGGTAAGCCGGAACGAGTTGATACGATTGTGATTTCGACTCAGCACCATCCGGATATCACGCTAGAACAAATCAACCAAGATCTTATTGACCATGTCATTCGTCCAGTTGTCCCAAGTGACTTAATTGATGACAACACGAAATACTTTATTAACCCAACTGGTCGATTTGTTATCGGAGGGCCACAAGGTGACGCTGGGTTAACAGGACGTAAAATTATTGTTGATACGTATGGTGGCTATGCCCGTCATGGCGGAGGCGCATTTAGTGGTAAGGATGCAACTAAAGTTGACCGTTCAGCTGCATATGCCGCCCGTTATGTGGCGAAAAACATTGTGGCTGCGGGTCTTGCTGATAAATGTGAAGTACAGCTAGCCTATGCGATTGGAGTGGCTCAGCCCGTATCCATTTCAATCGATACGTTCGGAACAGGTCTAGTAGAAGAGGCACAATTGGTCGAAGCTGTACGAGAAACGTTCGATCTTCGTCCGGCAGGTATTATTAAAATGCTAGATTTAAGACGGCCAATTTTTAAGAAGACCGCAGCATATGGCCACTTTGGACGTACAGATGAAAGCTTCACATGGGAACATACCGATAAAGTTGATGAACTAAAAGCAATATTAAACCGATGAATGATAAAGCTTTCCGAAACGATCATGTTTTGGAAAGCTTTTTTAATTTTTTAAATATATGGCATAAGACAAGCGTTGACATTGAATTGTGGTTATTTAAAACTTGAATGATGATAGTATTTAATGTACACACTACGAGTGATTTATTTTTTAGGAAAGAGAGGAAATGGTTCATGTCTAAAGATCCGATCAAAATAGATGCGATTATTAATGGGGAAAAGTATAAGGTGGAAAAGCAAGAACCGCGTGAAAACCCAACACACCCTGATGAAATAGTTGGTTATGCACCCGTTAATTCGCGAGAAGATACAGTAAAAGCCATTGATGTAGCTCGTGAGACTTTCATAACGTGGAGAGAGTCGCCAATGGATGATCGAGTTGAACGGATGAGAAAGGCGATTCAAAAAATTAAAGATCAAACACCAGAAATAGCAGAATTGTTATCACGAGAACATGGGAAACCATTATATGACTCAGAAGGTGAAATAGCCGTATCTTTAATGTGGATGGAATATGCCTGTGATAATGTTCAAGAGGTCTTGAAGAATGAAGTACAAGAGCATGATTCAGGAAAGACCATTATTTCGAGAGATGCAATTGGTGTTGTATCAGCGATTACTCCTTGGAATTACCCGCTTTCACTTTCCACAATTAAAATGGCCCCAGCTCTTTTAGCAGGTAACACGATGGTTCTTAAACCAAGCCCGTTAGCGCCGCTTGCAGTTAGTAAGGTATGTGAAATTATTTCGGACGAGTTTCCACCAGGTGTTTTAAACCTTGTTCATGGGGAAGCAGATGTTGGTGTTGAGTTAACATCTAACCCTAAAGTAGCAAAAATTGCATTTACCGGTGGGACTGAAACAGCAAAACATATCATGAAGTCAGCTGCAGACACCATTAAGAATATGACGTTAGAACTTGGTGGAAATGATGCGGCCATTGTTCTAAAAGACTTTGATGTTAATGATGAAAGAGCCATGAGACGTCTAGTTATTTCGAACTTTCTTACGGCTGGGCAAATTTGTATGATCGCGAAAAGGATTTATGTTGACCGGGCTATTTATGATGAGTTTGTTGAAAAATATATCGATGCAGCTAATAAGTGGATTCGAGTAGGTGATCCATTTGGTGATAACGTCACCATTGGTCCTGTTAATAACCAAAAGCAAGTTGAACATGTTCAGAACTTAATTGACGATGCTGAAGGTAAAGGAGCAAAAGTTATTAAGTTAGGTGAGATTATGGACGAAGACTTATTTGAACAAGGTTATTTCATGCATCCGACAGTCGTATTAGGAGCGAACCAAGATGATCCGATTGTAAAAGAAGAACAATTTGGTCCAACTGTTCCGATTTTATCTTTTAAAGATGAGCAAGATGCCATTAGATTAGCGAATGATAGTATATACGGGCTAACGAGCTCAGTATGGGGTAAAGAAGAGCATGCAGTAGATGTTGCCAAACATATTCAAGCTGGTACAACGATGATTAATACAGCAGCCGTACAAGGACTTGATGTACGCTTCCCATTCGGTGGTGTTAAACAATCAGGCATTGGTCGTGAATATGGCGATGAAGGACTTCTTGCATACACCGATACCCACGTGATCAATATTCCAGATGATAAAGATTTACCTTATATCCCGGAATAGCATTTAGGCCTTAACAAAATGGTTGGCCATTCAAGCATTTCTAGAAAACGTCCTAATTCCATATGAATTGGGACGTTTTTTAAAATTCAGCCTCTATGAAGTGGTTCATTTCTTTTCTTCCTTACTAGAATTCCGTGAAAACGATCCGATATCTGTAGAAAAGTTCTCATTGCAGAAGAATGTAGTTATACGTACAATGAGAATGTTTAAACAAAAAAGTATAGCTTATGAACCTTGAACGTCCATAAGCTTACACAACATTACTCTTGCATGTTTTTATACAATTGTCCTTTGTCGATATAGCTTTGACGCACACGGTCCATTTCTTTGTAGTCTGCGTCATTCAGTTCGCGAATGACTTTAGCTGGTCGACCGAAAGCAAGTGAGTGAGGTGGAATCTTTTTACCTGGAGGGACGAGACTACCTGCTCCGATAAAGGCATTTTCACCAATTTCAGCACCATCTAATATCGTCGTTCCCATACCGATTAGTGCGTTTTCACGAATAATAGCGGAATGCAGCATGACTTGATGGCCTGCTGTCACACCGTCTTCAATAACTAAAGGGTTGTCAGGACTTTGGTGCAGCATGCTTTGGTCCTGAATATTAACATTTTCACCAATAATAGTCGGAGAAACATCTCCACGGATGACGGTTTTAAACCAAATGCTACTATAAGGGCCAATCGTGACATCGCCGGTGATGACAACATCATGTGCAATATAAGCTGTTTCATCGATTTTTGGATATTTGCCTTGATAAGGAAGTATCATATTGTTCCTCCTTTTATGTATTATGCTAATATTATTATAACAGATGCATTTAAAGTCAATGAGTAAGGGATGATGAGATGTTTGTCAAGTTAGCTGAAGATCCAAAAGCGGTCATTGTTGTAATCCATGGTGCCTTTGAGCATTCCGGTCGCTATGATTGGGTCATCGATCAATTGAATCACTATGGCTATCACGTAGTCGCGGGTGACTTACCCGGTCAGGGAAAGACGAAGGGAAAAAGAGGCCATATCAGGTCGTTTCAGCAGTATATTGACACCGTCCAAACTTGGATTAATCAGGCGAAAGACTATCAATTGCCTGTATTCTTACTCGGCCATAGTATGGGAGGTTTAACTGCGATACGTACGGTACAAAAAGGTAACGTTAAAGTCGATGGTGTCATATTATCATCCCCTGCTCTCGGTATGAAGAATGGCTTAACACGGCCGTTATATTATGCGTCTAAACTACTGAATGTCGCAACACCATCAATGCGATTTCCGACGGGGATTAAGTCAGACATTGCCACGCGTAATGAAGGCTACAAAGCTCATGATGTGTCAGACCCATTGTTTTTGAGAAAAGTATCAGTTCGTTGGTATCATGAATTTGAAAAAGCGATTGTCGCAGCCTTTAAAGACATCAAACATTACCCTAACGTCCCAACGTTATTATTACAGGGTGAGATAGATCATTTAGTTAAAGTAGAAGCGGTCAAAACTTGGTTTAACGAACTCGATATTTCCGAAAAAACGATTAAAATATGGGAAGGCTTTTATCACGAAATCTTAAACGAACCCGAACGAGAAGACGTCGTAATGGATATTGTCAATTTTATCGAACATCAAATAGACCAAACGACGAGATAGGAGGATTTCGCTTTGTCAATCAGTGTCCCAAAGACATTACCATCTCTCTTAACCACATGCTATCGAAATATATTTCCGGCGGTTCGAAAAGAGCTAGCAAGCTGGGAAGAAATGGCTAAAACGATTCCCAATGATGAGCTACGTCAGCAGGCTCTAGCAAGTATAGAGGGTAAAACCTTTCATTGTGAGGGCGGCGCGATCTATGCCACGTTGGCAAAACATAATTGGACGGAATCGATTCGTTTTATCGTTGCTTACCAGACGATTAGTGATTATTTGGACAATCTATGTGACCGTAGTACATCAATGGACCCGGATGATTTCAGACAGCTACACGAATCCATGCTCGATGCGATATCCAATGAACCGTTAACCAGGCAAACGAATTATTATCGCCTACGTCAAGATCAGGATGATGGTGGATATTTACAAGCCTTAGTCGACGAATGTCAATCAGTCGTTCAGTCGATTCCAAACTATGAGGCGATTTACCCTGACGTTCGACGCTTAGCTCAGCTGTACATCGATTTACAAGTCCATAAGCATGTCGCCTTAGAAGAACGCGTTCAGCGGTTAACCACCTGGTATGAAACAGAAAATGACGATGTCGATATTTTATGGAACGAATTTTCGGCTGTAACAGGCTCGACTATTGGGATTTTTGCGATGGTGTCATATGCCTTACAAGGTGTCGATTATAGTGCGGAAGTGATGCGAGCGTATTTTCCTTATATGCAAGGCTTACATATTTTACTAGATTATTTTATTGACCAAAAAGAAGACGAAGCAGAAGGTGATTTAAACTTTTGCTATTACTATGATGATGAGACGATGACTATCGAGAGATTAAAGTTTTTCATCGATGGCTGTTGGGAGAATCTTTTAACCATCCCAGATCGTGACTTCCATCAAATGATTATCTCTGGTTTAGTTGGGTTATATCTATCCGATTCAAAGGTGGAGCAACTGAATAACGGTAAAGAGCTAAGGCAGGAATTATTAAATCATTGTGGCTACCAGGCGAAAACGATTTATTGGAATGGACGGGCGTATCGAAAGTGGAAGGAATGGAAAAGGCTAGGGCAATAATACCCTAGCCATTTTTATAAATGCCAATGACAAATGGAGCGGATTCACTTCGGTTCACCATTTGATACTTCGCAATATCAGCATGATTAGCCGGTATTTGTTTAAGGACGTTCATTAGAGCATCCCTTTCCTCTTTTCCCTCGTCGTGACCCGGATAGATAACGATGACGATGATTCGGTTGTCTTTAAGGATGGAAAATAACCCTTTAATCGCTTGTATAGTTGTTTGACTAGACGTGGTGATGTGTTTGTTACTGCCTGGTAAATAGCCAAGGTTAAAAATCGCTCCGTCGATGGATTGAATGCCGCGTTGAGTTAATTCGTGTACGGCGTGTTCATGTCCGGATAAAATCATATCAACATTTGATACATCATGTTGCTGCAACCATTGGCTTGACGTATCGATCGCCTCTTGTTGAACGTCAAAGGCGATGACACGACCGTCATGACCGACCAGTTGACTTAAGTAAAGGCTGTCATGCCCGTTACCTAAAGTTGCATCAACCACAACCGAACCGGGTTGAATGTATTGCTTAAGTAAATCATGTGCAAACGGAATAATCGCTTTCATATAATCCCTTCTTATGTAGAGTCGTTATTAAAAATATAAAGGAAACTCATAATATTTGTCCATTTTGGTTATATTGTAGAAAAATCGACATAAACATTTGACAAAACATCACCGGTTGAATAGAATATTTATTAACTTAATATGCGTGACGTTGATGAAGGAGTAGTATAAAGACTGCTAAGCGTTTCAGAGAGGTAACGGTTGGTGCGAGTTACCCTTACAGCTTTTGAACTCGCCTTCGTAGTTGTATATATGAACTTATAGTAATATGTACCGTTTTTCCGCGTTAAGGATCTCAAGTGAGTACATGAACTGTACTAATTTGGGTGGTACCACGGGTATAAACTCTCGTCCCAACAAAGGTTGGGGTGGGAGTTTTTTTAGTTACTCAAGAGAACTTATAGTTATAAAAAATTTAATAGGAGGAATGAAAAAATGGCTTACGACCATCAACGTATTGAACAAAAATGGCAAGCTTATTGGGAAGAAAATAAAACCTTTAAGGCAAACACAGATACGGACAAACCAAAATTTTATGCATTAGATATGTTTCCGTATCCTTCTGGTGCTGGATTACACGTTGGGCACCCGGAAGGCTATACCGCAACCGATATTGTCTCACGCATGAAACGAATGCAAGGTTATGAAGTCCTACACCCAATGGGATGGGATGCATTCGGGTTACCTGCTGAGCAATACGCCATTGACACAGGGAATAGTCCCGCAGAATTTACAAACCAAAACATCGAAACCTTCAAACGTCAAATCAAATCATTAGGCTTTTCCTATGATTGGGATCGCGAAATCAATACGACAGATCCGAAATATTATAAGTGGACGCAATGGATTTTTGTCAAAATGTATGAAAAAGGTCTCGCATATATGGATGAAGTTCCGGTTAACTGGTGCCCTGCACTTGGAACCGTCCTTGCCAATGAAGAAGTCATTGACGGAAAAAGTGAACGCGGCGGCCACCCCGTAGTACGTAAGCCAATGCGTCAATGGATGCTAAAAATTACGGAATATGCAGATCGTTTACTTGAAGACTTAGAAGAGCTTGATTGGCCTGAAAGTCTTAAAGATATGCAGTGTAACTGGATCGGAAAATCAGAAGGGGCTGAGCTCACATTTAACATTGATGGCACAGACCATTCGTTTAAAGCCTTTACCACACGTCCAGATACGATTTTTGGGGCAACATACGCCGTGCTGTCACCTGAGCATCCTTTAGTTGATGACATTACAACTGACGAGCAGCGCGATGCCGTCAATCAATACTTAGATGAAATACAGACAAAGAGTGAGCTAGAGCGTACTGATCTTGCTAAGGAAAAAACAGGTGTCTTTACAGGAGCGTACGCTATCAACCCAGTAAACGGTGCTAAAATGCCAATCTGGATTGCTGATTATGTCCTGATGTCTTACGGAACGGGAGCAATTATGGCAGTACCCGCTCACGATGAACGTGATTATGAATTTGCAACCAAGTTTGAACTACCTATTATTGAAGTTGTAGCTGGTGGAAATGTTGAACAAGAAGCTCATACAGAAGATGGCGAACACGTCAATTCTGAGTTTCTAAATGGACTATATAAAGATGAGGCTATAGCAAAAGCGATTGATTGGTTTGAAGAAAAAGGATACGGTGTACGTCAAACGACTTACCGTTTACGCGACTGGCTATTTAGCCGTCAACGTTATTGGGGAGAACCGATTCCAATCATCCATTGGGAAGACGGTACCATGTCCGCAATCGATGAAGACGAACTACCACTTGAACTACCAGAAGCCGATCAAATAAAACCATCCGGTACTGGCGAATCACCACTTGCCAATATAACGGAATGGCTTGAAGTAGAAGACCCTGAAACGGGCAAAAAAGGTCGTCTTGAAACGAACACGATGCCACAATGGGCAGGTAGCTGCTGGTATTACCTGCGTTATATCGATCCAGACAACGATGACATAATAGCCGATCCTGAAAAGCTGAAAAAATGGCTTCCGGTTGATCTATACATCGGAGGAGCTGAACACGCTGTTCTACATTTGCTATACGCTCGATTCTGGCACAAGGTGCTATATGACCTAGGCGTTGTACCAACGAAAGAGCCTTTCCAAAAACTCTTTAACCAAGGTATGATTCTTGGGGAAGGTAACGAAAAAATGAGTAAATCTAAAGGCAATGTCGTGAATCCAGATGACATCGTTCAAACACACGGCGCTGATACACTACGTCTATACGAAATGTTCATGGGACCTTTAGATGCATCCGTTGCATGGAGTACCAATGGCTTAGACGGAGCTCGCCGTTTCCTAGATCGAGTCTGGCGCCTATTTGTTAATGAAGACAATCAATTAACAGATCGTGTAACAGCTGAAGCGAATGAAAATCTAGATAAGATTTATCACGAAACCGTTAAAAAAGTAACCGAAGATTTTGCGGAGCTTCATTTTAATACAGGTATTTCGCAAATGATGGTTTTTGTGAATGAATGCTATAAAAATGATACGTTACCGCAAGAATATGCAGAAGGCTTTGTCAAAATGCTCTCACCTATTGCACCACATATTGCTGAAGAGATCTGGACTCGATTAGGTCATAACGATACGATCACTTATGAAGCTTGGCCGACTTATGATGATTCTAAACTGGTTGAAGACCAAGTCGAAATCGTCCTACAAGTTATGGGTAAAGTTCGCGGCCGTGCGAGTGTACCTAAAGAAGCTTCAAAAGAAGAATTAGAAGATCTAGCATTAAACGATGACCGTGTTCAAGAATGGATTGAAGGGAAGACGGTAAGAAAAGTAATCGTCGTACCAGGTAAATTAGTTAACATCGTTGCCAATTAATCATATATTAAAATGTCAGTTAAAAGACGTCCTTGTACATTGACTGTTTGAGGACGTCTTTTCTATGTATAATAGTATATTTGAAACATCAATTTCTTTGACATAAACCAATTATATTTTATATGATAATTCTACGCTTTAAGAATATGATAAACAGAGGTGTAAATAATATGGATAATGAAATTAATGAAATTCTTCCTGAAGAACTCGAAAAAGAATTAAACACGAGTAAATATGAAATAGTAGATGTGCGCGAGGATGAAGAAGTGGCTAACGGAATGATTCCTGGAGCTAAGCATATTCCACTTAACTCTATTCCTGAACACTTAGATGAGTTCTCTAAGGATAAAGAGTATGTGATGGTCTGCCGCTCAGGTCGAAGAAGCTATAATGCATCCCTCTATTTAGATGAAAAAGGTATTAACGTGAACAATCTAAAAGGCGGAATGCTTGAATGGGAAGGCGACGTTACAGATTAATCATAGGTTTAAGGTAATGAAAGATTTTTTAATATAATCTGTTGACATTCAGATGTCAGCGTATTATTATATTACTTGTCGCTTTTGAAGCGGGGAAACAAATCGAGGCAAAAATTGGTTAACAAAACACGTTGACATTTCTCGTTAAATCATGATATATTTATTCTTGCCGATCACATGAATGTCAATTAATCAACAACTTTTTCAAAGAAAGATTCATTGACTTGTAAGTTTTCGTGTGATACAATGATTTAGTCGCCTTTTTGGGCGGCGAACTTCGAACCTTGAAAACTAAACAAAATAGTCTGTAGTCAATTCCGTTTTATTTTCGAATGGGAAATAAAACATTAGGACAAATAAGCCAATCAAACTTTTATGGAGAGTTTGATCCTGGCTCAGGACGAACGCTGGCGGCGTGCCTAATACATGCAAGTCGAGCGCGGGAAGCAGACAGAATCCTTCGGGAGGACGTCTGTGGAACGAGCGGCGGACGGGTGAGTAACACGTGGGCAACCTGCCTGTAAGACTGGGATAACTCCGGGAAACCGGGGCTAATACCGGATAATTCATCGAATCGCATGATTCGATGTTGAAAGGTGGCATATGCTACTACTTACAGATGGGCCCGCGGCGCATTAGTTAGTTGGTGGGGTAAAAGCCTACCAAGGC
>NZ_FNIG01000014.1 GCF_900103915.1 Tenuibacillus multivorans | reverse complement strand
GTCGAGTACAAAAGTATAGCTTATAATCACAGCTGAAATAGAGCTCGTCTCAGGTACGCCACCATTGACCTTCGCTTTTGTCCGTGTTGTGGTTACAATGCAGGTAAGCCCAAAAATAAAGCCTGAAGGCTTATCTGAAAGAAAGTATAACACGGACAAATCGATTCTAAGTATTCGGACGGCTGGGGCCCCGTTACCCCAACCACCGAACACTAAGAATCGGGCGCTACGGTCAATGGCAAGCAGCAAAGCTGTGGCTGAACCTAAAGTTGTCTGAGACGTTCTCGTACTCTAATAATCAAGTGGCTGCTTTTTATATAGGAAACTACTTACACACTTTATTTGACAAACCCTTAACTTGTAGAAAAACTAGTCGTTTTTCTACAAGTTTTTTATGATGTTTAAGCTTTTTCATCCTCTAGAATCCAATCAGTAGCCTCACTTAAATTTTCAAAGCTTTTATAGGCTTCAGGCGTAGTGTCTGTGACCATTAAGCTTTTAATGCCTGCTGCATTCCCTGCTTCAATGTCTGGGTCCCGGTCACCAATCATATAGCTTTTCATAATATCAATATCATAATCCTCAATCAAATCGAGAAGCATTTGGGGGTTCGGTTTACGACAATAACAGTTTTCATGTGGTGCATGTGTACAAGCCATTATTTCTGTAAGGTGAGCCCCTTGTTTAGCTAACTCCTTCGCCATATGTTCGTGAATTTCATCTAGTTGTTCTTCTGTCATGTAACCGAGGCCGACCCCCCCTTGGTTAGTGACGACAAAAACTTCATAGCCAGCCTTGTTTAATTTCTTAATAGCTTCAGGAACACCATCTAATATATATAAATCTTCTGGTCGATTAACAAATTTAACGCGTTTCGTTTTAACCTCATTTATCACACCATCTCGGTCGAGAAATACAGCTTTGTTCACTAGTTTCATCCTTCCGTGTTATTTTCTTGGTTATTAACATTCCCATTCTTAAAATCTCCATAAAATCATAGTTAAGTCATTATTATTTTTACACATAACTCTATATTAGCATAGCAGTAATAGTTAAAGAAAAAATGGTTGTTTAATTCCTATGTTATGGACAGACACCTAACACTTTGAAGTATTCATATGATAAAGGTGTAGAGAAGTTTTAGATTAGAAAGGGGAATGATGTTGAACGGACAATTTGAAGGTTATAATCCGATGCCTTATGGCTATGATGAAAGACAACCAGGCCAAGGGTCACCGTTTGGGTTTTTAGGACAGTTATTTGGCTTTCCTGGCCAGGGACAGGGACAAGGTCAGGGACCGGGCTTTTCACCAGGGCCAGGAATCCCACGTCCACCAGGGCAACAACCTGGTTTTCCACCGGGACCACCACCAGGTCAACCGGGACAGGGGCAAGGTGCAGGACCACCACAATCACCGCCACCACAATTCACACCCCAACAAGGTGGTCAAGGTGGCCAATTTGGCGTATATGCCGTTGATCCAGGTTCTATTCGTGGATGCTTATTCCGTTATACGTACGTTTGGTTAGATAATCGGCAGCAGTTCTGGTTCTATCCTACGTTTGTCGGACAAAGATCAATTTCTGGCTATCGCTGGACCGGATTTTTCTGGGTTTATTATGGCGTTGATTTAAGACGTATTGATTCATTTCAATGCTTTTAAATGCGATGCAAAAGATAATTTAAAAACGACCCCATTCATAGAAATGGGGTCGTTTTTACGTCAATTAAGATGTTGATTGATTAATTAATGTAAGTAGTTCTCAACATCGTGATTACTATTGACGATGAGTAATAATTTACCTTCATCTAACATTTCTTCGTATTGTTCAGCTTGAATTTCAGATACACCGACTTCTTCTAGCCTAGCGCGTAACTCATCACCTTTTTTATCAAAGTCTTCTGGTCCAGAAATGTCGATTGAGTTCGTACTGGTTTCTTCTACGATGTGCTCTGTGTGATTGTCATCATGCGTTAGGACGAAAATATCGTCACGATTCACACCGTTATCTGTTAATTTTTTAATATCTGTCACCATGTTTTCGTCATTATTATAATCACGGATAAATGGCATTAAAAACACTCCTTTTAGATTTTATTATATTAATAACCTGATTCTTTTTTATTAAAATTAAAGTTCTCCAGCATTTTATAGTCATGCTGTGGAAGTGGTGTTTCTGCAGGACCTTCAATAACCTCACCTGTATATGAAAAGCGAGAACCATGACACGGGCAATCCCATGTTCGTTCGGATTCATTCCAATTTAGTTCACAGCCAACATGTGTACAGGTCGTATCGACAACATAGACATTTCCTTCTTTATCTTTATAGGCCCCTTTTCGTTCACCATTGACACGAATCACTGCGCCCTCATCATTATTCATATCATCAATTTGAGTTTTCGGCATTTCCATTTTGCCTTTAATTAAATGCTTGGCAACATCGAGATTTTCAACAAAGAATTTTTTTAAGCTTGGGTCCGCTGAAAAACGAGATGGCGAGAATAACTGTTCATAAGGATTTAAATTGCCTAATACGATGTCACTCATTAGCTGGGCTGCATTCGTACCATTCGTCATGCCCCATTTCCGGAACCCGGTTGCGATTAATACATTTTGACGTTTTTTCGAAATCGCTCCGACGTAAGGGATTTTATCTATTGTCGTAAGGTCTTGTGTTGACCATCGATGAAGGATTTCATAGCTATTTTCATCAAATACCTTATCACAGAAGCGTTTTAAGTTTTTATAATGCTTCATCATCCCTTCACCTTGACCAGTCTTATGCCCTTCGCCAATGATGAGGTATATTTCTTCACCATTTAAATAGGATTTTCTAATCGAACGATCGGGTTGATCAACACTTAGAAAATAATCACCAGGGTAAGGTTTCTCAGCTTTAACAGCTAATGCATAAGCCCGACTGGCATACATTCTCGTAAAATACATTCCCGTTCCTTCATAAAAAGGGAAGTGAGAACAAGCTAGTACATAATTGGCTTTGATACGAAAACCTTCACGGGTCACGACGACCGCAGATCCATGAGCATCTTCAACGTCAACGGCTGTTGTTTGTTCATATATTTTACCACCTTGTTGCGTGATAAGATTGACTAAATGGGTTAGATATTTTAATGGGTGGAATTGAGCTTGGTTCTTCATTGATAAAGCATTTTCGATTGTCACATTAAAAGGGATTTGATTTTCTAAATTACCTTTTATGTTTAAATGGTCATAAGCTTGGTATTCTTTTTCTAATTTGTTTTTGTACTCACCGCTTGTTGAATAAAGATAAGCATCTTGTTTCTCAAAATGGCAATCAATTTGATGATTTTGAACAAGCTCTTCAATTAACTGTAGTGCATCAGTTTGAGCTTCATAATACATTCGAGCTGGGTTATAGCCTTGTTTGTTAATTAACTCGTCATAAATTAATCCATGCTGAGCAGTAATTTTAGCTGTTGTGTGTCCAGTAGTTCCGTTAAGAATGGTACTTGCTTCAAGTAAGGCTACGTTTAAACCTTGTTGGGTCAGAAGGTAAGCAGCCGTAATGCCTGTAATCCCACCACCTACAATCGCCACATCAACGGTTTGATCTTCAGTTAATGGTTGAAAAGTGGGGATAGATGCTTCATCAAACCATATTGGTTGGGAATCATCTGGAAGCTTAGGTTGTGTCATGAATGATCCTCCTATTGCAACAACATACATTTTTATGTGTAGTCTTTGTCACAAAACATTCGTATATTCAGGTTTTTAAAAAGAAAGAAAATATAGTAAAATATAATTGGAGGGAAGCATATGGGAACTAGTCTATTTATTATTATTGGTTTTTTATTCATCATTACGTTAGTTGGAACGATTTTAATTGGTAAAAGTGAAAGTGATAAAGTTAAGAAATATGAACAAGAAGGTGCAACAGCAAGTGATGAATTAAATCGATCTTTGGAATATGAATCGTCATCATTAAAGAAAAATATACCTTCGTTACTTATTATTTATACGGTCGTTATTATCGCTGGAATTATCACATTAGCCATTTATATTTTCTAAATGTTACGTGTTTGTAATATTTTCTTAATCAATGTGTAATATCAATTTTACAGCTGGAATGTTATTCTATTAATGAAAGTGAGTATGAAAGGTTAGTTTCCCCCTAGTTTTATAAAAGTAATAGGTTTGTAAGCGTTTAAGCCATGGACTTCATTGTTCATGGCTAAATTTTTGTAAAGAAAACCCTGGCAAATCACCAAAGTTCTATTACCATCCTTAGACCGGTATTTTATGCTTTACCTGGTTTCTTTTTTCGGTTTAACATCTTTCTTAGCTCCTCTTTATATTTTCTAGAAACTAAAATATAAAGGAAATCACCCGCCTTAATTTCTGTATCACCATATGGCGTAATGAGCCGGTCTCCACGAACAATCGCACTGATCGTCACGTGTTTTGGAAATTCTATATCCTTTAACGTTTGTCCGACGACTGCATTTTCTCTATTAGCTTGAAATTGAACCATTTCAGCATTAGCTTTGGCGATTGAAATAAGTTCAATAGAATGGTGTGGCGTATCCTTAACGGGTCCGATTAACCCTAACTTAGCGGCTACATTACTAATTGATGACCCTTGAACTAAAGCTGAAGTTAAGACAACAAAGAAGATGAGATTAAAAAATAAGACGGCTCCCTCTAAGCCTGAAACTATGGGAAAAGTTGCAAGAACAATCGGTACAGCACCGCGCAATCCAGCCCACGATATAAATATTTTTTCTTTAATGGAATAATTCATTTTAATTAAAGAAAGAAAAACGGCAATTGGACGAGCAACAAAAATTAAAACTATTGAGATAAATAAGCCCTGAGTCATAACATTGATAGAGAAGACGTGCTCGGGAAAAGCGAGTAATCCTAAGATCACAAACATGAGGATTTGTGCGATCCATGCAAAACCCTCATTGAATTGAGAGATCGAATAACGATAGGTAAGTTCAGAATTACCGATTACTAGTGCTGCAACATACACAGCTAAAAATCCGCTTGCATCAATGAATGAAGCAACACTATAGGTGATTAGTCCAAAAGATAATGTGAAAATTGGGTATAGTCCCGATGATTCTAAGTTAATTCGATTAATGGCGATGGTGGCCAACTTCCCAATTCCAAGCCCAAGAATTAAACCAATCCCCATCTGCCAAAAGAATGATGGGAGCATCATCCAAAAACTTGTATCCGGTTGTAAAATTAATTCTATAAATATAAGGGTTAAAAAGACTGCCATTGGATCGTTTGTCCCAGACTCAGCTTCCAATGTAGCCCCTATTTTGGCCTTAATATTGCGCTCTTTTAAAGCTGCAAACACTGCTGCAGCGTCTGTTGAACCAACAATAGCCCCAAATAATAACCCTTCATACCATTCGACATCTAAAATATAATGGACCGCAATACCTGTAATGATTGAAGTGATTAGAACGCCAACTGTTGCAAGTAAGAGCGAGGGTAACGCAACGGAACGAACGGTTTGCCATTTTGTTTCTAAACCACCTTCAAATAAAATAATGATTAAAGCAAGTATCCCAATCGCCTGAGCCATCTCGGCATCATCAAAATATATAAAACCTAAGCCATCACTTCCAATTAACATCCCAAACAATATAAAAAGCACAAGTGACGGAAGCCCAATACGGTTAGAGAATTTAGCGGCAAATACGCCACAAGCAAGTAGAAAGGCTATGAGAAATACAATTCCATCATTTTCTAATGAACCAAAAAACATGGCAGTTCCCCTTTTTTCCTAATGACGATTCGTCACTTTGTTATGTTGATATCTTTCTTAAAATAAATAGAAATATAATGCAAAAAATATATGTGTTAAAATAAATAGTGAAAATTTTATGACAATAAGGAGGCCGAGAATGAGTAGCCAAATTCCAATATTAGAATCACAATTTTCACCACCTGCAGTGAAAGGCCAGTTTGTACAACGCGCCGCGTTACATAAAAAATTACAACTCATTCCGAGCTATCCAGTCACCTTTATTTACGCTGGTGCAGGTTATGGAAAAAGTACAGGACTTAGTTTGTTTACGCAGTATTCGAAATATAATGTTTCCTGGTTTTCCATAACAGAATTTGATACTGATCTATTGCCTTTTTTGACTAAATTAGTCTATGCCATAAAAAAATGTTACCCACATTTTGGTGACCGAGTTTTAACTCAACTAGAACAGATTCACCATCACGTTCGTGAACGCGAAATTTGGACATGCTTGACCAAGCTAGTTAATGAATTAGAGAAAATAAATGAAGAATTTATTATAGTGTTAGACGATGCTCATCATTTTATGAATACCCATGTGATTGAACAGTGGATACAATTATTTATTGAACATTTGCCAGAAGGTATTCATTTTGTTCTTTCTTCGAGACAAAAGCCACGCTGGAGCGTTCTATCACGTTTGAAAGTCAAAGGGGATTTGCTCGAAATTACACAAATAGACTTAGAATTGAGTGAAGCGGAAGTCACGCATTTAATTCAAGAGGTTCACGGGATTGAATTAGGTGAAGGATCCGTTCAGCAAATTCATCAGATAACAGAAGGTTGGGCCATTGCCTGTGGAATGTTCGTTCATCAATTATCTTCCGGTGAACCAAAAGAATCATTATTAAATCTTGAAGTACAGTCGCTAGATGACCTATTTCAATATATAGAAATTGAAGTTTTGTCAAAACAACCGGTCATTATCCAGAAGTTTTTGGAACAAACCGGTGTTTTTGAATTATTGACCGCTGATGCCTGTGATCAAATATTACGCATTAATAGCTCGAGTCAAATGTTAGACGATTTAAAGTATCAAAGTCTTTTCATACAACAAATCGATGACACCCACTATCGATATCATGCTTTATTCCAAAGGTTTTTGGAAAATCGCTTGAAACAGACTAATCGAGAAGAATATGAACATTTACATCGTGAAGCGGCTTATTATTTAGAGCAGCAAAATGATTTAGAGAATGCGATTCATCATTGGCTAATCGTTCGGCAATTTGAATTGGCCGCTCAATTGTTGGCTGATCATGGCCAGAGAATGATAAATGAAGGTAGAATAGTTCGATTAAAACAACAACTAGATAAAATGCCAGAAAAAGATAAGAATCATTTTCCGGTTTTATGGTTCTATAGTGGTGAAATGTTACGATATCGTGCTAAGTATGAAGACGCTGAAGAGCATTATAATCGAGCGATAGCCTTAGCCGAAGCACTAGAGGATTATTATGTCTTAAGTATGGCCTACGAAGGAAAAGCGCGAATTTACTTAGATACCATTCGTCCAGATCAAGCCGATCAGTTTTTACGAAAAGCGATAAGGTATCGGGAGCCATTAGATGTTAAAGATGAGGAAAAAGCCCGTCTTTATCACATGTTAGGCGAAAATTTATTGAATTTAGGCCATGCGAAAAAAGCAGAGGCTTGGCTGAATAAAGCTAAAGCGTTAAACCTTCCCATTGATGATACTAATTTGGAAGGTAGAATTTATTTGCGAACAGGTCGGTTATATCAAGCCAAACAATTTCTAAAAGATAAAAAAGAGAAGTTTCCGAACGATGAGTCAGACCTCTTACCGCAATCTTACCGGGAAACCGATATTTTATTATCTATTATTGAATCGTTTATGGGGTATGCTGAAGATGGAAAAAAGTCGGCTGAACTTGGATTGCAGTTAGGTATAGGGTACGACTCAGCATTTGTTGAAGCGTGTGGCTGGATGCGTATGGGACACGCTGTTCAATTACTAAGACGTTATGATACTGATTTAGCTATCAAATGTTATGACAATGCTTTAAGTTTAATGGATCAGCTTAATGTCTCTCGTTTAAAGGCAGAACCTTACATGGGGTTATGTATGCTTTATGGCATTAATGGTGAATATGAAGAAGCCTTCCATGCTGGACAAATGGGGCTTCGTGAGACGGAGTTAGTTAAGGATTTATGGTTATCATCTATTATAAGATTATGTATCTCGATCGCTTCGGTACAGTGTAAACGCTATGATTATGCATTTGAAATTCTAGAGGAAACACGTGAGCATTTTCAAGCTTGTGAAGATGATTATGGACTAATGTTAGTCGCATTTTGGAAGGCCTTTTTAGCCTTCGAAACAAAAGATTCTAAAACCTTTTATACTGAGATGGAGGCGTTTATTAAAAGACTTCAAACGGGTTCTTATGAGTTTTTCTTAAAACATCGGACTTATTTTGGTCCGGTTGATTTGCAATTGATCGCTCCTTTACTATACCGTGCACAGGAAAAAGGTATTTATGAAACCTATGTGACTCGAATGATTCATGAGTTAGGTTTTGGGGATCTGAAAAAACATCCAGGATACACCTTACGCTTAATGACATTGGGTGAGTTTCAAATATTAGTTGGTAATGAACAGGTTAATGATTCAGATTGGACACGAGCAAAGTCTAAAGAGCTTCTAGAATTATTCATCACGAATCGGCATACGACAATGACGAAGGAAGAGGTTTTTGAGCAGCTTTGGCCAGAACAGGATGAAACAGGTGCTAATAAAAATTTTAAGGTGACGCTTAATGGCTTACTTAAAATATTAGAACCACATAGACAAGCACGTGAAGAATCATTTTTTATCCAGCGTTCGGGTAGCTCGTATCGGTTAAATCCAAAATCAGGTTATGAGCTCGACATTAATCTATTTGAGGAATTTATACAGGCGGGTTTGGATGAGAATGAACCTGATAAATCAAAGGAGCTCCTATTACGCGGTCTAAAATTATATGAGGGAGATTATTTAGCGAATCATCGTACAGTTGATTGGTTATTACATGAACGTGAAAGACTCCAGGTTTTATTTTTGCGTGGTGCTGAAAAGCTTGCTCAAGTATCTGTTAGACTAGAGGATTATCACACCTGTATTCGTTGGTGCCAGGAAATTTTATACCATGATAAAACGTGGGAAGAGGCTTATCGATTATTAATGTATTGCTACTATCAGCAAAATAATCGCCCACATGCGATTAGGTGGTATAAGAGATTGGAAGATGTTTTAGAAAAAGAGCTTAGTATTCAGCCGATGAAAACTACACAAGAAATGTATGAAATGGTTATGGAACAGGTATAGATATGGTCTGCTCGGGCTAGAGCAGATCATTTTTTTATAAACCATCCTGTTAGGCCTCATGCAATATTTAGCTGTCGGATGTAACTCTTTTGTAACTCTTTTCAATTATCTTAATAACAAGCTTGAATGATTACAACTTTAGGTACGTTTAATGCTGTTTAAGGCTTTAGCCATTAGGACTTGGCGTTAAGCTAACCGAGTTTATCTTAATAACAATTTAAGGGGGATGGAACATGTCCAAAAAATTTATTGGTTTAATAGCACTGTCACTCATGCTAGCTTTGCTTTTAGTAGCGTGTGGTGATTCAGAGGAAGGCGCAGATGATCAAACGGAGACAGAGAATAATAATGATGCAGCTGAGGAAGAAGGCGAACCAATTAAAATTGGTGTCCTAGTATCGTTGTCTGGTGCACTGGAGGCTTATGGTGTTCAGACACAAAGAGGGTTTGAATTGGGGTTAGATTATGTAACGGACGGAACAAGAGAGTTTAACGGTCGTCCAATTGAGGTCATCTATGAAGATACAGAAACGTCACCAGATGTGGCACGTCAGAAGGCTTTAAAACTATTAGAAGATGATGAGGTTGACTTTTTAGTAGGTTCATCAAGCTCCGGAGACACATTAGCCGTTACACCTTTAGCGGAAGAATATGAAACGATTATGGTTGTTGAGCCGGCGGTAGCGGATAGTATTACAGGTAGTGAATATAACGACTATATTTTCCGTACGGGACGTAACTCTTCACAGGATGCTGTCGCAGGGGCAGCAGCGATCGCAGATGAAGGTGTTACGATTGCAACTTTGGCACCTGACTATGCTTTTGGTCATGATGGTATTGCAGCCTTTAAACCGGTTGCTGAAGAGCTAGGAGCAGAAATAGTCTTAGAAGAATATGCACCTCAAGACGCAACAGATTTTACGCCTCATGTTCAAAAAATCATTGAAGCGGATCCAGACTATTTATTCGTTGTATGGTCTGGTGCTAATAGTCCTTGGAACGCTATTGTCGATATGGGCGTACAAGATAAAGGAATTAAAATCTCAACAGGTGCGCCAGATATTGCGGCATTAAAGACAATGAATGATTTGGTTGGTATGGAAGGATTCACGGTTTATCATCATACATTACCTGATAACGAAGTCAATGACTGGTTAGTAGAAGAACATACGGCCCGTTATGATGGTGATCTACCAGATTTATTTACGCCGGGTGGAATGAGTGCTTCTATGGCAATAGTTGAAGCATTAGAACAATCAAATGGCAGTACAGATGCAAATGAATTAATTGACGTCATGGAGGGTATGAGCTTTAATTCACCAAAAGGTACAATGACCTTCCGTGAAGAAGATCACCAAGCTTTACAAGCCTTATACGCGGTTGAACTCGTTGAAAAGGATGGATTCGACTATCCCGTACCAAAGTTGATTCGCGTACTAGAACCAGAAGAAACCGAGCCACCTATTATGAATGATTAATAGTTTTAAGTTTTGACAGGTAGGTTCAAAGCCTACCTGTTACATATAACAAAGGGCTTTATTTTATATAATCATACATAAAAATTTCAGGGTGGTGGTCTAATGGAGTCGATTATAAAGACTAAGGATTTAACGATTGCCTTTGGTGGTCATGTAGCTGTAAATGAAGTTTCTGTAGACATTCCGAAGAATCAGTTTACGTCAGTTATTGGCCCTAATGGTGCAGGAAAAACAACATTTTTTAATATGTTAAGCGGTCAATTAACCCCGACTAAAGGTCAAGTCTTTTTTAAGGGTGAAGATATTACGAAAAAATCTGCTACAGAGCGAGCCCGAATCGGAATCGGGCGGTCCTTCCAGATTACGAACGTATTTCCAAATATCACGGTTTTTGAAAATGTACGTTTAGCGATTCAATCACGAGAAAATGTACGTTTTCAAATGCTTCGCCATTTTACAAAATATAAAGCATTCGCTGATGAAGCGATGTCCATTCTAGAAACAGTTCTGTTAAAAGACCGAGCGAAAGCTTTAGCGGTTAATCTATCACATGGTGAAAAAAGAAAGCTCGAGATTGCCATGCTCCTCGCGTTAAATACAGAGGTTTTATTACTTGATGAACCTACAGCAGGTATGTCGTTAGAAGAAGTACCAGCTATATTAGATGTCATTAAACAGATCAAGGAAGAGGAAAATCGAACTATTATCTTAATCGAGCACAAAATGGATATGGTTTTAGGGTTATCCGATCAAGTAATGGTGCTTTTTAACGGTGAATTTTTAGCTCAAGGCAGTCCAGACGAGATTATGGAAAATGAGACCGTTCAAGCCGTTTATATTGGAGGGAGTCAAGATGACAAACACACTTCTGAAATTGGAACAGATTAATACGTATATTGATCAGTTTCATATTTTACAAAACGTTAATTTTGAGGTTAAAAGTGGTGAGGTTACGGTATTGCTGGGCCGTAATGGAGCTGGTAAGACAACGACTTTAAGAAGCATCATGGGACTTAATTCAGCTTTGAGTGGTCAAATTGTTTATAAGGATGAAGATATTACAAAACTACCAGCCTATAAAATTGCGAAAAAAGGCATTGGCTATGTCCCTGAGGATCAAGGGATCTTTTATGATTTAACAGTTGGGGAAAACATGCGTGTTGGTATGCGACAAGAAGATGAGGCTACAAAGGATAGAATGGAATGGGTACTAGAGTTATTCCCTGATTTAAAGAAGTTTTGGAAGAAGCCTGGGGGACAATTAAGTGGGGGACAAAAACAGATGCTCTCAATTGCGAGATCCTACGTGAATGATAATGACCTTCTTTTAATTGATGAACCGAGTAAAGGTTTAGCACCGGTTATCGTCGAGAAAGTGATCGAGTCGATTGAGAAAATGAAGGAAAAAACAACCGTTGTTTTAGTGGAACAAAACTTCTATATGGCAAGCCGCTTGGGTGATTCATTCTTTATCTTAGACGATGGTATGACGGTTCACCAAGGTGATATGAAAGAATTACGTGAAAATGAAGAGTTAAAACGTAAATATTTAGGCATTGCCTAGAAAGGAGGAGGCGAATGGACTTATTTATTAATTTAGCTATAAATGGGATTGCAACGGGTATGTTAATCTTCTTGATTGCTTGCGGCTTAACATTGATCTTTGGTCTCATGGATGTTCTTAATTTTGCTCATGGTGGGATCTTCGCTTGGGGCGCTTTCGTTGGTGTATGGGGATACAGTGTGACCCAAAATTTTCTAATCAGTATCGTTTTAGCTGTTATAGCTGGTTTGCTTATTGGTTTGATTACGGAGTACTTAATTATTCGACCAGTCTACGGAAATCATATCCAACAAATTTTAATTACGTTAGGGTTTATGCTCGTTCTATCAGAGTTTATTAAAGTTGTTTTTGGCCCTAATATTTTAGCTGCTCAAAAGCCTCCATTTCTACAAGATTATTGGTTAGTTGGAGATGTCACGATTATAAAGTATCGTGCTTTTACGATTGTTGTTGGGTTTATTATTTTCGTTGCGATAATGGCTGTTTTGAAATATACGAAAATCGGTTTAATTGTTCGTGCAGGTGTTATGGATAAAGAAATGATTCAGGCCTTAGGTGTTAATATTAGACTCGTTTTCATAGGTGTCTTTATGGTTGGCTCAGCGTTAGCTGCTTTAGGGGGTGCATTATTCGCACCAAGTTCAGGTGTAGCTTATGCCGAAATGGGAATGGAATTTGGAATATTTGCCTTTATCGTCGTCATTATTGGTGGTATGGGTAGTGTACCTGGTTCATTAATCGCTGCCTTATTAGTAGGCTTATCTAATGTTTTTATGGCTTATTATGTTCCATCCTTAGCGATGGCTGTAACGATGATTCTCATGTTTTTAGTCTTGATTTTCCGACCAGAAGGATTGTTTAAGGTAAGTGGGGTGTCGAATAAATGATAAAAACGCTGCAGAAGTCAACGTGGGTTTACTTATTTACAGGGCTTATGCTCGTTCTTTTACCATTTTTTAAGGACGAACGTTGGTTTTTATTTTTAATGATTCAAATCTTTGTCTTCGGTATTTTCGCGATGAGCTATGATTTATTGCTTGGTTATACAGGGATTGTTTCATTTGGTCATGCGATGTTTTTCGGTGTTGGAGCTTATAGTGTAGCCATCACCCTTGACCGGTTTGAGCCATCCTTCATGAGTTTACTATTAGGAATCGTCATAGCCATGGCTGTAGGTGGATTGATTGCTTTTATAGCCGGGATTTTAACACTACGATTAAAAAGCCATTATTATGCGATGCTCACGTTAGCTTTAGCCAATCTATTTTTGGTATTAGCTGAAAAATGGCGGTCTCTAACTAAAGGTAATGACGGTTTTACCTTTCAAATCCCTGAATTACCAGGAGGATTAGAAGATCACCGCAATATGGTCATTTACTTGTTTTGTTTGGTTTCAATGGTTGTTATCTTTTTTGGTTTAAAACGGCTCACCGAATCACCATTAGGAAAAATATTAGTGGCGATACGTGAAAATGAACAACGTGTTGTATCGTTAGGTTATAAAATTATGCCTTACAAAGTTATTATAAGTGTTATTTCGGGTGTCGTCGCAAGCTTTGCAGGGGTTCTTTATGCGATTAGTATTCGTTTTGTCGATACTAGTGTGTTTGCGATTGATATGACGTTGGATGCTTTACTGATGACGATTATCGGGGGTGTCGGTACGCTAGTTGGTCCCATTATAGGTGCTGGAATCATCGAATTTGCTCACCATTATTTATCAGAGTTATCAGATGTACATTGGATTTTTGAACGCTGGATTATTTTGTTTGGAATTCTTTATATTTTAGTCGTGATTTTCTTCCCATCAGGCATTGTTGGCACGATTAATCACAAGCTAGCCACTCGAAAGCAAAGGAAGAAAGAAGACGAGCAATCAGATAAACTAGCATCCTAATCGTTTTTTAAATCATAAGGAGGATATTCATGTCTCTTGACCCTATCACATCATTTATCGTTAGATGCCAACATGTTTCGGAGGAAGAATCCCATATTAAAGTCAAATTAACGCATGTTCAAAGTAATCAGGACCTTTATTTTGATCAATTAGATGATGCGTTTGAACATATCAAACTATTGGTTTCCAAGCATGAAAGAAAGGAGTGAGGAGCGATGCAAGTAGGCGTTGTATCAACTGGTATTTATATCCCTGAGCATAGGATGACTTCAAGAGAGTTGGCTAAGCATTCAGGGATTCCGCAAAAAATTGTGGAACAAAAGCTCGGAATTAATCAAAAGCCGATTCCTGGACCTAAAGATCATACGGCTGAAATGGGAGTATGGGCCGCTCAGCAGGCATTTCAAGCGTGTGATGTTAAACCGGAGGACATTGATTTAGTTATTTATATAGGCGAAGAGCATAAAGAATATCCACTGTGGACAGCTGGGATTTTTACACAGGAAAAGCTAGGGTGTATGAATGCATGGGCGTTTGACGTGCAGCTCCGATGTGGAACGGCGATTATGGCGATGAAAGTTGCGAAGGATATGATGATCGCCGATTCGCGAATTAATACCGTTTTATTAGCTGGTGGGTATCGAAATGTTGATTTTAT
This sequence comes from Tenuibacillus multivorans, assembly GCF_900103915.1. GTDB lineage: Bacteria > Bacillota > Bacilli > Bacillales > Alkalibacillaceae > Tenuibacillus > Tenuibacillus multivorans. Next base: position 50,947 of record NZ_FNIG01000014.1, on the reverse strand, counting down.
TGATTACGAGAATCCGCGCACGCGTTTTATGTATAACTTAGGTGCCGGTGGAGCTGCGATGATTTTACAGCGCGATTATGACAGAAACCAATTACTAGAAAGTACGATCATTACAGATGGGACTTTTTCTGAAGATGTCGTCGTGGTTGGTGGAGGAACAAAAAATCCAATGTCGAAAGAAGTATTAGATAATCATTTATACCAACTTGATGTACTTGATCCCGATGGAATGAAAAAACGTTTAGAAGAAAAGTCGATGCAGAACTTTATCAAGGTGATACGAGATGCCATTCATCGGAGTGGTTATCAGGATGCGGATATTAATTATGTTGCCTTATTACATATGAAGCGTTCAGCGCATGAATTCGTGTTAAATGAATTGGGCTTATCATTAGGGCAATCTATTTATCTCGAAGACTATGGTCATATTGGTCAAATGGATCAGATCATTTCACTAGAATTAGCCTTAGAAAAAGGTCAGTTAAAGGATGGCGATGTTGTCGTTTTCGTGAGTGCTGGTATTGGCTATGCCTGGGGAGCTAATGTGATTCGATGGGGGATATAAAAATATGAAAGGGTGGTTGTTGTGGTAGAAGTAGAATTGAGTCAAGTTGCTTTACCGAATGGTGAAAATGTCGCTTATCGGGGACGTGAAGGAGGGGAGAAGGTTGTTCTACTCATTCATGGTAATATGACGTCTTCAAAACATTGGGATCTATTAATGGATGTACTCGATTCGCAATATAAATTATATGCGATTGATTTACCGGGATTTGGTGAATCAACCTATCATAACGAAATTCGTTCCATAAGAGATTTGAGTAAAACGGTGAAACAATTTATTGAAGCGTTGGGTTTAGAGCCTTATGCACTAATTGGGTGGTCAATGGGCGGTGCTGTCTCTTTACAATATTGTGCTGACTACGATCATCCTTGTGAAAAACTAGTATTACTTGCCTCAGGGTCGACGCGTGGGTTTCCGTTTTATGGAACGGGATCTGATGGGTTACCAGATTTAAGCCATCGTCTAAAAACACTTCATGAGGTACGTCAGGATACGGGAAAAACCCAAGCCGTTCAAGGTGCCTATGATCGTCAGGACAAGGAATTTTTAAAGATGATGTGGAATCAATTAATTTATGTCCATAACCAACCTGATGAAGTCAAATATGATGAATATTTAAATGATATGCTTACCCAACGGAATTTAGCGGAAATCTATCAGGCTTTGAATATATTTAATATAAGTCATCAGCATAACGGGCTAAGTGACGGTACAGGTGAGGTTGACCAAATTGATATACCGGTTTTAGTTATGCGCGGTGAGAACGATTTAGTTGTGACAGAACCAATGACAAATGAGCTTTTGGAAGACTTAGGTGAACGCGCTACGTTCAAATTGTTAGAGAGCTGTGGTCATTCACCACTTGTCGATGATTTAAAACAATTAAGGCATACCATAGAAGATTTTTTGACAAATTGAAAGGAGATTACAATGGGACGATTACAAGATAAAGTAGCCATCATTACAGGGAGTGCAAATGGAATTGGATTTGAGGCAGCACAGCTTTTTGCCAAGGAAGGTGCCAAAGTAGTTCTGGCAGATTTTGACCAAAAGACAGGTCAGAATCGAGAAAAGGATTTAAAGAATCAAGGATTTGATGTAAGATTTATTCAAGTTAATGTAGCAGATCGTAGCAGTGTCGATCAAATGGTTGAGCAGACACGTAACATTTACGGTGGCATTGACATTTTAGTGAATAATGCCGGCATTACTCGGGATGCCATGCTGTCTAAAATGACACCTGAACAATTTAAACAAGTGATTGATGTGAATCTAACGGGTGTTTTCCATTGTACTCAAGCCGTTTTATCTTATTTGGTTGAAAAAGGAAAAGGTAAAGTCATTAATACATCATCCGTATCGGGAGCGTATGGTAATGTCGGTCAATCTAATTATGCCGCAGCAAAAGCAGGCTTAATCGGATTAACGAAAACTTGGGCAAAGGAGCTTGCTCGGAAAAATATTAATGTAAATGCGGTTGCTCCAGGCTTTACAGAGACAGCGATGGTTGAATCAGTGCCAGATCATGTTGTCGATGCCATGAAAAAACAGGTTCCGATGGGGAGATTGGGTAAGCCACGTGACATTGCTCATGCCTATTTATATTTAGCGTCAGATGAATCCGATTACGTCAATGGTCATGTTTTACATGTTGATGGTGGCATTATGATGTAAGCAAGAATCCGCGAAGCTCGCGGGTTTTTTACTTTTAAAGAGGCTGTTTTCGTATTTGTTGTTGTTTTTAGAACCAATGATCAGATAATGGGTGAAATAATATTGATGAGCGATAGGCGACGACTCCAGCACGAGCCGAAAATCACGCAAAGCGAACGGTAGTGAGCTTTGGGAAGTTGAGGCCGTGCCCACGGAAAGCGTCCGCAGATAGCGAATCAATATCATGCTATATAGAAACAACATTTACGAAAAGAGCCTTTAAAGAAAACTGGCTTTCGCGTCTAAACTATACGTATAATCATTGACAATTCCCTTTGTAACTCGTTTGTAACCCCTTTCTATAAGATAAAAATTAATAGTTTTATGGAAGGGGTTGGTGAGTGTGCCAGTAGAGATAGATTGGATTAGTAAACGGGCACAGCTTTTTGCAAACGATATAGCACTTATTGATGCAGAGTCTAATGATCAATGGTCATTTAAGGATATGAATAATCGTGCTGAAATTTTGGCTAAATGTTTCATCTATCACGATATTAAAAAGGGAGATCGAGTTGCACTGTTAGCCCCTAATCATATTAGTTATTTAGATTTTTTATTCGCTTGTATGAAAATTGGAGCCATTTTCGTTCCGTTAAATTGGCGATTATCATCAAATGAATTAGAATATGTTGTTAATGATTCAGAACCGAAACTTATTGCCGTCCATGGAGACTTCATGAGGGAACATGAGTGGCTGGATGTTTCGCTTAATATTCGTTCGAATGATTATGTGGATCAATTATTTACCGAAAATGTTGTTTTACCTCAACCCAATATACAGGAACAAGATCCGTTAGCGATGATCTATACGGGTGGGACAACAGGTAAGCCAAAAGGCGCTGTTTTGAGTCATCAGTCGATATTTTGGAATGCGATTAATACGATTGTTAGTTGGAATTTGAATCAGGAGGATTGCACATTGACGACCATTCCGATGTTTCATACGGGTGGTTTGAATGCGTTAACGATCCCGGTTTTATTATCTGGTGGAACAGTTGTACTGCGGGCTAATTTTGATCCAATTAAAGCAGTTCATGATTTAATTCATTATCGTTGTACGACCGTTTTATTTATTCCAACGATGTACCATATGATTATTCAAACCGATGAATTTAAGCAAACGGAGTTCCCTGATATGAAGGTATTCTTATCAGGCGGTGCACCTTGCCCATTAACAATCTATCAAGCCTTTCATAAGCAAGGACTACCATTTAAAGAAGGGTACGGACTGACTGAAGCGGGACCGAATAATTTTTATATAGATCCAGATGACGCTAAGGAATATCCAGGGTCGGTAGGTCGAGCTATGATGTTTAATGATATCAAAATCGTAGGTGATAATAGCCAAGAGGTTGATGTCGGCGAAGTGGGTGAGCTCTGGCTGAAAGGTAAGCATCTATTTGAATATTATTGGAATAATGATGCGGCAACGGAAATAGCATTCTATCAGGACTGGTTTAAAACAGGAGATCTTGCTCGAAAAGATGAAGAAGGTTTTGTCTATATTGCGGGTCGGAAAAAAGAGATGATTATTACAGGCGGGGAAAATGTGTACCCACTGGAAATTGAGCACTTATTACAATCACATGAAAAAGTGAACGAAGTCGCAGTTGTTGGTCTTCCACACGATAAATGGGGCGAGATGGTGGCCGCATTTGTCTCATTAAATGAAAACATGACAAAAGAAGAACTTGCCGCTTATTGTGGCGAAAAATTGAGTCGCTATAAAATTCCGAAAAAGTTTTTCATTATCGATGAGCTTCCCAAAACACACGTCGGCAAAATTAGCAAAACGTTACTTATTCAAGAATACTCAAAGGTATAAGGATGATATCCCTGAAAGATAAATCAATCTTTCAGGGATATTTTTGGTTTTTAACTCAGTCTCTAGTCTGAATAACAAACACACTCAAGGCTGTATCACTTTTCTGAATATTTCTGATATAATAGTTTTAAATATTTGGAAAAATAAAGGAGTGTGCCGATTGGAAAAAGAGAAAATTATTGAGGTAAAAGACCTACAAAAGATTTATAAAAAGAGAAAAATGAAGGAATTAGTTCAAGCAGTTGATGGCGTTAGTTTTGATGTATATCGGGGCGAAATCCTAGGCTTGTTAGGGCCAAACGGAGCGGGCAAAACGACAACGATTAAGTCAATTTGTGGTTTATTAAAGCCTAATGGAGGAGCCGTTTATATAAATGGTTTGGATTCAAGTAAAAATCGGTTAAAAGCCTTGAATGACATAAGTGCAGTCTTAGAGGGGAACAGGAATTTATATTGGCGTTTAACTGTAAAAGAAAATCTTGAGTATTTTATCGGTAACAGGGGCGTCAGTCGTAAACAAGCACAAGGCAAAATTAATGAGTTACTCGACTTGTTTAATTTAAAGAGTAAGGAGAATGAACTCGTTAGTAGTTTATCTCGCGGGATGCAGCAAAAGTTAGCGATAGCGGTTGCTTTACTCGCGGATACAGAAGTGCTATTACTTGATGAACCTACATTAGGATTAGATGTTGAAACAGGCTATGAAGTTCGGGAGATGTTAAAGCGAATTGTAAAGGAGCAAGGAAAAACGATTATCATTAGTACACATGACATGCCTGTTGTTCAAGACCTTTGTGAACGAACGGTTATTATTAACGGTGGCAAAGTCATTGCCGATGAAAAAGTAGATAACCTTATAAAACTATTCGAATCTCGGGCTTATTGTTTCACCATTACTGATGAACTAACAGAGCATCAAAAAATGGCTATTCAAGAAAACTTCCCAATATACCACATTAATGAAAATCAAATAGAAATAACGTTAGAAAAAGACGATGATCTCTATATCATGATGGATATTTTAAAAGAAGAACAAACCCATATTGAAAAAATTGACCGAACAACGGTTGATTTTGAGCAAGTGTTTATGAAACTGATTAAGGAGGGTTCGGAGAATGAAACAGTTCTGGCATCTAGTTAATGCGAATACTCGTAAAGAATTTATCGAACTTAAACGTTATTATCCGAATACCATTAGTATGATTTTAACCTTTTACTTTATCTTTCTGGCCATGTTATTAGGTATTCATGTAGTTGGGGATCCGCAGATGGCTGATACAAATATTCAATATGTTATTGTAAACTATGTCATATGGTTCTTTATGCTAATGACCTTACAAGACCTTGGCTTCACTATATTAATAGAAGCTCAACGGGGAACATTAGAACAGCTATTTATGTCGCCTAAAGGTATGTGGAGAATATTACTAGCCAGAATTACAGCCAATTTCTTTTTAAATGGAACTATTGTGATATTTCTCCTCATCTTATCCATGTTAACCGCTAATCAGTGGTTGTATTTTAGGGTAGATTTAATATTACCAATCTTTTTAATTACGACTATTGGTATGGTTGGTATAGGATTTTTACTGGCGGGGTTAGCCATTATTGTTAAGCAAATTCAATCCTTTCTACAAATCTTACAATTCATCTTAATGGGTCTAACCTTTGTACCATTATCAGTCGCGCCATACTTAGTCTTCGCTCCTTTTGTTAAAGGTGTGGACATGATTCGCCATGTGATGATTCATGGTTATACTTGGACTGACTTTACGGCATTAGATTATAGTGCGTTAATTTTGAATTCGATTTTCTATATTGTTTTAGGACTATTGGTTTATTTGAGGTGTGAAAAAGTAGCAATGGAAAAGGGACTTCTCAGCCAATATTAAAAAGTTACGTGACAAAGTAGATAATCTTTGTTATGTTAAAATTGTAAAAATTAAAATAATAAGAACTACTAGGGGTGCCCTAAAGCGTGGGCTGAGAGGAAGTACGCATGCTTCTGACTCTTATGGACCTGATCTGGTTAATACCAGCGTAGGGAAGTAGCTGACTATAATACAAGTATGACTAAATCGTCAGGTCCATTATTTGGCCTGGCGTTTTTTTGTGCCTCTAGACAGACGGGAGTGACGTAATGAGGAGATCTTAATGCTTCTAATTGTTCAATAATCTTGATTTAAAAATGAGGAGGCCATTAAAATGACTTTTACTGAGCAATTACGTCAAGAAAATGATGATGTTTTTCAAAAGATATTCACGCACCCTTTTGTCGATGGAATTGGTAGAGGTGATGTTCCTAAGGATTCGATTATTCATTACGTGAAGGCAGATTTTGAGTATTTAAATGCTTTCATGAAAATTTATGCTTTATCTATGGTGAAAGCCAAGTCGCGCGATGATATTCGTTTTTTCTTTGATCAAATTGGGTTTGTTTTAAATGATGAGGTTCATCCACACCACAATTTTTGTGATTATGTAGGCGTTGAATATGAAGCGCTTCAAAGCTCGTCATTACCGCCAACAGCTGATCATTACATTAAGCACATGATGCATCATGCTCAAACAGGGACAATTGCAGAGATCTATGCGGCGTTACTCCCTTGTCCTTGGACATATTTAGAGATTGGCCAAGAATTGTTAAAAACTTATAAACCGACTAAGTCTCATCCGTTTTATGAGTGGATTACTTTTTACGCCGATGAAGAGGTCGAAAGAATCACACTTGAATTAAGACATCGTTTAGATCAGGAAGCACAGGATGTCTCACAAGAACAAAAGCAATTAATTAAAGAAGCTTTTCGAAAGAGCTGTGAGTTGGAATGGAAGTTTTGGGAGATGGCATACATTTGTGAAACATGGCCTTCCGAACAGGAGGCGTCACGCATATGAAAAACGTATTTTGCGCACTAACGATAGCAGGTACAGATCCCACTGGTGGTGCTGGTATTCAGGCTGATTTAAAAACGTTCCAGGAATTAAAAAGCTATGGTATGTCGGTTGTGACTTCTGCTGTTGCTCAAAACACAACTGGGGTACAATCTGTCCATCATTTGCCCATTGATTTTATTGATGAACAGCTAGAATCTGTTTTTACAGATATGCCTGTTCATGCCGTAAAGACTGGAATGATTGCGACGATTGAGATGATGGAGGTTATTTATGAGAAACTGTCTAGATCCCCAATCCCTTATGTTATGGATCCCGTTATGGTTGCAACGAGTGGGGACGTTTTAATAGAAGTTCAGGCAAGGGATTATTTAAGAGATTATTTATTACCACTAACTGAAGTTGTAACACCTAATATACCTGAGGCTGAATTTTTAACAGGATTAAAAATTGAAAGTTTTGACGATATGAAAAAGGCAGCCCAGACAATTGTAGAGGACTTTGGCGCTAAAGCGGCTCTCGTCAAAGGGGGACATTTGAATGAAGAAGCCACGGACATTTTATATGATGGGGCGGGCTTCCATCATTTTACCTCCGAACGTATTCAAACAACGAGTACTCATGGAACGGGATGTACTTATTCAGCAGCACTCACTGCTCATTTAAGTCAGGGCCATTCATTAGTTGATGCTGTTAATAGGAGTAAAAAATTTGTCACTGCAGCATTAAAACATGCCCATCCATTAGGGAGCGGACATGGTCCGACGAATCATTGGGGGCTTAGGGAAGAGCAGCAAGAGATTAAAAGTTAATAGGTAAGAAGGTGACACAGATGGATCGAGCATTATTAAGAAAGTATTTTATTATGGGAAGTCAAAATTGTGAACGTGAACCCGTTGAAATATTGAAAGAAGCAATAGAAGCGGGAGTAACGATATTTCAATTTCGTGAAAAGGGTTCGTATGCTTTGAAGGGTCAGGCTAAAGTGAATTTGGGTCGACAATTACGAGATGTTTGCCTGACATATGATATTCCTTTTATCATTAATGATGATGCAGAGTTAGTGGAGATCTTGGGGGCCGATGGTATTCATGTCGGGCAGGATGATGAAAAAGCAGAAGCCTTAAGAGAACGTTATCCCGATAAAATAATTGGACTATCGGTATCAAACATGCGTGAATTTGAACGAAGTCCGATAGACCAAGTGGACTATGTTGGTGCAGGGCCCATTTTTGGAACGTCAACGAAGGAAGATGCGAAAGTTCCAGTTGGTACAGCATGGATTAAGCGGTTAAGAGAAGAACTCCCCAATACGCCAATTGTCGGAATCGGTGGTATTACTCCCGAAAATGCACAAGAGGTCATTGAAGCTGGTGCAGATGGTGTCTCCGTCATTTCTGCTATTACGAGATCAAACGATATATCGAAAACGGTTCAAAGTTTATAGCGGCTCTATAATATGGGCCGCTTTTTTTAATCTAACTTATTGATTAATAATTGGAAAGTAGTATGATGGGTAATTGAGGCGGTGATGACATGATTCGGTCTTATATTTTTCTAATCGTCACAGTAATTATTTTCTCCGGTAATCTTTTAGTCGGAAAAGCCATTAATGAACTACCACCCATTACAATTGTCTTTTTTAGAACCTTAATTGCTTTTTTAGTCATTTTACCATTCGGAATTAAGCAATTCCGTGCTTATCATTCAATTTTGCGAGAAAATTGGAAACCATTGGTAGGCATTGCGCTTACAGGCATTACGACATTTAATGTGTTAGTGTATTTATCCTTAAACTTCACGACTTCGACCAATGCAGGAATTGTGGAAGCTACGACGCCAGCCTTTGCAATGATTTTATCTTATTTTATTTTAAAAGAATCTATACATATGAGACATATCATCGGTACGATTATTTCGTTTACTGGTGCTTTATGGGTCTTAACACGGGGTTCAATCGATGCGTTAATTCAATTGGATTTTAACCCAGGTGATTTAACGATGCTTTTAGCTATGATTGTTTGGTCATTTTATACCATTATCGTGAAGCAACATAATCATAAGTTCCCTGTATTAGGTGGGACGCTTGTGATGATCGGACTTGGTTCCATCTTTACCTTTCCGGCTATGATGATTGAATGGCTTGTAGTCGGTTTCCCAGAGCAGATTGTTGAGCCTTCTAACATGACTGGTATGTTGTATTTGGGGATTTTCCCATCTGTTATTGCTCTAATTCTATGGAATCAGGCCGTTTCGGATCTTGGACCATCATTATCTAGCGTGTTTTTAAATTTATTACCTGTATTTACAACGATAGGTGCTATAATCTTTTTAGGCGAAAAAGTTGTGTTCTCACAGATATTTGGTGGTTTACTCGTTATTATTGGAGTTATTTTAGTTAATGTTAATCTTAAGGCAATCAAAAAAGGCGCTAAACGAGATTATAAATACTTGGACAAATCAAAATATACCGAAAAAGAAGCAAATGAAACTGATAAAATTCCGGAAAACACTGATAGCAATTAAAAATATACCGATAGATTTAACTATCACTCCGATAAAACTTCGAAATACACCTGTATAATTCTAAAATACACTGATAGAAAAGCAAAATACGCTGTTTAACAATAACCATTTAGTAACGAAAAAACCTCTAGCGTGAGTGCTAGAGGTTTTTAGTTATTTTGCTGCTTTTTGTAATTTATGAATTAGGTGTAGGGACTTACCTGTACCAATCGCAACGCATTCTAATGGGTTTTCTGCGACATGAACAGGGACATCAATTTCTTGTGATAACCATTCTTTCATGCCTTTTAATAAAGCACCGCCGCCTGTAAGCATGATACCATGATCAACAATATCACCACTCAGCTCCGGTGGACAGTTTTCTAACGTGGATCTAACAGCTTCTAAAATGGATTCTAACGGTTCTCTTAAAGCATCCTGAATTTCAGATGAATTTAAGGTAATCGTTTTTGGTAAGCCTGTCACTAGGTCTCGACCACGAATTTCCATCGTTAATGGATCATGATCGATTAACGCATGACCAATCTCCATTTTAATGTTCTCGGCTGTTCGTTCACCAATTAAGACATTGTAATGTTTACGCACATGTTGAATGATGGATAAATCCATAAGGTCTCCACCCGTTCGGATGGAATTAGCCGAAACAACACCACCAAAAGAAATAATCGCTACTTCACTTGTTCCGCCACCGATATCAACGACAACGTTTGATATTGGCTCGTCCACTGGAAGACCAGCACCAACTGCAGCAGCTACAGGTTCTTCAATGATGTGCACTTGTTTAGCTCCATATTCTTTAATCGCATTATCAATAGCACGTCTTTCGACAGAAGTTGATCCTGTTGGTGCGCAAACAATCACATTAGGTTTACGCATAGACATTCCTAGACGTTTACTAACCTTTTTCAACATGACACTTAACATTTGTGATGTGACTTCATAGTCCGCAATCACACCGTCTTTTAACGGCCGAATTGATGTAATATTCGCTGGCGTTTTACCAATCATTTGTTTAGCTTCATTACCAACAGCTAAGACTTTACGTGAATGTGTATCAATTGCTACAACTGATGGTTCATTGAAAACAACGCCTTTGCTTTTACTATATATCAATAGGTTGGCAGTCCCTAAATCGATTCCAATCTCTGCATTCGCAAACATTAAAGATGCCTCCATCTCTCGTCATATTATCTATACTTAACTATTCTAACACGGAATGATGTCGAATGACGTTAAGAAAATTTAACAAAAAAATTACAGAGGGAAATGCCTCTGTAATAAATGTGGTTAATTTTTCTTGCTTTCTAGTAAGTTTGCAAGTGTTGAGGCGTCATATTTTTCAATTTTACGCCCTTCATGATAACTTACACCTAATTTTTTAAGTTCACTGACGTACCATCCTTTAGAACCTACGTACATCTATAACACCTCTTTCTTCCGAATGTCATCACAAGTTGTGCAGAAGCCATTGTATCATCTATATTTATAAGATTAAAGAGATAACCCCTTGAAGTTTTTAACATATATTTGCGATTTATCTTGTGATATGATAACAGAAGGATTTTAAGGGGTTGTATATAATGGAAAATCGTACGATAGAAGAGGTTAAGGAACGTTTGGAAAGCTTAAAGGCTTTTGAATTGAATGAAGATTCATTCTATGACTTAGCTGAAGATGAACTTGACCAAGCAAAACCGGCCAAACTAAAAATGATGAAGATTTACCAAACGCTTCTTCAAGAAGTGTCACAAAAGATGAATGAAATGGATGCACATATGGGGATGGCGCCCAGTTGTCAGATGGGCTGTGCATTCTGTTGTTATTTTCCAATTATCGTTTCTAAATTAGAGGCGAAAATGATCATCGCATCTATAGAGTCCATGCCCGAAGAAAGACGTCAAGCGATAAAACGTCATCTGCGTGACTATTATTCTAAATATGAAGGTTTAGTTAAAGAAGCAACATCACTTGATTTCCAAGAGCATGATATTAAGTACGATTATATGAAAAAACAGCTTCCATGCCCATTATTAAACACTGAAACGAATACATGTATGGCCTATGACGTTAGACCTTTACCGTGTCGGACCTACGTGAATTATACAAATCCAAAATATTGTGAAGAAAAATATTTACCTGAAGAGGCCGTGAGCTTTGAATTTTTGTATGAGGATTATATGGGTGCATTAAACGCGGCTGCACAGGTCATGTTTGAAGATGAACATCCAGAATTTTTAGATTATCCAACAGATATATATCAGCATGATTATTTACCAGTATTTTTGAAGGAATGGGTGGAACAATAAGAAATTACGAACCTTGGATGAGAGCTTTTGGTTTTGTCTAACCTTTAGTTAAGTTATTTTTTAATAGTGTGAGAAATTTTAACTTGGACAATTATTAAAGGAACTTGAACAAAAAGATTATCAACTTGGACACTTAGACGGAATACTTGGACAAAAACTAAACAAACTTGAACACTCACGTTCTATGAGAAAGTTTTTGTTTGTCGGCAATTTTTGCGGTTAAAAAAGGACTCGTGCTCAGCGAGTCCTTTACTCTTATAATTTCTTACGAATAATTTTCAGCAAGCTCAAATATGTGAATCGGGTTTTCTTAAAATGATTGAGCTAGCGTATCTGTTAATACAAATTGATCATCATCGACAGGTTTTTCAGCCGCATCTGTTAACCATACAGCTTTCATTCCTAGTTGTAAGGCAGGCGCAACTTCGTTCATGAAGTTGTCACCGACAGATACAGTTTGATTCGGTTCAACGTCATATTTTTGTAAAACATAATTAAAATGCTTCTTCGTATTGACTGGCTTCATCGCTGCTGGAATTAACTCGTCGAAGTTTTCCTCAATCTCTAAAAACTGCAACAAGCGTTTCGCATCATCGCCATCACTGTTTGTACAAACGATTAGATGTTTATCGTTTTTTAACTCGCTTAAGTATTCTTTTAACCCTGGCGTTTGGTTTAAATAGCCGCCGAGCTGGGCCATTTGTTCTTTTGTACGGTTATATGATTCTTGAATAGCATCAATAGATAATCCAAAATGTCTTGCAATCGCATATGGTGGCCACCAACCGTCTCCAATTGGTACCCAGTTTTTGAAATCAAATTCATGGGCTGCGATATGTGATGGAGCGCCATCAACATGAACGCGTTCATGTTCCCAATTACAAGCTTCTGTTAACGCTTCAGTAAAAGGATTCCATCCCCATACGATGTCTCGTAAACCATCATAAATCTTGCCAATCTGAACAGGATGATTCCCAGATAATATTTGATCATAAATGTCTTGAAAAGCTTGTTTTTTCTCTTGATCGAGCTTTGCTTTTAAATTCTCAACATGTAGTTTAAAGTGATCGGTTCCTTCATACAATGTACCATCAAGGTCAAAAATGATAACTTTAGCTTGTTCTAAATAGTCTTTATACATGCCATAACCCTTCCCTTTAATATTGTTAAAATCATTCTAACATATTTCAAAATATTTCAAGACAAACAAAGAGTGAATCCTACTATTTTCGATATATTTTTAGTAAAATAGTCGTAGAAAGATAGTGAGGGAGCGTAGGATTATGCGTACGATATGGAGTTTGATTTACGGTGTCATTTATGTCCTTTACACAGTACCTTTTTTAAAGAAAGCCCGAAAATTAGAATCTACACAGCTAACAAGAAAAGAATATAATCAAAAAGTTCATCGCATTCCAAAGCGGTTTGGAAGACAATTTTTTAAACAATCCGGTTCGAAAATGATAATTAAAGGTGAGGCGAATATCCCTGATGGACCTTATTTAATCGTCGGAAATCACCAATCCTATTATGATATATTTGCCTATTTAGGCTATTTTAAAGATCCATTTGGTTTTATATCAAAAATTGAGGTCAGTAAGATTCCTATTGTACGGCCGTGGATGAAGGTCATGGATTGCTTGTTTTTAGACCGGGAAGACCGACGACAATCGGTTAAAACCTTTAAGAATGGTATACAATTGTTAGAGGGTGGTCATCCAATTGCTATTTTTCCAGAGGGAACACGTTCATTAGGTCGTGAGATGCTATCGTTTCAAAGTGGAAGCTTTAATTTAGCCAGAAAAGCAAAGGTTCCCGTTTTACCTGTTATGATCGATGGAACGCATAAAATATTGGAAGATAATCATAACCGTATTAAAAAAGCCACCGTTTATATGACGATTTGTGATCCGATCTCAGTTGATGAGGTGGAACAAATGAGTTTAGATGAATTAGCAGAGGAAACACAACGACGTATTCAAGAAGCTTTGGATGATGTGAAAGTGAGGTAGATAATATGTGTGGTCGATTTACATTTATAGCTAATCCAGATGAAGTTATGCAGGAATTTGACTTAAGTGAACCCTTGGACTTTCCAATTCGTTATAATATTGCGCCTACTCAGGATGTATTTGTCGTTATTCATGATGGTGAACAAAATCGCGCGGGAACGATGAAGTGGGGATTAGTGCCATCGTGGTCGAAGGATCCAGCCATCGGTAGTAAAATGATCAACGCTCGGGTTGAAACGGCTGATCAAAAACCAAGCTTTAAGCGACTAATGGAACGTCGACGTTGCTTAATTGTAGCTGATAGTTTTTATGAATGGAAAAAAGGAAAAGACGGTAAGCAACCGATGCGTATATCTCTTGAGGGGCGTAAGCTTTTTGCTTTTGCCGGACTTTGGGATCGCTGGAAGCAAGGTGATGAGGAACGTGTCACTTGTACGATTTTAACAAAGGAAGCCAATGAATTTATGTCATCGATTCACAATCGCATGCCTGTTATTTTACCAAAGGATGCCGAAGAAGCATGGCTTGCCCGAGATATTAAGAAGGCAAGTGACATGAAGGATTTTATTTTACAATTGCCTGATGATGACATGACAGCTTATGAAATTAGCTCACATGTGAACAACCCGCGTTATGATGATGAACATTGTATTGCATCACTCATTTAAAGGAAGCCGTTTACAGCTTCCTCTAATCTTTTTCATTTGTTTTTTTATAAGCTAAATACCATATAAATGCGATGATCGGTAAAAAGATAAACCATGGGATTGTAATATGCCCACCAGCCATAATAGCTAATACGAACATAACCCCAACAAAAATTAAGGAATACAGACAACCTCTCCCGAATAACTCCATTCCCTATCCCCCTGTCATTATATGTTATTAACAGGTTACTACATTATGTATTAAAAAATAAAGAAAGAGGGGGTTTTTATGTAAGATGAGCCCCTCTTTTAATTAATGGATCTTAATATTTTTTTGATGATTAAACCAACCACGACCCCAGGAATAACGGATAGTATGGGAAGCCATATTGGTCCAAGAATATAGCCAAATAATTCTACTCTATAGGAATATATCAACCCAACTGTAACGAAAAAAGCTGAAAAAACAAAAGGGAGAAACTCATATGGTGAACTTTCTCCTTCTGCATTTCTATAAGCATCCCAAATGCCGAAAAAATAAATACATGGGTAAAACATTAACCATTGATAATCAACGGTATGAATGGCTTTGTCAATCTCTCCAATAAAGCTGTATAAAATAGCTTGGTTAAAATTACTGTACAAATTTACAATCACTTCTAAAATGATCAACAAAATGCCCTTAATTAATTGATGATTGATTATTTGCCCAAAACCTGGGAAAGCGATGCTCCAAAATAGAACTTCAAGTTTTTTATTTCTCATGTTCCCGCCTCTTTATTTATTAGATAATGTGTTCCGGTCTGGTGCTTGAGGTGGTTCTTCCAACCAGCCGTTTTTAATCATGATATCTACACCGTCTTTTGCGTAAAGAGCAATTTCTACAGATAAGCGTTGATAATTTAAGGTTAAATCGTATTTCATACTCGCAGTTGAAGCCGTTGAATAGTTTCCTTGTCCTGCTGAACTTAGCATCGACATGAAATGCATCATTAACTTATCTGAAAATACTCGACTAGTTGCGTTTGTGACATAGCTATTAGATCCCATTGGAGCATCAATATTTGATTGACGGATTTCTTTAGCAAATAATTGAGCATGTTTTTGTGATATTTGCATACCACGGTTCATAAATGCCCCGACTTCTTCAGAATCTGTCGTTTGGGAAAAGGCCATGCAAAGCATTTGCCCCATCGTATTTGTTTTGATGTTTCCAAATAAATGGGTTAGTTCAACGGTTGATAAAGGACGATTTCCAAACGCGCTTAAATACTTTTTTGACTGGACATATTCGACACCTGGTTGCACCGTGATTTGTGGTGGGCGTACGATCATTCCTTTTTCTAGTCCAACATCCATAGTCTTATTGAACAGGGTTGTTGATTCATCTAGAGACTGGGTGAAAAAGTCGCGGATATCTTTTCTAATAGATGTTAATAAAGCAGTCCCGTGAGCTAACGTTCCAACCATAAGTGTATGTTCTAAAAAGGGAATCATAAATCCGTCTAAAAAGAGTTTTTCTGCTTTTAAATTAACATCATTATCCGTAAATCCATGGGGTACCGGGACATTTTCATTTATGAAGATTTGTTCAATCTCACCTACCATCCGCTCCGATAATGTAAGGGAGTCCTGTAATAATTCCTCAGCTTCGGTATCCTCAACTGTAGCTAATAAATATTTAAGAAATTGAACATATAAGGAATGTTCGGTATAGCCTGTCCATAGGGAGGCTATTTCATTGGTACTTAAACCTACATTACTCATGATAACCACCTTTATCGGCTAGGAGTGTTTCACCCTAGATTTTTCAAGCGATAACTTGATTTCTTTCTTATTCTTACCCTGCAAGTCATTATTTATTAAAAAAATAATAATTCATGCATTGTAAATATCTATTCTTTAATTCTGAGTCATTATTGTTTATGATATTGATTATAGGGAATAAATAACATTTGATTTGGATAAAGGTGATGTTAATGATAAAGGTATTATTTGTTTGCTTAGGTAATATTTGTCGTTCACCAATGGCAGAGGCAGTATTTGAGGATTTAATTAAGAAGAAAGGTTTAAAGCAGCATTTTGACGTGGACTCAGCAGGTGTTTCTAATTATCATATAGGTGAACTACCACATGAAGGTACAATCAAAAAGTTGAAAGAAAATGAAATTAGTTCAGAAGGTCTTAAAGCACGTCAATTCTCAGAAAATGACTTCGAGGCTTTCGATTATGTGATCGCCATGGACGATGACAATATGGAGGCTCTAGAGCAGATGATGTCATCAGAACCAAATACCGTTGTCAAAAAGCTTCTTGATTATTTACCAAGCCAGGAAGTTACAAATGTACCTGATCCGTTTTTTACTGGGGATTTTGAGGAAACATATCAACTCGTATCTGAAGCTTGCCGTCATTTATTAGACGAGATTAGACGTTCAAATAATATGTAAAACCAAGATTGGAGGAATCATGATGAAATTAAATTCATGGAAAACGAGTATATTAATAGGAGCAATGGTTGGACTAGCTGTTTCGATGTTTAATAAAGAAGATCGTCAAGTGATGAAAACAGGTTCTAAAAAAACCTATGATCAAATTAAGCATGTTTATAAACATCCTTCTCAGTCCCTTCAACAACTAAGGTTAAGATTAAATCAAGTCAATCAAGGTACAAACAAATTATTAGATCAGCTTGATCAATTAGAACGTATATTCCACAAGTATGACCAAGATAAGAAAAAGTAGTAGGTGGCGTTTGTGTTATTCACAAAAGATTTTTGGAAGGACTTATATCATCATTTTATAGATGATGATGTTGTCGGAATGTCAGCACAATTGTCTTATTTTTTTCTTTTGTCTTTATTTCCATTTCTTATTTTTTTACTGACATTAATCGGTTTTATGCCAATACCAGAATCGAGTGTATTTAATATTATTTATCGCTATTTTCCTAGTGATTCGATGGATCTTATAGTCGATAATATCAACCAGTTAATGGCGAACCGCAATGGGGGACTTCTTTCGTTCGGCCTTATACTTACGATTTGGTCTGCTTCAAATGGAATTAATGCATTAGTACGAGTATTTAATCGAGCTTATGAAACGGAAGAGGATCGTTCGTTTATCGTAACGCGCTTAATTTCTATTGTTATGACAATCGCCATGATTTTAGTGCTCGCTGTCGCTTTAGCGTTACCTGTTTTTGGTCGAGAAATAGGTGATTTCATTTTCACTATATTAGGCTACTCGGAGAGTTTTATTGCTTTTTGGAATGTATTTCGATGGATCTTATCTTTTGTGATTATCATTTTTGTGCTAACCATTCTTTATATATTGGCACCGAATAAGGAAATCAAATTAAGACACGCCATCCCAGGGGCGTTTGTAGCGACAACTGGTTGGCAATTAACTTCACTTGGGTTTTCTTTTTATGTTGAGAATTTAGGGAACTTTTCTTATACGTACGGGAGTCTTGGTGGAATGATTGTATTATTGATTTGGTTATTCTTATCGGGAATGATGCTCATTATCGGTGGCGAAGTGAATGCCATTTTAGAACGTCATAAGGAAAGGCTATTGTTTAAATGATTAAGAAGGATCTTAATATAAAAGATCCTTCATGATTTAGATATTTCACGTTTGGATAAAATTAAGATCAGGATAATGGCTAAGAAAAATGTGATGACATAGAAAAATGAATAGCCTGGAAAGTAGTCGATAAACATCCCGCTAATGGCGGGACCAGATATACTTCCTAAGCTAAATGCTGCACCACAGATGATGTTCCCTGCTGGAAGTAAGCTTTTCGGTAAAAGATCGGTCATATAAGACATCCCTAAAGAGAATAATGAACCAACAAGTAAGCCGGCAACAGAAAAAATGATAAGTAACCAAACAACCGATTCTTCTACAAAGGTTGCGATAAAGAAGGTCATGATACCCCCAATTAAAACGAATGCTAGTACTTTTTTCCTTCCAATTTTATCACTCAAAATACCTAATGGGATTTGCGAAATAATACTTGCAGCTGCAAAGCAAGGTATAATAATTGAAATGATCGAAACATCATGTCCTAGTCGCATAGCGTATACTGGGAAGTTACCGTGTAGGGATGCTTCTAAAAAGCCATATGCAAATGGTGCCAAAAAAGCAACCCATGCGTATTTTATCGACCCGATAAATCTTCCAATTGACTTTGTTGACGTTACTTGCATTTCCTCTTCTTGAATTGGGAATTCATTTCTTACAAAAAACATTAAACTCCAAACAATTAGGCATAAAAAAGCACTGATGATAAAGGGTAAGGCAGGGTCAATTTCAATTAAACGAGTCATAACAGGTCCTGTTGCAAAACCTACTGCAAACATTAACCCATAAATGGCAATGTTCCGGCCACGACGTTCATCTGGTGTCGTTGTTGTAATCCAAGTCTGAGTTCCAAAGTGTAAAATGTTATCGCCTATGCCAATCATCATTCTAAGAATAAACCAAAACCAAAGCGATTCCCAGATTGTAAAGAAAAATAATGAAGTAAAAACAAGGGCTCCTCCAACTAAAATCATGGGTTTATAACCAAACGTTCTCAATGGCTTTTCTAGAAAAGGCGAAATTAATAAAATACCGATGTATAATGCCGTTGCATGTATACCATTAACAGAAGATGATATACCATTTTGTTCAAGTAAAACGGCAATTAGGGGTAGTAGCATTCCTTGTGAAAAACCTGATATCCCGACGATTGTAACAAGGATCGCAAATCTAGTACGTTCATTAACCATTCATATCCCCCATAATTAAGCAAAGTCAATGACATTGTACCCTATAATCATGTTAAAATTAAAGATAATTATTTACGACTTATATTCATAAGGAGTGTATACTAGATGAGATTCAACATTACAGACACTGATATAACGACAGATGATTTTAATTATGGTATGTTAAATATTTCACCAAATGACACAGAAGGATTTCGACCTTTTCAATTAATGGTTGCATCTATAGCGGGGTGTAGCGCATCTGTATATAGAAGAATCCTAAAGAAACAAAAAATAGAATATGATGAGTTATCAGTAGAAGCAGATGTAGTGAGAACTGGTGATGATGTTAATAAAATCGAAAAAATAACATTAAACTTTAAAATTAAGGGACAGGAATTAAATCAAAAGAAACTTAATAAAAGCTTAGAAATTGCGACAAAAAACTGCTCGATGGTGCAATCAGTAGTGCCAACGATGGAGGTCGAAGAAACGGTAGAAATTATAGAAGAATAGTATAAAATTGAACAACCCCCCATATTTTTTATTAAAGGGGGTTGATTTTTTAAGCTAATTTCTTTATTATGATAAAGTATTAACGTGATAACAAGATAAATAAAAGGGGAGGATATTATGGCTTCTGCAGTCATTATTTCGGTTTTATTAATGACTATTCTAAGTTTACTTAAAGTAAACGTCCTAGTGGCAATTGTCATATCCGCATTAACAGCTGGATTAATGGTGGATTTGTCATTTAAAGATTTCATAGAAATGTTTGTTAACAACATGGGTACTGCGACTGCAATAAGTTATATACTTCTTGGTGGTTTTGCAGCGGCTATTAATATGACAGGTATAACGAAAGTCATTGTACAGTTTTTAAGAAAAGCTGTGAAAGGTAAGCGGGGTTTCATGCTTATTGCAATTGCGGTTATTGCATCATTTTCGCAAAATATAGTACCTGTGCATATTGCTTTTATTCCGATATTAATTCCGCCATTAATAGCGTTGTTTGATAAGATGCAAATTGACCGTCGAGCGGTTGCAACGGCCTTAACGTTTGGTCTTAAAGCCCCATATGTTATGATTCCTTTAGGCTTTGGACTTATTTTCCATGAAACTATTCAGGAAAGTATGGCTGATAGCGGGATTGAATTATCCATAACGGAAATCGCCTCAGCCATGTTAATTCCCGGGTTAGGTATGGTAATAGGCTTATTAATCGCCATTTTTGTGACATATCGTAAGAAACGAGATTACAGTCAAATTGAGCCTGAAGGACAGCCATCTGAAATTGCTGAAGTAGACGATACACCATTTAAATTTGAGACCAAACACTTCATGACGATTATTGCCATAATTGCTGCTTTAGCTGTTCAAATAATCACTGGGCAAATGGTTTTGGGTGCCCTAACAGGTTTAGTACTCATGTTTGTATTAGTAGCTGTTCCGTTTAAACAAAGTGAACAGGTTATGTCTAAAGGGATCAGTATGATGGGCATGATTGCCTTTATTATGTTGGCAGCATCTGGCTTTGGCGGTGTGTTACAAGATACTGGATCGATAGAGGCTTTAGTTAATGCTTCATCTGGAATGTTAGAAGGACAGAAAGCGTTAATTGCCTTTATTTTATTAATTGTTGGCTTAATTGTGACCATGGGTATTGGAACTTCATTTGGAACTATTCCGATTTTAGCCGCTCTTTATGTACCAATTGCGACAGCAGCTGGTTTTTCTCCAATTGCGATTGCCACGTTAATCGGTACAGCAGGGGCATTAGGCGATGCTGGAAGTCCAGCCTCAGACAGTACACTTGGACCAACAGCAGGTTTAAATGTTGATGGGAAACATAATCACATTTGGGACACCTGTGTACCAACATTTATCCATTTTAATATTCCGTTATTCCTGTTTGGGTGGTTTGCATCGATTATGTTTTAAAGGGGAAAACTCCGCGCTTGGCGGAGTTTTTTCATGTTTTTAAACTTTAAGGCTTGTCGCCATTAATTGACGATAAGCCATTTTTTTAGGGTGTTGATATAGCAATGGGTAATTATCAAGGAACATCGGGGAATTAGTTACGGTGATGGGGCATTCAGAACACCTTATTGGGCGAAAAATCAAGTTCATAGGGCAAATATCAATCAAGATAGGGTAGTTATTGAAGTTAATTGGGGACTTATCATAAGTGATGGGGTAATCAGCTTGGTTCATTGGGGAATCAATTTATTGGGCACTCGACATACTTAATTGCGTATAATTTCCTTTTCCCTACAAAAAATAACTGTAAAGAGGAGGTTATGCGAATTGAAGCGTGTTTTTTTAGGGTTATTAGCGATCGTTGTTTGGTTCTCCATGACCATACCCGTAACGAGTGAGGCGTATGGGTATGGTTATAAGAAAAAATATAATGAACAGCCCCCGGATTTAGGCTTTTACGCTCCTTTAATTGAAAAATACAATGGTATTTATATGGGTGACCCAGATCAGAAGAAAGTATACTTAACGTTTGATAATGGTTATGAACAGGGTTACACAGGCACTATTTTGGACATTTTAAAAGACAAGAAAGTACCAGCAACTTTTTTTCTAACAGGTAATTATGTAACTGATAATCCAGACTTAGTGAAGCGAATGGTAGATGAGGGTCATATTATCGGAAACCATTCAAACAAACATTTGGATTTTACGAAAAGCTCAGAAAAAGAAATAAAAGAAGACTTGAGTAATTTAGATAAAAAAATCAAAAAATATACAGAGCAAGATTCTGTCCTATTTTTTCGTCCAGCAAAAGGCGTTTTTAATGAAAAATCGTTAGCTTTAACGGACGAGCTTGGATATATTAATGTATTCTGGACAGTAGCATTTGTTGATTGGCATAAAGATCGTAAAAATGGGTGGAAAAAATCCTTTGATGAGGTTATGAAACAAATACATCCAGGTGCGATTATTTTACTTCACACCGTTTCACAGGATAATGCCGATGCTTTAAATCATATGATCGATGAATTAAGAAAACGCGGTTATGAATTTGGTTCATTAGAGGAATTATTATGGGAAAAATTAGTTCCTATCAGCTAATATATAGTTAGTAAAATGGCCTAATACGGGCCATTTTTTATATTTGCTTTAGGATTATATATAGTTGTAAACTGTAATTAGCTGTTTTAGTAAGGGGAGAGATTGTTATGTGGAAAGAGTATTATCATGCTCCGGGCATGTATGATTTTGATTATTCATTACGCCGTTTAAGTATGGATCCTTTGATTCGAACAAATATGAAAGAGCGCTATGTTGATGTCCCAGTTCGTCTTGAAAATGACCGTGCTGTAGTACGTGTTAAAGCGGAAGGGGATATAGAAAAACCTGTTTTTTCAGTTATGTCAGATCATAATGAAGAACAAGACGTTATTTTTGAACATATACGTAACATTTTCCAATGGGATAAAGATTTGAATGACATTCATCAGTTTTTCCAACAAACTGAATTGTCAATGCTATTCCATCAATATCAAGGAACACCTATTGTGCGCGATTTTAACTTATATGATTCCTTAATGAAGGTCATTATTCATCAACAATTAAACATGAAATTTGCCTATACGTTATCGACACGGTTTGTGCAAACATTTGGCGAAGAAGAGGATGGGTCATGGTTCTATCCTACACCAGAAAAAGTTGCCTCACTGGAATATGATTATTTAAGAAACCTGCAATTTAGTCAGCGAAAAGCTGAATACGTCATTGATACATCACGCTTAATCGTAGATGGTGAGCTTGATTTGCAAAAATTATCTAAGCTTCCCAATGATGAGGTATTAAAGACATTAGGAAAAATTAGAGGAATCGGACCATGGACAGTGCAAAACTGGTTATTATTTGCACTTGGGCGCGATGATTTGTTCCCTGCTGCTGATATTGGCATTCAAAACGCCTTAAAAAAATGGTGGCAATTGGATGAAAAACCTTCTAAAAAGGACATTGAGAAAAAATCGATGGAATGGTCACCATTTAGAAGTTATGCAGCCTTAACCTTATGGAGAAGTATAGAGGGTTAAAGCACCCGGTTAAAAGGGTGCTTTTATACTTACCTTTTGGTCTTTCTTTAATATTCACTATCCTCTAAATCAACTATAGGCTCAGATCCACCTAAATTTGTTGGTGGAACACCTTCACAACCGGGGAATTCAGGTACTTCACTCGTATAATTAAATGAATTACCATCTGGATTGATGATTGGTTCATCTTGAATAGGCGTATAGAGAATTAGATCCCCAGTCAGATTAATATTCCCACCTAGATTGTTATCAAATGTTTGGACATCCGTATCAATGTGAATCGTTAAATGACCGTTAACATTAAGGTTAGTTCCATTCAGTTCCAATCCTTCTTTTAAGATTGTATCGCTACCAATATTAACAGGGTTTTGGCTAAAGATGACGCGTTCATCTGAGACAACATAGCCTCTCACTGAAAAAATCCCTCTGTAATCAATCCCTTGCTTAAAGCGAGCGTTGCCACATACTAAAAATTCACTATTCGGATTGTTTTGACTAGATAATGGAGCATTAATATAAGCGTCTTCTTTAACGGTAACTGACGACTTGTTATTAACCTCAACACCATTGAACACGCCTGTTCCATTAACAACTAATGAGCCTTGGTTTGCCGTTTCGAGTCCACCATCTGTGTAAAAATCTCCTGTTTCTATATCACAGGCAACGGAAGCACTCCCATTAACATAATATGTGCCATCGGGGTCAGAGGGACATTCACTATTCCCGGTATCCTTCCAGCCTACTCCATCCTCATAGCTGTAGTCAGGATCAGCCGGTGGGTCTGGAAATGTGTCACTCTCGTCTAACCAATCATCTACGGAATCGCCTTTACTTAAATGAAGTGTAATTCTAATTCGATCGGAGAAATCACCGTCATGTCCTGTGATTTCGATATTTAGACGCGCCCCTTTATCGGTTTCCTCATAAATAAAACTATCACCTAATGCAAAATACCGGTATGGATACTCTTCGTCGACTGTAATGGCACTTATATTAGCTTCAATTTTCTGTTGCATATCGTCAAAAAATGCTTCAGTAACCTCTAATTCATTTTCGCTTAAATAAGTCATGATTTGATCACGAGCGAAAGTTGACCCCATCTCAGCTAAATGCGTGGCACGATTATGGTGCGCTAAAATGTCATTTTGTTTCGCATTCGTTAAAATATTATTCATGATAACGGTCGAAAATAGCATAATGAAGGCTATCGTGAGTAATACGACAATTAACGCGGCTCCACGTTCGTTTTTATATCGAATCATGATTCATCACTACTTTCACTAGTAGAAATACGTGAGATTGACGTTGACACTTCAACCGGTTTAAAACGGTTAACTTCAGGCTTAGTGACGCTTATGAACATTTCGTAAGTTTGTCCACCATTAATGGATATTGATTCACCAGGTAATAGTATAGAATCAGGTAAAAGGTCGCCACCTGACCATAAATTTTTAGCGATATAAATATCGTAAGTGCTTGCTTCTCCATGAAATGTGTAACTTGTGTCAGGTGTTTCAACAACATAAGTGGAAGAATTAATCCGACTAATGGTGTAATGGGTATAATTTTGATGAATATCGGTAAGGTTTAAGATTAATTGATTAACCTCTGACTGTGTCTGTGATTGAATCTCTGAGTGCTTATAATGGTTAATAGCTGTTGTCGCAACAGAAAATACGAGTGTCCCAATGACGAATGTTAGAACAAAAGTTGCTAAAACTTCGATTAAGGTAAGCCCCTGTTCATGTTTATTCATGACGACACCTCTATGTAACTATAGGTTTTGGTTACAACGTCTTTGGTTTCATCGACAATCTCAATTATGGCCTTTAATAGATCAGTATTGTCTTCATTTGAAATGGTAAGCTGTAAGGAGAACGATGAGTTTGAGTGAAACTGCCCATTTGCCTCTACGGCTGGTATAAGTGGTTGACCTGGTGAATTAAATTCGGTATACACTTGAGGTGATAGTGTAGATTCATCGATGTCTCTAACATCTTGTAAAGCCGTACGTGCTAGATTAATAGCATGCATATCTTTTTCATTAATGTTCTGCATTGAGAATGATTGTGTAAACATCGTAAAAAAGCTGATTAACACAATCGATAAGATGACGAGTGCTGCTAAAATCTCTATTAACGTCATACCTTTTTCCTTCTGAATACTACGGTATAGTAACATTGACAACAGTCCTCGATTTTTTACTCATTAAATAGTATAATAAAATATACCTAGTTCTATATGACTAATTTATCATATTTTTAAAGATTATAAAGTTTTTTTAATTTGAAAGGAAGATTAGCTTGGCGAAAAAGGTAAAGCTCCGGCTTGGTGAAATATTAATCGAGCAAGGTTTAATGACAAAAGATCAGTTAAATCAAGCCCTCGAAACAAAAAGGACAGGACAAAAGCTTGGTGATAAGTTAATTGAGTTAGGTATGATTACCGAGTTTCAATTGGTGGAAGTCCTACAACAACAGCTTGGAATACCCCACGTTCGCTTACATCACTACGATGTTGATCAAAGCCTAGTTAATCTAATATCCAAAGACTATGCACGTGAAAACTTAGTCTTTCCTTTAAAGAAAGATAAAAATAAATTAATTGTAGCAGTATCTGACCCGCTCGATTATTTCGTGTTTAATGACTTAAGGCTGTCGACAGGATTTAAGATTGAACCAGTCATGGCCATAAAAGACGAAATTAGACAAAGTATTCTTAAGTATTATGAGCAGGAACAAATAGCAGAAGAATTTGAAACGCTTGATGAGTATGAAAAAGTACAAGACCTTACTATTGAAGAAGAAGCATCTCCAGTTGTAAAGCTATTGAATCAAGTCATTCAACAAGCTGTTGTTGAAAAAGCCAGTGACATTCATTTTGACCCCCAAGAGCATCACATTAAGGTTCGTTTTAGAATAGATGGTGCCTTACAAACCGTCCAAACACTCTCCATAAATGTTCAGTCATCAATGCTTACTCGAATTAAAATCATGGCAGGATTAGACATTACAGAACAAAAAGTCCCACAGGATGGACGCATTAAGCGAAGAATCGAAGAACGTGATATTGATTTACGTGTCAGTACATTACCGACTATTTTTGGTGAAAAAGTCGTTATACGTGTGCTTGATATTCATGCCGTGTCGAATCAATTAGAGGATTTAGGCTTCAACTCAAAACATTTACAAGACTTTATCGATATGATCGAAAAGCCTCATGGCATCGTACTATTAACAGGACCAACTGGATCTGGCAAAACATCTACCATGTATGGCGCGTTAACGCGATTAAATCGTGAGGAGTCTAATATTATTACGATTGAGGATCCTGTTGAGTACCAGCTAGATGGCATCAATCAAATTCAAGTTAATTCTAAAGTTGACTTAACCTTTTCATCAGGATTGCGGTCAATTCTCAGGCAAGATCCGGACATTATTATGATCGGTGAGATTCGAGATGAAGAAACGGCAAATATGGCTGTGCGTGCTTCGATTACCGGGCATCTAGTATTAAGTACATTACATACCAATGATTCGGTTGGAACGATTAACCGTCTAATGAATATCGGTGTTGAACGCTTTCTAGTCGGCACTTCCCTAAACGGTGTTGTGGCACAGCGGTTAGTGAGAACGAATTGTCGAGATTGTTTAATAGAGGTAGAACCAACATTACGTGAACAAGAAGTTTTTAATAAATATGGGCTTAATATTAAACACATCAAAAAGGGTAAAGGCTGCCCAACTTGTAAAGGGACTGGCTATAAAGGGCGTACAGCCATTCATGAGATACTAACCATCGACGATGACATTCAAAATGCTATTTTAAATAACAAAACCTCGCTTGAAATTGAAAACATCGCAAGGGAAAAAGGTTTTGCCTATTTATTTGAAGATGGACTACGAAAGGTAAAAGAAGGTATCACCA
The DNA here is from genome assembly GCF_900103915.1 of Tenuibacillus multivorans. Lineage (GTDB taxonomy): Bacteria > Bacillota > Bacilli > Bacillales > Alkalibacillaceae > Tenuibacillus > Tenuibacillus multivorans. The sequence continues at coordinate 23,719 of NZ_FNIG01000014.1, read as the reverse complement.
CAACACAAGAGGTCTTTAGAGTAGCAACAGAATAAGGAGTAAGGGAGGTAAGGAAATTGGCTTCCTATAGATATACGGCAGTTGATTTTTATGGTCATGCTAAAAAAGGCCGCCTAGAGGCGTTTAACACTGAACAAGCTAAGAAATTACTTAGGGATGAAGGATATAAGGTTAAATCTATAGAAGAAGTTAAAGGTTCAATATGGACTAAAGAACTATATATTGGAAGGCCTGTTAAATCGCGAGACCTCGTAGTGTTTTTACAACAATTTTCAGCCTTATTAAAGGCAGGTTTAACCGTTGTCGATACGATTAGGATTTTACGCGAACAAACAAATAACAAAGCCTTGATCAAAGCTTTGTATTATATTGAAATTGACTTAAGACAAGGGACATCCCTTGCTAACGCGATGGAAAAACATCCAAAAATTTTTAATACGATTCTAGTCAATATGATTCACAGCGCGGAACTAAGTGGAACGTTGGAAGAGTCGTTAGATGAATTAGCCGATTACTACCAAAAACAACACAAAACGATGCAAACGATTCAATCAAGTTTAGCCTATCCTGTAACAGTTATGATTGTCGCATTTTTGGTCGTTATATTTTTATTAATGTATGTTGTGCCGCAGTTTGTTAGTATGTTCGATCAATTTGGTGCTGAATTGCCATTAATTACTCGATTTGTTTTAGCGTTGAGTAACTGGCTAGTTCAAAATTGGTTATTATTTATACTAATCATTAGTTTAGTTATTTTAGCTAGTATTTGGGTATATCAACATCATCAATGGCGTTATAAACTAGATCACTTATTACTTCAACTACCAGTGTTCGGCCCACTAGTTTTAAAATCGAATATCGCAAGTATGACAAGGACATTAAGTTCATTATTGAAAAATGCCGTACCGATCATCCAAGCGATTGAATTAACCGAAAAGACGATACCAAACCGAGTCATCAGAGACACACTTAAGCAATCTAAAACATCTTTGAAGCAAGGTAACTCCTTTGTTAAACCAATGGAAGAACAATCAGTTTTTCCATTCCTCGTTACGCAAATGATTTCTGTTGGTGAAAATGCAGGCTCATTAGTAGCGATGCTTGAACAAGTTTCTGGCTTTTATGAGGAAGATATCGATACAGCTGCAGGTCGATTAAAATCCTTATTAGAGCCGTTACTCATTATAGCCTTATCTATTATCGTTGGTACAATAGTTCTTGCAATTATCGTTCCAATGTTTGATTTATTTAATCAAATTAATTAAAAGGGGAGAGAGTAGATGTTTAAGATGTCTAAAAGCTTGATTAAAAAGGAAAAGGGTGTCACGCTTGTTGAGTTGTTAGCTGTCATCATTATTTTAGGGATTATTGCACTTATCGCTGTCCCAGCTATTGCAGGTGTGATTGAGGATTCGAAGGTGGATAGTATTAAGTCGTCGGCGATTAACTATATTAATGCTGGTGAATTATACTCAGTTACCAATGATATAAGTAATGATTCTATTGATTTAAAAACGTTATTTGATGATGGTTATGTAGATGATAAAGATACTGCAATATGGAATAATTTTGGAGATTCAAGTGGTAGACCACAGGTAGAAATAGATACTGACGGTAATATAACTATTACTGCGACCGGTTCAATGGATGGTATTACAGTTCAATTTGAAGGAGCATCGATATCAGATATAAATGAAGGTGACGATAATGATAATGTAACCGTTACTAAATAATCTTGGGGACTGATCACCATGCTATTTATCTATCTTTATGTCACGATACTAGGACTCATGCTAGGTTCATTCTATAATGTTGTCGGCATTCGTGTACCACGTCGGGAATCAATCGTGAGTCCGCCCTCGCACTGTCCAAAGTGTGAGAAGCGGCTTCGGGTTCATGAGTTGATTCCTGTTTTCTCATATGTTTTTCAAAAAGGAAAATGTCGGCATTGCCAAGAGCGGATTTCACCATTGTATCCACTGTTTGAGTTATTGACCGCTTTTCTTTTTGGAATGGCATTCTATTACTTTGGCTTTCAGCTAGAGTTAATTGTAGCTTGGGCTTTAATTAGTCTACTAGTGATCATTACGATAACGGATATACACTATCAGCTTATACCTAATCGTATTCTATCGTATTTCGTCATTATTTTAATCATTCTTAGATTATTTGTCCAAACCGATCCATGGTATGATGCCTACCTTGGTGGAATGGTTGGGTTCGTTTTGTTATTAATCATTGCTCTTATTAGTAGGGGTGGTATGGGTGGCGGCGATATTAAACTATTTGGGGTTATTGGTTTAGTGTTAGGTGTTAAAGGGACACTCATGATACTATTTCTAGCCTCTTTACTAGGAGCTGTGATTGGCTTTATTTTAATGGTTTTTGGCAAAGTGAAAAAAGGTGTGCCATTTGCATTTGGACCATTTATCGCATTGGGAGCCATCCTAACCTATTTCTATCAAAATGACATCATAGAGTGGTATACTCAAACATTTTTCTTATAAAAGGTGTGTCAATCATGAGTCAAAACATCGTTAACCTTGAAATACATGATTACGTCATTCGCTATATTGAGACTGCACAATCGAATGCAGCTGAGATTATAGGATTTGGAGAATATTTCATTCCAAATGATGTCATTAAGGGTGGGACGATTGAAAAGCCTGAGGCATTTCAAAAGATATTACAAACCCTTGCAAAAAAATGGCGACTAAAACGTAAACACGTCCGACTGACCATGCCAGATTCATTAGTAATCATTCGAAAACAGAACATACCGAAATCCATTCAGAAACGGGATATCGATTATTATGTCAATTTTCAACTAGGAGAGTCGATTCATCTTCCGTTCTATAAGCCCATCTTTGAAACGATTTTATTAAACGAGGGCGAGGAACATTACGAGATTAGTCTAATCTCAACCTGTGAAACATTAGTACAACCATATATTGATCAATTTAAGAAATTAAAATGTAAGGTCATTGCGGTTGATATTTCACCGTTAAATTATTATCGTTTGTTTTATCATCAAAAAGAACTTCTTACAGAGGACCAAACACTACTCATTCAGTATAATGCGACTGAAGTTGTCTTTAGTGCTTTTGAACAACATGTTCCGATTTTTCTACAACAGTTTCATTTACGATTACCAGAAGACGAGCCATTAACATTTGGTGACACTATGACAAAAGAGGACTTTAATCAGGATGATGTTTTACTCGATTATGATGAGATTCGAACAGAAATTGAACGTATAGAGCGATTTTATAAGTATTCTATGAATCATGGCGAACGCTCGTTTACAAAAACAATCATAGCGGGAGATCATCCGTACCTTTCAGATATTATTGAGAAAATGTCTAACCGTTCTAAGACTGAGATGATGAATTTAACTGATGAAGATTTAAATGGTCTAGAAAAGAATAATCTTGAACGAAAATACCACAATGTAATTGGTTTAGCGATGAAAGAAGGACGATAAATGTTAGTTGACATTAATCTATTACCCAAAAGACCGAAGAAAAATTATAGTTCAATCATTTTATATACTTTATTGTCTGGCATTACGATCATCATCATTGGATGCGGAACCATGATGTTTTGGACAAACGCACAGACCGTCGAACGTGTAGAAGAACACGTTAATCAACAAAAAAAGATAAATGCCGTCTTACAATCTAAGCTACAAGGCGGTGTCGAGGAGCAACGCGCAAATGAATTACAAGATATGATTCATCAATTAAAGCAAAATTCAATTTCAATATCGAATGTCATGAGCAAAATTCTTGAGTTAGTACCTTCTAATAGTTCACTAGATGCCTTTCAATTTCATGAGCAACAGATTGATCTAACACTCACGTCGCCAACGAATGAGCAAGCGGTAGATTTTTTTCTACAATTAAAATCTGTAAAAACATTTGCTGAAGTGTCCATTCATACGATTAATTATGTTGAAACAGAGGACCATTATGTCACCAATTACACGGTTCATCTCCAATCCACACAAGGAAAGGAAGATGAATAATGCGGTTAACTAATATTCAAAAAAGAGTGATCATGTCGTGGGTGATTTTACTCGTCTTTTTAGCAGCTGGATCTTACCTTTTCGTTTTCAAATCTCAAATCAATCAATTAGAAAGTCATGAAGAAACCTTAAGCCTTGAGGAGCAAAAAGAAGGTGTATTCATGAATCGAATAAAGGAACAAGGAACAGAAGTCGTTGATGTATCATCAATTCGTTCTTCTATCCCTGAGTCGATGCTTGAAGACGAGATCATTCACTTGCTTAATCAGGCTGCCGAAGCGAGCTTGACAACCGTGTATAGCTATCACTACGCTGATCAGTCCATGATCACATTACAAGAGGATGAAGAAGTAAAGCAGCTTACAATGGAAATTAGTGGTGATACACCTAGTATAGAACATCTAAATCAGTTCGTTAGAAAATTGGAATCATCAAATCGATTCATTAATATTCTAATGTTTGATTTTCAAGTAAGGAATGGTAAGATAACATTTCAAATCCAATTTCAAGCCTATTCTAGGAAATTTGAGGACATATAAAAAGGCTTCCGCGAGAGTTGCGAAAGCCTTCTAACAATTATTGCAGTGCACGATTTTTTAAAGTTAAAATGGCAAACTGAATACACGCAAAGGTAAAAATAACAGCCATTAATGCTGAATACCATATTTCTGTCGAAAGAACCCCTGAATGTAAGTATTCACCAATATAATCCCCAATTAAAGCGGGACTCCACGTGAATATATGGCCATAAATGCTTGTTAAAACATTAAGAGCTATAATGATGATGAGTGATAAAAAGGCAACAACTCCTGGAGACTGGACCCACGTATTGACCATGATGACAATTCCAATGATTAAAGCAAAATAAAGACTAAAAAATAAAATACTTGTTAAAATTTTTGTAAAATCAATTGAGCCAAATAATAGACTAACATAATACCAACCAGCTACAACCGCTAAAAATATTGAGAGAAAGACGATTAAAGCTAGAGACATGAACTTAGCTGACACATAATTTGTATATTTAACCGGTTTGGATAAAATGAGTTCATAGACGCCACTTTTCATCTCTCCTGAAATAACACCCATTGCAATTACAACCGTAATTAAAACACCAAGCAGACCTAGTTCATTAAAGCTCATCAAGATTGCTTCGTTTGCATTTGGCATCGGAATGTCAACGACAGCACCTTCTGGGATACCCCCAACAGCATCCATTATTTTAGGTAAATAATAGGTTGTAATGGGGTCCATAACAGCAAATAAAATGAAGACAATGGGAACCCAAATCCATTTCATATTACGCCAGTTTTCAAGAATCTCTTTTTTAAAGATGACATACCATTGCATTATTTTTTCACCGCCTTCATAAACAAATCTTCGAGTGACGTTTTTGCAACTTCAAATCGGGTTAGCTGCCAATTTTCACGATGAACCACTTCTAGCAATTGCTTCCGAGCGATTTGTAGATCATGAACCGTTAGGAAGTAATCGTTATTTTCTCTTGTTACTTTAAAAACCGATTCAATTTCCTTAAGCCTATCTTCAATAAATTTCGGTTCATCAGTAAAGGAAAGTTTAATCGTAACGGTGCTTTGTACTGATTCAAGCTCATGCATACTTCCTTGTTCAATAATTTTCCCTTCGTTTAATAGCAAGATTTCATCGCTGACTTCCTCTGCATCATTTAGGATATGCGTTGAAAATAAAATAGTCGCATCCTTTTTTAGCTCACGCATTAGGTTTAAAACCTCACGTCTTCCAATAGGGTCTAATGCTGAAGCGGGTTCATCTAAAATGATAAGTTTAGGTGCATGGATCAGTGCCTGTGCAATACCTAATCGCTGTTTCATTCCACCTGAATATTTAGAGATTCTCAGTTTACGAACCTCTTTCAGATTAACTAAATCAAGTAATTCATCAGCACGTTTGATAGCTTCCGTTTTAGATAAATGGGCTAATTGCCCTGCGTAGATGAGGAACTCTTTTCCTGACATCCAGTTATGAAATACAGGGAATTGCGGTAAATAACCGACATAATTACGGAAATCTTTAGATAGTCTATCCTCGTTAAATGAAATATTTCCATCTGTTGGTTTAATGAAACCTGCTAGCATTCTTAATGTTGTTGTTTTACCGGAACCATTAGGGCCTAGTAGGGCCACACATTTCCCATGTTCTAGAGAAAAAGATACGTCGTTGACCACACTGATATCTTTATAGGTTTTTGTTAAGTGACTAGCTTCCAATAATGCCAAGCTTATGGCCTCCTTCCAAAAATGAAATAAACGATTGGACCAATGATATTAATGAATATGATGACTAAAGCCCACACCCATTTTGGTCCGTTTGCTTTTTCAATACGTATTAAATCTATGATTGCTATGACGAGTAAGATAAGTTGTAAAATTAATACGGGTAAAAGTAATAGAATTAAATCTTGATTTATCAACATTATGACCACCTTTCTATTAATTATACCTATAATAACGATTTTTATAGTTTTTAAGTTTCAATATTCAGACTTGCAAAAATAGTAAATAAGTATTAGTATAAAAGTCCTAGTTCTTTATAAACAAAAAAGATAAGCACGTAGCTTATCCTTATTATACTCGTTTCAGTTCTTGGATGGTTGTTTGTATGATTTGCAAAATAGCTCGTTGTTTACGAATTGGTAATTGAGACAAACTAACAAAATCGTTTAATAAGGATGGATTTTTTTTCAGCAAATCAATAATGGCAATGATCAATTGGTCTCCATGATCTTCTAAATCTAGTGAATACACCTTTTTGAATTCCTTTAAAAGAAATTCATCTGTAAGATTTCGACCTACCAACTGATCAAGGGATAACGAAAAAAGATCGCTAATTTTGATTAAGGTGTCTAAATCTGGTACGGCCGACTCGTTTTCCCACTTCGTAATAACGGAGCGCGAAACATTTAGTTTATTAGCTAGTTGTTGTTGAGTCCAATTCATTTGTTCACGAAAAAATCTGATATTGGTTGCCATATTATTGACCATAGGTATTCGCTTCCTAATTTAGTAGATTTGAGCAATATATTAACACTAACTGTCGATATTATAAGTAACATTTTAAAACATTTCAAAAAATGTTCATAGAAGGAACGTATCAAGAAGGGTGGTTAGCATGAACCAGCATTTATTAGTCGTTAAGCATGATCAAATTGGTTATGATGTTGTGTTGCGGTTATTGCATATGGTTTTACAGTATAAACAAGTCTATATTAAGCGACCAACTCTATTAAAAAATGATTTAAAGTTTTATCGCTACGGTGATGATTTGTTATTAGTGGTTTTTAAGGATGAACTGATCAGTGAGATTACAGAATTGGAACGAATGCTAGCTGAATCCGGATTATCTTCTACACGATATGTGAACATACCAGAAAAAGATGGCATTATTAAGGCAATTAAACAGTATCTAAATGACGTAGTGTCACCGGAACAGATAGCCCAAAAGCTTCAGCTATTAGATGTAGACCAATTAAATTAGGTATATGTTATTAATCTACTTGTAAATATTCTCTATGGCCTCATGCAATTGTGGGTATTTAAATTCATAGCCGTTGTCTTCAAGCTTTTTAGGGTAGACATATTGACCTTTTAAAACGAGAATGCTCATCTCACCAAGTAATGTACGAATAGCAAATGACGGTGCCGGTAACCAATGAGGTTTGTGTAACGTCTTAGCTAATGCCCGACCAAAATCCTTATTTCGCGTAGGGGTAGGAGCTGTTAAATTTATCGGTCCACTAATATCTTGTTGGTGAACGATAAAATCAATAGCTCTTACAACATCATCAATATGAATCCAAGACATCCATTGTTCACCATTGCCTAATGGTCCACCAGCCATGAGATGGTAAGGAAGAGCAACTTTAGGTAACGCTCCTTGTTTTTTATCTAAAATGACACCAAAACGAGCTAGAATCGTTCTAATATTTAAAGGTTCAGCTTCCTGTGCCTCTTTTTCCCACACCGAACATACTTCTGCCAAAAAGTCATGACCAGGCATGATCGTCTCCTCTGTAAAAATCTGTTCATCAGATGTGCCGTAAAACCCTATTGCTGATGCATTAATATAAACACTTGGCTTTTCAGACAATGCCCCCATAACACGAATAAATTCCCTCGTAGTGATCATTCGACTTTCTAGTATTTGTTGCTTACGATTTTCTGTCCAGCGTCCACTGTTAAGTGACGTTCCGGCTAAATTAATACAAGCGTCGATATGTTCAAGTTCTGTTTCTGGATGACTACGTGGATGTAGCCATCCGATGTAAGAGACTTGTGGTTCGTCATCATGTTTACTTGGATGGCTAGTTAGTATGAATAGTTCATGACCTTGATCTTTTAAATATTGCGTTAACCTGCTTCCAATAAATCCTGTACCACCAGCTATTAAAAATCGCAAGTAGCAAACCCCCTTTAATTTATAATATAATAATAGATAACTATATTCACCTATTAGGAGTTATATATGAAGATTAGTAAGATTACCACTCAGAAAAAGAATAAAAATCGGTTTAATATTTTTATAAGTAAAAATGGTGCAGATGAGTATGCTTTTAGTGTGCATGAAGATATATTAATACGTCATTATTTAAGAAAAGACATGGAGTTATCTGATGAACAAATCAAGGAATTGAAGGAACAAGATGCCATTTATCAATATTATACCCTCTCCATTAATTATTTAAGCTACCGTATGCGGGCAAAATCTGAGATCATCCAATATTTAAAAGAAAAGGAAGCATCAGATGAGGCTATAGAAGTCGTCATTAAAAAACTAGAAGAAGAAAAGCTCGTTAACGATTTAGCCTTTAGTCAAGCTTATGTTAGGACTAAAATGAATACGACGAGTAAGGGACCAAATAAAATTAGGCAAGAGCTTATGCAAAAGAAAATTCCGCAATCATATATTGATAAAGCCTTAACAGAATACAAGACTGAAATTGAAGCGGATAAAGTAATCGGAATGATGGAGAAAAAACTGTCAGGAAGTCGGAAAAAGTCATATAAACAACAAATGATGCAGTTAAAGCAATCCCTAATGCAAAAAGGATTTACACAAGAAGCGATTGAAATGGCTTCACAAGAGGTAGATGTTACAGTTGACGAAGATGAAGAAATGGAAGCCCTAAGGTATCAGGGTGAGAAAATTTGGAATAAGCAGGCGCGTAAGCATGAAGGTTTCCAGTTGAGACAGAAAGTAATGGGATCACTGTACCAAAAGGGTTTCTCAATGGATTTAATAAATCAATTTTTAGATGAAAAAGAAGAGGGGTTGTAAGAAAAAAAACTCCTCAAAGTGAGGGAGTTTATTTCTCTAATACAATCTCGTCTCGACCGTCATCTTGATCAATGATTTGTTCGGCAATTGCATCAGGTGATGGAAGTACAGAAGGATCCTCGACATAATCACTTTCATCCCAGAATGGCGTATTCATACCACCCATATAAACCGCTGTTATCGTAATGTCACGGTCTTCATATTCTTTTTGAAGACTCTCTGTAAATCCACGTTGTGCAAATTTGCTAGCGCAATAACCTGACTCGTGGACTTTGCCGCGTAATCCAGCAGTCGAAATGATGTTTAAAATTCGACCTTTGGATTGTAAAATGTGTGGCATAAAATGTTTCGTTGTATAAATTAACCCTGCAGCATTGACGTTAAGCATCGTATCGATTTGTTCTTTTTCAAGTTGTTCAAATGCTCCGAAGTAACCAACGCCAGCATTATTAATTAACATATCAACTTGCTTAATCGATGCGGACAATGCTTCTAGCTCATCCCATTTTGTAATGTCACAGGTATGGATTTCAGCTGTTCCGCCGTCTTGTTCAATAAGACTTTTAGTTTCTTGAAGCCTTGATTCTCGGCGTCCGACGAGTAATATGTTATGGCCTTCCTTGGCATAATATGTTGCTAATGATTGTCCTAAACCGCTTCCTGCACCCGTAATTAATACACGTTTCATGTCTAAACCTCCAATGTGATTTTCGTTCCAAATTTCGTGCGTTTCTTATTATAAATTATTTTGGTATACTTGGCAGGTGAGAATATAAAAGAATTTGTACTGTACATAGATTGAAAGGAGATAACTCCCATGCAACGACGATACAGTCAGTATACCGTAGAGGAATTACGTCAGGAAGTTGCTGAACTTGCAGAAAAGGCAAGAAAAGCTGAACAGATGGGAATGGTTAATGAATATGCCGTTTATCAAAGAAAAATGGTAATGGCTAAGTCCTATGCGATGGATCCCGGTCAATTTAAACCTGGAGAAGTTTATGAAATAGAGGGTGCTCCAGGAGAAACGTTCGAGATTGATTATATGAGAGGCGTTTTCGCCTGGGGCACACGCAAAGACCAACAAGGTAACATTCTAAAAGAAGGCGAAGAAGCATTACCAATTGGGTTATTAAAAAGATAGTTTTGAATGAGCCCTTAAGTTAAAGGCTCTAATTTTTTTTGTAATTTGTCTTCGGAGTATACCCAGCCCGTATAAGATGTTATGACGTTATAAAATTTATCTAAGGCTACGACAGCCACGAATGGATAGCGCCCTTTAGCGCGATATCGTAAATCTATAAAACGAATCTCAGTATAATCGTCAAATCGATCAATTTCATACCGGTATACGGGTGAGAAATTGATAAAGGCTTTAACGTTTTTATCCTGTAAAGCAGCATTCATCTCTGCTGTATCTGGTAAAGGCTTTCGTTCAAATTTGTCCTTGATTTCAATATGACCGTTTTCAGAACGTGCGACAAAGAAATACTCCTTCGTTATAACAGCCACTCGCCATATGTTGTGCCGTATCGTAGGCTGTGTAACAACTCTTTCGACATGATCAAAATGGTCCTTCATTTTTTTGACGATTTCGCGCTTATCTAAATATCGTTTTATATGATAGAGTACCACGACAAAAAGGACGATTAAAAAAGTGTAACGTGGATTAGCACCGAGTAACCATGCAATAATTCCGGCTAGATATAAACTAAAAATAAACGGATCAAACGTGTTGATAAATCCAATTGCTATCCACCTATTAACAAACGGCCTTAAGGCTTGAGTTCCATAAGGATTAAAAATGTCCACAAAAACATGAAGAATTACTGCTAATAGAACCCATAACCATAAATGTAAAAATGAAGTGTCTAAATAAAAGAGATATATTGAGCCTGATACTAGTAGACTCCATAATAGTACTGCTATTGGAGAGTGTGAAATACCCCGGTGATGCCGAATATACGTTGCATTGTCTTTAAATTTAAATAAAGTGTCAAAATCAGGAGCATGCGAACCAATGATAGAACCAATGAGCACGGCTTGAAATAGGCTAGGGTCTTGTTGGACAGCAGGATCAACAGTTGCTAACCCACCAACAGCAACTCCCATTGTAATATGAGTTGCAGTATCCAAATTATGCTCCTCCTTTTATTAATCGAATCAAAGTTAGGTGATGGTCATGGAACAAACTTCTTTTACTATACCTTTATTATTCAATGATGAAGCGTTTCGTCACGACCTATTAACATGGTATCAGGGGAATAAACGCTTATTACCGTGGCGCGAAAATCAGGACCCTTATCGTATTTGGGTATCTGAAATTATGTTGCAGCAAACACAAGTTGATACGGTTATCCCCTATTTTAATCAATTTATGGAACGTTATCCAACCATAAAGGAATTAGCTGAGGCTGATGAACAGAATGTCTTAAAATCTTGGGAAGGCTTAGGCTATTATTCACGAGCCCGAAATCTACATACAGCTGTAAAAGAAGTGGTCGAAAAATATGATGCACAAGTTCCAAGTGATAAAAAAGAATTAAAACAATTAAAAGGGATTGGTCCGTATACATTAGGTGCTGTCTTAAGCATTGCCTTTAACCACCCTGAACCAGCTGTTGATGGTAATGTCATGCGCGTTTTATCACGCATTTTACATATTGACGAAGACATTGCGAAACCTAAAACCAAGAAATTGTTTGAAGAAGTCGTAAAGGAAATCATTTCATATGAAGATCCTTCATCTTTTAATCAAGGTCTAATGGAATTAGGTGCTTTAGTTTGTCATCCGAAAAACCCCGAATGTGAAACTTGTCCAGTTCAACAGCATTGCTTAGCTTATGAACATGGTGACCAAAAAGATTTACCGGTTAAGACAAAACAAAAAAAGCAAAAGGTCTCTTCCTATTATGGCCTCGTATTAAAAAATGATGAAGGTAAATTTTTTATACAAAAACGTCCTGATGAAGGGTTATTGGCAAATATGTGGGAGTTCCCCATAGTTTTACAAGAAGAATTTGATCAAAAAGAATTAGTCAATTGGTTTGAAGTAGAATATGGTCTAAGTATAAATATTTACACTCAAGGTAAAAGAGTTCGCCATGTCTTTTCGCACGTTATTTGGGAAGTTGATGTCATTTATGCTTCTGTAAAAGGCGGTCAAAAGTCTGATGGAGATGGGAAATTTGTCACGCTGGAAGAGCTAGAACGATACCCTATGCCAAACATACAGCAAAAGATAAAAAAACTTATTCATTAATCGACAATTTTCTTATGTTATTTCGGATAAATTCGCACGATTTGGTTAGTCTAATCAGTGCGGAGGTGATATAAATGGCTAAAAGACAAAATCAACAACAGCCAAATCAGAGTCAAGCAGGTACTAACGTACAAAAGGTAAGACAGCAAAACCAACAAGCTCAACAGGGCCAAGGACAACAACAGTTTGGTCAGGAATTTGCTGCAGAGACTGATCCACAAGAAGTAAAACGCCAAAACCAACAATCTCAACAGAAGAAGAATCAACAAAACCAACAAAATCAATAACAATCATTTTTAAGTGAGCCGGATTATAAGAAGCACTCCTTACATTAAGGGGTGCTTCTTTAAACTAGAGAATAAACATGATGCGAGATAATCGCTGAATTTATTTTCTTGTGTTACAATGGCGATACTAAAAGTAGAGGTAAATGAAAGTAGGGTAGGGGCATGGCAGTACCAAATGCTGGTGAAAACATCGAAATTCATAGCTATAAACACGATGGTCATATTCATCGAATTTGGGAAGAAACGATGGTACTAAAAAGTCAATCTAATTTACTAATTGGAGCAAATGATCACGTGTTAGTTAAGGAAAGTGACGGACGAACATGGCGGACCCGAGAACCTGCGATTACATATTTTACGAGTAATTACTGGTTTAACGTTATCTGTATGATTCGTCATGATGGTATTCATTTCTATTGTAATATTAGTTCACCATTTGTTATTGATGAGGAGGCACTTAAGTATATTGATTATGATTTAGATATAAAAGTCTTTCCTGATATGACCTACAAGATATTAGATGAAGATGAGTTTGATGAACATCAGCAACAAATGAACTATCCTGATGTGTTAAAGAAGATCTTATATAAGCAACTACATACATTGGAACGTTGGATACAACAACGAAAGGGACCTTTTTCCCCTGAATTCGTTGATAAGTGGTACGAATTATATTTAACGCTTCCAAGTTGACCGCCTGTTGTCTAACAACAGGTTTTTTCCGTGATTGACGTTTCAGCGAGGAGAATATAGTTTTTTGAGATTGAAAGTGGTGAAAGTTTGGACAGTATCAAGCGTTATTTACAATTTGTAAAACCGTATAAATGGAAAATAATCATCACCATATTTGTCGGGATTTTAAAATTCGGAATCCCATTATTAATGCCATTAATTTATAAATATGTTATTGATGACATCATTGATGCCGATTTGGCTACAGATGAAAAAATGACAAAACTATTATGGGTGATGGGGATATCATTCTTTCTCTTTTTTATTTTACGACCACCGATTGAATACTATAGACAATATTTAGCACAATGGGTCAGTAGTAAAATTCTGTATGACATTCGTGACAAATTATTTGATCATATACAAAAGCTCAGCTTAAAGTTCTATTCTAAGACGAAAACTGGCGAAATTATTTCCCGGGTAATACATGATGTCGAACAAACCAAGACTTTTGTCGTAACAGGTCTCATGAATATTTGGTTGGATATGGTGACTATTTTAATCGCAATAGGTATTATGTGGTTTTTAGATCCGATGTTAACCATTGTCGCCATTATCTTATTCCCAATTTACGGCATCTCGGTGAAATATTTTTATTCAAGATTGAGGAATTTAACAAAACAGCGTTCCCAGGCATTAGCCGAAGTTCAAGGACACTTAACGGAGCGCGTTCAAGGGGTTCCAGTCACACGCGGATTTGCTTTAGAGGATTATGAACAGGAATCATTTAATAAACGAAATGGGAATTATTTAGACCGTGCGATTAATTTTACCAACTGGAATGCTAAATCTTATGCCGTCACTCATACGATTACTGATATTGCACCTCTATTAGTTGTTGTATATGGTGGCTATGTAGCAATCGGTGGTAATTTGTCGATAGGTACATTAGTGGCGTTCATTGGATATATGGACCGCGTTTACAATCCATTGCGTCGACTCGTGAACTCGTCTACGTTACTAACACAATCTCACGCATCGATGGATCGTGTGTTTGAACTATTAGATGAAGAATATGACATTGTTGATCGACCGGGAGCTAAAGAATTAAAATCTGTTCATGGCGATGTCGCTTTTGAAAATGTCTCTTTTCGCTATGACGATGAAGAAGAGTTGGTTTTAAAAGATATTAATCTAAGTATCAAAAAAGGTGAGACGGTTGCACTGGTAGGTATGAGTGGTGGAGGAAAGTCAACACTCGTTAGTCTCATTCCAAGGTTTTATGATGTAACCAGTGGCAAGGTAAAAGTTGACGGGCAAGACATTCGAGATCTTCAAGCTCGTTCATTAAGAGATAAAATTGGAATGGTATTACAAGACAATATTTTATTTAGTGACAGTGTTGCGATGAATATCCGTATCGGTAATCCAGATGCAACGGATGAAGAAGTTGTTCAAGCCGCTAAGGCCGCTAATGCGCACGACTTTATTATGGATTTACCGAATGGCTATGAAACGGAAGTCGGTGAGCGTGGGGTTAAACTTTCTGGCGGACAAAAACAACGCGTCGCAATTGCACGAGTATTCTTGAAAAATCCACCATTATTAATTTTTGATGAAGCGACATCTGCGCTGGATTTAGAAAGTGAACACCTTATCCAAGAAGCGTTAGAAAAATTAGCTAATAATCGCACGACATTTATTGTCGCCCACCGTTTATCAACCATTACACATGCAGACCGAATTGTTCTTGTGAATAACGGTGAAATAAAAGAGGAAGGAACGCATGACGAACTCATGCGTAGAAAAGAGTTGTATTATAACTTATTCCAAGTCCAAGAGCTTGATTCGAAAAAAGAAGAGTTGAAGATGTATTAAGGTTTCGAGTATCTCATTGGAGGTTTAAGTAGAAATTAACTATTTTAAAAAAGACTGTATAGTAAGGCACTCTTATTGGAAGGAGTGCCTTATCTTTAATAAAAAAGGCTCTCACGTTTGTTCGTGGGAGCCTTATTGACTGTTTAAATAACTTGTTAATAGTTTTCTTAGATGAACTAATTCATTGTGATATTCCATTAAATTGGAAGCTAAAGGGAGAAATTTCATTCGGTCTCTTTCTTTATCATCATATTCATTCATCAGTTGATTCACCAAATCTGGAATTTTAGGTTTACTTAACTGATCAACGGGATAAGTCTCTTGTTTTCGAATTCTCCCTGAATACATTAAAATTAGCTTTTCGTGGGTGTGAAGTGTTTTATCGACCTCAACAATGATTTGAGCATTTATGTCTTTGTTAAAATGTTCAATTTCATAGTCAAGTCGATGTAAGTTTTGTAAGACATTGAAAGCTTTTTTAGTTGTATGAATGAGCTGTCTAAATAGGACGAGCTTCCTTGCCCGCCTGTAGCCTTTTCTTCTTGAATATATACGTTCTTCTGAAAAAAGTAAGTACGTTTGATCCAGTCTCGTAATATCTTCATTCAAACGTTCAATTTCCTTTTTTAATGCGGGTTGATCTGATAAATGTCTAGTCGTGACACGAATCCATTGTAAAATGTCATTCGTCGTATTTGTTAACCGTTCGAATAGACGTGTTTCGTATTTCGGTGGAAGAAATGCTAAGTTGACAACGAACGCTGATACGATACCAATTAAAATTGAAGTGAAACGTATACCTGCATACTCTAAAAATGGATCCTGAGGGGCTTCCATAATCGCAATAACAGCAATAATCGCAATAAAGGTTGTATCTTCTTTCATTTTAAATAACATACACATTCCGATAACGATAATAATACCAAAACCGATTAAAAAGGGTTCATTACCAACTGTTAAAACTAAGAAAATCGCTAAGGTTGCGCCAATTACATTAGCTTGAACCTGCTCAATAATCGTCTGAATCGACCGGTAAATGGACGGTTGAATGGAGGATACGGCTGCAATGGCGGCAGCGAATACGCCCGCTTTAAATCCAAATGCACTTGCAACATAAAGCGCTATGGCTGTTGCTAGTCCAGTTTTAAATGCCCTTGCCCCGAGTTTCATGATGACCATCCTCCAATCCATTAGATTTAAGTTCATTGTATCAGAAAACCTATAAGGGTACTGAAAATAAAAAAACCTTTGCAATTTTGCAAAGGCATCTGGAATAACCAGAAAGGAAGGGAGTTTCATAACATGAATTCCTTGATAAGGGGTAATCCATTAAATTGAATTATCTTTATTTTACAGAAGTATTTTGAAAATTACAACTACTTTTTTAAAATTTTTTGAAAGATTTAATATTTTAGCTTAACTGTATAAATGCAACTCTAGCTCTAGCTACCCCAAAACCCCTGACAGTCCATATAGAAAAAGCAGACTAAAATGAGTCTGCTTTGGATAAACATTTATTTCATTTTGCTAAAAGCTCGGTCAACGGCTTCTAATGTATCTTGAATATCTTTTTCAGTATGTGCTGTTGTAAGGAACCATGCTTCATATTTAGACGGTGCTAAATTAATACCTTGATCAAGCATTAATTTAAAGAACTGTGCAAATTTCTCACCATCTGTATTTTCTGCCTGTTCATAATTTGTGACTTTCTCATCCGTAAAGTATAGCGTTAAAGCACCTTTAAGTCGGTTAATGGAAACAGGAATATCATGTTTAGATGCTCGCGATAAAATCCCCTCTTCAAGTAAGTGTCCTAATCGGTCCATTTCGTCATAAACGCCTTGATCTTGTAAAACTTCTAAACAAGCGATACCGGCTGCCATTGATGCTGGATTACCAGCCATCGTCCCTGCTTGATAGGCAGGTCCAAGCGGTGCAACCTGTTCCATAATGTCGACACGTCCACCGTAAGCGCCTATTGGAAGACCGCCACCGATGATTTTGCCCATTGCTGTCATATCAGCTGTTACACCCGTTAATTCTTGTGCAGAGCCATAATGGAAGCGGAAGGCTGTAATAACTTCATCAAAAATGAGTAAGCTGTCATTTTGATGAGTTAATTCTTTAACTTTTTCTAAAAAGCCAGGCTTAGGTTCAACAATTCCGAAGTTCCCAACAATTGGCTCGACTAACACCGCTGCAACATCGTCACCGTACTTTTCGAGTGCTTCTTCAAGTGGTTTAGTTTCATTAAATGGAATTGTAATGACTTCTTGTGCGATACTAGCTGGGACACCCGCAGAATCAGGAGTACCAAGTGTCGAAGGTCCGGAGCCAGCTGCCACAAGTACTAAATCGGAGTGTCCATGGTAACAGCCCGCAAATTTGATGATTTTGGAGCGGTTCGTATAAGCGCGTGCCACTCGAATCGTTGTCATAACAGCTTCAGTACCTGAGTTCACAAAACGAACTTTTTCAAGTGATGGAATGGCATCCTTTAGCATTTTTGCGAAGCGGTTTTCTAATTTAGTCGGTGTTCCATATAAGACGCCGTTATATGCAGCATGAGAAATAGCTTCAGCGATATGTGGATGGGCATGTCCGGTAATAATTGGCCCGTATGCTCCTAGGTAATCAATGTATGGATTACCATCAACATCCCAAAAGTGTGCCCCTTTCGCTTTATCCATAAAAACAGGCGTGCCTCCACCAACTCCCTTATATGCACGGGAAGGTGAATTAACCCCGCCGACTATGTAATCTTGTGCCTCTTGATAGAGTTCTTCAGATGTTTCTCGGTTCATGTCAACATTCCTCCAGTCTTAAATTCAGTCCCATTTTAACATAACATCGAGACACATTTTTACATGAAGTGGACATGTTTGTCATAAAAATTAATAATAGCAAAAATAAGAAAATGGTGGTCAAATGAAGTTATTCAGTGTAGCGTTTGTAGCAATCATCGTTATCTCCAGTATTTATACCTTTTTAAAACATAATACTAGGATGCGAAACGCTTTTTCGAAAGAGCTATTCATTTCATTTTTAATTATTTATGCGATTTTAATGGTTGGCTTTGCCTTGATCTATTTTTTAATGTCCCGAATTGGTTTCACGGTCCTATCAGATATGTCACTCCAGTATGGCGCATCGTTAGATCGTTTTCTGCGGTCATTTTATTTCAGTGGCGTCACGTTAATGACAGTTGGTTACGGTGATATTTATCCTGTTGGTGTCGCGCGATTTGTCTCATTAGTAGAGGCTGCAATTGGTTATTTACTACCAGCTGCATTTCTATATAAATTAATAAAATAATTTGTCTTTAGCTTCAATCTTCGATAATCTTAAAGTAGATTATTGTTAAGGAGGAATGTAGTCATGACAGTTGAAGTAGGAAAACAAGCACCTGATTTCACATTAACAGCTAGTAACGGAGAACAAGTGAGTTTATCGGATTTTCGAGGGAAGCATGTGGTGTTATACTTTTATCCTAAAGATATGACGCCAGGTTGTACAACAGAAGCGTGTGATTTCAGAGATAATCATAAAAGCTTTGAAGAACTTGACGCGGTTATTTTAGGGGTTAGTCCAGACCCAGTTGACCGTCATGAAAAATTCATTGATAAACACGACTTACCCTTCTTATTATTAGCAGATGAGGATCATAAAGTTGCTGAGGACTTTGATGTATGGAAGTTTAAAAAGAACTTTGGGAAAGAATACTACGGTATAGAACGTTCTACTTTTATTATCGATAAAGATGGTAATCTAGTTAAAGAGTGGCGAAAAGTTAAAGTTGAAGATCACGTTGAAGAGGCACTTGACTTTATTAAAGAAAACCTATAAACATGATGACTGAAACTGACCTGGGTTTTAACCTTGGTCAGTTTTTAAAGAAAACAGAGGCGAAGTAGCATTTATATCCTTTAAAAAGAGGTGAAAGACATGAACGTATTAGTGACGTTAAAAATGAAAGAAGAGCTAAGACATCAATTGAAAGAAAAATATCCGTCATTAACTTTTCAGTTTAAATATCCGATTACAGAGGCTGAACCTTATATGCCGAAAGCCGATATTATCATTACATATGGTGAAGATTTAACAAATGAACATATCAATCAAGCAGAAAATCTGAAATGGATTATGGTGATGTCAGCCGGGTTAGACCAAATGCCGTTTGAAAAGATCATTGAGAAGAATATATTAGTGACCAATGCGAGAGGTATTCATACGATTCAGATGTCTGAATATGTCATCGCAATGTTACTACAAGTCTACCGTAATTTACCGACATCAAAAGAGTATCAGAAGCAACATGTTTGGAATCGGAAAGTTAAAATTGAAGAAATTACAGGTAAAACTATGCTCATTCTCGGAACGGGTGCTATTGGACAAGAAACAGCACGTCTTGCGAAAGCCTTTAATATGGAAACGATTGGTGTTTCGAGAACAGGGGAATTGAAAGCGTATTTCGATACATGCTATAAAAATGAGGAGCTAATGGATTTACTTCCTAAAGCTGATTTTGTTA
This sequence comes from Tenuibacillus multivorans, assembly GCF_900103915.1. Lineage (GTDB taxonomy): Bacteria > Bacillota > Bacilli > Bacillales > Alkalibacillaceae > Tenuibacillus > Tenuibacillus multivorans. Next base: position 3,746 of record NZ_FNIG01000014.1, on the reverse strand, counting down.
TTAATGTTTTACCAGCAACGCCAGATACTGAAAAAATGATAACAAAAGAACATTTTATCAAAATGAAAGGTGACGCTGTTTTTCTTAATATGGGGCGTGGCATAACGGTTGTTGAAGAAGATATGATTGACGCACTTAAAAACCATCAGATTCGCCACGCGATTCTCGATGTGTTTGAACAAGAACCACTTGATGAAAACAGCCCGTTATGGGATTTAGAAAATGTCACGATTACACCACATAATTCATCTATTACCAGTAACTATATGCCGCGAGCACTGAACATCTTTGAACAAAATTTAGATCAGTTTTTAAAAGGTGAGAAACCGGAACTTAATGTGATTGATCCAAAGAGGGGGTACTAGTCGTGCGTATCTATACAAGGTCAGGGGATAAAGGAAAAACGTCACTTATTTATGGTAAACGTGTTAACAAGAACGATATTCGCGTCGAAGCATACGGTACTTGTGATGAAGCTAATTCTTCGATTGGGATGGCGTTGAGTTATTTAAGTCAAACCAACTGGGACGGAAAAAAATCAGTCATGGATGCTTTGCACAAAGTCCAAACGATCTTATTTCATGTGGGTGCAGAATTAGCAACACCTAGTGGTAAAGAAGTCGCTTGGAAATTAAAGCAAGAGCATATTGATGATTTAGAGGAACAAATTGATGAGTGGGATGCATCACTAGATGAACTTAAAAATTTCATATTGCCATCCGGCCATCCGGCAGCAGCTTCACTACATGTTGCAAGAACGATTGTAAGGAGAGCGGAACGTATGGCGGTTGCGATTGAAGACTTAGAAAATGATTTAGTGTTACAGTATCTGAACCGCTTATCAGACTACTTATTTGTAGCTGCACGTTTTGTTAATAAAGAATTAAACGGAGAAGAACTACCATTAAATACAGAGGTATAATTTTCCGTGACATCCATATACATTGACAAACAGGTTTCCGAAGAATTAAACTAATTATAAGAATTCTTATTTAATAATTTTATAAGTTGAAAGAGAGGTGCATGACGGTGTCAGAACAGAAATTACAAGAAGCCTTAGCTCAATTGAAAAATTCGGGTGTTAGAATTACTCCCCAGCGTCATGCAGTGCTTGAGTATCTCATGCATACGATGAACCATCCTACCGCAGATGATATTTATAAAGCACTTGAAGGTAAATTTCCAAACATGAGTGTTGCAACAGTTTATAATAACCTGCGCGTTTTTCAAGAAATTGGTTTAGTTCGAGAGTTAACTTATGGTGATTCATCAAGTCGTTTTGATTGTAATACATCAAAACATTACCATATAATTTGTGACTCATGTGGAAAAATTGTTGACTTTCATTATCCTACTTTAGATGAGGTTGAACAATTAGCAGAGCAAGTTACAGGCTTCGATGTTAGTCATCACCGTATGGAGGTTTACGGTACGTGTGATGAATGCCAAACGAAACTACAAACAAGTCATTAATAATTCATTAAATTGTGTCGCATCGCCAAGTGGTGATGTGGCTTTTTTATTTGATTTTTTAATTAAAAACATAAAAATTCCCTGCGCTGGAGCAGGGAATTCATTAGTCATTTGTCTTCTCTTGTTCCTTCCAATATTTTTTTGAATTGTATTTCTCATCAAACTCTTTTCCTTCTAAATTGCGATCTAACGTTAAAGGTTGTTTACAATGCATGCAAGCATCAACACGTCCCAGAACCTTAGTTGGTTTTTCACACTCAGGACATACAACCTGTATAGCACGCGTTGATAACATTCCAATCCAAAAGTATATAACGGTACTAAGTGCAATCGCTATTAAACCTAAAAACATGAACAGGACCATAACCCATTCATAATTTTTGAATAATAACCCTATATACATAATAATCATACCAGCGAAAATTAATGAAAGGGCGATTGTTCTAATCTTATTAATTTTATTACTATATTTAAGTGACAATAAAGGGCACCTCCCTAATATGTTTCATAGAAAGCATAAAATTTTACCCTACCTTTAAAAGGTGCATTATGTTTCTGACTTCGCCTAAAGACTTGTCATTTCTTTAGAATTATAGCATATTTTCAGAAGGATGTATGTGAAGAAAAAAGGAAATTCATGATTTATGTAGAATTAATCATTTGAGATAGTTATAGGGAGGAAGACGTGATGGAAAATCTGTTACGCCCAATTTATCAAGAGCGTGCAAGCCAACCAAATACACTCGGTGTTTTAGTATATGAGAAACTACATCATAACAGTCCGGTTACAGATAGCTTTGATGTTATTTTATTAATCGTTGTTCGTGAAGCAGAAGAGGACTGGTATGTTAAACATTATGAATATGAAGATAAAACAGCTGCTATGCATATTGTTCGAGAAGATTTACTTGGTCAATGGATTGAAACAAGTGGGTATCGTAAAGTAATTGATTGGCTAATCAATGGAAAAATTGTATTCGATCGAAATGAATATTTAAGTCATTTAAGAGAAAAACTAAGAGAGTTTCCAGAAATAACACGTCAGTTAAGAAAATGTGTTGAATTCGCAAAACTAATTCGTACTTATCGTGAGTGTAAGGATTTATTCGCAGCCAAACATTACTTAGATGCTAACAGCTTAATGGTAAGGTCATTACATTATTTAGCTCGTGTGGCAGTTTTAGAGAAAGGCTTACATCCGGAAGTCACGGTTTGGAATCAAGTCAAAAGGTTTGATCCTGAAGTCTATAAATTATATGAAGAGTTAATGGAAAGTGAGGAACCACCGGAGAAACGAATTCAGCTTATGCTCTTGGCCAGTGATTTTGCTATCCATTCCAGGGCCGAACGCGGGGCGGAACATCTCCTTAATATTATGCGAGAAAAAAATGAACCATGGTCATTTGGTGAATTAAAAGTCCATCCAGAAACTCAATACTATACTTTAGACTTATCTATACTACTTGAATATTTAGTGGAACGGAGGATTGTTGAAACGAAAGCAGTAGAAACAAAAGGTCAGAACATATATCATCGACAGTATTTAGTCAAAGATTAATATTGGATATATTTACCGTACCGATTCATGTTGACGGTACGGTTTTTGCGTAATATATTTAGTTATGCAAATCGAACTGACTTGTAATAGGGAATTATTCGGTTAAATAAAGGTGGAACATTTAAAACGATTTGCACATAATATAGATAGCGGTTTTAATAATACTATTGACTAATATGTTTCATGCATGCTATATTATTCCCTGTCGCTAAAAAGCGCGAACGAAATGATTTAAAAATTGTTTTCAAAAAAACTGTTGTCATTTAGGTGAAAACATGTTACATTATTAATCGTCGCGTTAAGAAACAGCGCGCATTCAACAAATTCTTATAAAACAAAAAAGCATTGACATTTGTTTGAGAGTTTGGTATATTAATAAAGTCGCCATTTTGAGGCGACGGACTTTGAACCTTGAAAACTAAACAAAATAGCCTGTAGTCAATTCCGTTTTATTTTTCGATTGGGAAATAAAACTTAAGGACATTAAGCCAATCAAACTTTTATGGAGAGTTTGATCCTGGCTCAGGACGAACGCTGGCGGCGTGCCTAATACATGCAAGTCGAGCGCGGGAAGCAGACAGAATCCTTCGGGAGGACGTTTGTGGAACGAGCGGCGGACGGGTGAGTAACACGTGGGCAACCTGCCTGTAAGACTGGGATAACTCCGGGAAACCGGGGCTAATACCGGATAATTCATCGAATCGCATGATTCGAT
>NZ_FNIG01000018.1 GCF_900103915.1 Tenuibacillus multivorans | reverse complement strand
AATCCTTAGAAAGGAGGTGATCCAGCCGCACCTTCCGATACGGCTACCTTGTTACGACTTCACCCCAATCATTGGCCCCACCTTCGGCGGCTAGCTCCAAAAGGTTACTCCACCGACTTCGGGTGTTGCCAACTCTCGTGGTGTGACGGGCGGTGTGTACAAGGCCCGGGAACGTATTCACCGTGGCATGCTGATCCACGATTACTAGCGATTCCGGCTTCATGCAGGCGAGTTGCAGCCTACAATCCGAACTGAGAATGGCTTTTTGGGATTTGCTTCACCTCACGGCTTCGCTGCCCATTGTACCATCCATTGTAGCACGTGTGTTGCCCAGGTCATAAGGGGCATGATGATTTGACGTCATCCCCACCTTCCTCCGATTTGTCACCGGCAGTCACCTTAGAGTGCCCAACTCAATGCTGGCAACTAAGATCAAGGGTTGCGCTCGTTACGGGACTTAACCCAACATCTCACGACACGAGCTGACGACAACCATGCACCACCTGTCATTCGGTCCCCGAAGGGAAGACCCTATCTCTAGGGTGGTCCGAAGATGTCAAGACCTGGTAAGGTTCTTCGCGTTGCTTCGAATTAAACCACATGCTCCACCGCTTGTGCGGGCCCCCGTCAATTCCTTTGAGTTTCAGCCTTGCGGCCGTACTCCCCAGGCGGAGTGCTTATTGCGTTAACTGCAGCACTAAGGGTGGAAACCCCTAACACCTAGCACTCATCGTTTACGGCGTGGACTACCAGGGTATCTAATCCTGTTCGCTACCCACGCTTTCGCGCCTCAGCGTCAGTCACAGACCAGAGAGCCGCCTTCGCCACTGGTGTTCCTCCACATATCTACGCATTTCACCGCTACACGTGGAATTCCGCTCTCCTCTTCTGTACTCAAGTTCCCCAGTTTCCGATGACCCTCCACGGTTGAGCCGTGGGCTGTCACACCAGACTTAAGGAACCGCCTGCGCGCCCTTTACGCCCAATAATTCCGGACAACGCTTGCCACCTACGTATTACCGCGGCTGCTGGCACGTAGTTAGCCGTGGCTTTCTGGTTAGGTACCGTCAAGGTACCGCCCTATTCGAACGGTACTTGTTCTTCTCTAACAACAGAGTTTTACGATCCGAAGACCTTCCTCACTCACGCGGCGTTGCACCGTCAGACTTGCGTCCATTGCGGATGATTCCCTACTGCTGCCTCCCGTAGGAGTCTGGGCCGTGTCTCAGTCCCAGTGTGGCCGATCACCCTCTCAGGTCGGCTACGCATCGTGGCCTTGGTAGGCTTTTACCCCACCAACTAACTAATGCGCCGCGGGCCCATCTGTAAGTAGTAGCATATGCCACCTTTCAACATCGAATCATGCGATTCGATGAATTATCCGGTATTAGCCCCGGTTTCCCGGAGTTATCCCAGTCTTACAGGCAGGTTGCCCACGTGTTACTCACCCGTCCGCCGCTCGTTCCACAGACGTCCTCCCGAAGGATTCTGTCTGCTTCCCGCGCTCGACTTGCATGTATTAGGCACGCCGCCAGCGTTCGTCCTGAGCCAGGATCAAACTCTCCATAAAAGTTTGATTGGCTTA